>JAUIFH010000006.1 GCA_030429495.1 Alphaproteobacteria bacterium | reverse complement strand
GCCCAGCACGCCGAGCGAACTCGCCGCGAAGGCGCCCTTCGGCGCCTCGAAGGCGGGTGAGAGCGGCGCCTCCAGCGTCACGCCCTCCGCCGACGCCGCCATCACCTCGACGCCCAGCGCCGCGGAGAAGGGCATGAGCCCCAGCGACCGCGCGACACGCGCGGCCTCTTCCGATGCGGCGCCGTCCGCCATCCCGACCTCAGAGATCCATCAGGAGCCGCCGCGGATCCTCCAGCGCCTCCTTCACGCGGACGAGGAAGGTCACCGCCTCCTTCCCGTCCACGATCCGGTGATCGTAGGAGAGGGCGAGATACATCATCGGGCGCGCGACGATCTGGCCGCCGACGACCATCGGCCGCTCCATGATCTTGTGCATGCCGAGGATGCCGGATTGCGGGGGGTTGAGGATCGGGGAGGACATCAGCGAGCCGTAGATGCCGCCGTTCGAGATCGTGAAGGTCCCGCCCTGCATGTCCCCCATCGTCAGCTTGCCGTCACGGGCCTTCACACCGAGATCGTTGATCGTCTTCTCGATGGCGGCGAAGCCCATCTCGTGCGCGTTCCGCACGACGGGGACGACGAGGCCGGTGGGCGTGCCGACGGCGACGCCCATATGGACGAAGTTCTTGTAGACGACATCGCCGCCGTCGATCTCGGCATTGACCTCGGGCACCTCTTTCAGCGCATGGCAGCAGGCCTTCACGAAGAAGGCCATGAAGCCCATCTTGACGCCGTGCTTCTTCTCGAAATCGCCCTTGTAGGTGTTGCGGATGTCCATGACCGCGGACATGTCGACCTCATTATAGGTCGTGAGCATGGCGGCGGTGTTCTGGGCGTCCTTGAGGCGGCGGGCGATGGTGGCCCTTAGCCTTGTCATCTTCACCCGTTCCTCGCGGGCGGCATCCTCGGCCGGGACCGGGGCGCGGGGGGCGGCCGCCGGAGCCGGGGTGGCAGAGGCGACGGCGGGCGCGGCCTGCGCGGCACCGGCAGCAGCTTTGGCGACGTCCTCTTTCATGACACGGCCGTCGCGGCCGGAGCCGGTGACCTGATCGGCGGAAAGCCCGGCCTCGGCCATGGCCTTCTTGGCCGAGGGCGCGTCTTCGACATCCTTGCGTTCGGTGACGGTTTCCGGCCCGGCACCGGGCGAGTCGACGGCCTCGGCCCGCTCGGCGGGTTTCGCGGCCTCGCCTGCGGCGCCTTCGGCCACCACCGCGAGGCGGGCCCTGGCATCGACGGTCGTGCCTTCGGGGGCGACGATCTCGGCCAGACGCCCTGCGACGGGCGAGGGCACCTCGACCGAGACCTTGTCGGTCTCCAACTCGCACAGCATCTCATCGACCGCGACGGTGTCGCCGACCTTCTTGAACCAGGTGGAGACGGTCGCCTCGGTCACGCTTTCGCCGAGGGTCGGCACCATTACATCGGTATTCTTTCCAGACATCTTGCCCTCTTCGGCTGTCGGCGCGGCGGCGCCTTTCTTGGGGGTCGTGGCTTCGGGGCCGGCAGCGCCGGCTTCGGTGATCTGGGCGAGGAGCGCGTTCACGCCCACGGTCTCACCCTCCTTCGCGACGATCTCGGCGAGGCGGCCGGCGGCGGGCGCGGGCACTTCGACGGTCACCTTGTCGGTTTCCAGTTCACACAGCATTTCGTCGACGGCGACCATGTCGCCGGGCTTCTTGAACCAGGTCGCGATGGTCGCCTCGGTCACGCTTTCGCCCAGCGTGGGAACGCGGACTTCGATACTCATGGGCGGCTGGCCTCCAGTGTCAGGGCTTCGTTGACGATCGCCTCCTGCTCTGCCTTGTGGCGCGAGGCGAGGCCGGTCGCGGGCGAGGCGGAAGCGGCGCGGCCGACATAGCGCGGGCGTTCGGATTTGGCGCCGATCCGGGTCAGGACCCATTCGATGTTCGGTTCGACGAAGGTCCAGGCGCCCTGGTTCTTCGGCTCTTCCTGGCACCAGATCACCTCGGCGTTCTTGAAGCGCCCGAGTTCCTTGACGACGGACTGCGCGGGGAACGGGTAGAACTGTTCGAGGCGCAGAAGATAGACGTCGTCGATGCCGCGCGCGTCGCGTTCGGCCAGAAGGTCATAGTAGACCTTGCCGGAGGAGATGACGACGCGCTTGATCTTGTCGTCGGCCTTCAGCTTCGTTGCCGAATGCCCCTTCTGGGCATCGTCCCAGAGGACGCGGTGGAAGGTGGAACCGGTGGTGAAGTCTTCGGCATCCGAAATGCACATCGGGTGGCGCAGCAGCGATTTCGGTGTGACGAGGATCAGCGGCTTGCGGAAGGTCCGGTGCAACTGGCGGCGCAGGATGTGGAAGTAGTTTGCGGGCGTCGAACAGTTCGCCACGATCCAGTTGTCCTGAGCGCACATCTGCAGGAACCGTTCGAGACGGGCGGAAGAGTGTTCCGGCCCTTGCCCTTCGAACCCGTGCGGCAGGAGGCAGACGAGGCCCGACATGCGGAGCCACTTCGATTCACCCGACGAGATGAACTGGTCGAACATGATCTGCGCGCCGTTGGCGAAGTCGCCGAACTGCGCCTCCCACATCACCAGCGCGTTCGGTTCGGCCAGCGAATAGCCGTATTCGAAGCCAAGCACCGCGTATTCGGAGAGCATCGAGTCGATGACCTCGTAGCGCGCCTGACCGGCCTTGATGTGGTTGAGCGGATGGTACCGTTCCTCTGTCGTCTGGTCGATAAAGGCGGAATGGCGCTGCGAGAACGTGCCGCGGGTGCAATCCTGCCCGGCAAGGCGTACCGGGAAGCCTTCGGTCACGAGGGACCCGAAGGCCAAAGCCTCAGCCGTCGCCCAGTCGAAGCCCTTGCCGGATTTGAACATCTCGGCCTTGTTCTCCAGCTGGCGGGCGACGGTCTTGTGGATGTCGAAGCCTTCCGGCGCGCGGGTCAGGGCGGTACCGATCTCAGCCAGTAGTTTCTTGGTGATCGCGGTCTTGCCGGGCGAGTATTCCTCGCCCTCGCGGTCGAGATGGGACCAGCGGCCGTCCAGCCAGTCGGCCTTGTTCGGCTTGAAGTTCTTGCCGGTCTCGAACTCCTCGTTGAGATGGGCCTGGAAGGCGGCCTTCATGTCCTCGATCTCGCCTTCCGGGATCAGGCCGTCCTTGACCAGACGCTCGGTGTAAAGCTGGAGCGTGGTCTTGTGGGTCTTGATCTTCTTGTACATCGCCGGGTTGGTGAACATCGGCTCGTCGCCTTCGTTGTGACCGAAGCGGCGGTAGCAGAAGATGTCGATGACCACGTCCTTGTGGAACTTCTGGCGGAACTCGGTCGCGACCTTCGCGGCGTGGACGACGGCCTCGGGATCGTCGCCGTTCACATGGAAGATCGGCGCCTCCACCATCAAGGCAATGTCGGTCGGATAGGGAGAGGAGCGCGAGAAGTGGGGAGCGGTGGTGAAGCCGATCTGGTTGTTGACCACGATATGCATCGTGCCGCCGGTGCGGTGACCGACAAGGCCGGAAAGGCCGAAGCATTCCGCTACGACACCCTGTCCGGCAAAGGCCGCGTCGCCGTGCAGAAGGATCGGCAGGACCTGCGTCCGGTCGCGGTCGTTGAGCTGCGCCTGCTTGGCGCGGGCCTTGCCCAGCACCACCGGGTTCACCGCCTCAAGATGCGACGGGTTGGCGGTCAGCGAGAGATGGACGCTGTTGCCGTCGAATGAGCGGTCTGACGAGGCGCCGAGATGGTATTTCACGTCGCCTGAGCCGTCGACATCCTCGGGCTTGTAGCTGCCGCCCTGGAACTCGTTGAAGATCGCCCGGTAGGGCTTGCCCATCACGTTGGCCAGCACCGAAAGGCGGCCCCGGTGCGGCATGCCGATGATGATGTCGCGCACGCCGAGATTTCCGCCGCGCTTGACGATCTGTTCCATCGCCGGGATCAGCGCCTCGCCACCGTCAAGGCCGAAGCGCTTGGTGCCCATGTATTTCACATGCAGGAACTTCTCGAAGCCCTCGGCCTCCACCAGCTTGTTGAGGATCGCCTTGCGCCCCTCGCGGGTGAACTGGATTTCCTTGCCGAAACCTTCGATCCGCTCCTTCAGCCAGCCGGCTTCCTCGGGGTTCGAGATATGCATGTATTGCAGCGCGAAGGTGCCGCAATAGGTGCGCTTCACGATCTCGATGATCTCGCGCATCGACGCATGTTCGAGGCCAAGAACCTTGTCGATGAAGATCGGCCGGTCCATGTCGGATTCGGCGAACCCGTAGGAACGCGGATCAAGCTCCGGATGCGGCGTCTCGGATCGCATTCCCAGCGGGTCGAGATCGGCGACCAGATGGCCCCTGATCCGGTAGGCGCGGATGATCATCAGCGCGCGGATACTGTCCAGAACCGCCTGCTTGACCTGATCGTCGCTGACGACGACGCCCATATCGGCGGCCTTCGCCTTGATCTTGTCGGCGGCGCCCTTCATCTCCTTCGCCGCGATCGGCCATTCGCCGGTCAGCGCCGAGGTCAGTTCGTCCGCAGGCACCGGCGGCCAGTCGCGCCGCTCCCAGGTCGCACCCTTCGCCTCGCGTCGCACGTCGTTTTCCGCGTCGCCCAGCGAGCGGAAGAAGGCCGCCCAGGTTGCGTCGACCGAGCCGGGATCATTGGCGAAGCGGGCATAGAGCTGTTCGACATATTCGGCATTCGCCCCTTGCAGGAAGGAAGAAGCGTGGAACTGGTCGTTGGGGGATTGTTCGGTCATGATCTCATCCGGCCCGAAAGGCCGCTCCTGTCATCATGGGTTTGGACCGCGTTCGCGGTCGTTGAAGGGAGGCGGGTCTTGCTCATGCCCGTTTCCCCCCGAATGTGTCGGTCAACCGCCCGATCAGGCTGCGTGGCGGTGTTGGCTTCTCGGCGGTTGCGCCCTCCTGGAGCCCGTAGCCGAAACGCCGGAAATCCTCGGCATAGTAGACGCCGATCCGCGCCAGCGTTTCGGGCGAAGGCTTGAGGCGGCTCGCATCCGGCCCCATCGCCTTCTTGCGCACGTTCTCGGCCGCGATCCGGCGCGGGCCCTCGCTGTTGCCGGCGAGCGTGTCGAGATGCGGGACGAGCGCGTCGAGCCCGTCCTCCAGCCGGAAGATCGTCGCCCCTTCGGGCACGATCTCGGATTGCGGGCGCAGGTGGTTGTCATAGCGGAACGGTTCGGCCCCGGCGCATTTCAGCCAGTCGTCGAACCATTCGTCGATCGACCAGAGTGCCGCGACGGTCCCCTCGACCTCGACCTGGAACTGGAAGGCCGAGACCAGCCGCTTGACCGGATGGCGCACGACGGCGAAGGACGAGGCGATCCAGTCCGCCGGTACCAGCCGGTGGAGATCGGCGAGTGCCACATGCTGCGGCGAGGACCGCGTCCAGCGACTGTCCTCGGGCAGGTCCAGATAGCGGGTGTTGAGAAACGCAAGGCTGCCGAAGCGCGTCCTCAGATACGCCTCTACCGAGGACCCGCCGCATTTCGGGACGTGCGCGTAGTAGTGAAGCTTGTCGCCAATTCGGAAGATCGGCATTCCCGTTACCCTCCCATACGCCGCCCCAGCGTGGACCGGGGCGGCGCGGTAATCAACCGATCGCCTTCAGCACGGCCTCGCCGAGCGTCGCCGGGCTGTCCGCGACGACGATGCCTGCGGATTTCATCGCCTCGATCTTTTCCTCGGCGCCACCCTTGCCGCCGGCGACGATTGCGCCCGCATGGCCCATGCGCCGGCCCGGAGGGGCGGTACGGCCCGCGATGAAGCCCGCGACCGGCTTCCAGCGCCCCTTCTTCTTCTGCTGGGCGAGGAACTCGGCGGCCTCCTCCTCGGCGCTGCCGCCGATCTCGCCGATCATGATGATCGACTGGGTCTCGGGGTCGTCGAGGAACATGTTCAGCACGTCGATATGCTCCGTCCCCTTGATCGGGTCGCCGCCGATGCCCACGGCCGAGGACTGGCCGAGGCCGAGGTCAGTGGTCTGCTTCACGGCCTCGTAGGTCAGCGTGCCCGAGCGCGAGACGACGCCGCAGGAGCCCTTCTTGTGGATATGGCCCGGCATGATGCCGATCTTGCATTCGCCCGGCGTGATGACGCCGGGGCAGTTCGGGCCGACGAGCCGGGATTTCGACCCTTCGAGCGCGCGCTTCACCTTCATCATGTCGAGGACGGGGATGCCCTCGGTGATGCAGACGATGAGCGGCATTTCGGCGTCGATCGCTTCAAGAATGCTGTCCGCCGCGAAGGGGGGCGGGACGTAGATCACGGAGGCATTGGCCTCGGTTGCGCGCTTGGCCTCGTGGACCGAGTTGAAGACCGGCAGCCCGATATGGGTCTGCCCGCCCTTGCCGGGCGTCACGCCGCCGACCATTTTCGTGCCGTATTCCACGGCCTGTTCGGTGTGGAAGGTGCCCTGCGAGCCGGTCAGGCCCTGGCAGATGACTTTGGTGTTCTTGTCTACGAGTACGGACATTCGTTTTCTCCGTAGGGCGGGGTTCACCCCGCCGTGGGTTCGGGACAAAGGCGAGGTGAACCCCGCCCTACGGTTATCCTTTGACGGCCTTGACGATCTTCTGCGCCCCGTCCTTGAGGTCGTCGGCGGCGATGACGTTGAGGCCGGAGCCCTTGATGATCTCCTTACCCTTCTCGACGTTCGTGCCCTCAAGCCGCACGACCAGCGGCACCTTGAGGCCCACTTCCTTCACCGCCGCGATCACGCCCTCGGCGATGATGTCGCAGCGCATGATGCCGCCGAAGATGTTGACGAGGATGCCCTTCACGTTCGGGTCAGAGGTGATGATCTTGAAGGCCTCGGTCACCTTTTCCTTCGTCGCGCCGCCGCCGACATCGAGGAAGTTGGCGGGCTCGGCCCCGTAAAGCTTGATGATGTCCATCGTCGCCATGGCAAGGCCCGCACCGTTGACCATGCAGCCGATCTCACCGTCGAGCGCGATGTAGTTCAGGTCGAACTTGGTGGCCGCGAGTTCCTTCGGGTCTTCCTCCGTCTCATCGCGCAGGGCCGCTATGTCCGGGTGGCGGTAGATCGCGTTGCCGTCAAAACCCATCTTGGCGTCGAGGCATTTGAGCTGGCCGTCCGGCGTCACGATCAGGGGGTTGATCTCCAGCATCTCCATGTCTTTTTCCACGAAGATCTTGTAGAGCGTCTTGATCAGCGCCACGCATTGCTTGACCTGACCGCCTTCCAGCCCGAGGGCGAAGGCGACGCGGCGGCCGTGGAAATCGCTGAGGCCCGAAGCAGGATCGACGGAGAACGAGAGGATCTTCTCGGGCGTCTTGGCCGCGACTTCCTCGATATCCATGCCGCCCTCGGTGGAGCAGACGAAGGCGATGCGGGAGGACTGACGGTCGACCAGCAGCGCGAGGTAAAGTTCGCGCGCGATGTCGGAGCCATCTTCGATATAGATGCGGTTGACCTGCTTGCCGGCGGCGCCGGTCTGGTGCGTGACGAGCGTGCGGCCCAGCATCTTGCGCGCCTCGGTCGCTGCCTCCTCGACCGACTTGGCGATGCGGACGCCGCCCTTCTCGCCGGCCTCGGCTTCCTTGAACTTGCCCTTGCCGCGGCCGCCGGCATGGATCTGCGCCTTCACGACCCAGAGCGGCCCGTCCATCTCGCCCGCCGCAGTCTTGGCCTCTTCGGCACGGAGCACCGCGCGTCCGTCCGACACCGGCGCACCGTAGCTGCGCAGAAGGGCCTTGGCCTGGTATTCGTGGATGTTCATCGCTTTTCCCCGTATGCGTTCGGTATGGTGCCGGTCATCGCACAGATACGGGCCGCCGCGAAACGATTAATGCGTGGCAGGGGGCATCCGGGGCAGAAATCGGCATTTTGTGATCACAGCCAGAAAAAGTGTGATCACATTTGGGGGAATCGGCGGCGGACGGCTGTCAATTCAGGAGAATCGCGAACAATCCGGCGCGGCCCTGGACCAGGAACGAGAACTGCCGCCAGTTCGCGGTGGTCATCACTTGGCCCTTGCGCGCATGGGGCAGGGCGGCCGTTCCCTGTATCCAGTCGACGATGTCGACCGGGGCCGGCGCGTCGATCCACGCGCCGAGATCGACGCCATGGCCGGGGGCGAAGCGCCAGTAGGGGACCAGAAGCTCCCCCTTCAGCACCCGCTCGCCGTCGCCGAGAACGGCGAGCCAGCTCTCGTCCACCCCCTCGGGCAGTTCGAAGCCGAGCGCGGCCTTCTGCAGCGCGTTGGGTATCCATTCCGCCTCGTCGTCGGTTTCGAGCGCGACCTTCTGCCAGAACCCGCGGTTGAGGCGCACCATTTCGAGCAGATGGCCGCGCGCGCGACCGATGCGTTTGGCGTCTGGCTGATGGCCAAGTGTGTTGATGACGATCGCGGCGATGTCTGCGAAGGTGCCGAATTGATCGCGCCGGCCGCCAAACGCGCCCTCTGCGCGCAGGCGGGTCATTTCGGCGACAAGCTGGTCCACGCGCTCGGCCACCTCCTCGTCGCTCATGTCGGGATTGGAGCGCCGGATATCGGCCTCGATCAGCGCGATCATGTCGTCGGTCACGGCGCCCGAACCGGCACCCTGTTGTGCCGCAAGCGCCGCGTGCAGGTCGAGCGTCCGGGCAATTTCCGGCGCCGGATCGAAGGCGAGGATCACCTCGGACGTGGCCCGCATGAGGTGGGTATAGGCGTGCAGCCAGTCGGCGTCGGCGGCATCGAAACGGACCGTGGCGTTAAGCGGATTGGGCGCGTCGGGATTGGCCTCCAGCTCTTCCTTGAGCCGCCGTACCTGCCAGCGGCTGAGAAGTGTCTGGAGCGCGAGTTCGGAAAAGTCCTCGCCCGCGTCGCGTGCGCCGTTCGCGTTCACGTCGAACCAGAGGTCGGGAACGGAAACGGTGAAGGCCGGATCGGTATCGGGCGGCAGGGTCGCGAGGATATCGGAGGCGCGCGTCATTCCGGCGATAAGGTTCTCGGCGGCGATATTGAACGTGTCCGGCGCCAGCGGTTCCGGCGCCGGATTGGCGGGAAGTTCGGTATCCATCAGCGGCGCCACCATCCCGGGCTGGGTGAGGCCGTAGCGCCAGCGGGCCTGCCAAAGCTCCTCGATCGCGCGCAGGAAGGTGACGCCGGCCAGCGCGAAACGCTCGTTCGGATCGATCGCGGCGGAAAGCTCGGCCTCCGCCGCGGCCAGTCCCCGGTCACGGATCAGGGCAGACACGTCGGCTGCCGACGCGGGTGTGGAAAGCGTTGCCGAAAGAACGATGGCGGAAAGGATATGGCGATACATTGATGAAATCCCGAAAGAAAAAGCGCGCCACCGGACAGTGGCGCGCCTTCCTTCAGGATGCAAGCGGGTATCAGGCGAGCGAGGGGTCGATACCTTTGCACGCCGCGACGAGGCCTTTCACGGCGTCGACGGATTTGTCGAACATCGCCTGCTCGTCCTTGTTCAGCTTGATATCGACGACACGCTCGATCCCGCCGGCGCCGATGATCGTCGGCACGCCGACATACATGCCCGAAAGGCCGTAGGCGCCATCCACATGGGCGGCACAGGGCAGGAGGCGCTTCTGGTCCTTGAGATAGGCTTCGGCCATCTCGATGGCCGAGGCGGCGGGCGCGTAGAAGGCCGAGCCGGTCTTCAGAAGGCCGACGATCTCAGCGCCGCCGTCGCGTGTGCGCTGGACGATGGCGTCCATCTTCTCCTGCGTGGTCCAGCCCATTTCGACGAGGTCCGGCAGGGGGATGCCGGCGACGGTCGAGTAGCGGACGAGCGGCACCATCGTGTCGCCGTGGCCGCCGAGCACGAAGGCGGTGACGTCCTTCATCGAGACGTTGAATTCGAGGCTGAGGAAGTGACGGAAGCGGCCCGCGTCGAGAACGCCCGCCATGCCGCAGACCTTGTTCGCCGGCAGGCCGGAGAACTGCTGAAGCGCCCAGACCATGGCGTCGAGCGGGTTGGTGATGCAGATCACGAAGGCGTCCGGGGCGTGCGCCTTGATGCCTTCGCCGACCGATTTCATGACCTTGAGGTTGATGCCGAGAAGGTCGTCGCGGCTCATCCCCGGTTTGCGCGGCACGCCGGCGGTCACGATGCAGACATCGGCGCCGGCGATGTCGGCGTAGTCGTTCGCGCCCTTGAGGTTCGCGTCAAAGCCCTCGACCGGACCGGACTGGGCGATATCGAGCGCCTTTCCCTGCGGCGTGCCTTCCGCGATGTCGAAGAGAACGACGTCGCCGAGTTCCTTGATCGCGGCGAGATGGGCGAGCGTACCGCCGATCTGTCCCGCTCCGATAAGGGCAATCTTGGGTCTGGCCATGATGGGTCTCCGGGTCCAGGTGAGTGAGGTGAATTCCGGCGCCTTGCGTAATCGCTCGGGACCGATCACGCAAGCCTGCTGCGGCGCGGCGACATTTTGCTAGGCAGAAACGACGCCAGACGGTAGTGCTGTCCGCGCGGCGGGCAGCGCCCCGCATCGGAGAGGCGCATGTGGATACGTAGGATGTTGCGGGCGGTCGTCTGGATCGCCGGGGTCACGGCTCTCGCGATCGCGATCGCATGGGGCGGGGCGATCCTGGCGCTGCGCGATCTTGACCGCGCGGTGGCGGAAGGCGACGTGTCGCGCCCGCTCTCCTGGCCGAAATCGGCTGCCTTGTTCGTCGCGTCGCAGATCATGCCGCTGCGCCAGCCGGCCGGCGCCGGGATCGCGCAGGGACGCGTGTTCCGCGACTGCACCGACTGCCCGGAGATGGTGGAAATTCCGCCCGGGGTGTTCCTCATCGGCTCTCCCTTGTTCGAAAGCGGACGCTACGACCACGTTAAAGAGATGCGGTTCGGCCGCCGTGCGATCAGGAACGCCATCCGCGAAAGCCCGCGCCGACTGGTCAGGATCGGACATCCCTTCGCGCTGGGCCGGTATGAAGCGACGTTCGCCGAATGGAACCGGGCGCAGGCGGCGCCGGATTGGGAACAGATCACCGGGCGCCCGGCGCGTCCCATCGACTGCGCGGGCTGCGATCCGGCCGCCGTCGCCGTGACCGGCGTCGACCGCCACGACGCTGACGCCTATGCGGCCTGGATCAGCGCCAGAACCGGCGCGCACTACCGGCTGCCGTCGGAGGCGGAGTGGGAATATGCCGCGCGCGCCGGGGCTGCGACGGCCTATCCTTGGGGCGACGAGGTCGGAACGGACAACGCCGCCTGTGTTGGGTGCTCGACCCTGTGGGATGAGCGGGAGGTCGGGCCGGTCGGCCTCCACCCGCCGAATCGGTTCGGCCTCTATGACATCATCGGCAACGGCACCGAATGGGTCGCCGATTGCTTCGTTCCATGGCATTCCGCCGCCATTGTCGACGGATCGCCCTATATCTTCGATGGGTGCGAATTCGCTGTCTTCAAGGGCGGCACGGCCCATGCCCGCCCGTGGCAGGCGCGCAGTGCAATGCGGGTGGGGCCGCATCCGAACAACGCCGGCGAAGGCTCCACCATCCGCCTGTTGCGGGAACTGGACACACCTTGACGACCGACGCCGGCTTCTGGACCGTTGCAATCATCGCGTCGGCCCTTGTCGGCCTGTCAAAGGGCGGGCTCCCGGTCGTGGGGATGCTGGCGGTGCCGGTTCTCGCGCTCGCCATCCCGCCTGTCGCGGCAGCGGGACTGCTGCTGCCGGTCTATGTCGTGTCGGACATGTTCGGGCTGTATGCATACCGCCGCGATTTCGACCGGCGGGTCCTGGCCATCCTCGCCCCCGCGGCCGTGATCGGCGTAGCGCTCGGCTGGGCGACCGCCGCGCTGGTCCCGGAGCGGTTGATCACGGGGATCGTCGGTGCGATCGGGCTGGCCTTTGCGCTGAGTTTGATCCTTCGTTCGGCACGCGTGGCGACGCGTCCGGCGCGGATCGGGCCGGGGCTTCTCTGGGGCGCCGTTACCGGTTACACCAGCTTTGTCAGCCATGCCGGGGCGCCGCCCTATCAGGTCTATGTGCTTCCGCTCGGGCTGTCGAAAGCGGCTTTCGCCGGGACCACGACAGTGCTGTTCGCCTTCATCAATGCGGTAAAGCTGGTGCCCTACTGGGCGCTCGGCCAGCTTTCACCGGGAAATCTGAAGAACGCAGCGCTCCTCGCGGTGCCGGCCGCGATCGCCGTCTTTGCCGGTGTCTTGTTCGTACGGGTCGTGCCGCAGGTGCTGTTTTTCCGGCTGGTGACCTGGGCGCTTCTCCTGATCTCGGCGAAGCATCTCTGGTCGGCCGCTTTTGCCTGATGTCAGGCGCCGTGGCCGCCTGCGAGGCGGGCCTCTGCCAGCGCTTCGTAGTTCAGACCCGATGCCAGGATGCAGGTCGTGCCGTCCGCTGAAGTCACCGTGATGGTCCATGACCCGGTGTCGGTCGAGGCGAAAAGTTCCATGACGGCAGTTGTGCCGGCGAGGCCAATCGCATGGCGGGTTTCGCCGTAGCGGCCGACCAGTTCGGCCAGAACCGCCTCGCGCCCGGCGCATTGCTGCGCGCTGTTGGCAAAGGCGTGGTGCGTGGCAAGGATCAGCCCGCCGAAGCCAAGCGACAATGCGAAGAGTTTCTGATTCATTGCGGTGCCCAATCGATTGCGAAACCCGCAGCGCGCGGTGGTCCGATCCTCGGGACCGAAGCGCAAAATGCGGTTAACGGGGCGGACGCGGCTGGCGCGGCGGGCAGTGTTGCGCGATAGCCTACGCAGCGTCGGCGCAAAAAATTCTGCGCTGCGGCATTTCTGGGCTTGAAGAATGTGCCGAACCTATGGTCATTTGCGAAATAATGTTGCGAGGAGTTCGTCATGTCCGCTGCCAATGACCGGATGCGTCCCTATCGTTCGGTTCTCTACATTCCCGGCGCTCGTGAACGCGCGCTGGAAAAGGCGCGGACTCTGCCGGCCGATGCGATCATCTTCGACCTGGAAGATGCGGTGGCCGCGGATGAGAAGGCGAACGCCCGGGCACTCCTCATCCGCGTGCTGGCGGAGACGGATTACGGCACCCGCGCGCGGATCGTGCGGATCAATGGGCTCGACACGGAGTGGGGCGCGGACGACATCGCGGCGTTGCGCGGGGTGAAGATCGACGCGCTGCTCATTCCAAAGGTCGGCTCTGCCGCCGATGTCGAGGCGGTCGCCGCGCTGTTCCCCGACGTTCCGCTCTGGGCGATGATGGAGACGCCGGCCGGTATGCTGAATGCTGCCGCTATCGCCGCGCATCCCCGGCTCGCCGGCATGGTCATGGGCACGAACGACCTCGCCAAGGAACTCGGGACACGGTTCAGACCCGACCGGCTGCCGCTGATGACCGGGCTTCAGCTTTGCCTGCTTGCCGCCAAGGCGCACGGGCGGACCATCATCGACGGTGTCTACAACGCTTTCAAGGATACGGATGGGTTGCGCGCCGAATGCGAACAGGGCCGTGACATGGGTTTCGATGGCAAGACGCTGATCCATCCCGCCCAGATCGAGGTCGCCAACGCGGCATTCGCTCCGTCAGAGGACGAAATCGACCTAGCGCGGCGCCAGATCGCGGCCTTCGATCAGGCCACCCGCGAAGGTCGGGGCGTGGCCGTCGTCGACGGGCGCATCGTCGAGAACCTGCATGTCGCCACCGCGCGTCAGATCCTCGCGCGTTCGGAAGCCATTGCGGAGCGCGCAGTTTAGGGCAACCCTGCCGCCGCACGAAATCGGAACGAGAGGTCGGCAATGCCGGTGATGATCCTTGGCCTGGTCCTGTGGACCGCGGCGCATCTTTTCAAGCGCGTGGCCCCCGGCCTTCGCTGGCGTCTTGGCGAGATGCCGGGCAAGATGGTGGTGAGCGTGCTGGTCATCGCCTCTGTCGCGTTGATGGTCGTGGGCTACCGCCGCGCCGAGACAGAGGCCATCTACGAGCCGCTGGCCGGGATGGGACATCTCAACAACCTTCTGATGCTGGCCTCGGTGTTCCTCATCGGCGTGCCGCACAGCAAGGGCGTGGTGCGGTCGCGGATCCGGCACCCGATGCTCGTGGCCGTGATTCTCTGGGCCATCGCGCATCTGCTGGTGAACGGCGATCTGGCCTCGATCGTGCTTTTCGGCACGCTGGGGATCTGGGCCGTGGCCTCGATCGTTCTCATCAACGCGCAGCAGGACTGGGCCGCGCCGGCGCCGGGCCGCATCCGGTCGGATGCGATCGGCGTCGCGATCACCCTTGCTGTTTACGCGATCATCGCGGCCATCCATATCTGGCTTGGCCACAACCCGTTCCTCGGGACCTATCCGTGATGCGCCGGCGACCGGCGGCACAGTGATTTCAGCAGGAAGAGCAATGAAGACCAATCCGGGCCGTTTCTTCGAGGACTACGCGCTGGGCGAAGTGATCGTCCACGCGGTGCCGCGCACCGTTTCGGGGGGCGAGCGGGCGCTCTACCACGCGCTCTATCCGGCGCGCCACGCGCTCTACTCCTCGGACGAATTCGCCCGTGCCTCCGGCCTTTCCGCGGCGCCGATGGACGACCTGATCGCCTTCCACACGGTCTTCGGCAAGACGGTGCCGGACATTTCGCTGAACGCGATCGCCAATCTGGGCTATGCCGAGGGGCGCTGGCTGAAGCCGGTCTGGCCGGGCGACACGCTGCGGTCCGAATCGACGGTGATCGGCCTCAAGGAGAACTCGAACGGCAAGTCGGGTGTGGTCTGGGTCCGGACGCGCGGCTTGAACCAGGCGGGCGAGGCGGTGCTGGAATACGTCCGCTGGGTAATGGTGCGCAAGCGTGACCTCGCGGCCCCGGCGCCCGAAACCGTCGCGCCGGAGCTTGCCGCGACCGTGGCGGCGGCGGACCTCGTCGTGCCCTCGGGGCTCGACTTCACGCGCTACGATTTCGGCCTTGCCGGCGAGGCGCATCGCTGGGGCGACTACGCCGTGGGCGAGAAGATTGACCATGTCGACGGCGTGACTGTGGAAGAGGCGGAGCACATGCTCGCCACGCGCCTCTGGCAGAACACCGCGAAGGTGCATTTCGACGCGACCAACCGCGAAGACGGGCGGCGGCTGATCTATGGCGGGCATGTCATCTCGCTTGCCCGCGCGCTGTCGTTCAACGGGCTTGCCAACGCGCAGATGATTGTCGCTCTGAACGCCGGTGCCCATGCCAATCCCTTCTTCTCCGGCGACACGGTGCGGGCCTGGTCGGAAGTTCTGGACAAGGCCGAAACCTCCGCGCCCGGCGTCGGCGCGATCCGCCTCAGGCTGGTGGCGGTGAAACACGGTGCTGCCCCCTTCGCGCTGAAGGGCGAGGACGGCAAATACCTGCCGGACGTGCTTCTGGACCTCGACTACTGGGCGCTGATGCCTTTGTGATCGCGCCCGGGGATGCGGGGCGCTAAGCTTCACCCATGCGCATCCACGCCGCCGCCCTTTTCCTTGCTCTGACGCCCGCGCTTCCGGCCGCGGGCTGCGATCTTGCGCTTCTGCTGGCGGTCGATGTCTCCGGCTCCGTCGACCGACGGGAATATGCGGTGCAGATGGAGGGGCTGGCCGAGGGGTTGCGCGATGGCGTCGTCTCGGAGGCGCTGGTGCGCGGGCAGGCGACCGTCGCGCTGATGCAATGGACCGGCGCGTCGCGGCAGGACCTGACGGTCGGATGGACGCAGGTGACGACGCGGGAGGAACTGGAAGCGCTGGCCGCGCGGATCGAGACGGCACCGCGTGTCTGGACGGAGTTTTCGACGGCGATCGGCGAGGCCATGACCTTCGGCGCCCGTGTCTTCGACGATGCCCCGGCCTGCAAGCGCCGGGTGATGGACATCTCGGGTGACGGGCGGTCGAACGAAGGGGCGGAACCGGCGGAGATCCGGCCCGAGATGGAGGCGCTGGCGATCACCGTCAACGCGCTGGTGATAAGGGGGGATGATGCGGGGCTGCCGGATTATTTTGCCCGGAACGTGATGACCGGCGGCAATGCCTTTGTGGTAACGGCGGAGAACTACGACGAATATCCCGAACGGATGCAGAGGAAGCTGAGGCGTGAGACCGAGCGGCAGATTTCGACGGGGCCGGAGCGCGTGGTGCCGGTGGGGTTTGGCGGGGAGTAGTGCATGCCTTTTTTGAGAGCGGAAATACGAATGACGCAACCGCTAGTCCGACTTGAAGTACCATTTTCCAAGGCCGTAGAGCGGATCGTCGTAACGTCTCTGGAGACTTCCACCAATCGGGACTGATAGAGAGTCCCACCAATTGAGTACTTCCTCCAGTTGACCTTCCGTCACAGGCTCATCCGTAATCTCCAGCGTCACCGATTTCAGCCGCCCCCCCCGGCCCGAAGCTTGCCGCCAGATCGTCGGGGTTCACCAGTATCACGCTCGCCGGATCGGCAATATCGGCAAAGGTCACCATCAGTGGGTACTCGACCTCCGGCACCACGATCACCCCCGCCGCGCGGTCGCGTTTGTCGCGGAATTCGTCGAACAGCTCGGGTCGATCACCCGACCTTCGCGCCCGGCAATCGAGGCCGGAGCCACGAACCCCATGTATTCCGTCGTCCCCGCGCCCTCCAGCAGCGCAAAGAGATAGCTCCCCGGCGCGACCTCGACCACCACCGCCTCGCCCGTCACGCCGTAGTGCCAGCCCATCCCTTCGAAGCGGGCGAGTTGTTACTGCCAGCTCACCGCGCTGACCGACGACCCGGAGACCTCGCCCTCTGGCGTCTCGACCGTGACGGTCATCTTCTGCCGCCATTCGAACTTTTCCTAGCAGCCTGCGAGGAGGAAAAGGGGGAGAAGGGCCAGCAGGACAAGGCCGCGCTTGATTGTCATCGTGTCTTCACCGCTCGTCGCCCCCGCCTGCACTATGATCGGGCGGCGCGGCGCTGACCACAACTAATGCGCGAGGCTTCCGCGCAAGGCGGACGCGATTCCGGCGGGGGTTGCCCCGGGGGGCGGAATTTGTGATCACGTTAAAAAACCTCGTGATCACAAAAGCCATCTTTATCGCTAACGCGCCGGGAATCGCCGCTTTCGCGGCAATCGCGGCGTGACATGGGCGGCTTTTGCGTTATGAAGAACGGGACTGCCCGCAAGCGTTTCCGCGCTGCCCGCGTGGCGCAGACAAGAGAGGGACCGACCATGGCCGATGTCAACCGGGGCAACCGTCCGCTGTCGCCGCATCTGCAGATCTACCGCCCGCAGCTCACCTCGATCACCTCGATCCTGACCCGGATCACCGGCAACGCGCTGATCGTGGCGGCCCTGCTGATCGTCTGGTGGCTTCTCGCGGCGGCGACCAGCGCCGACTATTTCGCCACGGCCGACGCGGTTCTGCGCAGCTGGTTCGGCAAGCTCGTCTTCCTCGGTTCGATCTGGGCGGTCTGGTACCACTTCCTCGCCGGTCTCCGGCATCTCTACTACGACAGCGGGCGCGGCCTCGACATTCCGACGGCCGAGAAGCTGGGCTGGGCCTGCATCATCGGGTCTGTCGTTCTGACCCTGATCACCGTCATCATTCTCTGAGGGGGCCGTCATGCGTTATCTGACCGACCGCAAGCGCGCCGAGGGGCTCGGCTCCGGCAAGTCCGGGACGCTCCATCACTGGCATATGCAGGTTTCGGCCGTTGGCCTCGCGGTCCTGATCCCGCTGTTCATCTTCACCTTCGGCGGCATCCTCGGCGCACCGCATGCCGAGGTCGTGGCCTATTACAGCCGGCCCTTCCCGGCCATCGTCGCGGCGCTGACGCTGCTGGCCGGCCTTTATCACTTCAAGAACGGCGCGCAGATCCTGATCGAGGACTATGTCCACGGGCTGGCCCGCAAGGCGGCGATCATCGCCGTCATCTGCCTTTCCTACGGCCTGATGGCCACCGGGCTTTACGCGCTGATCCGGCTCGCGCTCTGAGGGACTGAACATGACCGCATATGCTTACGAAACCCATGAATATGACGTGGTCGTGGTTGGCGCCGGCGGCGCGGGGCTACGCGCGACGCTGGGCATGGCCGAACAGGGGCTGCGCACGGCCTGCGTGACCAAGGTCTTCCCGACGCGTTCGCATACCGTGGCCGCGCAGGGCGGCATCGCGGCGTCCTTGTCGAACATGGGGCCGGACCACTGGCAATGGCACATGTACGACACCGTGAAGGGGTCGGATTGGCTGGGCGATACCGACGCGATGGAATACCTCGCGCGCGAGGCCCCGAAAGCGGTCTATGAGCTTGAGCATTACGGCGTGCCGTTTTCCCGCACCGAGCAGGGCAAGATCTATCAGCGCCCCTTCGGCGGCCACACGACCGAATTCGGCGAAGGCCCCCCGGTGCAGCGCACCTGTGCCGCCGCCGACCGCACGGGCCACGCGATCCTGCACACGCTTTACGGCCAGAGTCTGAAGCACAATGCAGAGTTCTACATCGAGTATTTCGCCATCGACCTGATCATCACCGACGGCGCCTGCACGGGCGTCGTGGCATGGAAGCTCGACGATGGCACGATGCATGTCTTCAACGCCAAGATGGTGGTGCTGGCGACGGGCGGCTATGGCCGCGCGTATTTCAGCGCGACCTCGGCCCATACCTGCACCGGTGATGGCGGCGGCATGGTGGCCCGCGCCGGGCTGCCGCTTCAGGACATGGAATTCGTCCAGTTCCACCCGACCGGCATCTATGGTTCGGGCTGCCTGATCACCGAAGGTGCGCGGGGCGAGGGCGGGTACCTCACCAACTCGGAAGGCGAGCGGTTCATGGAACGCTACGCGCCGACCTACAAGGACCTCGCCAGCCGCGACGTCGTCAGCCGCTGCATGACCATCGAGATCCGCGAGGGTCGGGGTGTGGGCGGTGAGAAGGATCACATCCACCTTCACCTCAACCACCTGCCGCCTGAGACGCTGCATGAGCGTCTGCCCGGCATCTCGGAATCGGCGAAGATCTTTGCCGGTGTCGATGTCACCAAGGAACCGATCCCGGTCCTGCCGACCGTGCATTACAACATGGGCGGCATTCCGACGAACTACTGGGGCGAGGTGCTGAACCCGACCAAGGCCAGCCCGGACCGCGTGTTCCCCGGCTTGATGGCCGTGGGCGAGGCCGGCTGCGCCAGCGTTCACGGGGCGAACCGCCTCGGCTCCAACTCGCTGATCGACCTTGTCGTCTTCGGCCGCGCCGCAGCGATCCGCGCGGGTGAGGTGGTGGACCCGAAGGAACGCAACCGCTCGGTCAACACGGCCGAGGTCGACAAGGCGCTGGCCCGGTTCGACGCGCTCCGCAATGCCAATGGTAGCGTCCCGACAGCCGAGCTGCGCCTTGAGATGCAGAAGACGATGCAGGCCGACGCCGCCGTCTTCCGCACCGACAAGACCCTGGCGGAAGGCGTGAAGAAGATGGAGGCGGTTGCGGCCAAGATGGATGACCTCAAGGTCACCGACCGCTCGCTGATCTGGAACAGCGACCTGATGGAGACGCTGGAACTGACCAACCTGATGCCCAATGCGCTCGCCACCATCGTCGCCGCCGAGGCGCGAAAGGAAAGCCGCGGCGCCCATGCGCACGAGGACTATCCGAACCGCGACGACGAGAATTGGCGCGTTCATTCGCTCGCGACCGTGAAGGGCAACAAGGTCAAGCTGACAAGCCGTCCGGTCCATCTTGACCCGCTGACGGGCGAGAAGGACGGGGGCATCGACCTGAAAAAGATCGCGCCCAAGGCAAGGGTTTACTGAGGCACATATGGCAAGAACAACACTCATCGTTTGTGGTATTGCATCGCTGATCGTTTTAGGCGGATGCCAGCCCCAAATCGGGCAATACGCGACGAATGCCGAACAGTGCAAAGGAGCGTATGACGAGGTTCGTGCCCAGTTCAGACGGAATACAGTCGGTCAGAGCGGGCTCGGTTCCGGCCTTGGTAAGGCAATCGTCCGCGATCAACAGGAACGCGCTTATCAAGAGTGTCTTGCCCGAGTCGGAGCCGGCAGCGGCGGCACGACGGTGAGGACCTACACCTACGGCACCCCGCCGGCCGCAGCGCCGGAGCAACAGCGTTACACGAAACGGCAGCGCGGCGCCGCGATCCTGTCCGGCGGTGCCGGCTATCATGGCTCCTACCTCGAAGGCGGTGTCGGAAAGACCCAGACTGCGGCGCCTGCCAAGCCGAAGAAACTGCCCGCGACGCCGAAAGGCAAGCTGCCCCTGCCGGTACAATATCCGCTGCTGCCCGGCGATGCGGAACTCTGGCCGACACTTACGCTGGCGCAGCAACAACGCGCGATGCTGTTCCTGCAGGACGGTTCCACAATTCGCGCCTCTCTGAGGACTGACTGATGCGTGTTCATCTGCTTTCCGCTTTCGTGCTTGCAGCGTTCCTGCCCGGCTGTGCGGGCGTCATCGTTGCCGATGCCAGCAAGAAGGAAGCCCGCGCTGCCATTGCCAAGGTGATGGCGGAGGAGCGGCCGGGTATCGACAGCGTGGCCGCGGGCGAATGCGTGCAGAAGGCCATGACGCTGGTCGAAACCGTGCAGCTTGGAACGGCCGACAACTACAAGTCGGTCTCGCCCGCGAACCGCGAGAATATCCTGACCTATGCCGCCCGGCCGAAGGCTGCGGCCTGTCTTGACGCCCTGCCGGTGGCGGAGGCCGAGGGGTGAGGGTTCCGCACCTTCATACCGTACGCTCCGGCGCGCTTGTTTCGGCAGCACTTCTGGCGGCCTGCGGCCCGATGTCGGTTGCGCGGGCGGAGGACGCCTGTTTCGAACGTGCCCGACTGGCTGCCGGCCCGCGTGGTTTCGTCGCGGTTGGCGCAGGCTCGAACGGGCCGGCCTCGAAGGTTCGCCTCACGGTGTCGTCCGAATGGCTTCAGGGCAAGGATCCCGCCGCGCTCTACAATTCCTGCGTCTATCGCAAATCCGGCCAGCCGCCGCGCCGGCCGCTCTATGACCTCCCCGGTTGGAAGGGATAAGACATGGTCCAGTTCACGCTTCCCAAGAATTCGAAGATACGCACCGGCAAGACCTGGCCGAAGCCCGAGGGCGCGACGAATGTCCGCAAGTTCCAGATCTACCGCTGGGACCCCGACACGGGCGAGAACCCGCGCGTCGACACCTATTTCCTCGACATGGACAAGTGCGGGCCGATGGTTCTGGACGCGCTGATCAAGATCAAGAACGAGGTGGACCCGACGCTGACCTTCCGGCGGTCCTGCCGCGAAGGGATTTGCGGTTCTTGCGCCATGAATATTGGCGGGATCAACACGCTGGCGTGTATCTATGGCCTCGATGAGGTGTCGGGTGACGTAAAGATCTATCCGCTGCCGCACATGCCGGTGGTCAAGGACCTGATCCCGGACCTGACGCATTTCTACGCCCAGCACGCCTCGATCATGCCGTGGCTGGAGACGAAGACCAACCGCCCGGCGAAGGAATGGCGTCAGTCGATTGCGGACCGGAAGAAGCTCGACGGGCTTTATGAATGCGTGATGTGTGCATCCTGCTCGACCTCGTGCCCGAGCTACTGGTGGAACGGTGACCGCTACCTCGGCCCGGCTGCGCTTCTTCACGCCTATCGTTGGCTGATTGACAGCCGTGACGAGGCGACGGGTGAGCGTCTGGACCAGCTTGAGGACCCGTTCAAACTCTACCGCTGCCATACGATCATGAACTGCGCCAAGACCTGCCCGAAAGGCCTGAACCCGGCGAAGGCGATCGTGGAAATCAAGAAGATGATGACCGAGCGGCTGGTCTGAGGCCGGCCTGCCGAGCCTCAGTCCGACCCGGATGAGCCGGGCAGGGTGTCGAGGTCGTCGCCCGCCGTTGCGCCGCTGATAAGCTGATGGCTGAGAAGATCCGCGATCGCCGACGGGTCGCGTGTCAGGGGGCGGACCGCGGCTTTCGCGTCGCGTAGCGCTTGTGCGGGCGTCCGGCAGACGACATCGGCCTCTTCCAGTGTCACGAAGCGGAACCGCAGTGCGGCGCCGGGCGCGGCTTGCGCGACGATCGGCAGATCCTCAGGGATCACGGTCCCGATGCGGGGATAGCCGCCGATGGTCTGGCACTCGCTGAGCAGGACGAATGGCACGCCGTCGCCCGTTATCTGGATATCGCCGGCGACGATCAGGTCGGACAGGATCGCGAGTTGCGCGTCGGTGGAGAACGGCGCCCCGTCATGGTCGAGCCGGACCCCCTGACGATTGCCGCGCGGATTGCGGTGGAAGGTGGTGGCGGCGAAGGCGGCGCGAACCGGATCGGGAAACAGCGGCGTCTGCGGTCCCGGCACGACGCGTACGGTGCCGCCGCCGAAACGCGTGCCGGCCGGCAGGATCAGTGGCGGCGCCAGAGGATCGCGGTCGGGGCGAAGCGGCAGCGTGTCGCCGGCAACCAGCCTGCGGCCGATGCCGGCCGTGAGATGCGCGGCGCGGCTGCCGAGTTGTTCCGGCACGGCGATGCCGCCCGCGAATGAGAGATAGCCGTAACTGCCCCGCAGTGCTGCACCGATGGTCAGGCTCTGACCGGCTTCGAGGCGATGGCTTGCGTTCCAGATCAGCGCCCTGCCGTCGATCGCGGCCCGCATCGGTGCGCCGGTCAGGGCGATGCGGGTGTCGCTGTTGGTGCTGAACTCCCCCCCGAACCCCGCTATCTCGATAGCGGCCGTAGGCGATGCGGACCCAAGCAGTGCCGCGGCCTCGGCCAGCGCGAGCCAGTCCACCGCCCCGCCTGGGGACAGGCCCGCCGCCGCATGGCCGGGCCGTCCGGCATCCTGCACGGTCAGACCGGGGCCGACGCCGTGAAGGGTAAGCGTGACCGTCACGAAAGCGCCTCGCAGGTGGCTTCGGCGTCAAGGGCGCTGTCGCCTGCGGGGAAGAACCGGACCTCGTCACCGGCGCGCAGGGGGAACGGGTCGTCGGTATCGGGACGGAAACAACGGAAACCGGTCCGGCCGATCTGCCGCCACCCGGTCGGCGACGCATTCGCGAACAGCACGATCTGGCGCACTGCCACGACGATCGCGCCCGCCGGCACCGTCGGAGTAAGGTTGCGCATGCGCGGAATGTCCCAGCGGTCTGGCAGCAGCCCAAGATAGGGCTGGCCGGGCGCGAAGCCGATGGCGAGAACGCGCAGCGGCTGCGCGGTGATGCTGGCGATCGCGGCGCCCTCGCTCAGCCCGGCCAGCGCCGCGGCTTCGGAAAGCTGCGGCCCGTGTGCGCCGCCGAACGCGGCCGGAACGCGCCAGAGCCGTCGCCCAACCGGCAGTTCCGCCTCTGTCCAGTCGCGCGTCCCAAGCAGGGTCTTGAGCGCGGCGGTCGTTTCGGCCCGGGTGGTCTGGCTACGGTCGAACCGCACGAGGACGGAAGCGAGCGATGGGGCGGTCTCAACCACGCCGGGCAGGCCGGCGGCCTCCACCGTGCTCCGAAACGCGATCGCGGCTCGGTTCGCGGCATCGTCCAGCGCCGTCGCGAAGCGGACGACGACGGCGTCCAGCCCAAGCGGGAGCAGCGCGGGGCCTGACAATCCGGTCGTCATTCTGGGCGGCTCCTTCGGGTCGGTCAGGTCTCGCGCGGAGTGTCGTGCAAATGCCGGGCGAAGGAAAGCCCGGCCCCCAACGGCGCCGACGCTCTGCACCCTTGCGGCGGTGCAGGCTGTATTGCACGATCGCGGCGCATCTAGGCGGAGCACCCCATGAAGATTGCCAGGCTTGAAACCTTCACCGATGAATTCGTTGGTTTCGTGTGTGCCACGACCGATACCGGCGCGACCGGTTGGGGGCAGGTATCGACCTACAATGCCGACATCACTTGCGAGATATTCCATCGCCAGATCGCGCCGCATGCGCTTGGCACCAACGCGCTCGACTTCGCCGATACGCTGGCGCTGATAGGGGAACGCGAGCACAAGTATCCCGGCTCCTACCTGCGCCGCGCGATGACGGGCCTCGACACCGCACTTTGGGACCTGCGGGGCAGGCTGGAGGAAAAGCCGGTCGTCAGTCTTCTGGGAGGCACGCCGGGGCGGATTCGGGCCTATGCCAGTTCCATGCGCCGTGACATCTCGCCCGAGGATGAGGCGCGCCGCTTCGTCCGGTTGCGGGACGAAAAGGGCTTTACCGCCTTCAAATGGCGGGTCGGGGCGGAATGCGGCCGCGACCGCGACGAATGGTCCGGCCGGACCGAGGCGGTCGTGCCCGTTGTGTCGGCCGCGCTCGGCGACGGGATCGACAAGCTTGTCGACGGCAATTCCGGCTTCAGCCCCGCCCGCGCGATCGAGGTGGGCCGGATGCTTGAGGATAACGGGATCGGCCATTTCGAGGAGCCATGCCCCTACTGGGAATTCGACCAGACGAAGCAGGTGACCGATGCGCTTGCGATCGACGTGACCGGCGGCGAGCAGGATTGCGAATTGACCACATGGCGGCCGATGATCCGCGGCCGGGTGGTCGATATCGTGCAGCCGGACGTGATGTATATGGGCGGCATCCATCGCACGCTGGAAGTATGCCGGATGGCCGCCGAGGCGGGGCTGCCGGTCACCCCCCATGCCGCCAATTTATCGCTGGTCACGATGTGCACGATGCACCTGCTACGGGCGATCCCGAACGCCGGAAAATACCTCGAATTCTCGATAGAGGGGCTGGAATACTACCCCTGGCAGGACGGGCTGTTCCTTGGTGATCCCTACCGGATCGAGGACGGCCACGCGACCGTGCCCGACGCGCCCGGTTGGGGGGTCGAGATCAATCCGGCGTGGCTGGCGAACGCCTGCTACCGGAGCAGCGAGACCGCCTGACGTCAGTGGTTGTTGCGCGGGACGCCCTTGCGGGCAATGTCGCGGTATTCGGGCGCGTCGCGCAGAACCATTCCTCGGTCGAAAGGTCCGACCAGTTCGCGGAAATAGTGCTGCCAGGGCGACTGACTCTCGGGCGTGGCATAGCCGCCTGCGGCTACAAGGTCCTGCGCCCGTCGGGCCAGTTCGCCCTGATCGACCAGCATGTCAGCCGTGCATTTGCGGAGGTCGATCCGCACGCGGTCGCCGGTTCGCAGCAGCGCCAGCCCTCCGCCATCTGCTGCCTCAGGCGAAGCATTGAGGATCGAGGGCGACCCGGACGTGCCCGATTGCCGGCCGTCGCCGATGCAGGGCAGCGCCTTGACGCCCAGCTTCAGCAGGTAGGACGGCGCCCGCATGTTCACGACTTCGGCGCCGCCGGGATAGCCCTTCGGTCCCGTGCCGCGCATCACGAGGATGCAGCGATCGTCGATCGCCTCGGCCGGGTCGTCGATCCGGGCGTGGTAGTCTTCCGGCCCGTCGAAGACGACCGCGCGGCCTTCGAACGCGTCGGGGTCAGCCGGGTTTGACAGGTAGCGGTTTCGAAACTCCGCGCCGATCACGCTCGTCTTCATGATCGCGCTGTCGAAGAGATTACCCTTGAGGTTGATGAAACCGGCATCGCGCACCATCGGATCGGTGGCCGGGCGGATGACATCGGCGTTGTCAGAGCGTCTGTTCGCGCTGTTCGTCGCGATGGTCTGCCCGTTCGCGGTGATTGCGCCGGGATGGGGAAGCAGCCCGGCTTCCAGCAGTTCGCCGACGACCGCCGGAACGCCCCCGGCGCGATGGAAGTCTTCGCCGAGATACGCACCGGCGGGCTGGAGGTTCACTAGAAGCGGGACGTGGTGGCCGATCCGCTGCCAATCGTCATTGTCGAGCGGCACGCCAAGATGCCGCGCGATCGCATTCAGGTGGATCGGCGCGTTGGTGGACCCGCCGATGGCCGAGTTGACGACGATGGCGTTCTCGAAAGCCTCGCGGGTCATGATGTCGGAGGGGCGAAGATCGTCCCACACCATCCTGACGATGCGCCGGCCGGTCTCGTAGGCGATCTGGCCACGTTCGCGGTAGGGGGCGGGGATCGCGGCGGAGCCCGGCAACTGCATTCCGAGCGCTTCGGCAAGAGAATTCATCGTGGTCGCGGTGCCCATCGTGTTGCAATAGCCGACAGAGGGGGCGGAGCTTGCCACGAGGTCCATAAAACCGGCATCGTCGATCTCGCCCGCCGCAAGAAGCTCTCGCGCCTTCCAGACGACCGTGCCGGAGCCTGCGCGTTCACCCCGGAACCAACCGTTCAGCATCGGTCCGACGCTGAGCGCGATTGCCGGGATGTTGACCGTGGCCGCCGCCATGAGAAGCGCCGGCGTGGTCTTGTCGCAGCCGATATTCAGGACGACGCCGTCTATTGGATAGCCGTAGAGGCTCTCGACAAGGCTCAGATAGGCAAGGTTGCGGTCAAGCATCGCGGTCGGCCGCTTGCCGGTTTCCTGGATCGGATGAACCGGGATCTCAATCGCTGTCCCGCCGGCGGCGATGATTCCGTCGCGGACCCGCTTGGTCAGTTCGATATGGTGGCGGTTGCAGGGGCTGAGGTCACTGCCGGTCTGCGCGATGCCGATAATCGGCTTGCCTTCCTGCAACTCTTCCCGCGTGAGGCCGTAGTTCAGATAGCGTTCTAGATAGAGCGCCGTCATCTCCGGGTCGTCGGGATTCATGAACCATTGCCGTGACCGCAACTGTTCCGCCTTGATCCGTGTCATCGCTCCCGATCCGCCGCCGATTTCCATCCGTGGCGCAACTGAATATCATGGCCCGGTCAATGACAAGGTCCGTGCCGGCCGCCAGCGAAAGCCATCCGATGAAACGATCCCGTATCAACGAAATCATGGCCGCGGCAGAGGAGATGATCCGCGCTCACGGCTTTGTCCTGCCGCCCTTCGCCCGATGGTCGCCCGATATGTTCCGGGCGCGGCGTGACGAGGCGCGCCATGTGATCGACGCGCGCTGCGGCTGGGACATCACAGACTACGGCGCCGGGCGGTTCGACGAGATGGGGCTGTTCCTCTTCACCCTGCGGAACGGGCGGCTGGCTGACCTCCAGCGCGGTGGCGGCATGTGCTATGCCGAGAAGCTGCTGATCTCGCGGCAGGACCAACTCAGCCCCATGCACACCCATGTGATCAAGGCCGAGGATATCATCAATCGCGGCGGCGCGACCTTGGTGGTCGAGCTCTACGGCTCCGACGACAACGGCCGCTTCGCCAAGGATCGCGGTGGGATGGTCCGGTGCGACGGCATCCGCCGCGCCTTCGCACCGGGCGAGAAGCTGAAGCTCGCGCCCGGCGAAAGCGTGACCCTGATGCCGGGGGACTGGCACGCCTTTTGGGGTGAGGGGGGCGATGTGCTGATCGGCGAGGTTTCGACCGTGAACGACGACGAGACCGACAATGTATTCCGAGAGCCGATCGGGCGGTTCTCCGACATCGAGGAAGACGAGGCGCCGAAGCGTCTGCTTGTAAGCGACTATCGCCACTGGCTGGAATGACGCCCGCCTCTTGAGGCCAAGAGAGTCCTTTCCGCAACAGCCACGCGCCGGGTTCCATCCCCTGGCGTCAAACGGATTCCCAATGAATCCAGCCTGGTGTTAACCTTCGTTAACAATCGGCCAAAGAGCCGGAACAACAAGAACGAGGGCGGGATCATGAGCAGCAACGCGTGCCAGCGCGGCACCTATGTCATTCCACTTGGGCAAACCGAAACCGACGGTATCCGTGCGGCGCCTCTCGCGGCGCTTGCTGCGGGCGCGGTTTGGCGGTGGTCGGGCGATGCCTTGCGGGTCGACGGACCGGCAGAGCTACTTGTGCTCGGGCGGCCCGCCGGCGAGGCCGATCTGCGCGAACGTGCCGCCCGATCGGTGCGCCGTCTCTTCGGTGCAAAACTCTCCGCGGGTGTGGAGCAGAAGGCAGCGCCGGACTTTCCGGCCGTGCAGCTCGGCAAGGGGTTCGTCGTCACCGATGGCCACGACCTGTATGCCGTGACGGCAATCGAAACGGTCGCGGAGGGAACGCTGCTTGCCTTCGCGGGGGCGTTGCCGCCGAAGCAGACCGATCTGTTCGTCGTCAACGAGTCCGGTCAACGCGCCCCGGTGGCGGTGGGCGAACGGCGCGGCGTGATCTGCTTCACGCCCGGAACGCTCATCGCGACGCCCGACGGGCCCCGGCCGGTAGAGGCGATCCGCGCTGGCGACCGCATCTCCACCCGCGACGACGGCGATCAGGCGGTTCTCTGGAGCGGCGCACGGAGGATGAGCGGCGCGCGACTTTACGCGATGCCCTATCTGCGGCCGATCCGCATCCGCGCCGGCGCGATCGGGCTGGACCAGCCCGAGGGCGACCTGATCGTGTCGCCCGACCACCGGATGCTGATCCGTGGCGACCATGCGCGCGCGCTGTTCAACCAGCCCGAAGTTCTGGTGGCGGCCCGTGATCTGGTCGATGGCCGCGGCATCCTCACCGAAACGGGCCTGCGCGAGGTGACCTATATTCATCTGATGACGGAACGGCACGAGATCGTCTGGGCCAACGGGCTTGAGACCGAAAGCTTCCACCCCGCCAGCGCCGACCTTGACCTTATCGAGGACAGCCAGCGCGCAGCCTTGCTGGACCTTGTGCCGGGGCTGAGAGAGGATCCCAACGTCTATGGCGACTATGCCCGCCGGAACCTGAACGGATCGGAAGCGGCGATCCTGCGCCACGAAGCTGCCTGACCGTATTCGGGGCAGGGGGCATTGACTCCCCCTCTCCGGGCTGTATAAGCCGCCCGTCCCGGGACGAATGTGCCCGGGCTTTCATTTGGTGTTGGTGGACCCCGCAAGGGGAAGCCTGTCGCCCGAAAGGGAAAGGACAACGCCCTTCATAGCCGCCATCGGCGGCGTCCTTAGAAGGAGATCAGCGGTGACCAAACGCACCTCTGCCAAGTACAAGATCGACCGCCGGATGGGCGAAAACATCTGGGGCCGTCCGAAATCCCCGGTCAACCGCCGCGAATACGGCCCCGGCCAGCACGGCCAGCGCCGCAAGGCCAAGCTTTCCGACTTCGGCACGCAGCTCCGCGCCAAGCAGAAACTCAAGGGCTACTACGGCGACCTGACCGAGAAGCAGTTCAAGCGCATCTACACCGAAGCGTCGCGCGTGAAGGGCGACACCGGTGAGAACCTGATCGGCCTTCTTGAGCGCCGTCTGGACGCCGTCGTCTACCGCGCCAAGTTCGTGCCGACGATCTTCGCCGCGCGCCAGTTCGTGAACCACGGACATGTCACGGTGAACGGCAAGCGCGTCAACATCGGTTCCTACCGCCTCCGCGAAGGCGATGTGGTCGCCGTTCGCGACAAGTCGAAGCAACTCGCGCTCGTGCTCGAGGCCGTCGGCCTCGCCGAGCGTGACGTGCCGGACTACATCGAGGCGGACCATTCCAAGATGACCGCGACCTTCGTGCGTACCCCCGCGCTTGGCGACGTTCCCTACGCGGTTCAGATGGAACCGAACCTCGTCGTCGAATATTACGCTAAGAACGGCTAAGCCGGGTCCAAACCCTGTTTCAGGAGGGCCGCGGCATCTGCCGCGGCCCTTTTTGTTTATCAAACAACGCGCTGGCAATGGTGCAATGCGCCCGCTAGAAAGCCCCGAGTTTCGGAGACGCAACCGATGACCGACCACATCCGCCCGCAACCGGGGATCATGGAGATCGCGCTCTACCAGGGTGGCGCGTCGCATGTGGCCGGCGTCACCGACGCGGTGAAGCTCTCGTCGAACGAAAACCCGTTCGGGCCGTCCGAGGCCACAAAGGACGCGTTCCGGCGGGCCGCCGACAAGCTGCACCGCTATCCCTCGACCGATCACGCGAAGCTGCGCGAGGCGATCGGCGAGGCGCACGGGCTCGATCCCGCGCGGATCATCTGCGGCGTCGGTTCGGACGAGATCATTCACTTCCTCTGCCAGGCCTATGCCGGGCCGGGTGATGAGGTCGTGTTCACCGAGCACGGGTTCCTGATGTACAAGATCTCGGCCCGCGCAGCCGGCGCGACGCCGGTATCGGTGCGTGAGCGGGACCGCACGACGGACGTGGACGCGCTGCTTGCCGCCTGCGGGCCGGCCACGAAGCTTGTCTTCATCGCCAATCCGAACAACCCGACCGGCACGATGATCGGCCTGCCGGAGATCGAGCGGCTCGCCGATGGTCTCCCGGATCAGGCGATCCTTGTCCTTGACGGCGCCTACGCGGAGTATGTCGAGGGCTACGATGGCGGCGCGGCGCTTGCGACGGTGCGGCCCAATGTCTTCATGACGCGCACCTTTTCCAAGATCTACGGGCTTGGTGGGCTCAGGATCGGCTGGGGCTACGGCCCTCAGGCGATCATCGATGTGCTGAACCGCATCCGTGGGCCGTTCAACCTGTCGAATGCGCAGCTGGAGGCGGCCGAAGCCGCGGTGCGCGACGGCGACTACGTTGAAAAGTGCCGGGAAGAAAATGCGCGGCTGCGCACATGGCTGGCCAAGTCGCTCGCCGAAAGTGGCCTGCCGTCCGACACTTCGACCGCGAACTTCATCCTCGCCCGTTTCGCCGACGAGGCCGAGGCGGCGGCCTGCGACGCCTTCCTTCAGGCGCGCGGTCTGATCGTGCGCCGGGTTGCCGGCTACGGCCTGCCGCATTGTCTGCGCATAACCATCGGCGATGCGGCCGCCTGCCGGCTCGTCGCGGATGCCATCCGTGATTTCAAGGGGCAGACATGAGCGCGCAGATCTACGACCGAGTGGCCCTGATCGGGCTTGGCCTCATCGCGTCGTCGATGGGACACGCGATGAAGAAATGGGGCCTCGCCGGCACCGTCGTCGGCCACGCGAAAACCGCCGAGACGCGCGCTGCCGCGCTTGAGATCGGGTTCTGCGACGAGGTTTTCGAGACAGCCGCCGAGGCCGCCAAGGGCGCTGACCTCGTGGTTCTCGCCGTGCCGGTCGGCGTGATGGGGGCGGTCGCCGAGGAGATCGGCCCGTGGCTTACCCCCGGTGCAACGGTCACTGATGTCGGCTCTGTCAAACAGGCGGTGATCGAGGCGGTCGGGCCGCATCTGCCGGAGGATATCAATTTCGTCCCCGGCCATCCGTTGGCAGGGACCGAGCATTCCGGCCCGCGTTCGGGTTTTGCGACGCTTTTCCAGAACAGGTTTACGCTGCTCATTCCCGGCGAAGCCGCGCCCGATGCCGTGGCGCGCCTGCGCGCCCTGTGGGAGGGCATGGGTGCGAAAGTCGAAGAGATGGACGCAGCGCATCACGATGTCGTTCTCGCGGTGACAAGCCACACGCCCCACCTTATCGCCTACACGATGGTTGGCGTCGCCGATCATCTTCGGCGCGTTACGGAAAGCGAGATCATCAAGTACTCGGCCGCCGGTTTCCGCGACTTCACCCGCATTGCAGCGTCCGACCCGACGATGTGGCGCGATGTGTTCCTGACCAATCGGGAGGCGACACTCGACGTCCTCGGCCGCTTCACCGAGGAGTTGTTCGCGCTTCAGCGGGCGATCCGGATGGGCGACGGGCAGGCATTGTTCGACTATTTCACGCGGACCCGGGCGATCCGCCGCGGCATCATCGAAGCCGGGCAGGACACCTCCGCACCGGACTTCGGCCGGGCGAAGGCAGATGACGCATGAATGGCCGCCGGGCAGCCCGGGGGCTTCTGCCCCTTGCCGCCTGCGTCGTCATGGCCTGTCTTGGCGCGGCATCGGCGAACCCGCCCGAACGGTCACCGCACCCCGCGCCGCGCCCGATCCTGACCCCCGCCGCCGTCCAACCCGCGGCGTCACGCTTTTCAGCTTATGCGCCGACCCGGTCACTCTATCCCGCGCCGCGCCCTTCATCGGTGCGACCGGTTGCAAAGGTTACACCCGCGGCTGCCGTCCGCACCCAGCCCGCGCCCGAGGCCACGACCGGGCGCAAGGGAGCGCTGTGCGGCGATCCGGCGCTCAAGGGCAAGACCATTCCGCCGATTACGGCAAGGCTCAAGGGGTGCGGGCTTGAGGATGGCGTCAGCGTGATCTCGGTCGCGGGTGTTGCGCTCACCCAGCCGGCGGCGATGGACTGCGCGACGGCGAAGGCGCTCAAGACCTGGGTCGAGACGGGGGTGAAGCCGGCGGTCGGCCGAAAGGGCGGCGGCGTCACCGCCTTGCAGGTCGCCGCGAGCTACGCCTGCCGGGGGCGCAACAACGTCAAAGGCGCGAAGATATCGGAACATGGCAAAGGCCGCGCCGTCGACATCTCGGCCATCCTGCTCGCGAACGGAACGGCGGTGACGGTGGAGAAAGGCTGGGGCTCGAAGGAGTACGGCAAGGCGCTGAGCAAGATGCGCAAGGCCGCCTGCGGACCGTTCAACACCGTGCTCGGCCCCGGTTCGGATCGCCACCATCACGACCATTTCCATCTTGATACCGCACGGGGGCGCGGCCCCTATTGCCGCTGACGCTCTCTGGGTTTTGCTTGAATTTGTAAGTAATAGAATTCGAACGGAAAAAGTCCGAAACCTAGTCCGGCGTGAACCCGAAATACCAGGGCGAGAAGCGCCGCAAGTCAGAAACGCGGCGCCGGCCCGAGGGGAACCGGTCCAAGGCTCATCCGTCCGCCGGCGAAGACGAGGGGCAGCGACAGCGTCTCGGCGTCCCCGCCGGCAAGTGCAAGCTGTTCGAGCGCGCGTTTGACGGTCGGCGCGACTTCGGCGCGGATCAGGCCGAGGCCGGTCGCGAGGCCGAGCGCGGGGCGCCAGTTCCGCACGTCGAGGTCGAACCGCCCTTCGGGATAGCCGGAGGCCGATATCTCGATGCTTCCTGCCCCTGAAAGGCGCACCGGACCCCAATCAAGGTTGATCGCATGCAGATCAGCGGCGGTCACGTGAACCGGCTGTTCGGCGGCGAAACGGTCGAGAGGCCGGTCAAGGCGCAAGACCGCGTCAAACCGTATCCGTTCGCCCTCCACCGGCAGGGACCCGTCGCGCGCGACAAGCGTCGCGGGCAGGCCCGACAGGCGCGGCATGAGCACTTCGAGGCCGAACTCCTGCTCGGTCGCGTCCGCGCCCTGCCGCAGCGCGACCCGGACCTCCCGCGCCGACGCACCCCAGCCCCGGTCGGAGGACAGGGCGGGTGAGGTGCCTATCGACTGCGCCCGCAGGAGCGGCAGAGCAGGGTCGATACCGAAGACCGCGCTGGCGCGCAGGTCGTCGGACGTCACCGAAAGGGTCTCAGGGCCGAGCGTGACGGTCATCGCCGTTGGAAGTACCGCGATGATGTGGTGCGGTTTGTAGGACAGCGCGTAGATATGCAGATCCGGCGCCGACCAGCGCAGCGTGCCGTCCGCGCTGACGAGTTCAGGTTCCGTCACCGTCATGTCGAAGCGCGAGGGGAAGCCCGTGACTTCGAACGTGGCATAGTCCGCCCGTCCGGCGGCCTGCATCTCGGACAGGGCCGCGCCGGCCCCTTGCATGAGCGCGCGCGATCCGACGAACCAGTAGCCGCCGTACAGCGCCGCGATGACCGTGACCAACCAAAGAACCCAACGCATCCAGAGGCCTTTCCTGTTCGTCCCGGATGCTGTTTATAGACCGACAGCGGCAAGAAGAACCAGCGGGGGTTCATGAATTCGATGTGGGTCTTCGGCTACGGCTCGCTCATGTGGGAGCCAGGTTTCGCCTTCGCGGAGCGGGCGCTGGCGCGGCTGGATGGCTGGCACCGGTCGTTCTGCATGCGGTCGATCCACCATCGCGGCACTCCGGACCATCCCGGCCTTGTCCTGGCGCTCGACGCGGAGGAGGGCGCATCATGCAACGGCGTGGCCTATTCCGTGGCGCCGGACCGGGCCGAGGCGACGCTGACCTATCTGCGGGAACGCGAACTGATCTCGTCGGCCTATCTGGAAAAGACGCTTCCCCTGGCGCTGCACGATGGCCGCCGGGTCGCGGCGGTGACCTATGTCATCGACCCCGACCACGTTCAGTATTGCGGCGGACTCGCGCTTGAGGAACAGGCCGGGATCATCGCGACAGCGCGGGGCGGGCGGGGGCCGAACACGGAATATCTCTGGAACACGGCCGACCACCTGCACGAACTCGGTATCGCCGATGCAGATCTGGACTGGCTTGCCAGTCGTGTGCGCGCCCTGACAGACGGCACGCCCCGCTAAGCGCTTGTGAGCGGCCTCCGCCCCGCCTATTGTCCGGGTTAATCAGGACAGGGGTCGCGATCCAGATGGACAAACCCGTGCGAGAGGCCGAGCCGTTCTTTTCCCAGCCGGTGCGGCAAGTGGCGATGATGGTGCTCGTTTCGGTGCTTGTCGGCGCGGGGGCCTACCTCGCATACGGCCCGATCTTCTCGATTTTCAAGGCGAACCTCTATCTGAACGGCCTGATCCTCGGCGTATTCATCCTTGGTGTTCTCACCTGTTTCTGGCAAGTCGGGCAGCTCGCGCGGTCGGTCAGTTGGATCGAGGGCTTCGCAGCCGATCGGGCAGGCCACGAGATGACGATCCCGCCGCAGATGCTGGCGCCGCTTGCGGCGCTTCTTCGGTCGCGCGGGAAGCGGTCGGTGCAGATCTCCTCCACCTCGGCCCGGTCGATCCTTGAATCCGTCTCGACGCGAATAGACGAGGCGCGCGACATCACGCGCTATCTCACGAGCCTGCTGATCTTTCTCGGCCTCCTTGGCACCTTCTATGGCCTTGCCATCACGGTTCCGGCGGTTGTTGACACGATCCGCGCCTTGGCGCCGGACGAGGGCGAGACGGGGATGCAGGTCTTCGACAAGCTGATGACCGGGCTCGAAGCGCAGCTGGGCGGCATGGGAACGGCGTTCTCCTCATCGCTGCTGGGCCTCGCCGGCTCGCTCGTCGTCGGACTTCTGGAACTGTTCGCGGGCCATGGCCAGAACAGGTTCTACCGTGAGCTTGAGGAGTGGCTCACCTCCTTCACGCGGCTCTCCTTCGCCGGCGGCGAAAACGAAGGCGGCGGCGTGGATCAGGAAACCGTCGCGGGCGTTCTGGACCACATGGCCGAACAGGTGGAGACGCTTCAGGCGATCCTGCAGCGATCCGATGCCGGCCGCACCGCCGTCAACGAGCGTCTGGAATGGCTCGCGGCCTCCGTCGAGGGCCTGACCCAGCGGCTGGAACAGGACGCCGCTGCCGTCGAGGTGCTGGCCCGGATCGCGGAGGGGCAGGACCGCCTCGTGTCGCTTGTCGAGAAGGCGGGGCAGGAGGGCGATGCCGCCATGACCGGGGGCGATGCCGAAAGCCGGATGCGGTTGCGTTCGATCGACGTGCAGCTTCTGAAGCTGCTGGAAGAGGTGGCGGCCGGACGGCAGGAGAGCATGGCCGATCTGCGCGGCGATCTGGCCGAACTGACCCGCGCGGTACGGCAAATGGCACGGTCAGACTCGGCGCGGAGGGGGTAGGCCATGGCGCTTGCGCGCGGTCGCAACGGGCAACGCTTCTCGACCAATATCTGGCCGGGTTTCGTCGATGCGATGACCGCGCTCCTGATGGTGCTGATGTTCGTGCTGACGATCTTCATGGTCGTGCAGTTCACCTTGCGCGAAACGATCGACACGCAGGATGACGAACTCGCGGCCCTTGCCGATCAGGTGGCGGGCCTCGCCGATGCCCTCGGGCTTGAGCGGGAGCGCGCGAGCGCACTTGAAGGCGAGGTTTCCGGGCTTTCGACCGACCTTGAGGCCGCGCGCGCGGCGGCGGACCGTCAATCGGCGCTGATCGCGACCTTGACCCGGCAGGTCGAGGACCGCGACACCCTGTTGTCCGAAGCGGATACGCGGATCACGGCCTTCGAAGCGCAGGTCGCCGGGCTTCTGGCCGAACGCGATGCGGCCCGTGGCGAGGTTTCGGCGCTGACAACCGAGCGCGCCGAACTTCTGTCCGAGCAGGAGGCGTTGAACCTTGCCGTCGCGCAGGCCCGGTCCGAGATCGACGCGCAGGAGGAGGCCGCCCGCCTCGCCGCCGCACGCCGCGAGGCGTTGGACGCGCTGATCGCCGATCTGAAGGCGCAGGGCGAGGACGTCGCGGAGAAATTGTCCGAGGCCGAGGCCGCGCGCCTGACCGAAGCCGCCGCCGCCGCCGTCTTGCGCGAAAAACTTCAGGGGGCCGAAGATGAGCTGACGGCGATGACGCTTGCGCTGGAGGAGCAGCGCCGCCGCGCCGAAGAGACGCTGACACTGCTTGCCGCCGCCAATGCGCGGGCAGGGGAGGAACTGAGCGAGGCCGAGCGGCAGCAGGTGCTTCTTGAGACCGCGAACGAGGAGCTGGCCAAGGAAAAGGCGGCATCCGCAGAGGCGTCGCGAAAGGTCGCTCTGCTCAACGAACAGGTTCTTGCGTTGCGCGGTCAGCTTGGCGCGTTGCAGGACCTCCTCGACGCATCGGCTGCGCGGGATGCCGATGCGAAGGTGCAGATCGAGGCGCTTGGCAGCCGGCTCAACTCCGCACTGGCGCAGGTGGCTGCCGAGGAAAAGCGGCGCGCCGAACTGGAGGAGGCTGAGCGCATCCGGCTTGAGGCGGAGGCGGCGGCGCTGAAGGAAGAAACGAAGGAACTCGCGCGCTATCGTTCGGAGTTCTTCGCCCGGCTCAGCGAAGTTTTGACCGGCCGCGAAGGTGTCCGGGTGGTCGGCGACCGTTTCGTCTTTTCCTCCGAAGTGCTTTTCGAACCGGCCTCGGCAGAGCTTTCGCCCGAGGGTGAAAGTCAGATCGCGGGGGTCGTCTCGACCTTGCAGGAGGTTGCCGCGGCGATCCCGTCCGAGATCGACTGGATCATCCGGGTCGATGGCCACACAGACAGCACGCCGCTCATCGGATCCGGGCGCTACCGCGACAACTGGGAACTCAGCCAGGGCCGCGCGCTGTCGGTCGTGCGCTACATGCAGGATGCACTGGGCTTTCCGCCGGAGCGGTTAGCCGCGACTGGTTTCGGCGAATTTCATCCCGTCGTGGCAGGCAGCAGCTCCGACGCGCTCGCGCAGAACCGTCGGATCGAGCTGAAGCTGACGGAGCGTTAGGGCGATGGAAGGTCCGAACCTTCTCGAACAGCTTCTCCATTGTGAGAAAGCGGTGTGGGACGCGCTCGTTACGGGCGATGCCGAAGCTGATGACCGCGCGCTGTCGGCGGATTTCCTCGGCGTCTATCCGGACGGGTTCGCGGGAAAGTCGGACCATGTCGCCCAGCTTGCCGCCGGGCCGAGCGTGCTGCGCTACGCCCTCTCGGCGGTGCGGGTGCTGGCGTTCGGACCCGATCATGCGCTGCTTGCCTACCATGCGACCTACGTTCGGACTGGGCGCCGAGACGCTGAGGCGATGTATGTCAGTTCGGTCTGGCGCCGATCGGATAGCGGCTGGGTCAACGTCTTCAGCCAAGATACGCCTGCGACGGGCGTGCGCCTACCTTGAAAAATACGACCGGCGGCCCGAAGGCCGCCGGCATGTATTCCTGTAGCGCCTGTCAGTCCGCAGTCAGGAGCGGCGGCTTCGATCCCGTGATCCGCGGTTTCTGCGGTTCCTCGATCTCGAAGGCGAGGGTGTCGTCGCCCAGACGGACATGCACGACGCCGCCCTTCATCAGCTTTCCGAACAGAAGTTCCTCGGCCAGCGGCTTCTTGATGTGCTCCTGGATGACGCGGCCAAGCGGGCGGGCGCCCATGCGGTCGTCGTAGCCCTTCTCTGCAATCCAGTTCGCGGCCTCGGGCGACAGCTCGATATGGACATTCCGGTCCAGAAGCTGTGCTTCGAGTTGCAGGACGAACTTGTCCACGACCTGCAGGATCACCTCGCGCGGAAGGGCGGAGAAGGAGATGACTGCATCCAGCCGGTTGCGGAACTCTGGCGTGAAGGTGCGTTCGATCGCCGCCGTATCTTCGCCCTCGCGCCGTTCGCGGCCGAAGCCGATGGCGGATTTCGCAAGTTCCGAAGCACCGGCATTCGAGGTCATGATGAGGATCACGTTGCGGAAATCCACCTGCCGGCCGTTGTGGTCGGTCAGTTTGCCATGGTCCATCACCTGAAGCAGGATGTTGTAGACATCCGGGTGCGCCTTTTCGATTTCGTCCAGAAGCAGCACGCAATGCGGATGCTGGTCGATCCCGTCGGTCAACATGCCGCCCTGGTCGAAGCCGACATAACCCGGAGGCGCGCCGATCAGGCGGCTAACCGCATGTTTCTCCATGTATTCCGACATGTCGAAGCGCAAAAGCTCCACACCGAGGGTATCGGCAAGCTGCTTCGCGACCTCGGTCTTGCCGACGCCCGTAGGGCCGGCAAACAGGTAGTTGCCAATGGGTTTTTCGGGCTCGCGCAGGCCGGCACGGGCCAGTTTGATCGCCGAAGAGAGCGCCTCGATCGCCTTGTCCTGACCGAAGACGACCCGCTTGAGGGTCTTTTCCAGATCCTTCAGCACCTCGGCATCGTCCTTGGAGACGTTCTTCGGTGGGATGCGGGCAATCTTGGCCACTACCGCCTCGATTTCCTTCGGGCCGATGGTCTTGCGACGCTTCGACTCGACCACGAGATGCTGCGCCGCGCCGGCCTCGTCGATCACGTCGATAGCCTTGTCAGGCAACTTCCGGTCGTGGATGTAGCGGGCCGAAAGTTCCACCGCGGCCTTGATCGCGTCCTGCGTGTAGCGCAGGTCGTGGTGCTTCTCGAAATAAGGTTTCAGCCCCAGCAGGATCTTGATCGTGTCGTCGACCGACGGCTCGTTCACGTCGATCTTCTGGAACCGGCGGCTGAGCGCGCGGTCCTTCTCGAAATGCTGGCGGAACTCCTTGTAGGTGGTCGATCCCATGCAGCGCAGCTTGCCGCCCTGAAGCGCGGGCTTCAGGAGGTTCGACGCGTCCATTGCGCCACCCGAAGTCGCCCCGGCGCCGATCACGGTATGGATCTCGTCGATGAAAAGGATCGCGTCGGGATGATCCTCCAGCTCGTTCACCACCGCTTTCAGACGCTCTTCGAAATCGCCGCGATAGCGGGTTCCGGCAAGAAGCGCGCCCATGTCGAGCGAATAGATCGTGGCGTGGCTGAGCACGTCGGGGGTCTCTCCGCGCGTGATCTTCAGCGCGAGGCCCTCGGCGATTGCGGTCTTGCCGACTCCGGGATCGCCCACCAGAAGCGGGTTGTTCTTGCGCCGGCGGCAAAGCACCTGAATGCAGCGCTCGATCTCGGACTCGCGGCCGATAAGCGGATCGACATCGCCCTTCTTCGACTTGGCGTTCAGATCGACGCAGTACTTGGCCAGCGCGGATTCCTTGGCCTCGCCGTCGGTCTGGGCCGGGCCGTGCTCGTCCTGTTCCTGCGCGCCGGTCACGGGCCGCGTTTCGCCGAAGGAGGGGTCCTTCGCGACGCCGTGAGCGATGAAGTTCACCGCATCGTAGCGGGTCATGTCCTGCTCCTGCAGGAAGTAGGCGGCGTTGCTCTCGCGCTCCGCGAAGATCGCGACAAGCACGTTTGCCCCGGTCACTTCGGTGCGGCCGGAAGACTGGACGTGGATCGCCGCGCGCTGGATCACGCGCTGGAACGCCGCCGTCGGCACGGCTTCAGAGCCGTCGACGTCGGTGACGAGTGTCGACAGGTCATCGTCGATGAACTCGACAAGGGTGCGGCGCAGCGCCTCGATATCCACGGAGCAGGCGCGCATCACCTTGGCCGCGTCGGGTTCGTCGATCAGCGCGAGCAAGAGATGTTCGAGCGTCGCGAGTTCGTGCCGGCGCGCATTGGCCAGCGCCAGCGCAGCATGGATTGCCTGTTCGAGCGTGTTCGAGAATGACGGCACCTTCGTGCTCCTTTCCTTCCGGCGGGAGGGGCGGGTCGCCCGGTCCCACTTTCGCCTCATACACTTAAAGTTCGGTGGAATTCGGGCAGCTTCAAGTATTTTCTCGTCGAAAAAGTGGAATGCCGACGCGGCACGTCAAAATGTGATCGGAATGCGCCCATTTCTGACAGAATTGTTAGCAATGCACGGCGTTGCGGACGGTTTTCAGAAACGATCCTTGCGCGCACGGATTTCGGCAAAGACCTCGGCGTCAGACGCATCGGTCATGCCCATCGCAACCTTCATCCCGGGAAGACCGGCCCTGAGAAAGGGGTTGGTCGCGAGTTCCTCGGACAGGGTCGACGGCACTGTCGGCCGGCCCGCGGCCCGGGCTTCGGCCACTGCGTCGGAACGGGATATAAGCGCTTGGTTGTCGGGTTCAATAGTGCGTGCAAAACGCGCGTTGGCGGCGGTGTATTCGTGGCCCGAACAGACCAGTGTGTCCGGCGGCAGCGCGGCGAGCTTCTCGAGGCTGCGCCACATCTGCGCGGCAGTGCCTTCGAAGAGGCGTCCGCAACCGAGCGCCATCAGGCTGTCGGCCGTGAAGACAACGCCGGATTCCGGGAAATGGAATGCAACATGGCCAACCGTGTGCCCCGACACGTCGATAACCACACCGCTCGCAAGGCCGACGCGAACCACGTCGCCCTCGGCGACGGCTTCATCCAGCGGCGGCAGGCGGTGGGCATCGGCCGCCGCACCGATCACGCGCGCGCCGGTCGCGGCGGCCAGCGCCGGGACGCCGTCGATGTGATCGCCATGGTGATGCGTGATGAGGATGTGGCTTGCTTTCCAGCCGCGTTCACGCAGGGCGTTCAGGATCGGCGCCGCCTCGGGCACATCGACAACCGCAGTCGCGCCCGTCGCCGCGTCATGCGCGAGGTAGGCGTAGTTGTCGCTCAGGCAGGGGACCGTGACGATTTCCAGGGCCATGGCGTTTTCCGCGTCTTTCCGTATGCTTCCCGTATCTTTTGCCGAATGAAGCCGCGCGCGCAATGCATCTCGACGTTCTGGACCTGAGGAACTTCTACTACCGGACGCAGCTTGGCCGCGTCGCGCAGAAGGCGATCCGTGACCAGGTGACCGCGCTGTGGGAGCCGACGAAGGGCCAGACCGTTGTCGGCTTCGGGTTCGCGGCGCCGCTTCTGCGGCCCTATCTTGATGAATCGCGCCGTGTCGTCGGGTTCATGCCCGCGCCGCAGGGCGTCATGCCCTGGCCCGCGGGAATGGAGAACGTCTCGGTCCTGTGCGAGGAAACGCAATGGCCGATCGAGACCGGGATGGTCGATCGGCTTGTGGTGATGCATGGACTAGAGACCTCCGAACATCCGACCGCGCTGCTTGACGAATGCTGGCGCGTGCTGGGGCCGGGCGGACGGGCCCTGTTCGTTGTGCCAAACCGGTCCGGTCTCTGGTCGCGGTCGGACAGGACGCCGTTCGGCTACGGGCGGCCCTATTCGATGAGCCAGCTCGACGCCCAGCTTCGGCGTCACAACTTCGCGGCCGAGCGTCAGCAGTCGGCGCTATTCGTACCACCGTCCAGCCGCCGCTTCTGGCTCAGGACGGCGCCGATGTGGGAACGTCTGGGCCACCGGATCTCGACCGTCCTCGCGGGTGGCGTCCTGCTGCTGGAGGTGTCCAAGCAGGTCCACGCGCCGCAGAGGCCGGGTCTGGCGGCGACGGTCCGCAGACCGCTCAAAGTGCTCGATGCGCTGCCGAAACCGGCGGCCGAACCTGCCTGAATCGGTAGCTCCGCGCGGGGATTCTGTCCCGGGTGAAGGATGTTACCGCCCAAACTTTGCGCCCGGAAATGGCACCACATTGTCGCGGGGCCATGAAGTTGCTGAAAAGACGGGGTTTCTGCCCTTCCATTTAGTTTGCCAAGGCGGTTGCGAGCCTTCCCTGCCTCTGCTACACCCGCGCCGACTTCGGCCGTGCGCGTAGGTGCACGCCACAGGTGGCCTCTGACCTGACCACGAAAAAGAGGCGATGGCACAGAACAATCGGAAGGGTGGACGTGTCCGAACCAGCTTCGATTTCCGCAGGGATCGCCGGGCGCTATGCGACGGCCGTTTTTGAACTCGCCAAGGATGCCAAGGGCCTCACGGTGCTCGAAGGGGATGTGGACGCGCTTGGCGCCGCGCTTGAGGAAAGCGCGGATCTGCGCGGGCTGATCGCATCGCCCGTCTATTCGCGCGACGAACAGGCGAAAGCCGTCGCCGCGCTGGCAGCCAAGATGAAGCTGTCGCCGACGCTCGCCAACACCCTCGGCCTGATGACGTCGAACCGCCGGCTGTTCGTCCTGCCGCAGCTCCTGGCTGCCCTGCGCGACATGATCGCGGAGGAAAAGGGCGAGGTGACCGCCGAGGTTACGGCCGCAGCCGCGCTGACCAAGGTCCAGGCCGACAAGCTTGCCGCGTCGCTCAAGAAGACGGTCGGCAAGACCGTCAAGCTCAATACCACCGTCGATGAAAGCCTTATCGGCGGACTTATCGTCAAAGTGGGCTCGAAGATGATCGACACCTCGATCCGCTCGAAGCTCGCTTCCCTCCAGAATGCTATGAAAGAGGTCGGATAATGGGAATCCAGGCAGCCGAGATCTCTGCGATCCTTAAGGAGCAGATCAAGAACTTCGGTCAGGAAGCGGAAGTGGCCGAGGTCGGCCGCGTCCTGTCGGTTGGCGACGGCATCGCGCGCGTGCACGGCCTCGACAACGTCCAGGCTGGTGAGATGGTCGAATTCCCGGGCGGTATCCGCGGGATGGCGCTGAACCTCGAAGTCGACAACGTCGGCGTCGTGATCTTCGGCTCCGACCAGGACATCAAGGAAGGCGATACGGTCAAGCGGACCAAAGCCATCGTGGACGTGCCCGTCGGTGACGAACTGCTCGGCCGGGTCGTGGACGGCCTTGGCAACCCGATTGACGGCAAGGGCCCGATCAAGACCAAGAAGCGCGCCGTGGCCGACGTCAAGGCCCCCGGCATCATCCCGCGGAAATCGGTGCACGAGCCGATGGCGACCGGCCTCAAGTCGGTTGACGCCATGATCCCGGTCGGCCGTGGCCAGCGCGAACTGATCATCGGTGACCGACAGACCGGCAAGACCGCGATCGCGCTCGACACGATCCTGAACCAGAAATCCTACAACGAAGCCGCCGGCGACGACGAGAGCAAGAAGCTCTACTGCGTCTACGTCGCCGTGGGCCAGAAGCGTTCGACCGTTGCCCAGCTTGTGAAGAAGCTGGAAGAAACCGGCGCCATCAACTACTCGATCGTCGTGGCCGCGACTGCGTCCGACCCGGCGCCGATGCAGTTCCTCGCGCCCTATTCGGCAACCGCCATCGCGGAATATTTCCGCGACAACGGCCGTCACGCCCTGATCATCTACGATGACCTTTCCAAGCAGGCCGTGGCCTACCGCCAGATGTCGCTGCTGCTCCGCCGTCCGCCCGGACGCGAAGCCTATCCGGGCGACGTTTTCTATCTGCACTCCCGCCTGCTGGAGCGTTCGGCGAAGCTGAACGAGGATTTCGGCGCCGGTTCGCTGACCGCCCTTCCGGTCATCGAAACCCAGGGCGGCGACGTGTCTGCCTTCATCCCGACCAACGTGATCTCGATCACCGACGGCCAGATCTTCCTTGAAACGGAACTCTTCTACCAGGGTATCCGTCCGGCCGTGAACACCGGCCTCTCGGTGTCGCGCGTGGGCTCCTCGGCCCAGACCAACGCGATGAAGTCGGTCGCGGGTTCGGTCAAGCTGGAACTGGCGCAGTACCGCGAGATGGCGGCCTTCGCGCAGTTCGGTTCCGACCTCGACGCCGCGACCCAGCGCCTGCTGAACCGTGGTGCGCGTCTGACCGAGCTGATGAAGCAGCCGCAGTATTCGCCGCTGACCAACGCGGAAATCGTCTGCGTCATCTTCGCCGGCATCAAGGGTTTCCTCGACAAGCTTCCGGTGAAGGATGTCGGCCGGTTCGAGCGCGATCTGCTCAAGCACATGCGCACCAACCGCAAGGACATCCTCGACTGGATCACCAAGGAAGATCCGAAGATCAAGGGTGAGGCCGAGGACAAGCTCCGCGCCGCGATCGACGAGTTCGCCAAGACCTTCGCTTGACGCGCTAAGGAGGGGACGGGGATATGCCCAGCCTTAAGGACCTGAAAAACCGGATCGAAAGCGTCAAGTCGACGCGGAAGATCACCAAGGCCATGCAGATGGTCGCAGCTGCAAAACTGCGCCGCGCCCAGGAGGCCGCCGAATCCGCACGGCCCTATGCCGAGCGGATGAACGCGGTCATGTCCGGCCTCGCCGCGTCGGTTGGCGGCTCTGACAGCGCTCCGCGCCTTCTGGCCGGGACGGGGTCGGATCAGACCCATCTGCTCGTCGTGATGACGGCGGAACGGGGCCTCTGCGGCGCCTTCAACTCGTCGATCGTCCGGCTTGCCCGGGCGAAGGCGACTGAACTGCTGCGCGCCGGCAAGACGGTGAAGATCATGACCGTCGGGAAGAAGGGGCGCGAACAGCTCAAGCGCGACTTCGCCAAGCATTTCGTCGCCCATGTCGACCTTTCCGATGTCAAGCGCGTTGGCTACGACAACGCCCAGGGCATCGCACGGGATCTGATCCATCGCTTTGATCAGGGCGAGTACGACGTCGCCACGATCTTCTTCAACCGCTTCCAGTCGGTGATCGCGCAGGTCCCGACCGAACAGCAGTTGATTCCGGCGAAGTTCGACGACGGCGAAGGCGAAGCGGCTTCGACGCTTTACGACTACGAGCCGTCGGAAGAAGAGATCCTTGCCGATCTCCTGCCGCGGGGCGCAGCCACCCAGATCTTCACCGCGCTTCTCGAAAACGGCGCGTCGGAACAGGGGGCGCGGATGTCCGCCATGGACAACGCGACGCGCAACGCGGGCGAGATGATCGACCGGTTGACGATCCAGTACAACCGCTCGCGCCAGGCCGCGATCACCAAAGAGCTTATCGAAATCATTTCGGGCGCCGAGGCGCTCTGACGAAACCGGAGAAACCAAATGGCAAGAGCACCGAAAGCAGCTGCCGCGAAGGGTCGGGTGACGCAGGTCATCGGCGCCGTCGTGGACGTGCAGTTCGACGATCACCTCCCGGCAATTCTGAACGCGCTCGAGACCGAGAACAACGGCAAGCGGCTGGTTCTTGAGGTTGCCCAGCATCTTGGCGAGAACACGGTGCGCACCGTCGCCATGGACGCGACCGAAGGCCTCGTGCGCGGCGCGCCCGTGACCGACCTCGCCGCCCCGATCTCGGTTCCCGTCGGCAACCCGACGCTGGGCCGCATCCTGAACGTCATCGGCGAGCCGGTGGACGAAAAGGGTCCGGTCAAGGCCAAGGAAACCCGCGCCATCCACCAGCCGGCGCCGGAATTCAACGAACAGGCGACCTCGTCCGAGATCCTCGTCACCGGCATCAAGGTCATCGACCTTCTCGCCCCCTACTCGAAGGGCGGCAAGATCGGCCTCTTCGGCGGTGCGGGCGTTGGCAAGACGGTTCTGATCATGGAACTGATCAACAACATCGCCAAGGTGCACTCGGGCTTCTCGGTCTTCGCCGGTGTTGGTGAACGGACCCGTGAAGGCAACGACCTTTACCACGAGATGATCGAATCCGGTGTTATCGTCCCGGATGATCTGGAAAAGTCCAAAGTGGCCCTTGTATACGGTCAGATGAACGAGCCGCCGGGGGCCCGTATGCGCGTCGCCCTGTCGGGTCTGACGCTGGCCGAACAGTTCCGCGACCAGTCGGGCACGGACGTTCTGTTCTTCGTCGACAACATCTTCCGCTTCACGCAAGCCGGTTCGGAAGTGTCGGCCCTTCTCGGCCGTATCCCTTCGGCCGTGGGCTACCAGCCGACGCTCGCCACCGACATGGGCGCGATGCAGGAACGCATCACCTCGACCAAGGCGGGCTCGATCACCTCGGTTCAGGCCATCTACGTTCCGGCCGACGACCTTACCGACCCGGCGCCGGCGACCTCGTTCGCCCACCTCGACGCCACCACGGTTCTGTCGCGTGCGATTTCCGAACTCGGCATCTACCCGGCCGTTGACCCGCTCGACTCCACGAGCCGGATCCTTGATCCGGCCGTTGTCGGCGAAGAGCACTATCAGGTCGCCCGTGATGTTCAGGGTATCCTCCAGCGCTACAAGTCGCTGCAGGACATCATCGCCATCCTCGGCATGGACGAACTGTCGGAAGAGGACAAGCTGACCGTGGCTCGCGCCCGGAAGATCCAGCGTTTCCTCAGCCAGCCGTTCGACGTGGCCAAGGTCTTCACCGGTTCGGACGGCGTTCAGGTGCCGCTCGAAAAGACGATCGCGTCCTTCAAGGCCGTCGTCGCCGGCGAGTACGATCACCTGCCCGAAGCCGCCTTCTACATGGTCGGCGACATCGAGGAAGTGAAAGCCAAGGCGCAGAAACTCGCTGCGGAAGCGGCGTAAGGGGGCGAAATGGCCGATACGATGCAGTTCGACCTCGTCAGCCCTGAACGGCGGCTTGCCTCCGTTCAGGCGCGCGAGGTCCGCATTCCGGGTGCCGATGGCGACCTGACGGCGATGCCGGACCATTCGCCGCTGATCACCACGCTGCGTCCCGGCATCCTCACCGTCGTCTCTGCCGAGGGCACGAACGACTATGCCGTTACCGGCGGCTTTGCCGAGATCTCGGCGTCGGGTGCGTCGGTTCTGGCCGAACGAGCGATGCCGAAGGGCGAGGTTTCCGCGGCCGACATGGATGCGCTGATTGCCGACGCGACGGCGGAGGCCGCCGAGGCCCCGGCCGAGGCTAAGGATGCCGCCGCCAAACTGGTCGCCGATCTTCAGGCACTGAAATCCGCGCTCGGGCTCTGAACCCGCGATGCGTGATCCGAAAAGGGCGGCGCTGTTGCGCCGCCCTTTTCGTTGCGGCAGGCCGTAGCGCAGGCGTAGGGCGTCCGTAGCGACGCCGTCATTTCTTCGTAGCTACAGCCGGGGCGCAGGAAATCCGGCCCGGGGGTTTCACTTCCCGCCATTTCCCGCTACACGCGCCCCGCGAACAAACAATCCCCGAGGATCAGAGAATGCCCCGCTCCGCGCTGGCGGCCTTTGCCGCTGCCGTCTCGCCCGCCCATGCTCCGGCCTTCCCGCATTCCGCTGCTGCGCTGAGGACGGAGGTGCTGTCTGGCCTGACGGTCGCGCTGGCGCTGGTTCCGGAGGCGGTGGCTTTCGCCTTCGTCGCGGGCGTTCATCCGCTGGCGGGCCTCTATGCCGCCTTCCTTGTCGGCCTGATTACCGCGCTCATCGGCGGCAGGCCGGGCATGATCTCGGGCGCGACCGGGGCGCTTGCCGTCGTCATGGTGTCGCTGGTCGCGGATCACGGGGTCGAATACCTCTTTGCTGCCGTCGTCCTGATGGGGCTGATCCAGATCGCCGCCGGGGTGCTCAAACTCGGCAAGTTCATCCGACTGGTGCCGCATCCGGTCATGCTGGGCTTCGTCAATGGCCTCGCCATCGTCATCGGGCTGGCACAGCTTGAACAGTTCCGCCTGCCTGACGGTAATGGCGGCCATGTCTGGATGACCGGCTGGCCACTCGTCACGATGCTCGCGCTGGTCGCCGCGACGATGGCGATCATCTGGATCATGCCGCGGATCACGCGTGCCTTTCCCGCGCCGCTTGCCGGGATCGGCATCGTTGCGGCACTGGTCATCGGCTTCGGCATCGACGTGCCGCGCGTGGGCGACCTTGCCTCGATCAAGGGCGGATTGCCGGCCTTCCACCTTCCGGTGGTGCCGCTGAACTGGGAAACGCTGGAAATCATCCTGCCCTATTCCGTCATCCTCGCGGCAGTCGGCCTGATCGAGAGCCTTCTGACGCTGAACCTTGTCGGCGAGATCACCGGCAAGCGCGGTGGCGCGAGCCAGGAATGCGTGGCGCAGGGCGTGGCCAATACCGTCACCGGGTTCTTCGGCGGCATGGGGGGCTGCGCGATGATCGGCCAGTCGATGATCAATGTCAGCTCCGGCGGTCGCACCCGGCTGGCCGCGACTGCCGCCGCGCTTTTCCTGCTGTCGTTTATCCTGTTCGGGTCGCCGGTTATCGAACAGATCCCGCTCGCCGCTTTGGTGGGAGTGATGTTCATGGTGGTGATCGGCACCTTCGCCTGGCAGACCTTCCGGGTGCTGCGCAAAGTGCCCGTGACCGATGCTGTGGTCATCGTCCTCGTGACCGCGATCACGGTCGCGACCGATCTTGCAACCGCTGTCGTTGCCGGTGTCATCGTCTCGGCCCTGGCCTATGCCTGGCAGAACGCGAGCCGTATCCATGCCGCCATCGCGACGGAAGAGGATGGCGCAAAGGTCTACCGGATCGAGGGGCCGCTGTTCTTCGGATCGACCGACGGTTTTGTCGAACTCTTCACGCCCGAGGATGATCCAGACCGGGTGATCGTCGATTTCGCGGCCAGCCGTGTCGCCGATCAGTCGGCACTGGCCGCGATTGAGGCGCTGGCCGCGCGGTACGAGGGGAACGGCAAGACGCTGGTCCTGCGTCATCTCAGCCGCGACTGTCACCGCCTGCTCAACCGCGCGGGGCAGCTGATGATCGACAGCGACGACGATCCCGACTACGGGATCGCGGTCGATTACGGCGTTCGCGCAGGCGCGCTCGGCGGCGCACATTGAGGGCGGCATGAAACGGCCGCGCCCCCGAGGGCGCGGCCTTTCGCATGGTCGTGCGGATCAGATACCGCCGCCGTCGCCATCTTCCTCGGCTTCGCCGACAGGGCAGCAGCGGTATTCCTGGCTTTTTTCCAGAAGCTCGATCTGCTTTTCGAGAAGCTTGTTCTGAAGGCCCTTGCGGATCAGGTCGAGGTCGATCGCCTTCTGCCGGCTTTCCTCGCAGGTGTTGCACTTGTCGAGGCAGCCCTTGACGATGATCGCCTGCGTCGGCAGGCAGGTCTCGCGTGTGAAGCTCAGCTCGGCCGCGAACTTGGCCGAGAGATTGCCGCCGACGCGGTCGATCACGCCCGCCTTCACCAGTTCCGCGTCGGCCGCCTTCAACGCCTTGTCCCGTTCCGCGTCCGACATCGGCGGCACGCGGGTCGAGAAGGCGGCGCTCCGCGTCGCGAGCGCGAGATTGAGGTTGCCCGAGCTGCCAAGGCCGAGGCCGGAGCCGCCGCTGATGACGTTGGCCTTGTAGGCCGCCGCACTCGTCCGACCGGCGGTCTCGACCTCAAGCCGGTTGGCCTGCGTCGCGCGGATGCCGTCGGGGATCACCGCGACGCTTGACGCCGGACGGATCGGCCGCGCGTCGACGCGGGTGTCGCCCGCGCGGTCGATGACCCGGCGCAGCACCGCCTTGATGGTGAACGTCAGCGTCTGCTTCTTGACGAGCTGATAGGCAAGGTAGGTCACGGCGTGGCATTCGTTCTTGTTCTCGAACGTGCGCGTCGACGCCTCATAGGCGCTTTCGCTTTCGCCCTCGGCATGGGACCGGCTTTGCACCTCGCCCACGGCGATGGAGTTCGCCGCCCGCGTCGCCTGCACCGAACGGTCGTGCGAAGAGGACGCATGCTGGGTCAGTTCCCGCGCAAAGTCGGCGCTGGAATTACCGTTGAAGTCGCCGTCCACGCTGGTGCTCGCCCCGCCGGCGAAGCCTGCCGTCCAGTAGTCGGCGCTGCCATTCACCTCGAAGTCGGAATGGGTCTGACTGTTCGCCTCACCCTGATCGCGGATCGTGAGGTCGGACATGTAGCGGTCCATCGACGACATGTAGAATGTCTCTTCCGAGGCCTGTTCGTGCCGGTAGTTCACCTCGGATTCGCTGTCATAGCTGAAGCGCGAATTGCGCGAGGCGGTGTAGAGCCGGACCTTTTCGCCCGGCAGCAGCGTCGTGGAATAGACCACGTCGCCAAGCGCCAGCGGGCCGGGGCACCGCTCAAGCTCTGCGATATAGGTCACCTCGACCTGCGCGGCGGCCAGCGGAATGCGCAACCGGTAGGCGAACTGAAGCCGTTCGCAGCACGGGTCTTTCAAGATTTCGGGGCAGCAGGGAAGGTCGCTGATTGAGATAAGATCGCCGTCGGCCATCTGTTCCTCCTGAAATGGATTGCGTACAAAAAGCACCCCCAAGGGGCAGGCCGGGAAATACTGGCCCGCTGATGACGGGGGAGGTCTGACTCTAGGCCGACTCACCTCTAGCGCGAAATACCGGAATTCCGGCACAGCGGAAAATGGCCGACCATGTTCCGGCCGGGGTGGCGGCGCGGCCGGGGAGGCGCGGCGATTTGCCTTGCCCGCCGGGGCAGCGCGGCTAAAGTTTCCGGCGGGGGAATGGAGGATACATGCAGCGGATGCGCAGCCATCGGGTCGGAGTCGATCGCGGGTCGCTGGTGCTGTTCTCGCACTACGAGGATGGCGGGAAGATGTGGACCGGAAGCGGCCCGCGGGAGCTGCGCCGGACCGTCCGTTTCGCCGAGCCGTTCAGCGCGCCGCCGGTCGTGCAGGTGTCGATGTCGATGTGGGACATGGACCAGAAGACCAACCAGCGCGCGGACATCACCGCGCAGGCGGTGAAGGCGGAGAGCTTCGTGATCCTGTTCCGCACATGGGGCGATACGCGTGTCGCCCGGGTCCGCGCCGACTGGCTGGCGATCGGCGAGGTTCCCGACGAGGATGACTGGGACGTCGTCTGAGACCGGCGCGGCGGATCAGCCGCGCGAATACATCCCCTCGTAGATCGGGCCGAGCGTATCGGCGTCGAACAGCGAGGATACCGAGGTGCCGGACCAGATGTTCATGATCGCCTGCGCGAACATCGGGGCGGTCGGCACGATGCGGATGTTCTTCGCCTGCTTGACCGGCTCGGTCGGCTCGATCGAGTCGGTGATGACGAGGCTTTTCATCATCGACTTGGTGATCCGCTCCACGGCCGGCCCGGAGAGGACGCCGTGGGTGATGTAGGAGTGGACCTCTTTCGCGCCGGCCTCCATCAGCACTTCGGCAGCCTTGCAGAGCGTTCCCGCCGTGTCGCAGATGTCGTCCACGATGATGCAGGTCTGTCCGGCGACATCGCCGATCACGGTCATCTCGGCGATCTCGCCGGCCTTCACGCGCCGCTTGTCGACGATCGCGAGGCCGGAGCCGATCCGCTGCGCCAGTTCTCGCGCCCGCGCCACGCCGCCGACATCGGGGGAGACGACGGTGATCTCGCCCAGCTTGCCCTTGAAGTGATGCTCGATATCCAGCGCGAAGATCGGCGCGGCATAGAGGTTGTCGACCGGAATGTCGAAGAAGCCCTGGATCTGGGCGGCGTGCAGGTCCATCGTCAGGACCCGGCCGACGCCGGCCTCGGTCAGGAGGTTGGCGACAAGCTTGGCCGAGATCGGCGTGCGCGCCTTGGCGCGGCGGTCCTGACGGGCATAGCCGAAATACGGGATCACGGCGGTGATCCGGTCCGCCGAGGACCGGCGCAGCGCGTCGGTCATGATCAGAAGTTCCATCAGGTTGTCGTTCGCCGGGTTCGACGTCGACTGGATGATGTACATGTCCTCGCCACGGACATTCTCGAACACCTCGACGAAGATTTCCTGATCGTTGAAGCGTTCGACGCGGGCGTCGACGAGGCCGACGCTCATCCCCCGGTGCATCGACATGCGCCGCGCGATGGAGTTGGCGAGCGGACGGTTGGAGTTGCCGGAGATCAGCTTCGGCTCGGTCATGGAGGCCATGGGAAGGTCCTTGTCTTCGGGGCCCCGGGACCGGGCCGGATGACGGATTCGTGACGTTGCCACTCGCTTATCACCGGGCTAGCCTCCCGGCAAACCCGAAGGAGTGCCGGATATGCCACAGATCGAATACTTCCTCTCGACGATTTCCCCCTTCACCTATCTGGCCGGCACACGGCTTGAAGAAATCGCCGCAAAACACGGCGCAACCGTGACCTACAAGCCCGTCGATATCGGCGGGCTGTTCGCGCGGACCGGGGGGACATCGCCCAAGGATCGGCATGAAAGCCGCAAGGAATACCGGCTGCAGGAAATGGCGCGACAGGCCGCGAAGGCCGGGCTGAAGATCAACCTTCAGCCGATGTTCTGGCCGGCCAACGCCGCACCGTCCGCCTATGCGATCATCGCCGCGCAGGCGGCGAAGGAAAAAGGCGCGGAGGGCGATCTTGGCACTCTCGTCCATTCCATCCTGCGCGCCTGCTGGGCGGAAGAGCGCGACGTCGCCTCGGACGAGGTCGTCCGCGATCTGCTCGCCAAGGCGGGGTTCGATGCCGATCTTGCCGACAAGGGGATGCTTCTTGGCGCGGAAACCTACGCCAACAACCTTGAAGAGGCGGTGAAGCGCGGCGTCTTCGGAGCGCCGTTCTACATCGCCGAGAGCGGGCAGAGGTTCTGGGGGCAGGACCGGCTCGATGATCTGGACCTGCATCTGGCCGGGAAGCTCTGATGCCGCTGGAAGAGAGGGCCGGGCATCCGACCTGGTCGAGCGTCTACGGGCAGGGCCCCCGCCCGGCGCTGGCGATCCATTGTTCGCTCGCGAGTTCGGCCGCCTGGGCCGGCCTGTCCGACCGGCTGGCGAACCGCCTGACGCTGACCGCCTTCGACCTTCCGGGACACGGGCGGTCGGCCGATTGGGCGGGGGAGGGGGATTTTCTGCATCTCGCGACGCGGATCGCGGCCAGTTTCGTCGAGACGCCGGTCGATCTGATCGGCCATTCCTTCGGCGCCGTTGTGGCCATGAACCTGGCGATCGCGGCGCCCGAAGCGGTGCGGACGCTGACCTTGATCGAACCGGTCCTGTTCGCCGCCGCCGACGGAACGCCCGAGGCCGATGCGCTGGCGCGGGATCTTTCGGAATTCGAGGCGGCGATGGCGGCCGGTGATGGCGAGGCGGCGGCAGCAGCGTTCACGCGGGTCTGGGGCACCGGGGTCGAATGGGCCGCGATGTCTGCCGGCAGCCGCGCCGGGATCGCCGAGCGTATCGCGCTTGTCGCCGCCGGAAATCGGGCGCTCTACAGCGACAGCGGTGGCATCCTTGAACCCGGCGCGCTTGAGAGCCTTGATATGCCGGTGTTGCTGATCCGGGGCGACCGCTCCCCCCCGATCATCGAACGGATCGCCGAAACCATTGCCGCGCGTCTGCCCGATGTCGGCGTAGCGACGGTGCCGGGTGCCGCCCACATGGTGCCCATCACCCATCCCGACGAAACGGCCGGGCTGGTCGGAGTCAATCTCGACCGCGCATGACCTTTGCCAGTGCGTCGATATCGGCGTCGGTCGTGCTCCACGAACAGACGAAGCGTGCGCTTGCCGGTTCGTCTTCCGGCCCGTCGAGCGTCACCCAGTGCGGCCAGAGATAGTAGTGGGCGCCTGCCGCCATCGCGCGTCTGTGTGTGCTGCGCGGCATGTTGGCGAAGATCATGTTGGCTTCGCGCGGAAACATCAGGCTCGCGCCCGGAACCGAAAGCAGTGTAGCCTCCAGCGCCGCGGCCTTTTCGTTCGCGACGCGGGCGAGGCGCAGCCAGAGACCGTCCTTGAGGTAGGCCTCCATCTGCGCCGAAAGATAGCGGTGCTTGGAAAAGAGATGCCCGCCCCGTTTGCGGCGCAGCTGGAATTCCCACGCTTTCGCGGGATCGAACAGCACGACCGCCTCGACCCCCATGCAGCCGTTCTTGGTGCCGCCGAAGGAAAGGACATCGACGCCGGCCTTCCAGCTCATCTCGGCGGGGCTGGCATTCGTCGAAACGACCGCATTGGCAAATCGCGCGCCGTCGAGATGGACGGGCAGGTCGTAGGATTTCGCGATCGCGCAGAGCGCCACAAGCTCGGCAACCGAATAGACGGTGCCGGCCTCCGTCGTGTTGGTCAGGGTCAGAACACCGCGCTGGACCGAATGCACGTCGCCTTGGGGTGTCGCATCAAGGGCGGTCTTCAGGGTTTCGGGCGTCATCTTGCCATTCGCGCCCCGGACCGGGATCATCTTGCCGCCACCGACGAAGAATTCCGGCGCGCCGCATTCGTCGACCTGAACATGCGCGGTCTCGTGGCAGTATATGCCGCCCCAGGGCTGGCAGTAGGCGGCGATGGACAGCGCGTTGGCCGTCGTGCCGTTGTTGACCAGAAAGACCTCTGCTCCGGGGGCTTCGAAGATCTCGCGGATCATGTCGCGGACCCGGTCCATCACCGGATCGGTGCCGTAGGACGGTGCATAGCCCACATTCACCGCATTGAGCGCGGCCATGATCTCGGGCGCGGTGCCCGATGTGTTGTCGGAGGCGAATTCCATCAGAGATCCTCGATGATATGATCTTCCCATTCGTCCTCGGGGACCTCGAATTCCGGCAGCGTCCAGCCGCGGATGGACTGTCCAGCCGCATGAACGCTGTCGGGGTCGCCGGAGACGAGGGGATGCCAGTCGGGCAGGGGCTTGCCTTCATGGCGCAGCCGGTAGGCGCAGGTCGACGGCATCCAGTAGGCGACCTTGGCGATGGTTTTGGGAGTCAGCACGACGCATTCCGGGACGAAACGCTTGCGGTTCTCATATTGGCCGCAGCGGCAGCTCTCTGAATCGAGCAGCCTGCAGGAGATGCGGGTGAAGAACACCTCGCCGGTATCCGCATCCTCAAGCTTGTTCAGGCAGCACTTTCCGCAGCCGTCGCAAAGCGCCTCCCACTCCCGCGGGGTCAGCGCGGAAAGCGGGCGCTTCCAGAATTCCGGCCGAAGGCCGTCGCGGGGGATGTCGTGCTTCATGGCGCGCTACTCTGGCTGAGGCGGCGGGGAAAGGGAAGGCGGCACTCTGTGATTGTTCGGGCCGGCGCCGGCGTCCGTCAGAGCGCGGCGAGAACCTTCCGCGCACGCGCACAGTCGGCGTCCATCTGCGCGATGAGCGCGTCCAGACCGTCGAACTTCATTTCGGGCCTGAGGTAGTCAATCAGTGCGACCGACAGGTGCTCGCCGTAAAGGCTGCCGTCGAAATCGAAGAGGAAGCTTTCAAGATTCGGCTGGTTTTCCCCGAACATCGGTCTGACGCCAAGGCTCGCCGCACCGTCATAGGTGCCCTGATGCGGGCCGGTCAGCACGTCGACCTTCACGGCATAGACGCCGAGTTTCGGCAGGTGCAGCCCGCCGACGCCCATGTTCGCGGTCGGAAAGCCAAGGTCGCGGCCGCGCTTGTCGCCGTGCAGGACCTCGCCCTCGATCCGGTGCCAGTGGCCTAGCATCCGGGCCGCGTCGCGCGGACGCCCCTCGCTCAGGGCGCGGCGGATTGCGGTCGAGGAAAGCTCCTCACCGTCAAGGCTGACGAGTTCGGCGACGGTCAGGCCGAAGCCATGCCTATCGGCCGATTCGGCGAGCGTCGCGACCGTGCCCTTGCGGCCCTTGCCAAAGCAGAAATCGGCGCCGACCGTGACATGGGCGACGCCCAGTCCTTCGACCAGCACGTCGGCGACGAAGTCTTCTGCTTCCATCCCCGAGAGTGTCGCGTCGAACGGCAGTTCATAAAGCTGCGCGACGTCGAGTTTTTCGAGCCGGTGGGTGCGCGCCTCTGCGTTCATCAGGCGGAAGGCGGGGGCGTCGGGGGCGAAGAACTGGCGGGGATGCGGTTCGAACGTGACGATGCCGAGCGGCGCGTCATCGCGCCGCGCGAGGTCGATCACCGCCTGGTGGCCAAGATGGACGCCGTCGAAATTGCCCATCGCGACCGAGGCGCCCCGGTCGTCACCCGCCAGCTTCGTCCAGTGGTAGTGCCTGCGCATCTGCCCCCGATTGGCGGGAGCGCCCCGCTCAGTCGAACTTGCGGCTTGGCGCCAGAACCAGCGCCTCGCCCTTCAGGACGACCGTATCGCCCACCGCGCAGTGGGTTTCAAGGGTGACGCGCCGCCGCGCATGGTCGATCGCCGCGACCTTGACCTCGGCATAGACCACGTCGCCGGGGCGGACCGGCGCCATGAACTTGAGCGTCTGGCCTAGATAGACGGTGCCGTGGCCCGGAAGCTGTTCGCCGATCACGGCCGAGATCAGGCCGGCGGTCAGCATCCCGTGGGCGATCCGGCCCTCGAAGATTGTGTCGCGGGCATAGTCATCGTCGAGATGCACCGGATTGCGATCGGTCGAGACCTCTGCGAACATTTCGATGTCGCGGTCGGTGATCTCTTTCTGGAGATAGCGCGTCATCCCCACCTCGAGATCCTCGATGCAGATCGTTCCGCGCGGCTGATTGTCTAGCATCATACCGAATCCCAAGGGTTCATGTTGCAGTGCAGCATAACGGAAGCCGCAGGCTGCCGCAACGGCGCTTCGCAATTATTTGTCATTATTGCGGTTAAGATCGCAACAATGTTGCCCTTGGGTCATAATCTATCGCAGTCGGCCGATGCTGTAGGTCGGTGTAGCCTCCTGCAAGTCCAGCCATGCCTCCAGCAGGGCCGGGTCGGGTGCCTCGACATTCGCGCCGAAGCGGGCGGCTTCCAGACCGCCGGTGATGAAGAGCGTGTCGATCCCCTCGCCGATGCCGCCGCGAATGTCGGTCGCGATACCGTCGCCGATGGCGAGGATGCGCGCGTCGTCGACGACCTTCCCGCCATGCGCGGTCAGGCGTCGGCGGGCGAGGTCGTAGATCGGCGGGTGCGGTTTGCCGAAATAAAGGCTTTCGCCCCCCATCTCGGTATAGAGCCGGGCAAGCGCGCCCGCGCACCACTCGCGGCTTTCACCGCGATCGACGACGATGTCGGGATTGGCGCAAAGCAGCTTCAGCCCCTTGGCCTTGGCGTAGAGGAAGTCGGGCCGGTTCACCGCCGGATCGGCGAGGGAGTCGCGCGGGCCGGTGCAGACGATGCCCTCGGCCTGCTCCAGTGGGACGATTTCGATCTGCACCGGGTTCTCGAGGATCTTCAGCGGCTCAAAAAAACCCATGTCGGTTTCGGGGTTGCCGATGAAATGCACCTTGCGGCCGACGGCGCCCTGAAACATCGCGGCGCGCGCGGAATCGCCCGATGTGGCGATCGTGTCCCAGCAATCCGCAGGAACGCCGATTTCGGCAAGCTGGTCCGCCACGCCAAGACGCGGGCGCGGCGAGTTGGTGACAAGCACCACGGTGCCACCCTGCGCCCGGTAGGCACGCAGCGCCGCGACCGCCGGGGCGAAGGGGCGCAGCCCGTCATGGACGCAGCCCCAGAGGTCGCAAAACAGCGCGTCGTAGTCCGACGCGACCTCTGACAGCGATTGGATGATCCGGGTCATGCGCCTCTCCTTTATCTCGTGCCTTGCTTACAGGGCGGGCCGTGGAATCAAAAGGGGCGCCCGAAGGCGCCCCGTGTCGCGTTGGCCGCCGGATCAGAGTTTCAGCGACGGGATGATCTGCTTCTTCCGGCTCATGATGCCGGGCAGCACGACGGTGTCACCCGTAACCGTCGCGCCGAAGGACGCCTCGGCCATCTTTTTCACCAGATCGTTCGGCACCAGAAGCGTCGCCTCTTCCTTGAGGATGTCGATGATGAAGAGAAGGACCTGATCAGCCCCGTCTTCCTTGGCGACGCCCTCCATGGACGCCATCAGGCTGTTCTTGCGGTCAAGCAGCACCTTCGGCGCGGTCGTCTCAAGCACCGAGACGCGGAGTTCCTTGCCGGCGACATTGTATTCCTTGCTGTCCATGCGCAGCAGCTCGGCGTCGGAGAACGCGCCGACATCCGATTTCGCCTCGAACATCTCGGCTGCATAGGCGGCGATGTCGATGCCGAGATCAGCGGCGAGTTCCTCGGCCAGCTTGCGGTCCTGCTCGGTCGTGGTGGGCGAGCGGAATTCGAGCGTGTCGGAGAGGATGCAGGACAGCATCGCGCCCTTGATCTCGCGCGGCATCTTCTCGGCGTTCGGACCCATTAGGTTGTGCATGATCGTCGCGGTGCAGGCCAGCGGCTTGATCGTGATGTCGATCGGCGCGGCGGTTTCAAGCCCGCCGGTCAGCTTGTGGTGGTCAATGATCTGGACGATGTCGGCGGAATTGATCCCGTCGGGCAGTTCGGCAGGGTTGTTGGTGTCGACGATGACGACCTTTTCGCCCGCCCCGACGCCCGAGATAATCTCCGGCTTCGCGAGGTTCCACTTCTTCAGGACGAAGGCGGCCTCGGTATTCGGTTCGCCCAGAAGCTTCGCCTCGGCCGGCTGCTTGCGGTGCTCGGTCAGGTACCAGGCCCAGATGATGGGCGAGCCGGTGGAATCGGTGTCGGGGGATTTGTGGCCGAAAACCTTGATCATGTCAGTCATCCGCTGCGCTAAAGGGAAAAATCGCGGGCCTTATAGGCGCTGGGCCTTCCATTGTCACGGGGGCGGGACGCTGTCGGCGCGGATCAGAACTGCATTCGTTCGATCGTGAAGCCTTCGCGCTCCAGAAGCGCGAGGACGCCTTCCTCACCGGAGAGGTGAAGCGCGCCGAAGGCGACGAAGACCGGACCGTCCGCGGCAGCGTCCTCGATCACCGGAATCCAGGCGCGGTTACGGCGGTTCATCAGTGCTTCTTCCATCCGGGCGAGATCGGCATCGACCTCTTCGACGCTGTTGCCCGGCAGGCCGTAGGCCGCCAGCCGGCCGAGTTCCCAGGTCACGCGGACATCCTCGTCGAAATAGGCCTCGGTCAGGGTGGCGCTGTAGTCCTCGATCTGCGCGGACATCGCCAGCGACGTGAGAATCATGTCGGTCTGCTCGTCAGGGGTCATGCCCTCGAACAGGCCGAACATCGTGTCATAGGGTTCGAGCGCGCGGACCGGTATGCCGGAGGCCGTGGCCCGCTCGACGACCCGCGCATCGAGCCCGTCCGCGCCGTCTGCGAGTTCCGGCATCGCGCAGGGCGGTATTCCCAGCATCATTGCGACATACCAGGGCTGCATCTTGGCCGCCATGAAGGCCGGGATTCCCCGCGCCACCATTTCGGAGGACAGCGCCTGCCAGTCGGATTCCTCCAGCCGCTCCGGCAGGGTCGGGCCGGACATGGCGAACAGCCGGTCCGGGTGGCGCGTCATTTCCGATTTCAGCTGCGATTGCTCTTCCGGCCCGGCCTCGACCAGGACCGTGGCGGCGGCGTCGATCAGCGGTGCGAGCCGGTCGAGGACCGCGTCGTGGCGCGGATCGTCGAAATGGTATGTGCCCACCAGATGCAGCAGGGTTTCGCCGCGCTCGGCGCGCCAGAAGTTTCCGCGCCCGTAAGGCAGCAGTTCCACGGCGTCGTCGATCTGCTTGCGCTGGTCGGCGGGCATTATGTCGAGCAGGTTCCGCCCGGCGCAGGCGGCGGCAAGGGGGCCGCCGGGAATGGCGAGGAGCAGGCTTAGAAGGGCCGCGCGCAGCATCATGTCTTCCTTTGTCGTCAACCGGGATCGCCGCGCCGGGCGATATCACGGCATCTTTGCACGCGGGCCAAGGCAAGGCCATGCCGCCGGTATGGCAAAATTACGCAGAGCAGGAGTTGACTTGCGGCCTTGAGCGGCCTACCTAACCCGTCGTTAGCACTCACTCGAGGCGAGTGCTGATCATCATCAAACCTGGAACCTAGGGAGTGTTACCAGATGGCATTCAAACCGCTTCATGACCGTGTTCTGGTCAAGCGCGTGGAAAGCGACGAAAAGACCAAAGGCGGTCTGATCATCCCCGACAGCGCGAAGGAAAAGCCGGCCGAGGGCGAAGTCGTCGCCGTTGGTGAAGGCGCGCGCAAGGATTCGGGCGAGCTGATCGCACCGTCGGTCAAGGCCGGCGACCGTATCCTGTTCGGCAAGTGGTCCGGCACGGAAGTGACCGTCGAGGGCACCGAGATGCTGATCATGAAGGAAAGCGACATTCTCGGCATCATCGCCTGAGAACGCTGACCAGAAATCCAATCCAGACAACCAGGAGCAAGCGAAATGGCTGCTAAGGACGTCAAGTTCAACACCGATGCCCGCGACCGGATGCTCAAGGGCGTGAACATCCTCGCCGACGCTGTGAAGGTGACGCTCGGCCCGAAAGGCCGCAACGTCGTGATCGACAAGTCGTTCGGCGCGCCGCGCATCACCAAGGACGGTGTGACGGTCGCCAAGGAAATCGAGCTTTCTGACAAGTTCGAGAACATGGGCGCGCAGATGGTGAAGGAAGTCGCTTCCCGCACCAACGACGAGGCCGGCGACGGCACCACCACCGCCACGGTTCTGGCCCAGGCCATCGTGCGCGAAGGCATGAAGTCGGTTGCCGCCGGCATCAACCCGATGGACCTCAAGCGCGGTATCGATCTGGCCGTCGCCAAGGTCGTCGAGGCCATCAAGGCCGCCGCCCGCCCGGTCAACGACAGCGCCGAAGTCGCGCAGGTCGGCACCATCTCGGCCAACGGCGAAGCCGAAATCGGCCGCCAGATCGCCGACGCGATGCAGAAGGTCGGCAACGAGGGTGTCATCACCGTCGAAGAGAACAAGGGCCTTGAGACCGAGACCGAAGTCGTCGAAGGCATGCAGTTCGACCGCGGCTACCTGTCGCCCTACTTCGTGACCAACCCCGACAAGATGATCGCGGACCTCGAAGACTGCCTCATCCTGCTGCACGAGAAGAAGCTCTCCTCGCTCCAGCCGATGGTGCCGCTGCTCGAGTCGGTCATCCAGTCGCAGAAGCCGCTTCTGATCATCGCGGAAGACGTCGAGGGCGAAGCCCTCGCCACGCTCGTCGTCAACAAGCTGCGTGGCGGCCTGAAGATCGCTGCCGTCAAGGCGCCGGGCTTCGGTGATCGCCGCAAGGCCATGCTGCAGGACATCGCGATCCTGACCGGCGGCCAGGTGATCTCGGAAGACCTCGGCATGAAGCTTGAGAATGTCGGCCTCGACATGCTCGGCAAAGCCAAGAAAGTCTCGATCAACAAGGACAACACGACCATCATCGATGGCACTGGCGAGAAGGCCGAGATCGAGGCGCGTGTCGCCCAGATCCGCACCCAGATCGAGGAAACCACCTCTGACTACGACCGCGAGAAGCTGCAGGAGCGCGTTGCGAAACTCGCCGGCGGCGTCGCCGTGATCCGCGTCGGCGGCATGACCGAAGTCGAAGTGAAAGAGCGCAAGGACCGCGTTGACGACGCGCTGAACGCCACCCGTGCGGCGGTTCAGGAAGGCGTCATCGTCGGTGGCGGTGTTGCCCTCGTGCAGGCTGCCAAGACGCTCGACGGTCTGAAGGGCGAGAACTCCGACCAGGAAGCCGGTATCGCGATCATCCGCCGCGCGCTGGAAGCACCGCTGCGTCAGATCGCCGAGAACGCCGGTGTCGACGGCGCTGTCGTGGCCGGCAAGGTCCGCGAGTCGAAAGACAAGAACTTCGGCTTCAACGCCCAGACCGAAGAATATGGCGACATGTTCAAGTTCGGCGTCATCGACCCGGCCAAGGTCGCGCGCACCGCGCTGGAAGATGCAGCCTCGGTCGCCGGTCTCCTGATCACCACCGAAGCCATGGTCGCCGACAAGCCGGAGCCGAAAGGCGCTGGCGGCGGCATGCCCGACATGGGCGGCATGGGCGGCATGGGCGGCATGATGTAATCAGGCCGTTCCGGGAAGGAACAGAAGGGGCCCCGGCGACGGGGCCCCTTTTCGTTTGGGGGCGGATTTCACGCGTGAAATCAGACATAAGATATTGAAATATAATCGAGTCTTCTGCCGTGTTAACGGATTATTCATTCCCTCCGCGGCGTCAGGTGTCTGTGGCGAATGACTGGTTAGAGCCCGAAGTGTCGCACATTGATCCCGGTTGGGATGCGCGCGTATCGTAGTCGCCGTTTCCTCTGCTAAGGGCGTGATTCGTTGGTCGATAGACGGGCTAATAAGACGGAGGATCGGTCGGGGACACTCGAACAAGATGGTATTTCGATTGGCAGCACATTCGCGGCAACGGCCCGAAAAACGACGATTTGGTACTTTGTCCTGGCCCCTCTCACGTTGCTGTACCTCGGTATTGCATTTCATGCTGCTTGGAGTATCCAACCTATCTCCCGGCTGATTGGTCTCCCCAGAAATGACGCTGCCTCACTTCTGTTGGACCTATGTTTCATGACGGTTCCGCTCGTCGCGGCGATTGCCATGTACCTATTTTTGCTTAAGAAAAAGAAGCTGTCGGAGCGCAAAGAGTTCGTTGTCGAGTTTGAAGGGCGTGAGCTTGTACAAGCCAATGTGAACCGAAATCTGGTCTACAGAGTTCTGGCCAGAAGACCCGATAACAGCATCGCCAAAATACAGGTTGTGTGGACGTCGGATGGGAGATGCGAACACGGAGTAATCTACGACGATATCGACGAAACCAGCGTTTCGGATTTCAACCCAGTCCGGTTTCTAAGTGATGGATATTGAGTATCAATTGTCGAAAGTACGCAGGTAGCGTTCGAGCGTTCTTTGCCTCGGGCAGTTGATTCGGTTGGCATCACCGAAAGCCCACGCCGTCCCGCAACGCGGTCTCAAGTCAGCTTTGCATGGGCCGGCCCGTCATTGCGTCAGCCGTAGTCGATCGCCATGACCTCCAGCGTGACCGTTCCGGCCGGGCGCTTCCATTCCACCGCGTCGCCGATGCGCGCGCCGGTCAGGGCGCGGGCGAGGGGGGATTGCGGGGCGATGAGGCCCCGGGCGGCGTCGGCCTCGTCCTCGCCGACGATCTCGTAGACGGTTTCGGTGTCGTCCTCGTCCACCACTGTGACGCGGGCGCCGAAGGCGACCTCGTCCTGCGGCTGACCTGCAGGATCGACCGGAATGGCGCTGCGCAGCCGCGCCTCCAGATACCGGATATCGCGTTCGGCCGCTTTCTCGGGCAGCTTGTCGAGCCGTTCGTCGCGGGCTTTCAGCCGGGCGAGTTCCGCCTGCGTCGCGGCAAGGCGGTCGCGTAGAGCCTGAAGCCCCCGCGGTGTCACATAGTTCGGATGCGGGCTGATCGGCAGGTCGGGGAGGGGTTCGTTGTCCGGCCCGTCCTCCTTCACGAAGGCGCGGCTCATGCGACAATGACCTCCAGCGGATCGTATTCGGCGGGGCCTTCGGGGCCGAAGGCGACGCGCGGCAGGCTGTCGGGCTTCAGGCGGATCGCCGCGAGTTCGTCGCGCGCAAAGAAGCGGCGGGTGTGGACGACGTTGCCGGGGTCAATCCAGCCCGGGTCGATCCGGCCTTCCGCGATGGCGCAGCGGAAATATAGGTCGACCTGATGAAACCCGGATTTCGGGTCGTGGAATTCGTTGACCAGCGCAAGCGGGCCGACGGAGACCGACAGGCCGCATTCCTCCCGCACCTCGCGGATCAGGTTGTCGGGCAGCGATTGGCCAGGCTCCACCCCGCCGCCGGGTGCGCACCAGAGGTCCGACTGGCGGCCCGGATAGGCGTTGACCAGAAGCAGGCGTCCTTCGTGCAGGATGATCGCACGGGCGGCGAGGCGGGGAGAGCGGGTTTTCATCCCGCCGAGAGTGGCGAAGCGCCCGGTCGGGGGCAAGGCCCCTCGCATCCCGTGGGGGGAGTTCGTATATCTGCGTCATGTGGAAGGCGATCCTGTATCTCGGGCTGATTGGTGCCGCATTGCCGGCGCGGGCGGAATGCGTCGTCCTGCTGCACGGGCTTGCCCGCAGTGATGCGTCGCTGGCGGTGATGGAGACCGCGCTGGACCGGACCGGCTACCGCGTCGTGAACAGCGACTACCCCTCCACGCAGCATCCGATTGCGGACCTGGTGCGCGACTACGTTACCCCAGCGGTCGAGGAGTGCGGCGACGACCGGGTGAGCTTCGTGACCCACTCGATGGGCGGCATTCTCGTCCGCGCCTGGCTTGCGGATCATCGTCCGCAACAGATGGGTCGGGTGGTGATGCTCGCCCCGCCGAACCACGGTTCCGAACTGGTGGACGCGTTTGGCGATCTCGGGCCGTTCCGCTGGCTGAACGGTCCGGCGGGGCTGGAGCTTGGCACCGGCCCGTCGAGCGTTCCGAACGCATTGCCGGCGGTGCAGTTCGACCTTGGCGTCATCGCGGGGGACCGTTCGCTGAATCCGATCTATTCGGCCCTGATCGCCGGCAAGGACGATGGCAAGGTCAGCGTCGACAGTACGCGGATTGGCGGGATGCGGGACCATATCGTCCTGCCGGTCACCCATACGTTCATGATGAACAACCCGCTGGTCATCGCCGAGGTTCTCGAATTCCTTGCCAACGGGCGGTTCGACAGGGACCTGACCTACCTTGAGGCGGCCGAGCGGCTGATCGAATAAGCCAAGAGGAATTTCATGAAAGCAATAGTTTACGACCGTTACGGGCCGCCTGATGTCCTTCACCTCGCGGATGTGCCACAGCCTGAGGCGGGGCCGGGCGAGGTTCTTGTCCGGGTGCGCGCGGCGGCGGTAACGACGGCGGATTGGCGGATGAGGGCTGCTGCCTATCCGGGTATCCTTTGGCTGCCCGGGCGGATGATGACCGGCTTTCTGCGTCCGAAGCACCCGGTTCTCGGCACCGATTTCGCGGGTGAGGTCGTGGCTGCCGGTCCCGGAGCGTCGCGGTTCCGGCTGGGCGACCGGGTCTTCGGGTTTTCCGGCCGGGGCGCCTATGCCGAATACCTCACCATCGCCGAAAACGGCGCAGTCGCCGCCACGCCGGACGCGCTGTCCGACGCCGAGGCGGTCGCCCTGCCGTTTGGCGCGGTCTCAGCGCTCGTCTTCCTGCGGGGCTTCGCACAGCTTGAGCCGGGGCAGGATGTGCTGATCCTCGGCGCATCAGGCGGGGTCGGCTGCTATGCCGTGCAGATCGCGAAAGCGATGGGGGCCGTGGTAACGGGCGTGGCGAGTGCGGCGAACCTCGACCTTGTGCGCGATCTCGGCGCCGACCGGGCCATCGACTACCGGGCGGAGGACCCGATGGCGGGGACGGATCGCTACGACCTCGTGTTCGACGCGGTGGGTGCCACGGATTTCGCGCGGGCGCGGCCTGTCCTGAAGCCCAGGGGCCTGTTCCTGCCGCTGAATTTCGGCGGGCGCGAGATCGTGCAGGTACTTCTGGGCAAGATCACGGGCGGAAAGCGCATTGCCATCGGGGTCAGCGGCGACAGCGGGGCCGACCTTGATGCGCTGAAAGCGATGATTTCCGCCGGAACGCTGCGCCCGGTGATCGACCGGATCTACCCGCTCGACGGGATCGTGGAGGCGCATACTTACGTGGAGGCGCGCCACAGGCGTGGTGCTGTGGTCCTGAGCCCTATGATCGTCAGTCCGACCGCGTGACGCGGTTCACGTGACCCATCTTGCGGCCGGGGCGCGCCTCGGCCTTGCCGTAAAGATGAAGCGCCGCGTGGCGCTCGCGCGCGATTTCCGGAATGCGCGCGATGTCGTCGCCGATCAGGTTCTCCATTACCACGTCGGAATGGCGCGCGCCGTCGCCAAGCGGCCATCCCGCGATCGCGCGGATATGCTGCTCGAACTGGTCGATGGCGCAGCCGTTCTGCGTCCAGTGGCCTGAATTGTGGACCCGGGGCGCGATCTCGTTGACGATCAGCCCCTTGGGTGTGACGAAAAGCTCAACCCCCATCACGCCGACATAGTCGAGCGCGTTGAGGATCTTTCCGGCAAGCAGGACCGCATCTGTGCGCTGGGCCTCGCTCAGGCGGGCGGGCACTGTCGTTGTGCGCAGGATGCCGCCTTCGTGGACGTTCTCGCCCGGATCGAAGGCCGCGACCTCGCCCGAAAGGCCCCTTGCCGCGATGACGGAGACTTCGTGCGAGAATTCCACGAACCCTTCAAGGATCGCCGCCGCGCCGGCCATCGCCTTCAGCGCTGTGCCGGCTTCGTCCGCCGAAGTCAGCCGGGCCTGCCCCTTGCCATCATAGCCGAGCCGGCGGGTCTTCAGGATCGCCGGTGTGCCGATCTCGTCGATCGCCTGCGAAAGGCTCTCTGCGTCATCGACGGCAACGTAAGGTGCCGTCTTCAGGCCGACGTCGCGCAGAAAGCTCTTTTCGATCAGCCGATCCTGGCTGATCGACAGCGCGCGCCGGTTCGGGTGGATCGGGCGGTGCGCCTCGATCGCGTCGAGCGCCGAGGTCGGGATGTTCTCGAACTCGTAGGTCACGACGTCGACGGATCGCGCGAAAGCCTCAAGCGCGGCGAGATTCTCGTAGGGCGCGGTGGTCACGGCATGGGCAACATCGGCGGCGGGCGGGTTTGCGCCCGGCTCGAAGATATGGGTGCGGTAGCCGAGCCGCGCGGCGGCGACGGCAAGCATCCGGCCAAGCTGGCCGCCGCCAAGGATGCCGATTACGGAACCGGCGCGAAGCATGTCAGTCATTCGTGGGTTCTTCCGGGATCGAGGCGGACAGGGCGGCGCGCCAGTTGTCGAGGCGCTGCGCGAGGGCAGGGTCGCTGAGGGCGAGGATGCCGGCGGCCATGAGGCCCGCATTGGCCGCACCGGCGGCACCGATGGCCATCGTCGCGACCGGATAGCCCTTCGGCATCTGGACGATGGAGTAAAGGCTGTCGACACCCGACAGCGCCTTGGTCTGGACCGGCACGCCGATCACCGGGACGCGCGTCTTGGAGGCCATCATCCCCGGCAGATGCGCGGCCCCGCCGGCGCCCGCGATGATGACATGAAGGCCGCGCTCCGCCGCTGCCTTGCCGTAGGACCAAAGCCGGTCTGGTGTGCGGTGGGCCGAGACGATCTTCGCCTCATAGGCCACGCCCAGCTCATCCAGGATCGCCGCAGCTTCCTTCATGGTGGGCCAGTCGGATTGCGAGCCCATGATGATGCCGACCTTCACGCTCATGGCCCTGTCCCCGTGCCCGCGATTGGAACGCGCACTATAGCCGCGATGCGCGAAGGGGCAAGGCGTGCCCGCGCTGTAAACAAGGGAAAATCAGGCGCGTGCCGCGCGGGGCGGCGCCTAGGCGATGATGTCGGGGGTGAGGATATCCTCGATCCGCGCGATCTGGTCCTTCATCATCAGTTTCTGCTTCTTGAGCCGCTTCAGCCGAAGCTGATCGGCACGGCCCGAGGTCTCCATCATGTGAATCGCCTCGTCGAGGTCGCGGTGCTCCTGGCGGAGTACTTCAAGCTTCACGCGCAGAACCTCGATATTGTCCATCTCCATATGGGCGTTCATCTTGTCCCTGTTGTCACGACTCGCGTTGGGGCGGTCCGACGAAAGATAGCAATTCCCTGTGATTGCGGGAAGCATTTCGGGTGCTGCCGTCTTGCCGTCGCCCGTCCCGGTATCCATATTCAGGCTACGGATCGCCGTTCCCGGGGTCTGTAAGAAGTGTCGCTTGAAGCCGAGGACATGCCCGAGATGACGAAACTGACCTTTGCCGCGCACCCGTTTCTTCTGGGTTTCGACCAACTGGAACGACTGGTGGAGCGCACCGCAAAATCCGGCAATGACGGCTACCCGCCGTTCAATATCGAACAATCCTCTGAAAACGGGTTCCGCATCACGCTTGCGGTGGCGGGGTTCCGCGAAGATGACATCGCCATCACCGTCGAGGAGCGGCAGCTGATGATCCGCGGCCGGCAGGCCGACGAGGCGGACGAGGGGCGGGTGTTCCTGCATCGCGGCATCGCAGCGCGCGCATTCCAGCGCAGTTTCGTGCTGGCCGACGGAGTCGAGGTCGCCGGCGCGACGATGGAGAACGGGCTTTTGCATATCGAACTTGAGCGGGCGGTGCCCGAAAAGATCGTGCAGACGATCCGCATCACGAAGGGCTAAGGAGGTAAGGGCATGGATACGAAATACGATTTCGGACCGGAAGCCGGGGAGCGGATCGTCTATGTCCGCGCCGTGGATGTGGCCGATCTTCCCGAGGAGATTCGCGAACAGGCGGGCGGGCTCGACACTCTCTACGCCGTTCACGACGCACAAGGCGAGAGACTGGCACTGGTGAAGGACCGCTGGATGGCGTTCATGCTGGCCCGCCAGAACGATATGGCCCCGGTCAGCGTGCACTGATGGCCTACGCCTTCGACTGGGTTGATGCGTTCACGGATCGGCCCTTCGGTGGCAATGGCTGTGCGGTCGTGCACGGCGCGGCGGGCCTCGATGACGCGACCTGCATGGCGTTTGTCCGCGAAACCTCTCTTGTGGAATGCACCTTCCTTGGGCCGTCCGAGGTGGCGGATGTGAAGGTGCGGTATTTCCTGGCGAGCCGGGAAATCCCCTTCGCCGGTCATCCGACCATCGCCACCGTCGCCTCGCTGGTCGATCGCGGGCTGGTCCCCGGCAATTCCGTGACGCTTGAAACCGGTGCCGGTATCGTCGCGGTGACGATCCACCGGAACGGCGATTTCCCCTTTATCGAGATGACGCAGGTCGCGCCGGGCTTCGGCGCGGAAGTGCCGGCCGCGATTGTCGCGAAGGCAATCGGTCTTGCGCTTGAGGACATCGCCGCCCCGCCGCAGGTCGTGTCGACCGGGCTGCCCTTCTGCATCACGCTTCTGAAAGATCATGACGCCCTGAGGCGCGCGCGGCTCGATCCGTCAGGCATGGTGCGGTTCCGCGCGGCGGTCAGGGCGGAGGAGACCGGCGTTATGGAGCCCTACTTGGTGGCCCTCGGTGGTGCCACGTCCGCCGGCGACACGTTCGCGCGGCTCCTGATGGAGCCGCCGCTGCCGGCGGAAGACCCGTTCACCGGCTCCGCGACCGGCGCGACGGCGGCCTGGCTCTGGCATCACGGGTTGATCGCCGGGCCGCGCTACGTTGCTGAACAAGGGCACGCGATGGGCCGGCCCGGATCGGCGCGGGTCGAGGTTCTCGGCCCGCCCGAAGCGATCACGGGGGTCCAGGTCGGCGGGCAGGGGCGCATCGTCATGCGCGGCGAACTGCTCCTGTAACTCCGAGGGTTTGCGCAGTCGTGCGAATGGCGTCAGGATCGGCACGACGGAAAGCGTGTGCGTCGCCGTGCAATACCCGTCAACAGCGCGCGAATCGTGTAAAGCGAGGAGACTGAATCGTGAGCGAGACCCAAGGATACAGCCGGGCGCAGATCGCCTTGCACTGGGGAATTTTCGCCCTGATGGGCGTGAGCTTCTTCAGCCATGAAGGGATGAAGGAGGCGTTCCGCGCCGCCCTGAAGGGCGAGGAGGCGGGCGGCGCGGCGGCGGTCGTGCACCGCCTTGTCGGGATCGCGATCCTGATCCTGGCGCTGGCCCGGATCGTTCTCAGGCTCCGGCGCGGGGCACCGGCTTTGCCGCCGGGTGGCCATCCGCTCCTGAGCCTTGCTGCGAAGGTCACGCATCTCGCGCTCTATGCGCTGATGATCGCGATCCCGGCAAGCGGCATGGCCGCTTGGCTGGGTGCCAGCCGCGATATCGGCGAGGTGCACGAAACCCTGTTCGGGCTTCTCTTCGTCCTTGTGGGCCTGCACGTGGTGGCCGCGCTTTTCCATCAGTTCGTTCTGAAGGACGGGTTGATGCAACGGATGAAACGGCCGGGCTGAAACGGCAAAGGCCCCGGCGGTCCGGGGCCTTCACCTACCTTCGATCCGGTTGGAATCAGGCCCTGATCAGGCCCATCGATTCCAGCTTCAGCACCACCTGGTGGGCGCAGTTGTCGACATCGACATTCTCGGTCTCGACCTTCAGTTCGGGGTTCTGCGGTTCCTCGTAGGGGTCCGAGATCCCGGTGAACTCCTTGATCTTGCCTTCACGCGCGAGCTTGTAGAGCCCCTTTCGGTCGCGACGCTCGCATTCCTCAAGACTGGTCGCGACGTGGACCTCGACGAAGGCGCCATAGGCCTCGATCATCTCGCGCACGGCGCGGCGGGTCGAGGTATAGGGCGCGATCGGCGCGCAGATCGCGATGCCGCCGTTCTTGGTGATCTCGGAAGCGACATAGCCGATGCGTTTGATGTTGATGTCGCGGTGTTCCTTGCTGAACCCCAATTCCGACGACAGGTGCTTACGCACCACGTCGCCGTCAAGAAGCGTCGTCGGACGGCCACCCATCTCCATCAGCTTGACCATCAGCGCGTTGGCGATGGTCGACTTGCCGGAACCAGAAAGCCCGGTGAAGAAGACGGTGAACCCCTGCTTGGCGCGGGGCGGCGAGGTGCGGCGCAGTTCCTGCACAACCTCGGGGAAGGAGAACCATTCGGGGATCTCCAGCCCCTCGCGCAGACGACGACGCAGTTCAGTGCCCGAGATGTCGAGAACGGTCGCGCCTTCGGGCACCTCGTCCACGGGGTAGTACTGCGCCTTTTCCTGCACATAGACCATCTGTTTGAAATCGACCATTTCGATGCCGATCTCTTCCTGATGCTGGCGCACCAGTTCCTGCGCGGCATAGGGATCGTAGAAATCCTTGCCTTCGGAGTTCTTGCCCGGCCCCGCATGGTCGCGGCCGATGATCATGTGGGTCAGGCCATGGTTCTTGCGGATGATCGCGTGCCAGAGCGCCTCGCGCGGGCCGCCCATGCGCATGGCGAGGTTCAGCAGCGACAGATGCGTCGTGGAGGCCGGATACTGGTCCAGAACCGCCTCATAGCAGCGCACGCGGGTGAAGTGGTCCACGTCGCCCGGCTTGGTCATGCCGACGACAGGGTGGATCAGAAGGTTCGCCTGCGCTTCCTTGGCCGCGCGGAAAGTCAGTTCCTGATGCGCGCGATGCAGCGGGTTGCGCGTCTGGAACGCCACGATCTTGCGCCAGCCGAGCTTGCGGAAATAGGAGCGCAGCTCGTTCGGTGTGTCGCGCCGGGCCTTGAAATCGTAATGAACTGGCTGCTGGATGCCGGTGATCGGGCCGCCGAGATAGACCTTGCCGGCGGTATGATGCAGGTAGTTCACGGCCGGGTGGGCGAGATCATCGGCGCCAAAGACCTTTTCGGCCTCGCGCGTCTTGTCGGGCGTCCACTTGTCGGTGACCGAGAGGATCGCGAGGATCACACCCTCGGCATCACGCAGCGCGATGTCCTGCCCCGGCTCGACCTTGGCCGCGAAATCCTCCGAGACATCGAGCGTCACGGGCATCGGCCAAAGCGCGCCGCTTTCCAGCCGCATGGTATCCAGCACGCTGTCGTAGTCGGCCTCGGTCAGGAACCCCTTCAGCGGATGGAACCCGCCGTTCATGAGGAGTTCAAGATCGCAAACCTGGCGTTGCGTCAGGTCCCAGGACGGCAGGTTGCCGGCCTCGTGCTTCAGCTTCTGGGCGGATTCGTAAGAGACGTAGAGTTCGGGAATCGGGGCGAGATTGGGAAGCGACATCGGCAATGGAACCTCTGCAATGGATACGCGGCCCGCGAGGGCCACCGTTGCGCCGGGGCATAGACCCGAAACGGGACGATATTCAAGGTCCACAGGGGGTTTTGAAGTGGAAACGGGCCGAAGTTGCGTGAATTCCGCAGTGCGGCGAACACTGTTTCCCTCCCGATGCCGCCGGCAGGACGGAGGCCGGTGCCGGCAGGCGCTCACTCGGGACGAACGATCACAAGATGCGCCGGAGCGGGAAACGCGAGGCTGCCACCCGGGGTGACAAGGTCGGCGAAACGGTCCCGCGCGGATGCCTTCAACCGGTCGCGCTGCTTGTCCGACACCATGTCCGCCAGCGTCCATCCTCCGATCTCGGTTTCGATCCAGCCGTCGAGCGAGGGGTGGCGGGCGGTGCCCGTCACGACGGTATGGCTGCCGATGGCAAGGCCCGCGCGATCGAGCTCTGCCCTGATCGCTTCGGGATCGCCGAGCGCGAAGGGCGCGGAGAGCGCCCGTGCCGCCTCCGGTCCCACGACTTCGTCCAGCAGCGGGATGAGCCGGTCGTAGCCGGGCGTCCGCTCGACCGCCTCCCAGGTCATGAGTGCAATGCGTCCGCCGGGCCGGGTGATGCGCGCCATTTCACGCAAGGCCACTTGTCGGTTGGCAAGGAACATCAGCGCGAACTGGCACAACACCGCATCCGCGCTGCCGTCGGCAAGGGGCAGCGCCTCTGCCGGCGCTTCGATCCAGCGTATGTCGGGCGCGTGGCGGCGCGCGACTGCAAGCATTCCGGGGTTGATGTCTACACCGGTTGCCCGTGCGCCACGCGCCGCCGCAGCCCGGGCGACGATACCGGTACCGCAGCCGATATCGGTGACCGTCTCGCCAGCGGTGATTCCGGCGGCGTCCACAAGGATCGGCGCGAATTGCCCGAACAGTGCGGGCACGAAATCGCGCTCGTATATCTCGGCGGCGTCGAGGCTGACCTGCCCCCGCTCGGCTTCGGTTCCCGTCGTCATCAAGGGCCTCCTTTCCTTGGTACCGAGCATCGGATGTGCGCGGCCCTGCCGATAGTCCTGAAACTGTAGTAGACTGAGGCCGCGCCCCAACGAGTGGCGGGGAAGCTGAAAGGAAGGGCGATGCGTCGATACGGACAGTTCTGCCCGGTCGCGAAAGCGGCCGAAATCTTCTGCCCGCGCTGGAACGCGCTGATCCTGCGTAACATCCTTTGGGGGGCGGAGCGGTTCTCCGACATTCAGCGCGGCGTGCCGATGATGTCGCCTACGCTGCTCAGCCAGAGGCTGCGGGAACTTGAAGCGGAAGGCATCGTCGCGCGACGGAAGGAGGGTCGGGCGGTCCGTTATCGGCTGACGGAGGCCGGTGGGGAGTTCGCTCCGATGATCGAAGCCATGGGTGTTTGGGGCCAGCGTTGGGCGCGCCGCGAACTGGCAGCGGGCGAGATTGACATGGACCTGCTGCTTTGGGGGATCGAGCGGGCCGCGCGGGCGGATGCGTTCGGGCGGCGGGCCGTGGTGCGGATCGAGTTCACCGACCAGCCGGCGAACAAGTCGCTCTGGTGGTATCTGAACGAGGGTGGGCGCTGCCAGCTTTGCGTCGATGATCCGGGCGGCGAGACCGACCTCTATCTTGCCGCGACCGTCGCGGACCTGATCCGGGTCTATCGTGGCGACGTGTCGCTTGGTGCAGCCACGGGCGATGGGCGTCTTGAGGTCATCGGCGGGCGGGCGGCCCGCGATCGGCTCGCTGACTGGCTTAACCTCAGCCCCTTGGCCGCGATCCCGCCGGTGGCGCGTGCGGCCAATGCCTGAGGTTGCGCGCCGCCGCGCGGCCCGCTAGGCTTGCCCGCGTGGCCAACGCAAACAGGAGGGGCCGTCGATGCGATCGATTCACAAACGGCATCTGACCTATGGCCCTGTTCCTGCCCTGCATGACTGACGTGCAGGGCGGATCGACATAGGTTTCACAAACCCGATCTGCCCGGATGGGCGGGCCTGCCTGCGAAAGGGCGTGCCTGTCCGACCATCATGACGCGATGACCTGAGCGCATCCGTCCCCGGCAGATGAGACCGACATGACGATCCTGACCCTGAAAGACCTTGGCGTTACACTGGCTGCGCCGCTCTTCTCCGACCTTTCCTTGACCCTGAACCCCGGTGACCGGCTGGGACTGGTGGCCGCGAACGGCCGCGGGAAATCCACGCTCTTGCGCATCCTTGCAGGCGATGCCGAGGCGACATCCGGTGATGTCACCCGGTCACGAGGTCTGAGGATCGGCCACCTCACGCAGGATATCCCAGAGCCGTTGATGGCCGTCCCGCTTTACCAGGCGGTGCTTGGCGCGCTTCCCGCCGATCAGGCCGAGAGTGAAAGCTGGCGCGTCGACATCGTTCTCGACGATCTTGCGGTCCCGGCGGACCTGTGGGACCGGCCGCTCGTGGCGCTTTCAGGTGGATGGCGGCGCATCGCCATGCTGGCGCGGGTCTGGGTAACCGAGCCCGACTGCCTGTTGATGGACGAACCGACCAATCACCTTGACCTTGAGCGCATCGCCGGGCTGGAGGCGTTCCTGAACGGGCTGCCACGCGGCTTTCCCCTGATCGTGGCGAGCCATGACCGTGCTTTCCTCGACCGGGTGACGAACCGGACTCTGTTTCTCAGGCCGGAGGCCAGCCGGGACTTTTCGCTGCCCTACAGCCGCGCGCGCGCGGCCCTGGAGGAGGTCGACGCCGCCGATGCCCGGCGCTTCGACAACGACATGCGGCAGGCGGCGGGGCTGCGGCGTCAGGCCGCGAAGCTCAAGAACATCGGCATCAATTCCGGAAGCGACCTGCTGACGGTGAAGACGAAGCAGCTGAGCGACCGCGCCGAGCGGATCGAGGCCGCGGCGCGCCCTGCGCATCGCGAAGGGTCGGCAGGCGCAATCCGGCTCGACCCCGCGCAAAGCCGCGCCCGCGCGATCGTGACGCTGGACGATGCGGCGGTGATGGCGCCGGACGGCCGCACCCTGTTCCGCACGGGAAAGAAATGGATTGTGCCGGGCGACCGGGTCGTCCTGCTCGGGGCCAACGGCGCGGGCAAGAGCCGCGCTTTCGACCTCATCATCCGGGCGATGGGCGAGGGGGGCGAAGACGGGGTGCGGATTGCGCCATCCGTCGTGCCCGGCATCTGCGATCAGGGGCTGGAACGGCTGAGTGGCACCGAGACGCCCTTTGACCTTGTCGCCGGGCGTTATGGTCAGGCCGATCAAACGGTGCGCGGGCTGCTCGCCGGGGCGGGCATCGCCATTTCCGCGCAGGACCGGCCGGCACGGTTGCTATCCGGCGGTCAGCGCGCCCGGCTCGCCATGCTGATCCTGCGCCTGACCCGGCCCAACCTCTACCTGCTGGACGAGCCGACCAACCATCTCGACATCGAGGGACAGGAGGCGCTGGAGCGGGAGCTTCTTGCCGCCGAGGTCAGCGCGATCATCGTGTCCCACGACCGCGCTTTCATCCGCGCCACGGGGACGCGGTTCTGGCAGATCACGAAAGCACGGCTGGAAGAGGTTGACGACCCCGAGGCGTTTTTCAGCGCGGCGGAGGCGGGAAGGAGCGGCTGAGGCCTACTCGGCCGGCTCCACCTCTTTCTCGGCCTCCTGCTCGGCCAGCCAGCGTTCGGCGTCGAGCGCGGCCATACAGCCCATGCCGGCGCTGGTGACGGCCTGGCGGTAGACGTGGTCGGTCAGATCGCCCGCCGCGAAGACGCCCGGGATCGAGGTTTCCGTCGTGCCCGGTTTCACCTTCACATAGGCGCCGTGGTGCAGCTCAAGCTGGTCCTTCACCAGTTCGGACGCCGGTGCATGGCCGATCGCGACGAAGAAGCCCGCGCAGGGGATGTCCCGCACGCCGCCGGTCTTGACATGCTTCACCCGGACGCCGGTGACGCCAAGCGGCGTTTCATCGCCCAGTACCTCTTCGACCGCGTGATCCCACAGCGTCTCGATCTTGGGGTTTTTGAACAGACGATCCTGCAGGATCTTCTCGGCGCGCAGCTCGTCACGGCGATGGACGAGTGTCACCTTGGTCGCGAAATTCGTGAGGAACAGTGCCTCTTCGACGGCGGTGTTGCCGCCGCCGATCACCACGACTTCCTTGCCGCGGTAGAAGAAGCCGTCGCAGGTTGCGCAGGCCGAGACGCCGAAGCCCTTGAACTTCTCCTCGCTCGGCAGGCCGAGCCATTTCGCCTGTGCGCCGGTGGCGAGGATCACTGCGTCAGCCGTGTAGGTGGTGCCGGAATCGCCGTTCGCCGTGAACGGCCGCCGCGACAGGTCGAGCGCGTTGATGTGGTCCGAGATCACCTCGGCCCCCATCGCCTTGGCATGGGCCTCCATCCGGACCATCAGGTCGGGGCCCTGAACCTCGGTATCGCCGGGCCAGTTCTCGACTTCGGTGGTGATGGTCAGTTGCCCGCCCGGCTGGATGCCCTGAACGAGAAGGGGGTTTGTCAGCGCGCGGGCGGAATAGACCGCCGCCGTGTATCCCGCAGGGCCGGAGCCGATGATCAGGACCTTGGTGTGCCGCGTCTCGCTCATGGCCGTTCCTTTCAGATGCTGTCGAAGGCCATATAATCAGCCCGCGCGCGCGGGAAAACCCCTTCGCTGACTGCGAGGGCGCCGACCGGAGTCCGGAGAAAAAAGTTGCTCGATTGCGAAACAATATTGCGCAATCCGCAGCCCGGCGATAAGTTCCGCAAAAATCCACAGGAGCAGGCCATGGGAGCCAACAAACTCGACGAGATCGACCGCAAGATTCTTGCCGAGTTGCAGGATGACGGTCGCATGACCAATGTCGAGCTTGCACGCCGCGTCGGTATTTCGGCCCCACCGTGCCTGCGGCGCGTGCGGACGCTGGAAGAGGCCGGCTATATCCGCGGCTATCACGCAGAGGTCGATCCGCGTGAACTTGGCTTCGAAGTGCAGGTCTTCGCCATGGTCGGGCTTCACAGTCAGGCGGAGGCCGACCTGTCCGCGTTCGAGCAGCGCTGCCGTGAATGGCCGTTCGTGCGCGAGTGCCACATGCTGAACGGCGAAATCGACTTTATCCTGAAATGCGTGGCGCCCGATCTGTCGTCATTTCAGACCTTTCTGACCGAGGAACTGACCTCGGCGCCGAACGTCGCGAGCGTCAAAACCTCGCTTGTGATCCGCTGCGCCAAGGACAAGCCCGGCGTGCCGTTCGACGTGCTGGAAGCGAGGCTCGGGCGCAACGCGTGAAAGCGCGGGGCTTTGACGGCGTCGCGCCCGCCCCCGCAGGCGGCGGGCGGGCTTCGCCCTAGCCGGCCAACGCCGCCTCGACTTCTGCGGCGGACAGGCGCGGATGCGCCGGTGCGCCGAAATCATCCATCCCACCGAGGTGCGGGAACAGTCCCATGAACCGTGGAAGGTGTTCGGCAGGGATGCGGTCCTCGGCCAGCGCCCCGGGATGGCAGCTCTCGATCTCGATACCGGCAGCACGCACCGATCCGTGCCGCTCCAGCATCAGGTGATAGACGGTGACCGGCGCGACGGGCGCGACCTCGATGATGCTGAAGCCGTCCACGAAACTGGCCGCCGGGGCATAGACGGTGTCGGCGGCCGTGCGGTAGCGGCCACGGGCGCCACGGACGAGGAACCGCGCCGACGGGCCCAGAACCAGATCCGGCATCGGCCGGCCAACGCCGAACGCGTCGGACGTGACCCTGATGAGCTTGCCGCTGATCGTCGCGGGCATTGCCTGCCTCGGGAAGATCGTCATCGAGCCGATCCAAGTGATCGTCTCGGCGCGATCCTCGGCGGTCAGGGCCTTCATGCCGGGTTCGATATCCTCGACCGCGACCGGACCGTCCATAGTCGCGATCACAGTGCCGCGCGCGAGGGCCGAGAATGCCTGTTCGAAAGCCGGGGTTGCCGGTGCGATGCAGGTTTCACAGGCGACGGTTCCGCTTGCCGTGAGATAGGCGATCTCATATCGGCGTGTGAGCGTGGGATGCACGGGCGCTGGCACCGCGCGGCCCGGAATGGCCTTCGGAATTATCCGGTTTTGATGAATTGACGACGAAAACACATCCGCAGATTGTGCGGTAGAAAACTGAGGGTACGACACGCAAGCAGCCTTTCGGTCTGGTCACGTCTGCAAGCCCCCCGACCCAATACGCAGACTGACAACCCGGACAAAGTGGCGGTTCCGCCGGCGTCTGTCAAAAAATTGCGAACAACGTCGGGGCATGTCCATGCAATCCCGGTTCCGTGCCCTGCTTTGTTGCCCTCGGGTAAACAAGAATCCCGTATTAAGTGTTTCGCAACCTGTCGCTCATCTGGATTCCGGCCGAATCGGTGTGGCCCGTCCCATCAGATCCGGATGGCCGAGATCAGCCGGCCGTAGTCGGCTTCGTGCCGGTGCACCGAACGGCGGTATGAGAAGAACAGCTCCGGATTTGCATAGGTGCAATGGCCGATCCACTCTGCATGGCCGATTCCGGCAGACCGCAGCCGGTGCAGACCGAACGACGGCAGGTCGAAATGCGCCCGGTCACCCGTTCCGCCAGAGAAGAAGCGAGCATAGGCAGGATCCTCGGCCAGGAACCCGTCGAGGAATTCCGGCCCGACCTCGTAGTTCTTCTGGCTGATGGTCGGGCCGATCACGGCGGTGGTGTCCGCCCGGTTCGCGCCCGCCGCCTCCATCGCGTTCAGCACGGCCTCAAGCACGCCCGACAATGCGCCACGCCAGCCCGCATGGGCAGCGCCGACGACGCCGGCCTTCGTGTCGGCGAAAAGGACCGGCCCGCAATCGGCCGTCAGGACGGTAAGCGCGAGGCCCGGTGCGGCGGTGACCAGAGCGTCGGCGCGCACCGGGGTGACAAGGGGGCCGGTTACGGTCACGACATCGGCCGAATGGACCTGATGGACACCGATCAGCGCGCCGGGTTCAACACCGAGCGTGCGCGCAACCCGTTCGCGATTGATTGCCACCGCCTCGGTCTGGTCGGACGAGCCATGGCCGCAGTTCAGCCCGCTGAATATGCCCGAGGACGCGCCGCCCTTGCGCGTGAAGAAGCCGTGGCGGAACGGCGCCAGCGCCTCATGGGTGAGAATGTCCATCGTCATGGCATGGAACTTCGTCCAGTCCGGGCGGCACCGGGCCGCCCACGGGGTGACAGGCTATGGCTTTGAACAACTGTCCCATTTCTTCGGGATGGGTCAAGCGCCGATGCGCGGCGATATGCGAGTCGAGCGCGCCGCCGGCAAGTTTGCGCGCGAGCGCCTGCGCCCGCTGGGTAATCCCGAGGCGTTCTAGAAAGACGCCCTGCGGCGTCATCCCGGTCGCCGCCGCACCGGCTTCGGTGAAAGCCGTCGACAACGCCTCGAAATCCACATGGGCGGTCAGATCGGCCAGCCCCGGCTCTGCCAGCGGATCGACCGGCGCGTGGCCCTTCAGCGCCTGGAACGTGTCGCCGCGCGAACGCCAGCCGCCGTAGTCGATGACCAGCGCCATGCCGCCCCGATCCGCGATCCGCATCGCGATCTCGCCGGCGATGGCGGGAAGCGCCGGACAGACCTCGACGATCTCGCCGGGCTCCGTGTCGCTCAGCCGGTGATCAAGCGCGCCGATGCGGGCGGGCCGGGCGAGGCCGAACGCAAGTTGGTCGCCGTCCACTGCAATCTGCCGTTCGGCCCAGCCGTCCTCATGGCGTTCGAACTGGCGGATTGGAAGCGCGTCGAAAAATTCGTTGGCGACAAGAAAAAGCGGCGCGTCGGGCAGGTCTTCCACCCGGTCACGCCACTGCGGCGCATCGCCTGCGAGGGATTCGGCCTGACGGGCACGAAGGGTCGGCGATGCCTCGACAAGGCGGATGCGTGCGGCCTCTGCCATGCCGGGCACGGCACGGATCGTGCGGGCGATGTCGGCCATGAGCGTACCGCGCCCGGGGCCGAGTTCGGCCAGCGTGAACGGCGCGGGGCTGCCCTGATCGACCCAGCTTTGCGCGAGGCAAAGGCCGATCATCTCGCCGAACATCTGGCTGATCTCGGGCGCCGTCGTGAAATCGCCCGCCGCGCCGAGCGGATCGCGGGTCGTGTAGTAGCCGTGCTCTGGATGAAGCAGGCTTTCCGCCATGTAGTCGGCGAGCCCGATCGGCCCTGCGGCGGCGATCCGCGCCGCGATGATGCGCCCGAGCGGTGTCACGCCCGCGCCCGTCGCCAGAGCCAGAGCCCGGCGAGGATCATCGGCAGGGACAGAAGCTGGCCCATCGAAACGCCGAACCCGCCGGCGTGGAGGATGTAGCCCATCGGGTTGTCCGGCGTGATGAACTGTTCATCGGCCTGGCGCACGAATTCGACCACGAAACGCGACAGGCCGTAGCCGATCAGGAAGGCACCGGTTAGCTGACCCGGCCGCTTCAGCGTGCCGGCGCGGAAGAGGAGCCAGAGGACAAGGCCCAGCAGCAACCCTTCCAGCCCAGCCTCGTAGAGCTGGCTTGGATGGCGGGCGCATTCGCCAGGCAGGATGCCGGGGCAGTCCTGCGCTGATGCGCCCGGGAAGATCACGCCCCAGGGCAGGTCGGTGGGCCGACCCCAAAGCTCAGCGTTGACGAAATTCGCGAGCCGACCGAAGAACAATCCGATCGGCGCCACCAGCGCCAGCGCATCACCAAGCTGCAGGGGGGGCACGCTGTTCCGGCGGCAGAACCATAGCCCTGCCACGACCACGCCAAGAAACCCGCCGTGGAACGACATGCCGCCTTCCCACACCTTCACGATGTCGAGAGGGTGGGCGAGATAGTAGTCCGGCCGGTAGAAAAGCACGAAGCCGAGCCGCCCGCCGAGGATGACGCCGAGGATGATCGCGGTCAGCAGGTCCTCGACCAGGGCAGGCTCCACCGGAGCGCGGTTGCCGGGCCAAAGCTCCTGCCTGCGCATGAGCGTGACGACAACACGCCAGCCCGCGATGATCCCGACCAGATAGGCGAGCGCATACCACCTCAGCGCCAGAGTGATGCCGAACAGGTCGATCGAGAAGATCTCGCTCGAGATGTCGGGAAAGGGAATGGCGGCCTGCATGTGGTTCTCCTTGCGCCCTCTCAGAACGCGGGGCCGCGGCGAAGTCAACCTTGAGCTTTCCGCCCTGCGGTCGCATATAGGCGCGACGATGGACCTGCCCGCAAGGAGGCGCCCGATGAGCGGACCGAACAAGTTTCTCGACGACATGTCGAAGCTGATGACCAACGCGATGGGCGTGGCGCAAGGCGCCAAGACCGAAGCAGAGACGGCGATGAAGTCCTGGATGGACCGCTGGCTTGCCGACCGCGACTTCGTGACCCGCGAAGAGTTCGACGCCGTCCGCGCCATGGCGCAGAAGGCACGCGCGGAGAACGAGGCGCTGAAGGCACGGATCGAGGCGCTGGAGTCCGCGGCGAAGGGCTGAAGGCCACCCTCTGTCAGGCGGACCAGACACGGCGGTGCCGGCCCGTGTATCCACAAGATTTAGTGGGCGTTTCAAAAATATCGCTTTACAGGCGATCCGTTCACCTACACCATATCTGGTAAGGGGGACGGCTCAACCCGCCGTTTCTTGAGCAGGCACCCAGGCCTTGCGGGCTGCCACCCGACAAGGCCGTAACAATGAGGCCGGGCATGTCACTTTCCGAAGATTTCCTGCATGGCGAGGAACTGCATCCGATCGACATCGTCGAGACGCTTGCCGAGCACCACGAATGGGATTTCGACCGTATCACGGACGACCAGATCGCGATGGCTGTCGAGGGCCAGTGGCGCACCTATTCGATCACGCTGGCCTGGTCGGGCTATGACGAGACGCTTCGCCTCATCTGCACCTTCGAGATGGATCCGCCCGAGGAGCGCCTGCCCGCGCTCTACGAGGCGCTGAACCGCGCGAACGACATGGTCTGGACCGGCGGCTTCAACTTCTGGAGCGAGCAGCGGCTGATGGTCTGGCGCTACGGCCTTTGCCTTGCCGGCGGCCAGGTCGCCGGCCCCGAGCAGATCGACCGCCTGATCGCCGAGGCGGTGACCTCGGCCGAACGGTTCTACCCGGCTTTTCAGCTTACCTGTTGGGGCGGTGAAAGCCCTGAGCGCGCCATGGATGTCGCAATGACACAGGCCTATGGCCGCGCCTGAGGGCTGACAACGGAGCGGCGGCCGGGGCTCCCCTCGGCCGCCGGATCGCTGTGGCGTTTCGGGGTCGCGGTGAATCGGAATTCGAACCTTTTTCGTTCGAATTCTGATGGTTGCTGTTTCAATAGAAACCCGAAACGCTTTAATGTGCCTCCCGTGACAGAGGAGGCGTTCATGGACATGTCGGAAGTGCGCGACCGGGGGCTGGTGCTTCTGGGCTGCGGCAAGATGGGCTCGGCGATGCTGGCGGGCTGGCTGAAGGACGGGCTTCCGGCCACGAGCGTCTGGGTGATCGACCCCTATCCGTCCGACTGGCTGAATGCGCAGGGCGCCCACCTGAACGAGGACCTGCCGGCGGAACCGGCGATCGTACTGGTCGCGGTCAAACCGCAGATGATGCAGGACGCGCTGCCGGGTCTCGGGGCGCTGGGCAGCGGTGCGACGCTTTTCGTCTCCGTCGCCGCGGGCACGACGATTGCGACCTACGAACGGATGCTTGGCGCGGCGACGCCCATCGTGCGCGCGATGCCGAACACGCCGGCCGCGATCGGTCGCGGGATCACCGCGATCGTCGGAAACGACCACGCGGGCGAGGGGCATCTGATGACAGCGGAAGGTCTGCTCTCGGCCGTCGGGCAGGTCGTGCGGCTTGATGGCGAGGATCAGATGGATGCCGTGACCGCGGTCTCCGGCTCCGGCCCCGCCTATGTGTTCCACCTGATCGAGACGCTCGCGTCGGCGGGTGAGGCAGAGGGGCTTCCGGCAGAACTCGCGCTCCGGCTGGCCAGGGCGACGGTGGCGGGCGCGGGTGCCCTTGCTGAGGCTGCCGAGGAAGGCCCCGGACAGCTTCGCGTCAACGTCACGTCTCCGGGCGGTACGACGGCGGCGGCGCTCGGCGTGCTGATGGACGAGGCGCGCGGTTTCCCCGCGCTCATGAAGGAGGCTGTGCATGCCGCGGCGGAGCGCGGGCGGGAACTTGGCCGATGACGATCAGTTTCGACGATTTTCTGAAGGTGGATATCCGCGTCGGCCGGATCACCCGCGCTGAACCCTTCCCCGAGGCGCGCAAGCCCGCGATCAAGCTCTGGGTCGATCTTGGCCCCGAGATCGGGGAAAAGAAGTCCTCCGCCCAGATCACGAAGCACTACAAGCCCGAGGAGCTGGTTGGCCGGCAGGTTCTGGCGGTCGTGAACTTTCCGACGCGGCAGATCGGGCCGGTCATGTCCGAGGTCCTGGTGCTGGGTGTGCCTGACGCCGATGGCGAGGTCGTGCTGATCGGGCCGGGGCACGATGTGCCGGAGGGGGGGCGGCTCTATTGATTTCGGCTTGCCCTAGGGCGAGCCGACCGCGACGGGGGGCTGTCTGCCCCCCGCACCCCCCGAAAGTATTTTCAGACAGAAAGTGGGCTTAGGGTTTTCTTAACCCAGACCCCGGACTGTGTGCTCACGGTACAGGCCGAAGGGCCGATGACCGTGACAGGAAGTGGCGGCCCGCTCCGGTCTCGGGGTGGGCCGTTCCCCCTTTCCGTCAGCCAAATGCTTCCGCCGGAGGCAACCCGAGCGGCCGCGCCCCGGCGCGGGTGCGAGACATGGGGTGGCGCAGAAAGGCGCCTCCTTCGGATCAGGCCCGGCCATCTGCGACCCGGTCGCCAATCTCTTCGCGCCAGTGCCGCCGGCACAGCGAGACATAGGTCTCGTTCCCGCCGATCTGGACTTGTGCGCCCTCGCGCAGCGCCCGGCCGTCCGCGCCTCGCCGCACCACCATGGTGGCCTTCTTGCCGCAATGGCAGATCGTGCGCACTTCGCGCATCTCGTCGGCGAGCGCCAGAAGCGCCGCCGAGCCGGGAAACAGGTCCCCGCGGAAGTCGACGCGCAGCCCGTAGCACATGACCGGCACGCCGAGATCGTCCACCGCGCGCGCAAGCTGCCAGACCTGCTTTGCCGTGAGGAACTGCGCCTCGTCGAGGAAGACGCAATCGACCGGTCCGGTGTCGAGACGCGACCGGATCATTGCGAAAAGGTCGGCCCCGGTATCGTAGGTGTCGGCCGCCTCTCCGATGCCGATCCGGCTGGCGATCCGGCCGGCGCCCGCGCGGTCGTCGAGCCGCGCGGTCAGCAGATAGGTCGTCATACCCCGTTCGCGGTAGTTGTGCGACGCCTGCAGCAGCAGCGTCGACTTGCCCGCATTCATCGTCGAATAGTGGAAATAGAGCTTCGCCATGACGCCTCATAGCGCCGCTCCGGGGCGCAGTTCAAGCAGTGCCGGGGAAGGCCCGACGAGGGCCTTCCCCGATCCGGCCGGGAACCCGCCATTTCCTGCCGCGCCTGCCCGTCGCGCCGCAGGAACAGTCACTCTTCACGCAGGAGGCTCGCCGCACCGGGCGGGACGGGAAGGCCGGGGCCATGCCGACCGCCGCGGCGCGACGAACCCTACTCGCACCGGCATGGGGTTGCCGGGAACTCATACCAGTCCCACCACACGGGACGCTTTAGAAATGACAAATCGGGGCGGGGGGGATAATGGGAATGAACGCGGTGTTTTCCCCCCGGCGCAGCCGGCGCGGGCAGAAAAGGAGAGTTTCGAGTTGTCCAGAACGTTCGGCACCTATCTGAAGAAGCATACCGAAGCTCTGGTCAAGGATGTCGGCATCGAGGCGGCGGCAAGTCTGTGCGGCAAGTCCAAGGCGACGCTGGGGCGGTACTATTCCGACGATCCCGACCATTCGGAGCGGTTCATGCCGATCGACGTCGTCGCGGCGCTGGAGGGCGCGGCGCGGTTTCCCCATGTCACGGCGGCGCTGGCCGACCTGCGGGGCATCACGCTCAGCCACGATCAGGAACGCAGGAACGCGGCGCCGGGGGGCGTCAATTCCGACGTTGTCGCACTCAGCCAGCGTTTCGCGATGCTGATGGGCGAGTATCACCAGTCGATCGAGGACGGGAAGATCACGATCAACGAGGCAAAGCGGCTTCTGACGGAAACGCTGGCGATCCAGCGCGTGCTAATCGACATGAAGCTGCATCTCGAGGTCGAGGCGCATTGACGGGACGGCGGACGGCAGGGCAGGCCGGAGGCAGGGACGAATGAGAGCGATCGCGCTGATCCTGACGCTGGCGGCGGCACTCCTGACCGCGGGCTGCGGCGCGCCGCCCGAAGTGGCGAGCCGCGATCAGGTCGCGGACCTCGCTGCGGGTATCCGTGCGCTGGGACCCGGGGTGGACCCGGAGGAGGCCGCGCGGGCCGCCGAGATCGCCTATTCCTGGTCGGCGCATCTGGCGCAGGAATATGAGATCGTGGACCCGCCTTTGGTCCACAACACCAAGGTCAATATGGGGCTGAAGCCACGCGGGCTCTGCTGGCACTGGGCCGAGGATATGGAAAAGCGGCTGAAGGCCGAGAACTTCCGGACGCTGGAGGTCCAACGCGCCATCGCCACGCCCGGGCTGATCGGAATCGACCACTCGACGGCCTTGGTCAGCCTGCCCGGCGGCACGATCTATGACGGCATGGTGCTGGACCCCTGGCGCAATGGCGGGCGGCTTTTCTGGTCACCGACCCTGGCCGACACCCGCTACAACTGGCGCCCGCAGGCCGAGGTCCATGCCGAGAAGCGGCGGGAGATGGTGGCTCGAGGCGAGATTGCGGTCGGGGGGTGAGCGCCCCCCTGCCGAGGCCCGCTTGCCGGTCGGATGGGCGCGTTATATCTCTTCCACGTTGCAGACCGGGCGGCGGAGTCGTGCCATGCGAAACTACTGGATGCTCGCCGTGGCGCTTGCCCTGGTCATTGCGCTGCCGGGCATGGCCCGCGCCGCCGAGCAGGAATGCCGGGCCAACCTGAACGGCGTCGAGGTTGGGATTCGCTACGACCGCAAGGCGGAGGTCTATTCTTCGTTCCGCGAAAAGCGGCTGATGCGGCGCAAGACCTACCCCGGTGGGGTGGTCATCGCCTATATGATGCCGGGACTGGTCGAGGCCGAACGGGCGATGATCTGTGCCGTCTACGACAAGAAAACGGATCATTACCGCACCGTGGCCGAGGGCGAACGCGACGCCTATGGCCGCTGCAAGAAGCCCGAGTCACGGGCCTGCCGGATCGTCAACGCGACGAAGGACGAGGCGAGGGAGATCGGGGCCATCGGCGTGAACCCGGCGGCGCGCGGCGTGACGGCGGCGAAGAACAAGGCCGGCAGCGCCGCCGCGGCGGCGGTGGCCGCACCGGGCGTGCTCGCCGGGGCGGCGGTGAGCGTCGTCGTGGTCGGCGGGGCGGTTTATGTGTGTGGGTGAGGGAGCATTCATTTGCCCCTTACGATAGGAAGGTGCAGGCTAAATGTCTGAAGAACGTGATTTTCAGCGCAACGTATTGCTCATCCTGCTACTTGCGCCGGTCGCGTTCGTTGGCTGGTGGTTTCTCCGGATTGTCCACGGTGTTGCGATGGAAGGGCAAAGGTCCCAAATTCACGGGGCTTTTTCGATCGCTGCAGAGCGGGCCATTCAACTGGACCGTTATGGACGGACATTTGCGGAAGCCACCAACGATATCCCGCATTACAACGGGGAAAGATTCTCCAATGACCCAACCTTGGTGACTTGCGAAGTGCGTCCAAGACCATTTCCGAATGACGATCCGTCAAAAAAAATTGCATACTCACTTATTGAATCACGGCGACCACTACGGATCTACCTCATTTATACCGGACCATCTCCGGACTTTTCGACAGTATTCAATAATCCCGATGGCCGAAAATATTTTGCGGCACAAACCACACAGTATAATGGCGAGCCGGCAGAGTTGTTCCTCAATACACAGGATTATCGTTCGGACTTTGACAACTACATAGCCGGGCGACGTTTCCAGTGGGAATCCCATGAGTGCACAGACTTTTCCTACACGATTGTTCGGGAAAGCTGATGGGGTGGTTTGTCCATTGGGTAATGTAAGGTGAACTGAACCCCGCGCTAAGTGGTCTTCCCAGGTCGTTCCCTCAGATTCTACGTTCGAATCTAGAAAAGGCTTGGCATATGGAGAAGTTTCTATCTGTCTTGATGTCGAAGTCAGTTCGAAATAGGTTTCTTTGGAATACTTCGGCGTATTTTATTTTGGTTGCAGTTTATATCTTTTTCTCTCCCGGGGAGGGCGGGCAGTCGGACAATGATAGACACTGGTGGTTTATCCAATTTGTCTGCAGATACGGAATAGGTATTATTTTAGCAGATATGGCGTATTTCATCGCGCGCGAAATGAAGTCACCAGGCAAGAAGTGAACAGCATCACCCCTGCAACGTCCTCACCCCGATCCCCTCGCCCCTTGCCTTGATCGCCTGCACGGCGGCGACGCTGCCGGCGGCGGTGGTGTAGTAGGGGATCTTGTCGTAGAGCGCGACGGCGCGGATCGAGCGGCTGTCCTCGATCGCCTGCTGGCCCTCGGTCGTGTTGAACAAGAGCGCCACCTCACCGTTCTTCAGCCGGTCGACGATGTGCAGCTTGCCCTCCTGCCGGCCTTCATAGACCTTGTTGACGGTCTCGGCCTCGATCCCGTTCTCAGACAGGAACGACGCGGTGCCGCGGGTGGCGATGATCTCGAACCCCATGGCGACCAGATCGCGGGCGGCGGCGGCCATTTCGGGCGTCTTGTCCATGTCCTTGATCGAGATGAAGACGCGGCCCGCCTCGGGCAGTGTGGTGCCCGCGCCGAGCTGGGCCTTGAGGAAGGCCAAGGGGAAGGTCCGATCCCAGCCCATGACTTCGCCGGTGGAGCGCATTTCGGGGCCGAGGATCGTATCGACGCCGGGGAAGCGGGCGAAGGGCATGACGGCCTCTTTCACGCTGAACCACGGCATGATCGGGTCGGCGAGCGTCATCGGATCGGCATAGGGCAGGTCGGTATCGGGGCCGACGCCTGCGGGGTAGGGCGCGCGGAGCGGGAAGTTCGCCATGGGCTCGCCCGCCATGAGCCGCGCGGCGATGGAGGCGATGGCGCTGTCGGTGGCCTTGGCGACGAAGGGCACGGTGCGGCTGGCGCGGGGGTTGACCTCCAGCACGAAGATCTCGCCGTCCTTGATGGCGAACTGGACGTTCATCAGGCCCTTGACCTTGAGGGCGATGGCCATGGCTTCGGTCTGGCGCTTGAGTTCCTCGACGGTGTCGGCGGAAAGCGAATGCGGCGGCAGGCAGCAGGCACTATCGCCCGAATGCACGCCCGCTTCCTCGATATGCTCCATGATGCCCGCGACATGGACGGTCTGGCCGTCTGAGAGCGCGTCGACGTCGACCTCGATCGCGCCGGACAGGTAGCTGTCGAGAAGGACGGGGTTCTTGCCCGAGACGTCGACCGCATGGGTGATGTAGCGGCGAAGGTGGTCCATGTCGCGCACGATTTCCATCGCGCGGCCGCCGAGCACGTAGGAGGGGCGGATCACCAGCGGGAAGCCGACCTTTTCGGCGATGGCGATGGCCTGTTCGTCGGACGAGGCGATGCCGTTGACGGGCTGCTTGAGCTTCAGGTCCTGCAAAAGCTTCTGGAACCGCTCGCGGTCCTCGGCAAGGTCGATGGCGTCGGGGGTGGTGCCGAGGATCGGGATGCCCTCGGCCTCGAGCGCGTTGGCGAGTTTCAGGGGCGTCTGGCCGCCGAACTGGACGATGACGCCGTGAAGCGTGCCGTTCGACTGTTCGACCCGCAGGATTTCAAGGACATGTTCCAGCGTCAGCGGTTCGAAATAGAGCCGGTCCGAGGTGTCGTAGTCGGTCGACACGGTTTCGGGGTTGCAGTTGATCATGATCGTCTCGAACCCTGCGTCGGTCAGCGCGAAGCAGGCATGACAGCAGCAATAGTCGAACTCGATCCCCTGACCGATCCGGTTCGGGCCGCCGCCGAGGATGACGACCTTTTTCGCGTCCGAGGGCCGCGCCTCGCATTCCACGTCGCCCATCGCGGGGACCTCGTAGGTGGAATACATGTAGGGCGTCTGCGCCTCGAACTCGGCGCCGCAGGTGTCGATGCGCTTGAAGACGGCGGTGACGCCAAGCCGCTGGCGGGCGCGGCGCACCTGCGCCTCGTCCCGGCCGGTGAGCGCGGCCAGCCGGGCGTCGGTGAAGCCCATCATCTTGAGCTTGCGGAGGCCGGGTTCGGAAACCGGCAGGCCGTCTTTCCGGATCTGCGCCTCGGCCTCGACGATCTCGCGGATGCGGGCGAGGAACCAGGGGTCGAAGGCGGTGGCGTGCTGGATCTCGTCATCCGTCAGCCCGTGGCGCATCGCCTGAGCGATGAGGCGCAGACGGTCGGGGGTCTGGGACGAGATGGCCTTGACGACGGCGGCCTTGTCGGGCGCGCCCTCGATGGCGATCTCGTCAAAGCCGGTCAGGCCGGTCTCCATCGAGGCCAGTGCCTTCTGCACGCTTTCGTGGAAGGTGCGGCCGACGGACATCGCCTCGCCCACCGATTTCATCGCGGTGGTGAGTTCGGCCTTCGATCCGGGGAACTTCTCGAACGCGAAGCGCGGGATCTTGGTGACGACATAGTCGATGGTCGGCTCGAAGGACGCAGGCGTGACCTTGGTGATGTCGTTGTCCAGCTCATCGAGCGTGTAGCCGACCGCGAGCTTCGCCGCGATCTTGGCGATGGGGAAGCCGGTGGCCTTGGACGCCAGCGCCGAGGACCGCGAGACGCGCGGGTTCATCTCGATCACGACCATGCGGCCGTCCTTGGGGTTGATCGCCCACTGGACGTTCGACCCGCCGGTTTCAACGCCGATCTCGCGCAGGACGGCGATCGAGCCGTTGCGCATGACCTGGTATTCCTTGTCGGTGAGCGTCAGCGCCGGGGCGACGGTGATCGAATCTCCGGTATGGACGCCCATCGGGTCGACGTTCTCGATGGAGCAGACGATGATCGCGTTGTCCGCCTTGTCGCGGACGACCTCCATCTCGTACTCCTTCCAGCCTAGGAGCGATTCGTCGACGAGGATCTGCGCGACGGGTGAGGCATCGAGGCCGGAACGGCAGATCGCCTCGTACTCATCCCGGTTGTAGGCAACGCCGCCGCCGGTGCCGCCCAGCGTGAAGGCGGGGCGGATGATCGCGGGAAGGCCGATATGCTCAAGCTCGGCCAGCGCCTGCGCCACGCCTGCGCCCACGTCATACTTGCCGTTCGGCTTCTTCGGTGCGGAAATGATTGTCGCCTTCGGGTTTTCCAGCCCGATCCGATCCATCGCCTCGCGGAACAGTTTGCGATCTTCCGCCATTTCGATGGCCTGACGGTTGGCCCCGATGAGTTCCACGTTGAACTTTTCCAACACCCCCATATCGGCCAGCGCCAGTGAGGTGTTGAGGCCGGTCTGCCCGCCCATCGTCGGCAGAAGGGCGTCGGGGCGCTCCTTCTCGATGATCTTGGCGACGATTTCGGGGGTGATCGGCTCGATATAGGTCGCGTCCGCCATGCCGGGATCGGTCATGATCGTTGCGGGGTTCGAGTTGACCAGAATGACCCGGTAGCCTTCCTCGCGCAGAGCCTTGCAGGCCTGTGCACCGGAATAGTCGAACTCGCAGGCCTGTCCGATGACGATGGGACCGGCTCCGATGATCATGATCGACTTGATATCGGTTCTCTTCGGCATCGGCCCGCCCCCAATTCGCAAATTGTCGGGGGTTATAGACAAGACCGTCCCGGGCGCAAGCCCCGAACGCCGGATCAGTCCCCGCTGCGGCGCAACGCCACGAATATTGCTGCGAGGACCGCGCCCCAGGCCAGGCACATGAACCAGACATAGTTGGCGATCGGCCAGGGCAGAACACCGATCAGGCCGATGAGCGGCGTGATCGACGGTATCCCGACAAGCGCGACAAGCCAGAGCGCCGTCCGTTGTGGCAGGAAGGCGAGCAGGCCCGGCAGCAGCAAAAGCGGAACGACGTAGTAGTGAAGCCAGCCGAGTGGCCCGAACAGCGCGACGAGCAGCGACAGCGCCAGAAGGCCGATGCCACGCCGGACCGGACCGGCGGCGGCTGCGAGCGTGCGCAGGAAGGCAGCGGTCAGTGCAAGACCGACCAGGGCGGTGGCAGGCGACAGCCAGCCCGGCACCTGCGGGAAGAGGTATTGGGTGCTCTGCGGATCGATCGGCGGCATCAGCCCGACGGCCGATCCTGCCGCCAGAAGTGCCGGCAGGACGGAGACATTGATCGCGATGAGGAAGGCGACGCCCTGCACCCGGGCGAGGCTGTCGAGGAACGCCTGATGTGCGGGCCAACCGGCAAGCGCGACGGACAGTCCCGCCAGGGCTGAGCCTGCAACAACGAAAGCGGCGGCGGCGCGCCATTGCCGGTCGACGAGGAACAAAAGGAAGAATGCCGCCGGCGTCAGCTTGATCGCGGCGGCCAGTGCCAGTACCGCGCCGGCAATGACCGGACGCCGGGCGCCGAGGCGTTCGAAGGCCAGCAATACGAGGAAACCCACCGTGATCGTTGGCTGATTGTGCCAAATCGCCAGATGCACCTGTACCGAGGCGCACAGGATGGTGACACCGAGGGCCGCCCAGAGCCACCAGGGCATCGTGTCCGGCTTCAGCAGACGGCCGGCGAGCCAGACCGATGCGGCAAGAAGCGGGATCTGGACCAGCGCGACCGCGTTGATGAAGGACTGCGCGTCGAGCCATCCGGTCAACGGCGCGGTCAGGACTGCCCAAACGGGCGGATAGACATAGGCAAAGCTCGTCTGGTCACCGATCCCCATCGCGGCCATCGCCGGGCGCCAGCTTTCCGCGACGCCGCCAAAGAAGGTATGGGGGGCGGCGTAGATCAACTCCTCCATGCCGGAGTGCCAGAGCCATCCGGCGATATAGACCGCCGAGAGGTCTTCACCCCAGAGCCCCCATCTTTGCCAGATCGCGAAAACCGTCCACAAGCCGAGTAGCGCGACAGAAATGGCTCTGTCGCGCCGCGGCGTCATCGCAGCCGGCTGTGACACCGGACGAATCTCGTGGGCAGTGTCCATGAAAACGCTTCTGCCGCCGCATTCAGGCGTGAATGTGGCAAAGCGGCTGCCATTCCGGGCCTGTGGCGCAGCGTCGGACCATGCGCTTCGCCTTGACTTCGTCGTGTCGAAGCTGTGTATCGGCGCGGACAAAGGACCTACCGCCTCTTGAAAGGGGACGCAGATGCACGCCTATCGCAGCCATACCTGCGCTGAACTGAACACGTCCCACGCCGGTGAGACCGTCCGGCTGGCGGGCTGGGTGCACCGTGTGCGCGATCACGGTGGGGTGCTGTTCATCGACCTGCGCGACCACTACGGGATGACGCAGGTTCTGGCCGACAGTGACAGCCCGGCCTTCGCCGCGATCGAACGGCTCAAGGCCGAGACGGTGATCCGCGTTGACGGACGGGTGAAGGCGCGGGATGCGAGCCTCGTCAACCCGAAGATTCCGACCGGCGGGATCGAGGTCTATGTGACCGATCTGGAGGTGCTGGGCCCGGCCGAGGAACTGCCGCTGCCGGTCTTCGGCGATCTCGACTATCCCGAGGAGACGCGGCTGACCTACCGGTTCCTGGACCTGCGCCGCGAAAGCCTGCATGCCAACATCATGCTGCGCGCCCGGGTCATCAAGAGCCTGCGCGACCGGATGTGGGCGGCGGGCTTTACCGAGTTCCAGACGCCGATTATCACGGCGTCGTCGCCCGAGGGCGCGCGCGACTTCCTCGTGCCGTCGCGGCTCCATCCGGGCAAGTTCTACGCGCTGCCGCAGGCGCCACAGCAGTTCAAGCAACTGATCATGGTCGCGGGCTTTGACCGCTACTTCCAGATCGCCCCCTGCTTCCGCGATGAGGACCCGCGCGCCGACCGCAGTCCGACAGACTTCTACCAGCTCGACCTGGAGATGTCGTTCGTCGAACAGCAAGATGTCTTCGATGCGATCCAGCCGGTTGTGCAGGGTGTGTTCGAGGAATTTGGCGGCGGTCGCCGGGTCGATGCGGACTGGCCGCTGATTTCCTATGCCGATAGCGCGCTCTGGTACGGTACCGACAAGCCGGACCTCAGAAACCCGATCAGGATGCAGGTGGTTTCCGACCATTTCCGTGGGTCCGGTTTCGCGATCTTCGCAAAGCTGCTGGAACAGGAGGGGACCGAGGTCCGTGCCATCCCCGCGCCGGGCGGCGGCAGCCGCAAGTTCGCCGACCGGATGAACGCCTTCGCCCAGAAGGAAGGTCTGCCCGGCATGGGCTACATCTTCTGGCGCAAGGGCGAGGACGGCCAGACCGAGGCCGCCGGGCCGATCGCCAAGAATATCGGACCGGAGCGGACCGAGGCCCTGCGCGTCCAGCTCGATCTTGGAGAGGGCGATGCCGCTTTTTTCCTTGGTGGCAAGCCCGAGCAGTTCGAGGCCGTCGCGGGCCGAGCGCGGATGGAGATCGGGCGGGAACTCGGGCTGGTCGATGAAGGCCAGTTCAAGTTTGCATGGATCGTCGATTTCCCGATGTACGAGAAGGACGACGAGGGGAAGATCGACTTCTCCCACAACCCGTTCTCGATGCCGCAGGGCGGGATGGCCGCGCTTGAGGGCGATCCGCTGCAAGTCCTCGGCTACCAGTACGACCTTGCCTGCAACGGCTATGAGTTGGTTTCCGGCGCGATCCGCAACCACAAGCCCGAGATCATGTTCAAGGCGTTCGAACTGGCCGGCTATGGCCGGGAAGAGGTTGAGAAACGCTTCGGCGGCATGGTCAAGGCGTTCCGCTACGGCGCCCCGCCGCATGGCGGTTGCGCGGCCGGCATCGACCGGATGGTGATGCTGCTGGCCGACGAGAGCAACATCCGCGAGGTCATCATGTTCCCGATGAACCAGCGCGCGGAGGACCTGATGATGGGTGCGCCATCGGAACCGACGAACGAGCAGCTGCGCGATCTGCACCTGCGCGTCATCCCGAAAGAGTGAGGGTGGCGGCCGCTGTGCCGCAGGCCCCCGACATGGAAAAGCCGCACCCGGTGGGTGCGGCTTTTCTGGTTTCGTGCCCGGCCCGACTTGAGGTCCGGCTTGCCTTCAGAACGCCGAGGCGGCCGTGGCGGCGATCGAGAAGACCAGCGAGGTGAGACCGATCGAGAAGACCGTCCAGTGGACGCCCTTGACCAGCTTTTCGTTCGTCGCGATGCGAATAATGCTCTCCGCCATGTCCGTCATCCCCATAACAGTGCGTGTTGAAACGAATTTCGCGTCGGATTGCGGCAGGAATGGGGAAGGGGCGGGTCCGGTTCGGGGCGATTCCGGACCATTTTGGCGACGGCGGGATGCTTGCCAGCCCTAGGCGCCGACCTATGATGAGCACGAAAACGAACGGGGGCACGGGATGGGCGGCGAAGGAAATCTGGGGCGTGCGGTGCCGGGCTGGAGCCCACGCGCCCGGCCCGGCTGGGCGGCGATCGACGGGCGCTATGTCCGGCTGGAACGGCTGGATCCGGCGCGCCACGCGGCCGACCTGCATGCGGCCAACCGCGCAAGCGATGCGATCTGGGACTACATGCCCTATGGGCCCTTCGCGGACGAGGCGGGGTATCGCGGCTGGGCAGAGAGCATGGCGGGGCGCGAGGATCCATGGTTTGTCGCCCTGATCGACCGGGACACGGGCCGGGCCGCGGGGGTCGCGAGCTATCTGCGGATCGACCCGGCGATGGGCTGTATCGAGGTCGGACATATCAATCTGTCACCGGCGCTCCAGAAGGGGCGCGCCGCGACCGAGGCGATGATCCTGATGATGCGCTGGGCCTTCGAGGCCGGATACCGGCGTTACGAATGGAAATGCAATGCCCTGAACCTCGGGTCGCGCCGGGCGGCAGAGCGGTTGGGGCTGAGCTATGAAGGGGTGTTCCGGCAGGCTGCGGTCATCAAGGGGCGCAACCGCGATACCGCGTGGTTCGCAGCGATTGACGCGGAATGGCCGGTGCTGGAGGCCGCGTTCACGCGCTGGCTTGACCCCGCAAACTTCGATGCAGATGGCCGCCAGAGGACCAGCCTGTCCGATCTGACGCGGCCGGTTCTCGTGGCGCGGGACCCGGCGCTGGCCGGCATGTGAGTCCCATCAGAACGGCACGCAGGCGGCAAGCCGGTCGCGCACGAGCCCGCTGATGCGATTGACCGGGGCGGATGTCGCGCGGCCTGCCTGGCGGTCGCGCGCCAGCGCTTCGGCCGCGGCCTGCAGCGGTCCGTCATGGGCGGTGATCGCGACACCGGCGAGGAATTGCGCGACGTAGTCGAGTTCCGCGCCCGCAGCCCCGTGACCAAGGATGCCGGCAGCGAGGACGAGGTCATCGTGTAAGGCAAGCGGATCGGGCGCGATGCGGTCCGCCGCGCCCGGTACATGCGCGGCAGGCCGGGGGTAGGCGGGAAGCGCCGCAAGGATCGCATCCTGAAACGCCGAGAGGCTGTCGAGCGGCTTGGCGAGGAACCCATCCGCGCCGGCCGCAAGTGCGGTGCCCTCTGCCGCGCCATCGCCACTGGTGCCAAGGATCGCCGGTATTCGCGGGTGGTGGCCGGCAAGGCTGGCGATCAGGTCCAGCCCGGACCCGTCGGGAAGGCCGAGATCGACAATCGCCACGGTCGGTCGGTAGCTTTGAAGGTGGCGATGTGCCGAGCGCAGGCAGTCTGCACGGCGGATGCGCGCCCCGGAACGCAGACACATGAGCCGCATCGCCTCGCACGCGAAGCGGCTGTCCTCGACCACCAGAACCGTCAGCCCCTGCAGCGGCCGTTCCACGCCGGCCGCGCGGGTCGCGATGAAATCTGAAAGGTCGTCGGCCATCTGCGCCTCCTTCTCTGGCGGGGCTGTCATTCCCGGCAGTAAGGCAGGTAATGGCTAACAGGCGGTAAACCCCGCTGCGGCATTGCGGGTGCTTGCGGAGCAGCGCCCGCCGCCGCATAAGGCAGGAAACACGATAGACGGAGGAAAGCATGATCGGACGCCTGAACCATGTCGCCATCGCCGTGCCCGATCTCGAGGCCGCGGCAGCGCAGTATCGTGACACGCTGGGCGCGGTTGTGCGTGATCCGCAGGACGAACCTGATCACGGCGTCACCGTCGTCTTCATCGACCTGCCGAACACCAAGATCGAACTGCTCTACCCTCTCGGGGAAGCCTCGCCGATCGCGGGCTTTCTGGAAAAGAACCCGGCCGGCGGCATCCATCATATCTGCTACGAGGTGGACGACATCCTCGCCGCGCGCGACAGGCTGAAGGCGGAAGGCGCGCGCGTTCTGGGTACAGGCGAGCCGAAGATCGGCGCGCATGGCAAGCCGGTCCTGTTCCTGCATCCGAAGGACTTCAACGGCTGCCTTGTGGAGCTGGAGCAGGTCTGATGAACCTCACGGGTGGCATTGTTCTTTTCGCGGTTATCTGGTTCCTCGTCTTCTTCATCGCGCTGCAGATCCGGCCCAAAAGCCAGGCCGATGTCGGCGAGGTCGTGCCCGGAACGCCGGCCGGCGCGCCGGCCGAGGTGCATCTGAAGCGCAAGGTCGTGGCGACGACGATGATCGCCATCGTCCTGTGGTCGGTCATCGCGAGCGTGATCCTGTCGGGCGCGGTCACTCTCCGCGATATCGACTGGTTCGGCCGGCTGGGGCCGGAGGCGCCAGCGGGCGAATAGCGCCCATCTCTCGGGCTGGTATCGCGTCAGAACTCGAACGATAGAGATTCGATCTCTGACCGTTGTCGTTTCAGTCGAATCCCGAAACGTACTATTCGGCCGCAGCGTCGGTGCGCGGTTCGGCCTTCTCTTCCTGCGTCTGCGAGTAGCGGTTGAGGAGGGCCGCTTCCAGTTCCCGGTTCAATTCGCGCGCGCGCGCGATATAGGCGGGGTTCTTCTCGGTCGGGACGTCGGGATTCCAAAGGTCGGCGAGGTCCCTGACCGCGGCGCGGTCGAGCTTGTAGAACGTCTTTTCCAGTTCGCGCGCCTCGTATTCCGACAGGCCGGCATTCTCAAGCACGTAGCGCGCGACCCTGAGCGAGCCGTCGAAGTACTCGCGCACGATGTCGTCGGCGCCGGCGCGGTATAGCTCGAACACATGCTCGCGGTCGCGGGCGCGGGCGATGATGTGCAGATCCTCGCGCTGGCGCCGTGCGTACGACACCAGACGAGTAGACGCCGCCCGGTCGTCGAGACAGACGACAAGCACGCGCGCCTGGCCAAGGCCGGCCGCGCGGAGAAGCTCCGGCCGGGTCGGATCGCCGACATAGCCCTTGAAGCCGAACTGTCGCAGAAGCTGGATCACCTTAAGGTCATGGTCGAGAACCGTGGTGCGGAAACCCGACATCGTCACCATCCGGTTCACCACCTGACCGAAGCGGCCCACTCCGGCGATGATGATCGGCTGTTGTTCGTCGATCTCGTCGGCCTCATGCGCTTCGCCCTCCTCTTTCATCCGCTTGGCGAGGATGTCGTGGAGGATGAAGAACAGCGGTGTCAGGAACATCGACAATGCGATGACGAGCAGAAGTTGCTGCGCCAGCGCCTCGGGCAGGATGCGCTGCTTCACGGTGAACGCGGTCAGCACGAAGCCGAATTCGCCGGCCTGCGCGAGGCCGAGCGTGAAGAGCCACTGGTTGCGTCCCTTCAGCTTGAAGAGCTTGCCGAGGACATAGAGGACGCCACCCTTCGCGATCATCAGCGCAAGCGTCAGGCCAAAGAGCGTGACGGGCTGAGCAAAAAGCATGTCGACGTCGATCCCGGCGCCGACGGTGATGAAGAAGAGGCCGAGGAGCAGCCCCTTGAACGGCGCGATATCGGATTCGAGTTCGTGGCGGAATTCGGAGTTGGCAAGGACGACGCCGGCGAGGAATGCGCCGAGCGCGGGGGACAGGCCGACCATCAACATCAGCGTGGCGATGGTCACGACGATCATCAGCGCAAGCGCGGTGTTGACCTCACGCAGGCGCGCGCGGTGAACGAAGGTGTAGAGCGGCCGGACAAGGTAGTGGCCCGCCAGCACGGTCGCCGCGACCGCGCCAAGGGTGACAAGCGTCACGCCCCATGCCGGAAGCTGTTGCAGGAACGGCAGTGCCGCGTGGCTTTCGGCGGCCTGCGCCTTCGCCAGCGCCCGTGCACCGGGCAGCGCCAGAAGCGGCAGGAAGGCGAGCATCGGGATCACCGCGATGTCCTGCATCAGCAGCACGGAAAAGGTGCTGCGTCCGCCGGCCGTGGACATCAGGTTCTTTTCCGACAGCGTTTGCAGCACGATGGCGGTCGAGGACAGCGACAGGATGATCCCGAGCGTCAGCGCGATGCGCCAGCTCTGGCCGAGTGCGAGCGCGCCAAGCGTGACGACGAGCGCCGTCACCACGATCTGCAACCCGCCGAGCCCCAGCAGCCGGTCGCGCATTCCCCAGAGGGCGCGCGGCTCCAGCTCCAGACCGATGAGGAACAGCATCATGACGACGCCGAATTCGGCGAAATGCTGAAGGTCTTTCGTCTCGGACCCGACGAAGCCGAAGACCGGACCGATCACGATCCCGGCGATGAGGTAGCCGAGGACCGACCCCAGACCCAGCCGCGATGCGATCGGCACCGCGAGCACCACGGCGATGAGGTAGAGGGAGGCCTGAAACAGAAAACTTTCCATGAAATCTCAAGTTGGCAAGGGGGCGTCGGGTTTGAACTGGTCCATCACGATCTGGCTTTGCACCCGTGAAACCGCCGGATGGGCAAGCAGGACCTGATGAATCAGTCTGTTCAGGCCCGCGAGGTCTTCGCAATAGACGCGAAGAAGATAATCGGCGTCGCCCGTGAGGGTCCACGCAGATGTGATCTCTGGCTGGGTCGCGACGAGACGGGAAAAGGCCGACGTGGTCTCTGCCCCGTGGCGCGCCATCTGGACCTGCACGAAGGCCTGCACCGCGAGGCCAAGCCGCAGGGGGTCGAGTTTCGCGGCATAACTCTGGATCAGCCCTTCGGCCTCAAGCCGTTGCCGCCTGCGGCCCGCCTGGCTGGGCGAAAGGTTGAGCGCCTCGCCGAGTTCCTGCGAGGTCAGGTGGGCATCACGTTGCAACGCGGCCAGAAGCCGTGAGTCGGTTTCATCGAGTGCGATGCGTGAATTTTGCATGATATTATGATCATAGCGCGTAAAACGCGCATATGCACATCATTATTTCATTTCAAACGCGCAACAGACGCGTGACTTGTGCGGTAAAATCGTCATTAACGCGCACAGGAGATATGTCCAATGGGTCCATTTCCCCATTCCGCCCCGAAATCCGTGATTTCGGACCAGAACCCCGCCGGAACCGACGGGTTCGAATTTGTCGAGTTCTCGCATCCCGAACCGGAGGAGTTGCGCCATCTCTTCGCGCGCATGGGCTATGAACTGGTCGGCCGGCACCGGTCGAAGAACATCGAGCTTTGGCAACAGGGCGATATCACCTACATCCTGAACGCCGAGCCGAAGAGCTTCGCCGCGCGTTTCGTGGAGGAGCACGGACCCTGTGCGCCGTCGATGGGCTGGCGTGTCGTCGATGCGCAGCATGCGTTCAAGCACGCCGTCGCGATGGGGGCGGAACCCTATGAGGGCGACGACAAGACCATGGACGTGCCGGCGATCCGCGGCATCGGCGGGTCGTTGATCTACTTCATCGACAATTATTACGAGACTTCGCCCTACAACGAGGAATTCGACTGGCTATCCAAGTCGAAGCCCGAGGGCGTCGGTTTCTACTACCTCGATCACCTGACCCACAACGTCCACAAGGGCAACATGGACACGTGGTTCAAGTTCTACGGCGATCTCTTCAATTTCCGTGAAATCCGCTTCTTCGACATCCAGGGCAAACATTCCGGCCTCTACTCACGGGCCCTGACCTCTCCCTGCGGTCGCATCCGCATTCCGATCAACGAGGACCGCGGGGAGACGGGCCAGATCGTCGAATATCTGAAGCGCTACAACGGCGAGGGCATCCAGCATATCGCCGTCGGGACCGAGGACATCTATGGCGCGACCGACGCGATCCACGACCGCGGCCTGCGCTTCATGCCGAAGCCGCCGATGAGCTACTATGAGATGAGCCGCGAGCGTGTCGTCGGCCATGAAGAGCCGCTCGAGGAGATGGCACGGCATGGCGTTCTGATCGACGGTGAGGGCGTGGTCGATGGCGGCGAGACGAAGATCCTCTTGCAGATCTTCTCGAAGACCGTGATAGGGCCGATCTTCTTCGAATTTATCCAGCGCAAGGGCGATGACGGTTTCGGCGAGGGCAACTTCAAGGCGCTTTTCGAATCCATCGAAGCCGACCAGATCGCGCGTGGAGTGTTGAAAGCCGGGTAAACCGGCGGTCCCGCAGGGGGGAGCAGGGGCGCGGGGGGCGGAGGAGCCTTCGCGCCCCTTCGTTTTCAGCCGTCGCCCTTGATCTTGAGAACGATCGTGCGTCCGCGCTTCACATAGCTGAGTTCGCGGTCGCCGATCGCGGCGACCTGGCCGCCATCGAGCCGGTCGCCGATCTTGACCTTGACGTAGCGCCCCGTTGGCATGCGCACCAGCGCCCGGCGGTTGGACGACGATCCGAAGACGCCGATCAGGTTCACGTCGCCAAGGTCGATCGCGTTCTTGATCGTTGCCTGCCGTGCCACGGTCACGGTCGTCGGGATGTTCGGTGCCGGCGCGGTTGGCTCGGGTTCGTCGATCTCTTCCGGTTTGGCGGTGGCAGGGGCAGGGGCCGGCGTCGCGGCGGGTGCCGGGTTGACCGATACGCTGCTTGCGACGGCGGCGGCGACGGCATCCTCGACATCGGGCGACGGGACGGCGCGGATCAGGTTCTTCGGCCGCTGTTTAGGCAGGCGGGAGGACGCGACGGCCTGCGGCGTTGCCGAGGCCAGCGCCTCGGCCAGCGCGCGGGCCTCGGCCTCTGCGGCCGCAGCGCGTGCGCGGGTCGCATCGACAATCGCGCCGGGCCGCGGGCGCGGTTTCAGCGCCGCATGGGCGGGATCGACCGGTGGCGGCAGGGGCGCCTCGGCCGCCGCGATGGCATCGGACGGCTGTGCAGCCGTTTCGGCTTCGGGTGCTGCCGATCCGCCCGGCGCCGGCGGGGTGTCGGTGCCGGGAACCGCCAGGGCCGCTTCGGGCTGCGGCGCGTCGGCCGGCGCGATGATCGTTTCCGGCTCAGCCTCGGGCGGCGCCGCTTCGCCCGTCGCGGCCTCGGGCGCGATTCCGGCAGGCCGCGGGGTCGGAGCAACCGGCGGGCGGCCAGCGACAAGCGTGATGCCGTCCGGGGTCACGACGCCCTCGGGTGTGGCGCGGATCAGCCCGTCGGGGCGGAACTCGAACGTCGTGCCGAAGGGTGGCGGCAGGGGCTGGTGCGGCGGGGCGGTGTCGGCGGCGGTGGTGGCGGTGTCGAGCGCCGGCGGAGTCACGGCCTCGGCATGGCTGGGGGGCAGCGCCGCGGTGATCGACGGCGTGCCGGCGGTGGTCGTGTCATTGTCGGCAGGAAGGCCGGTGACGTTCGGCGGATCGACCCAGATGGTGCCAGTTGCCGGGGGGGCGATGTCCGGCGTCTCGGTCTGTGCCTGAGTGGCGTCTGGCTCGGCCGGCGCGGGCGTCGGGGCAACTTCTACTATGGCCTCCGGCGCGGGTGCGGGCGCCTCTGACACCTCGGGCGGTGCGGTGACTGCGGGAGCCTCCGCTACAGTGGTTGTCTCGGTGTCAGGCAGGGCTGCGAACCAGATCGACCAAAGCGCGACGGCGGTCATCACGAGGATCAGCACAGCTACGGCGACAATGCCGATGGCCAGCCGTGCCGTGTTCGGACGCCGACGCTCCGACATCGCGCCGAACGGCCCGCCGGGCCCGGGGCCGGTCTTGTCTTCGCCCGGAGGGGCGGCGCGACGTGCGCGAAGCTGTGCCTGGGTGCCGTGTCTGGCGTCCGGCAGGGTCTTGAGAAGCGCCCGCTCGAGGCCGGTGCGGATACCCTTGCCGTTTCCGGTCACGGGTGGCGGCGCGGCTTCGTCGGCGGATGTGTCCGGCAGGGCACCGTCGGTCACCCGCGACAATACGGATTCGCCAACGGCGGCAGGGGTGGTTTCGGCCCTTTCGGCCCGGAGCGAGGGCACAGGGGTGACTGTTCCTCCTGGCCGGCGAGAGGAGAACGCCGGGATGGGGACGGCAGGGGCGTCGGCCTCCGCAGCAGGATCGTCGAGGCCGGAAAGGTCGTCCACCGCGATGAAGGGCGCCTCGGCTTCGGCCGCCGCGGGTTCGGGCCCCAGACTCCCGTCGAGGTCTTCGGGCAATGCGTCTGGCAGCCCTTCGGGCAGGTCCGACGCAGTCGCGTCGATATCCGGCAGCTCCGATGCCCCGTCGGGCACAAGTCCCTCGGTGACACCGAGATCGCGCGGCTGGATGTCGTCCGGCAAGGCCGCGCCGGACGTGTCTTCCAATGGTCCGGCGGTTGCCGCTTCCTGCCCGGACGCACCATCCGGTTCGTCGGTTTCCGCCGTCTCGTCTGCGTCGGAATCCTTGGCTGCTTCGTCTTCGGGCGATTCGCCGGGTTCGGAGGAAGATGCGTCGGGGATGTCCGCGAGCGCTTCGAACGATACTTCCGGTGCAGCGTCGTCCGGCAGGTTATCCTCAAACGCGTCGTCGGCGGGCGCGGCGCTTTCTTCGGTGTCGTCTTCCGCCTCGCCGTCCGGCAAGGGCGCGCCGGTGTCCTCGGCGTCGATTTCCATGTCGTGGGCGGCATCGTCTGTTGCGGGCTCTTCGCTCTCCGCTTCCGTCAGTTCCGCGGCCCCTGTCTGCGCGGTTGCCTCCGGTGCTTCGGGGGCGGGGGTGTCCTTCGCGGTCTCGGCGTGTGGCTGGTCGGTTTCTGCCGCTGCCGGCCCGCATGCCGCTGAATCCTCGGGAAGCGGCGCGTCGACCACTTTGACCGGATCCTGGTCGCGGGTCAGCGTCTCGCCCTCGGGCATGTGCGCGGCGGCCTTGCTGGTCTGGCCAAAAAACGGCTCGCCCGCGAACTGCACGGCTTCGGGGATCGCGACGAATGAGACCGGATTGAAACCGTGCGCCTCGGCGAACTCCTCGGCCTCCGCCAGCGTCATCTTCGCGACGACGGCGACCCGGACGGTGGGGCCGTTGCGCGACCAGTCGAAGACGAGGTCGTCCACCGCGTACGGCGTGCGGCCTTCGAGCGCGTGGGCGATCTGGCTGCGGCGCGTCGCACGGTCCGGGCCCGGCGCATCGACCTCGGTATAGAGGATCTGCGAGGCGGGCAGGATCAGCTTGGTTGCCAGCCGTCCGCCGCTTTGCGCCTTCGCGAGTTCGTCACCCTGTGCTCGCAGGCGCGTCAAAGCGGGGCCAAGCGCGGGATCGGCAAGCGCGACACTTCCGGCCAGCACCCAGCCATCGGCGGCGCGGCTCAGCAACGTCACTGAATCATGATCGAGGCGCAGGGCGAATGCGGGTTTCATCTTGGCGCAAGTAGCATCTTGGCGGCCGTCTCCAAAGCCGCATCGTGGCGATGAACCCTCGTAAAGCAGAATCCCGCCCAAGGAAAGCGGCTGCGCCAAGGATCCGCTTGCGGCGCGCGTCAAAGAGCCGATGATCATCACTAGGAAATGGAGGCATTCATGCGCTTTCTCAGCACTTTCGCGACAATTCTGGTTCTTGCCATGCCGGCGATGGCGGCAGACGTCCCCGTTGCAACGATTTCCGTGACCGGAGAGGGACGGATCGACGCACAACCCGATATGGCAACGGTTTCGATCGGAGCCACGAACGAGGCGGCAACCGCAGCCGAGGCGCTCGACGCGAATTCGGCGGCCGTCGCCGCAGTCATCGCTCGGCTCAAGGAGGCCGGTATCGAAGATCGTGACATCCAGACATCGGGCCTGTCGCTCGGTCCGCGCTACGACTACAGCTCGTCCGGGCGGGAGCCGACCATCACCGGTTATGTCGCGTCGAATACCGTGACCGTGCGCATCCGTGCGCTTGATACGGTGGGGGCGGTTCTGGACGGCGTCGTCGCCGGGGGCGCGAACACGCTCAACGGCCTCAGCTTCGGGCTTCAGGACAGCGATGCCGCGATGGACAAGGCGCGCCGCCGTGCGGTCGCCGATGCCGCGCGGAAGGCAGCGCTTTACGCCAAGGCTGCGGGCGTCACGCTGGGGCGGGTCCTGTCGATCAGCGAGCAGGGCGGATTCCAGCCGCCGCGCCCGATGATGATGGCAGAAGCCAGCATGGCCAAGGGTGGTGATGTTCCGGTGGCGCCCGGCGAGGTGAGCATCGCCAGCACCGTCTCGATCATCTACGAGATTGCCGAGTAAGGCAGTGGGCGGCGCCCGGCGAAGGGCGCCGCCACGCGATCACGCCGTGGCCTTGGCCAGCGCCTGATCCAGATCGGCGATGATATCGTCGGCATCCTCGATCCCGATCGAAACCCGGACGACATTCGGCGCAGCCCCGGCCGCCTTCTGCTGCGCTTCCGTCAACTGGCGGTGCGTGGTCGAGGCGGAATGGATGATGAGCGAGCGGGTGTCGCCGAGATTCGCGACATGGCTGAAGAGTTCGAGCGAATCCACCAGCTTCACGCACGCCTCATACCCGCCCTTGACCGCGAAGGTGAAAAGCGCGCCTGCGCCCTTAGGGTAAAGCCGCTTGGCCCGGTCGTGATAGGGCGACGAGGGCAGGCCCGCATAGGTGACGTAGTCGACGCGGGGGTCCTTCTCCAACCATTCGGCGACCTTCATCGCGTTGGCGACATGACGCTCCATGCGCAGCGACAGCGTCTCGATGCCCATCAGCGTGTAATGCGCTCCTTGCGGGTTCATCGTCATGCCAAGGTCGCGCAGACCGATGGCGATGGAGTGGAACGTATAAGCCAGCGGCCCGAAGGTCTCGTGGAACTTCAGCCCGTGATAGGCCGGTTCGGGTTCGGAGAGCGACGGGAACTTGCCCGAGGCCGACCAGTCGAACTTGCCGGAATCAACGATGGCGCCGCCGGTGACGGTGCCATTGCCGGTCAGGTATTTCGTGGTCGAGTGGACGACCAGCGTCGCGCCCTGTTCCAGCGGGCGGCAGAGCCAGGGCGTGGCCGAGGTATTGTCGACGATCAGCGGCAGGCCGGCCTTGTCGGCGACCTTCGCGACGGCCGGGATGTCGGTGACATAGCCGCCGGGATTGGCGATCGACTCACAGAAGATCGCGCGGGTGTCATCGTCGATTGCCGCCTCTAGCGCGGCCAGATCATCGGTATCGACGAATTTCGCCGACCAGCCGAAGCGTTTGATCGTCTGGCTGAACTGCGTGACTGTGCCGCCGTAGAGGCGGGTGGAGACGACGATATTGCGCCCCGGTCCCATCAGCGGGAAAAGCGCCATGATCTGCGCCGCATGGCCCGACGAACAGCAGACCGCGCCCTGGCCACCCTCGAGCGTCGCGATGCGTTCGGCGAGTGCTGCGACGGTGGGGTTGGTCAGGCGCGAATAGATGTAGCCGACTTCCTGGAGGTTGAAGAGCGCGGCTGCGTGATCCGCGTCGCGAAAGACATAGGCCGTTGTCTGGTAGATCGGCGTCTGCCTTGCGCCCGTCGCGGGATCGGGGCGGGCGCCGGCATGGACTTGCAGCGTGTCGAATCCGTAGGTCTTGGCCATGGAAATCTCCCTAAGGTCAGGTCGCGGGAGACGTTAGGGCAAGGCCCGGTTTCGCACAACCGGCGCTGCGCGGCCGGTTCAGTCGTCGCGGCCGATGCTGTGGGAGCCCTTCGAATGGGATTTGTGCAGCCCGGCCCCGCCTGACGGCTGACAGGCGGCAAGTGTCATTGCCGCGAAGGCGGCGAGTGTCAGCATGAAAATCGTGCGCATGGGATCTGTTCCTTTCGTTCGGGGTCCATCCCTCGCCACCAACTGTAGGTGGGCGCAGCGATCACTCGGAAATCAATTGCCGGACAGTGCGGCGTGATCGTCCCGTCAACCGGCGGAAAGGCGGACGATCGCCCGCTTGCCGCCGCTCAGGAACTCGATCTGCCAGACCCGCGCCGGTCGTTCGACAACGGCGGTCAGGTCGGCGGGCGTTTCGATCCGCGTGCCGTTCACGGCGATGAGAAGGTCGCCCGGGCGCAGCCGTGTGCGGCGCGAAGGACCAGCAACTTCGGTCACCACGACGCCCTCGGAGGCAAGCGGCAAGCCAAGCCGTTCGATCAGCGCCGGGCCAAGTGCCGCGACGGCGAGGCCGTCGAATACCGTGCCGGACGCCATACGGAGGCTTTCGGTGCCGTCGCTGCCCGGCGCGGCGGACAGGGCGATCTCGGCCCTCCGTTCGGCGCCGTCGCGCCAGTAGCGCACCGTGGCGCTGCCACCGGGGCCTAGCGTGGCGAGCCGGTAGTCGAGTTCCTGCGGACCGTCCACGGCCAGCCCGCCGATCTCGGTCAGGACATCGCCGGCACGCAGTCCGGCCCTCGCGAAGGGGCTGTCAGGGTGCACCTGCCGGATCGCGGCGCCGCCGGGGCCGGGCAGGCCCATCGCATCGGCAAGGCCGGCATCGACGCTCTGCACCTCGATCCCCGCCCAGGGGCTGCGGAACTCGGCGGCGCCGGCCTCAGCCTGCGCCACATATTGCGCGACCAGGTTGGAGGGGATTGCAAAGCCGATCCCGTTCGAGCCGCCGGACCGCGTCAGGATCGACGTGTTGATACCCAGCAGCCGGCCGTTGACATCAACGAGCGCGCCGCCCGAATTGCCGGGGTTGATCGCGGCGTCGGTCTGGATGAAGTAGCCACGCCCGCGCTCCATGCCGCCGCCCGCGCGGGCGAGGCCGGAGACGATGCCGGATGTCACGGTCTGCCCGATGCCGAACGGATTGCCGATGGCCAGAACCAGATCGCCGACCTCGGCCAGATCGGAATCGGCCAGATCAAGCGCCGGCAACCCGTCCGCGCCATCAAGGCGGATCACCGCGAGGTCGGCCGCCTGATCCGCGAGTATGACCTGGCCGGAAAACTCGCGCCGGTCTGCCAGCACGACGCGGATATCGTCGGCACCGCCGACGACGTGATGGTTCGACACGACGATTCCGTCGGAACTGAGGATCACACCGGAGCCGAGCGAGTTCTGGACACGCGGCACGATCTGGCCGAAATCGAAAAGCCGGGAGAAGAAGGGGTCGTCAGCAAAGGGGCTGAGGCGCTGGGCAACGACACGGCTTGCATAGATGTTTACAACGGCGGGCGCTGCCTGTTTCACGACGGGCGCGAAGCTCAGACTCAGGTCGGCGGCTGTTCGCGGAACCCGGTCTTCCGCCTGCGCGGTCGCGGGCTGGCTGAGGGCAAGAAGCAGCGCGGCGAACCGGATCAGGCGCATCGGCGGACATCTCCCTTGTCGGTCGGTCTTTGTCTGAACGTCGGCCCTGCCGCGCGCGGATTCAAGGGGCTAGCGCAGCCAGAGCCCCGCACGCTTGATCGCATTGCGGATCACCTGTTCGCGCCGGGGCAGGTCGTCACGGTCGAACATCGCACGCACCTTCTGCCCTTTGCCCTGATAGACGAGCTTGCGGATAGGTTCGTACTCCTTCAGCACCTTCTTGACCGGGTTCGGCGCGACGGCCTCCTCAAGCGCAGCTACTGCCGCGTCGCTTTCACGCGCGTAAAGTAGTGGCAGCGTGCGGTAGTGGCAGGTGACGGGGCCGTCGAGGCCATCGAGTTCCGGCCCCGGCCTGCCGCCGCCGAAGGAGTGGATGACAAGCGGCAGTGCGACCTGATCGAGCCAGGGGTCGAGGGACTGGCAGACCAGTTCCTCCGGCGCGTTGTCGCGGATTTCAAGCGCGTAGTCGAGGAAGCGGCGTCCGAATTCGTGCGGGCAGCGGAAGAAGTACCAGCCGGCGTTGAAATACAGATAGCGTTCCCAAAACTCGTCGGGCTTGGTCAGGTCGAGCGAGCTTTCGTAATCCAGCCCGAACCTGTCGTAGAGCGATCGCCACGTCGCCCCGTATCCCGGCCCGTACAATTCGATCTGCGGCCACGTCCCCTCGCGCCGCATCGAGGCGGAGGGACGGTCAAAGTCGAGCGGCACCGAGGCGAGCGGTCCGCTGACGAGCGTGTCGGTGTCGAGAAACAGGAAAGGCTCCCCTTCCGGCAGCGCGAAAAGCCCTTCGATCTTGTTGCCGTATGGATAGGTCTTGCCGAAATGCCGCGTGTCGATCGGCACGACATCGGCCCCGAACCGGTCAAGAACCGCGCGGACCGGTGCGGTCATCCGCGGATCGCCGTCCCAGCGGGGGCCGGGCTGCGGTTCGCCGACTATCAGCTTTCCCGCGAAGTCCGGATTGGCAGCGCGGAAGGTCGCGGCCAGCATCACCGCCTCGTAGCCGAGCCGCCCGGCCTGACCGATGCAGAAGACATTGAAGGCGCGCCCCACCGCGCCGGTGCCTGACATGTCCCGTTGACCGCCCGTCCGGTTTCAAGATGCTTTGGACCGCTTATAGGCGAGCTGCCGCCGGCTTGAAAGCCACGCGCGCTTGCTGTCTTTGCACCGTGCCTTGCCCGCTACCCACCGACATACACACCGCCTCGGGGGCGGTAGAAGATCTTCTGGTTGTGCAGGCGTCCGAGCAACTCCTGAATCTGGCGCAGGGTTTCCGCCTTGTCACCGTCGCCGGGCTGCGCGATCAGATCATGCGACAAGGCTTCCTTCGTGTGCCGCAATGCCGTTTCGATGAGGTCGATGTCGGGCACGGACAACTCGAACATCTCGTTGTACTGAGGCATGGTCCACTCCTGAGGTGGTAACTCAGGCCGACAGGCCGGAGCGCTTTCAAGCTGACATCAGACGGTCCGCATATCCACCGGAATTTTGTCGCAGGCCGATGTTCGGCGGATGCCGCAGCCGTAGTAGCGCGGGAGATGTCCGCGGGGGCCGTTTGAGTGCGAGGCACTGGGAAATGTGACTTGAAGAGAGGTGCGACCGGAGGAAGTGAGGCGGAGCTTCCTCTTCCGGACACTTGAGAAGTCGGAACGCGATGTCGTGCCGTTAGACTCTGAGAGTCTGAGGTGCGGCCCGGTGGAGGCCGACAGGACCCTAGCCGTCGCTGTCCAAGGAAAGGCGGAACTGTGAGGGTGTTGCCCCTACGCAGCGGCGGAAGGAGCGTTCGAACGCGCTGCGGTCTGAGTAGCTAAGCCGCAGAGCGATTTCGTCGATTGTCATCGCTGGTAGCGCGAGGAAGATTCGCGCCATATCGTGTCTGCAGGCGTCGAGTATATCGGAGTAGCTGACATCCTCTTGACCAAGATGCCGGCGCAGTGATCGTTCGGACAAGCCGAGCGCGCGTGCAACGGCGGTCTCGCCGCAGGGTCCGTTGCCGATCCGGCGGGCGATTTCATTGCGTACACGCACGGACAGGGACAGGGCGCGCTGGCGGTCGCGGGCAGTTTGGACCAAACCCGCTGCGTCGTCCCGGAACATCGGCGAGTCCGAGCCGGCGATCCGCAGGCAAAGGACGCGGGCTGGAAAACGGATCGCGTTTTCGCTGGCGCAGTGGGACAGTGCGCAACGCATCTGCCTGCCATAGCTGTCTTCCGAGGCGTGCGGCATGTGTTCGGTTACAACCGAAATCGGTCGCCAGGACGGGCCCGTCGCCCGCTCGATCAATGCGGAGATAATGCCGAGTGTGAATTCGGCGTCCTGATCCCTCGGCCAGATGCTCGGGTTCAGTATCCGGTAAGAAACAACGGCCTCATCGCCATGAACATCAAGTGACATGACTGAATCACTCTGGATCACGTCGAATGCGTCGCAGAAGAGTCGGATTGCTTCCCGCACGTTCGGCGCCGCAAGGACCGTTCGCCCGAAGTCGCCGAGAAGGTTAAGATCGAACTGTCGGCCTGCCATCCAGCCGAAAAGCCCGTCACCGTAATACGCTGCTGCATTCTGGAGGAAGCTGACAAAAACGGCGAGCGAGACGGTGTGCTGGTCGCTTGCGGCCCGCCGCGGCGCTTCCAACAGATCCTCGATTTCGGACGGGCCGATGCAGGCCTTCTCGAGGAAGGCGCATGGCCCGGCCAAGCTGCTTGCAAGGATCAAAGCTCCCTGCGGCATCACTCTCTCCGTATTGAACTTTCACCCGGCGCGTGCTGCTGCGCGTCAGTTTGCGATCCAACTATGTCCTTCTGAGCCACCATAATTCCCGCAATATCCGATTCCGAGCAAGTCCGTTGCGCAGATTTGGCCGAAATTGTCATATTCTTTCTGACTGCGTGGATGGAAACCTGTCTCTGCCCAGTGGAGGGAGGCCATGCGGTAGAGATCATGACCCGATTCGATATCGCGATTGCGGGGGCCGGACCTGCCGGGCTCGCCTTCGCTCTCAACGCAGCAAATGCCGGCGCCAGGGTGGCTGTCGTGGGGCACCCGAACGGGACAGCCCGTATCGAAGGGGCCTCCGCGCGTGTCGCGATGCTGCTCGGCGGATATGGTATCGGCGAGGACGTGCTCGGCCCGCCTCTGCCGCGCAATGCGGACTGGCCCGGCTTAAGCGCGGGCGGCAACGTTGAACATCTCGTCATGAGGCCTGCGCTCGATGCGGCCCTGATGGCTGCAGCCCGGCGGGCTGGCGTCACCATCGTCGAGGATCATGTCCGGCGGCTTGACCCCGGCACCGGGACGCTGGAGTTGGAGGGCGGAATGATCCGCGCGGCGCTTCTGGCCGAAGCCCGCGGGCGTCGCGCACCTGTCGGGCCGCGCCGGCGCCGTGGCCCGGCGACGATCGCCGTGGCCGGATTTGTCGATAGGCCCGATGGCCAAGCCGGAAGTCGCGTCACGGCCCGCGAAGCTGGCTGGACCTGGCATGCACGGCTGCACGATCGTGCAGGCTGGATGCAGGTGTCGGTCGATGCGGAGGACTTGCGTCTGCGCGGCCCTGAAACCGTCTGGGCCGATCTGACAGGCGGTCTGCCGATGCCGCCGAAACCACTCATCCGGGCCGCCGAACTAAGGCTCGTCCGAGCCGAACTGGAACCGGGCTGCGTTGTTCTCGGTGATGCAGCGGTCGCGATGGATCCTCTTTCGGGTCATGGCATGTTCTGGGCGCTGAGTTCGGCGCTTTCGGCATTGCCCATGGCGCGGGCGATGCTCGACGGCGAGACCGAGCTGGCGCAGCGATTCTACCGTGAGCGCGTCATCGAAACCTTCCTGCGGCAGGCCCGGATCGGTCGGGACTTCCACGCACTCGCCGCGCCCGCCTTCGGCGAGGCACCGTTCTGGCGGGCGCGCGCCTCGTGGCCGGATGCCGCGCCCGCCAAGGGGATGCCGGATGAACGTTGGCTGCGCCGCGTCATCGTGCGTGGCGGACGGCTGGAAGAGGCCACCGTCCTTGCGACCGAGGAAGCGCCCGGCGGCGTCGCCTTCGTCGCCGGCATCGAGATCGGCCATATCGCCCGACAATTCGCCGGGCACCGGCTTCCCGACATTCCCGAGTTCGCGGCCCGGATCGCGCCTGACGCTTCGCGCGCACGGGTTCTGGCCGCCCATGACTGGCTTACCCGGCAGGGCTTCGCCGGCTCACCATTTCCGACAACGACAAGCGATGCGATACAGGAGGTCACGACATGAAACTCATTCCGCCAGCCGGACCCAACAGGACCTGGCTGCTTTCTTCAGTGGCGGCAATCGTCCTTTCTACCGGTCCCGCTCTGGCCCAGTCGGGCGCAGAACTGCTCACCAAGACTTGCGGTGATTGCCATAGCGTGGGCGACGATGGTGCGCTGAGCCGTATCTCCGGGCAGCGAAAGTCACCCGAGGGCTGGCTGATGACACTCGTGCGGATGCGGATCGCACATGGCGCCGCGATCGACCGCGAGACCGAAGCGCAACTGGTGCGCTATCTTGCCGACACACAGGGCCTTGCCCCGTCCGAGGCCGCGCCCTATCGCTACGCGCTCGAAAAGGACCCCGATACGGTCGAGGCCTTCGAGGAACCCATCGCCTCCATGTGCGCGCGCTGTCATACCGGCGCGCGGGCGCTTCTCCAGCAGAGGTCGCCAGACGAGTGGCGGACGCTGATCGACTTCCATGTCGGCCAGTTCCCGACCATCGAATATCAGGCGCTGGGACGTGACCGCGAATGGTACAAGATCGCCTCGACCGAGGTCGCCGACTGGCTGGCAAAAGAACTTCCGCTAGAGACGAAGGCCTGGACAGGCTGGCAGGCCGCCGACAAGCCAGCCGTGACCGGCGACTGGATCGTGATGACGGACCTGCCGGAGGGCGGCGCGGCCTATGGCAAGTTGACGGTCGCGGGCGATGCCTCGCCCTATTCGCTCGCGGGCGAGTTGCGGCTCTCCGATGGCACGTCTGCGCCCGTCTCGGGCCAGATGAACCTTTACACCGGCTACGAATGGCGTGCGACGCTCGATATCGGCGGGAAGACCTACCGGCAAGTTCTCGCGCTGGATGGCGACGGCGGTCTGGCCGGACGCCAGTTCCTTGCCGGACAGGACAGCCTCGGGGGGCGGCTGACCGGCGTCCGCGCCGACGCCGCTCCCCGCGTCCTAGGCACCGTGCCCGAGGCGGTTCAAGGGCTGTCGGGTGATGTACAGGTGGTCGGCACAATGCTCGACAACCTCACCGTCGAAGGCGCGGCGACGGGTGCGTCGACCGTCAACGATTTCGGCGCGCGCGTGACACTCACCGCCGAGACGCAGGGCAAGGCTGTCCTGTCCGTGGGTGAGAGCACCACCGATATCGCCTTCTACACCGCGCCGGACCGCCTTACGGTCGAGCCTGAGTTCACCATCGCCCGTGTCGGCGGCGGGTCGGACGTGGGCCCGGCTTCGGTCCCCGCGCATTTCCGTGCGATCGGCTGGCTGAACGGGCCCGACGGGGCATCCGGGACAGAGGACGATATCCGTATTGGCAGCCTGACCGCGGAATGGTCGATGACCAATGCGAACGAGATGGCCGAGGTCATGCGGGACACCGAGTATGCCGGAACGCTTGACCCGGACGGCCTCTTCTGGCCCGCCGTGGCCGGACCGAACGCGGAGCGTCCGTTCACAACCAACAATGCGGGCGATCTGACGATCACGGCAAAGGCCGGGGGGCTGGAGGCGTCGGGGCGGCTCATCGTTACCGTTCAACGCTTCATCGACCCGCCGCTGCGCTGAGGGAGGCCGTCATGGGATATCTCTTCTATCAACCGCAGAACGCGCACCGCGTGGCGGTGGACGGACGGAACCTCCTGTTCCATGTGCCGACCACCTCGCTTTTCGAGATCGACGGACTGGATGCCGCTGTGATCGATGCCTTCGCTGCCGAGGGCCGCGCCGATGCGGACACGATCAGGGCACGGTTCGCCGATCGTGAGCCTGCCGAAATGGCACGGCGTATCCAGGGGCTTCTGGACCTCGAGATCCTGACGGATGGGCGGGCCCCGTCACCCGAGCGGCCGCCCGTCAAGATCACGCAGTTCCCGCTGACGACCATCGTCCTGAACGTCAACACGGGCTGCAATCTCTCCTGCACCTACTGTTACAAAGAGGACCTCGACACTCCCGCCAAGGGCCGCAAGATGGCCTTCGATACGGCGGTCCGTTCGATCGACCTTCTTCTGAAGGAAAGCCCCGACCAGAAGACCTACAACATCGTCTTCTTCGGCGGGGAGCCGTTGTCCAACCTGCGTCTGATCCGCGAGGTGGTGGAGCATGCGGAGCCGCGCTTTGCCGAGCTTGGCAAGGCCGTCAACTTCTCTCTCACGACGAACGCGACCCTCTTGACCGAGGAGATCGTGGACTGGCTCGACGCCCATCGCTTCGGTCTGACCGTGTCGATGGACGGGCCGAAGGCCCTGCATGACCGGAACCGCAAGACAGTGGGCGGCAAGGGCAGCTACGACGTTGTCGCGGCGAAATCACGAATGCTGCTGGACCGCTATCGGTCCCGACCCGTGGGTACGCGGGTGACGCTGACGGCGGGTGTCACCGCCATCGAGGAAATCTGGGACCATCTGAAGAATGACATCGGCTTCGCCGAGGTCGGCTTCTCGCCCGTGACCTCGGGACCGATGACCGCGTTCAACCTGAACGGGGACGAGTTGCTGGACGTGTTCGAGGGGATGAAGGCGCTCGGCTGCCGCTATCATCGCGAGGCGCTTCAGGGCCGCAACATCGGCTTTTCCAACATGCATCAGATGATGCAGGACCTCTACGAGGGCCGATCAAAGGCGCTTCCCTGCGGCGCGGGCGTCGGCATGCTCGCCGTCGACCATTCGGGTGAACTGAACCTCTGCCACCGCTTCACGGGATCGGAGATGGAGACCTTCGGCACGGTGCAGGACGGCATCGCGCGCGAGCGCCTCTCGGGCTTCATCGAGGCCCGCGCCGACCGGACCGGCAAAGGTTGTTCGACCTGCCGTATCCGCAATCTCTGCTCGGGCGGCTGTTATCACGAAAGTTACGCCCATTTCACCGACCCGCTGAAACCCGCCTATCACTACTGCGACCTGATGCGCGACTGGGTGGATTTCGGCATTGGCGTCTATGGCGACCTGATCGCCCGCGCGCCGGAATTCTTTCAAACCGCAATCGCACCCCGGAGGGCCAACGGAAAATGAAACCCCTGAACCAGAAAGCCGACCGTGTGCTGAAGGCCGCGGCCGAAGACAAGATGGACGAGGTCCGCGCCATGCAGACCGTCACCGCAGGCTGCGCCACCACTTTCGATCCGGGCTGGGAGGTCGATCCCTTCGGATCGGTCGCGGCCCTTTGTCAACCGATGGAGGCCGACCTTTACGGCTGCTCCGACCCGTGCTGGTGGCCTGCTCAGGTCCCGGACATCATGGTCACCCATCCAGACTGGGACGCCAATGCCACGAATGCCGCCCGCGACTGGCGCGCGCTCGGCACGGTGTTCCCCGGCGACAGCAACACTTAAGGAGGCGCCGATATGAAAACGCTCATTGCCGGCTTGTCGCTGGCCATTGCCGGGACCTTGTTCCCCACCTCCGACGCAAAGGCGCGTGACCTTCTCGTGACCGTCGCGCGGCCCGACAACCTCTACGTGATCGACGCGGAAAGCCGCAGCGTCATCAAGGACTGCACTCTTGGCGCCGAACACGCCTCGCCCGGCGTCATGGTCATGTCGCCCGACGGCAAGATCGCCTACATGCTGCTCGACCGCTGGCAGAACGTCGTCGGCGTCAACATCGAAACCTGCGAGCGTGTGTTCTTTGCCCGTCAGTCCGAGGACAAGGTGGTTCGCCGCTCGATCGCGTCGATCACGGTCTCGAAGGACGGGAGCAGGCTTTATACGGTGCGCAACCCGGTGCGCATGCATGCCGACCACTACGAGGTGATGGAGCCCGAGCTTGCCGTCTTCGACACCGCCGCAGGGCTTGAGGCAAAACCGCTGGCCATTCATCCGGCGCCGCGCCGTTCCACCGTCATGGCAACGGACGACGCAGGCAAGGTCTACATCGCCGGCCATGACGTGTACGCCGTCGACCCCGACACCGGAGAGTTCACGGTCGCCATCGCCAATGCGAACTGGGACCGTCCGACCTACTCGCCGCCCGACGTGCTGGCCTTCTGGCCGATCGGCACCCAGAATGACGAGTTCATGCTCCTCTATTCGGCTGCCGTGTTCACCGATGAAAAGCAGGAGGAAATGGCCGATTTCGTTTGGGGCTACGAATCCGTCGATCTTTCGACCGGCGAGACCGAGATCAAGGACTTCACCTCCTTCGAGGTCATCATGTTCTCGGCGGTGCGCAATCCGAACGCCGAAAACGAGCTTTACGGTGTCTATACCCAGCTGTCGAAGCACGACGTGGAGACGGGTGAGTTGGTCAAGCGGGTCGACCTGCCGCACACCTACTACGTCATCAACATCTCCTCCGACGGCAAGGAAGTCTATATCGGCGGCACCAACGACGATATCGGCGTCTACGATACCGCGACGCTGGAACGGATCGGCGAGATACGACTGCCTTCGGGCGGCGATATGAGCGTCGGCACGCTGCAGATCGTGCAGACGGAATGACGGACCTGCCGGTCATCGGCACAGGCCTTCCGGCCCGGCGGCGCAGGTTCATCACGCGCGCCTTCGGGTCGGACTGGCTTTTCGACCGGCTCCGCCCCTATCTGGGGCGGGGTCTGTTGCTTCTCGGCCTCGGCCTTGTCGCGGCGGCCGTTGCGCTGGTGCCACCCTGGCTGACCAAGCTGGTGATCGACGAGGGGCTCGTGGCGCGCGACGCCGGCGCGCTGGTGACGTGGGCGGCCGCGCTTTTCGGCATCGGGGTTGTCGCGCTCGGCCTCTCCGCGCTCAGCAACATCCTCTATATGCGCGCGTCGGTCGCGATGCTTGCCGATCTGCGCTTGCACCTCGCGCGGCTGGTCCTTGGCCGTTCGCCATCATGGAGAGCCAGTCAGCGGGCGGGTGAGATCATGGCGCGGCTTGATGGTGATGCAGGCGAGGTTCAGCAATTCGCCTTCAACCTCCTGCTCACCGGATTGTCGGCGGTTGTCCGTCTTGTCGGCGGTGCTGCAATGCTCTTTGCGCTCAATACGCCACTTGCGATGATCGCGGTTCTTCTGGCGCCCTTCGAACTCCTGTTCCTCACTTGGGCGCGGCCAAGGACCGAGGCCGTGACCCGTGACGCCCGTGCCGCACGCGGTGATCTGGCCGCGCGGCTGACGGAGATGATACAGGGCCTGATGCCGATCCAGTCGGCGGGCGGGGAACACGCGGTGATGACGGCGCTCGGGCACGCGCAGGACGGGCTGAACCGAAGCCTGATCCGCGCCCAGCTCTGGGGCGAGGTGACGCGGACGGTTCCCGCCCTGCTCGCCGCGCTGGCCCGCGCCGCCGTCGTCCTTGCGGGCGGGTTTGCGGTGATCGACGACCGCCTCAGCCTCGGGGGGTTCGTGGCTTTTCTCGCCTATATCGGCTTTCTGACCGGACCGGTGCAGTCCCTTCTCGGTCTCTGGCAGGCCCGTATCCGGGCCACTGCTGCGCTCGAACGCATCGAGGCGCTGCGGGAGGAACCGGCGGGCGAACCTGTCTGGCCTGTCGAGCCAGAGCCGCTTCTCGAAGGGTGCGGCACGCTCAGCATCGCGTCGGTGCCGCTCGTCGGCGGCGGGATACTGAGCGCCGAGATACCGGCCGGAACCAAGCTGCGCATCGCGGGCGCGAGTGGGGTCGGCAAGTCGACCTTCCTCGCGCTGCTCCAGCGTCATGCCGATCCGGCGGCGGGGTCGATAACTCTCGACGGTGTCGCGCTTGCCTCACTCTCGCGCGAGACGCTGCGGGCGGCCGTGGTCCTCGTTCCGCAGCGCCCGTTTCTCCTTTCCGGCACCGTTGCCGAAAACCTCGCACTGTCGGCGCCCGGCGTGAATGCGGCCCAGATCGACCGCGTGCTTCGCCTCGTCGCGCTGGACACGCGGCTGCGACCGGATACCCGCATCGGAGAGGACGGGCTTACGCTTTCGGGCGGCGAACGCCAGCGGCTCTGCCTCGCCCGCGCGCTGCTTGCGCCCTTCCGGGTGCTGGTCCTCGACGAGGCGTTGTCCGAGGTCGATCCGCGCAATGTCGCCCGCATCATGCAGGCGATCGACACAGAATGGGCCGGCCGGACACGGATCGTCGTCAGCCACGGTGCGGCCGAGGCCTATGGCCGCTTTGATCGGGTAATAGATATCGGTACGGCAGGGCGGGCATGATGAGGATCGCGCTCATCGACGGACCGCTGCGCGCGGACCATCCGGCGCTCGACCGGCGAATCCTCCTCCGGCCGGGCAATGCCGATGGGCCGGAAGGCGCCCATGCCGGTGCGATGGCTGCCGCGCTGCTGGCGTCCTGTCCGGATGCACGTCTGACCAACATTGTTGTCTTCGGACCGGGCCTGACCACCAGCGCCGATTGCGTGGCGGCTGCACTAGAGGCGGCGCAGGGCGCAGCGCTTGTGCTTTGCGCACTCGGCATGGCCCGGCGCGACGCCGCGATGGCGGCCGCTGTGGATGCGCTTGCCGCCACCGGCACGGCGATTGTCGCGGCGGCTCCGGCGCGGGGCGGGCTTGTCTATCCCGCCGCGTTCGATGGCGTCATCGCCGTTCAAGGCGACGCGCGCTGCGGGCCCGGCACCTGGTCTCGCCTTGATCTGCCGCACGCGGATTTCGGCGCATGCCCGGTGCTCGCCGACCATCCCGGCATTGGTGGGGCCAGCGTCGCGGCGGCGTGTTTCGCGGGTATTGTGGCAAGCCAACTTGCCGGCGTGGCGGATCATCGCGGCATTGCGGAGGCGCTCGCCTGCACCGCGCGCTATCAGGGCCGCGAATGTCGTACAGCCGCTATGGCGTCCCCGGCGCCAAGGTAGTCGCGCGGCGCCATGCCGAAGCGCGACTTGAACCCGCGGTTGAAATTCGAAAGGTCCCGGAAGCCCGAGTCGAAGGCGATGTCTGAGATACGGGCCCGGCCATCGGTCCGGGCCTTGCGCAGGGCGCTGGCCGCAAGTGTCAGCCGACGGTCCCGCACCTCCCGGGCAAAGCTCGTCTCCTCGGCCTCGAAAAGCCGCTGGATCTGCCGAGTTGACATGCCGACCTGATGCGCAAGCCAGCCGAGCGACAGCAGGTCACAGGTCAGGTTGCGGTCGATGATCTCGATCGCCAAGGCGAAGCGCCGGTCGCGGGGGCTATCCTCGTCCGCGCCGCTGAATGCGCCCGGCTGGGCGAAAGCAAGCGCGATCATGTCGAGAAGAAGCCCGGAGTTCGCCCGCCCGACCTCGACGGTGGCATCCCTGCCCGCCGCAAGCCGGTAAATCTGCTGACGGATGGCCGGGGCAAGCGGATGGGTTGCCGGCAGCTTGTGGCCGATCCGGACGGTGCTCCGGCAGGCGGCAAGAAATGTGTCGCGCGGCATATGGAGCGACAGAAGCCGCCCCTGACCTTCGAAACCTAATGTTCCTTCCTTCGTCGAATCCAGAAGCATGCAATCGCCTGCGTCGATGACAGATCGGACATCGTTGTGGTCGACGCGCATGGCACCTTCTGCCTGGATGATGCAAAAAATGTGCTCTGCCTCATCACGCCGGATACCTCTCCGGTCGCGGTGGATTGCGGCGACGTCGCCACCGACATCGGCGATGTCGAGCCCGTCGAACTGGCGCGCGCGAACCCCGCCCCGGACCCGGCGCTGATGGCGCCGCGCAACGCCGTCGTAGTGGCCGCAGATATTGTGCAGATCGTGACACCAGCGGTCGAATTCCATCTCCACGGTCATGCGGAAAGTCCTCCTCCCAGTGGGCTCCCGGATGCTGTTGTTGTGTCGATCCTAGTCGCTGCACGGAAATGGCACCACGGTTTCCCCGCGTCGGGCCAACCCGGCGCGGGAATTTGGCCGGAAATGTCGTCTAGTACGACACGACCTGGATATCGGTGTATTCCTGAAGCCCCTCTTCGCCGAATTCGGTCCCAAGGCCCGAGGCCTTGACCCCGCCGAAGGGTGCATCGGGCTGGATCGCGACGTGCTTGTTGACCCAGGCGGAGCCGGTGTCCAGCTCAAGCGCGACACCGCGCGCTTTCTGGATGTCCTTCGACCAGACCGAGCCGCCGAGCCCCCAGGGACTGGCATTGGCGCGGGCCACCGCGTCCTCGATATCGCGGTAACGGATGATGGGAAGGGCCGGGCCGAACTGTTCCTCGTCCACGAGCGCTACGCCGTCATCCAGATCGGCGATGATCGTCGGCGGGAAGAACAGTCCCTCGCCGGGTTCGCCGCCGAGCAGGACGCGCCCGCGCGTCTTGGCGTCGGCCACCAGCCGGGCGACCTTGTCGAACTGCATCCGGTTCTGCATCGGACCGAGTGCGCTATCTTCCGCTGCGCCGTCGCCGACAACGACGCCTCTCCCATAGGCCACGAGTTCCTCGCAAACTTGGTCGTAGATGTCGTCGTGGACGTAAAGCCGCTTGATCGCGGCGCAGGTCTGGCCGTTGTTGATGAAGGCGCCCCAGAACACGCCCTCGGCGATGGCCTTCGGATCGGCGTCAGGCAGGACGATGCCAGCATCGTTGCCACCCATCTCCAGCGTCAGCCGCTTCATCGTCGCGGCGGCACTCGCGGCGACCTTTCTGCCGGTCTCGGATGAGCCTGTGAAGACGATCTTGCGGATGCCGGGATGGGCCGACATCAGCGCGCCGATATTCACGTCGCGATCATCGCCGGCTATGCTGTTGATGACGCCGACCGGCAGGACCTCGTTAAGGAGCTCGACCATGCGCAGCGTGGCGAGCGGCGTATAGGGCGAAGGCTTGATGACGACCGTGTTGCCGGTCAGGACCGCCGGAAAGACATGCCACACCGCGATCAGGATCGGGAAATTCCATGGCGTGATGGACCCCACGACGCCAAGCGGCTTGCGGTGCAGTTCGACCGTGCCTTCGTTGTTCTTCTGGATCGTCTTCATCGGCAGCGACAGCGTGCAGGTATGCCGTGCCCAGGCCACTGCGGCGCCAAGCTCCCAGCGTGAGCCGAGACCGTTCATCGGCTTGCCCTGTTCGGCTGTCAGAAGCCGGGCGAGTTCTTCCTGATGGTGGTCCAGCGCGTCGGCCATCGCCTCGCAAAGCTTGCGCCGCTCTTCCTCGGGGCGACGTGACAGCGTGCGGTACGCCTCCTGTGCGGCCGCGACGGCGGCGTCAAGGTCGGTTTCGGTCGCGTTTGGCGCGGTTCCGACGATCGCGCCGTTTGCGGGGTTGAGCACGTCAAATCCCTGGCCGGTGCGGACGGCCTGTCCATTGATGATGAGCGGGTGCATGTTCCTGTCCTCCCAGATCGTTCGGGCCGCATGACACCGTTTCCGGCCCCGTCCCATGCTAGGCACCGTGGCGTACCGATCTCGGTCTATCGCGCCAAACATCGGGACTATCGCGCCGTGGCGGCCCGGACCGCCGGCAGTGATGGCGTAAAATGCCGAGCATTGGCGACACGGGCATGGCAGTGTCGGGCTAAGCTGTACGTCCGTTCGCAGGGGAGGAACCGATGAAGCCGAAAGATGATGGAATGCCCGCAAACGGGCTGTCATGGGTGCGCGGCACCCGGGATGAGCCGCTGATCGAGGCTACGATCCCGGAACTGCTGGCGCGGACAGTGGCACGTTTGGGGGACGCGGTCGCGGCAGTATTCGTTCAACAGGGTATCCGCCGAAGCTGGCGCGAGTTTGCGTCCGACGTTGACCGGATGGCCGCCGGTCTTGCTGCACTGGGGATTGCGAAGGGCGACCGGGTCGGCATCTGGTCGCCCAATCGCTACGAATGGCTCGTGACTCAGTTCGCGACCGCGCGGATCGGTGCGATACTGGTCACCATCAACCCGGCCTATCGGATCTCGGAACTCGACTACGCCCTCAGGCTGACCGGCTGCGCCGCGATCGTGCTCAGCCCGGGTTTCAAGGGTTCGGACTATGTCGCAATGCTGGGTGAGGTGGCGCCGGAGCTTGCCTCATCAGAGCCGGGGCTGCTGTCGGCTGCCGCGGTGCCGGCACTTCGCCATGTCATTGTGATGGGTGCGGACAGTCATCCGGGCGCCTGGCGTTTCGATGATGTCGAACGCATGGGCGACGGTGTGGACAGCGCAGCGCTTGACGCAATCACGGCTGTGCTCGACCCCAATGACGCGATCAATATCCAGTTTACCTCAGGCACGACTGGCCTGCCCAAGGGCGCGACCCTGACCCACCGCAACATTGTCAATAATGCATATTTCGTGACCGGAAGGCTCAACCTCTCAGAGGTCGACCGGCTTTGCATCCCGGTCCCGTTCTACCATTGCTTCGGAATGGTGATGGGCACGCTCGGCTGCGTGGCAAGGGGGGCACGGATGATCGTGCCGGGCGAAGCGTTCGATCCGGTGAGCGTGTTGACGACCGTCCACGACGAGGGTGCGACCGCGCTTTACGGCGTGCCGACGATGTTTGTCGGGATGCTCGAACATCCCGACTTCGCCAGCTTCGACCTGTCGACGCTCCGGACCGGGATCATGGCGGGCGCGCCGTGTCCGATCGAGGTAATGAAGAAGGTCCAGACGCTGATGCATATGCGCGAGGTCACGATCGCCTATGGCATGACCGAGACGAGCCCGGTTTCATTCCAGTCCGCGATAGATACGCCTCTGGACAAGCGCGTTTCTTCGGTCGGCCGTATTCATCCCCATGTCGAAGTCAGGATCGTCGACGAAACCGGTACAACGGTGCCATCGGGCGAGCAGGGAGAACTGCTGACCCGCGGCTATTCAGTGATGAAAGGCTATTGGGACGATGCTGCACAGACAGCGGCTGCCATCGACAAGGACGGCTGGATGCATACCGGCGACCTCGCCCGGATCGACGACGAAGGTTATTGCAACATCACCGGGCGGGTGAAAGACATGATCTGCCGCGGCGGAGAGAACATCTATCCGCGCGAGATTGAAGAATTCCTCTACACCCATCCCGATATCAGTCAGGTTCAGGTTTTTGGCATTCCCGACGACCGGCTGGGCGAGATTGTGTGCGCTTGGATCGTCCCGAAGCCGGGTAAGGCGCCGGACGAGGCCGAGATACAAAACCATTGCCGCGGCCGTATCGCACATTTCAAGATCCCGGCCGTTGTGCGCCTGCGCGACACACTGCCCATGACGGTGACCGGCAAACCGCAAAAGTTTCTTATGCGGGCTACGATGATGCGCGAACTCGGGCTTTCCACAACGGAAACGGCTTGACTGCCCCTATCTGTGCGGGCGGCATGACCGGCGCGCCAATACATCATTTCGATACGCTTGTGTCGCTGGTCATGACAGGCTCACTCAGCGGGCATGGCACCCTGGTTATGAGACCTGAGTCTAGAGTGCATATCGGGGTCAAAAAAAAGAGATGGTGCTGCGAGAGAGGATTGAACTCTCGACCTCTCCCTTACCAAGGGAGTGCTCTACCACTGAGCTACCGCAGCCCGATTTTCGTGCGCCGGGTGTTAGACGCAAACTTCCCTCTGTGCAAGGGCAATCTGGACGCTATCGCTGGTCCACTGTAGAGAGGGCTGCATGGACAGAAAACCCCCGAAAACCCGGTCCGAAAAGGGCGAAGAGACGCGCGAGGCGCGGCTCAAGGCTGCGCTCAAGGCCAATCTCGCGCGTCGCAAGGCGCAGGCCAAGGCGCGCGCTGTGAAACCGGGCGGGGATGGGCAGGAAGGCTGAGGCAGGCATGGATTCGATTATCGTTACGGGCGGGACGGAACTCAGGGGGCAGATTCCGATCGCGGGGGCAAAGAACGCCTGCCTTGCCCTGATGCCGGCGACGCTCTTGTCGGACGAACCGCTGACGCTGACCAACGCGCCCCGGCTTTCGGACATCAAGACGATGACGCTGCTTCTGGAATCGCTCGGCGCCGAGGTGCGGTCGATGCAGGACGGCCGCGTGCTCGCCATGTCGTCGCACGACCTGAACAACCTGACCGCAGACTATGACATCGTGCGCAAGATGCGCGCATCGAACCTTGTCCTCGGGCCGCTTCTGGCGCGGGCCGGGCGGGCCGTCGTCTCGCTTCCCGGCGGTTGCGCGATCGGGGCGCGGCCGATGGACATCCACGTCTCGGGGCTGGAGGCGCTGGGCGCAAAGATCGAACTGAAGGATGGCTACCTTCACGCCGATGCGCCGAAGGGGCTGAAAGGCGCCGTGATTGAACAGCGCTTCGCGAGCGTGGGGGCCACCGAGAACATCGTGATGGCCGCGACGCTGGCCAAGGGGACGACGGTTCTGAAGAACGCCGCGCGGGAACCCGAGATCGTCGATCTTGTGAAATGCCTGCGCGCGATGGGGGCGCAGATTGCCGGCGAAGGCAGCGACACGATCGAGATTCAGGGCGTCGACCGCCTGCACGGCGCGACCCATGCCGTCGTGGCCGACCGGATCGAGCTTGGCACCTACATGATCGCGCCCGCCATCGCCGGCGGCGAGGTGGAGCTTGTGGGCGGGTCGATGGACCTGCTGCCTGCCTTCTGCGAAAAGCTCGACGCGGCGGGGATCGTCGTGACGCCGACGAAGGACGGCGTGCGGGTCGCCCGCTCCAACGGCCGGGCCAAGGCCGTCGATGTGAAGACCGAGGTGTTCCCGGGTTTCCCGACCGACCTTCAGGCGCAGATGATGGCGCTTCTGACGACGGCTAACGGCACGAGCGTTCTGGAAGAGACCATCTTCGAGAACCGTTTCATGCATGCGCCGGAACTGACGCGCATGGGGGCGGAGATCGAGGTCCATGGCGGCCACGCGACGGTGACGGGCGTTGAGCGGTTGAAAGGCGCGCAGGTCATGGCGACCGATCTTCGGGCGTCGGTGTCGCTGATCCTCGCAGGGCTTGGCGCGGAGGGTGAAACGATGGTGCGCCGGGTCTATCACCTTGATCGCGGTTACGAACGGGTCGAGGAGAAGCTGTCAGCGGTGGGCGCAAAGATCGAGCGTGTGAGGGAAGAATGACGACCGGAGATGCGCGATTCGAGGATGGCGGAGAGCATCCGCTTGGCCTGAAGGCCGAGACGGCCGAGGATGTCGCCGTGATCTCGGCGCTTGCCCAGGATGCCGTTCTTGCGGTCACCGACATGTCCTGGCAGCCCCGTGCCCGGAGCCTCGCCTTCCTGATCAACCGCTTCCGCTGGGAGGACCGCGCAGCGGCAGAGGCGCGGCACCGGCCCTACGAACGCGTGCGGGCGTTGCTGGTGATTGACGGCGTGCTCAGCGTGGCGTCGCAGGGGATCGACCGGAAGGATGCCGATGCGGTCCTGTCGATACTCGCGGTGGAATGGAAACCGGGCGAGGACGCGGCGGGGCGGGTGGAGATCACGCTTGCCGGCGACGGCGCGATCGCGGCCGATGTCGAATGCCTCGACCTGACGCTGAAGGACGTGACGCGGCCCTATTTCGCGCCGTCGCGAAAAGCGCCTGCGCATCCCGAATGACCGTGCGCCGGGCAGGACCCGACGCGGCTCAGGCCTGGCGGGCCATCCGTCTTGAGGCGCTGACCCTTGCCCCCGGCGCATTCTCGGCGAAACTTGCCGACTGGCGTGACCGGCCGCTTGCGGATTTCGCGGCGCAGTTGGCGGCGAACCCCACCTTCCTGGCGTTTGAGGGCGCTGCGCCGGTCGGCTGCATCGCCTGGGTCAGAGACGGCGCGGCGGCGTCGCGCGGCTGGATCGGGGGCGTCTATGTCGCGGACCGGATGCGCGGGAAGGGTGTCGGAGATGCGTTGATTGCAGCGGTTCTTGCTGATGCTGCGGATGCGGGGATCGCGGAGCTCTGGCTGGAAGTCGGCGCGGAGAATGCGCCCGCGCAGGCCGCATACCGGCGGGCAGGGTTCGAGGTTGTCGGCGATCCCGCGCGGCCGCGCCAGAGCTGCGCCTGCGAGGTGGGAATGCGGCGGCGTCTTCCCTGACAGAGGCTTCGAGGGCTTGCCCCGAACTTTCGGGGATTTCTACGATCAGAAGGGAGGATGCGTTTCATGTCGCGACAATGCGGCCGGACCCGTCGCGGTGCTTGAGGCCGAAGTCGGGGAACGCTATGGGGTGCGGGATTGAGGAGTGCCGCAATGCCCGTTTTCCTGTCGAACGCCGATCAAGGTTTCGAAAGCGCCTTTAGGGCGCTTCTGTCCGCCAAGCGCGAGGATGCGCCGGATGTGGACGACGCGGTGGCGGCGATCATAGCCGACGTCCGCGCGCGGGGCGATGCGGCGGTCATCGAGCTGACGGCGAAGTTCGACCGGCTGGAACTGACTCCCGCGACGCTGGCCTTTTCCGCCGCCGAGATCGAGGCGGAATGCGCGAGGGTCCCTGAAGAGGATCGCGCGGCGCTGGAACTCGCGGCGGAGCGCATCCGCGCCTATCACGAACGCCAGATGCCTGTCGATCAGCGCTGGACCGATGCGGCGGGAGCGGAACTCGGCTGGCGATGGGGGCCGGTCGATGCGGCGGGTCTCTACGTGCCGGGGGGGCTGGCATCTTATCCGTCCTCGGTTCTGATGAACGCGATTCCGGCGAAGGTCGCGGGGGTGAAGCGTCTGGTGATCGCCTGCCCGACGCCGGGCGGCGTGGTCAATCCGCTCGTCCTGCTGGCAGCGCGGCTTGCGGGTGTCGATACCGTCTACCGGATCGGCGGCGCACAGGCGATCGCAACACTGGCCTACGGGACGGAGACCGTCCGGCCGGTAGACAAGATCACCGGGCCGGGCAACGCCTATGTCGCCGCCGCCAAGCGGCGGGTGTTCGGGCGTGTCGGCATCGACATGATCGCCGGGCCGTCGGAGATTCTCGTGATCGCTGACAAGGACAACGACCCCGACTGGATCGCACTCGACCTGCTTAGCCAGGCGGAGCATGACGAAAGTGCGCAGTCGATCCTTGTGACCGACGATGCCGCGTTCGGGCAGGCCGTTGCGGCTGCGGTCGAGAAGCGGCTGGAAACACTGGAGCGGCGCGCCATCGCGGGGGCCAGCTGGCGCGACTACGGCGCGGTGATCGTGACCCGTGATCTGGACGAGGCGGCGGCTTTGTCGAACCGGGTCGCACCGGAGCATCTGGAACTTTGCACCGCCGATCCGGACACATTGTCCACGAAGATCACCCATGCGGGCGCGATCTTCCTCGGGCGCTGGACTCCGGAAGCGATCGGCGATTACGTGGGCGGGCCGAACCATGTGCTGCCGACGGCGCGCTCGGCACGTTTTTCAAGCGGGCTGTCTGTCATGGATTTTCTCAAGCGGACCACGATTGCGAGGATGACGCCGGAGGCGCTGGCGGCCATCGGCCCGGCCGCCGAGCGGCTGGCGGTATCCGAAAGCCTTGAGGCGCACGGGCTGTCGGTGCGCGCCCGGCTCGACCGGCTGAACCGGGGAGGGGCGTGATGAGCCGTATCTGCCATATCGAGATCGACGATCGCGGTCTGCCCGCGCCCACGCCGGAAGTGGAACAGGAACGCAAGGTCGCGATCTTCGATCTTCTGGAAGACAACAGTTTCGTCCTGCCGCAGAAGGACGCCGCCACGAGCCCCGAAGGGCCTTTTCGCCTCGCGCTCGCGATCCGGGAGAAGCGGCTTGTCTTCGACATCGAGGCGGAGGATGGCGGCAAAGTCGCGGAGTTCCACCTGTCGCTGGGGCCGTTCCGGCAGGTCGTGAAGGATTATTTCCAGATCTGCGAAAGCTATTTCGAGGCCGTGAAGCGCCTGCCGCCGAGCCAGATCGAGGCGATCGACATGGCGCGGCGCGGCATCCACAATGAAGGGGCGCGGGTGCTTCAGGAGCGGCTGGAAGGCAAGGCGGACCTGGATATCGACACCGCGCGGCGGCTTTTCACCCTGATTTGTGTCCTGCATTTCGGGGGCTGAACGTGGTGGGAAAGCTGCCCCAGTCGGTGCTCTTCTGCTGCGATCACAACGCTGTCCGTTCGCCCATGGCCGAGGGCATCATGAAGAAGTTCTACGGCCACGACTGCTATGTGCAGTCGGCCGGTGTCCACAACGATCTTGAAATCGACGGTTTCGCTGTCGCCGCCTGCGACGAGATCGGCGTGGAACTTTCGCGCCACCGTTCGCGCAGCTTCGAGGAGATGCAGCAATGGGGCGACGACCTTTCGGGTTTCGACCTCGTGATCGCGCTCACACCGGCGAGTCAGCGTCAGGCTCTTGAATTTACACGATTCTTCCACCTCGATGTCGAATACTGGCCGGTCATGGATCCGACCGGAATCGGCGAGGCGCGGGAGACGAAGCTGAACGCGTACAGGCAGGCGCGCGACCAGATCCGGGCGAGGATGGTCGAACGGTTCGGACCGCCGACGGCCGAATAGCGGCGGTCGCGCGGCGAGGCCGCAAAGCGCGCCGGAACCGACGCAATAGGTATGGGCAGCGCGGCTCTGCCGGCCTATCGTGCGGGCCGCAACCAACGGAGATCAGGATGACCCGCGCCACGATCGAAGCCTACTACGCCGCCTTCAACCGAGGCGATCTCAACGCCATGCTGGAGACGCTGCACGACGATTTCGCCCATCACGTTAACGAGGGCGCAAAGCGTCTTGGCAAGGTGGCCTTCGCCGATTTCTGCCGCCATATGAACGAGACCTACAAGGAAGAACTCACCGACATCGTGGTATTTTCGAACGATGACGGTACGCGCGGCGCGGCGGAATTCGTGGTCAACGGAACCTATCTCAAGACCGATCCGGGGCTGCCCGAGGCGCGGGGCCAGAAATACGTCCTTCCCGCCGGCGGTTTCTTCGACCTCAAGGACGGCAGGATCACTCGCGTGACGACCTACTACAACCTTCAGGACTGGATCCGGCAGGTTTCCGCATGACGATCGAGGTCCTCACGCTGACCGGCGACGCACTGGAGGCGGCGCTTGACGCCGTCGCCCGGCTGCGGATCGCCGTTTTTCGTGAATGGCCTTATCTCTACGATGGCGATCCGGTCTATGAGCGGCGCTATCTTCGCACCTATCGCGACAGTGCTGGCGCGATCCTCGTAGGCGCATTCGATGACGGGCGGCTGGTCGGCGCGTCTACCGGCACGCCGATGGAGGATCATGGCGACGAATTCGGCGCCGCCTTCGCCGCGTCCGGCATCGCGCTAAGCGACATATTCTACTGCGCGGAATCGGTGCTGCTGCCGGAATACCGGGGCCGGGGGCTGGGTCATGCCTTCTTCGATACGAGGGAGGCCCATGCCCGCAAGCTTGGTCGCACCCATTCGGCCTTCTGCCGCGTTGTCCGGCCCGCGGAGCACCCGCTGCATCCGGCCAGCTACCGCCCGCTTGACGGATTCTGGAAAAAGCGTGGCTATGCGCCGCTCGAAGGGGCGGTCGCGCAGTATTCATGGAAGGATGTCGGTGAGGCAGGCGAAACGCCGAAACCGATGCAGTTCTGGATCAGGAAGCTCTGACACCCCGATGCCTCTGCCGGGCGCGCCGCGAAACATGCCGCAGCGGGACAGGACCGGTCGTGGGTGCCGCAAGAAAGGAAGTTGCCGATGAAAATTGCCGCCGCCGCCTATCCGCTGGACTGGTTCGACGACTGGTCGGAATACGAAGCGAAAGTCGGAAAATGGGTCGCGGAGGCCGCCGGCGCGGGTGCGCAGCTTCTGGTCTTTCCTGAATACGGTGCGATGGAACTCGCCTCGCTCGGCGGCGCGGATGTCGCGGGCGACATCCGGGGCGCGCTGGTCGAGGTCGATCGCCACAAGGCCGCATCCGAAGCGCTCCACGCCCGTCTGGCGGCCGCGCAAGGCGTTCACATCCTCTCCGCTTCCGGACCGGTTTTCGGCTTGCCCCATGCCGGTGGCAGACCCGTCAACCGGGCGAGCCTCTTCGGACCGGACGGTCTGATCGGGCATCAGGACAAGGCGATGATGACGCGGTGGGAACGCGATGGCTGGAATGTCGTGCCGGGGGACGGCTTGCAGGTCTTTGATACCGCGCTTGGCCGGATCGGCATCCTCATCTGCTACGACAGCGAGTTTCCGCTGCTGGGCCGCGCGCTTGCAGAGGCGGGGGTGGAGATCCTTCTGGTTCCCTCCGCGACCGAGGCGCTCGCCGGTTTTACGCGCGTCCGGGTGGGCGCCATGGCGCGTGCGCTCGAAAACCAGCTTGTCGCGGTCCACGCCCCTGTGGTCGGCGCTGCGCCCTGGTGCTACGGGATGGAGGAAAATACCGGAGCGGCCTCGGTCTACGGTCCGCCCGACCGTGGTTTCCCGTCCAACGGCATCCTTGCCGAAGGTGTCGTCGGCCAGCCGGGCTGGGTCTATGCCGAGGTATCGCGAGCGGCCATCGCGGATGTGCGCGCGGATGGGATCGTCCTGAACATGCAGCACTGGCCGGAGCAGGATGCGCAGCTTTCCCGTGTGACGGTTCACAGCAACAGCCGAGAAATCGCTTGAAATTCCGGCCCATCGGGCGCATTTAACGCGCGCCCGGCGCGGAGCCGGGCGTGGAACCATCAATGGAGTGACCATGGCCAAGGAAGAAGGACTCGAATTTCCGGGCGTCGTGAAGGAACTCCTGCCAAACGCGACATTCCGGGTCGAGCTCGAGAACGGCCATGAGATCATCGCGACGATGGCAGGAAAGATGCGCAAGAACCGCATCCGCGTCCTTGCGGGCGACAAGGTGCAGGTGACGATGACGCCCTACGACCTGTCCAAGGGGCGGATCAATTACCGTTTCAAGTAAGGTGGCCCCGCGCCTGATCCTCGGCTCGGCCAGTCCGCGCCGAAGGGAACTTTTGGCGCAGCTCGGCCTTCGACCGGATGCGATCCGGCCCCCCGATATCGACGAGACGCCGCGCAAGGGCGAGTTGCCGCGCCATTATTGCGCCCGCATGGCGCGGGAAAAGGCCGGGGCGGTGCCCTGCGGCCCCGATGAGGTTGTTCTGTGCGCCGACACGACCGTGGCCCTTGGCCGGCGCATCCTCGGCAAACCCGAAACTGCGGGCGAGGCGGCGGAATTCCTGCTGAAGCTTTCGGGGCGCCGTCATCGCGTCATCACCGCCGTCGCGGTCAAGCGCGGCACACGGGTATGGGAGCGGGCCGTGGAAACCGTGGTGAAGGTGAAGGCCCTCTCGGATACCGAGATCAACGCCTATCTCGCTTCCGGCGAATGGCAGGGCAAGGCCGGCGCCTACGGGATCCAGGGCCGTTTTGGCGCCTTCATTCCCTGGTTGCAGGGGTCGTTCACCGGGGTGGTCGGCCTGCCGGTTGCCGAAACGGCACATCTTCTGGAAGCGGCAGGCATCGACGTTCACGGAGTTGAGGCATGAAGGGGCGCGTCGTCGTTCTTGGAACCTATCGGGGCCGCGAGGCGGCGGCGCTGGTAGTCGACGGCCAGTTGCAGGACGTCTTGGTCGAGGCAGGTGAAGCGGCAGGCTTTGCCCCCGGCGCGATCCTGCGCGGCGTTCTTGACCGGCAGATGAAAGGGCAGGGCGGCGCCTTCGTCAAGCTGCCGGGGGGCGAGAAGGGGTTCCTGCGGGAAACCAGGGGACTTGCCCCGGGCAAGCCTGTGATTGTGCAGGTGTCGGGCTTTGCCGAGCCGGGCAAGGCGCTCCCGGTGACGACGCGGCTTCTGTTCAAAAGCCGGCTCGCCATCGTCACGCCCTCTGCGCCCGGCCTGAACGCTTCGCGCCGGATCAAGGCGCCGGAAGACCGCGCGCGGCTTGAGGCGCTGGCTGGCGAGGTGATGGCCGGATCGGGCTTCGGGCTGATCCTGCGGTCGGTCTCGGCCATTGCCGACGATGACGACATCGCGGCCGACATCGCTGCGATGCGGAACCTTGCCGAAGTCGTCAGCGCCGACCTCACCGGTGGTCCGGAGCTTCTGGTCGATGCCGCATCGCCACATGAGGAAGCCGGCCGAGACTGGACCGACCCCGCACCGGACGAGGTCGCCGAGGGTGAAGGCGCCTTTGCCGCCCACGGCGTCGAAGAGATGATCGACGCGCTCGTCCATCCCCTTGTCCCTCTGCCGGGAGGCGCGAACATGGCGATCGAACCGACACGCGCGCTGGTCGCCGTCGATGTCAACACAGGCCCCGACACGTCGCCGGCAGCCAGCCTCAAGGCCAACATCGCCGCCGCCCGCGATTTGCCGCGCCAGCTCAGGCTGCGCGGCCTCGGCGGCCAGGTGACCGTGGATTTTGCGCCGATGCCGAAACGCGACCGGGCCGCACTTGACCAGCAATTGCGGACCGCGTTCCGCGGCGAAGCGTCAGAAACGAGCCTTGCCGGCTGGACGCCGCTCGGGAATTTCGAACTGCAACGCAAGCGCGATCGCTTGCCTATCGCGGCGGTTCTGGGGAATGCTGAGTCATGACCTGCCCGATCTGCCGCAAGGAAACCGATCCGAAGTATCGCCCGTTCTGCTCGAAGCGCTGCGCCGATGTCGATCTCGGGCGGTGGCTGACCGGGGCCTACGCCATTCCGGCCGAGGAGGACGACCTGCCTGACGAAGCCGATGCGGCGGCTCCGCCACGGCCGCATTGACGCCTGTCGCAGACCGGTGAAATTCGTGAAAACCCTCTGGACAGCCCCGCGCCTCTCGCCTAAACACGCCGGGCCGGGCGCCATGCGCCCCCGGTGCCCAGATAGCTCAGTTGGTAGAGCAGCGGATTGAAAATCCGCGTGTCGCTGGTTCGATTCCGGCTCTGGGCACCACTTAAATCCCAGTAGATCAGCAGTTGTTTTTGACCGGATGGGACGCGTTGTCTTGCGTGGTGTTCCCGGGATTCTGCCACCAGCCCTGTCCCTGCGGGTTCAGCCGTAGTCGAAACGTCGCGAATAGGCGGTGTCGAGAAAGAGTGCATGCAGCCGTTCCGCGGCCGGGGTCTGGAACGCGGATTTCGTCGCGGCCGCGAAGGGCTTCTTGGCGCTGACATTGCGTTCCTTGACCGTCTGCGGCGCCGGGACGCCGAATGCCTCAAGGCAGGCGGGCAGGGCCGTCGCCATGTCCTCATAGCGGAAGATGCAGAAATCGCCGGTCTCGTCCGAAAACCGGTAGGTCTGGTCGATGACGGTGAAATCGTCGATCCGGACGCCCAGCGACGTCTCGAAATGTCGCTCGAACCAGTCGAAGGGGCGCAGCGCCATGTAGAAAAAGCTTTGCAGCCTGGGTGCATTTTCAATCTGGCTTCCGGCGAAAACCTTCGCCTGTCCCGCCTTCAGCCGGTCGAGCGTCTGATCCACCCCGCCGCATCGGGTGATGATCCGCCCGAAGACGTTGAAGAGATGCGTGAGGGCGATGCCGATCGTCTTGTCGTCGTCGGTCGGCTCGATCTCCTTGCTGTCGAGGAAGTCACGGAACATCGGCAGGTAGCCTTCAAGGTCCTGAACGACGCTGGAACGGAACCAGTCGAACGGGTGGCGCGTCATCGAGATAACGAGCAGCCGCTCCTCGGTGCCCCCAGCGCGAAGCACGTCGATCCTCCGGCTCAGGCGGGCATTGTCGATCAACTGGCCGAGTTGGTGCTCGAAAAAGTAATCCGGGACGTTCGGATTGGTCAGCGTTTTCAGGCACCCCAACAGGGCGTCCTTTCCGAGGAAGTGGCTCTGGACTGCCGTCACCCCCTCCAACTCGTCAAGTGTGCTGACGACCGATGTGCTGGCGACCTTGCCGAACTGATAGATGACGGCGAGCCGATTGTTCATTTAGTCCTCTGTCAAAACGTGCCGGCGGCCGTCACAGATAGTCGTGATCGGCAAGCCAGCCAAAGAAGCCGTCGTCCACTTTGAACGGCTGGACGAACGTACTTCTAAGGTCTTCCCTTTCCCGGTAGAGCTCCCGAACAGATTTCGGAATCTTCCTGCCGTTGTCAAATGCGCCATAATACCACCACCCTTGTGGTATGGCTGGATCCGTTGCTGCGTCGATCCTGTGGCGATACCACCACCATAGTTCGTAAATCTCCGCATTGTCACCGGCATAACGCGCAGTCATCAGATCGCCGAGGGCGCCGAGCTTTGTAAAATGATAAAACCGCAGCTTCGCGCCGTTCACGCGCGCTGTACCTTCGGGATCGAAGGCGAGCGTCCGCTGGCTCAGGTTCCAGCTCGCGACGTTGTAGCCGGGATCGCGGATGATTTTAACGTTGTCAAAGAAGCAGGGGACGAGATCGCACCATTTCTGGTCGACGAACACCCCGATGTCGCGCCGGTCGTGGCACCAATCCTGAAGGCGCTCGGCCCACCACGCCGCGAAGCGATGCGCTTCACCGTCGTTGCGCACGGCAAGAAAGCCGAGATTGTAGGCCCCGTGGCTGAGGGACGTGATCTCATTGTCCAGCACGGCGCGTTTCTCGGCGCCGGGATCGGGGGTGATCTGGTGCGGCGTCAGGGCAATGGAGTGATCGTCGAGTATTTCGATCAGAGGATCGAGCGGGTTGAAGACCGCAATGTCCGGGTCGAGATACACGATCTTGGATGCACCGGGTTCCGCCAAGATGTGCTGCAGGGCACGCGCCTTTACCGCCGTGCAGGCCTCCACGACATCGTGACCGAAGAGCCAGCGCGCGGTGTCGTCGCCGAACAGGTCTTCGGCCGTGACCATCCGGTCGAAATCCTCAGCGTCAAGGTCGAACGCGAATCCCTCCGGCTCCCTGTCGGTGAGCACGGCCCAGAGCACCCAGTCGGGATGCTGCTCGCGCAGGCTTGCCGCAAGGACGCGGGCCCGGTTCAGGTAGGCATAGGAAAAGCTGGTATAGGCATGAACCGTCATGGATGCGCCCCCCCTTCCAGGATCGTGTAGGAGAGCTTGCCCGTCGATGGCCGGAGATATCCGGCCGCGCGATCCTTCCGGCGGCGTTCGGCCAGGTCCCTGATCGTGCCGCTGTCGAACGCCGCGAGAATTTCGTCCTCCGTTTGTAGGACGAGACCGCGTCCGATCCGCTCGACCGTGTCCGCGATATTGCCGGAGACCGAGTTGGTGACGAGATAGGCGCCGCCGGACAGCGCCTCGTAGGCGGTGATCGAGAACGTCTCCGGCCAGGATGCCCAATGGATGACGAGGTCGAGTTCGTGGGACGCGACGGCATCGGTCATCGCGTCCGGGTTTTCAGCCGTGACGTCGACTGCGGCGGAGGTCACGTCGGGCAGGCCGATATCGGTGGTCCCGAGATAGAAGAACGCGTAGCGATCGTCATTGCGGTGCTGGAGGACGAGTTTCTCGAACAGCGGCCAGCCTTTGTAGGTTGCCGGCCGGCCAAGAAAACCGACCCGTACCGCGGCATCGAACGTGGCGTCTGTCGGCGCTGCATGTGCTGTGTGTGTCAACTCGATATGCGGCAGAACCGTTTCGCGCGCAGGGGTCACGCCGGCGCGCCGGTGCCAGATCGATTGCGTGCTTTCGGACGGAAAGACCACATGCACGTCAAGGTCGGAAAAGAACGCGTTCATCCGGGTCAGATGATCCTTCCGCTCCGCTCCATACCGGCAGAGCGCGCAGGCATTGCTGATTGCGGGCGGCGCATCGCAATAGCCGACATCGTTCCGTTGCAGGGTGAAGCTGGGGCACAGGGCGAAGAAGTCGTGCGCCCAGAACAGGCATTCCGAAGTGCCGGCCGCTCGTGCAAGGTCGGCGATCGCCTCGGTGAGGTGCCCGATCAGGTGGTGGATCACCAGCGAGATTTCTTCGGCGTCGCCGCGCAAGCCCGTGACCGCCTCGGTCACGCGCGACATGCTGGCGGGGCCGAGATACTGCCCGTTCAGGATCAGCCCGACATCCGGGTCAGGCGTCTCGGCCGGATGCGCAAGCCGGGGCAGGGGGCGCAACGGGTAGATGGCAAGGTAGGCTGCGCCGTGCTCCTCGGACATCGCCTCCTCCCGTTGAAGGCAAAGCTGAACGCCCCCGCCGTTCCTTCGGTAGTTGTCATGCGTCACCGCCAGGATCAGGCGATTCCTCTCGGGCGTCAGTGAGGCGGAAACCTGGCTGCGAATCTGGCGTGCCGACAGCCGCCGCGCCGGTTCGTCGCACGGCATCCATGTCTCGACCTCCTCTTCCAGCGGCGGAAGCTCGGAAAGAATGCGGGCCTTATATCCGCCCGGGTGCTGTGGAGAACGTCCTTCGGATTTTCCGGCAACTATGTAGTGCCAGAACGGGTTGACGCCGGCGTCGCGGATATCGGGATTGGCGTCGATATAGTAGCTTGTCGAGAAGTCCGGGGCAGGGTCGCGCCCTTCTCGCCAGCCGACGGCGCAGTAGTGTATCAGCGGATCGACACCGGCCTTGGCGACATCGTCATAGCGCCGCAGGTAATGGTCCGGACTGAAATGCGGCCGAATCGCCTCGATCTCGTGCAGGTTGTCGGCGATCGGGACGCCAGGCTCCCCGGGCGCGACGCGACGTCCTTCTGCCATGCCGCGCACGATGTAGTGCCAGAACGGGTTGATGCCGGCGTCGCGGACATCCAGATTTGCGGCAAGGTAGTCGGCAGTCGAGAAATCCGGGTGCGGATCGAGGTTCTCGCGCCATCCGGCAAGGCAGTAATGCAGGACCGGATCGTGGCGCGCCATCGTCGCGTCCGGATTGCTGTCCATGTAGAACGACGCGTCGAAATGCGGGCGCATGGTTTGCAGGATGCCCTGCAGGTCGTCAGGCAGTCCCGGCTGGTTCATATCAGGTGGCGCCGGCAGATACCGCCCCTCGCCCCGGCCGAACTTGAGATAGTGCACGAAAGGGTTGGCTGCGCGCGCGGCCACGTCAGGGTGGCAGGCGACGTAGAGCGCCGTGTGGAATTCTTCGTTCGGATTGTGGCCAAGCCGCCAGCCGGTCGTCAGATAGTGCTCTGCCAGTTCCCTGTCGGTGCCGGTAAGTTCGGGATGGCGCCCGCGATAATGGGCTGCGTCGAACTCTGAAAGGACCAGCATCAGGTCGGCATCTTCGGCCCTGGCTTGTGCCTGCGATTTCCCGGGCCGCCCCGGCCGGCCCTCGTGCTTTCCAAAAACGATGTAGTGCCAGAACGGGTTCACCCCGGACTTCGCGACGTCGTCATTGGCAGCGAGGTAATAGGTGGTGGAAAACTCCGGGCTGGGGTCCAATCCGCGCGTTGCACCGGTCTTGTAGTAGTGCTCGACCGGGTCGCCGACATTCCCTGCATCGCCGTTGATCTGCGAAAGATAGTAGTCGCAGTCGAAATGCGTCCGAAGATCCTCGATCCTGTTGCGCGTTCGGGACTTCAGTATTCGGAACATGTCACCCTCAACCTGCGCCGTCCTGCTGTTCCCGCCGGGCCGGCGGCGGGGCATTCTCGGCCCGGCGCGACGGAGGGGGAGCCACAGAATTGTACACGTTGTTCAAATCCATGCTACCGCCAACAGTATCCGGAGTTTGCACCGCGCGCGCGGGCACGCAGCATTGCGCCCTTCCGACGGAATCCAGGCAAGAATGCCTGGTCTGACCCGCCTCAGGCGCGTGCGCGGGCCTCGATCCCGAAGCGTGCCGTTTGTACCGGCTTGACGATCTGCGGGCTTTTCGGGGCGTTCTCCGTAACTGGCCCCAGGACATATCCTACGCCCCGAACGGTGTTGATCAGAGGCGTGTCGTGTCCCTTGTCGATCTTCTGCCGTAGGCGGTGGATATGAACCTCGACGATATTGGTCCCCGGATCGAAGCTCAGGTTGAACGCTTTTTCGAGGATCGTCATGCGGCAGACCGGCTCCGGCGCGCGTGCCGCCAGGCATTGGAGGACTTCCATTTCCTTGGAACTCAGCCGGATGGGCAGACCCGAACGGATCACGATGTTGGTGTCCGGCCAGGCCTGTAGATCGTCGACCGCGATCGCGGGGCGCCCACCACTGCTTAGGGAAAGAAGCCTGCGAATCTTGGCCGCAAGTTCCCGGTGGTCGAAGTCGGCACAGACATAGTTGTCCGCGCCGGCCTCAAACGCCGCGATGCGGGCGTTGGCCCCATCTGACGCTCCGATCACGAGGATCGGCAGTTCGGGAAGGTTGTCACGCACCGAGAGGATCGCGTTAAGCCCCGTCGCTTCCGCCGTCCAGTTGTAAAGGATGACCGCCGAGTATTCCCGGGCGGCAAGCGTCTTCAGGTCGTCGTCGTGATAAGATATCGCGACGTCGACCGACGCGGTCGCCGAAAGAACCCGGTTGAGAACCTCGGCTCCTTCCACCGGACTGCTATGGAAAACGGGGACAAGAAGAATCCGCCCGCGGACGTCAGAACTAATCATATTCATTTCGCAAACCCCACCCTTCGGCGGCAAATCAATCATTGCCGACCCCAGGGACCACCCTAGCGTTAAAATTCAATTCGAACCGTCAAGGTTACAGGTACCGGTAAGCAACGGGTCAAAATCCGACGGTCAGGCAGACGCAAGCAAGCACAGCGCCCGATAAGGATTAACGCTGAACGGGGGTGCGCCTGTCAAGCTACATGCGTGTGAAACGGCTGGATTCTGGCCTATCGTGGAGGTGACGGCGTCAATGTCGGGTACGATTCCGGGATCGTGTCGCGAGGCGAAACAGAGATTTCGCTATTTGTTAATACCAGTGTGGCGGAATGAAGAAATAATACAGCAATCTCAATTATTACGGTTTTTGTTAATATTTCTCTAAATTAACGAATTTCATAAGGTTACACATTTCTTAACTACGGAAATCGCGACTTCGTCACCTATCATCATTGGTGGACACGGACCAGCCTTGCTGATCCGGTTCGGGAATTTTGTGGCCTAAAGCCGATGACCCGAATTAGCGGAGAGCGACATGACACAACAACTCAATCCTGCTGACATTCTATTTATCCTAGACAACGTACTGGCCGGCGCGACACCTGCCCCAGGGGCGGACCCGCTTGCACCGGTCGGCATCCGGGCCATCGACGGCACGAACAACAATATCAGCGGCCTGATGGTGATCGACCAGTACGGCCAGCTTGTCGACACCGCGACCTTCGGCAACGTCGACGAACAGTTCATCAGCGTCTCCAGCTCCACGAGCCCGCTGGCCTACGCGCCGGGGACATCCCCGATGGACGCGTCGCCGCGGATCATCAGCAACTTGATCGCCGACATCACGTCAAGCAACCCGGCCGCTCTGACGGCCCCGCTTCTGACGCAGGGCGACATCGCCGTGGACCGCCTGCCGGAAAACAGCCTTTTCACCTTCTTCGGCCAGTTCTTCGACCACGGCCTCGACTTCATCAGCAAGGGGTCGGGCGACACGGTCATGATCGACCTGCAGCCGAGCGATCCGCTGTTCAACTTCACGCCTGTGAACATGATGTTCCTCTCGCGCGCGGGTGAGAACGGTACGCCGAGCGCCAACAACGGCACCGCGCCGTTTATCGAACAGAGCCAGACCTACGGGTCCCACCCGGCGGTGACATTCTACCTCATGGAATACGATGTGGCCGGCAACGCGACCGGCGCCCTTATTCACGGTGCAGATGGTGGCATGGCCACGTGGGCCGACCTCAAGGACAATGCGAACCGCTGGGCGCGCGCGCAAACCGGCGCCAACCCGGCAACGGTCATGCTGACGGATGCCGATATTGGCAACGTGCCCGATCCGACGATGTGGGTGCCGACGGCAAATGGCGGCCTTGGCGGCTTCCAGCTCGGTGCCGGCACGGGGCAGGCCTTCTCGGCCGACATCGCGCACAACGCCAATCCGGAAGGCGGTCTGACGCCCGACGCCGACATGATCATCAACCCGCACGGCTTCGGCGCCCCGCCGCCGGCGGCCGGCGAATACGACAACGAATTGCTCGATGCGCACTACATTTCGGGCGACCCGCGGGTCAACGAAAACACGGCTCTCACGGCGATTCACCAGACGTTCCACAATGAGCACACCCGGATTCTCGCCGAGATCCAGGACTGGGTGCAGCAACAGAACGAGATTGACCCGACCTTCGCGGCCCAGTGGACCGGGGAGATGTACTTCCAGGCGACGAAGATGGTCAACGAGATGCAGTACCAGCACCTCGTCTTCGAAGAGTTCGGTCGCCGGATGAGCCCGAATATCGATGCGTTCGCGGCCTATCAGGTCGATATCAACCCCAATATCACGCTCGAATTCTCGCAGGCTGTCTACCGCCTCGGCCATTCGCAGCTTTCCGACAACGTGAAGGCGATCGACACCTCGGGTGCCGACAGCAACTTCTCGCTCGTGGATGCGTTCCTTGATCCTGAACTATTCGCGCAGATCGGCGCGGCCGACTTCCTGAAGGGCGGCCAGTTCGAGCAGGGGATGCGGATCGACGAATTCGTCGTCGACTCGCTGCGCAACTTCCTCGTCGGTCTGCCGCTTGACCTTGCCGCGCTGAACATCGCACGCGGCCGGGATGTCGGGCTGCCGTCTCTTAACCAGCTGCGTGCGGACCTCTATGGCCAGACCGGCGAGGCGACGCTGAAGCCGTACGAAAGCTGGGCCGATTTCGGCGCCAACCTTCTGAACCCGGCATCGCTGCTGAACTTCATCGCGGCCTATTCGAACGAGGCCTCGATCGCAGCGGCGCGCAACAGTGGTCTGGCAACGGCGCTTGACGACGCCCGTGCGGCGGCCGAGATCATGATGGCCAACGCGACCTTCATGGACACGATCGCGAATGGCGGTGACGACGGGTTCGAACTGATCGACCTGTGGATCGGTGGCCTTGCCGAGCAGAAAGTGCCGCTCGGCCTGCTCGGTTCGACCTTCGACTTCATCTTTGCCCAGCAGATGCTGGCGCTTCAGAACGGCGACCGCTTCTACTATCTCGGCCGTCTCGGCGGTAACTTCCTCGATCAGATCGAGGGGCAGACCTTCGCCGACCTCATGATGCGCGGCACCGGCGTGACCCACCTGCACGGTGACGTCTTCGGTACGCCAGACGCGCTGATTGAGCTTGGCACGCTCGCGGTTGACGACTTCGTGCGTTCGCCGGCCGAGTTGACCGAGTACATCAGCGAAGTCATCGGCGGCACCAACGCCAACAACATGATCTATGGTGGCGCCGGCAATGACGCGATCCACGGCGACGGCGGCAACGACGTCCTCGATGGCGGCGCCAACGACGACCATATCTATGGCGGCGACGGCGACGACATGATCGAAGGCGATGTCGGCTTCGACTTCCTGCGTGGCGATGACGGCAACGACATCATCCACGGCGGCGCGGATGACGACGCGGTCTTCGGCGGCGACGGCGATGACATGCTGTTCGGCGACAACGGCTTCGACGCCGTGTCCGGTAACAACGGCAACGACACGCTGTTCGGCGGTGCCCAGGACGATGAACTGCTCGGCGGCGAAGGCCATGACGAACTGCATGGCGACGATGGCGATGACGGCATGGACGGCGAAGCCGGCGATGACGTGCTGTTCGGTGGTCGCGGCAACGACCTGATGGTCGGCGGGGTCGGCAACGACATGCTGATCGGTGGTGCTGGCGGGGACGCCATGGACGGCGGCATCGGCGGCTACGACGTGGCGTCGTACGAGACCTGGCTCGAGAGCCTGCCTCTCGGCACCGGGATCGGCCTCACCATCAACATGCTGGACAGTGCGCTGTCGACCGGTGACGCCCGTGACGACACCTATCTCGATATCGAGGCGGTGCGCGGCACGAAGTTCAACGACATCATGACGGGCGACGCCCTGGCCAATACGCTGGTGGGTCGCGAAGGCGCCGACACGATCAACGGCGGCCTTGGCGATGACGTGCTGATCGGTTCGGAAGGCAATGACCGGCTTGTCGGCGGCGGCGGCATCGACACCGCGCTCTTCCGCGGTCTTGAATCAACCTTCACCTTCGCCGCTGCGGTCGGCGGGATCACCGTCACCGACACGGAGACTGCGCTCAGCACGAATGAGGGTGCCGACTTCGTCTCGAACGACGTCACATGGCTTCTGTTCGACGACGCGATGCTCAACATCCAGACCGGGCAGTACGCGCCGTTGATCGGCCTGTCGAATACGGTCGAGCGGGTGCAGAACGGGACCAACGTCATCGGCGAGGCGATCTCTACCGTCGTGCTGAATGACGGACAGTCACTGGCCGGAAACGGGTTCGAGGTTGCTGACCTTGAAATCTTCGATCCCGACGGTGCGAATGGCGGGGCACGGGTCTTCACCCTTCTCGGTGACGACGCGGCGGCCTTCACGATCCGCAATATCGGCGGCGTCAACAAGCTGTTCCTGACAGGCGGCGGGCCGACCAGCTCAGTCAACTTCGAGGCCAAGCCCTACTACAACGTCACGGTCGACGTTGCGGATGCGATCGGCAACTCCTCCATCAACCTCGTGCTCAACGTGACCGACGTGAACGACAATGCGCCGGTCATCACCTCGGGCAACCAGGTGAACGTGCTTGAGGGCGTGTCGACCGATACGATCGTGTATCGTGCCGAGACCAAGGACCGCGACACTACGGGTGAGGTCATCACCTACTCCCTGTCCGGTGCGGATGCGGGTCAGTTCTCGCTGATCAATGGCGAACTGCGCTTCCTCAGCAGCCCGACAACGGCTGCGCCGGGCGATGCTGGCGGTGACAACGTCTACAATGTCACGATCGAGGCGACCGACGGTGGAACCGGTACGGTGACGAAGGATATCGTCATCCGGGTGAACGCGCCGCAGGCACCAGCCGCGAACGTCATTAACGGGACCGCCGGCGCGGATACGATCGTCGGTACTGCCAATGACGATATCATCAACGGCCTGGCGGGCGCCGATGCGCTGCTCGGGCAGGACGGCAATGATGTCATCAATGGCGGCGCGGGTCAGGACACGCTCGTCGGCGGTCTTGGCGCCGACACGCTGGACGGCGGCGACAATGCCGACCGTTACGTCGTGGACGGTTCGGACATTGTGATCGACACCGGCGCGCCGGCCTTCGACCGCGCAACCATCGTCAATACTGCGGGCGACGTCATCAATATGACCGGCTGGAGCGGTGTGGAGCGTGTTAATGGCAATATCGGTGACGACGTTATCGACGCTTCGTCGCAGACGGTGCAGCTGACGCTGTTCGGCGCTGCGGGCAACGATACGATCATCGGTGGTTCCGGCAACGACGTGATCCTCGGTGACGCCGGCAACGACGTCCTCTCGGGCGGCGCGGGCAACGACACGATCATCGGCGGTGCTGACGACGACAGCTTCGACGGCGGCGACGGCAACGACGTGTTCTTTGTCGGTGAATCCCTCGACGTCGTGACGGATGGCGGCGCGGGCTTCGACAAGGTCGTGGTCAGCAACGGCTCGGGTATCACGCTGAATGCGGGCTCCTGGATCAACGTCGAGCGTATCAACGGCAACACCGGTGCGGATACGATCGACGCGACCGGGCTTGCAACCGGCATCACGCTTTCGGGTGCAGGTGGTGCGGATACTCTGATCGGCGGCGATGGCGATGACACGCTCTTCGGCGGCACAGAGGACGACGATCTCAACGGCGGCGCCGGCAACGACGCGGTTTACGGCTCGTCCGGGCTCGATCGCATCGATGGCGGCATCGGAAATGATACGCTCTTTGGTGGCGCTGACGCGGACGTCTTCACGTTCAACGATGCGGCATTCGGCGTGGATATCATCCGTGACTTCGCCGCAGGCGTCGATACGCTGGAGTTCAACATGGCCGCAACCGGCGTTACCGGTCTCGGAGATCTCAACCTGGCGCAGGTCGGTGGCGACACGGTGGTGACCGTGATCGGCGGCGGTGGCGATGAGATCACGCTCGAAGGGTATCTGGGCGCGGGCGCGGAATTTACCTTCGTCTGATCCCGGCCGGGCAAGGTGTGGATGCCTTGGCCAATCAGGAATGTCGCGGGCCTTCGCAAGGGGGCCCGCGACGTCGTCCCGATGCCGGACCTGCCGAGCTTCGGCGGTTTTTGGCGCACAACCTTAAATTGAACTTAGATCGTGACCTACCGCAAGATCGAACGTTGACAGGTCCACCCTGCGCGGCCAAGCTTTCAGGGAACTGTGAGGGATTTGTGGGCCGCCGTCCGGACGATACCGATCCGGCTCTGGGTGCGAGACTGGCGAGTGAATTGCGCTGGCGTGTATTCGGCCGGCGAGACTTGGACGAGTTTGAGTAAGATTTGTTTCCCGCTTCATGTTGATGAGGGATCGAGTGTCACGCATCAAAGCGGCATATCACGTTCTTTCCGCCTACTTTCGCGAGAGGCTGACTTTCTCGTTGCTGAGAAAGCCGATACAGCCGGCCGGCGCGACGCAATGCATTGGCTACTTCGACCGGATACGGCTTGATGGCGGACGCGTTCTGATCGACGGCTGGGTAGACGCGCCGCAGCTGGTGCTTTCGACCGAATTCGACGAACTCACCGTCAACCCTGATCTTGTCCGTGCGGATGTGCCGAGCGCGCACCCCACGCCGGGCTTCTCGGTGTCGCTTCGGGCGGGCGCGCAGCTTGTATACTGCCTTCCGGGGCAGACCGACCTTGCCTTCATACGGCTTGGGATGCCCGCGTCCGGCGTCGCCAGCCTGGCGCGTGCGGCGATCCGCCTGTTGCCCTTTGCGGTTCGCTTCCGCGGCGATCTCGCGGCCTATTTCATCCGCGGCGATGTCTCGGCGGGTGACCGGCTGGAACGCGCTTTGACCAGTCATGGGCAGGTCGCGGCGATGCCTGTAGCAGCGGCGGAACTCTTTGCAAAAGCCGCCTACCCCGACATTCCTCATCCCGTAGACATCATCGTGCCGGTGTTCAACTCGGCCGGGGACGTGGAGCAATGTCTCGATAGACTTGCCCGCAATACCGCTGAACAGCACCGGAAGATCATCGTAAACGATGCCTCGACTGACGCGGAAATTAACGGGATTCTCGACCGTTTCGCCATCGACACGCCGAATGTGACCGTGTTGACCAACGGCAAAAATCTTGGCTTCGTGGCATCTGTCAACAGAGCCCTCGAGATGGTGACGGGTCATGCTGTCATCCTCAACAGCGACGCCTTCGTTCCGCCCAACTGGCTTGAACGGCTGATGACGCCGATCCTTTCCAACCCCGATATCGCGAGCGTCACGCCGATGTCGAACAACGCTGAGATATTCACGCTTCCAGGCGGCGACGGGCAGGGCGGGGCGGTCGCCTGCTCTGCCGATGTCATCGACACGGCGTTGAGGCAGCTGGACTGGCGGAAATCTCTGGCCAAGGCGCCGACAGGCGTCGGGTTCTGCATGGCGCTGAACCGCACCTGGCTGAGGAAGGTTCCCCGCTTCGACGCCGCCTTCGGCCGCGGCTACGGCGAAGAAGTCGACTGGTGCCAGAAGGTTGCCCAGCTTGGCGGTGTGCATGTGGGGCTCGGTTCGCTTTTCGTCGAACATCGCGGCGGAAGTTCCTTTGGCGAGGAAAAACGCAAGCGTTTGAGCGAGAGCAATGCGCTCATCGACGCGCGCTATCCGAAGTTCCGTCAATCCGTGACCCATTTCCGCAGCGCCGACCCCTTGATCGGCCCGCGCCTCGCAAGCGGCATCGCGGCGATCGACCGGGGCGAGGAGGTGCCGATCTATCTGGCCCATTCACTGGGCGGGGGGGCCGAATACTGGTTGTCGGAGCAGGTCGCCCGACATGTCGAGGCGGGCGAGGGCGCCGTCGTCCTTCGCGGCGACAACGATCCGGCGCGCGTGCTTCTCGAAGTTCATTCCGCCGCCGGAGCAACGCGCGGCTACGTCGCAAGAGGCGATCTGTCGGGCTTTCTTCGAATCCCCGAACGGATCTGTATCCGATATTCCTGCCTAGTCGCCGACATTGATCCGATCGGCCTTGTCCGCAGCGTCCGCGATGCCCTGCGGGAGCGGGACAGGCTGATCGTGCTGTTCCACGACTATTTCCCTGTCTGCCCGTCCTATAACCTGATCGGGGCAGACCGATCCTATTGCGGCCTTCCGGACACGCTTGCCTGCGCCAAGTGCCATGCTGCGCTGTTCGGTGCCGGTGGTGTGCACGGCCTGTCGATCGAGGGCTGGCGCGATTTCTGGCACGGCTTCATGACACGCGCCGATACGATCGTCACCTTCTCGAACGACAGCAGGAACCATGTGCTGCGGGTCTGGCCGGATCTCGCGCCGCGGCTCGTCGTCCGGCCGCATGAGCTTACCGAGCGTCCGCGCCCGGTCCGGCCAATGCGGCAGGGCAAGGTCGTGGTCGGGGTCCTCGGCGGCATCGGCTATGTCAAGGGCGCGGCGCTGCTGAAGCGGCTGGCCGAGTTCACGGACGGGGATTTCCGGCTGGTCGTGATTGGGCAGATGGACCCGACCTATGCGGATTCTCGCATCCGCATCCACGGTGCCTTCGCGCGGAAGGATATCAGCCGGCTGGCCGAGAAATACGGCGTGACCTGCTGGCTGTTCCCCTCGATCTGGCCCGAGACATACTCGTTCGTCGTGCATGAATGCCTTTCGACGGGGCTGCCGGTCTTCGGTTTCGACATTGGTGCACAGGGCGAGGCGTTGCGCTCTCATGCCGATGGCCGGACGATGCCCGCCGACAGCCACCCCGCCGATATCAGGCGCAGGATCGAGGCAGAGACAGCCCCGCTTGCCCTGCCGTGGGAACCGTTGGCATCTGTCCGGCGTGGTGCGGTGCGTCCGGACCTCCGCCGGGGCGTGTTCCAGAAGCAGGAATGAGGGGCCGGGATGGCGCGGGCGATTTCCGGTCTTTGCGGGCGAGATTTGTTGCCGTGCTAAGGGACAAGGTCCTAGGGTGGAATGACCTGGGCAGAGGGGCCATGTGATCATTGACCGTCAAAGAGGAAATATTCCCGCCCTCCGGTCCGCGCAAGTTCCTGTTCCTGCAAGGGCCGCCGACACGGTTCTGGGGCGAACTGGCCGACACGCTGGCCGAGTCCGGTCATGCGGTCGCGAAGATCAATCTCTGTCTTGCCGACCGGGTGTTCTGGGGCACGAGACCTGCACAGGCCTATCGCGGCAGCCGCGCTGCCTGGCAGGAATGGCTGCGCGACTTCGTCCTGCGGGAAGCGGTCACCGACATCCTCTACTACGCAGACCAGTTGCCCTATCACCGCGCCGCGATGGCCGTCGCACGCCAGCTTGGCATCCGGGCATGGGTGGTTGAGCTGGGATATCTCCGGCCGGACTGGATCACGCTGCAATCCGACGGAATGGGTTGCGCCTCGCGTTTTCCGCGCAACCGCGCCAGGGTCGCGCGGCTTGCGGAGGGGCGGTCCGACCCGGACATGACGACGCGCTATTCCCACGGCTTCGCGACGGAAGCCTTTCACGAGGTCACGTTCAACCTGCTGATGGTGTTCGGGCGCCCTTTCTATCCGCGCTATTCGTCCGACAAGTTCTACTGGCCGGTCCTCGAATATCTGAGCTGGCTGCGTGAACTGGCCCGCATGAAACGGCGCGGACGCGACGAAGCCGCGCTGAGGGCCCGGCTGGAGGCCGGATCGATCCACTTCAATCTGGTCGCGATGCAGATGGAAGCCGACTATCAGTTCAGGGCGGCCTCGGACTATCCACGCATGGCCGACTTCCTGTCCGATGTAATCACGTCCTTTGCCGCGCATGCGCCGGCCGACCGGCACCTCGTTCTCAAGATCCACCCGCTCGACAGCGGCATCGTCGATTGGTTCCGAATGGCCGGCGCGATGGCAGAGCGGGCCGGAATCGCCGACCGCGTTCATGTTATCCGGTCCGGCGACCTCGACTGGTATGTCGTGAACTCCGCAGGCATGGTCGTCGTCAATTCGACCGCTGCCCTGCATGGCTTGCGGCGGGCGGTTCCGGTCTGCGCGCTGGGCCATGCAATCTACAGCATCGACGGCCTGACGCATCAGGGCGGGCTCGACAGTTTCTGGCGAGATCCCCAAGCAGTGGATCAGGACTTCGCGCGCATCTTCTTCCGCGCCGTATCGGGCATCCAGTTCAGGGGATCGTTCTACAACGCCGCCGGGCGGGCGGCGGCGATACGGGGAATCTGCGCGCACTTCGCACCCGAACCTGTCGGCACCGCTCAAGCATCGCGGCGTTAAGGCGTTTCGGATTCAACATGAACCCGGTACGTCATAGCCGGCACCCGGTGCTACGCGTTTTCCAGAATGCGGCTGCGCCCGCGCATCAGCATGAATGCCCCGAACACGAATGCGCCGATCCCGATGCCGCAGGCGTAATAGAGGTTCACATATTCCCCCTCGTAGCCATAGAAGAAGGCAACCCGCGCCTCGCCAATGACGTGGATCAGGGGGTTGTACCAGAGGTAGGCTTTGACCCCGGCGGGCATCGTCTCGAACGTGAAGAAGACGCCGGAGATGATCACAAGCGGCCGGCTCGCGATGCCCCAGATGGATCGCCAGACCGGGTAGAACGAGAACAGGTAGGCGTTCGTTGCCCCGATCCCGAGGCCGAGCAGTGCTGCTGAGCCGATCGAAGCGCCGAGGCTCACGAAATTCACCCGAATCGATTGTCCTGACCATAGGACGAGCGCGCCGAGAACCACGACCGAAACGACGATCAGTGTCAGCGTGGACAGGACGAACCGAGCGAACACGGAATCGAGCGGCGTCACGACCGGGAAATGCATCAGCGGGCGGTTGAAGTTGACGCTGTTTCCGGTGCTGGCCGCGACGTCGTTGAACAGGAAGAAGGGGATGAACCCCGTCGCGTAGAACATCGCGAAACTGTCGCCGATCGGTGGCGACCGCAGGAACAGCGAAAAGATGATCGACAGAAGTGCGATCATCGCCACCGGTTCGATCACCGCCCACAGATAGCCGCCGGGGCTGCGCCCGTAGCGCGTGGCCATTTCCCGCAGCATGAGCGCCGTGATGGTCTGGACGTTGCTCAGCATCATCGCCGCCGCGCACCCCTGAACAATCGCCTTCTTGTCGCGGATTGTATCCGCGCCCCGCGAACCCGGACAGAAGCAAGGGCCAAGCGGCCCTTACTTTGTTGACTTTAATCATGCTGCACCAAATACTTCGAGTCAAATGGCACCCGTGACCCCAGGCCAAACCGACCAGTGCCGCAGAAAGAAGAGTTGATTCCGGATGCGTCTAGGCTTTTCGCGGTTCCTGATCGCCTTCAGCTTCCTTGCTCTCGTAATCGCGATTCCGGCGGCCGCCTGCGCTTATCTCTACAAGATCGCCCTGGACCAGTATCACTCCAACTCGGCGTTTTCGATCCGGACCGGCGACCTTATCAGCCCGATCATCCCGACAAATGCGTTCACCCAGATCAGCGGCCCGCTGACCGTCGATACCGAGGTGCTTCAGGACTACATCCTGTCGCAGACGATCATCGAGGTCCTTTCCGAGAAGTATGACTTCTACGAGATGTTCAACCGCTCTGAGGACGACATCGTGTTCGCGCTCGGGGACGACGCGACGATGGAGGATCTGGTCGACTACTGGCAGCGCATGGTGTTCGTCTCGGCAGACTCCAGCACCGGCAAGATCGATCTGGAGGTGCGTGCGTTTTCGGCACAGGACGCTCAATCCATCGCCCAGGACATCCTGAACGCCTGCGCCGCGCTTCTCGATGAACTTGGCCGCTCCTCACGCGAGGAGGCACTGAAATATGTCCGCGCCGATCTTGCTGCGGCGGAGGATCGGCTCAAGGACACCCGGACCTCCATTCTCGAATTCCGGCTGGAACACCACATCCTGGACCCGGAATCGGATGTGGCCAGCAAGATGGGCGTGGTCTCGGCATTGCAGCAGCAGCTGGCCTCCGAACTTGTCGACCGGCAGACGATCGCCAATTTCGCCGGCGGTGGCGACTCCCGGATCGAGAATATCGACCGCCGGATCGAGGCGATCCGCGATCAGATCGCCGCGGAACGGGAAGATGTGGATCGCCAGTATAGCGGCGAGCGGCCGCTCTCTGCGGTCATGACCGATTTCGAGGGGCTTCTGGCCGAACTACACTTCATGGAGACCGGCTACGCCACCGCGCTGGAAACCGAAAAGCAGATGCGTGCGGACGCCGAACTTCGCACGCGCTATATCTCGGTTCACGTTCCGCCGACGCTTGCCGAAAGCAGCCTCTATCCCCAGCGACCGGAGCTGTCGGTGGCGATCTTCATCTTCATGTTTGCCTTCTGGTGCGTCGGAACGCTTGTCTATCTCAACGCGACCGACCGGTGAGGGGCGGCGATGCAATTCGTCGATGTCTGGAAAAGTTACCGAAGCGGGATGGTCCTCAAACCCGTGATCAGCGGGCTGACGCTTGACCTGCCGACGGACCGCAACATCGCGGTGGTCGGTCGCAACGGTATCGGTAAGTCCACGCTCCTGAAACTGATCGCGGGAACCCTCCGTCCAAGCCGCGGAACGATCATCCGCCCGGGCAGAACGAGTTGGCCCCTCGGTTTCATTGGCGGGCTGCATCCCAACCTGACCGGCCGTCAGAACGCGCGTTTCATTGCCCGCATCTACGGCGCGGATGCCGACGACCTGATCGCCTATGTCGAGGATTTCGCCGAGATCGGCCGCTATTTCGACCGGCCGGTGCGGACTTATTCGCACGGGATGCGCGCGCGCGTGGCCTTCGGTGTCAGCATGGCCATCGACTTCCAGTGCTACCTCGTCGATGAGGTGATCGGCGTCGGCGACGCCCGGTTTCGCGAGAAATGCCGCGAGATCTTCCGCTCGAAACTTTCGGCGGCGAACCTCATCATGGTGTCGCATTCCGAAGGCAGCCTGAGGGAGTTCTGCCAATCCGCGCTGGTGATGAGCACGGGGCGTATCGACTTCTATGATGACATCGAGCAGGGGCTGGAGGCTTACCGCCTTGTCGAGAACGCCGTCTGACAGCGGAGCAGGGCGTGCGGCGCGGCACTATCCGTCGGACCGGCTGCCCGTCATCGCGAACGCGTTGTCGTCGCAAGGCTCACCCACGGCGGACATCTACTTCGCATGGGCATTCGCGGGGGAAATCGCGCGCGGCGAGGTCAAAAGGCTTTCGCCGACGGTTTTCCTTGCCGGCGATGTCCTCATCGTCTTTCGGCACGATGCATTCCTGCGCGCGGCGCCGCCGTTTCGTCGGCTGGTCTACTTCACTGACGACGCGGTCGGCGGACAGGCGTTCGATCCGGGCCTGCCGCTCGACTACCGCGCGAAGCTTGCGTTGGTGGAGGCGCGGGCGGCCCGGCGCCTGTTGCCGCGCGCGGACACGATCGCCGTCGCCTCGGCCGGCTTGGCCGCGGCTCATGCGGCGGCACAGCCCGACACGCCCGTCCGTCTGATCGGCCCGGCCTGGCCCACCGCTGCGGGTCCGCTGCCTGCCGCGCGACCCGAGGGGCCGGTTCGGATCGCCTATCTCGGCGCGCGCAGCCATGCGCGCGACTTCGCCGTTCTCGCGCCGATCCTGGCATCGGTTCTCGACGATCATGCCGGGGTCACGGTTACGCTTTCGGGGGAACAAAGCATTCCCCGGTCTTTGCGGCAGGACGACCGCGTCCTGGTGGCGGAGCCGATGGATTGGGACCAGTATCTCGGCTGGGCGCGCAACCGGCACTTTGATATCGGCCTCTACCCGCTGACGGAGTCACGGTTCAACGCCGCCCGATCGCGCAACAAGCTTCTGGAATACGACCAGTTCGGCGCGGCCGTGATCGCCTCGGCCCGGTGGTCGGCAGCCGCGCCCCATTCGGAATGTGGCGCCTGCCGTCTTCTTGGCGACGATCCGGCGGAGTGGCGCGAAACGATCGCCGGTCTGGTGGCCGATCCCGGTGCGGCACGGCGGATCGCGGAAACCAACCGCGCTTATATCGCGGCGCAGGACATGAAGTCCGAACAACGCCGCCAATGGCTTGCCATCCTGAACGGCTAGTCCTCCGCCATGTGCCGCGCCACCAGTCCGGCGAGTGTCTCAAGCGCGCGGTCTATCGTTGCACGGTCATGGTTCGCCGTGATGAAAAACCGCAGGCAGGCATTTCGGTCCGGGACGGCAGGGGCGATGATGGGAAGCACGTTGAACCCGGCATCCAGCATCTCGTTCGCGATCAGCGTCGCCTTGATGGAATCGCCGATTACGACGGGTGCGACTGCGAAGCCCGCGCTGGAGCCGGTATCCAGCCCAAGCGCGGATGCATGGGCGTGAAAGTGCGCTGATAGGCTTCGCAGTGCGGTCACCCGCTCCGGCTCCGCCCTGAGCATGCTCAGTGCTGCCATCGCGGCATGGGCATCCGGCGCCGATAGCCCGACGGAAAACACGAAGCCCGACGCCCGGTAGCGCAGCAGATCGACGAGCCCCGAGGAGCCGGCAATGAAACCGCCGCATGAACAGAAGGCCTTCGACAGAGTCCCCATCGTGACTTCGATCTCTTCCGGCGGGATCGCCTGCGCCTCGCGGACCCCGCGCCCCGTGCGCCCCAGGACACCGATTGAATGGGCTTCGTCGATCATCAGCCAGGCGTCATGGCGGTTCTTGACCTCGACGAAGCGTGCGATGTCAGGAATGTCGCCGTGCATCGAATAGAGGCCCTCGACAACGATCAGGACGTTTCGATGCTCGCCCCGCGCGGCTGCCAGCTTTGCTTCGACCCATTCCCAGTCATTGTGCGGAAAGGCCAGATGCGCAGCCCCTGAAGCCTTGATCCCCTCGAAGATCGAGTTGTGCGCCAGCGCATCGACAAGGACGAGGTCGTTCGCGCCCACCAGCGTGCTGATCGTGGCGACGTTGGTTGCGTGGCCCGATACCATGGCGATTGCATCCTCGACGCCAAGAAAGCCCGCAATTTCCCGTTCCAGATCAAGGTGAAAAGAACGCTCGCCGCCAACCAGCCGCGACGCGGTGGCCGAGACGCCCCAGCGCGCGGCAGCCTCCGCCACCGCCGCCGCGATGATGTCGGACTGGTTCAGGCCCAGATAGTCGTAGGATGCGAAATTCTCGACCCAACGCCCGTTGATCCGGACCTGCGTCCCGCGCACCTCCTCGGTCGTGCGGAAGAAGGGTGAGCGGATGCCAAGCACGACGCCGGTCTGCTTCGCGATCTCCACCTCGCGGTAAAGCCTGTGGGTGCGGAAGTCGTGCGGTAGCCGTGCAGGCTCCGGCCGGGTCGTCGCCACGTCTGGCGTGCGATGGCTTGCGGCGTATTTCTGCCGCAGCGAGTGAAGGAGGGTTTCAGCTTTCTTTTCCATGATGCCCGGCCGTCAGTAGTCTGATTCCGAAATTTGTTTCTTCGTCTCGCTCGAAATCTGCGTCTTCGTAAGGTGGCGGTCCCGCATCTCGGCGAGGTCATCCTGAGCGCCGCCGGAAACGGCCGATTGGACGATCAGTCGCGACAGGTGGTCGAGCGTCAGTTCCGCGCCCGCCGCACCGGGCGAAAGCGTGATGCCGAACCGTTCATCGCTGCTCATCGCAAGGGTCACGGCCATGAGGCTGTCAAAGCCGTACTCGGTAAGCGGGCGCAGTGGCTCGATCTCAGAGGGCGGCATCTGCAGGATCCGCGCGGCTTCGGTCTTCAGCATCTCGCGGACGGTCTCGCGCGCGGCGGCCTCGCCCTGTTCCGCAACGAGTGCCCGCAGGTCGAGCGCGCCGGCGGCAGCGCCGGCGGCCTCGTGCACGTTCACGAACTCGAACAGCGGTCCGTCGAGAACCGGCGCGTTCCGGCGCAGTTGGGCCCAGTTCGCAGGTGCAATGGTGATGGCAGAGCGGTCGCCGATGCGGTTGATCAGGCGACCCAGCGTATCCAGCGCCTCGTCCGCGCCGAGAAGTGTCCCAAACTGCTGTTCGACCACGCTGCGGGTCCGGTCATGGCGGGCGAGGTAGCCGGCGTCGGTGATCGGACCCCAGGCAATCGCGAGGGCCGGCAACCCAGCCGTGCGCCGCGCCGCGCAAAGCTCCTCAAGCCCCGCATTCGCCGCGACATAGGCGGCCTGCCCGTGAGAGCCGAACCGCGCGACGACCGACCCGAACAGCCAGAAGTGATCCAGCCGGGTATCGCGCGTAAGCTGGTCAAGATTTCGCGCGCCGCGCAGTTTCGGCGCGATGACATTGCGCAGGCGTCTTTCGTCGAGGTTGTCGAACAGCGCATCGTCAAGCGTCATCGCCGCATGAACGACACCGGACAGGCCGCTCCCCGTCCGACCGATCTCCTCAAGCAACGCCCCTGTCGCCGTTTCGCATGTGACGTCGCAGGCCCGTACAACCACCGTCGCACCGCTCTCCTGCAATGCGGTCAGGTCATCGGGCGCGATTTCACCGGACCGGCTGACAAGCCAGATTTCCGTCGCGCCGCGCCGCGCAAGCCAGCCTGCTGTCTTCAATCCAAAGCCGCGCGTCCCGCCGGTCACCAGCCAGACGCCCCGGATCGGCCGGCCCGCGGGGCGGCGGATGTTTTCCGGTGCGCGCGGTGTCACCACGATCTTCCCGATATGTCCGGATTTCTGCATGAAGCGGAACGCGGCAGTGACGTCATGGCCGGCAAAGACGCTGATCGGCGGGGCGGAAAGCTGTTCGGCGGCGAAGGCCTGTCGGAGCTGTTCCAGAATCGCGGGGATGCCGTCGGGCCGGTAGACCGGTAACTGGTCCAGATCGACCGCGTGGTAGGTGATGTTGTTGGCGAGGGCGCGCAGGCCCATGCCGGAATTCGCCGCGAAGTCGCGCTTTCCCAGTTCGACGAACCGGCCGAACGGGGCAAGGCAGGCTAGGCTGCGCTCGGCCATCTCGCCGGCGATGGAGTTCAGGACGACATCGACGCCGCGTCCGCCAGTCAGTTCCGCGACCTGGTCCGAGAAGGCGGCCGAGCGGCTGTCGAGGGTATGCGCGACGCCCAGCGAGCGGAGGTAGTGGCGTTTCTCCGTCGATCCCGCGGTCGCGATGACCTTCGCGCCGATCTGGTGCGCGACCTGGACTGCGGCGATTCCGACGCCCCCGGCGGCCGCGTGGATGAGAACGGTTTCGTCCCTCGCCAGCCGCGCGACCTCACGCAGCGCGTAGTCCGCCGTCAGGAACGCGACAGGGATGGCGGCGCCGGCGCGCGGGTCCACCCCCGCCGGCAGCGCCATGACGCAGTCGTCCCGCGCGATGACATGGCTGCAAAATGCGCTGCGTGTGAACGCTATGACGGGATCACCCGGACGGAATCGCGCCCCGGCCGCAGCGCGTGTGACTGTTCCTGAGCATTCCATCCCGAGATGGGGGCCGGCGAAGCCCTTGTCGATCATGTCGGCGGGCAGCAATCCCTGCGCGAGAAGCGTGTCGCGAAAGTTCAATCCGGTGGCAGCGACCGCTATCTCGACTTCCCCCGGCTCGGGTGGCCGGCGCTGTTCGTTGCGCCAGACGAGCGGGGCGGGGCCGCGGCGCGCACGGTGCAGGACGGACCGCGCCTCTCCGGTGACCACCGGTTCGGGGTCGTCCAGGGGAACGACGCGCGGGGCGCGGATGCCGTCAGCGGTCGCCACGAGTTCCGGTTCGCCCGATGACGCAATCAACGCAGCCACATCCTTTGGCGCGACACCCTTTCCGACGGCGATCGTGCGAATGTCGCGCCCGGTTTCGTTGGCGATGGTGCGCCGCCAGCCGTTCAGCGACGCCTGCCCGAGCAGCCCGTCCTGCACGATCCAGCCGATATCGCCGGCGGCAAGTGCGGTCTCGAACGCGCCGGCCTGAATCAGCGCAGTTTCCTCGATATCGCGCGCCGCCTCGATCACCAGCAGTTTCGTGGCCTCGCCGTCCCCGCCCGGCAGGCGACGCAGCGCATCGGCGAGCTTGCCGATCCCCGCGACATTCAGCGGCGGCACGGCTTTCTCTTGGGTCACGCTTACCGCCACACCGCACAACAGGCGCACGGAATTCGTGTGGCACCACGCAGAGTCCGAAAGCGGGACTTTCTTGGCGCCGACTGCCGCGCGCACCTGCTTCAGCGCTGCGTCGCTGCCAGAGGTTCCGGTTATCTGTTCGAAATCGTCGCTGCCCCGCTCGACCAGGAGCACCTCGCCTCCGGGGCGCGGCAAGTCCGCAACCCGGCGGAGCCCGTCGCGGGTGAATGCTGCCGCCACGTCGATGCCGAAGACGAGATCGGCCTTGCCGGTTTTGGCCGCCGCAGCAAGGGTCGCAAAGTGAAGCCTCTGGACGCCGCCGAAGGCGAGGCGGAGGTCGTCGAGCGCGGCCTGCGTCTCGGCGCAGATCGTGACATGGCCGGCGACTGCGGCGATGCTGCTGACAAGGTCGATATCGGGCGCACCGAGCATGGTCACTCGCGCACCGGCAAGTTGCAGATCACGGCTGATCGCGCGTGCCGCCGCGTTCGTGTTGGAAAGCGCCGGGGGCAGCCGAACCGGTTTGCCGGTTCGGACACCCAGCGCCGCGCGCAGTTCCGTCTGCGCCGCCGGCACGCATTTCACCAACAGGTCAAGAAGGGTTTCAAGGTCCGGCCACGGGCAGGCGCCTGCGGGACCGGTGGCCTCATCCCCGTCCGGGGCGATGCAGCCGTGATCGGCCAGGATGCGCAGTGCCGGGTCGGTGCCGGGAAGAGCGGCCGGTTCGGCCACCCGGTCCCATGCCAGGCGGCCGGCAATGGCGCCCCGGATCACGTCAAGGTCGGACACGGGTGCATCTGCGCCGGCCTCGTGAAGGCAGACTGCCGCCCTTGCGTTGCAGTCCTTTCCCGGCCCGACAGGAACGCTGATCTCTTCCCACAACAGCCCGTCATGCACGGTCCTCCGGCGGGGCATCGGGCGCAGGCGCAGTTCCCCGATCTCGGCGACAGCGTGCCCATTGTCGTCCACATATGTAATCTCGGCGCAGATGCCCGACGCGTCGGCGCTGACCAACACCGCGCGCGCGCCGGCGACCGGACGGTCGGAATAGCGGCGGACCCTGCCCATCCGCCCAGGCAGGAACAGCAGGTCGGCGGGCAAATTTGCCCGCCGGGCAAGCACTGCCAGCGAATGCATGCCGGCATCGGCCGCTGTTGGATCGAGCAGGAGGCTGTTGTCCGGGTGCGGGTTTCGCAGCGCGGCATCGGCACGGTTCCCGGCGATCGCCCAGCTTTCGACCAGGGCGAAGGCCGACCCGTAGTCAAGACCGGCCTCGCCCAGCCGTTCGTAAAGTGCCGTGCCCGCAATGCCGGTCTGAAGCCGGACTGGCGCGGCCGCGCACCCGGAGCCGGCGAAAACGAATGCGAAGGCAACGGTCTCCCATCCGCTGGCCTCGCGGAGCTGGATCGTCACTTTCCGCATCGACGGTTCATAGGTGGTGCGGATCGCGACCGGCTGGTCGTCCTTCAGCACGATCGGGCGCAGGATCTCCAGATTGCGGAGTTCCGGGTGGTGGTCGCCCGACGCCGGCCCGGCGACCCGGTCCGCCGCGGCGAGCATGATTTCGACGAGTCCGGTCGCAGGGAAATAGACCCGGCCATCGACCCGGTGATCGCCGAGCCACGGTTGCAGGCCAAGCGACAGGTCGCCGGTCCAGGTCGGGCTGTCGGAGGAAAGCTGCGCGCCCAGAAGCGGATGGGTCTGGCCCCGGCCGAAGATGTCGAGCCCCTTCTCCGCGCGCAATTCGAACAGGCGTCGGTCGAACGGGTAGGGCGGCAGCGTTGCGCGGAATGGCCGGTCCGGGCCCAGCAATGCGGTCTCGTCGACGGCGGCTCCGGCGCTCAGCGCGTCAAGCGCGATCGACTGTGCGCTTATCTCCTCCGCCCGCCGGTTCTCCAGGCTGCCAAGGACCGCGCAGGCGCGCTCGCTGTCGCGAAGACTGTCGCGCAGGTAGTTCTGAAGGACCGAACGCGGCGAGATTTCGATGAAGACACCGCAGCCGTCGGCCGCCATTCGCTCCACCGCCTCGCGGAACCTGACCATCCCGCGCGCGTTCTGCCACCAGTAGGCCGCGCCCAGATCCTCTCCGCCGACGCGCGCGCCGAGGCAGGCGGAATAGAAATCCGCCTCGGAAGGTTTACCCTCAACGCCTGCCAGATCCTGCAAGAGCGCGGCTTCGATCCCGTCGAGCGCGCTCGAATGATACGGGTAGTCGATGGGAAGCATCTTGCCCGCGATGCGGCGGTCGCGGGCGGCAGATAGCAGCCGGTTCAGCGATTCTGACGGACCGCTCAACGTGACGCTCTGCGGGCTGTTCTCGGCGGCGATCTCAACCGCGCCGCGCAGGTCGCGGATAAGGTCGCGCGCGGTGTCGCGGCTGGCGGCGAGCGCCGCCATCGCGCCCGTGCCGCGAAGGGGTGCAAACCGGGCGGACCGGGTCAGGATGATCGACAACGCGGTTTCCAGCGGGATCGCCCCGGCGGTATGGGCGGCCGCGATCTCGCCCACCGAATGGCCAAGGACCGCATGGGGGTGCAGTCCCCGGTGCTTCAGGCTGGTCGAAAGCCCGATCTGAACCGCGAAGAGCAGGGGTTGCGCGGTGCCCGCGTCGCGCAGGTCTTCCGCGGAGGCCGAGGCCAGCGCGTCGAGGATATCGAACCCGCCAAGATCGCGGTAGCATTGGGCCGTGAGCGATACGCTCGTGCGGAAAACATCGTCACTGTCGAGCAGATGGCGCGCCATGCCGGGCCAGACCGCCCCGTTTCCCGAGAAGACGAAGGCAACACGCGCCGGGTCCCGGATTGCCTGGCGAATTGTTGGTGCTGCGGCGCTGTCGCCGGCCTTCACGAAAGCATCGAGACCGTCGCGCAGCGCATCGGCCGTGGCGGCGGGAAAGCACACCCGGTAGTCCCGCAGCGCGGTCCGGTGGTTCGCGTTCGCGACGGCAGTCGCAAGCCCTTCCCCGATTTCCCCGACGCGATCGCGCCAACCGGCGGCGAGATCGCGAAGCGCGGTCTTGCTCGCCGCCGTCAGGCGGAGCGCGGGGGGCGGCATGTCCGTGCGCGCCTTCTCAGGTCGGTCGGGCCCGCGGATGATCGCATGAGCGTTGGCGCCGCCGAACCCGAAGGAGTTCACGGCGGCGCACCACGGTTCGCCGCGTTCATCGAGCCGGCGCGGGCGGCGCGTCACGTCGAGATTGAGACCCGCGAAGTCGATGTTGGTGTTCAGTGTATCGGCGTGAAGCGACGCCGGGATTTCGCCATTCTCGAGAACGAGTTGGACCTTGAGCAGCCCGACGAGGCCGGATACCGGCTCAAGATGCCCGAAATTGGTCTTGCTCGATCCGATCGGCAGCGGTCGGGTGCGCGGCTTTCCATAGGCCGCGCCGATAGCGGACGCCTCGATCGGGTCGCCGACCGGCGTTCCGGTCCCGTGCGCCTCCAGATAGGCGATGGCATCGGGGTCGATCCCGGCCTGTCCGAGGACGGCCTGCAGAAGCGCCGTCTGCCGCCCGCCGGATGGAACGGTGATGCTCGACGTGCGACCGTCGGTATTGGTCCCGGTCGCAATGATGGTGGAACGGATCTGGTCGCCGCCAGCACGCGCGAGGTCTGCGCGCCGCAGCACGAAGACTACCGCCCCTTCGGAGCGGACATATCCGTCGGCGTCTGAGGCGAAGGCCTTGCACAGCCCGTCCGCCGAGAGCATCCGCGCCTTCGAGAAGCCGACGAAGGGCACCGGCGACAACAGAATGTTCACGCCCGCCACGACCGCCGTGTCGACCGCGCCGGAGCGGATTGCCGTGACCGCCTGGTCGAGTGCGAAAAGCGACGAGGCGCAGGCCACGTCCACGACATAGCTCGGCCCCTTGAGGTTCCACTGGTAGGAAATGCGGTTTGCCAGAATCGAAAGCGTGTTGCCGAGGATGTAGTGCGCCTCGATCAGTTCCGGGTCCTGAAGCGCCGTGGTCGAATGGTCGGCCGCCGACGCACCGACATAGACGCCGGTGCGCTCCGCGTCGAGACGGTCGGGATTGATCCCGGCATGGTCGAACGCATGGGCGACGGTTTCCAGCAGAATGCGCTGCTGCGGGTCCATCTGGCTCGCCTCGAAGGGGCTGATCCCGAAATAGCCGGCATCGAAATGAAACGGTTCGTCGATCAGCCCGGCGCGGCGGACATAGGCCTTGCCGCGGACCGCGCGGGAAGCGTTGTAGAAACGTCCGGACGCCCACCGGGTTTCGGGAATGGTGCCAATCGTGCAGGCACCGGCTGACATCACCGCCCAGGCCCGCGCCGCGCTCGCCGCTCCGGGCAGCCTGGCCGCGTATCCGATGATGGCAACGTCGTTCGTCTGCATCCGCTCCGTGCCGCTCTGGGACCCGGACCCGCGCCAAAGCGGGGGGGTGTTGAAAACTCTACGTCGTGCCCGAATTCATTGAAACCCTTGTGCTTCCTGGCAAAGGCCGCCCGATCAGGGTCGGCCGAAAACCTTGTTCCTCAGAATTCTGGCGAAAGTTCCGGTCGTATAGGGCAGGCCCGGCTGTGGCAGACCCTCATACGGGTCCTCTGCCGCAGGCAGGGCGTCGTGGAAAAGCTGCCCGTCGTCGCGGTCGAGAAACGTGCGGGCGATCCATTCGTAATCCGCCCGGTTCTGCTCGATCACCGCCAGCCTGGCGGCGGGGGAGAATAGCGGCAGACCCTTAAGGTCGGGCGCTTCCTCGACGATCATTCTGGTGATCCGGCGTTTCGTGGTGTCCGACAGCCGCGTCCGGTTCACCTGCGCGATCAGCATGAGCGCGCGCCCGGATAACGCGGGATTGTGACGCTCGCTTTCGACCGGGACGCCGTCTTCGACCCCGGCATGGCCGATCGTCGCGAGGAAATCGGCAACGAGGTTCGGCTGGTTCTGCTGCATCTCGTAGGGCCGGACGATGATGCGGTCTTGGCCGAACGCGCCCGACCAGTGCTCAAGCAACTCCCGATAGCCGATATACTGGCCGTTGGTGTCGCGCTGATGGTTCATGTAACCTTCCATGGTGAGGTCCCATGGCGGCGAATGCAGGGTCTTGATCGCCTGGGCGATCAGCGATTCGATCCATTTGTCGTGTCGGCGAAGATAGACCACGATGCGGATGTCGGTTCCTTCGAAGAAGCGCGCCACCCGGGTCGCGTCGCGTCGCAGGATGAACCCCTCGGAACTGATGACCGTCGTTTCGCAGCCGCTGTTGCTGATTTCGTCATCCAGCGCCGCGCGCAGGGCCCTCGGGGTGAGGTCCGGGCGCCGCCCGGTCAATTTGCCGTATCCAAGCGTCAACGCGAGGTTGTGGTGCAGCATTTCCCCGGCACCGGCATCGCCCCTGCCGGTCTTGGGATAGAGAATGCCGAGCTTCTTCAGCGCGGGCGCGTTCGTATGGAAAAAATACTGCAGGGCGGTGGTGCCGGTCTTGTTGGCGCCGATATGAAGGACGATCTTTGCCATCAATAACGCGTTCAACCTCGTCAAATGCCACCGGAATGTGGGTTTGCGCCTTCGGCATCACCCCGGCCGTCAATCTGTTCGGCACCACGCCCGCCTGGTCGCCGGCATTTCCCAATCTGTCCGGCCATTATGGCACAACGCGGCCCTTCAACAACTTGAGAAATCGGGTTTTCCGGCCCGATCGTGCCACGGGCGCGCGTCACGCGGGGATTCCCGATGGCTGAGGAAACAATGACCTGTGTTGGGGGCAATCATGGTTATCCATGAAACCGCCAAGCGCTCGCTGTTGTTTCCTTAGGCCTTTAAAAGTAGATTGATGGCCATTCGTTTGTTCAGGTTCCAAATTTGAATCGCTTCGCGGGAGAATAGGATGCTCGGCTCTGGAATGATGGGAGAGGCCGAGCTCAGGAAAGCGCGTCGCCAGGGGGTCGGGTCGTTCCTGTCCGCGGTCCTCTTCAGCATCTTCGTCAATCTGCTGATGCTGACCGGACCGCTGTTTATGCTGCAGGTCTATGACCGGGTTCTGAGCTCTCGCTCCGAGGAAACGCTTGTCGCTCTGTTCGGCCTCGTTGCCAGTCTGTTCCTTCTCATGGCGGTTCTGGATTACGCCCGTGGCCGGGTGATGGCGCGGATCGGTGCGAATTTCCAGACCGGGCTGGACCGGCGGATATTCACCGCCGCGCTGCGCCAGAGCGTCGGCCCGCGGGAGCGCCAGTTGCAGAACGAGGCGCTGCGTGACCTCGACTCCGTTCAGCACTTCTATTCCTCGCCGGCCTTCCTCGCGATGATGGATCTGCCATGGACGCCGCTCTTTCTCGGCGCGATCTTCATCTTTCACCCATGGCTGGGCTGGCTCGCGGTCTTTGGCGGTGGCTTCCTCGTCTCGCTGACGCTGATCAATCAGCTGATGACCCAGCGCAAGGTCCGCGAAGCGCAGATCAGCGCCGAACGCGCGCTGGGATTCGCCGCCGATGCGCGCCGCGGAAGCGAGGTTGTGCTCTCGCAAGGCATGAAGGACGCCTTTGTCGACCGCCTGTCGCGTCTGCGTGCCGAAGCACAATCGCTGACGATGTTCGCCAATGACTGGACCGGCAGCTTCCAGGCGGTCACCAAGTCAAGCCGCCTGTTCCTCCAGTCGGCGATGCTCGCGCTGGGCGCCTATCTCGTGATCCACAACGAGATGACGGCGGGCGCGATGATCGCCGGCTCGATCCTGTTGGGTCGTGCATTGGCGCCGGTCGAACAGCTGATGGGGCAGTGGAACGTGCTGCAAAGGGCGCGCGCCGGGTGGGCGGCGCTGGGCCGCCTGCTGTCCGCAGTGCCGCCCGAGGCGCCGCGGACGAAATTGCCGGTTCCGGCGGCATCGCTTACCGCCTCTGGTATCTCGGTGATCCCGCCCGGCTCGAAGAAGGCCACGATCCGCAACGTCGCTTTCCAGCTCAAGCCCGGTCAGGCGCTTGGCGTGATCGGGCGCAGCGGTTCCGGCAAGTCGACGCTGGCCCGTACGCTGGCGGGCGTCTGGCCGCCTGTCGCCGGAGAGGTGCGTCTGGGCGGTGCGACGCTGGACCAGTATGAGCCCGACGAACTGGGCCGCCAGATCGGCTACCTTCCGCAATCGGTGACGTTGTTCAGCGGCACGATCGCGGAAAATATCGCGCGGATGTCGATCAAGCCGGACCCGAAGGCCGTCGTGGCCGCCGCGATGGCCGCTAACGCGCATGATATCATCCTCGGACTTGCCGACGGCTACGACACCTTCATCGACGGCAACGAAAGCCAGCTTTCCGGTGGCCAACGCCAGAGGATCGCGCTGGCGCGCGCGCTCTACGGTGACCCGGTTCTGCTCATCCTGGATGAGCCGAACTCCGCGCTGGATGCCGAAGGTTCGAACGCGCTGAATGCCAGCGTGCGCCAGTTCAAGGAAGCCGGGAAATCGGTCGTCATCATGACGCACCGGCCAACGGCAATTTCGGAATGCGACCTGCTGATGGTTGTGGAAGCGGGCGTGGCGACCGCCTTCGGCCCGCGGGACGAAATCATCAACTCGGTGATCCGCAACGTGAAGGGGGTGCAGCGCGCCGTGAGAGAGGTCAAGCCGGAATGAGCGTGCAAATTCAGCAGGGGGGCGCCACGCCGCGCCGCGCCCGTTTTCCGCTTTTCATCGGGTTCCTGGCCGTCGCGGTGCTGCTCGGCGGGCTTGGCGCGTGGTCGGTAACGGCGCGCATCGCTGGCGCGGTCGTGTCCACCGGCGTCGTGCAGGTCCAGAGCAACCGTCAGGTCATCCAGCACCCCGAGGGTGGTGTCGTGGGCGCCATCCTTGCCAAGGACGGCGACATCGTGGAGGCGGGCGACACCGTGATCCGGCTCGACGATACCGAGCTTGTGGCGGAACTCGCGATCACGTCGGGCCAGCTTTACGAGATCCTCTCGCGCGCCGCGCGGCTCGAGGCGGAGCGCGACGAACTGGACGAGATCGTGTTTCCCGAGGAACTTCTGGCGCTGGAGGCAACCGATCCCGTCGTCCAGCGGCAGTTGAGCGGTCAGCGGCGCCAGTTCGAGGCGAGCCGCTTGTCACTTGAGGAGGAACGCGATCTTCTCAACGAACAGATCGCGCAGATCGGTAGCCGGATCGAGGGCATCGACGCGCAGCTTGAGGCCCTGCATCTGCGCAAGGAATTGGTGTCGCAGGAACTCGCTAACCAGGAATCACTGCTTGAGCGCGGCCTGTCACAGGCGGCCCGCGTCCTGCAACTGCGGAGCGAAGAGGCATCCCTTCTCGGCGAGATCGGCAAGCTGAACGCGGATATTGCAGAGTTGAAGGGCCAGATCGCGGCGATCCGCATCGAACTCGTGAAGCTGAAGACCGGCACCGTCCGCAACGCGATCGCCACGCTTCGTGACCTCCAGTATTCGGAGATCGAACTGTCCGAGCGCCGCCGCTCGCTGCTCGACAAGCTGTCGCGGCTCGATATCAAGACGCCGGTCAGCGGCATCGTCCATGCGACGCGGGTCTTCGCGCTCCGCTCGGTGATCCAGCCGGCGCAGTCGATCATGTATGTGATTCCGCAGGATCAGCCGCTGGTGGTCTCCGCGCGGATCGACACATCGAGCATCGACCAGATTCATGTCCGTCAGGAAGCGACGCTGCGCTTCACGGTGTTCGACCAGCGCAACACGCCGGAACTGTTCGGCCATGTCTCGAAAGTCTCGCCAGACGTGATCACCGACGAGGCGAGCGGGAATTCCTTCTATGTCGTCGAACTGCTGCCCGAGGAAGGCGAACTCGACAAGCTTGAAGGCCACGTTCTCCTGCCGGGGATGCCGGTCGAAGTGTTCGTGAAGACCGAGGAACGTTCACCCATCGCCTATCTGTCGAAGCCGCTCACCGATTACTTTGCCCGTGCGTTCCGCGGCTGAGACGGGTCGGCGGACGGAACTTCGTGCTTGACCCGGAATACTCCCTGAAATACTCACCAACCGCCTGAGCGGGCGTTGTGTAATGGTAAGACCCCTGCCTTCCAAGCAGGAGACGCGGGTTCGATTCCCGCCGCCCGCTCCAGACCTCCCACCGACATTTCAGCGTGCCTGCATTGCGGCGCTGCGCGTTCAGAACGCGACAGAATAGTCCGGTTCCCGGTTATTGCGCCCGAGGCCGGTGGGAACGACGAACTTTTCCGCCTGATTGCCCTCGACGACGATCCGGCCGGAGCAGTTGCTAAGCCTGATCTTGGGGTCGTTGCCGCGCTTCCCGTCGGCGTGGCGCACACGGTTGCCTGTCAGCTCAAGGTCTCGTGTCCTGTTCACGCGGATTCCGTTCGGGCTTGAACAGGCGACAGAATTGTCGCGGATCACGACATTGGTGTAGGGGCCGTCATGCAGGCTCAGCCCCTGAAGCCGGGCGCGAAGCGGGTTGTTCGGCCGCACCGTCCATTCGAGGATCACGTTGTCCTTGACGACAAGTCCGTTCAGCGTCTGGCCCTTCTGTTTGAAGGCCTGGAAGCCGTCCGGATGGTTCGCGTCGATCTGTACCGCGTCCATGACGCGGTTGCCGATCACCACGCAATTATCCGCCGCGACCCGCAATCCATCGCCCGAGAAGCCGAATACGGTATTGCCGAATATCTCGGAGCTTTCCCCGGTGACGTTGTAGCCGAAGTTCACGCCGATCGCTGCGTTGTTACGGATCACGCCGCGCGGGCCGCGCAGGAAGACTGCGCCGATCTTGGCGGCGTCCCATTCGGCTTTCGACCAGCGGGTGTGTCCATCGCTGTCGGCGCGTCCGCGAAACACGGAACTGGAAACCTCGATGTCGCTCGAAAGCGGGTCAGCGGTGAAGAGATAGAGTTTCGCCCGGCTCCGCTCGACCGGTCCTTCCGGCCAGAACGTCAGTCCGGCGAAGTGCAGGCCCCGGCAGTCGCGAATACTGAGCCGTTCAAAATGCGCGGCTCCGGGGCTGGCGGCAGCGATCGTCACTCGGTTGCGGACGTGGACGCCGGCGAGTTCGGCGGCGCCGAACCGGCCCTCGACGAGGATCGTTTCCTGCCCTTTCGCTTCGCGCAGGCGCGCGGTCAGTTCGGGCAGGGTCTTGACGGTCGGTCCGGTCATGCTCGCTCGCTCCCGGCAGGGTTCGCCGGTGGGGGGAGCCTAGCCGTTTCCGCCCCGGCTCGGCAACGGCGCTTGTGTCAGATCTGCCAGGAAAGCCGGACGAAAAAGGCCGGGCGGTTTCCCGCCCGGCCTTGTCGTTCATGCGGTCAGGTTCAGACGAACTTCTTGATCTCGCCCGACTTCAACCGGCTCAGATAGCTTTCGACCTCGCGCTTGACGATCGGCATCAGGACATAGAGGCCGATGATGTTCACGACCGCCATGGCGAAGATCGCGGCATCGGAGAAGTCGATGACCGGGCCAAGGCTCGCCGCCGCGCCGACGATGACGAAGAAGCAAAACAGAAGCTTGAAACTCAGTTCCTGCGTCTTGCCCTCACCGAAAAGATAGGTCCACGCCTTCAGTCCGTAATAGGACCACGAGATCATCGTCGAGAAGGCGAAGAGCACGACCGCCACGACGAGGATATATGGGAAGAACGCGAAGGCGGAACCGAAGGCGGCCGAGGTCAGGCCGACACCCGACGTGCCGCCGACAGTGGCAATACGACCGGTGGCTTCGTCCATGACGTAGAGGCCGGTGGCCGGGTCGGTCACAAGCTGCTGGGTGAAGATGATCACCAGGGCGGTCATCGTGCAGATCACCACGGTGTCGATGAACGGTTCAAGTAGCGACACGAAGCCCTCGGTGATTGGCTCTTTCGTCCGCACGGCCGAGTGGGCGATGGCGGCGGAACCGACGCCCGCCTCGTTCGAGAAGGCCGCCCGCTTGAAGCCCTGGATCAGCGCGCCGACCGCACCGCCCGCGATGCCAAGCCCGGTGAAGGCACCGGCAAAGATTTGGCCGAAGGCCCAGCCGATATTGCCGAAATTCATCAGGATGATGATCAGTGCGGTGCCGCAATAGAGGATCGCCATGAAGGGCACGATCTTTTCGGTCACCTGGGCAATTGACTTGATGCCGCCGACGATCACGACAAAGACGACGATGGCGAAGATCACGCCGGTGATCCAGCCCGGATAGTCGCCGAGCACGCCCGAGAGCTGCTGATGCGCCTGGTTGGCCTGGAACATGTTGCCGCCGCCGAAGGCGCCGAGGATACAGAACACCGCGAAGAGCGCTGCAAGGAACTTGCCGCCGGGCATGCCGCGTTCGGCGAAACCCTTCGTGATGTAATACATCGGGCCGCCTGAAACGGTGCCGTCAGGGTATTCGTTGCGATATTTCACGCCGAGCGTACATTCGGTGAATTTCGACGCCATGCCAAGGAGACCCGCAAGGATCATCCAGAACGTTGCCCCCGGACCCCCGATGCCGATGGCGACCGCGACGCCCGCGATATTGCCAAGGCCGACGGTGCCCGAAAGGGCGGTGGCGAGCGCCTGGAAGTGGCTGACCTCGCCCGCGTCGTTCGGGTCGGAATAGTCACCCTTCACGAGTTGGATCGAGTGCTTGATCACCCGAAACTGGATGAAGCCAAAATAGAGGGTGAAGACCGAAGCCGCGACCACGAGCCAGGCGACGATCCATGGGAAGGATGTTCCCGGGAAGGGGGAGAAGATGAAGTTGACGAACCACCCAGTCGCACCCGCGAAGGCGGCGTTGATGGTCTCGTCAAGCGACTGTGCCTGCGCCGCGCCTGCAAGAAGCGATGCACCAGCTGCGCCGACAAGGGCGCGCGTTTCCATTCTCTTGTTCATGTGACTGTCCCTGTCTGGTTACGGCACGATGGTGCAGGGCACCGGCGCGATCTGGGCGAGTGAACCCGCGACCGACCCGAAAAGCCGCTCCACGATGGTCGAATGACCGGTGCGGCCGATGAAGATCTGGCCCGCACCGTGGGCCTTGGCGATATCGCAGAGCGTTTCGGCGACATGGCCGTACTTGATTTCGCTCTTAGCCTTGACGCCGGAGGCCTTCAGTTCAGCCATCAGAGGCGCGATCACCGCGCTTTCCGCGCGGGCCAGTTCCTCACCACGCCGCTTGTGCCGCTCAGCGATCTCGTCGGGTGTCAGGAACGAATAGGGCGACCACTCCAGAACGTGAGCGACGACCAGCGATGCGCCGGCCGCCTTGGCCTGCGCGAGCGCGAAGTCGACCGCCCGCCTTCCGGCAGGGCTGCCGTCATAGGCGGCAACGAATGTGTTTGCCATTGTCTTCTCCCTCGTTTTTGCCCCGGACCAGCCGGGGATGGAAAAGTGTCACCCCAATCGCGTGGGATCTGCTCCCTTTTTTCCGGTCCTGCGCAATAAAATTCGTAAATCTGACGTGGCGTGCTGCCATTGGAAGAAGAATATTGCGTTCAACGGAAAAAAGCACTCGTTTATTGCTTTGGCGAAAGACCTCTGCTCCACGCCATATGACCGTCCGGGCAGCGACTGTTGCCTGCATGCTTGCCCCGGCGGCCCGCCCGGCCTAAACCCGTCGGATCGGAGGGCGGCATGGCGCGCGGAAACGACAGCAAGACTGAAGAGCGGGCCGCCTCGAAGCGGGTGGGCGCACTTTCTGGCCTTGTGCCCTTCATCGCGCCCTATCGCGGACTGGTCGCGCTGGCCTTAATCGCGCTGGTTCTGACGGCGTCGATCTCGCTGATCCTGCCGATCGCGGTGCGCAGGGTCGTCGACGGGTTCGGCGACGGGGCCGAACTTCTCGACAGCTACTTTGCTGGCGCTGTGGCCGTCGCCGGCCTTCTCGCGCTTGGCACCGGCGCGCGCTATTACCTCGTGACGCGCCTTGGCGAGCGTGTCGTGGCAGACATTCGCCGCGCCGTGTTCTGCCGCGTGATCGGGATGAGCCCGGCTTTCTACGAGACGATCATGACCGGCGAGGTCGTCAGCCGCATCACTACCGACACGACGCTGATCCTGTCGGTGATCGGCTCCTCCGTCTCGGTCGCGCTAAGGAACTGCCTGATCCTGATCGGCGGCGTGATCCTCATGCTTTTCACATCGGCGAAGCTGACCGGTCTCGTCCTGCTCATCGTGCCCGCCGTGATCGTTCCCATCATCACCCAGGGCCGTCGACTGCGGCAACTCAGCCGCGAGAACCAGGACTGGATCGCCGCCTCGTCCGGCACCGCGTCCGAGGCGCTGGGCGCGGTCCAGACCGTGCAGGCCTTCACGCAGGAAGACGGCGCACGCGCCGAGTTCGGCCGCGTGACCGAGGAGAGCTTCACCTCCGCCAAGGCCCGCATCCGCACCCGTGCGGCGATGACGGTGATCGTGATCTTCCTCGTCTTCGCCGGTGTCGTCGGCGTCCTCTGGATCGGTGCGCGCGATGTCCGCGCCGGTGCGATGAGCGCGGGCGAACTGGTGCAGTTCGTGATCTATGCCGTCATGGCTGCGGGTTCTGTCGCCGCCCTTTCGGAAATCTGGGGCGAGTTGCAGCGCGCCGCCGGCGCGACGGAGCGCCTGGTGGAACTTCTGAACGCGACCGACACCGTGCATGACCCGGACCACCCGACGCCCCTTCCGCGCCCGGCGCGGGGCGAGATCGCGTTCGAGGGTGTGACCTTCCATTACCCGTCGCGCCCCGACCGGTCCGCACTTGAGGGTGTGGACCTCCATGTTCGGCCGGGCGAGACGGTTGCGCTTGTCGGTCCTTCCGGGGCCGGCAAGACGACGGTGATCCAGCTTCTCCTGCGTTTCTACGATCCCGACAGCGGCCGCATCACGCTGGATGGCGTGTCGTTGACCGGGATGACGCGATCCGACTTCCGGCGCGCGATCGCGCTGGTGCCGCAGGACCCGGCGATCTTTGCGGCCTCGGCGCGTGAGAACATCCGCTATGGCCGCCCCGACGCGACGGATGCCGAGGTCGAGGCCGCCGCCCGCGCCGCCGCCGCGCACGACTTCATCGTCGCTCTGCCCCGTGGTTACGATTCACCGCTGGGCGAACGCGGGGTGATGGTGTCAGGCGGCCAAAAGCAACGCATCGCGATCGCCCGCGCGATCCTGCGCGACGCGCCTGTCCTGTTGCTGGATGAGGCAACCTCCGCGCTTGACGCGGAAAGCGAACGCGCCGTGCAGAAGGCGGTCGAGGACCTTGCCGCCACCCGCACCACGCTGATCGTCGCCCACCGTCTCGCGACCGTGAAGAAGGCCGACCGGATCGTCGTCTTCGATCACGGTCGTATCGTGGCAACCGGCACGCATGACAAGCTGGTCGCCGAGGGCGGGCTCTATGCCCGTCTGGCCCGGCTTCAGTTCACCGAGGGCATGGCCGCCGAATAGACCAAGCGCGGCGGCTCCGGGATTGCCCTTGGGTCAATTCCCACAACCGGCTGTTGTCATTCCGGCCTTCAGCCCGAATAGTGTCGCAGCCGCCGGGGCCCGCCCGGGCGGGCTAGTGAAACCTGTAAATGTGTGGAGGCGATCATGGGCGTTTGGAGTTTCGTCAAAGGCGCTGGCAAGAAACTGTTCGGTGTCGGCGCGGCAGAGGCTGCCGAGGTTCCCGAAGCGGCGCTGCAGAAGGAGATCAGCGATCTTGGACTCGACGCGAGCGGTCTTGAGATCAAGGTGGAAGGTGACAAGGTCAAGGTCGGCGGCAAGGCCGTGACCCCGGAGATGAAGGAAAAGGTCATCCTCGCGGTGGGTAACGTCGATGGCGTGGCCGAAGTCGAGACGTCGGATGACGACGATACTGCTGACGCCGTGTTCCACACAGTGGTGAAGGGCGACACGCTGTCGGCCATCGCCAAGAAGACGCTCGGCAATGCCAACCGCTACCCCGAGATCTTCGAAGCCAACAAGCCGATGCTGACCCATCCCGACAAGATTTATCCGGGTCAGGTCCTGCGTATCCCGCAGAAATGACGGTGTGCCGGCCCCGTCCGCAGGGGTGGGGCCGGGCAAACTGACGTGGCGTTTCGGGCGCGGGAACCGAGCGTCACACTTGCCCTGACGCGCCTTTGCCCCCATCCTTCGCGCCCATCAGGAGACCGCGCTGCGGGACAGGGGAGGAATGCGATGGGGAAGTTTGCGGGCGTTGCCGACCGCGATGCGGTCGAGCACGAAATGCCTTATGAGAAGCGGGACCTTCCGGTCACGCTCTATCAGTTCCTCTCGCGTACCCGCGACGCTCACGGTGCTCGCAACGCAGTCAGTTTCCAGCTTCTTTCCGATCCTGGCGCGAAGGCTGAGACGGTCACATGGGACGGACTCCTGGGCAAGGTGACGCAGGCGGCGAACCTGTTTCGCAGCCTTGGCGTGGGCGAAAACGATGTCGTCGCCTACCTTCTGCCCAACAGCATGGAAACCGCCTACACGCTGCTTGGCGGTGCGGTCGCCGGCATTGTCAATCCGATCAACCCGCTGCTGGAACCGGAACAGATCGCCGCGATCCTGCGTGAGACGAAGGCGAAGGTTCTCGTGACGCTCAAGACCTTCCCGAAGACCGATGTGCCGCAGAAGGCAGCCGCCGCGCTGAAGCTAGCCCCGGATGTCCACACGGTTCTGGAGGTCGATCTCAACCGCTACCTAACCCCGCCGAAAAGCTGGATCGTGCCACTGGTGCGGCCGAAGAACCCGGTCGCCCACAAGGCGATTGTGAAGGATTTCAACGCGGAATGCGCGAAGCATCCCGCTGACCGGCTGGCCTTCGAGGACAGCAAGGGCGACAGGGTCGCGGCATATTTCCATACCGGCGGCACGACCGGGATGCCGAAAGTTGCCCAGCACAAGTATTCCGGCATGGTCTATAACGGCTGGCTTGGTGGTACGTTGTTGTTCGACGAGACCGACGTGCTGATCTGCCCGCTGCCGCTGTTCCATGTCTTCGCCGCCTATCCGGTCTTCATGTCGGTGATCGCGGCGGGGGCGCATGTCGTGATGCCAACGCCCGCAGGATACCGCGGCGATGGGGTGTTCGACAATTTCTGGAAGCTGATCGAACGCTGGGGCGTGACATTCCTCATCACCGTGCCAACCGCGATCGCGGCGCTGATGCAGCGCCCGGTGAATGCCGATGTGTCCACGCTCAAGACGGCGATCTCGGGTTCTGCGCCGTTGCCGCTGGAGCTTTACAACCGGTTCGCGAAAGCGACCGGCGTGCAGATCGCCGAGGGCTACGGCCTGACGGAGGCCACCTGCCTCGTTTCCTGCAACCCGGTGGACGGGTCGAAGAAGGTCGGCTCCGTGGGCGTGCCGCTGCCCTACACCCATGTGCGGATCCTGCACAGCGACGGTGACGGCGGCGTCGTCAAGGATTGCGGCGTCGACGAGGTGGGCGAAATCTGCGTGTCCAATCCCGGAGTCTTCGAAGGCTCCACCTACACCGAGGTCGACAAGAACAGAAACCTCTTCGCCGAGGGCCGCTATCTGCGCACCGGTGATCTCGGCCGGATCGACCCCGACGGCTATCTCTGGATCACCGGCCGCGCCAAGGACCTGATCATCCGCGGTGGCCACAATATCGACCCGGCCGAGATCGAGGAGGCCCTGATGAGCCATCCGGCCGTGGCTTTCGTCGGTGCGATCGGTCAGCCAGACGCTTTTGCGGGCGAATTGCCCTGCGCCTATGTCGAACTCGTCTCGGGTGCCGAGGTCACGTCCGATGAGCTGGTCGAACACGCGAAGGCGCATATCCACGAACGCGCGGCGATTCCGAAACATGTTGAGATCATGTCCGAACTGCCGAAGACCGCGGTCGGCAAGATCTTCAAGCCCGACCTTCGCAAGCTCGCGATCCAGCGCGTCTACGATGCAGCGCTGGCCGAGGCGGGCTTTGCCGTTCGCGTCCGCGAGGTCGTGGAGGATAAGAAGCGCGGCCTTGTCGCCTGTCTCGAAAAGACCGGCACGGTCGACGAGGAGGCGCTGACCCACAAGCTTGGCGAATTCACCCGTCCATGGGACTGGGCCGCGTAGGCAGGGGCGCAACAGGTCGCATCGACAGCCGTTGGCTTCCCCGCCAGACTGTGCACGATGCGACCGGAGTCCTTCGATGCGTCCGCCTTTCAGTTACCGTGACGACCCGTCGGTGCCGGGCTTCGACGACACGGCACCCATTGCCTTCATGGACGGCGACTGCGCGCTTTGCGCATTCGGGGCACGGATGATCGACCGGCTCGACCGGTCGGACGACATCCGCATCTGCCCGGTATCCACACCACTCGGGCGGGCGATGCTCGCCCATTACGGCCTTGCCTCCGGCGATCCCGAGAGTTGGCTTTATCTGGAAGATGGCCGGGTCTGGTGCGATTTTGAAGCGATGGCGCGGGTCGGATTGCGGTCCGGCGGCTGGGGGCGATTGCTTGGCCTGCTTCTCGCGATTCCGCGCCCTTTGCGTGACTGGCTTTACGCGCGGATTGCCCGGAACCGCTACGCATTGTTCGGGCGAAGGGATCTGTGCGCAATCGCGTCGCCCCGGCTCCGCGCCCGGCTCATGACATGAAGGTCGTCATTCTCGGCGGCACCGGTGTCTTCGGCAGCCGTCTGGCGGAACTGCTGGTACGCGACGGGCATGCGCTCGTGATCGCTGCGCGCGACCTTGCCCGCGCTCAGGCACTGGCGGGGCAGCTTGGCGCCCGCGCGATCCGGGTCGACCTGCGGGGAGAACTCACCCCGCTATGGGACGAGGGGCCGGATGCCATCGTCGATGCCGCCGGACCGTTCCATGCCTACGGTGACGATCCCTGGCGCCTTGCCCGGGCCTGCATTGCCCGGCGGATCCATTACCTTGACCTCGCCGACGAGGCCGGGTTCTGCGCCGGCATTGCCGCGCTCGACACCGAGGCGAAGGCGGCGGGCGTCTTCGCGCTTTCGGGTGTGTCCTCGGTGCCCGCGTTGTCCTCGGCAGCAGTCACCTCTCTTGCCGAGGGCATGGCTTCCGTCGAGGAGATCGACATCGCCATCCTGCCGGGCAACCGCGCACCGCGCGGCCGGTCCGTCGTCGGCGCGATCCTCGCCCGCACCGGCACGCCGTTCTGCCTCTGGCAGGGTGCGGCATGGGAAGAGCGGCGCGGCTGGAGCGATCCGCGCCGCTACGCGCTGGCCCCCGGCCTCAGCCGCCGCGGCTACCAGATCGAAGTGCCCGACAACCGGCTTTTCCCTGAGCATTTCGCCGCCCGCTCCGTCAGTTTTCGGGCCGGGCTGGAACTCGGCGTGATGAATGCCGGGCTGGCCGCTCTGTCGCGCCTTCGGGCGGCAACGGGCATGCCGTCGGGCGGGCGCATGGTGACGTTCCTGCGGGCGCTTGCGCTTCTGCTCTGGCCGCTCGGATCGGCCCGGGGCGGGATGGTGGTGCGTGTGACGGGGCGCGACAAAGGTCGGCTCGTCCGCGCGGAATGGCGGCTTCTTGCCGAAGCGGGGGAGGGGCCTTTCGTCCCTGCTGTTGCCGCGCGCGCGATGTTGCGGGCAGCGGACAGCATTCCGCCGGGCGCAAGGCCGGCGCTGGCGGAACGGCCCCTTGCCGCGTTCGAGGCGGCGATGGACGACCTCCGCATCGGTTTCGCCCGCGATCGCGGCATTGAGCAGCCGCTCTTTCCCGCCCATCTCGGTCCGGCCTTCGACCGCCTGCCCGGCGCGGTGCGCGAAAGCCATGACTGGGCCGGCTGCCTGCGGCTTCAGGGGCGCGCGAAGGTCACGCGCGGGCGCGGTGCCGTGGCGTGGATACTCGCCGCCCTGTTCCGATTTCCGCCGGCCGGCGACCTGCCGCTGACCGTGACAAAGTGCCGGACTGCGTCCGGCGAATGCTGGGAACGCGCTTTCGGCGGCCGGGTCTTCCGCTCATATCTCGCTCGGCGGCGCGGGCGAATGACCGAGCGGTTTGGCCCCTTGACCTTCGTCATCGCCCTGCACGAGCAGGATGGCGCGCTGCAGTTTCCTGTGGGCGGCGGATGGCTTGGCCCGCTGCCGCTGCCCCGGCCCCTGCTGCCGAAGAGCATCGCCGTGGAAACCGCGGAAGGCGGGCGCTTCCGCTTCGATGTCGATCTGCACGCACCGCTCGGGCTGGGCAGGATCGTGCGCTACGAGGGGTGGCTGGTTCCGGTCGGCGAACCGCCGGAAGCCGAGGGGCCGGGGTCTTAGCAGTCTGCTTTTTCGCCGCCACGGCCGGCTTGCGACAAAGTTTGTCGCGGAATCGCGCGGAAATTGCGGTCAGGCGTTGAAAATTCGGCCGAGGGCCGGTTCACTGAAACCGGATAGGGAGGCTGGCCATGCGGTATTCCGCGCTGAAGGTGATCGCCGAAGGGTTTTCCGGTAACAAAGGCTGGAAACCAGCCTGGCGCGATCCCGATCCGAAACCGGAATATGAGGTCGTGATCATCGGTGGCGGCGGGCATGGTCTCTCGACCGCCTACTACCTCGCCAAGAACCATGGCATCACCAATGTCGCGGTGCTCGAGAAGGGCTATCTCGGCGGCGGCAATGTCGGGCGCAACACCACGATCGTGCGGGCGAACTATTTCCTGCCGGGCAATCAGGAGTTCTATTCCCACTCATTGAAACTCTGGGAAGGGCTGGAGGCCGAGCTCAACTACAACGTCATGCATTCGCAGCGCGGCCTCATCAACCTCTTCCATTCAGACGGTCAGCGCGATGCCTTCGCCCGGCGCGGCAACGCGATGATCAATCAGGGCGACGATGCGGAGCTTCTGGACCGCGAGGGCGTGCGGCGCCATCTGCCCTATCTCGATTTCGAACAGACGCGGTTTCCGATCTACGGTGGCCTTCTGCACCGTCGCGGCGGGTCGGCGCGGCATGATGCGGTCGCCTGGGGCTATGCGCGTGGTGCGGATCAGCGAGGCGTCGACCTGATTCAGAATTGCGAGGTGACGGGGATCGACATCGTGGATGGCCGCGTGACCGGCGTGCAGACGACCCGGGGCGCGATCCGCGCGAAGAAGGTCGGCATCATCGTTGCCGGCCGGTCGGGGCAGGTCGCCGCGATGGCGGGAATGCGCCTGCCGATCGAGTCCCACATCCTGCAGGCCTTCGTGACCGAAGGGCTGAAGCCCGTCATCGACCATGTCGTCAGCTTCGGCATGGGACATTTTTACATCTCGCAGAGCGACAAGGGCGGGCTCGTCTTTGGCGGCGATCTGGATTTCTATTCCTCCTATGCCGCGCGGGGGAACCTGCCGATGGTCGAACATGTGATGGAGGCGGGCATGACGCTGATGCCGATGATCGGCAAGGCCAGGGTGCTGCGGTCATGGGGTGGCATCATGGACATGACGCCCGACGGCTCGCCCATAATCGACAAGACGGATGTCGGCGGGCTCTATATCGATTGCGGCTGGAACTACGGCGGCTTCAAGGCCGTGCCTGCCTCGGGCTGGTGCATGGCCCATCTGATGGCCACTGGCGAAAGTCACGAGGTCGCCCGCCGCTTCCGCCTCAACCGTTTCGCCACGGGCCATCTTCTGGATGAAGAAGGCACCGGATCGCAGCACAACCTGCATTGAGGAGGCGATGATGTCTAATGTGCCGTTAGCATTGTTGGCTTCTGCGCTTTTCTTCGCGCCGAAACCCGGCGCTGCGCAAGACTTTGTCTGCAAGCCGAACTTAATTGGCGAGGATATGTGTCAGCGGGCAGACGAGATTACCCTTGAGATTGGTAAAATGCTCCCCATGAAAACCAACGACGGCACAACACTCGTGGAGATCTATGCCGAGAACACAACGGTGAGTGTAGTTGGCCACTGGGAACTATCCGGCGAACAATTGAGTGAGAGCGTTCGGCGGTCCGGCATGTCCGTCAGTGAATTTAGAGAGAAGGGCGTGCTGAGCACAAAAAAGATGGTATGTGGCGCGGACGTTCTAGCTTCGTTCGTTCGGCTGGGTGGTGAGCTCAGGTACACATACTACTCAAGCGACGGTGCACGTGTTTTCGAGGCACTCGTTGTGAACTGTGAGTGAGGCTATTCCATGCGCATAAACTGTCCCCTCTGCGGCACCCGCGACCGGCGTGAATTCACGTACTACGGCGATGCCATCTATGCTGACCGTCCGGCCGACGGCGCGCCAGCCGAGGCATGGGACGACTACCTGCACCTGCGCGACAACCCGGCGGGAGAGACGCGGGACCTCTGGTATCACGAGATGGGCTGTTCATCCTGGATCGAGGTGACACGCAACACCGTCACGCATGAGATATCCGCGACCCGTCTGCTGACGGACCGCAAGGCGCCCGCGAAGGGCAGGGGGAAGGCATGAGGATCGCGGGCAAGGGGCTGATCGACCGGTCCCGCACGGTCGGCTTCCGCTTCGACTGCAAGGACTTTACCGGGTTCGAGGGCGACACGCTCGCTTCGGCCCTTCTGGCCTCGGGCGTGAAGGTCTTCGGCCGGTCCTTCAAGTATCACCGCCCCCGCGGGGTTATGACGGCGGGCTCAGAGGAGCCGAACGCGCTCGTCACCGTAGGGCGTGGCGCGGGCCAGGTGCCGAATGTCCGCGCGACAGTGCAGGAAATCCATGCCGGGCTGGAGGCGCGGGGCCAGAACTGCTGGCCCTCGGTCAACACCGATCTCATGGCCGTCAACGACCTCTTCGCGCCGTTCCTCAGCGCGGGTTTCTACTACAAGACCTTCATGTGGCCCCGGAAATTCTGGGAAAGCCTCTATGAACCCGCGATCCGCCGCGCGGCGGGGCTCGGCGCGCTGTCGGGTCTGTCGAATGATGAGGGTTACGAGAAGGCCTGGGCTTTCTGCGACCTTCTCGTGATCGGTTCCGGCCCGGCCGGCCTGATGGCCGCGCTGACGGCGGCGCGGGGCGGCGCTGACGTCATTCTCGCGGAAGAGGATCATCTCATGGGCGGCCGGTGCCTTGCGGAAACGCATGAGATCGGCGGCAAGCCGGCCTCCGACTGGGCCGCCCGGATCGTCGGAGAACTGGCGACGATGCCGAACGTCCGGCTGATGACCCGAACGACCGTGACCGGCGCCTATGACGGCGGCACCTATGGCGCGTTGGAGCGGGTTGGCCTGCATCTGGCCAACCCGCCGAAGAACCTGCCGCGCGAATGCTTCTGGCGGATCGTCGCGAAGCGGGCGGTGCTCGCCTCGGGCGCGCATGAACGCCAGATCGCCTTTGCCAACAACGACCGCCCCGGCGTGATGACAGCGGGGGCGGTGCGCGCCTATCTCAACCGCTGGGGGGTCGCACCGGGTCACAACGTCACGCTCTTCTGCAATAACGATGATGCGCACAAGACCGCGCGGGACCTAGTCGCGGCGGGCCTCAAGGTCGCGGCGCTGATTGACGTGCGCGAGGATGCGGAGGTCAGCGGCGACTTCCCGGTCCATCGCGGTGTGCGCATCGTCGACACGGTCGGTCGCAAGGGCCTGCGGGAGGTGGTGATCGCAGACCGCGAAGGGAAGATTTCGCGCATCGTCAGCGATTGTCTCGCGGTATCGGGCGGCTGGAACCCGGCGCTGCATCTTGCCTGTCACATGAACGGCCGCCCCGAATGGCGAGAGGATATCGCGGCCTTCGTTCCGAAGCCCGGCATGGTGCCGGGCCTTGCTGCCGCCGGATCTTCCAACGGCGCGTTCTCGACCCGTGCCTGTCTGGCCGAAGGCGTGGCAGCGGCGGAGGAAGCGCTGGAAGCGCTTGGCCGGAAGCCGAAGAAAACCGATCTGCCGGAGGCCGAGGACGGTGCGGTGCGGCTTCGCGCCTACTGGGAAGTGCCCGAGCCGAAGCACCGCGCCTGGCTCGACTTCGCCAATGACGTCACGACGAAGGATGTCCGTCTGGCCGCGCAGGAGAACTTCCGCTCAGTCGAGCACATGAAGCGCTACACCACGCAAGGCATGGCCCCCGATCAGGGCAAGAACTCAAACGTCGGCGCCCTCGCGATCCTCGCCGACGCAACCGGGCGCGGCATTCCCGAGACGGGCACTACGACGTTCCGCCCGCCTTACGTTCCGATGTCCATTGCCGCGTTGGGAGCGGGGGGGCAGGGGACCGGTTTTGCCCCGCAGCGATTCACCACGTCGGACAAGGCCGCCCGAGAGCGGGGCGCGCCGATGATCGAGGCGGGGCTCTGGTACCGCCCGTCCTACTTCCCGCGCCCGCCGGAAAAGACCTGGCGCGAAAGCTGCGACCGCGAGGTTCTGATGGTGCGCGACCGGGTCGGCGTCTGTGACGTCTCTACGCTTGGCAAGATCGACATTCAGGGGAAGGATGCGGGCCGGTTCCTCGACCTCGTCTACACCAACACCTTCTCGACCCTGAAGCCGGGGCGCGTGCGCTACGGGCTGATGCTGCGCGAGGACGGGCTGGTTATGGACGATGGCACGACCGCGCGTCTGGCGGAAAACCACTTCCTCATGACCACCACGACGGCGGCGGCCGGACAGGTCATGCGCCATCTCGAATTCGTCCATCAGGCGCATTGCCCCGGATGGGACGTGCGGATGATCTCGGTCACCGAGCAATGGGCGCAGTTTGCCGTCGCCGGTCCGCTGGCGCGAGAGCTTCTGAACTCGGTTCTCGAAACGCCTGTCGACAATGCGGCGCTGACGTTCCTGTCCTGCGGTCACGTCCGCGTCATGGATGTCGACGCGCGGCTGTTCCGCATCTCGTTCTCGGGTGAACTTGGCTACGAGATCGCGGTGCCCGCCCGATACGGCGAGGCGCTATATCGTGACCTCGTGGCCCGAGCCGAAAGCCTTGGCGGCGGCGCCTATGGGATGGAGGCGCTGAACGTCCTCAGGATCGAGAAGGGCTTCATCACCCATGCCGAGATCCACGGCCGGACGACCGCTTTCGATATCGGTCTTGCCGGCATGGTGTCGGGCAAGAAGGACTGCATCGGCAAGGCGGCAAGCCAGCGCGAGGGCCTTGTCGGGCCGAAGCGTGAACAGCTTGTCGGCCTGCGCCCGATCCCGATGTCGCGCGAGATCGGGGCCGGCGCGCACCTGTTCGACGAGGGGGCGGAGCCGGTCTCGGCCAACGATCAGGGCTATGTCACCTCGGCCTGTTATTCGCCGGTGCTGAAGACGCACCTCGCGCTCGGCTTCCTCACGGACGGCCGCGCCCGACACGGGCAAAGGGTGCGCCTGGTCGATCACCTGCGCGGAACCGATGTGATCTGCGAGGTCGTGAACCCTGTCTTCTTCGACCCGGAGGGAGGACGCGCCCGTGCCTAGCCTGTTCGAGAAAACCCCCTGTGAGGGCCTGCTGCCCCTTGCCATCGGTGGTATGACGCTGACCGAAATCGCGGCTGAACGCATCACTTCTGTCGCGCCCTTCGCAGGAAAGGACCGAGCGGTCGGCGCGGCGCTGAAGGCGCTGGGCCTCGGCTGGCCGAAGCCGGGCCAGTCGGTTGCCGGAAAGGGCGGAAGGATCCTGTGGACCGGGCGGGGGCAGGCCTTCCTGATCGGCGCCGATCCCGAGGGCCTCGCCGGGATCGCCGCGCTGACCGATCAGAGCGATGGCTGGGCGCGGATCGAACTTTCGGGCGCGGATGTCGAGGCGGTTCTGGCGCGGCTCGTCCCGCTCGACCTCGGCGCGGCGGCTTTCCCGAAGGGCAGCGTCGCGCGTTCCTCGCTTGGCCACATGATGATGGTCCTGCATCGCAGCGAGGACCGGGCCTTCGAGATCATGGTCTTCCGTTCGATGGCCGCGACGGCCGTGCACGAATTGCACGCGGCGATGACCGCGCTTGCTGCCCGCGCTGCGGCGCGGTGAACCGGACGGGGCGCGGGGATTCCCCCGAAGTATTTGTGAGACAGAAAGTGATAGCGGCCGGACCGCAGCCGCCCGGTGGTTTCTGCTGGCGGGGGTGGAGAGCCCCTTGCCGGGGCGGCGGCGAAGGCCGATATTCGTCAGATGAGTCTCCCACCCGGATTTCTTGACGAATTGCGCACCCGCACGACGCTTTCCCACGTCGTCGGGCGCAAGGTCACGTGGGACAATCGCAAGTCGAACCAGGCCAAGGGCGATCTCTGGGCACCCTGTCCGTTCCATCAGGAAAAGACGGCATCGTTCCATGTCGATGACCGCAAGGGTTACTACTACTGCTTCGGCTGCCATGCGAAGGGCGACGCGATCTCGTTCCTGAAGGATGCCGAGAACATGTCCTTCATGGAGGCGGTCGAAACGCTGGCGCGCGAGGCGGGAGTGCCGATGCCGGCGCAGGATCCGAAGGCCGCCGAGCGCGCCGACCGGCGGACCGAGCTTGCCGGTGTCATGGAGGACGCCGTCCGCCACTACCGCCTGCAGCTGAAGACCGGGGCGGGCGCCGTCGCGCGTGACTATCTGGCCGGGCGCAAGCTTTCGGAGGCCGCGCAGGACCGGTTCGAGATCGGTTTCGCGCCGGAGGGCTGGCAGGGCCTTTGGGACCATCTGAAGGCGAAGGGCATCACCGACGACCTGATCCTTGGCGCGGGCCTTGCCAAGCCCTCAACCAAGGGCAAGGCGCCCTATGACGTCTTCCGCAACCGGATCATGTTCCCGATCCGCGACCCACGCGGGCGCTGTATCGCCTTCGGCGGCCGGGCGATGGACCCGAACGACAACGCGAAGTACCTCAACTCGCCCGAGACCGAACTTTTCGACAAGGGCCGCAGCCTTTACAATCACGGCCCGGCGCGGGAGGCGGTGGGCAAGGGCCAGCCGCTGATCGTGGCCGAAGGCTACATGGACGTGATTGCCCTTGTCGGCGCGGGGTTCGAGGCCGCCGTCGCGCCCTTGGGCACCGCGATCACGGAGGACCAGCTGCGCATGCTCTGGCGGTTGTCGCCGGAACCTCTGATCATGCTCGACGGCGACACGGCGGGTATCCGCGCGGCGACACGGCTGATCGACCTCGCGCTGCCGATGCTGGAGGCAGGGCAGGGGCTGCGCTTCGTGATCCTGCCCGAAGGGATGGACCCGGACGACCTCATCAAGCTGCGCGGACGGGAGGCGATGGCCAAACTCGTCGGCGAGGCGCAGCCGATGGTGAACCTCCTCTGGCGGCGCGAGACCGAGGGCCGCGTCTTTGACAGTCCGGAGCGGAAGGCGGCACTCGACAAAGATCTGCGTGAAGCGATCCGAAAGATCGCCGACCCTTCGATCCGCTCCCATTACGGCGAAGAGATCAAGCGGCTCCGCTGGGAGTTGTTCGGCGCCGTGCGCCGCGCGCCGGCGAGCGGCCGCCGCGGAGCAGCGTGGAAGCCTGGCGCCGCAGAGCCCTTGCCCGTCACGCGCAGTTCGCTTTTGGGTCCCGCCGCCGGACCCGAGGTCGAGGATTATCTGCGCGAGGCGATGATCCTCGCCATCGCAGTCACCCACCCCGCCTGCCTCGCCCGGTTCGAGAGCCAGTTCGAAACCGTCGACATGCGCGACCCCGGGCACGAACGGCTGCGCCTTGCGGTCCTTACGGCATCGCATTCGGATGACGGCGGGGGAGCGTTCCGCGAAAAGGTCGCAGCGATCGCGGGCGCCGACCTTGAAAAGGTCATGGGCCTTGCCCATGTGCAAACCGCCCCCCCGGTCCGCAACGCTCAGGACGGCGATCTCGCCGCGATGTGCCTTGCCGAGGAATTGGCCAAGCTGGAAGCCCGACGGGGCGCGCTGGCCGAGGTCGCGGAGGCGATGGAGGACATGGCCGGTCTGGCCGACGAGGGGCTGACATGGCGCCTTGGGCAGGCCGCAGAGGCCCGTAACCGTGCGGGTCGCTCGAAACTCGACGACGACAGCGATATGGGTGAGGACCGCGCGGCGCTTTCGGCGCAGCTTCAAAGCCTGATCGACGGCGCCGCATGGGAAAAGAAGAAAGTCTGAACGCGCCGCGCGCGGAACCGCCGCCCCTGTGATTCGCGCGTTTGATTCGCTACACAAACGGAACCGATTCGTTTCATCCGCGAATCGCCCGATACGGAAGGAGCCCCGATGGCCGCCAAGGACACCGACGAGCAGAAACCCGAAGCCGAGGACAGCGAGCACACGCTGGACATGAGCCAGGCGGCGGTCAAGAAGATGATCGCCGAGGCACGCGAGCGCGGCTACATCACCTATGACCAGCTCAATCAGGTGCTTCCGCCCGAACAGGTCGCCTCCGAGCAGATCGAGGATGTGATGTCGATGCTCTCGGAAATGGGCATCAACGTCATTGAGGATGACGAGGCCGAGGAAGGCGAAAGCCCGGCCGGTGCCGTCGTCGAGGCGTCCACCTCGCGCGAGGTCGCGGTTTCCACCTCGTCGGGCGAGACGCTCGACCGCACCGACGACCCGGTGCGCATGTACCTGCGCGAAATGGGCACCGTCGAACTCCTGTCCCGCGAGGGCGAGATCGCCATTGCCAAGCGGATCGAGGCCGGGCGCAACACGATGATCGCCGGGCTTTGCGAAAGCCCGCTGACCTTCCAGGCCATCACGATCTGGCGCGACGAGTTGCTGAACGAGGACATCCTCCTGCGCGATGTTATCGACCTCGACGCCACGTTCGGCCGCTCACTCGACGATGACGAGTCGCTCGACGAACCGGTCGCCACCGATGTCGAAGCCTCGCCGCGTGCCAAGTCCGGCCCGGAGCCGGAACTTGACGCCGACGGCAACCCGATCGCGTCGACGGACGACGATGACGAGGACGACGATGCCTCCAACATGTCGCTTGCCGCGATGGAGGCGGCGCTGAAGCCGCGCGTCCTCGAAATTCTCGAGAACATCGCGCACGACTATGTTTCGCTGTCCGAAATGCAGGATCAGCGGATGTCGGCGACGCTGAACGAGGATGGCACCTTCTCGGTTGCGGATGAGACGGCCTATCAGAAACTTCGCTCGGAGATCGTCGTGTTGGTGAACGAATTGCACCTGCACAACAACCGGATCGAAGCGCTGATCGACCAGCTTTACGGCATCAACCGCAAGATCATGTCGATCGACTCGAACATGGTGAAGCTGGCCGATCAGGCCCGCATCAACCGGCGCGAGTTCATCGACGAATATCGCGGCTATGAGCTTGACCCGACTTGGCTCGACCGGATGGCCGAGAAGGACGGGCGCGGCTGGCAGGCGCTGATCGAGAAGAGCCAGGCCAAGGTTGAGGATCTGCGCGCCGAGATGGCGCAGGTCGGCCAGTATGTCGGCGTCGACATCTCCGAATTCCGCCGCATCGTCAATCAGGTCCAGAAGGGCGAGAAGGAAGCGCGGCAGGCCAAGAAGGAAATGGTCGAAGCGAACCTTCGCCTCGTCATCTCGATTGCCAAGAAGTACACGAACCGGGGCCTGCAATTCCTTGATCTTATTCAGGAAGGCAACATCGGCCTGATGAAGGCCGTGGACAAGTTCGAATACCGGCGCGGCTACAAGTTTTCCACTTATGCAACATGGTGGATCCGGCAGGCGATCACCCGCTCGATTGCCGATCAGGCCCGCACGATCCGCATTCCGGTCCACATGATCGAGACGATCAACAAGCTGGTGCGGACCGGCCGCCAGATGCTGCACGAAATCGGGCGCGAACCGACACCCGAGGAACTGGCCGAAAAGCTGCAGATGCCGCTCGAAAAGGTCCGCAAAGTGATGAAGATCGCCAAGGAGCCGATTTCCTTGGAAACGCCCATCGGCGACGAGGAAGACAGCCAGCTTGGCGACTTCATCGAGGACAAGAACGCGATCCTGCCGTTGGACTCGGCCATTCAGGAGAACCTGAAGGAGACGACGACGCGGGTTCTGGCCTCGCTGACGCCTCGTGAGGAGCGGGTGCTGCGCATGCGCTTCGGCATCGGCATGAATACCGACCATACGCTTGAGGAAGTCGGCCAGCAGTTCAGCGTCACCCGCGAACGCATCCGCCAGATCGAGGCGAAGGCGCTTCGGAAGCTGAAGCATCCGTCGCGGTCGAGGAAGCTAAGGAGCTTCCTGGATCAGTAAGATCGGGGCGGCTCGTCAAATGCCTTTAGGCCGCCCGCCGGACTTCTGGCCAGACATCCGTTCCCATAGTAGAACCGGGAAAATACGGAGGGTCCCCCATGTCCTGGTTTTCTCGCCTCTTAAACGGCTCATCCAGTGAAAAGGCCGAGGCCGAGCCCGTTCTTCACGACGGCTTCCGCATCTTTGTCGACCCGATCAAGGAAAGCGCGGGCTTTCGCGTGGCGGCGCGGATCGAGAAGGAGGTCGGCGGCGAGGTCAGGACGCACCGGATGGTGCGGGCGGATACTGTTGCGACCGAAGAGGCCGCGGCGGAGATGACGCTGCGCAAGGCAAAGTCGCTCATCGACCAGCAGGGCGAGTCCATCTTCGGCTAGGCTCTGGCTCGCGGGTTCCGACCGCGGCCCAGCCGTGCTACCTCTGCTCTGCGTCGCACGGCCTACGCGCATTGACACGGATACTGGCATCATGGTTCACGAAGTGAGGGATCGGGCTTCGGTTGCGTGCGGGCTTGTTTGTCAGGCAGCGCGTCGCCACCGGGAAGCAGTGTGAAGCGAGCCGGCAGGGGTTGATTGGACCATCCCCGCCTGGCGGACATCAACGGGGGGAACCATGCGAGCAAAACTCCGCCACGCGCGAAACAAGCTCAAGTACAAGCTTTTTTCTCTTCTCCACGGCGCGGACTCCGTCCGCGCGAAAGGGTCACGCGAAGAGCTTGCCGAGTTCTGGCGCAATCCTCCCAACGCACGGAACAAGCCGGATGCCTATCGCCGTGCCCCCGGGCGAAGCGAATTCCTTGTCGATCTTCTGTCGCAGCACGCGCCCGCCGGCTCCAGCGTTCTTGAGATAGGATGCAATGTCGGGCGCAACCTCAACGCGCTCTACAAGGCCGGGTATGGTCCGATTGCCGCCATTGAGATCAGCGAACCGGCCATCAAAGAGATGAAGGTTGCGTTCCCTGACCTTGCGGCGGCCGCGAACATCCTCAACAAGCCCGTGGAAGAGGCGATCCCCGAGTTGGAAGACGGTGCCTATGACGTTGTTTTCTCGATGGCGGTGCTCTTGCACATTCACCCCGACAGCGACTGGGTCTTTGAGCACATCGCGCGGGTGACGAAGTCGGTGCTGGTGACGATCGAAGACGAGTCGACGTCAAACACGCGAATATTTCCCCGCAAGTACAAGGAGATATTCGAAGCGTTGGGGCTTCGCCAGGTGGCAGAGACGACACCGCCGATGCTGCCGAACTACACCGCGCGGGTGTTCACGAAATCCTGAGGGTTCCTGCCGACGGGGATATCGTGCCGGCTTGGAAATTTCTCCTCAGGGCCTATCTTGAAAGGGTCCTTTCGAAAGGCCCGCCCATGCGCCGCATCGCCCTTCTTCTTGCCCTCACGCTTTCCAGCCCGGCCAGTGCCTATATCGCCCAGAACGGACTTGTTGCAGAGCCGCAGGGCCCGGGCGACTTCACGGTGCCTTATCGCGGGAAGTCGGCGCCAGCGGATTTCTGGTGCACGGCGGGGGATTATGTGATCCGAGGGTTGAACCAGCCGCCCTCGACCCGGATCTGGCGCCTGTCGGAGCCTCCGCGACGGGCGGGCGAAGGGATCCGCTTCTCGCTTAGCCCCGACGGCGCAGCCGGTTCGACCGGGATCGCCACGCTGATCGGCCGGAAGGATGGCAGTCTGTCAGCCGGCGCGGCGCAGGCCTTCTGCGAGTTTGCACGAAATCCGCGCCGCTAGAGGCTCCGGCAGGGTTCGAATCCCGCAGGCCATCGTGTTTTGCGTTTTGCGGAGCGAGCTCACAGGTCCCGGAATAGGCTCGCCGCTCAGCCGAGCTTTGCCCGGACGAACTCCACGGTGCGGCTCCATGCAAGCTCCGCCGCCGCCTCGTCGTAGCGCGGGGTGGAATCGTTGTGGAAGCCATGGTTGGCGCCCTCATAGATGAAGGCCTGATAGTCGGTGCCGGCCGCCTTCAGCGCCGCCTCGTATTCCGGCCAGCCCGCATTGATCCGCTCGTCGAGGCCTGCGTAGTGGAGCATCAGCGAAGCCTTGATGTTCGGTGCGTCTTTCGCCGCTGCCTGCCGGCCATAGAACGGCACCGCCGCCTTCAGTTCCGGATAGGCCACTGCCGCCGCGTTGCAGACCCCGCCGCCATAGCAGAAGCCGACAATCCCGACATTGCCGGTGGACCCTTCATGGCCCATCAGATGTTCGACCGCCGCGAAGAAATCGTTCATCAGCTTCGTCGGATCGACTGTCTTCTGGAGCGTGCGCCCCTCGTCGTCATTGCCGGGATAGCCGCCGACCGAGGTGAGGCCGTCCGGCGCGAGCGCCATGAACCCCGCCTTGCCGAGCCGGCGTGCGACATCCTCGATATAGGGGTTCAGGCCCCGGTTCTCGTGGACGACGACGACCGCGGGCAGCGCGCCCTCGGCCCCTGCCGGCCGAACCAGATAGCCCCGCACTTCGCCATGACCATTCGGCGAGGGGTAGGTGACATAGTCTGCGCGGATATCGGGGTCGTTGAAGCTGACCTGCTCGGCCAGCGCGTAGTCCGGACTCATCATTCCCAGGATCGCCGCCGCAGTCAGACCGCCGACCGCATACTTGCCGGCCCGGTCGAGAAATTCACGCTTGGTGATCATCCCGTGGGCGTAGAAGTCGTAAAGTTCGAGGATTTCCGGGGCGAAATCCCGGGCTGTCAGTCGCGTCATCGCAGCCTCCCTGTCCATGAACGGGTTCTCGGGCAACCTAGCATGGATCGGGCCGCGCTGTGTGACACATGACCGTGACGGGACTCGTGCCCGCGCTGTGGCGCGGCTATAGTCGCGACGATGAGGCAGGCAAGTCAGGGCAGGGGATGAACCTCGTTCTTTACAGCGCGCATTACGGCGACGCCGATCCGCTTAACCCCGATTTCTTCGGCGGCTTCGACACGTGCCGCCGCGTGCTTTTTACCGACCGGACGGACGTGGCGCTTCCCGGCGTCGAGATCGTCCACGATCCGCTGGACGGGATCGACGCGGCCCGCGCGTCGCGCCGGGCAAAGCTTATGCCGCACCGATACTTTCCCGACGCCGAGTGGTCGATCTGGATCGACAACAAGTCGCGCCTGAAGCGCGACCCGCAGGCTGTTCTGTCGGCCGTGACCGCGCAGTCGGACAGCGCATTTTTCGCGTTCCCGCATTTCCGCCGCGACTGCGTCTATCACGAATTGCAGACCTGCTGGGAAAACGGCCTTGACGACTACCGCGTCCTGAAGGAACGCGAGGCGACCTATCGTACCGCCGGGCTGCCCGCGCATTCGGGGCTGATCGAAGGCCATTTTATCGTCCGCTGTCATGCCGATGCCGCCGCCGCCCGGTTCGGTGACCGCTGGTACGAACATGTGCTGCGCTATTCACGGCGGGACCAGATTTCCTTTCCCTACCTCGTCTGGACGCTCGGGCTGCGCTACGAGTTCATAACCGCTCTTGACTGGCGGGAGACGGTGGAATTCACCGTCTTCGACCGGAAACACCGCAAGACCGAGTTTCCGCGCAAGCATGTCCTCTACCAGGAGGCGCGCAAGGTCTATCACGCTCTGCGGCGCAGGGCGCGGTCGTGACCGACAGAGAGACATTCGTGATCGCCACGCGCGGGGCGGGGCTGTACGAATTCACCGATCGTGTGAGAGATTGGTGTGCGGGAAAGGGCGACGGGCTCCTGACTCTGTTCGTGCGCCATACGTCCTGTTCGCTTGCCATTCAGGAAAATGCCGACCCCGACGTGCGCCGCGATCTAGTGGCCTTTTTCGAGCGCCTCGTGCCGCCGGCGGACGATCCGTCGATGTCCTACCTGACCCATATCCTCGAAGGGCCGGACGATATGCCGGCGCATATCAAGGCCGCGCTGCTGCCGGTCAGTCTTTCGATTCCGGTCGTGGCGGGGCGCCCGACGCTTGGAACTTGGCAGGGATTATACCTGTTCGAACATCGCCGGGCGCCCCATGACCGCCAGGTGGTGGCATGTCTCGTCCGGTAGCCCGGCGCGTGGGCGCGCGGCTTCTCGGACGGTCCGTGCTGGCGGCTGGTTCCGCCTCGGCGGAACGGGGGGAGAATGACTCAACTGAAGCGGGTGACGTAGGGGAATATGTTGCTGATTTTCCCCCGTTTTCGCTCGCGTTATCTGGTGGCTGCAATTGCCCCCTACCCAAACCCTAGAGGCACGCCTATAGTGCCTGTGGATATCCGGGGATCTGGACCGAGGGGAAGGGAATGCGCTGCCCGTTTTGCGGAAATGTCGACACGCAGGTAAAGGATTCACGCCCGGCCGAGGATCATGTCGCCATCCGCAGACGGCGCTTCTGCCCGGCCTGCGGGGGGCGGTTCACGACCTATGAACGGGTGCAACTGCGCGATCTCGTTGTCATCAAGTCCTCCGGCAAACGCGAGGATTTCGACCGCGACAAGCTGGAGCGTTCGATCCGTATCGCGATGCAGAAACGACCCATCGACCCGGAGCGGATCGACCAGATGATTTCCGGCATCGTCCGGCGTCTTGAATCCCTGGGCGAGACCGACATTCCCTCCAAGACCATCGGCGAGATCGTGATGGAGACCCTGGCGCGGATCGACACCGTGGCCTATGTGCGCTTCGCCTCGGTCTACAAGAACTTCCAGGCGGCTGACGACTTCGACAAGTTCGTCTCCGAATTGCGCCCGACCGCCCCGGCGGAAGAGTGACCGCGGAAGACGACCGGAGGTTCATGCCGCTGGCCCTCGGCCTTGCCCGGCGTGGCCTTGGCCGGGTCTGGCCGAATCCTGCGGTCGGCTGCGTGATCGTGAAGTCCGGCCGTATCGTCGGACGTGGCTGGACGCAGCCGGGTGGTCGTCCCCACGCAGAAACCGTGGCGCTGGCCCAGGCCGGAGGCGCGGCGCGCGGTGCGACGGTCTATGTCAGCCTTGAACCTTGCGCCCATCACGGCAAGACCCCCCCCTGTGCGGAGGCCCTGATCGCCGCCGGTGTCGCGCGCGTGGTTTCCGCGCTGGAGGACCCCGACGCACGGGTGTCCGGGCGCGGCCATGCGATGCTGCGCGACGCCGGGATCACGGTCGAGACCGGAGTGATGGCGGCGGAGGCGGAGCGGCTTCAACGCGGGTTCCTCAGCCGTCTTCGCACCGGGCGCCCGATGGTGACGCTTAAGCTCGCGATGAGCCTTGACGGCCGGATCGCGACAGGGTCGGGGGAAAGCCGGTGGATCACCGGGTCGGAAGCGCGGCGGCACGTCCACGCGATGCGGGCAAGCCACGACGCTGTGCTGGTCGGGGCCGGAACGGCGCGGGCGGACGATCCGGACCTGACGGTCCGGGGGCTGGGCGTTGCGCATCAGCCGGTTCGGGTCGTCGTGTCGCACGGACTCGACCTTGCCGCGGCACGCAAGCTTCATGCAACCGCGCGGGACGTGCCGGTCTGGTTGGTCCACGATCGGTCCGCTTCCGACGCCGTGCGCCGGCACTGGGAGGCGGCCGGGGCACGGCTGATCGCGGTGGAGGAGGGATCGCCCGCACCCGACGTGCTTGACGCGCTGGGCGCTGAGGGCATCACCCGCGTGTTCTGCGAAGGGGGCGGGCAGCTTGCGGCGGCGCTACTGGGCAGCGAGTGCGTTGACGAGATTGCGCTGTTCACGGCGGGTCTTGCGCTTGGCGCCGACGGACGGGCCGGGATCGGCGCGCTCGGGCTTGGCACGCTGGCAGAGGTCGGTCGCTTCCGGCTCATCACCGTCGAAAGGGTCGGGGGCGACACGCTGAGTCTCTGGTCGCGGCACTAGGGCGTTTCGAGTTTACGCGGAACCAAAACTCGAAACGCTTTAGCTGCGCTTTATCCGGTGACGACCGACAGAAGATGCGCATGCAGTTCCGGCGTTGCGGCGGCGATGACGGGCGCGTTGACCTGCATGTCCAGCAGCGCGCCGTCCCAGCCGGTCATGACGCCGCCGGCTTCCTCGACCAATAGCGCGACGGGTTGGTAATCATAGGGCTGGAGGTCGAAATCGACCACCGCATCGACATGACCGGATGCCAGAAGCGCGTAGGGATAGCAGTCGTAGCCGAAACGCCGGGTCCGGCCGAAGTCCATAAGCCGGGCGAATATGTCAGGCGCCGCGCGCCAGATCTTCTCACCCTCGTTGATGTAAAGGCTTGCTCCGTTCTCGTCGCGCCGGCCCGACGTCCGGATCGGGACACCGTTCAGCGCCGCGCCGGCGCCGCGTTCGGCGGCATAGGCCTCGTCCAGCGCCGGCAGTGCGACCACGCCCAGTTCCGCGCGGCCCTTCGAGAGTTTGGCAAGAAGGAAGCCGAACAGCGGATGGCCCGTCATGAAGCTGCGGGTGCCGTCGATCGGGTCGACGATCCAGAGGTCGTCGGCCGCGCCCCGTTCGATGCCGCCCTCTTCACCGAAGATGCCGTGATCGGGGAAGCGGTCCGCGAGGATGCGCCGGACTTCCGCCTCGACCGCGCGGTCGGCCTGGGTGACGGGGCTGTCATCGGCCTTGAAATCGACGCCGAGCGCGCCCCGGAAATGGCGCATCGCGATGGCGGAGGCCCTGGCCGCGATCTCGACGGCGTCGGCAAGGCTGGCGGGTTTCTGTGTCATGGGCGGTGCGTGTCCTTCGCTATCCTGACCGCGATCCCCCACCGCCGGAATGCGTCGGCAAGTTCCTTCGGCGGTGCGCGGTCTGTCACCAGCAGATCAACATCCTCGGGCGCGCAGGCAATCTGCGGTGCCTTGCGGCCGAACTTCTCGTGATCGGCGGTCACGATGGCCTGGTGCGATTGCGCGACCGCGACCCGTGCCAGATCGGCCTCGTCAGGATTGAACACGAGGATGCCGTGCCGCGCATTGACCGCGTTGGCCGAAAGTACCGATATGTCAAAGGCATGGCGGCGCAGCACCTCCGCGGCGAATGGCCCGTAGGTGCCGCGCTCCTCCCCGCCGACATCACCGCCGGCAAGAACAACGCGGTTGTCGTTGTGGTTGGCAAGCGTCTGGGCGATCGGCATCGAATTGGTCACGACATAGAGCCTTTGCCGGGCGCGGATCGCCTCCGCGACAAAGCTCGTCGTCGTGCCGACATCAAGGAAGATGCACATGCCATCCGACACCTCGTCGGCGACTGCCGCGGCGATCTTGCGCTTGCCGTCCGGGTTTTGGGCGATTCGCTGGAAGAAGCCGGGTTCGATACCTGCCAGGACAGTGCCGCCATGCAGCCGGTCGACCTTGCCTTCGCCGGCGAGGGTCGTCACGAGGCGGCGGACCGTCTCTTCCGAGACGGCCATGGCCTGCGCGATCTCGGCATTGCGCGCCGACCCGCCGAGGCGGCGCAACACCTCGATCAGTTCGAACTGGCGGTGGCTGGCCTTGCCGTGTCGCACATCAACACCTCTTGAAGCGGAATTTTTCCCACATCATCACACATAAATCCACATATTTATGTTGCCACGAATCGAAATTGTTGCATTCGTGAGGGATAACGGCGGCGAGACCGGAGGGGGCGGTGGCGCGCGACAACATCTTATTCGTCATCATCGACCAGCTTCGCGCGGACTGTCTTTTCGGCGCGCTCGCGGATCACGTCGATCTGCCGAACCTGCGGGCGCTGATGGCAGATGCCGCCTCGTTCCGGCAGAACTACTCGGTCGCCAATCCCTGCGGCCCGTCGCGGGCGTCATTGCTGACCGGGCAATATGCGATGAACCACCGCTCGGTGCGCAACGGCACGCCGCTTGTGCATGACGCGCCGAACCTTGCGACCGAGATGCGGAAGGCCGGCTGGCTGCCGCTGCTGTTCGGCTACACCGACGCGACGCCCGATCCGCGCGTCCATGCGACCGGCGATCCGGCGCTGACGAGCTATGAGCAGGTCCTGCCAGGCTTTCAGGAAGTCGTGGAGATGCGGCTGGAGGAAAGCCTGCCCTGGCGTGCCGACCTGATGGCGAAAGGCTACGACGTTCCGCCCTATCCGGCCATCTTCCGGCCGAACGGCCCGCGCCCCGACGACCCGGCGCTTTACCGAGCCGAGGACAGTGACACGGCCTTCCTGACGGATGCCACGATCCGCGCGCTGAGGGGCCGCGCACCGGGCTGGTTCGCGCACCTGACCTATATCCGGCCGCACAACCCGCTGGTGGCGCCGGAACCCTACAACCGCATGTACGATCCCGCCGCGATCCCGCTTCCCGAACGCCTCGGGTCGATGGAGGTTGAGTGCGGGGTTCACCCCTACATCGCGCCGTGCCACGCGAAAAATCCGATTGCCGGCATGGTGGAAGGCTTCCCCAACTTGCAGCCGACCGACGATGCCATCCGGATGCTGCGGGCCATCTATCTCGGGCTGGCCACGGAGGTCGATCATCACCTCGGGCGTGTTCTGGATTTCCTGAGGGAAACCGACCAATACGACCGGACCCTGATCGTCGTGACCGCCGATCACGGCGAGATGTTGGGCGACCGCTATATCTGGGCCAAGTCAACGTATCATTCGGCGGCCTATCACACGCCGCTGATCATCCGCGATCCGGCCTTGCCGGCGTCCTTCGGAAAGGTGGTGGACCTGCCAACGGAGTCCGTCGATCTCGCCCCGACAATCCTCGACCGGTTCGGCCTCGATGTGCCACAGACGATGAACGGGCGCAGCCTGATGCCGCTTCTGAGGGGGGAGGCGCCGCACGACTGGCGCTGCTTCACGTTCTCGGAGCTGGATTTCGGTAATCCGGTAGCGCCGACCCTGCCGCAGACCCAGCTTGGCCTTACGCCGGAGACCAGCAATCTCGCGGTATTGCGGGGGCAGGACCACACGCTTGTGCATTTCAATGGCGGGTTGCCGGCGCTCCTGTTCGATCATCGCGCGGATGGCGAGATGCGCGACATCTCGGGCGATCCGGATGCGCGCGAAACGCTGATCGCGATGTACCGGGCGATGGCCGATCATCGCATGACCCATGCCGCGAGCCGCTTCAACCGTACCATGGTGACGCCGAATGGGGCAGTTACGGTGCCGCGCGAATGAAAATGCAACCGGCATTCGGGCATCCGGCCGCGTGCCGCTTGACGGCTTTTCTGCCGGGGGGACATACTCGCCTCGACCGGTTCCGGGGCTTGCTTGCCGAGAGGTTCCGTAACGTCCGCCTGCGATGTGCCTGACGCAGGTGCCCCACGGACGCTGGACTTATCCGAAGGGAGGAAGTGGACATATACAGCGAAACCGGCCGTTTCTAGCGTCTTGCGCAATGGGCCGGATTAACAACAAGCATCAAGAAAATCCAACAACGCCTAACAACGGGAGCGACATATGAAACGCATACTTTACGGCAGCGCTGCGCTGCTCTTTTTGCCGGTGGCGGCCTACGCCAACTGCCCTGGCATCACCGTGGCCGATATGGGAGGGATCGCTGCTGGCGCCTTCCCGCAACAGTTCGAAGCCGATGAGTTCCAGGCGGCGGCAAGCTGCACGATGGAATTCTCCGAGAACCCCGACATGGCCGGTTTGAACAGCCAGATCCGCGGCAACCCGGAGCTCGCGGCGGTCGCCGACCGACTGCCCTCCGAACCGCTGGTCGTGGTGCCCTACGATTCCGTCGGCAGCTACGGCGGCACGCTCGACGCCCTGTCGAACGCGACCGAGGCGGGCACCTCGGACTTCATGTCGGTGCGTCACGTCAACCTCGTGCGTTATTCCGATGACCTTGAGACGATCGTGCCGAACGTCGCCAAGTCGTGGGAATGGAATGACGACTACACCCAGCTGACGTTCCACCTGCGCGCGGGCCACAAGTGGTCCGACGGACAGCCCTTCACCTCTGCGGACGTGAAGTTCTGGTACGACAACCTCGCGCTTGATCCGAACATCAACGAGAAGCCGAAGGATTATGTGACCGTCGCCGGTGAGCGGATGACGGTGGACACGCCGGACGACACCACGGTCGTGTTCAACCTTCCGGCGCCGAAGCCCGGTCTGCTGGCCCACTTCGCCACGCACTACGCCCAGGGCTTCCAGCCGAAGCACTTCCTTGGCCAGTTCCACCCGGACGTCAATCCCGACGCCGACGCCCGTGCGCAGGAACTGGGCTTTGAGAACGGCTATGCCGCGATCAAGGCCTACTACGGCAACTCCGACTGGATGGACACGCCGACGCCGATGCTGAATGCGCCCGACCAGCTTGCGAAGCTGCCGGCGGATGCGGCGCCGACGCTGGAAAGCCATATCGTCGTGCGCGAGACCACGGAAGGCCGGCATTTCGTCGCCAACCCGTATTTCCACATGGTCGATACGACGGGGCAGCAGCTTCCCTACATCAACGAGATGGACGAGCTCTATGCCAACGACCAGGAAGTCCGGCTTCTGAAGCTCGTCAACGGCGAGGCGGACTACAAGACCCAGTCCCTCCAGCTATCTGACGCGCCGATCCTTCTCGAGAACCAGGAGAAGGGCGGCTATTCGGTCCAGCTCAAGCCGAAGATTGCCATGCACGCGATTTCCTTCAACGTTACCTCGGCGGATGAGGAAAAGCGCGCCGTTTTCGGCGATTTCCGCTTCCGCAAGGCGATGTCCGTCGCGATCAACCGCGAAGAACTGAACCAGACCGCCTATTTCGGTGAGGGTGCGATCCAGCAGTATACCGGCTTCTCGCCGCTGCCGGACTACATTGATCCTCAGTGGAAGAGCTTCGCGGCCGAGTTCGATCCCGATGGGGCCAAGGCGCTTCTGGATGAGGTCGGCGTGGTCGACAAGGACGGCGACGGCTTCCGCGATCTGCCCTCGGGCGCGCCGCTGGTGCTGAACCTGCAATTCGCGACGCAGGGTATCGCCGGACAGGTTGTCGAACTGATCGGCCAGCACTGGGCCAATGTCGGCATCAACACGACGGTGAAGGAAATCACGCCGGACGAATACCGCTCGGCGCAGTCCTCCAACCAGCTTGATGTCGGCCTGTGGGAAAAGGGCCAGCCGACCGGTATCATCCTCGGCAACAACGAGCTGTGGGTGCCGCCGTTCGAGAACTACTTCGCCCACCGTACCGGCATGCTCTGGGCCGAATGGGTCGACTCGAACGGGTCGAGCGGGGTTGAGCCGCCCGAATACGTCAAGCAGATGATGGCTGACATCAACACGCTGCAATCGACGCCGGCGGGCACGGACGAGTTCAAGGCGACCGCGAACCGGCTGGTTGAGAACATGGTCTCCAACCTGCTGTTCATCGGCACCGCGCTTACGCCGGATCCGATCTATCACCGCAACGCCCTGAAGAACTTCCCGGAGTTCAAGACCGCGTCCTACGAATACTACCGGACGTATCCCTACCGGGGTGCCCAGTGGTGGCTTGACGAGTGATCTCGTGATCCGAGCCTGAAACTCATCCGGGGCAGGCGGCACAATGCCTGCCCCGGTCCCCGAGGCCCTGACCGGACGTTAAAGCTCAATGGCCCAATTCGCTCAATTCGCGCTGACCCGAGCCTTCATGGCGCTGGTGACGCTGCTGACCGTCTCTCTCATCGTCTTCACCCTGATGGAACTGGTCCCTGGCACCTGCGCGGAACGCTACCTTGCGTTCAAGAACACGCAAGGTTCCCAGATCACGATTGCCGACATCGAAGCTGAGAAGAAGCGCCTCGGGTTGGACCGGCCGTTTCCTGAGCGGTGGGGCAAGTGGGTCTACAATGTCTTCGTGCACGGCGAGTTCGGCGACAGCTGTATCCTGCGGCTGAACATCAACCAGTTGCTTGCGGACAAGTTCTGGATTTCCCTCGGCATCTGTATGGCCGCATTGATCCTGTCCTATGCGATCGCGGTACCAATAGGCATCATATCCGCGAGCTCCCAAAGTCCGATCACGAACAACTCCCTCAGGTTCGTGAGCTATCTTGGCCTCGCACTCCCCAACTTCCTTCTCGCGCTCATCATCATGCTGATTTCGACCGTGCTGTTCGGCGACAGTCTGACCGGCCTGTTCTCAAAGGAGTATCGGGACGCGGCATGGTCCTGGGCAAAATTCGGCGACTTCCTGAGCCGCGCCTGGCTGCCGGTCTTCATCCTCGGCTGGTCAGCCACGGCCTTCGCGCTTCAGACGGTGCGCGCGCTCATGCTTGATGAGATCGGCAAACTCTATGTGACGGCGGCGGCGGCGCGCGGGGTATCGGGACGAAAGCTGCTCTGGCGATATCCGGCCAAGCATTCGCTCGGCCCCGTGATCAACTCGCTGGGCTTCGACCTCAACCGCATCTTCAACGAATTGCCGATCGTCGCGTTGATCCTGACGCTGACCGAGGCCGGCGCGCTGTTGTTCGAAAGTCTCGCGCGGTCGAATGACCAGCAGCTTGCGGGCGCAATCATCTTCCTTCTTACGGCAAGTATCGTGGCGCTGAATTTCGCCACGGACATCCTGCTTGCCCTGATCGACCCGCGCGTGCGCCGCGGCCTCATGGGGTAAGCGATGTTCTGGCGTAAGAAAGCAACTGTCGGCGGCGTGGACCAGAAGGCCAAGGAGGCGTATTTTACCGCGTCGCAGGGCCAACTCATCTGGGCACGCTTCAAGAGCAACCGGACTGCCATGGTCGCGGCATGGGCACTTGTCATCATGATCATGATGGGGCTGTTCGCGCCGTTCCTGTCGCCCTACGACCCTACGATCGCAGGTCGCGACGAGAACTACGAAAACGGCGCGCCGCAGATGCCGAAGTTCTGGGACGAGAACGGCTTTTCGCTTCGCCCCTTCGTCTATGCGACGGAACGCGAACGCTCGATCAAGACCAATTTCCGCTGGGTCGTAACGGAAAACCGTGACCACCGGCTTTACATGCGGTTTTTCGTGAAGGGGTGGGACTACAAGCTTCTGGGCCTCATTCCGGCCGACAGGCACCTCTTCGGTCTCGACGAAGGCGGCAAGATCCACCTCTTCGGCACGGATGCGAGCGGCAAAGATATCTTTGGACGAACGCTGCACGCGATCTGGACATCGCTTGCGGTGGGCACGCTTGGCGTCTTCATCTCCTTTGTTCTGGCGCTGATCATAGGGGGGGTGGCCGGCTATTTCGGCGGCTGGATCGATTCAGCGCTGCAAATGATCACCGACGCGATCCGGACCGTGCCGTCCATTCCGCTGTTCATGGCGCTGGCCGCCTTCATGCCTGATCACTGGTCGTCCGAGACGCGGTTCTTCTTCATCTCGATCATCCTCGGACTGATCGGCTGGCCGACACTCGCGCGACGAATACGCACGCACCTTCTGACGGAACGAACGCAGGAATACGTACTGGCAGCCGAACTGTGCGGCGCCTCGCCCGGTCACATCATCCGCCGCCACCTGCTGCCGTCCTTCACCAGCTACATCATCGTCGACCTGATGATTTCCTTCCCCTACATGGTCCGCTCCGAAACAGCGCTTTCCTTTATCGGCCTTGGCCTGAAGGACCCGGTCAACTCTCTCGGCGCGCTGATGCAGAACGTCTCGAAGGCCGACGTGCTTCTGAATTACCAGTGGTATTTCATCCCCGTCATCTTCTTCGTGGCGCTGGTCCTTGCCTTTGTCTTCGTCGGCGACGGATTGCGCGACGCGGCTGACCCCTATTCGGATACGAAGAAATGACGGCACTGATCGAAGTCAAGAACCTGACCATCCAGTTCCGGACCGATGAGGGTCTGGTGACGGCGGTCGATGATGTGAGCTTCACCATCGACAAGGGGCAGGTGATGGGCCTTGTCGGCGAAAGCGGATCGGGCAAGTCGGTGACGGCCAAGGCGCTGATGCACCTCAATGCCCGCAATGCCGTCTATTCGCCGGAAAGCCGGATCACCCTGCACACGGAAAACGGCCCGGTCGAGGTCCTGAAGCTGAAGAGCGCGCGCGATCTGAAGATCGTGCGGGGTGGGGCGATCTCGATGATCTTCCAGGAACCGATGGCAAGCTTCGCACCCGCCATCACCATCGGCGACCAGATGGTCGAGCAGCTGATGCTGCATTCCGACATGTCGAAGCAGAAGGCGAAGGAAATCTCGGTCGAGATGCTCGACCGCGTCGGAATCTCCGACCCCGCGCGACGGTTCAGCCAGTATGCGTTCGAACTGTCCGGCGGCATGCGCCAGCGGGCGATGATCGCGATGGCACTTTCCACCAAGCCGAAGCTTCTGATCGCGGATGAGCCGACGACCGCGCTCGACGTGACCATTCAGGCACAGGTCATCGACCTGATGAAGGACCTCGTGCGCGAGTTCCACATGGGGATCATCTTCATCACCCATGACCTCGGCGTCATCGCCCAGACCGCCGACAAGGTCGCGGTCAAATACCTTGGCCGGATTGTCGAGGAAGGCCCTGTGCGCGAGGTCATCCGCAACCCGAAGCATCCGTATACGCAGGGCCTGCTCGCCGCCCTGCCGAAACTAGAAGACCTCGACGCGCCGCTGACGCCCGTCGCGGGCGACATCCCGTCCCCGCTCGAGCGCCCGTCCGGCTGCGTCTTCCATACCCGCTGCCCGAAAATCATCGGCGATGTCTGCAAGTCGAAACTGCCCCACCACACGCAGGTCGATCCCACGCACCGCGTCGCCTGTCACTTGCATACGGAGGTCCCGGCATGAGCGAGACCCTGATCAAGGCCCGCGACCTGTCGGTCGGTTTCAAGATCGGTTCCGGTTTCTTCGGCAAGTCGATCCTGAAGGCGGTGGACCATGTCGATATCGACATCGAGAAGGGGTCGTTCTTCGGCCTCGTCGGCGAAAGCGGCTCAGGCAAGACGACGCTCGGACGCGCGCTGCTGAAGGCGGTGCCGATCACAGGCGGATCAGCGCATTATACCGACGGCGAGGTGAACTACGACCTAAGAACGCTTGCCGGGCCGGAGCTCAAGGACTACCGCAAGCGCGCCCAGCTGATCTTCCAGGACCCCTACGCGGCGCTTTCGCCGCGCATGACGGTGCGCGACATCATCGCCGAGCCGCTTGAGGTCATGGGCCTGACCAAAACGCGCGAGGAAACCGACGCCCGCGTGCGCGAGATCGCGGCCAAGTGCCGGCTGAACCTCGAACACCTGCGCCGCTTTCCCCATGCCTTCTCGGGCGGCCAGCGGCAGCGGATTTCCATTGCCCGTGCGCTCGTCTCGGGCCCGCGCTTCATCGTGGCGGATGAAAGCGTCGCCGCGCTCGACGTGTCGATCCAGGCCGACGTGCTGAACCTTCTCAAGCAGATCCAGCGCGACCTGAAGATCACCTTCCTCTTCATCTCGCATGACCTCTCGGTCGTTGCCCATACCTGCGACCATGTGGCGGTGATGTATCTCGGGCGGCTCGTGGAATCCGCTCCGACGCGCGAGCTTTTCAAGGCGCCGCGCCACCCCTATACGAAGGCGCTCTTCTCGGCGATCCCGTCGCTCGACCCGGATGACCGGGGCTCGGCGCAGAAGCTGGAAGGCGAGATTCCGTCGCCCACGAACCAGCCGCCGGGATGCAAGTTCCACACCCGCTGCCCCTTCGCGATCGACATCTGCAAGAAGGATGAGCCGAAGCTAGAGCATCCCGGTGACGGGCATGAGGTCGCCTGCCACCGCTGGCGCGAACTTGCCGCGACGCTCGCGGCCTGAGCGTCAGGCCGCCTTGGTGCCGATCGCGTCCGCTACGATGGAAAGCGCACGGTCGAGGTCGCCCTTCGCGATGGTCAGGGGCGGCGAGAGTGTCAGGACGCAGCCTGCGCTGATCTTGAAGCTGAGACCGGCCTCAAGGCAGCGGTAGTAGATGCGTTCCGCCGCGGCGCGCCCCGGCGCACGGGTCTCGCGGTTCTCGACGATCTCGACCCCGAACATCAGGCCGCGTCCGCGGATATCGCCGACGAGCGAGTGGTGGCCCACCGTTTCGCGCAGGTGGTCGAGCGCATGGGTACCAAGCTCCGCCGACCGCTCCACAAGCCCCTCGTCGCGGATGACGGCGAGGGTTTCCAGCGCGGCGCGCGCCGTCACCGGGTTCTTTTCGTGCGTGTAGTGGCCGATGGCATAGTCGCCGCACACATCCAGATCGCGCCGCGCCAGAACTGCCGCGATGGGCAGGATGCCACCGCCGAGCGCCTTGCCCAGCGTCACGATGTCGGGGATCACCTCGTCATGTTCGAAGGCGAACATCCTTCCGGTCTTGCCGAGGCCCGTCGGGATTTCGTCCATGATCAGCAGCGCGCCGTGCCGGTTGCAGGCCGCACGCACCGCTTTCCAGAAACCGGGTGGTGGAACCACCGGCACAGCCCGCATCGGCTCGGCGATGACGGCAGCGACGTCGCCCTCCCGCTCCAGCACGAACTCCACCATCTTCGCGCAGGCCAGCGCGCAGCTCTCCGGCCCGGCATGGCCATAGGCGCAGCGATAGCAGTTGAAGGGGGCGACATGTTCGGCACCCGGCAGCAGCGGCCCGGCGATATGGCTCCGGAATGTTGCCTCACCCCCGACCGACGACGCCCCGAAGCCCGCCCCGTGGAAGGCGTCCCAGAAACTCACCGTCTTGAACCGCCCGGTCGCCGCCCGCGCGATGCGAAGCGCCACTTCGTTCGCGTCCGAGCCGCCGGTGGTGAAGAGGACCTTGCCCAGATCGCCCGGCGCCAGTGCGCCTAGCGTTTCAGCCAGTTCCACCGAAACCTCGTTGGTGAAGCGGCGGGGCGAGAAGCTTAAGGTTTCAAGCTGGTCCTTGATCGCGGCGACGACGCGGGGATGACCATAGCCGATGTGATGGACGGAATTGCCATGGAAATCCATGTAGCGCCGTCCGGCGGTGTCCTCGATCCAGATGCCTTCCGCCTTGGCGATGGTGGAAACACAGGGCGAGGACAGCGACTGGTGCAGGAATGCGTCCGCGTCGCGCGCGAGCAGTTCGCGCGTCGGTGCATCGGGATGGAGCGCCGCCCATGCTCGGCGCGCCTCAGACGTATTGGACTCGCCTTCGGTGTGGGTGATCACGCCCGCCTCACTTTCTGTCCGAAAATACTCCCGCCGGAGGCTCCCGTCCTCACCACATGCTCAGCGTGGCCACGGAAGCGAATAAGTCTTCACGTTGGTGAAGAACTTCATCGCCTCGGTGACGCCTTCCTTCACGCCGTTGCCGCTGTCCTTGATCCCGCCGAAAGGTGAGGTTTCGATCCGGTAGCCGGGCTGTTCCCAGATGTTCACGGTGCCCACGTTCAGTCCCTCGATATAGGCCTGCATGCGGCGGAAGTCGTTGGTGCAGACGCCGGAGGAAAGGCCGAACTCGGTGCCATTCGAGATCATCATGACCTCTTCGTCATTGTCCGGGACGCGAACGATCGGGATGACGGGACCGAAGGTTTCCTCCATCACCAGTTCGCTGTCATGGGGCACGTGATCGACGACGATCGGTGGCAGTAGAGCACCCTTGCGGCCGGGATCGTAGAGCACCTTGGCGCCCTGATCGGCCGCCATATAGACACGCTTTTCAAAGAGTTCGGCGGCTTTGGAATGGATCACGCAGCCAAGCTCCGTCGCCGGGTCCATCGGATCGCCGAACTTGATCTTCTTGGCTTTCTTCAGAACCAGCGGCACGAAGCGGTCGGCGACCGACTCCTGCACGAGGATGCGCTTCACCGCCGTGCAGCGCTGGCCGGAATTGCCGGTCGCCCCGGCCACGGCAATCGTCGCGGCCTTGTCCAGATCCGCGTCATCGAGATCGTTCAGCACGATCAGCGGGTCATTCCCGCCAAGCTCCAAGGCCTGCCGCTTGTAGACAGCCTTGGCCGCGATCATCTTGCCCACCGGCACGCCGCCCGTGAAGGTGATGATGTCGATGTTCGGATCGGTGATCATCGCCTCGCCGATATCCTGCGGCCAGCCGGTCACCACCTGGAACATCTCGGGCGGCAGTCCGGCCTCATAGAGGATATCGGCCAGCGTCAGTGCCGTGAGCGGCGTCAGTTCCGTGGGCTTGCAGACCATGCAGTTGTTGGTGGCAATCGACGGCGCGATCTTGTGGCTGACCATGTTCAGTGGATGGTTGAAGGGCGTGATCGCACTGATGGCCCGGACCGGCTCGCGCTTGGTGTAGATCTTGCGGTCCTTGCCGTTATGCGTGAGGTCGCAGGAAAAGATCTGCCCGTCATCCTGCAGGGCCTGCGCGGCGGCGAAGGTATAGACATCCTGCGCGCGCTTGGTTTCATAGACCGCGTGCTGGTAGCAGATGCCGAGTTCGAGAACGAGCCACTTCGCCAGATAATCCCGCCGCTCGCCGATGATCTCGCCGGTGCGCTTCAGGATCTGGCTGCGCTCGTAGCGCGTCAGCTTCGGCTTATAGGCGGCGGCTATCTCGAACGCCTTGCGGGCATGTTCGGCGCTGCCTGCCGGGACCGTACCCACGACCTCATCGGTATAGGGATAGCGGACCTCAATCACCTTGTCGGTAAAGACCGTCTCGCCGCCGATCCGCATGCCTTCGTGGCGAATGTCGATCTTCGTCATGTGCTGGTCCTTCATGGTCAGAGCGCGGCTGCGGTGCAGGCATAGAAGAAGGCGTCGAAGTTCCTCAGTTCCGGCTGGTTCGGCAGGTCGATCACCCGGTTGACGATGAAAGGCACCTCCTGCTCGGTCAAGCCGCCATGGCTGCGCAACGGCTCCTTCAGCGCGGCCAGATCGTGGCGGTGTGCCGAGGTGCCGATGGTCATGTTCTCGCCCGAGATCATTACGATATCGCCGATCCGGTCGGCCGGGAGCTCGAACCGCTTCACCGCCTCCTCGCGGGTGACGACGAGCGTGATGCCGTCCCGCGCCGCAAGCCGGTCCATGATATCGTTGCGGTCGGCGCCTTCCGGCAGGTAGGCCGTGGCGAACGATCCGAGCGCGCCGTGATGGACGACGTAAGGGTCGGTGATCGGCAGGATCACGCGGGCGGCGTCCTTGCCGAGCCATTCGTCCATCAGGTCCTGCGCATAGATGACTGCGGGCGTGCCATCCGCGTTGTGCTTCGGCTTCATGCCATGATCAGCCGTGACGACGACAGCCGCGCCAAGCGCGTCGAGTTCGGCCAGGTAGCGGTCGAACATCGCGTAGAAGTCCTTCGCGCCCTTCTGGTCGGGGGCGTATTTGTGCTGGATGTAATCGGTCGTCGAGAGATACATGACATCGGGTTTGAACTCGCGCAGAAGCTTCACGCCCGCCGCGAAGACGAACTCGGACAGTTCCGCCGAATAGACCTCCGGCACCGGCATGCCGAGCCAGGCGCTCGCATTCTCGATCCCGTGTTCGGCCTTCGTCGTGGTCCCCGACTTCTCCGAGGAGAAGGCAACCGCGCGGTCCTCGTCGAACTTCAGTCCCGCGCCCAGAAGCGCGCGCAGCTTGTCCTTGGCGGTGACCATCGCCACCCGGGCGCCGGCCTCGTAGAACCGCGAGAAGATCGTCGGCGCCCGCAGGAAGCGGACATCGTTCATCATCACCTCTTCGCCCGTCTCGGGGTCGTAGAGGTAGTTGCCGCAGATTCCATGCACCGCAGGCGGGCGGCCCGTGGCGATCGAGAGGTTGTTGGGGTTGGTGAAAGACGGAATAACCGAATGCGCAAGCCGGTCGGTGCCGGTCGCCCGCATCCGCTGCAGCGTCGGCATCAGCCCTTCGGCGATGGCGACCTCAAGGTACTCCGGCTCGCAGCCATCCAGGCAGATCGCCACGGCGGGCACTTTCGGCCAGGGATAGACGCGGTCATTGGCCGTAACGGGCGCGCGGTTCTGCATGTTCATTTCTCTTCCTTCCGTCTTTGTCTCGGGGGCCGCTCAGGCGGCCAGCTTTGCACGCTCGGCAATCGCGGCGGCGGGCGGCGCGGCAGAGGTGACGCCCATCTCCAACAGCGCCTCTTTCGCGGCCTGAACCACACGGGCCATCACATGTTCATCCATCCGACCGATGCAGCCGACGCGGAAACTGTCGACCACGGTGAGCTTGCCGGGATAGATGATGAAGCCCTTTTGTTTCATCTTTTCGTAGAACTCGGTGAAGACGAAATTCGGATCGGCAGGGCAGAAGAAGGTGACGATGATCGGGGAAAGCCAGCGATCCTTCAGAAGCGTCTCGAAGCCGAGACCGCGCATCCCCTCGACCATCACGTCGCGGTTGCGGGTATAGCGGGCGCCGCGTCCGGCGACGCCGCCCTCTCCTGCGTGAAGCCGCAGCGCCTCAAGGAAGGCCGCGACCACATGGGTGGGCGGCGTATAACGCCACTGGCCGGTCTTTTCCATGTAGGCCCACTGCGCATGGATATCGAGCGCGAGCGAATGGCTGTTGCCCTTGCAGGCCTCAAGCTCCGAACGCCGCGCGATCACGAAGCCGAAGCCCGGCACGCCCTCGATGCACTTGTTGGCAGAGGACACCATCGCCTCATACCGGATCTCGTTCACGTCGAGCGGGATCGCGCCGAAGGCGGACATCGAGTCGATCAGCAGTTTGCGGCCGCGGGAGTAGACCGCCTCGGAAATCTCGGCGACCGGGTTGAGGATGCCCGACGAGGTCTCGCAATGGATCGCGATCACGTGGGTGATATCCGGATCGGCGTCGAGTGCCGCGGCTACCTCATCCCCCCTTGGCGGCATGTAATCGCCCTTGTCGATCAGGGTGTAGCCGCGGGCGAGGTACTTCATCGTCTCTGCCGCGCGAAGCCCGTAGGCGCCATTGGCCAGAACCAGAACTTTGCCGTCCCACGGGATGAACGTGCCGAGCATCGCCTCGACCGAAAACGACCCTGACCCCTGCATCGGCACGCAGGTGAACTCGCCCTTCGTATCGCCCGCCAGTGCCACGAGCTGGTCCCGCATCGACTTCGTCATCGCGCGGAAATCAGCGTCCCACGAGCCCCAGTCCTTCAGCATCGCTTCCTTGGTGGAATAAGCAGTGGTCAGCGGGCCGGGTGTCAGCAGATAGGGCTCGCCAAGCTTCGGGGCGGGCAGGGGGGCGGATGGATTCGTCATGCGTTGGCTCCATTGGGGAACGCGGGAACTGGAGGGGTTGTCCCACACTGCAGTATATATGTAAAATCGTTATTTTAGATTGATATATAAATTTTAACGATGCATAGATGATCGGACAAATTTCGGGTTGCCCCATGCGTTACGTTCAGCTTCGTGCGTTCCACTATGTCGCTGTTTCCGGCGGGTTTTCCCGCGCCGCGGAGGTGCTGCACCTGACGCAGCCGGCGATCTCGGATCAGGTCCGCAAGCTTGAGGAGGAATATGACCTCCTCCTGTTCAACCGCCACAAGAAGCAGGTCCGGCTTACGCCGCAGGGGGAACGGCTTCTCGACATCACGCGGCGTCTGTTCGACAGTGAAAGTCAGGCGCTCGAACTCCTGTCCGAGGCGCGGGCGCTCAGGTCCGGATCGCTTCGGATCGTCGCCGACAGCGCGCATCACCTGCTGCATATCCTCGCCCGGTTTCGCGACCGCCATCCGGGAGTGCGCATCACCGTCCGCTCTGGCAATACCGAAAGCGTGCTTGCGGCGCTCCATGCCTATGAGGCCGATATCGGCGTTCTCGGCAACATGCCAGACAGCCACGACGTTGAGGCGCTGAAGCTGAACTCCACCCCCATCGTGGCGTTCGTCGCGCGCGATCATCCGCTTGCAGACCGCCGGCAGTTTACCTTTGCGGAGCTTGCCAAGGTCCCCCTTGTCCTGCGCGAGAAGGGGTCGCGCACGCGCCGCAAGCTGGAGGAAGCGGCACGACGCGCCGGTCAGCCCCTCACCCCCGCCATCGAAGCCGAGGGGCGCGAGGCGGTGCGAGAGATCGTGGCCTCCGGCGCGGGTGTCGGGTTCGTCTCGGCGGCGGAATTCGGCTCTGACCTCCGCCTTGTCAGCATCCCGGTCGAGGGCGGAGAGACCATGGTGATGGACGAGGCGTTGATTTGCCTGCGGGAGAGGCGGAGCGGTAAGCTTGTCGAGGCATTCTTTGACGTGGCGCGCAGCATGGCCGTGGTGTAGGCCCGCCCGCTACCGCCAGAGCCAGGACTGGCTTGCGAAGATGCCCTGAAGCTTCGAGAGCAGCCGGTTGCCGCGTCCCGGAAGCGGGATGTCGTGATGGGCAAGGCGGTCGACGATCACCTCGGGCGGGCAGGGCAGGCCGCTGACCGGATCGACATAGCGCGGATAGGCGATCAGCGTGGCATGCGCGAATGCGGCAAGCGTCGGGCGGGCGCTGCGGCGCGCCGGAGCGGGGAAGTGGTCGCGGGTCAGGCCCCATCCCGAGTAGAAGGGCATGCCAAGGCAGGTCACCGGCTTTCCGCGCAGAAGTGTCTCGAATCCGAGGGTTGAGGTGATCGTCCAGACCTCGTCCACCGCCTCGATGAGTGCGGCGGGGTTCACGCCCCGGACGATGAGGTCGGCATGGGCAAGCGCCTTGTCTTCGGGCAGGGCGCCGGCCCGCAGGCCGGCCTCCACGTCGGGGTGCGGCTTGTAGATCACGACGGCATCCGGGTTCTCTGCCCGGACCCGTTCCAGCAAGGCCGCATTGGTATGTTCCGCGCCGGCACCCAGGCGGATTGAGGCATCGTCCTCCACCTGACCGGGCACGAGGATGCGGCGACCCTTGGGGAGTTCGGGCAGCGCGTCGGCATCGAGGTTGTATTTGCTAAGGCCGAAGCGGGTCAGGCGGCCGATCAGCCGTTCGGCCCGTGCCTCTCCGCCCGGCGGCGGATCGGCGGCGATCAGCCGCTCCAGATCGCTTTCGCGTGCCGGATCGTAGTAGATGCCGGACCGGTCCGCGACAAGCGAGAGCGGCGGCACCAGTTCCGCACCAAGCCCGCGCGAGCGCAGGAAGCCATCTTCCACCCGGGCAATCGGTACATCGTGCGCCAGTTCGCGCAGGCTTTCCGTCTCCTGCCCGGCCCAGACCAGCAAGCCGCGCCCCTCTGCCCGCGCGCGCGCAGCGGCGCGGCCGGGCTCGCTGGCGAAGACCAATCGGCGCTCACGGCCGAAGGCCTTCTGAAGATGGCCGCGTTTCCATAACCGCATCCCTGTCGCGACATGACCGTGATGGTCATCGCGGAACGCCCGCACCTCGGCCTCAAGCTGGTCAACCGCCTCCTCGAACGAGCAGAGCCGGTCGCGGCAGGGGTCGTACCATGTGGGCGCAAGGATCATCGCGCCCGCGAACAACTGCGCCCGCGTGAGCTTCCGCTCACGCCGTGGCACCGGGTTCTCGTCGGCGGTCAGTCCCCAGCCGGAATAGAAGGGCTGGCCGAAGACGCGCGGGCGGTGCCCGGCCATGATCGCTTCGAAGCCGAGTTGGGACGAAACGGTGTAGACACCGACAGCGCCGTCGAGCAGCGTCCAGGGGGAAACCGGATCGCTCAGGATGGAGATCCGGCCATGCGCGTGCCCTTCGCCATAGTAGCCCTGCCGATGGCCCGCAACGGTATCGGGATGGGTCTTGATCACGATCCGCGCACCGGGATGCTCTTCCTGCGCGAAGACGAGCATCTCGCGGAAGGTCGAGGCGGTGGCACCGCCATATTGCACCGACGCATCGTCGCGCGCCTGATCCAGAACGAGGACATAGCCCGGATCCGGCACCGGCAGGGCGGGGTCGAAATGGTTGTATTTCGACAGATGTGCGGCTTTCAGCCGTTCGATCCCGTCGCGCGCGCGCTGGAGCACCGCATTGTCGTCAAGCGGATGCGTGGCGAGGATATGTTCGATTTCCGACGGTGTTGAACTGTCGAAGTGAACCCCGCGCGGGTCGATGAGCAGGCCCAGCGGCGGCCCGCCGCCGTCGCGGCCCGGCCTGACCGAACGCAGGAACGCGTCCTCGATACGGACGATGCCGGTGTCGGTCCAATCTGACACGGCTTCGCCGCGCGGGGCGGTCGGGCTGCGGCCCCAGACGCCGATCCGATCCTCCGGGCGCGACGGTTTGCCAAGTCGTACGTCATATCCCGCGAGGGAAAGGATGCGCCGGATGCGCGGCTGCGTGAGGAAACCGCCAGAGAATACGAAAAGCCGCCGGGGATCGAGCCCGGCGGCCTCGCTGGACCCTGTCCCGGGCATCAGTTGCCGGATGCGGACGCCAGTGAATTGGCCGAATTCGCCGTGCCGGTCAGTGCCGACAGAACCTTGTGCCACTGCACATAGGGCGCTTCGGTGACATAGACGGTGTCTTCGTCGCGGATCATGAAGTCGCGGGCATCAAACAGGCCGTTCGGCTGCGTCAGGTCCAGCACGTAGGCGACGCGCTGCGGACCGACGAGGTCGCCGCGGTTCAGCACGCGGTTTGCGATTGCCGGTTCCTCATCGCGCAGGATGAAGACACCCTTCGGGTTGGCGAAGTTCGTCGCGAGGCCACCGACCTGCGCGATGGCTTCGATGGCCGACAGTTCCTGCGTCTCGAACGGCACGCGGGTCTGGGAACCGGTGGCGCCCATGGCGGTGAAGCTGCGCTGGTCTTTCTCGACCAGGATCACGTCACCCGGACGCAACGCGACGTCGAGCTTGGGGTTGGAATACAGGTCTTTCAGCCAGACGCGTCCGGAATGCGTTCCGCGCGTCAGCACGATCTGCGCAACTTCGGGTTCGATCTGGACGCCGCCAGCCTTGGCCAGCATCGCCGACAGGGTGCGGGTCGGGCGTTCGATCGGATAGACGCCCTGTCCGCCGACGCCGCCCATGACCGACACGGTCGCACCGTCGCCGGCAAGCCGCGCAACCGTGACCTGCGGGTCCGGCGTCTGGGCGTTGAGCTTGTCGGTGATGATCTGGCGCAGCGCCTCGGGCGTATTGCCGGCAGCCCTGATCCGGCCGGCATAGGGCACGAAGATGTAGCCCGCACCGTCCACCTGCATCTCGGTCAGCGCGGTGGAGTTCATTCCGGCGGCCGCCAGAAGGCCGTTGTCGACGTTTTCCCAGATGGTCAGGCCAAGCACGTCGCCGGGCCGGATTTCATCCGAACCGATGACGCCGGCGCCAAGGAAGCCGTTGGTGAAGCCGAGGCTCGGCGTCGACCTTGTCGCCCTCGCGACACTGGCGTTAACGGGAATGATGAAGGCATCGCCCTTCTGATCCACGGAGCCGGCCAGGATCTCGCTCCGGCTCGGGCCGCTGCGCGGCAAGCCGCATGCGGCGACACCGGCGCAGAGCGCCAACAAGGCCACAGCGCGGCCAAGGCGAGGTGCAGCGAATGTCAATTGTCTGTTCCTTTTCCCGCGAAACCGCCTCAAATTTTTATCAGCCTACTGAAAGCGTGGGGCAATTTCCAGCCGCGCTATTCCACGGCCACCAACTGTTGCCGTGGTGCCGCTGTGCCTGATGTCAGCGCATCATAGGGGTCGTCGGCCGCAAGGATCATGTCCACGACCTGTCTGAGCAGATGCCGCCTGCCGCGGGCGGAGTAGAAACCGCCCGGTATCTGCGACGTTTCGAGCAGGTAGTGGCGATAATCCCGATAGGCCCGGCTGTCCGGCCGCCGGGGGGCGGCGAAGAACTCTGTCAGGGGCTGGCCCGACACGAATTCGGGTTGGTTGTAGACCGCCCGGCCGAAGGCCTTGAGTGGCAGGCCGCGCCACAGAACCTGCTGGCCGGCGGTGGAGTTCACCGTGACGGCGCTTCGCGCCCCGTCAAGCAATTGCGCGAGTTTTCCGCCGCGCACGAAATGCACGCGTCCCTGCAGGCCAAGCTGCCGCGCGGTGTCCCGGATCGTCCGGGTTACGGCGGCCCGTTCGTCCTCGAGAGGATGGGCCTTGAACACGATATGGTGGTGCCGGGGCGCGCCGCGCTCGAAGCTTTCAAGGCAGAGTTTCAGAAAATCGGTCATCGACGCGAAGTCGGAATACGCCCGGAAGCTCGCGTCATGTTCAAGCTGCATCAGCACCAGATGGTAGGGAAACCCGCCAAAACGGATGCGTGAAGTTGCCGCCCGGCGTTCGAGCGCGTGCCACGGCATCAGGAGTAGCCGGCGCAGATAAAGCTGAAACTCCTGCGCGACCGTGATGCCGCGATGGGGCTGGAAATCGCGGTATCGCCGGTTTCGCGCCATGACCAGAAAATGGTAAAGCGCGCCGTAGAACACATGTTCGCGCATGTCGCCCCACCGCGCGGGTGCCTTGGGTATCTCCATCTCCGACCGCTCCAGGGCTGCGCGCATGTCAGCGACCGACAGAGACATCAGCCGCGAATTGCCGTTTGACCCGCCGCGTTCGTAGGTCGCCCAGTAGGGCCGCAGGTAGCCTTCCTCGAAGACATGCACGGTGATGCCGCGTTCCTTCGCCGCGGCGATAGCGGTGGCATGGATGGGACGGGAATCACCGTAGAGCACCAGATCGGTGATGCGGTGTTCATTCAGGAGACGCGCAACCTCTGCGGACCAGCCTTCGGACGTGCCGTCATAGGCGATGTAGCCGTCCGCACCCCAGAAGAACTCGTCCCCGCGGTTGAAACCCGCGCGCCAGACCTCGGCGCCGGCCTTTCGCAGCATGTCGCCTAGCTGACGGAAAAAGGGGCCATGTGGCCCCTGAAGCATCAGGACCCGGCGTGAAACAGGATTGTTCGGGCCGTTTTTCGGCACGCGCGTTCGGACTCCGGTCGAGTGGTGCATTCATCTGACGGCATTTGACGCCGCTGTCACGGCGTTTCGACCGGCTAGCGCACAAGTGGGGCGCGACTGTGGCATCGGGCGCGCGCATCCGTTTCGCTTGCGGAGGGGCCGGGTGCGGGCTAGGCAGAGGCAAAGGAGAACGCCCATGTTCACAGGCATCGTCACCGATATCGGCGAGATCCTCGCGCTCGAGCAGAAGGGGGATCTGCGTGTGCGGATCGCGACGGGCTATGCGGTCGCCTCGATCGAGATCGGCGCGTCGATCGCCTGCGACGGCTGCTGTCTGACGGTCGTTGCCACCGGGACCGAACCGCGCGGCTGGTTCGACGTCGACATCTCGGCCGAAAGCGTCGCCAAGACGAATATTTCGGGCTGGAAGGTCGGACACCGGATCAACCTCGAACGCGCGCTGAAGGTCGGCGACGAACTGGGCGGGCACATCGTCTCGGGCCATGTCGACGGCGTGGCCGAGATCGTCGCCATGAAGGATGAGGGCGCGTCGACCCGCTTCACCTTCCGCGCCCCTCATGCGCTTGCCGGTTTCATCGCGCCCAAGGGGTCGGTTGCGCTGAACGGCACCTCGCTGACGGTGAACGAGGTCAACGGGGCCGAGTTCGGCGTCAACATTATCCCGCACACCAAGGAGGTGACGACCTGGGGCGGGGCGAAGACCGGCGACCGGGTGAACCTCGAGATCGACACGCTGGCGCGCTACGTCGCACGGCTGCGCGACTGGGCGGCGGAATGAGCGGGCCGGGGCATAACGGCGGCCCGACGCTTGAGCCGGGCGCGTCCTGGCGACGACACTGCTGGGGCGCGGCGCGCGCGGCGCTTCTTCCGAAGCTCCCGATCGAGATCGTGCGCCTCCGCGTGAAGCGCGCGGCTGAGATTGGCCTCGACTACAAGACCTATGCCGGGGTCAGGGCCACGACAGGCCACGACATCATCGCCTTCCTGTTCTCGACGAACGCGCTCCGCCTCCTGCGCGAGGGCGACCGCATGGAGGCGGCGGAAGCCGCGCGACTGGCGGAAACCCGCAACCTGTCGCAGCTTCTCGCCGCGCAGCCGCCGCTTGATCCAGCGCGGGTCCGCGATGCACTCGGGGCGCAGGGCATCGCCGTAGACGCCGCGATCCGGGCGCCAGGCATCGCGCAAAGCTGGAGCGAGACGCGTCGGACGCTCCGCACGCTCCTCGCCGAGGCGCGGATGCCGGCCGATCAGGTCCTCGTCATCGGCGAAACGGCATTGGAACGCGAATGGTCCGAGGCCGGCCGTATGGCCGGCTTCCTGCCGGCGGCCCGCTATTTCGCCCGCGAAGCGGCGGCTCCGGCCGGATAAGCGTCGCGTCCGCACTGGCCAAAGGCCATCGCTTGGGCTATCGCGGCGCATGGAATGCACAGCATGCGACGGACCCCATGACCGATGATCTGAAAGCCGCCATTTCCCCGACCGAGGAAATCATCGACGAGGCGCGCAACGGCCGCATGTTCATCCTCGTCGATCACGAGGACCGCGAGAACGAGGGCGATCTGGTGATCCCGGCACAGATGTGCACTCCCGACGCCGTCAACTTCATGGCGACACACGGGCGCGGCCTGATCTGCCTGACGCTGACCTCGGCCCGGATCGAGGCGCTCGGCCTGCAACTGATGTCGATCAAGAATTCCTCGCGACACGAAACGGCCTTCACCGTTTCCATCGAAGCGCGCGAAGGCGTCTCGACAGGGATTTCGGCGCATGACCGCGCACTGACCGTGGCCGTGGCCATCGACCCCACGAAGGGCCCCGCCGATATCGCCACGCCCGGCCACATCTTCCCGCTTCGCGCCCGCGAGGGCGGCGTCCTGGTCCGCGCCGGTCACACCGAGGCAGCGGTCGATGTCAGCCGGCTTGCCGGTCTCAACCCCTCCGGCGTGATCTGCGAGATCATGAATGAGGACGGGACAATGGCGCGGCTGCCCGACCTCGTGGCTTTCGCGCAGAAGCACGGACTGAAGATTGGCACGATCTCGGACCTGATCGCCTATCGCCGCCGCCACGACAACCTCGTGCGCGAAACGATGAGCCGCACGGTGACCTCTGCCTATGGCGGCGACTGGACGATGCGGGTCTTCACCGACCAGACCGAGGGGACCGAGCATGTCGTGCTGACCAAGGGCGACATCACGACGCCCGAGCCGGTCCTTGTCCGCACCCATTCACTGAACGTGCTTGAGGATGTCCTTGCACTCGGCCCGGCGCCCGAAGGTGAACTGGCGCGCGCCATGCGGATCGTCGCCGAAGAGGGGCGTGGCGCTGTCTGCCTGTTCCGCGACCCGAAGGCGAAGCTTCTGACCGAAGAAGAGGACGGGCCGCGCACCATCAAGCAGACCGGGCTCGGGGCGCAGATCCTGTCGACGATGGGGCTGAAAGAGCTGATCCTGCTCACGGACTCGCCGCTGACCCGCTATGTTGGCCTTGACGCCTACGACCTGACAATCGCGGGCACGCGCCCGATTTCGGAGGGCTGAGACATGGCCGGACACGAAACCCACACGGTGCTTGATCTGCCCGCGTTCGACCGGAAGGTCCGTCTGCTGATCGTCGTTGCGCCCTATTACAAAGAAATTGCCGACAATCTGGTCGCCGGGGCGAAGGCCGTTGCGGAAAGGGCCGGGGCGGAAACCGACCTTGTCGAGGTTCCCGGCGCGCTTGAGATCCCGACAGCCATCGGCATGGCGAGCCGGATGGCCGATTACGACGGCTTCGTCGCGCTGGGCTGCGTGATCCGTGGCGAGACCACGCATTACGACACGGTCTGCAACGACTCGTCGCGCGGCCTGACGATGCTTGGCCTGTCCGGTGTCTGCATCGGCAACGGCATCCTGACCGTGGAGAACCGCCGTCAGGCCGAGGTCCGCGCCGATCCGGCGGATCAGGACAAGGGCGGCGGTGCGGCAGCGGCGGCCTTGCATCTCGTCGCTCTATCGCGCAAATGGGCGCGCCGGACGAAAGGCATCGGATTCAAGCCGCAGGGCGAGGAATTCCGCATCGCCGGCGAGACCGAAGGACCCAAGACCGCATGACCGACACCTCCCGCAAGACCAGTTCAGCCGAAAAGCGCCAGATGAAATCCGCCGCCCGGCTTTACGCCGTGCAGGCGCTTTTCCAGATGGAAGCGGCCGGCCAGACCGTCGACAAGGTCATGCGCGAATTCGAGACGCATCGCTTCGGAGCGGTCTATGAAGGCGACGAGATGGCCGAGGGCGATGTCGACCTGTTCCGCAAGACGGTCGAAAACGCCGTGAACTGGCAGGCGAAGATCGACCAGATGACGGACCGGGCGCTGGTCGCGAAATGGCCGATCGACCGTATCGACCCGGTTCTGCGCGCGCTGTTCCGTGCCGCGGGGGCAGAACTGCTTGACGAGGGCACGCCGCCGAAGGTCGTCATCACGGAGTTCGTCGACATCGCGCGGGCGTTCTTCCCGGACGGGAAGGAGCCGAAGTTCGTCAACGCCGTGCTTGACCACATGGCCCGCGAGGCGCGGCCGGAAGCGTTCTAAGCACAAGCGAAGGCCTGCCTTCAGATCATGATTTCGACCGGCTCGAGCGGCGCGCCGGTTGCTTCCTTGTACCGATCGTGAAAACGCGTGCGGATACGGAGGCCCGGAATTCGCCAGCCTGCGTCAGGGTCGATGAAGCCGCCTTCCGCAAGGTCAGCGCCAACCTTGCCAAAGTCAAGTTCGGCGAAGAAGTCCCAAGGCCGCATCCGCGCACCTTCGCGGCGCCACATCCCCGTGATCGCATCGACAATCATCGGCTCGCGGCCGGTAAAACCGGTGATCTGCGCCGCGATCTCGTCCGCGCAGTTGCGCCGCCGCAGCAGGATCGCGACCTGCGCGTCCCTGTTGCAGGACGCGCCGACGATATGGAAAGCCGACGAGTCTAGTCCGACGATATTCTTCGCCCCGCGATAGACGGCGATCTGTTCTGCAAGACTGTGCCGCTCTGGCGAAAACAGCGTGTAGCCCTGCCGCGCCATGTTCGCCTCGAGAAGATGTTCCGCGACGATCCCGCCCCGTGTCATGTTGTAGCCGGCACGCGATATGAACACCTTCTCGATCGTGCGGGCAGCGATGCGTGCGGTCGTGTCCGCGAAGAAGCGGTGCAGCGGCGGCATTCCAGCGGCGAGCGCACCAAGACCGCCCAATTGTTCGGGCACCCAGAGACGCTCGACGCGTAGCGGTGCCGAAAGCAGCCGGATCTGGTGATCGACGCCGAGAGTCAGGAAAATCTTGCGGTGCCAGCCAAGCGGCCGCTGCGCCCGGGTGAAACCGACGAAGAGAAGCGAGTCGATGCGGTCGCGCAGCGCGGGATACGCGTGCAGGCGCGACGTCGACTCAACGAAGACATGGCCGAAATGGTTGAAAAGAATGCCGCCGAACAGGTGCTCGCCCGGCAGGTACTCGCCTTCATCGGGCAGCGCTCGCCCGCTCGGATCGTTCAGAGGTTCCCACCGCATTGTATCGGCGGCCCGGACCACACGCCCACCGCTGTCGAGCACCGCGTAATCATTGCCGCGCCGGCTCGCCTCCGGCGGCAGGATCCAGGCGTCGTCGACCCGGAGGACATTCTCGCATTGAATCGGGTCTGTCAGGGGGTTTTCGTCCGCCATGGCGCACTCTTAGCGTTGATTGCCGCAGCCTGTCCACAGCGCCGGGCGCTGCGACAGCTTGGCCCTGTTCCAGTGTAGCTGCGACCGGTATGATGCCGGTGAAGGGAGATTTCGCCATGCCCGCTCTCGTCCGCCTTTACATCCGAAACGTCATCGTCGGGTTCGCCCTGTCGGCGGTTTTCGTAGGGGCGCTGCTCTGGCTGAATGTCGCCAATCTCTGGCACCTGATCTCGACCTCGCCGCAAGGCTGGATCGCGGTCGTCATGCTCTTCGTGTTCAACGGGATCGTGTTCGCCGGCGTCCAGTTCGCCATCGTCATCATGCGGATGGAGCAGAAGGACGACGACAGCACGGGCGGGCGAAAGGCACCTGTCGGGGCGGCGGTCCCCGCGCTTGCGGACATACCGGCGACGACAGGGTGGAAACCCGCGCCGCGCCGCTGATTGGTGCGAGTTCGGCGGAGGGTGGCGGGAACCGCGACGGCCGTGAAGGCGTGTATTTCCCCGGAGCCTGGTCTAACCAGGTGGGCGCCGGGTATCAGGACCACGGTCCGGACAGAGCCAGCTCCCTCGGAAAAAATTATCGGCCACTGGAAAAGGGCCTTGCACGAGAGGCGCAGAACCCGCCGCGACCAGAGATAGGGCCGCAGCGGAAATTCGGCAAGGGGTCAGCGGCCAGCGACGCGCAGCAGTGTTGTGCGCTTCTTCAGGAAGAGAACCGCCAGCTCCACCAGGACTGCCGCGCCGAGCGCAAGGAAAGCGCTGGATTCAATCGGTTCCGGCTGTGGCCCCATCAGGTCCAGCCCGGCGTTGATCAGCCAGAGAGCGACGAATGCGCCGAAGATCGTGGGATGTTCGCGCCGGATCACCGTCCGCAGGCAAAACGGCAGCGCCGGGCGTTGCCAGTTGCCGAGGCGCGGCAGGAAGGCGGGCGTGCGCGCGGCCCATTCGATATAGCTCCGGCCGTATTTCCGCGTCAGAAACGCTTCTTCGGCCGAGATGATACGCTCGTAGTAAAGCATGAGCACGAGTGCGAGAACCAGCGTCAGCACGAGGTTCTGGCTGAAGGCCGCAACGCCGAGATATATCAGGCAGTTCGCGAGGTAGAGCGGGTTGCGCGTCACCGAGTAGAGGCCGGTCGTGTTCAGCGCCTCTGCGATCTGCGCCTTGGTGTTGCGCCCCGATGTGCCTGCCGGTACGAAACCCACAGTGCCGACCCGGATCGCCCCGCCAAGCACGACAAGACCGATGCAGAACGCTTCGTAGAGGTCGCCGATCCGGTCGCCAAGGCCGAGTTCGACGACTTCGCCGTTGCGCAGTGTCAGGACGATGAAAGGCACGAAGGCCAGAAGTACATAACTGCGCCAACGAAACAGGTTCTGCCCGGTCCGTTGCATGTGATCGCCAAGTAGCATCGGTCTCCCCCGTCCTGACGGCATCCGCTTGCCCCATATGCGCCTGCCGGGCCATACAACTGCAGTTGCAGGGCGGGATTTGACCTGCGATCTGGACACATGTTCACCTTGTGTTCATACTCTCCCCATGCCTCACGATCTTCAGCCCGGTCAACTTCTTGCACGCGGCGTCTGCCGCCACCTTCTTCACCATGGTTTCGTGACGGTGGAGGAGATGGTACCGGCGCCGGGCCTTCGGCTCGACGTGCTCGCACTGGGACCGAAGGGCGAGGTCTGGATTGTCGAGTGTAAGTCCAGCCGGACTGATTTCACCTCGGACCGTAAATGGCAGAACTACCTGGAATGGGGCGATCGCTTCTTCTGGGCGGTGGATGCCGACTTCCCCGTGGACCTTCTGCCGGAGGGGACGGGTCTTATTCTCGCCGATGCCTATGACGCGGAAATCCTGCGCATGGGGCCGGAGACGCCGCTGCCCGGCGCGCGCCGCAAGGTGATGGTGCAGAAATTCGCCCGCCACGCCGCGATCCGGCTTCAGGGTCTCCGCGACCCCGGCGTCACCGCTTCGGGGATTTCTTCGTAGGTCCGCCGCGCCCATTGCCCTCGGCCATGCCGCGCGCGGTTTCGGCGGCGGCGCGCAGTTCCTCGGCAATGTCCTCCGCCTCTTCCGGATCGAAGTCGAGGGGCAGTTCCAGCCCTTCGGCCTCGATGTAGATACGCACCATACCGAGCGTGGTCGGCCCGATTTGCAGGTTGGCCGAGATGTCGCTTTCCTTGTCGATCCCCATGGGCGGTCTCCCGAATGTCCCGGCGCTGGCTAAACCGGATGGGCGGGGCGAGGCAAGTCGGATAAACATTTGACTGAATCAAGTATTTTGCCGAGGCTGGAGCGGAGCCGGGGGAGGAAACGGATGGACGCTGTCGACTATCTGAGGGATTTCAACCGCTTCTACACTCGTGAACTGGGCTTTCTTGGCCGCAGCTATCTCGGCTCCGGCCTCGGGATCGGAGAGGCGCGGGTTCTCTGGGAACTCGGTCACGGTGCGGGTGGCGATGGCGCGCGGGATCTCGCCCGGCGTCTCGGTCTTGACGAGGGCTATCTGAGCCGCACCCTTGCCGGGTTTGAGCGGCGAGGCTGGGTTCGCCGGGTCCCGGACCCTACCGATGCCCGCCGCCGCGCCGCCCACCTGACCGATGCGGGCGCCGCCGCACTCGCGCCGCTGGAGGCACTGTCCCGCGCCGAGATCGCGGCGCATCTGGAGCGGCTGCCCCGCGACGGGCAGACGATGCTTGCCGAGGGCTGCGCGCTTATCCGCACGGCCTTCGCGGCGCCGGTCGATCCGGGCGAGGTGACGTTCCGAGATCTGCTTCCGGGTGACGCGGGTTGGATAATCGCGCGGCACAGCGCGCTTTACGCCGAATCCGACGGGTTCGATGCGAGTTTCGAGGCGCTCGTGGCCGAAATCCTTGCCGGCTACATCCGCAACCGCGACCCGGCGCGCGAACGGGCGTGGATTGCCAGCACAGGCGCTGCCCGGCTCGGCTCCATCTTTTGCGTGCGGGAGGATGACGAGACGGCGAAACTCCGGCTTTTCTTCCTTGAACGGTCGTGCCGCGGGCTTGGCATCGGCCGCCGAATGCTCGATCTCTGCATCGATTTCGCATGGCAGTCCGGCTACCGCCGCCTGGTCCTCTGGACCCACAAGAGCCACGAGGCGGCTTGCGCGCTTTACGCCGCACGCGGTTTCACGCTGACCTCGGAGCATCCCGTCCGGTCTTTCGGACGCGACCTCGTGGAGCAAAGCTGGCGGATCGAACCTTGACCCGAAGTGGCTCTTGCAATCACATTGGCAGGGGGCTAAATGCCCGTCGAGTGCCGACGTAGCTCAGTTGGTTAGAGCACCAGATTGTGGATCTGGGGGTCCCCCGTTCGAGCCGGGGCGTCGGTACCACTCCCACACAAGTCAATTCACCGGGCTGCGCGTCATTCGCCGCCGGTGATCGCCACGCGCTGACGCAGCGCGCCGGTTTCCGCATTGAGGATCAGGATTTCGTCCGCTTCGGTCACGACGGCGACCCAGCCGCTGCCGAAGGTCACCGCCCTTGCTACTGCGCCATCCGGCAGGGTCACGGACTCGGGCAGGGCCGGGCGCGGCGACAGTGCGGACGGGAAGCGGATGACAATCAGCGTGATGATCGTTATCAGGCCGAGGATCATGGTGCCCGCAAGCACCGTCACCAAGACCTTGAGAAAGCGCAGCTCGGGCGGAGTGCCCGCGCCCGCTTCGTTCGGAGCCTCATTCGTGTCGGACATCGAAAGCCGTACCTTGCGCGTCGTGATCGGGCCGAACCCGCCTGATCGCCTTGATAAGGCGCTGGCGCGCGATGTGCCAGCGGAAGCCGCCCTGTCGCGGTCGCGCATCGCAAAGCTTCTGGCCGAGGGCGCGGTGCAGGGCGCAGGCGACGTGGTGACGGATGCCAAGGCGAAAGTGGCCGAAGGCGACCTGTTCGAGATCCGCCTTGATCCCGCCGAAACGGTCGAGACAAAGGCCGAGGCGATCCCGCTCGCGATCGTGTGGGAGGACGACGACCTCATCGTTGTCGACAAGCCTGCCGGAATGGTTGTCCATCCCGCGCCCGGCTCGCCCGCCGGGACGCTCGTCAACGCGCTCCTTCACCACTGCGGCGACACGCTGTCGGGCATCGGCGGAGAGAAGCGGCCCGGTATCGTGCACCGGATCGACAAGGACACGTCGGGGCTTCTCGTCGTGGCGAAATCCGACCGCGCGCATCACGGGCTGGCGCGGCAGTTCGAGAAGCACAGCGTCAACCGGCGCTACCTAGCCCTCGCCCACGGGGTGCCCGATGCCGCCGACCCGCGTCTGCACGGCGTGAAGGGGACGAGCTTCGAGGCAGGCGGCATCCTGAAGATCACGACGCAGCTTGCCCGCCACAAGACGGACCGACAGCGTCAGGCCGTTCTGTTTCAGGGCGGGCGCCACGCGGTGACGCGGATCAGGGTTCTGGAAGCCTTCGGCACACCGCCCGCCGTTGCGCTGGTCGAATGCTGGCTGGAGACCGGACGCACTCACCAGATCCGGGTGCACATGGCTCATGCCGGTCACGGCCTTCTGGGCGATCCGGTCTATGGCGGGCGTCGCAAGCCTGCCGCGTCGGCACTGGGCGCGGATGCGGCCGACGCGGTGCGTTCCTTCCCGCGTCAGGCGCTGCACGCTGCGACCCTCGGCTTTGAGCACCCGGTGACGGGTGAGCGGCTGAGTTTCACCTCCGATCTGCCGGAGGATCTTGCGAAGCTTCTGGAAGCCCTTCGCAAATGAGTGTTGACTGACGCTGTGCGGACAGGCGCGGAGGCCAGCCATGACCTTGTCGTTCGGCATCCTGATCCATCTGCTTCTGCAGACTCTGACCGGCTTGCGGGCGCTGACGCGGCGCGGACGTCAGCCCGCCTCGCGCGCGGCATGGCTTCTGCTCGTCGTGGCGCTACCCGGCATAGGGATCCTGCTCTATCTGCTGTTCGGAGAGACGAATATCGGCGCCCGCACCGGCCGCCGGATGGAGGAGGCGACAAAGCTGCTTGGCCGGCCGCGTGACGTTGCCATGCCCGATGCCGCGGTGCCGGCGCAGTTCGCTCAGGTCTTCCGCCGGGCAGGCGTGGTCAATGGCTTTCATTCCGTCGCGGGAAACCGCGCCACGCTGACGCCGGATGAGAATGCCGCGATCGCGGCACTGATCGCCGATATCGACGCCGCCCGAAACCATGTGCATCTGCTTTTCTACATCTGGCTTCAGGACGGCAATGGCAGTGCCGTCCTCGACGCGGTCGAACGCGCGGCGTCGCGCGGGGTTACCTGCCGCGTTCTGATCGACGGGTTGGGATCGCGGACGCTTGCGCGCTCTGCCCGCTGGCGCTCCTTGCGCGACAAGGGCGTGCAGACCGCCATCACCTTCAAGATGCGTTGGCTCCTGCTGCATGTCTTCTATGGCCGGGTCGATCTGCGCAATCACCGCAAGATCGCGGTGATCGACGGAAAGACGGCCTATTGCGGCAGCCAGAACTGCGCCGATCCCGAGTTTCGCGTGAAGGCCAGATACGCGCCCTGGGTCGACATCCTTCTGCGCCTCGAAGGCCCGGTGGCGGGCCAGTTGCAGCACCTCTTCGCGATCGACTGGATGACCCATGCGGGCGAGGACATCTCGGCCGTCCTCGATGAGACGGCACCTGGTGACGGCGGCTGCCCGGCGATCGCCGTGGGCACCGGCCCCTCGATCGACAGCCGCGCGGTCTCGGACCTCTTCGCCATGATGCTGGCCGCGGCCGAGCGCGAGGCGGTGATCACGACGCCCTATTTCGTGCCCGATGAAACGCTCCTGCGGGCGATCCACGCCGCCGCCGTGCGCGGCGTCTCGGTGACGCTGATCCTGCCCGCGCGCAATGACAGCTTCTTCGTGGCTCGCGCCAGCCGCAGCTATTTCAGCGAACTGGTCGGTTGCGGCGTCTGCCTTGCGGAGTTCGAAGGCGGGCTTCTGCATGCCAAGACGATGACCGTCGACGGGCGCGCCGCCTGCATCGGATCGGCCAACATGGACAGGCGGAGCTTCGAGTTGAACTATGAGAACAACGTCTATCTCGTCTCTGAAGAAGTCACCGCGGCGATCCGTGCGCGCCAGCAGGCGTATCTCGACAGGTCGCGCATCCTGACCCGCGCCGAGGCGGAGGAGGAACGGGTGCTGCCGCGCGCGCTCAACAACCTTTTCGCGACGATGGGGCCGCTGCTTTAGCGTGCATCGACTTGGTGACAAAGTGGTGAAGCATTGCAACATCGCTGGCAAACCGACGGAATTGGCCCCACTTCGCGTTTTACAAACATAAACGGGACTCGCGCCTTGTCTCGGACCGGAGCCGGTCCTACATTGCGCGGTCCATGACCATAACAGGGGGTCAGGTATGGCGACCTATTCCAATCTTCCAGCACCCAGCCCGGAGCAGGGGCTGAACCGCTACTTGCAAGAAATCCGCAAGTTTCCGCTTCTGGAACCGGAAGAGGAATACATGCTTGCGAAAAGCTGGGTTGACCACGAAGACAGTTCCGCCGCCCACAAGCTGGTGACATCGCACCTCCGCCTCGCGGCGAAGATCGCCATGGGCTATCGCGGCTATGGCCTGCCGCAGGCCGAAGTGATCTCGGAGGCGAATGTCGGCCTGATGCAGGCGGTCAAGCGCTTCGATCCCGAAAAGGGTTTCCGGCTTGCCACCTATGCGATGTGGTGGATCCGCGCCTCGATCCAGGAATATATCCTGCGGTCCTGGAGTCTTGTGAAGCTCGGCACGACCTCGGCCCAGAAGAAGCTGTTCTTCAACCTGAGAAAGGCGAAGAACCGCATCGGCGCGCTTGAGGAAGGCGACCTGCGGCCGGAACATGTCGAAAAGATCGCCCACGACCTCAACGTGTCCGAGGACGAGGTGATCGCCATGAACCGCCGCCTGTCGGGCGGCGATGCGTCGCTGAACGCGACGATCGGTTCCGATGGCGAGGGCACAGCGCAATGGCAGGACTGGCTCGAGGACGAGGATGCCGATCAGGCCGGCCACTATGCAGAAGCGGATGAGCTGGAAGTGCGCCGCGAGCTTCTCGAACGGGCAATGGACGTGCTGAACGAGCGGGAGCGCGACGTCCTCGTTCAGCGGCGGCTCGCGGAAGAACCGGTGACGCTTGAGGACCTTTCGAGCCAGTACGGCGTCAGCCGGGAGCGTATCCGTCAGATCGAGGTGCGCGCGTTTGAGAAGATCCAGGAACGGATGCGCAAGCTTGCCGCCGAGAAGGGCATGGTGGTTCCGGCCTGACGGCCGGAGCCCACTGTTTGCCGCCTGCGGTTCAGGCGCGGGATGAAGCCTTGCCCCGAAGGGCGTCGCGACGTAGTTGTAAAAGCGTTTCGGGTTTCGATTGAAACAGCGCCTGTCAGAATTCGAACGAAAAGGTTCGAAGTCTGATTCAGCGTAAACCCGAAATTCGATAGCGCGACCGCGGGCATTCGGAGAAGGCGATGGAACCGGTTAACTGGGGGGTGCTGGGCGCTGCCAAGTTCGCGCGCGACCACATGGCGCGCGCGATCCACGAGGCGGAAGGCGCGCGACTTCACGCGCTTGCGACGTCCGATGCGACGAAGGCGGAACCCTTCCGGGCGTTTTGTCCCGACCTCGAAGTCCATAGCTCCTACGATGCGCTGCTGGCCGATCCCCGGATCGACGCGGTCTACATCCCGTTGCCGAACCATATCCATGTCGAATGGACGCTGAAGGCGCTCGCCGCGGGGAAGCATGTGCTTACCGAAAAGCCCATCGCGATGCGCACGGATGAGATCGACGGCCTGATCTCGGCGCGGGACGCGGCGGGGCTGCTGGCGGCCGAAGCCTACATGATCGTCCACCACCCGCAGTGGCAGCGCGCCCGCGCCCTGATCGCGGATGGCGCGATTGGGCCGATCCGGCACGCGGATGCCCATTTCAGCTATGACAATCGCGACGACCCGGGAAACATTCGCAACCGCGCAGAGACTGGCGGCGGCTCCATCCCCGATATCGGCGTCTATGCCTATGGCTCCGTGCGCTGGGCCACCGGGGCGGAACCGGTTTCGATCACCTCCCGCATCGTGCGGGAGAATGGTGTCGATGTCTTTGCACAGATCATCGCAGACATGGAGGGGCAGGGTAGCCGCTTCACCTATCACGCGATGACCTCGATGCGTCTTCATCCGCGTCAGGAAGTGGTTTTTCAGGGCGAAACCGGCCTCATACGTCTGACTGCGCCGTTCAATGCCGGGCTTTTCGGAGAGGCGCAGTTGCACATGTTCCGCTCCGGGCGGCCCGATCACGTCGAACGCTTCCCGGGTGCGCGGCAATACCGCAATCAGGTCGAGGCCTTCTGCCGCACGGTTCGCGATGGCGCGCCCTATCCCTGGACGCTCGAGGATGCGAAGGGAACGCAGGCGATGATCGACGGAGTCTTCGCCGCCGCAAGCTGAAGGCGCGCGGGCTCAGCCCTCGGGCAGGGCGGTCTCAAGAAACCGGACCATATTGCCGCCCATGACCTTGGCGATGGTCTCCTCCGCCAGCCCTTTGTCGATCAGAGCCTGTGTCAGAGCCGCGAGTTCGGAGGCGTCGAACCGCGTGGTGACGGCGCCATCGAAATCCGAGCCGAGCGCGACGTGATCCTCGCCAACGAGCGCGATGGCCGCGGCGATCGCTCCGGCGATACCGGCGGGCGTGTCGTCGCAGGTTACCTCGTCCCAGAAGCCGATGCCGATCAGGCCGCCGCGCTGCGCGATCTCGGCCATCAGGTCGTCGGGAAAGTTTCTTACCGTCTGGCAATGGCTGTGGATGCCTGTATGGCTGACCACGACCGGCACGTCGACCATGGCCAGAACTTCGCGCGCCATCGCCGGTGAGGCATGGGCGAGGTCGATGATCACGCCGCGCCTGACCATCGCGGTAACCGTCATCCTGCCGAAATCGGTCAACCCGTTGTCGCGCCCCGCCTCGCCGTGCAGCGACGCGCCGAGTTCGTTGTCGAAGAAATGGGTCAGCCCGATCAGTCTGAAGCCCGCGTCGTAGAGCCGGTCAAGATTGGCGAGGTCGCCGCCAAGCGCATGACCGCCCTCGGCACCGAGAATGCCGCCGACCACCCGTTCGCCCGCTGCCCTCCGGGCCAGAACTTCGGCAAGGTCACCGCGGGTGCGGACGATCTTCAGCATCTCGGGCGCCTTTCCCTCCGCGATGGCCAGTTGCCGTGCCTGCTCCAATGCCCGCTCGGTCAGGTCAAGCCAGCTGCGGAACGGCCGAAGCTGGCCGATATAGAGCAGCGTGATGTCGTCGCGCGCATCGGCCGCGTTTGACTCGTAGTTCAGACCCGAGGGGCTTTTCGTCACCGTCGTGAAGATCTGCAGCGCGACATTGCCCTCGGCGAGGCGCGGCAGGTCGACCTGCCCGCGTCCCCAGCGCTCCGTCAGGTCGCGGTCCCACAGAAGGGCGTCGGCGTGAAGATCGCCGATGATCAGCCGTTCATGCATTGCCCGGGCGGCGGGGCTGACGGGCCAGGGATCATGCGCCACGACCGGGTTCTGGCCGCGATCGGCGATACCGGGGGCGAAGATGAAGAACGCCGTGGCCGCGAGGATCAGCAGCGCGCCGGCAAGGCGCAGGATGGTGGAGAACATTTCAGGTTGCCCTTTCCGGGGTATTCACGCCGGACAGCCCGAAGCGCTGTGTATCGAAACCTGTCGCGGCGATCCGCGCAAGCACGTCGTCGACAAGCGTCTTGCTGCCGGCATCGAGGCAGTTCATGCGGAAATACCAGTAGAGAAAACGGGGATACGGCCAGCGCCGCCCCGTCGCATGCGCGATGGCCGCGTCGAGCCTGGCGGGTTCCGGGACCGTCACCGCGATGTGGTGGAAATCGGCCCGTCCGCACAGGACGACCGGCACTCTGTGCAACATGCTCTCGATCCCGACGGCGGAGTTGATCGTGACCGTGACGTCGGCGGCCGCGAGGATGTCGTGCATATTGGCCGCCGTCACGGTGACCCGGGGGTCGTCGGCGGCGATCCGGGTCAGCCAGTCGTCGGTTTCGGACGACCTGTCATGCGGGTGCGGCTTTATAACGATGGGGCGCGGATCGTCGCGCGCCAGCAGGGCCGCGACCATCTCGTCCCGGCCCATGTGGCAGGTCTCGTCTATTGCGCGCTCGTTCTCGGCCTGAAGGAAGACCGCGATCGCGTTTTCCGGCAGCTTTTCGCGCGCCTCCGGCTGCGCGTTGCGTGACCGCCGCGGTTTCACCCAGCGCTTGATCATGTGGCGAAAGAACTCATTCGCCGCCGCGCCGTCCACGTCGCTGCGCCGGAACTTCATCTCTCCGATGGATGATAGCGCCCGGATGCCCCACGGGTCGAGGTTCCAGAAAGGGTAGAGGTAGGCAACGCCGGTGTTGAGGATGCGCGGATGGCGCAGGGCGCCATGGTCGACGATGTGGAAATCCTCGTCCTCCAGAATCTCCGGCAGCAGGAAGACCCGGTCATGCGGCACAAGGTCCACGACACCACCGCGCGCGGTCCAGCCGTCGCGCAGCCGCTCGTAGAGCCAACGGAGCGGTTCTTCGCCCGAAAGCACAGGCTTGGGCAGGTGAAGGACGATGCGGGCGGGTTCCATGGGCGCGAGTGTATCGGCCCATCCCCGGCTTGCAATGGAAAGCGGGCGGCGGCTCAGCCCTCCATCGCCTCCAGCTCGTCGATGAAGCGCGCGATCATCGACAGCCCCTTGTCCCAGAACTTCGGATCCGACGCATCAAGGCCGAATGGCGCGAGCAACTCCTTGTGGTGCTTCGATCCGCCCGCCTTCAGCATCTCGAAATACTTCGCCTGGAAGTCCGGCAGCCCCTCTTCATAAACCGCGTAGAGTGCGTTCACGAGGCCGTCGCCGAAGGCGTAGGCATAGACGTAGAACGGCGAATGGATGAAGTGAGGGATGTAGGACCAGAAGGTTTCATACCCGTCCATGAACTCGAACACCGGGCCGAGGCTTTCACCCTGTACGCTCATCCAGAGCGTGTTGATGTCCTCGGGGGTGAGTTCGCCGGCGCGTCGCGCCGCGTGCAGCTTGCATTCGAAATCGTAGAAGGCGATCTGTCGGACGACGGTGTTGATCATGTCCTCGACCTTGCCAGCGAGGAGCACCTTGCGCTCGGTCTGGTCCTTGGCCCGGGACAGGAGCTTTCGGAAGGTCAGCATCTCGCCGAAGACGCTGGCGGTTTCCGCCAAGGTCAGGGGCGTGGAGGCCAGCATCTCGCCCTGCGGGGCCGCCAGCACCTGGTGGACACCGTGTCCAAGCTCATGTGCGAGCGTCATGACGTCGCGCGGCTTGCCGAGATAGTTCAGCATCACATAGGGGTGGACGTCGGTGACGGTCGGATGCGCGAAGGCGCCGGGCGCCTTGCCGGGCTTCACGCCCGCGTCGATCCAGCCCCGGTCAAAGAACGGCTCCGTCAGTTTCGCCAGTTCCGGCGAGAATGCCGCATAGGCCGAGGTCACCGTCTCCCGCGCTTCGTCCCAACCGACGGTCTTCTTCGTCTCGATCGGCAGCGGCGCGTTGCGGTCCCAGACCTGCAGCTTGTCGAGCCCCATCCACTTCGCCTTCAGCGCGTAGTAGCGGTGCGAGAGCTTCGGATAGGCGGCAACGACCGCGTTCCTCAGCGCTTCGACGACTTCCGGCTCCACATGGTTCGACAGGTGCCGTCCGTGCTGCGGCGACGGCATCTTGCGCCAGCGGTCCTCGATCTCCTTCTCCTTGGCGAGCGTATTGTGGACACGGGCAAACAGCTTCACATTCGCGCCGAAGACCTCGGCCAGCGCCCGCGCACCGGCCTCACGGCGCGACCGGTCCTGTTCAGAAAGAAGGTTCAGCGTGGCCTCGAGGTTCATCGGCTCGGCCTCGCCCTTCACGGCGAATTCCAGCCCGGCCATCGTTTCATCGAACAGCTTGTTCCAGGCAGAGGCGCCCACCGTTGACTGGTCGTGCAGGAACTTCTCCAGCTCGTCCGACAACTGATGCGGTTTCATCGCCCGCATCCGGTCGAAGACCGGCTTGTAGCGGGCGATCTCCGGCGTGGCGGTGAAGAGCGATGCATAAACATCGTCCGCGATGCGATTGAATTCCAACGAGAAGAAGACCAAGGGGGTCGTCGCCTCGGTCACCCTGTCCTGGCAGTCCGACATGAATTTCGCGCGCATCGCGTCGACCGTGTTCTGGTAGTAGCGCAGACCCGCATAGGACATGATCCGGCCCGCGATCGCCTCGATCCGCTCGTAGCGCTGGATGCAGTCGAGCATCCCACCCGCGTCGAGACCGCCAAGTTTGCCTTCGTAGTCGGCCGCGAATCCTGCGCATGCATCGTCCAGCCAGCCAAGATCGCGTTCCACCTCAGGTGCGTCGGGCGCTGTGTAGAGATCGCTCAGATCCCATTCCGGCAGATCGCCCAGCCCGCCTCCGGCAGTCGCGTTGGCGTCGTGAACGGGGCGTGGCGTGGCGATGGTCATGATGTCCTCATTTCTGGCCTCGCCCCAGAGATAAGGCGGGGACCGTGCGCTTCGCAAGGCCGGGTGGGCCACGATGCGCCGCTCAAGGATTGGGCAAAGGGCCTTTTTTCTTCGCATTCCCGGCGCTTGCCACGACGAAAGTCGCGTGATCGCTTTCCGCTGCCGCCACAGATGCCTAACAATTGGACAAATGCCCGCGGAATCGCCGGGCGGTGTGCGAGGGCGGATGACGGAAGCCTGTTTCAACGAGATGTATGACAGCGGTGCCGTGCGCAGCCTCTATGCTGCGCTGGAAGGATGGACCCGGTCCATGCCGGCCGAATTGCGGCAGATGAAGCAGGCGGAAGCTGAGGCGCTCTTTCGCCGCATCGGTATCACCTTTGCGGTCTATGGCGAAGGCGGTGACCCCGACCGGCTGATCCCTTTCGACATGTTCCCACGTGTCTTTTCGCAAACGGAATGGCGCCGGCTGGAACGCGGGATCAAGCAGCGCGCCCGCGCGCTCAACGCTTTTCTCGTCGATGTCTACGGGCGGGGCGAGATCGTGCGCGCCGGCCGCATTCCCGCCCATCTCGTCTACGGCAACGAGGCCTATGAAAAGGCGGTGGTGGGGTTCGTGCCGCCGAAAGGTGTCTTTTCCCATATCGTCGGGATCGACCTTGTCCGCACCGGGCCGGACGAGTTCTTCGTGCTGGAGGATAACTGCCGCACACCGTCGGGCGTCAGCTACATGCTGGAAAACCGCGAGATCATGATGCGCATGTTCCCCGCCCTTTTCCGCGAAAACCGGATCGAGCCGGTGGAGGCCTACCCCGAGCTTCTGCGCCGTACGCTCGCCTCTGTCGCGCCCGCGAAATGCGACGGCGATCCGACGGTGGCGATCCTGACGCCGGGCCATTTCAATTCCGCCTACTACGAACATTCCTTTCTGGCCGATCTGATGGGTGTCGAACTGGTCGAAGGGCCGGATCTTTTCGTCGAGGGCGGGCTTGTCTGGATGCGCACGACCGAGGGGCCGAAGCGGCTGGACGTGATCTACCGCCGGATCGACGACGCCTTCCTCGACCCCCTTTGTTTCCGGCCCGATTCGATGCTTGGCGTGCCGGGGCTGATGGATGTCTACCGGTCGGGCGGGGTGTCGATCTGCTCCGCACCCGGTGCGGGCGTGGCCGACGACAAGGCGGTCTATACCTATGTTCCCGACATGGTGCGCTTCTATCTTGGCGAGGAGCCGATCCTGCAAAACGTGCCGACCTGGAAATGCGCCGAGGAGGACGATCTTCGCTATGTCCTCGACCATCTGCCGGAACTGGTGGTCAAGGAAGTGCACGGGTCGGGAGGCTACGGGATGCTCGTCGGCCCGAAATCGACCACAGAACAGGTGGAGAATTTCCGCGCCAAGATCGAGGCCGATCCCGACAACTACATCGCCCAGCCGACACTCGCGCTGTCGACCTGTCCGTCCTTCGTGGCCGAGGGGATCGCGCCGCGCCACGTCGATCTCAGGCCCTATTGCCTGGTGGGCGAGACGATCGAACTGGTGCAGGGCGGACTGACCCGCGTGGCGCTTACGGAAGGGTCACTCGTCGTCAACTCGTCGCAGGGCGGGGGCGTCAAGGACACCTGGGTTCTGGCGGAGTGAAACCATGCTGAGCCGGACCGCAGACAACCTTTTCTGGATCGGACGCTACATGGAGCGGGCCGAGATGATGGCGCGGCTTCTGGAAGTGGGCGGGCGTATCGCACTTCTGCCCTCGGCCGGGCATGGCTACCGCAACGAATGGGAATCGCTGTTGCAGGCTTCGGGCACGGCCCTAGGCTTTGCGAAGACATACGGCGATCCGATCCAGCGGAACATCGAAAGCTATCTTTTCTTCGACCGCGACAACCCTTCTTCCGTCGCTTCCTGTCTGGAACGCGCGCGGGAAAACGGGCGGATCGTGCGGACGGCGCTGACCGAACAGGTCTGGGACGCGCTCAACACCGCGTTTCAGGAGATGCGCCAACTCGAACGCCAGCCGCGCAGCGAGCTGGAGCTGGGCCGGCTGACCGAATGGACGATGCGCCATGCCGCGCAGGTGCGTGGCGCGATCGACGCGACGCTGCTGCGGAACGACGGCTACGATTTCCTCGGCCTCGGCTACCGGCTGGAACGCGCCGACAACACCGCGCGGCTGATCGACGTGAAGTATTATGTCCTCCTGCCGCGTGCGGATTATGTGGGCACGGGGCTCGATTCCTATCAGTGGATGACGCTCCTTCGGGCGCTTTCGGCGCACCGCGCCTTCCACTGGGCCTATGGCGGCGATGTGACGGCGGCGAAGATCGCGGATTTTCTGATCCTCAATCGCCAGTGTCCGCGCTCTCTTCTGACCTCGGTTTCCGGCGCTGCTGCGCATCTCGATCATCTGGCGTCCGCCTATGGCCGGCCGACCCCGGCGCAGGAAGCCGCCGTCAGCCTGCGTGACGAGGTGGCGGGGCTGACAGTCGAACGGATATTCGAGGAAGGCATGCACGAATTCCTCGCCCGCTTCATCCGCCAGACCGGACGGATCGCGGCAGTCGTGCGCGACACTTATCTCAGCGGAGAAATGCGGTGAGGCTCAGCGTTTCGCACCGGACCACCTATTGCTACGACGCGCCGATCCGGCTGGCCGTGCAAAGCCTGCGGCTGACGCCATCGGTCTACGACGGGCAGAAGGTGATCGACTGGCAGATCGCGGTCGAGGGCGGCCAGCAGGGTGCGGGGTTCCGCGACGGGGCCGGGGACTGGATCGAAAGCTGGTCGGTCCGCGGCCCGGCCGATCACGTGACCGTCACGGTCGGCGGCACGGTCGAGACCGCGGACCTGACCGGGCTTCTGACCGGACACCGGGAGGTCGTCAACCCGGCCGTCTATCTGCGCGAGACGCTGGCGACACGCGCCGACGCGGCGCTGACGGATCTTGCCCGCGCGGTCGCGGACGATGCGCACGAACCGCTTGAGCGTGCGCACGGCCTGTCGGGCGCCGTCGCGGAGGCCATCGCCTATCGCCCCGGCGCGACCGAGGCGCACACGACGGCGGCCGAGGCGCTGGCGCTGGGCGAGGGGGTCTGTCAGGACCATGCCCATGCGCTGATCGCCGCCGCTCGCGTCCTCGGCCTGCCTGCGCGCTATGTCTCGGGCTACCTCTTCGCGACCGAGGACGGCACCCCGCATGAGGCGGCGCATGCCTGGGCGGAGGTCTGGATCAAGGCTCTGGGCTGGATCGGCTTCGATCCGGCGAACCGCTGCTGCCCCGACGACCGCTATGTCCGCCTCGGTTCCGGTTTCGATGCCCGCGACGCAGCGCCCATTCGCGGCATCGCACAGGGCCCGGGGGAAGAGAGTCTCGACGTCGAGGTTGCGGTCCTTCAGGCGCAGCAATAGTGTCGCGCCGAACAAGGGGATGAGGACCGGATCATGACGTACTGCGTCGCGCTTCTGCTGAACGAGGGCATGGTGCTCCTGTCGGATACCCGCACCAATGCCGGGCTCGACAATATCGCGACATATCGCAAGATGTTCCTGTTCGAGGAGCCGGGCGAGCGGGTGATCGCGATCCTCACGGCAGGCAGCCTTTCGGTGACGCAGGCGACGCTGGCCAAGCTTCAGGAGGCGATCGAGGATCCCGAGGCGACGCCCGAAACCTCGATCCTGCTCGCGCCAACGATGCTCAAGGTTGCCGAGATCATCGGCGCGACGCTCTGGTCGGTGCGCGACGCGGTGGACCAGCGGCTGAAGTCGAACGGCCAGTTCGGCGCGGCATCGATGATCGTTGCCGGGCAGAGAAAGGGCGGCGTGATGCGCATGTTCCTGATCTACCCGGAGGGCAATTTCATCGAGGCGACGGAAGACACGCCGTTCCTCCAGATCGGCGAGCACAAATACGGCAAGCCGATCCTCGACCGAATGGTGCAGCCCGACACCTCGCTCGCGGATGGCCAGAAAGCGGTGATCCTGTCGATGGACTCGACGCTCAGGTCGAACCTGACGGTCGGGATGCCGTTGGACATCGCCGTGATCGAGCGGGACGAATGTCGCGTTACCCAGCAGCGCCGGATCGAGCCGGGCGACGACGACTTCCGCCGCATGAGCGAGGCGTGGTCGAAGGCGCTCCGCATGAGTTTCGGGAAGATCCCGCTCAGTATCTGACCGTAACGGGCGCTGCCGGTTTCGCGTCAGCGGGACGTGTCGAAAAGGGCCGCCGCGCGGTCGAAGAACTTCTTCCGAGTCTCCGGCCCCTCCATCATCAGTTCGTGTTCCGCGCTGCCGACGAGGTCGAACTCGGACCCGGGCCAGTGGGCCATGCGCTCGTGGATCGCCTCGGAATGAACGATCCGCTCCTCGGCGCCGAGGACGGTAAGGCAGGGCAGGGCGGGTGAGGGCATCCTCGACAGCGCCCGCGTTTCGCACAGCGCCTCATGCAGCCAGCGGAGCGTCGGCCCGCCGATCGCCAGTTCGGGATGGGCGATCAGTTGCCGTCGCATGAAGTCGAACATCTCGCGGTTGCGGGTCAGGACATTGCCCTCGAAATCGGCATCCAGCACATAGGTCGTGGCCGAGGTCGACGGCACCAGCCGGTGCCCCTGTCCGAACAGCGGCGCGATCGTCGAAAGGGTCCAGGCCACCGGGCGCAGGATCGCCTGCATCTTGATGCCCCACATCGGCGCCGAGAACGTGGCCGCGTTGACCGGAAGGCCGTCATAGATCGCGCGCAGCCCGATGCAGCCGCCCATCGAATGGCCGATCACGAACCAAGGTTTAGGAAGGCTCTCGGCAGATACGAAATCCATAAGCGCGGCGACATCGTGCTGATAGTCGGAGAACCGGTCGACATGACCGGGCGCGCGGTCCTCCAGAAGCCGGTCGGCGATGCCCTGGCCGCGCCAGTCCAACGACACCATAGAATAACCCCTGGCGGCGAATTCGCCGGCAGCCGGGCCATATTTCTCGATATACTCCGTGCGGCCGGGGAACAGCAGCACCGTTCCCTTGTCGCCGCCACGCCAATGGGCGGCGCGAATTCTCACACCGTCAGAGGTCTTCAGCCAGACGCAGGTCGCCCCTTCGGGCGCATCGGCCACCTCGGCGAAGAACGGAGCTGCCTCCATCCGCTCAGGCGAGGGCCGCGCCGAGCTGCATGGCAAGACCCATGTCGCCGTCAACGGCAAGCTTGCCCTGCATGAAGGCTGCCGTCGGGTTCACCTCGCCCGAAAGGATACCCTCGAAGGTCTCGCGGTCTGCCGTCAGCGTCACGTCGGCCTCGTCGTCGCCAGCGCGCACGCCGGACCCGTCGACCATCAGCGCGCCTTCGCCTTCGATCACGAATTTCGCCGTTCCCGCGAAGCCGCCCGACAGTTTCTCGTTCAGCGCGGCCACGGCCGCATTCACCACATCACTCATCGTTCCTCCAAATGTGAGCATCGCGCCTCTCGCTTTCCGGCGCGGTTCGGGTACACTCTGCCCGGTAATGCGCTCCTGTTCCACCCTCCTCTTGTCCTTCCTGGCGGCTTTTGCCGCAGCGTTATTCCTGTCCGCCCCGGTTCTGTCGGCGTCGGAGCCGCTCGACAACCTATACGCGGAACTGGCCAATCCTGACAATCAGGAGTGGCGGCGCACACAGGCCGATATCCTGCGCGAATGGTCGAAATCTGGATCGCCCTCGATGGATCTGCTGCTTCAGCGCGGCCGCGCCGCGATGGAGGCCGGGGACCTCGTCGCGGCGATCGAGCATTTCACCGCGCTGACCGATCATGCGCCGGATTTCGCCGAAGGCTGGAACGCCCGCGCGACGGCCTATTTCCTTGCCGGCCGGTTCGGCCCGTCGATCGCGGACATCCGCCGGACACTGGCGCTGAACGACCACCATTTCGGCGCGCTGTCGGGGCTTGGCCAGATTCTCGAAGAACTGGGCGAGGACGAGCGCGCGAAAGAGGTCTACCGCGCCTCGCTCGCTATACATCCGCATCAGGACGCGATAAGGCAGGCGCTCGAGCGGTTGGAGAAAGAGACCACCGGCACCGAACTCTAGGAGCGGTCCCATGGCGGCGGAGACGAGGATCACGGCGGTCCTCGGGCCGACCAACACTGGCAAGACACATTACGCGATCGAACGAATGCTCGCGCACCGAACGGGTGTGATCGGCTTGCCGCTGCGCCTGCTCGCGCGCGAGGTCTATGACCGCATCGTGGCCGCGCGCGGTCCATCCGTCGCCGCGCTGGTGACGGGCGAGGAACGGATCGTCGGCGCCCGCGCGCAGTACTGGGTCTGCACGGTCGAAGCGATGCCGACCGACATCGGCTGCGACTTCCTCGCCGTCGACGAAATTCAGCTTTGCGCCGATCCCGAGCGCGGCCACGTCTTCACTGACCGGCTGCTGCACTCGCGCGGGCTGAAGGAGACGCTGTTTCTCGGTGCCGATACGATGCGCAGCGCGATCGCGGCACTTGTGCCGAAGGTCCAGTTCCTGCGTCGGGAGCGGTTCTCGACGCTCACCTATGCAGGTTCGAAGAAGATAAGCCGGATGCCCACGCGATCCGCCATCGTCGGGTTTTCTGTTGAAAATGTCTATGCCATCGCCGAACTGATCCGCCGCCAGAAGGGCGGGGCGGCGGTGGTGATGGGCGCGCTTTCGCCCCGAACGCGCAACGCACAGGTGGCGATGTATCAAAACGGCGAGGTCGACTACCTCGTCGCGACCGACGCGATCGGCATGGGGCTGAACCTCGACATCAACCATGTCGGCTTCTCGGCGACCGCGAAATTCGACGGCTGGCGGATGCGGAACCTCTTCCCGCACGAACTGGCCCAGATCGCAGGCCGCGCCGGCCGCCACATGGCGCCCGGCACCTTCGGTGTAACGGGGGAGGCCGCACCCCTCGCCCCCGAGGTCGTCGACAGTATCGAGAACCACCGCTTCAGCCCGATCCAGCGGCTGAACTGGCGGTCCTCGGTGCTTGATTTCGGCACGCTGGACCGGCTGATTGCCTCGCTGGAGGTTTCGCCGAAGGACGAATGGCTGATGCGGGGGCGCGAGGCCGACGACCTCCGCGCGCTGAAGACGCTGGCCGACCTGCCGGTGATCCGCGACCGGGCGCGGCATGCCCGCGATCTGAGGCTTCTCTGGGATGTCTGCCGCATCCCTGATTTCCAAGGCATCTCGGCGCAGGAACACGCGAACCTTTTGCAGCGCATCTTCGGTTTCCTGCAGGACGGGCACGTACCTGATGACTGGCTGGCAGCGCAAATCCGCCGGATCGACAAGACCGAGGGCGATATCGACACATTGTCGAAACGGCTGGCATATATCCGCACATGGACCTATGTCGCGCAACGTTCCGGCTGGGTTCAGGACGAAACCCATTGGCGCGACGAGACGCGCGCTGTAGAAGACCGCCTGTCGGACGCGCTACACGGCGCGCTGACACAGCGATTTGTGGACCGGCGGACAAGCGTGCTTCTCCGCCGGCTCAAGCAGAAGGAGGGCCTCGTGGCCGAGGTGAACGACAAGGGCGAGGTGACGGTCGAGGGCGAATTCGTCGGCCGTCTCGAAGGGTTCCGCTTCCATCAGGACGGATCGGCCTCCCCGGACGAGGCGAAGACGCTGAAGCAGGCGGCCTACGAGGCGCTGCGCCCCGAATTCCATCTGCGCGCGGATCGCTTCTACAACGCGCCCGACACCGAGTTCGACTTTACCGAGCAGGGTGGCCTGATGTGGGGCTCCTCCGCCGTCGGCAAGCTCGTGAAGGGCGCCGAGGTGATGAAGCCGCAGGTCGAGGCTTTCGTGGATGAGGAGGCCGGTTTCGACGTGGCCGAGAAGGTCCGCCGCAGGCTCCAGCATTTCATCGACCGCAAGATCGCGCTTCATTTCGAGCCGCTCCTGAACCTTTCCCGCGACGAGACCCTGAGCGGGCTGGCGCGCGGTTTCGCGTTCCGCCTTGCCGAGGCGCTGGGCGTTCTCCCGCGCGAGGGCGTGGCCGACGAGGTCAAGGCGCTCGATCAGGACATGCGCGGCAGCCTGCGCAAGCATGGCGTGCGGTTCGGCCAGTACACGATCTTCCAGCCGCTCCTCCTGAAGCCCGCCCCGACGCGGCTCCGGCTGGTTCTGTGGTCTCTGAACGAAGGCCTCGACGAGTTCCCCGAAAGCCCGCCACCCGGCCTTGTCACGGTGCCGAACATTCCGGAAGTGCCCAAGGGCTACTACACGCTTTCCGGCTATCATCCGGCCGGTGCCCGCGCGATCCGCATCGACATGCTGGAACGGCTTGCCGATATTCTGCGCACCCAGGACAGCCGCGCCGGGTTCGAGGCGACGCCGGAAATGCTGTCGATCACGGGCATGACGCTTGAACAATTCGCCGACCTGATGGCGGGCCTTGGCTACAAGGGCGAGCGGGGCGAGCGCGAGAAGGTGCGTTCGGAACCGGTCGCCAGACCGGCCGAGGAAGGCACGAGCGCCAATCCGATCACCGAGGAGGAGGCGGCGCTTCAGACAGTGACCGAGGCCGAGGTCTTCTACACCTTCACCTGGGCGCCGAAGCCGCGCGCGCCGCGCGGCGACCGTCCGCAACGCGGCGAGCGGCGTGAGGGCAAGCCCGGCGGCGAACGTCGTGAGGGCAAGCCGCGCGGCGACAGGCCCAAGGGGGCCAGGGGCAACTTGGGCGGCAAGGGCAAGCGCGAGGATCAGGGCGGGCGCAACTTCGAATCCCGGCCACCGAAGAAGGACCGGATCGACCCGGACAATCCCTTCGCCGCGCTGATGGCGCTCAAGGACAAGATCTGAGGCCCGCTTGGCCGAGGGCGACCGGATCCGCATCGACAAGTGGCTTTGGCAGGCGCGCCTGTTCAAGACCCGCAGCCTCGCCGCCAGCGTCGTTTCGGGCGGGCATCTTCGGCTGAACGGGACGAAGACCGTGAAGCCGGGCCACGCGGTCGGGCCGGGCGATGTGCTGACATTTCCGCAGGCCGGCCGCATCCGCGTAGTGCGGGTCCTTGCCTGTGGCACGCGGCGCGGCCCCGCACCGGAGGCGCAATCGCTCTACGAGGGCGTCGCCGGCGACGATTCCGGTCTGCGTCCGCGCGCCGCGCCGGAATGATGTCCCGTCCGGACGCGACACCCGGTGCGATCGGACTTTCCCGGTCCCGGCGTCTTGAATGATGCCTGTCTTGGGTCTAGTTAGCTGCTGGAAGTCAACGCCCGGACGCTGCCCATGACCTATGTCGTCACCGACAACTGCATCGCCTGCAAATACACCGATTGCGTGGAGGTCTGTCCCGTGGACTGCTTCTACGAGGGCGAGAACATGCTGGTCATCCACCCCGACGAATGCATCGACTGCGGCGTGTGCGAACCGGAATGCCCCGCTGACGCGATCCGCCCGGATACCGAACCCGACCTCGAGAAATGGGTGGAGTTCAACCGGAAATATTCCGAGATGTGGCCCGTGATCACGCAGCGCAAGGACCCGCTTCCTGAAGCCGAGGAGCGCGACGGCGAGACTGGCAAGCTGGACAAGTATTTCTCCGAAACGCCGGGCGAGGGCGACTGATTCGAGGCTTTCGCCCGATTCGTCCCGAATCAGGGGAAAACATTCAGTTCTTGCGATAGGCAAGCGCGATATGACGCGCCTGCATGTCGCAAATGCCGCTCAGGTGATGCTGTGGCCCTTTCGAGAACGTCGTTTTTCTGCTATATTTCCGTTACAACTTGATGAGGAAACCTGCCCGTTGCCGTTGCGTCCCTCCGCAACGGAGAGGGAGCTAGGCGAAAAATCCAGCATTGACCGGAGATCGTAAGGCCCCGGCAGTGTTTTTTCGCTTCAACGGTAGGCACCCGTGCGAGGAAAGGCCCCTATGACCAAGAATAAGAAATCCGATTTCCGCCCGAACGACTTTGTCGTCTACCCGGCCCATGGCGTAGGCAAGATCATGGCGGTCGAGGAGCAGGAAATCGCCGGGCTGAAGCTGGAACTTTTCGTCATCTCGTTCGAGAAGGACAAGATGACTCTGCGCGTGCCCACGCACAAGGCGACCGAAATCGGCATGCGGCAGCTCTCTTCGCCGGATCTGGTGACCAAGGCGCTCGAGACGCTGAAGGGCAAGGCCAAGGTCAAGCGCGCGATGTGGTCGCGCCGGGCGCAGGAATACGAACAGAAGATCAATTCCGGCGACCTGATGGCGATCGCCGAGGTTGTCCGCGACCTGCACCGCACCGACGACCAGCGCGAGCAGTCCTATTCCGAGCGTCAGCTTTACGAAGCCGCGCTTGAGCGTCTGACCCGCGAAGTCGCCGCCGTTTCGGGCACCGACGAGGCCGGCGCGCAAAAGCGTGTCGACGACGTCCTGCTGTCGCGCGCAGCCTGAACAATCGCCCTCGACAAATGTAAACCGCGGCGCCTTGGCGCCGCGGTTTTGTTTTTGGCCTTTGTCTTGCCGGCCACTCAGACCTTCACGTTTGCGCGGCCCATCATGTTGTAGAGCACGCCGCCCAGAAGCGCCCCGATCACCCAGTTGTAACCGGACAGGAAGGCGAACCAAGGCACCCAGACCGTCGCCACCGAAAAGATCGCAGCGATGCCGAACGCCTTGACGGCGGCACCGTTCCAGCCGTTGTCGTAGTGGTAGCGACCGCCCTCGGTTTCATAGAGGTCGTCGAGGTCGAGTTTCTGGTTCCGGTGCAGGTAATAGTCGACGATCATGATGCCGAAGATCGGTGCGAGCGTTGCGCCGAGCGTGTTGACAAAGCCGCTGATGCCGAACTGGCTGATGAAGGCGTTCCAGAAACCGCCGATGATCAGCGCGAAGCCGGAGGTGATCAGGCCCGCCATGCGGAAGGAGATTTTCTCGGGCGCGAGGTTGGCGATGCCGTTGACCGCCGGGATGAAGTTCGCGACGAGGTTGATGCCGACGGTTGCGGCGAAGAAGGTGATCGCGGCGATGATGCCCAGGAGAACGCTGTCGGTACGCTCGACGATCTCGGTCGGGTTGATGATCTCTTCACCGAAAACCACGGCGGCGCCACCGGTGGTCAAAAGGGCGAGCGCCGAAAACAGGATCATGTTCAGCGGCAGACCGGCGAGGTTGCCCATGAGCATCGCCGGCCGGTCCTTGGCATAGCGCGAGAAGTCGCTGAAGTTGATCATCACGGCGGCGAAATAGGCGACCATGGTACCGACGATGGCGATGAAACCCTTGAACTCGGAGGCGAAGGTACCCTCGGGGTTGGCGAAGATCGTCGCCGTCGCCGAAAGCAACTGCCCGTCCGAGCGCTGCCAGAGCGCGATGACGAGGCCGATCATGACCAGATAGACGAAGGGGCCGGCGATATTGAGGAAGGTTTCGACCCAGCCCATGCCGCGCCAGAAGATCGCGATGTGGAACGCCCAGACGGTCACGAACGAGAGCCAGTCGATTGCGGTCAGGCCCATCATCTCGTCCCCGCCATGTATGCCCGTCAGCGAGCGGATGAGCAGCGCGAGTGCAGTCGAGGCGAAATAGACCTGCACGCCATACCAGAAGACGGCGACGGTGGCGCGCAGCACCGCCGGCAGTTTGGCGCCCTCGGTCCCGAGGCTGGCGCGGGCGAGCACGGGGTACGGGATGCCGTATTTCTCGCCGGCCGCGCCCGAGAGATTGACCATCCACATGACGAAAAGCCCGGCCACGATCAGCGCGGCGAAGGCGGTCCATCCGCCGACGCCGTAGGAGATGAAGAGCGAGGCGACGAGCGAATAGCCGAAGAGCGATTGCACGTCGTTGGCCCAGATGTTGAAGATGGCGAACCAGCCCCAGGTCTTTTCGTCGGTCCCGACCGGGTTCAGCGTGCTGTGCCCCTCGGGGTCGAGCGTGCCGCCGTGGGCGACGTGGTGATGTTCTGTCATGGCTGTCTCCTCCCGTGTCGCCTTGGGCGGTCCGGCGTGCCGGGGTTGCCTTGGCGACGGATGCAGTTATATGTAACATGTTAGCGGACATTCCAGTTATAATACTATTAAATATTCCAGTTAGGTTCTTATTGTGTTTTTTGTGAAACCGGATGCGGGACGGCCGATGAGAGAGGCAGACGACACCCAATCATTGGCAGACAAGGCCTATGACGCGCTCGTCGAGGCGCTGCGGGTCGGGCAATTGCGGGCCGGGCAGTTCGTGTCGGTGCCGCAGCTGACCGTTCTGCTGGATGCGCCGACCGCGCCGGTCAGGGATGCCGTCAAACGCGCGGGCGAGCATGGCTTGCTCACCGCGCTCCCCAAGCGCGGCTTGCAGGTGATGGAGGCAGAGGCGACGGCGATCCGCGGTTGCCTCGACCTGCGCAGGGCGCTCGATCAGGAGGGCGCGCGGCGGCGGATCGCGGGCAAGCAGCTCGACGGGCTCGGCGCGTTGCGCGAGGCGCATGAGGGGATGCGCCGCGCCGCCTTGGCCGCATCCTCGGCCGGGTTGCCGTCGAAGGCGATTGCCGTCGATCTGTCGCTGCACGATTTCCTCGCGGATGGGCTCGGCAATTCGCTGCTGTCGGCTGCCTATGACGTGAACCGTATCCGTATCGCCGTCATCCAGAAGGTCCGACCCTTCCTGCAGGATCGGATCGTCTCGGCGATGGACGAGCATCTGGCGGTGATCGAGGCGATAGCGCAGGGCGATGCAGACACGGCGGTCGCGGCGATCGACCATCACTACGCGCAGACGCTGCGCTGGTGGGGCGTCAGCTGAGGTCCCGCGTGCGGGCAGCCGCGGACAGCCGGTGAAACAGGTGCGTGAAGGTTGCGGCACCGAGGACCGGCACGAAAAGGTTGACGAGCGGCAGCGAGAGCGGCGCGGCCATGAGCATCCCGGCGACCCAGATACGGCCCCGGAACTTCGCCCTGAGCGCCTTCGCGCCCTGCCGCCCGATCCGCCGCATCGCCGCCATCTGGAAATACTCGCGCCCGAGCAGGTAGCCGTTCACCGCCCAGAACATCAGCGGCGCGAAGGGTCCGACGACGAAATAAAGCGCCAGCGCCAGCGCGTTTACCGCGATCAGCACGCCGAAGAAGTTTACGCCGTCCACCGCGATATCCATCCAGGGCATGCGCGGCACCGGCGGCAGGCCCGGGTAGTGCTCATCCTCCACCGCGTCGGCGACCTGGTCGAGGAAGAGGCCGGTGAAGGCCGCCGCGACCGGGACCATGAGGAAGACCGAAAGGCCGATCATCAGGATGAGCGACCCCCAGCCGATCAGGCTGTCGATGCCGTTCACCTCCCCGATCCAGGGCAGGGAGAACGTGTCGGGCGTCAGCCATTCGAGAAACTGGACGAACCCCGCATAGACCGCGATGAGCAAGCCGAACGACAGGGCGACGCCGAACGCCACGACCCGCAGGAAACGGCCGTCGGTCAGTTGCCCGACCGCCTTCAGGAAGTCGGTCAGGATCATTCCGCGACCCATTCGGTGATGGCGGCGATGTCGGGGCGCGGGCGGTCGGGCGGTTCCGCGCTTTCGGTGCCGATATGGATCAGGCCCGCCACCCATTCGCCTTCGCCAAGGCCCAGACCTTCGCGGCAGAACTCCGGGTCGTGAACATGCCAGCCGGTCAGCCACGATGCCCCCCAGCCGGAGGCCAGCGCCGCGTTGACGAGTGACAGGCAAGCGGCACCGGCCGAAAGGATCTGCTCAATCGCCGGCACCTTCACGGTCGTGCGGGGCACGTGGACGACGGCGACGGCAAGATCGGCATCGGCCAGTTGCAGAACGCCCTTCTCGATCTTCTCCGCCTCCAGTTCCATCGTTTCACCGCGCTGCCGGGCGAGGTCGGCAAGCCGGCTCAGCGCGGGTTTCTCCAGCACGATGAAGCGCCACGGCTCCAGCTTGCCGTGATCGGGCACCCGCGCGGCGGCGGTCAGGATCGGCAGGAGTTCCGCGCGCGACGGCACCGGTGCGCGCAGGATCTTTGCGGGTCGCGAGCGGCGGGTCAGCAGGAACTCCATCGCGGCTGGATTGGGGGCGGGCATGTGTGACTCCATCTGGCTCGCTCCGGTGTCGGTCAGGGCGGGGGCGGGGTCAAGCGGGATCGGCGCCCGCTGCCGCTGGCGGCGCGGCGCGACCCGCGCTAGGACAGGGGAAAGCGGAGGCCGCCGATGACCGATCTCAGCCATCTTGCCCGGCCCGGTGCGGAAATTGCCGTCCGGGTGACGCCGAAAGCCTCGCGCAATGCCGTCGTGGCCGAAGGCGACACGATTCGCGTCTATGTCACCACCGTGCCGGAGGACGGCAAGGCCAATCAGGCCGTGACGAAACTGCTGGCCAAGAAGCTCGGGATCGCCAAGTCGCGCCTTGAACTGATCCGGGGTGCGACGTCGCGCGACAAGCTGTTCCGCGTCGCCGATTGAGGGCCGGGAGGTCGGGAATCCCCGCCGCAGACGGTCCGGCGATTTCATGTTACCCTTACGTCACTTTATTGATGGATGGGCCCCATGACATTTCAACGCATACTTTCCCTCGCCGTCGTGACCGTCGCCCTGTCGGGCTGTGTCGAAAAATCCCTCTCGACCGTCAGTGCGAATTATCAGTTTTCCAATGCCGCCGGCCTCGGCACCCAGAATGCCGGCCTTTATGAACCCGGCTCCGCGTTCCTTTGGAACATCGGCGCCAAGAAGCTCGAATTCCTCGACACGCTGGACCTGACACCGACGACGCCGGGCGGCGTGGCGGCGGGTGACGTCACCTCGACCAATGTCGCCGAGATGGGGCTGACTGGCCTGCCCAGCGACCTTCTGGGGGACGAGGGGCTGGTGAAGGCGTCGATCGGCGCGAAATCGCAGTTCGTCGCCAAGGGCGCGCGGCGCGAGGACTACCGCGACACGATCACCGCGCTTGGCCGTTACGTCGAAGGGCTGATCGCGCAGGGCAACGACCCCGACCTGATCCTGCATCCGCGCGACGACAACTTCCGCGTCGTGATCGTACGCTCTGTCGTGCGGGCGGAAGATGCCTCGCTCTTCCTCGGCGGCACCGACTCCTCCGATCCGAACAAGATTGTCGGCGTTTCGGTGAACCTGCCGGGGCGCGAGGCGGCGTCATTCAAGGTCCGGCTCGGCACCAACACCTCCTGCGGTCAGAGCGGCGGCTCGAACGGCAAGGCGCCGCCCTGCTTCTTCAACACGCTCGTGCTCGACCCGCATTATGTCGAGGGCAATCCGCGGATGCAGTTCCGCGTCGGCATCCCCTTCCCGGAAGGTGATTTGCCGGACGCGTTCCGCTCGCTCCGCTAAGGCGTTTCGGGGTTCAAATCAGTCCGCAAGTATATGAATTTGAATAGGAATCGTTCGAATTCAGATGCAGCGCAAACCCGAAACGCTGTCGCCGGGCAGGTGAACCGGCGCGCCGTGGGGCGTGGTCAGATAGGCCCGCTCCCACGCGTGACGCATGGCGTGGGCCTCTTCACGGCCGGCAAGGCCGGTGCGGTCCAGCAGCGCCTCGAGCGTTTCGAGCCATGCGGCGTAGTAATCCGCGCCGCCGTCGAGCGGCCGGTCCTTGCCCTTTGCCTTCAGCATGGCGCCGAAGGCGGCGGTCCAGTCCGGCCAGGTGAAATGCCCCGCCTCGCTCAGCGCCACGGTCAGCGCGAAAAGCTGGGCCTGCCACGGCTCGTCGAATTTCGACGGTTTGTTCATGCCGGTTCCAGATAGCTCTGCCAGAGGTCGAGCGTCACGGTGTCGCCCGGGCTTTCGGCCTCACCCCAAAGGTCGGCCGCGGCGAAGGCCACGGCATAGAGCGGCTCCGGCTGCTCGCCAAGCCTGTGGGCGTTCGCATCCGGCAGGACGTGGCAGCCGTGGCTCAGAACGACGGTTCCGACCCGTCCGGCTGCATAGGCGGGCAGGCGGGTATGGCCGCCGGGAACAAGCACGTTCCGCGCCGGCAGGCGGGTGCGCACGCGGTCGCCTGGCGCATAGGCCGGTGTCGCGTCGCAGGGACGGGTATAGGGCGAGCCACGCGCCAGCACCCCGGCCACGGCGTCGGCGCGGAGTTGCCGTTCATGCGCGGGCGCAGGCGCGGCCGTTCCCGCCTCCAGCTCCGCGCGGGTGACGAGGCCGGCATCCACCAGCAGGTCGGCCAGTGCCGCGATCCATTTCTCGTAATAGGAAAAGCGCGCGTAGTCCTTGGGCGCCAGAGTTTCGCGCGCATGGCGCGACGTGTCGATCGACCACGCGCCAATCCCGCCCGAGGCCAGTGTCAGCGCCAGCGCCTTGCGGTGCCATTCCTCGACAAAGGGCACGATCCCCTGCGGTTCGGGCACGACCGCGCCGTCGCCATAGCGCCCGCCCATGTCATGCACCCGCGTCACTTCGGGGCCTCCGCCACGCCGGTCCCGATCATGCTGTCGCGGCTGACGAGGGCGGCGAGCGCGGTTTCGTCCAGCCCCTCCGTTCCCTCGGGGCGCATCGGGATGACGAGGTAGCGGACCTCCGCCGTCGAATCCCAGACCCGGACCGCCTGCCCCTCGGGCAGGGTCACGCCGAACTCCGCCAGCACCTTGCGCGGCTCGCGCACCGCCCGCGCGCGGTAGGCGTCGGATTTGTACCACGCCGGCGGAATGCCCAGCAGGGGCCACGGGTAGCAGGAGCAGAGCGTGCAGACGACCATGTTGTGCGTCTCGGGCGTGTTCTCCACTGCCACGACATGCTCGCCCTGACGCCCGGTTATTCCAAGCTCTCCGATCGCCGCGGTCGCATCAGTCAGCAGCCGCTCGCGGAAGGCCGGATCGCTCCAGGCCCGCGCGACGGCCTGCGCGCCCAGATGCGGGCCGACCTTGCGTTCGTAGGTGTCGAGAATGGCGTCCAGCGCCGCCGGATCGACAAGACCCTTGGCGGTCAGGAGGGTTTCCAGCGCCTTGACCCGAAGCGCTGGGTCAGAGGGCAGGAGGGCGTGCGGGTGATCGGAATCATCATGCGGCATGGCGCGAGTTTGATCGCCCGCGCGCCGGGCCGCAAGCCCGTCAGCGGCGCCAGAACGGTCGCCGCACCTCTGCATCTGCAACGTCGGACGACAGGCCGACGTCACACAGCAGATGCGGGCAAAGCCGGGAAAGCGCCAGCCGGCTTCGCCGTCGCGTGTGCCAGCAGGTGAGGGTCGCGGTGAGGTGTCGGATGATGCCGGTGCGCGGCAGGTGAATGGGCGTGGTTCGGGTTCTCATCTGGGGTCCTTTCCGGCTCTGCCCCCAGTGTCGCCGCTTGCTTGCGCATCATGCTTCGCTTACCATCGAACTATGGCAGAAAGCCCTAACATTGCCCGCGTCGCCGCGCTGATCGGCGATCCGGCGCGCTCCGGCATCTTGCTCGCCCTGATGCGCGGGCAGGCGCTGACAGTCAGCGAACTCGCGGCAGAGGCCGGTGTGGGCCTTCCCACCGCTTCCAGCCATCTGGCGCAGCTTGAGGCCGGGGGTCTCGTCGCGCCGCGCAAGCAGGGGCGGCACAAGTATTTCGCGCTCGCCTCCGAAGAGGCCGCCGGCGTGATCGAGGCGCTGAGCGGATTCGCGGCAGGCCTCGCCGCGCCGAAGACCGCGACCGGCCCGCGCGATCCGGCGCTGCGCAAGGCGCGGGTCTGCTACAACCACCTCGCCGGCGACCGGGGCGTGCAGCTCTACGACAGCCTTGTCGCGCGCGGTTACCTGAGCGTTGCCCCCTCAGGTCTGACACTCAGCCCTGAGGGCTGGGAGTTCGCGCGCGGCTTCGGTATCGGACCGGAGGATTTCTTAGGCAAACGGCCGCCGCATTGCCGCGAATGCCTTGACTGGAGCGCGCGCCGCAGCCATCTGGGCGGGCGCATGGGCCGCGCCTTCCTGACCGCGATCGAGTCGCGGGGCTGGGCACACCGGATGCGCGGGACCCGCACGCTCGCCTTCACGGCGGAGGGGGAGCGCGCCTTTGCTGCGGCCTTTCCCCATGCGGCGCGCGGGGGCTGACCACGGGCCGCCGCGCTCTGGCAAGGACGCGGCATGAATCGCTTGACGACGCCCGGCTTTGCCCTTATGCCCCGCGGACGGAATTCGGGGCGCCGCACTGCGGGGCCCGCTGATGGTATAGGAATGCCGGGCGAGAGGCCCGAGAAACAAGGAACGAAACCATGTCGCGCGTTTGCGAACTGACCGGTAAGGGCCCGATGTCGGGCAACAACGTGAGCCACGCGAACAACAAGTCGCGCCGCCGTTTCCTGCCGAACCTGAACGATGTGACGCTGATCTCCGACGCGCTCGGCCAGTCCTTCAAGCTGAAGATCTCGGCCGCCGCCCTGCGCTCGGTCGACCATCGCGGCGGGCTCGACGCCTTCCTCGCCAAGGCGAAGGATGACGAGCTGTCGGCGAAGGCGCTGAAGATCAAGAAAGAGATCGCGAAGGCTCAGGCCGCGGCCTGACCCGTCACGACGGACCGAACGGAAGCGGCCCCGCCTTCACCGGCGGGGCCGCTTCGTTTTGCCCGGTTCCCTTCGCGCTGTCGCGGCCCTATCTAGTCGGAATGACGCGCGCTCCGCTTCGCACGATTCTGGCCTTGACGCTGGCGCTCTCCCTTGCCGGGATGAGCGTTCTGGCGGCATCCGCGCGCGGCCAAACCCGCGCGGGCGGCGAGGTGCTGGTGCTCTGCTCCGGCGGCGGTCTCGTCCAGATCACGCTTGACGCGAACGGCGAACCCACCGGCGGCGCACATCTCTGCCCCGATCTGGCGCTGGGGCTGCTCGCCGCCCTGTCGCTTGTCGCCGTCGCCATCGAGCGCCCGGCCACAGCGGGTGAACGCGCCGCCGCCAGCCCGGCCAGACCCGTCGCCCTGCGGGCGGGTCCCGCCTTGCGCGCCCGCGATCCCCCGGTTCGGCTCTGATCTTCCCTGCATATCAGACCAACGAACCAAAGGATGAAACGATGACTTTCCTCAAACCCGCCCTCGTCGGGCTTGGCTTCTTTGCTGCACTTCCCGCCCTTGCCGGGGATATCACCGTCTCTGACCCCTATGCCCGCTTCATGCCGGGCGGTATGGCCGGCGCGGCCTTCATGGTGATCGAGAATGTCGGCGCGGAGGATGACCGTCTGGTCGACGCCGCGGGCACGATCTCGAAGAAGGTGGAACTGCATACCCACAAGGCCGGTTCCGACGGCACGATGCAGATGATGCATGTGCCCGAGGGTTTCGTGATCCCGGCCGGCGGTAGCCATGCGCTGGCGCGCGGCGGCGACCACGTGATGTTCATGGGCCTTACCGAGCGTCCGGCAGAGGGCGACACCGTCTCGGTCACGCTGACCTTCGAAAAGGCCGGCGAGATCGTGGTCGAGATCCCGGTCGACAACGCCCGCTGACACACCGGCCTGAGGGCGGCGTGACCGCCCTCAACCCCCTGAAGATAGGGAATGGACAAGGATCGGGTTCCGGTGCATCTGGCCTGATCCCGGCCCCTTGGTGAGTCGCCTCCCGTGTTCACGCCCTATACGCTGCCCGACGCGTTCTCCCCGGCCGAATGCGACCGCATCATCGAGGTTGCCCGCACCGCGCCGCTTGCCGATGCCGGCCTCGTGCGCAACGCCGCCGACCACAATGTCCGCCGCTCCGATCTTGCCTGGCTGGACGAACGTGAGGGGACGGGCTGGGTGATGGACCGGATCATCACGCTTGTCGCCCGCGCGAACCGCGAAGCCTACGACTTCGCGCTGAGCGAATTTGCCGAGAGCGCGCAGGTCGCCCGCTACGGGGCCGAGCGCGAGGGGCATTTCGACTGGCATTCGGATATCGGTGCTGGCGTCGTTGCGGCGCGGCGCAAATTGACCATGGTGGTACAGCTTTCCGATCCCGGCAGCTATTCCGGCGGGGTCCTGGAACTCATGCCAGATGCCGCGATCCGCGAGGCCGCGCAGGCCTGCGGCGCGGCGGTGCTGTTCCCGAGCTTCGTCCTGCATCGGGTGACGCCGGTCACTGCGGGCGAACGCTGGTCACTGACGATCTGGGCCCACGGTCCGGCCTTCCGGTGATCCCCCGGGCGTCCCCGGGGGCGCTGCCCCCATCCCCGCTGTCGCGGGGATTCCCCCGAAGTGTTTGCGGACAGAAAGTGATCAGGGCGCAGAAAGGAGCGTATCGACCCAGGCGGGAACGACATCGCTGGCCTTGCCGTGATGCGCGGTGTCGAAAAGGGCGGCGTTTTCCGATGGCTCAAGGTTAAGTTCGATCGTCCTTGCGCCAGCGGCGCGGGCGGCGGCGGCGAAGCCGGCTGCGGGATAGACCGTTCCCGACGTGCCGATCGAGACGAAGACAGCTGCCTCTTCGAGCGCGGCGCCGATCCGGTCGAGATGATAGGGGGTTTCGCCGAACCAGACGACATCGGGCCGCGCGGCGCCCCGCGCGCAGGCGGGGCAGGGGTCGGCGGGGCGCATCACATCGGGTGCGGGCCAGCGGTGGCCGCAGGCGGCGCAGAGCGCGGTCAGATGCGTGCCATGCATGTGGATGACCTCGGCGCTTCCGGCGCGTTCGTGCAGATCGTCGACATTCTGCGTCACCAGCGTGACCGGGTCGGGCCAGCCGGCCTGAAGCCGGGCAAGCGCCCGGTGGGCGGCGTTCGGTTCGGCCGCGCGCACCCGTTCGCGCCGCCAGTTGTAGAAGTCGAGCACGAAGCCCGGATCGCGCGCGAAGCCCTCGGGCGTGGCCAGATCGCGCCAGTCGTAGCGTGACCAGAGTCCGCCCACGTCGCGAAACGTGCCCAGCCCGCTTTCCGCCGAGATCCCGGCGCCGGTGAGGATCACGATAGGGCCGGCTTTTGACATCGGTATCTCCTTCTGTCATGGCCGGGGCGGGAGGCCCCGCCATGAAGCGTATCCTGTTTGTCTGCCTCGGCAATATCTGCCGCTCTCCTGCGGCCGAGGCGGTGGTTCGCGCCAAGGCCGGGGCCGCAGGGCAGAACCTCGCGCTCGACAGCGCCGGAACCAGCGACTGGCATGTCGGCGACGCGCCCTATCCGCCGATGATCGCGGCGGCGGCGGCGCGTGGCTATGACCTGGCGCCCCTACGCGCGCGGCAGGTGCGCGGTGCCGATTTCGACGGCTTCGATCTGATCGTGGCGATGGACAGGGCAAACCTCGCGGCGCTTGAGCGGCTGCGGCCCGCCGGGAACGTCACCCCGCTCCGGCTCTTTCTCGAAGCTGTGCCGGGCGCGGAGGTGGACGAGGTGCCCGACCCCTACTACACGCGCGATTTCGACGCCACGCTGGACTTGATCGAGAAAGCTGCCGACGCGCTTCTCGCGACGCTCGCGCAGGCCGGCTGAACGGGCCGGATCAGCGCCCGCAGACCTGCTCGGCGGCGCTGCCGAAGGTGACGTAGCGTTCCCAGAAATCCCGGTGCGACGAGCGGTCCGACAGGCGCACCTCCTGCGCCATGGCCGGATCTGCGAAGAACTTCGCCGCAAGCCGCTGGTCGGCGCCGGTCAGGGTCATGTTGGCGACCCTCTGGATGCAGGCACAAAGCTGTGGACTGGCAGTTCTGTTCGATCGCACGCATGCATTGTCGATCGGTCCCGCCGCTGCCGGAATGGCAGATGACAGCGCGACGGCTGTCGCAAGAATACCCGTTTTCATCCCGTTCCGTCCCGTGTTCCCTGCCGGCCCCGCGTCTCGCGCGCGGGTATCGGCAGGGCCGACTATGCACGGGGGACGGTCATCGCGCAACCGCGCGGCGTCAGCCGAGGATCGTTGCCGGGTAGCCCGCTGCCTTCAGCGCGGCGGTGATCGCCTCGGGCGCTGCGGTCGTCTTCACCTCGGCCGTCTTGCGCGAAAGGTTGACGATCACGTCCGCCCGGCTGTCGATGTCGATGACCGTGCGCTCCACCGCCGCCTTGCAGTGGTCGCACGACATGTCCGGAATCGAAAGTCTCATGGATGGCACTCCTCGTCGGGCAGGGTATTGATCCTCCCGTCGGGCCGGCCCGTCAAGGGGCTCAGGCCGCCACCGCCGCCATCCTCTCGGCCACGATGCGTTCGGCCACGGCATTCGGGCCGGTGCCTTCGGCCGCCGCCGCGCGCAGGATCGCCTCCATCGTCTGATCGAGCGCGGTAAGCTTCGCGGCAACCCAGGCGGCGCGGTTGCCGACCCGCAGGATCTCGGCCGCTACGTTGATGATGCCGCCGCCGTTGGCGACGAAGTCGGGGGCATAGAGGATGCCGCGTTCCTGCAGCCGGATGCCGTCCTCGTCGGTGGCGAGCTGATTGTTCGCACCGCCCGCGACCACGGCGACGCGCAGGTCGGGGATGGTCCGGGCGTTCAGGATGCCGCCGATCGCGCAGGGCGCGAAGACGTCCGCGCCGGCACCGTAGATCATGTCTTCCGCGATCGCCTCGGCTGACCATTCCGCGACCGCCCGCGCGACGCGGCCCGCGTCGATGTCGGTGACGATCAGACGCGCGCCGTCGCCGTGCAGGAGGCCGGCGAGATGCCAGCCGACATTGCCGAGGCCCTGCACCGCGACGGTAAGCCCGTCGAGGTCCGCGCGGCCAAGTCGGTGGCGCACGGCGCAGCGGACCGCGTTGAAGACGCCCCGCGCCGTGACGGGCGACGGATCGCCCGAGGCGAAGTCGCCCCCGGAAAGGCCCGCGACGAACGCGGTTTCCCCGGCAATCACCGCCATGTCGGCGGTCGTCATGCCCATATCCTCGGCGGTCCAGTAGCGCCCCGCGAGCGTGTCGACCGCGCGCCCCATGGCGCGCAGCAGCGCCGGCGTCTTGGCCCTTGCCGGATCGCCCATGATCACCGCCTTGCCGCCGCCGAGTGGCAGGCCCGCCGCCGCGTTCTTGAACGTCATGCCCCGGCTTAGCCGCAGCACATCGTCAAGCGCTTCTGCGTCACTGCGGTAGACCCGCATCCGAAGCCCGCCCGCCGCAGGGCCGAGCCGGGTGGAATGCACCGCGATGAAGCCGGTGAGGCCCGCCTCGCGGTCCTCCACGCGATAGACTTCCTCGTGCTCGGCGGTTTCGACCGGGGTGATCTGCATGGGGTGCTCCCTGAATGGTGTCGGTGCAATCATAGCACCGGGCAGGTGAGGGTTTTCGCCATTTTCCGCCTTACGAATGCTTCGTATTGGCGGTATATACCTTGTAGACAAAAATTTTTGGTGGATTTCACCATGGACGCGATAGACCGCCGCATCCTCGCGGCACTTCAGCGCGACGGACGCCTGACCGTCACCGACCTCGCGACCGAGGTCGGGCTGTCGCAGACCCCCTGCGCCCGGCGCCTCGCGCGGCTGGAGGCCGAGGGCGTGATCGAGGGCTATTCCGCTCGCATCGACCAGGGCCGGATCGGCCTGCCGGTGTCGATCTTTGTCTGGGTCGAACTGGAAAAGCAGGCGAAGGACGCGATCGAGGCCTTCGAGCGTGCCGTGCGCGGCTTCGACCGGGTGATGGAATGCCACCTCATGACCGGGTCGCGCGACATTCTCCTGCGCGTCGTCGCTGCCGACCTTACCGATTTTGACCGTTTTCTGGAGGACAAGCTGATGCGGGTGCCGGGTATCCGCTCCACCCGCTCCTCCTTTGCGCTGCGTACCATGGTGCGGCGGCAGGTCCTGCCGGTCGGCTGAGGCCTTCCTACCCCTCGACCTCGAAACCCGTCGGCACCGTGCCCGGATCGGCATCTTCGGTCCAGACATCGGTGACACGCGCGGCGCCCGGACCTTCGCTCATCGCGGCGACCATCGCTTTCACTGCATCCTCCGGCCCGGCGATCAGGGCAAGGACTGACCCGTCGTCGCGGTTCCGGACCCAGCCCCTCAGGCCAAGCGCGATGGCTTGAGACCGCGCCCAGGCGCGGTAGGCGACGCCCTGCACGCGCCCCGTCACGCGCACCGAACAGGCGATTTCCCTCATCGCGGCCTCCGCACTGGCTGGACCTCACAACCCATGATAGCACGAGATCGCGCGCCCCGCCCCCGTTCGGCGCCGAAGGAGGCATATGAAGATCGTCCGCACCGATGCCGAACTGGAAACCCCGCTGCTCGACGCCGAACTTCGCAAGCGCGGGGACCTCGTCCTCCTGCCCGACGGCGTGTCGGAGGACCGGCTTGCCGCCGAACTGGCGGATGCCGATCTGCTTCTGATGTGTTACACGCCCGTGACCGCCCGCGCGATCGCGGCTGCCAGGCACCTGAAAGCCATCGTGAAATACGGCGTCGGCATCGACGCAATCGACATCCCGACGGCGATCGCCAAAGGCATCCCGGTCGTCAACATTCCCGAATACGCCGAGGAAACCGTGGCCGAGGGCGCCTTCACCCTGATGATCGCGCTTGCCAAGAAGCTTGTCCCGCTCGACCGGCAGATGCGGGCCGAAGGCTGGGCCTGGCCCACCGCCCGCTGGATCGGAAGCGATATCGCCGGCAAGACCGTGGGCATCGTCGGGCTTGGCAAGATCGGGCGCAGCTTCGCCCGCATGGCCGGGCAGGGGTTCCGCGCCCGCGTTATCTCCTTCACGCCGGGGATGAGCGCGGAGGAGATGGCCGCGCACGGGGTCGAGAAGGTCGATAACCTCCACGACCTGCTCGCCCAGTCCGATTTCGTCTCGCTCCACTGCACCTTGAACGACACGACCCGCCACATCATCGGCGCTGACGAGTTGGCCGCGATGAAGCCCACCGCATTCCTCATCAACTCCTCGCGCGGCGCGCTGGTGGATGAGGCGGCGCTGGTCGCGGCGCTGACGGAAGGCCGCATCGCCGGCGCCGGCCTCGACGTGTTCTCCTCCGAACCCCTGTCCCTATCGGGCCATCTGATGAGCCCGCTCTTCGCCCTCCCGAACGTCCTGATGCTGCCCCACCTGACCTTCTACACGGCAGAAGCCATGGAGCGCCTCGAACGTGAAACGTTGGAGCGCTGCGACGAGGCGCTCTCGGGGCGGCCGGTGATGGTGAAGTCCCACGACCCGAGGCTCAGGGCGCAGGGCACGGGGGTGCGGTTCGGGTAGCGAGCGGCTTGACGATTGACAGGCGGCACGACACTGGGCAGTTTTCCTCACGCGGGTCCACTCGGGCGCGAAACGGTGGATCAGCGGATAGAGCGACCATTTGAACACCCGAAACATATACGTTTTCCTGTTTGTCATTTTCTATCTGCTCTTGGCCTCGGGTATTCTGGTGTTCGGTTGGAACGCGGCATGGTCGGTCCTGAACGTGCATACCCTCAGCCAGACGTTCGGCGACATGCGTTCGCTTCAGGGCGCAATCACATCCATCGCCCAAGGCTACGACCCCTATTTCGAAAATCCCGGTGAAATCAACGGTCTGACGTTGAATTACCCCCCGGTCTGGATTCCGATCGTCCAGTTTCTTCACATTGAAAAGCCCGTGAACTTCTACGGGTTCGTCCTCGCCTTCGAAGTCGGATTTCTCGCTTGCCTTGCCGCCATGCTTTGGAGATACCCGTCGATATGGCTCCTGCTCGCCGCTGTTTCCGGTGCGATCCTGATGGCGCTGGAGCGGGGCAATAACGACCTTGTCATCTTCATTCTGGTCTACCTTGCATTGCGGACGCGCAGCGCGGCGGTGGCGGTTGCAGGGTTTCTCCTTGCCGCGGTACTCAAGATATTCCCGGTTTTCGGGGCACTGGCGCTCTTCGATTGGCGGCGGCGGCGCGGATCGCTTCTAGCGCGTGGCAGTGCGCTGGGCTTTTTCGGCGTCGCATTCGTGCTCTACATCCTGATCTATCGGCACACGATCTTTCACGGCATGACCCAGACGACCTCGGCGGGGATCATGTCCTACGGCCTTAAGGTAATGAGCTTCCTGGCGGAGGAACGGGCAGGTCTGCCGTTCGACGTGGTCAACGGCGTGCTCGTTGCAGGCTCGGTTCTCTTCGCTGGCATCGTCGCATTGCTCTCGGGGCGGATCGCCCCGGTGATCGGTGTGGAGGACACGGAGATCGCCGATACGGCCGAGTTGAAGATGTTCGTCGCCGGCGCCGGCATCTACTGCCTGTCGTTCCTGCTGACGAGCAACTGGGACTACCGGATGGCATTCTGCCTGCTGACCATACCCTTCGTGCGGCGGATTCCGCATCGCCTGCTGCGCGTGGCCACACTTGTCACGATGCTGTTCGCACTGAACCAGTTCGCCATGATCGCGGCTATCGGCCCGGCGGGTGGTGCGCTGAACGTGTTGATGAAGTTCCTGTTGTTCGTGCTCCTGACCGGCATTTTCACGACTGTCCTGACACGCCGCCTGCAGCAATTGCCTGGTCCTCCGCCCGCTGCGCTGCCGACCGGCGGCATGCCGGATTGACCGCACTGCCGCCTGTCCCCCGGACTGGCGCAGCCTTAAACGGGGAACGCCCGTGCAAGCAGCCTCTCCCCCATTGACCGCCCGCGATTTCCCGCGCATATCCGCGCAATCATGACCGAGCTCGCACAGATCCGTAACTTCTCCATCGTGGCGCATATCGACCACGGCAAATCCACGCTCGCCGACCGGCTGATCCAGCTGACGGGCACCGTCGCCGAACGCGACATGAAGGCCCAGATGCTCGACAGCATGGATATCGAACGCGAACGCGGCATCACCATCAAGGCGCAGACTGTCCGCATCGAATACCCGGCGAAGGATGGGCAGAAGTACATCCTGAACCTCATCGACACGCCCGGCCATGTCGACTTCGGCTATGAGGTCTCGCGGTCCATGCGCGCGGTCGAGGGCTCGCTGCTGGTGGTGGACGCCACGCAAGGGGTCGAGGCGCAGACCCTCGCCAACGTCTATCAGGCCATCGACGCCGACCATGAAATCGTGCCGGTCCTCAACAAGATCGACCTGCCCGCCGCCGAGCCCGATCAGGTCAAGGCGCAGATCGAGGACGTGATCGGCATCGACGCCTCCGAAGCCATCCCGATCAGCGCCAAGACCGGCCTCGGCATCCCCGATGTGCTGGAGGCCATCGTCACCCGGCTCCCCGCGCCGAAGGGCGACCGCACCGCGCCCCTCAAGGCGATGCTGGTCGACAGCTGGTACGACCCCTATCTTGGCGTCGTCGTCATGATCCGCGTGATGGACGGCATGATCCGCAAGGGCGACCGCATCAAGATGATGCAGACCGGCGCGATCTACGGCGTCGACAAGCTCGCCGTCCTGAAACCCAAGATGACCGACATCGCCGAACTTGGCCCCGGCGAAATCGGCGTCTTCACCGCCTCGATCAAGCAGGTCCGCGACACCCGCGTCGGCGACACGATCACGCATGAGAAGAAGCCGACCGACAAGGCGCTGCCGGGCTTCAAACCCTCGATCCCCGTCGTCTTCTGCGGCCTCTTCCCGGTCGATGCCAACGATTTCGAGGCGCTCCGCGACGCCATCGAGAAACTGGCCCTCAACGACGCCTCCTTCACCTATGAGATGGAGACCTCGGCGGCCCTCGGCTTCGGCTTCCGCTGCGGCTTCCTCGGCCTGCTGCACCTTGAGGTGATCCGCGACCGGCTCGAACGGGAATACGACCTCGACCTGATCACCACCGCGCCTTCGGTGGTCTTCAAGCTCCACATGAAGGACGGCGAGGTGCGCGAGCTGCACAACCCCGCCGACATGCCCGACCTGACCTATGTCGACCATATCGAGGAGCCGCGCATCAAGGCGACGATCATGGTGCCCGACGACTATCTGGGCGACGTGCTGAAGCTCTGCCAGGACCGGCGCGGCATCCAGATGGACCTGACCTATGCCGGCTCCCGCGCCATGGTCGTCTACGACCTGCCGCTGGCCGAGGTCGTCTTCGACTTCTACGACCGGCTGAAATCGGTGACCAAGGGTTATGCCAGCTTCGACTACCAGATGATGGGCTACCGCGAGGATAACCTCGTGAAGATGTCGATCCTGGTGAATGACGAACCCGTCGATGCGCTCTCCATCATGGTCCACCGCGACCGGGCGGAGGCCCGTGGCCGGGTGATGTGCGAGAAACTCAAGGAACTGATCCCGCGCCACATGTTCAAGATCCCGGTTCAGGCCGCGATCGGGGGCAGGGTGATCGCGCGAGAGACCATCGCCGCCATGCGCAAGGACGTGACCGCGAAATGCTACGGCGGCGACGTGACGCGGAAGAAGAAGCTTCTGGAGAAGCAGAAGGCCGGCAAGAAGAAGATGCGCCAGTTCGGGAAGGTGGAGATTCCGCAGAGCGCCTTTATTTCTGCGTTGAAGATGGAGTGAAGAAATGAACAATGGTATATTGGAGGAAATATCTAACTGGTCAATTGAAGCAAAGGAAGAAGATACCAGTAAGTACTTCTTTCACTTTAACGATGTTACTTCTGTTGAAAAAGGCCAAAAGAATTATGTGATTGGGCGCAAGGGGACTGGAAAGACAGCCATTGCTGAATATCTTCACAGAAGTAGGTCATACGACAAATTCTCTAGGCTTTTGTCGTTCAAGAATTTTCCATTTAATGCACTTTACCAGCATGCGGACACCCAATACAATAGGCCTAATCAATATATTACTATCTGGACTTACGTAATTTATCACTACATTTGCTCTATGATGGCTGATAACGAATTCGTTTGTTCTCGAGTCCCATTTGACCTCCGGAAAGCGTTTAACTTTGAAGTTAAGGGGGCACTTGCTAGATCAGTTAGTAAAATTACCAGCAGTGAGTACAGTTTAAGCGTTCTTGGAACTGGCGGGAGTTATTCTTCAACTTCCGAAGGAGGTGATTTTGACTTTGTTCGGGCAAATGAGGCGTTGAGGGATTTTATACTCGATAACATTGACGACAAGCAGTACTATGTGATTTTCGATGAGCTGGACGAAGATTACAGAGATGTTCTGGACCCTGATCGCCGCGATGGGTACTTTGAGCTTCTTATTAGCCTTTTTAAGGCGGTGCAAAATATTCGCGCAGAATTTGCGGGAACAAGCTCGAGTGTCCGGTTGGTAATATTCTTAAGAGATGACATTTTTGATCTTTGTAGAGATGTGGATAAAAACAAATGGCTGGATAGGGCGATAACGCTTAAGTGGGATGAGAGTCAGCTTCGTGACTTAGTTCAGTATAGGTTATCTCAGGCCGCTCACATTTGCGGTGAAGCCATATCCCCTGAGGGCGCATGGAGGTATATTTTTGCAGTAAACAAGACAAAATTTGGGACAAGTGGAAATAAAAACATTGACACTTTCAAGTTTATTTTAAGTCGTACTTTCTTGCGACCAAGGGATATAATAAGTTATATTCGGGAATGTGCGAGGATTGCAAAATCACTGAACTGTGAAAAAATTAACAACACTCACATAAAAGAAGCGGGCGTGCCTCACTCATCATATATGCGAAGGGAGATTATTGATGAAGTATTTCCCGTTTTGGACGATATTGGTGAGATACTTGGAGTAATTTCAAGAATTAGAAAGCAGATATTTACACGAAAAGAGTTCAATGATAGGTATCGGGAGTTTCAAAATTTACGCGCTCTATCGGAAAGATCAAAGTTGACTGAATCTCAGGTTTTGAAGATACTGTATCATTTTAACGTTCTAGGAAACGTCACGTCGGGAAATCACAGGTCATTTGCGTACAACAGTGATGTTAAGGTGCTAAACCCTGATGAAAATCTTTGCGTTCACAATGGGTTGCTGCGAACGCTAGATATAGTTTAGCAAGCCATTGGGCCGCCCCGATTGACAACCATTGGTCCCGGCAGTTCCCCCCACCCGACCACGCCTCGCCCTCCGGCTTGCGCCTCCGGCCAATCGGACCGGGTCATTCGGGGGCTTACGCCGCGCCACTGGCGCGACGGTCCCCCTCATATGCCACAGGCACGTCCCCTGATCGGTCCTCGGGGCCTGACCTCAACGTAAACGCCACCCCGGACTCGCCCCTGCTTTCGTGATATGCTCCGGCCCGGGTGGGTCTCCCGGTATCGGCCGGCACGTCCGCCGGTCGGGTGTGCGAGTGCCTGCCCGGGAGGGACCAGAACATGGCGCAATACATCGTTACCGGCAACTACACGGCTGCCGCGATGAAGGGCATGATCGCCAACCCGAGCGACCGCGAAAAGGCCGTGGGCGCGATGATCGCCGCCGCCGGGGGCAAGCTCGAAAGCTTCTTCGTCACCACCGGCGACACCGATTTCATCGCCCGCGTCTCCACCGACGACCTGACCTCGATGCTCGCGTCGCTCATGGCCGTCGGCGCGTCGGGCGCGGTGTCCAACCTCAAGACCGTGCAGTGCTTCACCTCCGCGGAGTTCATGGAGGCACAGAAAAGGGCCGGCGCCATCGCCGCGAAGTTCAGCGCGCCGAACTGACCGGCCGGCCCGGGCGGCGGCCCTCAGAACAGCCCGTCGCCGCCCTGCTGATCCTCGACCACCTTGTCGGCCAGAACCGCGCCGCCGGCGCCGACGATCAGCGGCGCGCAGCCCGAAACCGCCGTCGTCAGGATGAGTGCAAGGGTAATCCCGATTGTCCGCATCTTCGTCCTCCGTTTCGGCCGAGCCTAAAGCGTTTCTGGTTTCGATTGAAACAGCGCCTGTCAGAATTCGAACGAAGAAGGTTCGAATTCTGAGTCCGCGTAAACCCGAAACGCTGTAGCAGCCCCGGCGCGGTATGCCAGCCGCAAGGCGTCCCCTGGCTGTAGCTACGGATATCCTACGCATGCATTACGGCTATCCGACGCTTCGCAGACGCAGAAAACCGCGCCCGAACGCACAGATTTTCTCCCCAATCTGTCCCCGGCTAACACGCCCGAAACACGGGGTTTCCTGACTTGTCCACATAAAATCCACAAGGAAAATCAAAGAGTTATCACCAGAAAAATTTAATGCTGCAGTGCATTTTCCTTGCACGACTCACCCCCGCCGGAGAACCTATCCCTACCGCAACGGGTTTTCGGACACCGGGCGGGGCGCGAAGGCCTCCTTAACCTTCCCGGTTCGGTAACGGAACATGTGTCCGGGACGGAAACGGTGACGGCGGGGAGCATCGGGTGGGCCACGAAGAATCTTCGGATTCAAGAGGTTAGCGTCGGTGCCGCAAGGGTCTGAGCAGGTCGTGAAGGACCTTCGGGTTCGGAGCGGCAGCGGCGGTTCTTCGGACCCGTCGCATGATCGGAAAGCCCGCAAGGGAAGACCGTATCAGGAAGGCGTCAGGGTGTGCCGCGAGGCACGATGCGAAGACCGCGTCTGAGCACCTGGCGCCTTTTCTGATTCCGCCAACGCATTGTAATCGCGATGATTCCTGGGCCCTGAACGAACCGGGGTCCGCCTGCTTGTGCAACCGGACCCCGTCAGCGTCAGCTGATGCACTACCGCGTCTATGCACCTGTGCGCCGATGAATACACCGGACATTGCGAAAGATCAACAATATCTCGCGGTCTTTCCCGTGCGCTTCGCAACATGTGCGGCTCATGTCCAGCCCTGCCCACCAGCCCCGGATTTGCCGCATTCAGGGAGCAACCTGGCGCAGACAACGCTGAACGGAGAAAATCCCATGGGAAAGCTCCTTGCTGCCGCGGCGATGCTGGTCGGTCTTTATGCGCTCTGGGTCGGGCAGACACCCGGCGCCGCACCGCGGATAAAAATGCCGGGCGCGCTGATTGCGCCGACAGGAACACCCGGCACGAGCGTCGGCGCGGCGGCTGTCGGCGTCGCGGCGCGGGCAGGCAACTGATCGGTCCCGGAGCGTTAAGCGCCTGTTAACCGCATCCGGGTCAGGCTCGTGCAATGCGACCGATCCTCCTCCTGCTGCTTTTGTCCGCCTGCGCCTCTCCCGCGCCGGAATTTATTGGCGCGACGCGGACGAAGGTCACGCGGGGCGGGATCGACTTTGTCGTATTCCATGCAGGGTCACGGGCGGAAGTCGTGCGGATGGGCTATCTCTCCCGCTCGGCGCGCGCACCGGTGCCCGGCCTGATGGCGGAAGCCGCGGCGGCGGCAAGCGGGTGCCGTGTGATCGCGAACTCCATGAAAACGGGGATTCCGGGTGACACGGGCGAGGCGCGGTTCGGCCTCGATTGCCGTAGCTGATCCAGATCAAGGCCCGAGCGGGCGAAGCCAGCTAGCACATGAGGCGGCGACGCGCGATGCGAAGGGACATCCAATGCTCAGATTGTTTTTCATCATCTACACGCTTGCCGGAACGACGCTTGCCGGCTCGGCGATCGTCGCGGCGCTGACCATGCAGATGGTCGACGCCAAGTCGATCATCGTGGCTGCGGTCCTTGGTGCGCTGGCTGCGGTGCCGGTCGCCTGGGTGGTCGCCAAGCAGATTTCAGCCGCCTGAAGCGCCCAGAAACGCGCGCAAGGCTGCCTCGAACTCACGCGGGCGGTCGGCGTGGAGCCAGTGCCCCGCGCCGGGGAGTTTCGCAAATCGCGCGGCCGGGAACAGCCGCTTGATCTCCGGTCTGTGCTCCGGCAGCACATAGTCGGACAGCGCCCCGCTCAGGAACAGGGCCGGCCCGTCGAACAGCCCTTCGGTTCCGGGCCAGCCGACGATCTTTCCCATCTCCGCCTCGAGCACGTCGAGATTGAGTCTCCAGCGCGGCTCATCGCCTGTAAGGTCAAGTGATTGCAGCAGGAATGCCCTGACGCCCGGCTCCATCACAGCCGCGGCCAGCCGGCGGTCGGCCTCGCTTCGCTGGGTCAGGCCGCGAAGGTCAAGGTCCCGCATCGCCTGGGTGAGATGAGCCTGGCTGTGCCCGTAGGCGACGGGCGCGATATCGGCGACGACCAGCCGGTTGACGAGGTCGCCGCGCGTCAGCGCCAGTTGCATCGCGGCCTTCCCCCCCATCGAATGCCCGACCACGTCGACCGGCCCGGAAAGCGTTTCGATCACGTCTGCAAGGTCCTGCGCCATGTCGGGATAGCTGTTCGTGGCGGCATGGAAGCTTTCGCCATGATTGCGCATGTCGACACTGACAACCCAGCGGTCGTCGGCGAGGCGCCGCGCGATCGCGCCCCAGTTCCGGGCCGAGCCGAACAGGCCATGCACGATCAAAAGCGTGGGCAGGCCGGTTGGTGTTCCGTTTTTGATGACTCGCAGCATGGCCCTTCCTATCGCGGCGGCAGGTGCGCTTCCAGTCCGTTGCGAGTCGGCCGCTGCGGGGCTACTCTGTCAGGGCTGAAGGGGCGTGTGTGCATGGCGGGTGTAACGGTAGAACAAATGGCCGGGCAGGTGGCCGACCTCATGGAGGCGCGGCTGCGCATCCGGGGGGACGGGCTGGCCGCCAAGCTGCGAAAAGGCGGGCGGTTCCTGCCGCGCAAGGTGCGGCGCGAGGCAGAGTACCTCCTGTCCGCGCAGCAGCAGGCCGGGATGCCCAAGCTGCGCAACCGGATCGACCAGCAGCGCGTGGCCTCTGCCTATGATGCCTGCATCCGCCATCTCAAGCCGCTTGGCGCGGATCGGCGGCGCAAGGCCATCGTGGCCGATATGGTTTTCAGCTTCGGCACCGCGATCCTTGCGACAATCATCCTAGTGATCGTCCTGCTGGTCTGGCGCGGATTCCTCTGAACGATACGCAAAAGATGAACCCCCGCGCGGGGCGGGGGCCCGTCGATCATCCGTCCTCTCACATACCGTTGTAGAGGGGGAACCTGTCGCAGAGGGCCTTGACCTCGTTGCGGATGCGGGCCTCGGTCTCGGCGTTGCCCGCGTCGCCATGGGCGGCGAGGCCG
>JAUIFH010000026.1 GCA_030429495.1 Alphaproteobacteria bacterium | reverse complement strand
CCCTTCGTCTTCCTCGAGAATGTCGCCCATCATCTCCGCCTCGGCTTCCCCGAAGTCGCCAGCGGACTGGTCGTCATGGGCTTGTCTTATGACATCCCTGGGCTTCCTTGCGATAAGGGAGCCGCTGCCCGGCACACCAAATATGCCGGGCAGCGGCGGGGGACGGATCGAGAATGGGTCGGCCATCGTGGGCCGTGCGGTAGTGTGATCGCCCCTGTCTTTTCTCATGACCTGAACGGATAGCAAGGCTTCGGGCCTGCATGACAAGCAGAGGTAAGGAAAAGACAGATGCAAGATATCATTGGCATCGATATCTCGAAAGACCGGCTGGACGCGTTCCGGCTCTCGGATCGGCAGCATAGTTTCTTCGGGAACGACAAGGCCGGGTTCAAGGCCCTGCTGAAGTGGATCGGCAATGCCGAAGGACGGCGGGTCGTCTACGAGCCGACCGGCCCCTATCATCGAGGAATGGAGGAAGCGCTCGCCAAGGCAGGGCATGCCCTGGTCAAGGTCAATCCGCGACAGGCACGACGCTTCGCGGAAGCGACTGGCACCCAGGCCAAGACGGACCGGGTGGATGCGATGCTTCTGGCGCGGATGGGGCTTGTGCTCGACCTGCCGCCGCGCCCGGTTCGTGGCGAACTCATGAACGAACTGAGGGAGTTGCACGTCGCACGGCTGGCGCTGATCAAGGACCGGACGGCGGCGGGGAACCGCGCCGACACCGCGGCAATCAGCCTGATCCGACGCCAGGCCAAGGCACGGCTCGCCGTCATCGAAAAGCAGCTGGCCGAAATCGACGAAACAATCGCAACCCTGATCGCGGCCGACCCCGAACTGGCTACGCGTCTCGATATCCTGACCTCCATCCCCGGCATCGGTGCCGTGACCGCCTGTATGCTGTTGATCGAGATGCCCGAACTCGGGACCCTCGAGCCGAAGCAGGCCGCAAGCCTCGCCGGTCTGGCACCGTTCACGCGCCGCTCGGGCAAGTGGAAGGGAAAGGAGATGATCCGCGGCGGACGCGCCACCCTGCGCGCGGCGATTTTCATGCCTGCCCTCGTCGCAATCCGCTTCAACGCGGATCTCAAGCGCAAGTACCAGCAGCTGATCGAATGTGGGAAGGCACCCAAACTTGCCATCACCGCCGTCATGCGCAAGCTCGTCCTGCTTGCCAACGCTCTCCTGCGCGACGGCCGGAAATGGGCTGAAAGATCCGCTTGACCAAGACGGATACTACCGCCTTGCGGCAGGCCTCTTCACGGCGGCGGAAGTCGGCGCGCCCCACAAGCGGGAGCGGCTCTTCATCCTCGCCATCCGCGAGGGCGACGAGTTGGCCGACCCCGCGCGCCTGCTCTGGCACCCGGTCGAGTGGCGGGAACCGGACGGAACTGCTGCGGCTCTGGCCGACGCCCCGGGCCAGCGCGAACGAGAACAGGCAGACGAAGCCCTCGCCGTCACAGGTGGCGGGTCAGCACGGGATGAATCTCGCGACGACGGCTGCAATGTGGCCAACGCCACAGACCGACAGCTTTCGGAGCCGGGGCGGCGACCGGCGCGACGAAAAAGGCTTGGACCGCATGGCGCGGGATTGGCTGACGCCGATGGCAACAGACGGCAACAAGCCGAGCTCGGGCAATCGCAAGACGGCCGATCTGACCCATGCAAGCCAGATGTGGATGACGCCGAC
>JAUIFH010000005.1 GCA_030429495.1 Alphaproteobacteria bacterium | reverse complement strand
GCCGCCGCGCAGGGCCCGCTCAACGGTATCCTCGGCTTCACCGAAGCCCCCAACGTCTCCGCCGACTTCAACCACGACCCGCGCTCCTCGATCTTCCACATCGACCAGACAAAGGTCATGGACCGGAAAATGGTCCGTATCCTCACCTGGTACGACAACGAATGGGGCTTCTCAAACAGAATGGCAGATACCGCCGCCGAAATGGGGAAACTGCTTTAAGGGAGGCAGACATGGCATTGATTACGCTCAGACAACTTCTCGACCACGCCGCCGAGCATGGCTATGGCGTACCCGCCTTCAACATCAACAACATGGAACAGGGGCTGGCGATCATGAAGGCGGCGGCGGCCTGCGACGCGCCGGTGATCCTTCAGGCCAGTCGGGGCGCGCGGTCCTATGCGGGCGACATCATGCTCCGCCACATGGTTGCCGCTCTGGCCGAGATGAATCCCGACATTCCGGTCGTGCTGCATCAGGACCACGGCAACAACGAGGCGACCTGCCTCTCGGCGATCCGTCACGGCTTCACCTCTGTCATGATGGACGGCTCGCTGGAAGAGGATATGAAGACGCCGTCCTCTTACGACTACAATGTCGGGATCACGGCGCGGGTGACGGCAGCGGCCCATGCGGTCGGCGCGTCGGTGGAGGGCGAGCTTGGCGTGCTCGGTAGCCTCGAGACCGGCGAGGCGGCGGCCGAGGACGGGTCAGGTGCGGAGGGCAAGCTTTCCCACGACCAGCTTCTGACCGATCCCGATCAGGCCGTGGACTTCGTGACGCGGACAGGGTGCGACGCGCTGGCCATCGCCTGCGGCACCTCGCACGGCGCCTACAAGTTCAGCCGCAAGCCCGACGGCGACATCCTGTCGATGGAGACGATCAGGGGCATCCACGAAAAGCTGCCGCAGACGCATCTTGTGATGCACGGCTCGTCCTCGGTGCCGCAATATCTTCAGGACCTAATCAATGCCCATGGCGGCGCCATGCCGCAGACCTATGGTGTCCCGGTCGAGGAGATCGAGCGCGGCATCCGGATGGGCGTGCGCAAGGTCAATATCGACACCGATTGCCGGATGGCCATGACCGGCCAGTTCCGCAAGGTCGCGGCAGAGAAGCCCGCGGAATTCGACCCACGCAAGTTCCTGATCCCCGCGATGCAGGAGCTGGAGGCGCTTTGCCGCGACCGGTTCGAACGGTTCGGCACCGCCGGTCACGCCGCGAAGATCAAGGTCATCGCCATGGACGACATGGCCAAACGTTACGCGTCAGGAGCCCTTGGCGCGACCGCCCCGGCCTCCAGGGCCGCCTGAAAGGGAGTGAGACCATGCCAGACGGAAACAAGAGCGAAATCACCGACAAGAAGAAGCGCTATGCCGCCGGCGTTCTGAAATACGCCCAGATGGGCTACTGGGACGGCGATTACGAGCCGAAGGAGACCGACCTTCTGGCCTTGTTCCGCATCACCCCGCAGGAGGGCGTGGACCCGATCGAGGCGGCGGCGGCGGTGGCCGGCGAAAGCTCCACCGCGACCTGGACGGTGGTCTGGACCGACCGTCTGACCGCCTGCGACCAGTACCGCGCCAAGGCCTACAGGGTCGAACCCGTGCCGGGTCAGGAGGGGCAGTATTTCTGCTACGTCGCCTATGACCTCATCCTCTTCGAGGAAGGGTCGATCGCGAACCTTACCGCATCGATCATCGGCAACGTCTTTTCGTTCAAGCCCTTGAAGGCCGCGCGGCTGGAGGACATGCGGCTGCCGGTCGCCTATTGCAAAACCTTCAGGGGGCCGCCCACCGGTATCGTCGTGGAGCGCGAACGGCTCGACAAGTTCGGCCGGCCGCTGCTGGGTGCCACGACGAAGCCGAAACTGGGCCTCTCGGGCAAGAACTACGGCCGCGTGGTCTACGAGGGGCTCAAGGGCGGACTCGACTTCATGAAGGATGACGAGAACATCAACTCGCAGCCCTTCATGCATTGGCGCGACCGGTTCCTCTACGTGATGGAGGCGGTCAACAAGGCCAGCGCGGAATCGGGCGAGGTCAAGGGCCATTACCTCAACATCACTGCCGGCACGATGGAGGAGATGTACCGCCGCGCCGAACTCGCCAAGGAACTGGGCAGCGTCATCGTCATGGTCGACCTCATCATCGGCTGGACGGCGATCCAGTCGATCAGCGAGTGGTGCCGGCAAAACGACATGATCCTGCACATGCACCGCGCAGGCCACGGCACCTATACGCGGCAGAAGAACCACGGCATCAGCTTTCGGGTCATCGCCAAGTGGCTGCGCCTGGCCGGGGTGGATCACCTGCATTGCGGCACCGCTGTCGGCAAGCTCGAAGGCGATCCGCTTACCGTGCAGGGCTTCTACAATGCCTGCCGCGAGCCGCATAACGCGGTCGACCTGCCGCGGGGCCTCTTCTTCGAGCAGGACTGGGCTGACATCAAGAAGGTGATGCCGGTCGCGAGCGGAGGCATTCATGCCGGGCAGATGCATCAATTGCTCGACCTCTTCGGCGACGATGTGGTCCTGCAGTTCGGCGGCGGTACCATCGGCCACCCGATGGGCATTCAGGCCGGCGCCACGGCGAACCGCGTAGCGCTGGAGGCGATGGTTCTGGCGCGCAACGAGGGCCGCAACATCGCTACCGAGGGGCCGGAGATCCTGCGTGCCGCCGCCAAGTGGTGCAAGCCGCTCGAGGCCGCGCTCGATACCTGGGGCAACATCACCTTCAACTATGCCTCGACCGACACGTCGGACTTTGTCCCGACGGCGTCCGTTTCGTAAAGGAGACCGCCATGCGTATCACCCAAGGATGCTTTTCCTTCCTGCCCGATCTCGACGACACGCAGATCACGGCACAGGTCGAATACTGCCTTTCGCGCGACTGGGCGGTTGGCGTCGAATACACCTATGACCCCCATCCCCGGAACACCTACTGGGAAATGTGGGGCCATCCGATGTTCGACCTGAAGGACGCCAAGGGCGTGATGATGGAGCTGGAAGCCTGCCGAAAGGCACATCCGGAGGCCTATATCCGCCTTGTCGCCTTCGACAGCACGCGGGGTTTCGAGACGGTGACGATGAGTTTCATCGTCAACCGCCCGAACGACGAGCCGGCAATCCGCATGGTGCGGACCGAGGTCGACGGGCGGTCGATACGCTATACCCATTCGGTCCTGCGCTGACCGGTGACGGCGGCCGGAGGGGCACCGCCCCGCCGGACCTCCCCGAGGTACTTTGGGCAAGATGAAAGATGACGCGATGGATGCCGATACCGAAACGCCACGGCCCGAGACCGTCGATCTGAAGGCGGAATACGAGGCTTCGGGCGTCCGCGAAATTCTCGACGAACTCGACCGGGAACTGATCGGCCTTGCGCCCGTCAAGGCCCGCATCCGCGAGACGGCCGCCCTGTTGCTGGTCGAGCGGGCGCGGAAATCCATGGGGCTCAGCCACGAGACGCCGACCCTTCACATGTCCTTCACGGGCAATCCCGGCACCGGCAAGACCACGGTCGCAATGAAGATGGCGGGACTGCTGCACCGGCTTGGCTATGTCCGAAAGGGCCATCTTGTCAGCGTCACCCGCGACGATCTGGTGGGCCAGTATATCGGCCACACGGCGCCGAAGACGAAGGAGGTTCTGAAGAAGGCGATGGGCGGGGTCCTGTTCATCGACGAGGCCTACTATCTCTACCGTCCCGACAACGAGCGAGATTACGGGCAGGAGGCGATCGAGATCCTGCTGCAGGTGATGGAGAACAACCGCGACGATCTTGTCGTCATCCTCGCCGGCTACGCCGACCGGATGGAAAATTTCTTCAGCTCCAATCCCGGTTTCCGGTCGCGCATCGCGCATCACATCGAGTTCCCGGACTATTCCGACGACGAGCTTCTCCGCATCGCGAAGCATATGATGGACGAGCAGAACTACGCGCTGTCGCCCGAGGCCGAGGCGGCCTTCGTCGACTATATCGGCCTGCGCCGGACCCAGCCGCATTTCGCCAATGCGCGATCGATCCGCAATGCGTTCGACCGGGCGCGGCTGCGTCAGGCGAACCGGCTTTTCACGGAGGCCGCCGGCGCGCTCGACGGTGCGGCCTTGTCGCTGATCGACGAACGCGACATTCGCGCCAGCCGGGTGTTCCGCGGCGGGTTGGACAGCGAAGTTGCCCGGAAGGAGGCAGGACAATGAGCTTCGACCGCACTATCCGTATCGCGCCGTCGATCCTGTCGGCCGATTTCGCCAATTTCGGAGCCGAGATTCGCGCGATCGAGACCGAGGGCGCCGATTGGGTTCATGTCGACGTGATGGACGGGCATTTTGTGCCCAACCTGACATTCGGCCCGATGGCCGTGAAGGCGTTCCGGCCGCATGTGACGACGGTGATGGATGTGCATCTGATGATCGCGCCGGTCGATCCCTATATCGACGCCTTCGCCGAGGCCGGCGCGGATATCCTGACGGCCCATGTCGAGGCGGGGCCGCATATCCACCGCACGTTGCAGGCAATACGCGGCGCGGGGATGCGGGCGGGCGTCGCGCTCAATCCCGGTACGCCGGCAGAGGCGGTGGCGCATCTTCTCGACCTCGTCGACGTTGTCTGCGTGATGACGGTCAATCCCGGCTTCGGCGGACAGAAGTTCATCGACATGACCGACAAGATCCGCTGCCTGCGCGCGATGATCGGGGACCGGCCCGTCCATATCGAGATCGACGGTGGTGTCGATCCGGTGACCGCACCGCTTGTGGTGGCCGCCGGCGCGGATGTGCTTGTCGCGGGTTCTGCCGTGTTCCGGGGCGGCAGCGCCGGTAACAGCGCGCCCTACGGGGCGAATATCCGTGCGATCCGCGCCGCGGCCGAGGCCACCCGTGATGCGGCGTGAGGCGCGCGTGCCGGCGGTCGTCTTCGATCTGGACGGCACGCTGATCGACAGCGCGCCCGATATCCACCGCGCGGCCAATGCCGCGCTCGCCGCGGAAGGGAAGCCGCCTTTGCCGCTTGTCCAGGTGCGCTCCTTCATCGGGAACGGCGTCGCCGTGCTGGTGGAGCGTGTGATGGCGGCCAGCGGGCTGACGGGGGCGGAGATCCATGCCCGGATGCTTGCGCGGTTCATGGCGGACTACGATGCTGCTCCGGCCGACCTGACGCGCTGCTTTTCCGGCGTGGCAGAGGCGCTTGGCAAGCTGCGCGCTCAGGGTGCACGCCTTGCCGTCTGCACGAACAAGCCCGAGGCGACGAGCCACGCGATCCTCACGGCACTTGGCCTTGCCCCTGCTTTCGATGTCGTCATCGGGGGCGACAGCACGCCGTTCCGTAAACCCGATCCCCGCCCGCTGCTTGCCGCGTTCGACGCGCTCGGCGGGCGCGGCCTCTACGTCGGCGACAGCGAAGTCGATGCCGCGACCGCGCGCGCTGCGGGCGTGCCGTTCCTGCTTTTTACCGAAGGCTACCGTGCCGCGAGTGTCGAGGACCTTGCCCCGCTTCACACGTTTTCGGAGTTCGCGTCCCTGCCGGAGATCGTCTCGGAGGCGGCGCAGCGGACAGGCCATGACGCTTGAGGCGCTGATCTTCGACGTGGACGGCACTTTATCCGAAACCGAAGAAGTCCATCGCAGCGCCTTCAACGATACCTTCGCGGCCCGAGGCCTCGGCTGGTATTGGTCGAAGGACACCTATCGGCGGTTGCTGCTGACAACTGGCGGGAAGGAGCGGATGCGCGCGTACCGGGACGAGACCGGCAGCGGCCCGGACGATGCGGAGATTGGCGGGTTGCACAGCGCCAAGACCCGCCGCTACGGAGAGATCATTGCCGGAGGCGGCGCCGGGCTGCGCCCCGGCGTTGCGGCGCTGATTGCGCGGGCGCGCAAGGCGGGCCTGCTGCTGGCCGTCGCGACCACGACCAGCCGTCAAAATGTCGATGCCCTGACCCGGGCCGCGTGGGGGCGACCCGCCGATGCGGTGTTCGATGTCATCGCGGCGGGTGACGAGGTGGCGGAGAAAAAGCCCGCTCCCGACATCTACCTTCTGGCGCTGGAACGGCTGGGGGTGCCCGCCGGCCGCGCCATCGCGTTCGAGGATTCCCGCGCCGGCGTGCTGTCGGCCCGGCGCGCGGGCCTTCGGGTCGTGGCCACGCCATCGGTCTATACGGCCGGGGATGATCTGGCCGGGGCGACGCGGCAACTGCCCGACCTTGGCGTGCTTTGCTGACCGCGCGGGCTGCGGGGCGATGCCATTCCGATTGATCGCGGCCGCGCGACACGGTAGCAGCGGAGCAGGTCATGACGCGCGGGGGAAGGGTGATGCCGGACTATGTGATCGAACAGCCGAAGGTGCCCGCGATTCCCGTCGCGGGAACGGAAGCGCTTTTTCCGGTGCGGCGGGTCTATTGCATTGGCCGAAACTACGCCGCCCATGCGATCGAGATGGGCCACGACCCGGACCGCGAACCGCCGTTCTTTTTCCAGAAGAACCCCGACGGCCTCGACCCTTCGGGCATCTTTCCCTATCCCGTGCGATCCGAGGACGTCCACCACGAGATCGAGATGGCCGTCGCGCTGAAATCCGGCGGCCGGAGCATCCCCGTTGGCGCGGCGTTGGGCCATGTGTTTGGCTACGCCGTCGCGCTCGACATGACGCGGCGCGATCTCCAGGGCGAGGCGAAGGCGATGGGGCGGCCCTGGGAAATCGGCAAGGCTTTCGAGCGTTCGGCGCCGATCGGCCCGCTTCGTACTGCCGCCGACATTGGCCACCCCTCCGCCGGACGGGTGGCCCTTCGCGTCAACGGCGAACTGCGCCAGGAAGGCGACCTCAACCAGATGATCTGGAAGGTGCCGGAAATGATCGCCTACCTCTCGGACTATTTCGAACTCGCCGCCGGTGACGTCATTCTGTCCGGCACTCCGGCGGGCGTGGGTCCGGTCCGGCGCGGGGACCGGATGGAAGGCAGCGTAGAGGGGGTCGGCGAACTGGTGGTGACCGTCCGCTGACGCGCCGCGGTGGGTCTTGCAGGCCGCCAGCGAGGGGCGCGGACGGAAAGGGGACAGCCGCCGATGAGCGTCGAGATTTTTGGGCACATGCCTGACGGCAGCAGGGTCGAGGCCGTGACGCTCCGGGGCGGTGGTCTGACGGCCAATGTGCTGACCTATGGTGGCGTGCTTCGGGATTTGCGGCTGGCGGACCACGCGCCGCCATTGGTGATCGGCTTCCCGCACCTTGATGACTACCTGACCAATCCCGGCTTTTTCGGCGCGACCGTCGGGCGCTGCGCGAACCGGATCGGCGGTGCCGCCTTCACGCTCGACGGCAGGGCCTACACTCTCGACCCGAACGAGGGGCGCAATCATCTGCATGGTGGCCGAAGCGGCACGGGCGCGCGGGTCTGGACATTGGACGATGTCGGAGACGATCACGTGGATCTCTCTATCCTGCTCGACGATGGCGAGATGGGCTATCCCGGCGCGATGCGGATCGCGTTGTGCTATGCGCTGCTGCCGCAGGGCACGCTCGACATAAGGATGCGGGCCGAAACGGATCGGCCGACCCTGTGCAACCTGGCCCATCACAGCTACTTCAATCTTGACGGCGATGCCGACATCCTCGGCCATCGGCTGACGATCGCGGCCGACTGTTACCTTCCCGTCGATGCGGCGCTGATCCCGACCGGAACGGTGGCGCCGGTTGCCGGAACGCCATTCGACTTCCGGACGGGCCGCCCTCTTCGCGACGCCTGCGCAGAGGTGCGGCTGGACCATAATTTCTGCCTTTCCCCGGCGCGCGGCTCGCTGCGCGAGGTTGCGCGGCTGAAGGCGGGGGCGGTCGCGATGACCGTGCGGACGACAGAACCCGGCCTTCAGGTGTTCGATGCGGCCCCGTTCAACCTGCCGGCCCGCGATCTGGCCGGGCGGCGGATCGGCGCACATGCGGGCATCGCGCTCGAACCGCAGGTCTGGCCGGACGCCATCCATCACGCCGACTGGCCGCAGCCGGTTCTCCGGCCGGGTCAAACCTACCTGCAACACACGCAGTTCGCCTTTTCCCTTGCCAAGGCGTGATCTACGGTGCGCACGAGGACGGCGGGGATCGGCCATACGTGATTTCCCGGTCTTGATGGGACCCGGCCCGGTCGGGCAAGATCGCGCCGGGCGGAACGTTCGGGTTCCGCAACTGGGCCGGCCGGGGGGCGGGCGGATGGCTGCACCGACGCGGAAACGGAAATGGTGGTGCCTCGCGGGCATGGCCGCGGGCCTTGCGCTGTTTCTTGCCGGGCAGGGGGCTGCACAGGAATTCTTCACGCTGAAGGGCCATGGTGGCCCGATCAAGGGGATCGCGGCCGGCGCGGACGGCGCCATCGTGACCGCCAGTTTCGACAACTCCGTCGGCCTGTGGCGCGGTGGCGCGCCGCTTTGGCTGGAAGGGCACGCCGCCGCGGTCAACGCGGTCGCCTATCTCGGGCAGGGCCGGGTCCTTTCGGCGGGTGACGACTTCACGGTCAGGCTCTGGGACAGCGCCGCCGGCACCGCGCGCGAACTTGGCCGGCATGAGGGCAAGGTCATCCGGCTCGCCGTGTCGCCGGACGGAACCCGCGCGGCGTCGGCAAGCTGGGACGGAACCGCGCGGATTTGGGATCTGGCGGGGAATGCCGAACCGCTGGAACTGACCGGCCATGCGAGCAACGTCAACGACGTGGCGTTCTCGCCCGATGGCGCACGGCTCTATACCGCGTCGTCCGACGGAACGATCCGGGTCTGGGACGCGCTGGGCGGAGCGTTTCAGCGCGAAATCGTGCGGCACGGCTTCGGCGTCAACGCACTGGCGCTTTCGACGGACGAGACTTGGCTGGCCTATGGCGCCGTCGATGGCGGCACGCGGGTCGTCGCGTTGCCGGATGGCGCCGTGCTGGGCGATTTCACGCTGGACCGGCGGCCGATCCTCGCGCTGGCCTATCATACGGGCATCGGGCGCATCGCGGTGGGTGATGCCCACGGCTACATCATGATGATCGACACGGCGGATTGGCGGATCGCGGACGATTTCCGCGCCACCCTGACCGGTCCCATCTGGGCGCTTGCCTTTTCGCCCGACGGGGCGAACATCCATGCCGGTGGACTTGATTTCGCGATGTATAGCTGGCCGGTCGAGGGGCTTGGCGCGGACCAGCAGATGGCCGAGGGCGGGCAGAGCTTCCTGACACCGCCCGAGGAAATGTCGAACGGCGAACGCCAGTTCCAGCGCAAATGCTCGATCTGCCATGCGCTCGGCCCCGACGGCCAGCGCCGCGCCGGGCCGACGCTGCACGGCATCTTCGGCCGGCCGGCCGGAAGCCTCGACGGCTATCCTTATTCGGCAACTCTGCAAGGCTCCGACATTGTCTGGAGCGACGCGACCATCGACGGGCTCTTCGAAAGCGGGCCGGATCACTACATTCCCGGCTCGAAGATGCCCATGCAGCGGATCACGCAGGCCGACGACCGCTCCGACCTGATCGCCTTCCTCAAGCGCGCGACAGCGTCAGAGTAACGACTTACCAGGCGATCGGCTGTCCGTCCCATGTCTGGAAGCTACCGCTATCCTCACGCCGCGCCGCGCCGATCCGGTCGATGAGGCCGGCGGCGGATGCGGTGACATCCAGTTCGGCATCCGGGCCGCCCATCTCGGTCCGTATCCAGCCGGGATGCAGCAGCAGGTAGATCAGTTCCGGATCGTCATAGGCCAGTTTGCGGCCCGCCATGTTGAGCGCCGCTTTCGACATCCGGTAGGCATGGTCGCCATCGGGGTCGAGCCCTTCGGTCATCGAGCCGGCCCGACTGGAGATGAAGGCGACCGTCCGGCCCCGGCCTGCCATGAGGTTCGGCCTGAGCGCCCGTGTCAGCAAGACCGGCGCCAGCGCGTTGACGGCCATAACCGCGTGGAAATCCTGCGCCTCCACGGTGTCGAGCCCGCCGGTCGCGCCACGGATCGCCGCATTGTGGATCACGATGTCGACCGGTGTGCCCGCAAGCGTGGCGACGAGGTCGGCGATGCTTTCGCCGGACAGCAGGTCGAGCGGCAGGGAACGAACGCCGCCGGGCAGGGCTGCGGCAGTGCGGCTGCAGGCGATCACGCGGGCGCCGGCGTCGCAGTAGCGCCGGACAAGTTCGCGCCCGAGGCCGCGCGCAGCCCCCGTCACGAGAACCGTAGGGGCCTCACTGGCCATGTCAGGCTCCGGCGCGCGCGATGCGGCCGAGGACTTCGCCCGAGAGTTTCGGCCGGCGTTCCTGCGTCGCGGGATCGACATGGGCGATGCCGAAGGGAACGGTGTAGCCCGACGCCCATTCGAAATTGTCCATCAGCGTCCAGGCGAAGTAGCCCTCTACCGGAATGCCGCTTCTCGCGGCTTCGGCGACCTGTTCGAGATGTTCGACGAGATAGCGCGCGCGCTCCCTGTCCTCGACGCGGCCGTCGGGGCCAAGCGGCTCCGGCGGTGTCGCCATGCCGTTTTCGGTGATGAACAACGCCTTAGGCGCATAGTTCCGGTGCGCGAAGTCGAGCGCGTCGCGGATGCAGGGGGGCCAGATCTCCCATCCGGTCGCAGTGTAGCGGCCGGGAGGATTGACGCGGGCGAAATTGAGGGGCGGCAGATCTCCGCCCGCGCCGATGACGGAGCGGCGATAGATATTGACCCCCAGATAGTCGATCGGCTGGGCGATCTGCGCGTTGTCCTCCGGCCTGATCTCCGGAAGCAGGTCGGCGCAGAGTTCGAGGATGTCGGCCGGGTAGCTGCCCTTGAACACGGCGTCGAGATACCAGCGGTTCTGCACGCCCTCAAACCGTGTCGCGGCCGCTCGGTCCTCCTCCGCCTCGGTGGCCGCGCTGACGACGTTGAGGTCAAGCACGATGCCGACCTCGGCCCCCGGCGCGGCCGCACGGATGCGCGGCACGGCGAGGCCGTGGGCCAGAAGCGCGTGATGGCTGGCCGCAAGTCCGCCCCGCACACCGTCGGAAAGGCCCGGCGCGTCCTCGCCAAGCGCATGGCCGAACCAGCAGAAGGTCCACGGTTCATTGAGTGTGGTCCAGTGCCGCACGCGGTCGCCGAGCGTCGCCGCCACCCCTTCGGCATAGTCCGCAAAGCGATGCGCGGTGTCGCGGCTGTACCAGCCGCCTGCATCCTGCAGTTCCTGCGGCAGGTCCCAGTGGTAGAGCGTGGCATAGGGCGTCACCCCGGCTTCGAGCAGGCCGTCCACCAGCCGGTCGTAGTAGGCAAGACCGGCTGCGCTCAGCGCGCCGGTTCCGCCCGGCTGCACCCTTGGCCAGCCGATCGAGAAGCGATAGGCACGCAGCCCCATTTCGCGCAGCAGGACGATATCGTCCTGCCAGCGGTTGTAGCTGTCGCAGGCGACCTCTCCGGAAGTGCCGTCGACGATGGCACCGGGGCGGCGGGTAAACCTGTCCCAGATGCTCTCACCCTTGCCATCGGCGCGGACGGCGCCTTCGATCTGGTAGGCGGCGGTGGCGGCGCCGAAAACGAAGCCTTCCGGCAGGCGCAGGGCCGCCGCGCGTTCCTCCAACGGCCAAACGGGATCAACGGTGTTTAACATCATAGCGCCTTTCGATGGATGCGACGAGGCTCGCGGCGGCCAGCGTCAGGAAGATGTAGAGGATTGCGGCCGAGTTGAACGGGGCGAAGGGCAGGAAGCTCGCCGACTGGAACTCGCGCATCCGTTGTGTCACGTCACGCACCGAGAGGATCGAAAGCAGCGACGTATCCTTGAGGATCGCGATGAATTCGTTGCCAAGCGGCGGGATGACGATCTTCAGCGCCTGCGGCAGCACGACAAGCCGCGCGACCTTCCAGTTGTTCAGGCCGAGCGAGCGCGCGGCCTCAATCTGGCCCTGCGGTACGGCCGTGATCCCGGCGCGGAAAATCTCGGCGAGATAAGCGGAATAACCGATGGCGATCGCGATGACGCCGCGCAGCACGTTCGGCATGTCGATCGTTCCGCCCGAGACGTCCTTGAGCGCGCCGGCAAACGGCAGGCCGACGAAGAGGATGATGACCAGCATCGGAATGCCGCGCACGGTGTCGATGAAGAACTCGGCACTGACGGAAAGCGGGTGGCGGCCGTGCTGGTGCGCCGAAAAAGTCAGCAGTGACAAAAGGATGCCGCCAACGAACAGAAACACCGCAGGAAGCCGGTAGCGGTCGGGCAGGAAGCTTGTCTGCCACAATACGGGGCGGTCGGCCGGAGCGAGTTCGGCGGGCACGAGCGCGGCCGAGACCTGTTGGCCATCTGCCAGCAGTTTCAGCGCATTGTCGTAGGTTGCACTGCTGCGCAGGCCGACTTCCTTCGTGAGTGTGGGGTCGAACTCTCCGAAGCGGATCGCATCGACGAGGGCCTTCGGGGTGCCTTTAACGATCGCAACGCGCTTGTCGAGAGAACCGACAAGAACGTAGGAGCTTTTCGGCTGTATCGAGAAGAAGGCCGCGAGGGCAAGGGCAAGGCCGCAGGCGATGGCCCAGCGTCGGGTCGTCCGGGCGGACGGGGACAGAAACAGGAGACCGGCCCAGACCAGCCCGAGAAGACCCGCGAGAAGATAGGCGAAGATGCCCGCCCGAAGCGTGGTGAACAGGCCCGAGGCGAAGCCGATATGGGCCGAAAGGATCAGATAGGCCAGCGCCGCGCCGTTCAGGAGCAAGAGACCATAGGCCGCCCAGCGGCCAAGCGCTTTCGCCCCGCCGGTTGTGAGGTGCAGTATCCCGGTGAGCGAGAGAAGCGTGGTCGCTATCGCATAGGCCCAGAGGTTTCGGTGCAGTTCCGCCGCGACATAGACGGCACCGTCCGCCGTCAACTGGCGTGGCGTGACCGCCTTTTGCACCATGTCGGACGTGACAGGGTCGAGCGCGTTGGCGACGATCGAGGAGGCCAGCGCGGAGACATCGCCGAGGGCCGCGAGCGCGATCGCCAGCACGGCATTGCCGGCCAGTCCGAAAAGCGCGAGCATGCGACCGCGCTGGCCCGCCGTCGCACCCCGGTGGCGCAGGATCGGCCAGAGAAGGCCGAGACCCAGAACCGCAACGATGAAGAACCAGTCGCGCAGCAGCGTGCCGGCGCCCGGTTCGATCCCGACAATGGCGGTGATCGAGCGCCGGTAGTTCGGCACCATCGTGAACAGGTAGATCACGAAGGGCAGAGCCGCCAGGATCACGAGGTTGCTCGGACGGATGCGGGCAAGCCGTTTCATGCGGGAATCCTCGGGTTTCGGAAGAAGGGCGACCGGCGCGCGCCCGGCATGGGCGCGCGCAGGCCTGTCAGGGCAGGGGCGCGGGGCGGCCCCCTCCGGTCATTCCGACGTGGTCCAGTATTTCTCGACCAGCGCGTCCAGCGTGCCGTCAGCCTGGATCGCGGCTAGCCCTTCGTTGAAGGCCGCGACATTCTCGTCGCCCTTGCGGAAGACGAGGCCGAGCGGATCGGCCTGAAGCCCGGTGATGCCGATGATCAGGTCACCCGCGAATTCCTTCTCGTAGGCGGCGGCGGAGGTACCGTCGATCACGACGCCCGCGACGTCGCCGTTCTGAAGCGCCACAACGGCGCCGACGAACGTGTCGTAGAGCGCGACGTTGTCGCGGCCGACGAGTTCCTCGGCAAGCTGGGCGTTGGTCGTCGCGGTCTGCGCGGCAAGCTTGCGGCCGCTCGCCTTGATGTCGTCCATCGTCATGCCCTCGTCCTCGACCTGCATCAGCACGGCCTGGCTGACGATGATGTACGGCTCGGTGAAGTCCATTGTCTGCTGCCGCTCTTCGGTGATCGAGACGCCCGATGCGACAAGGTCGAATTCGCCCTGCTGCAGGGCGCCGAAGATGCCGTCCCAGGCGGTGGTGACAAACTCGGCCGTACAGTTGATCTTTTCGCAGATCGCGTTCACCACATCGACGTCGAAGCCGACGATCTGGCCGGTTGCGGGGTCGACCGTCTCCATCGGCGGATAGGTCGTGTCGGACCCGACCATCAGATGCGCACCGCCGAGATCGGCGGCATGGGCACTTAGGCCAAGGGCGGCGATTGCAGCCGCGAGAAGGGTGGTTTTCATGTCGTTCTCCTCTGTTGGTCCGTCGTTTCATTGTGTCCCAGTGCGGCCAGACGGTCCGGTTGCCGCGGGATCAGTTTCGGCCGGAAGACCCGGACAAGGTCTTCCGGCCGTTCCCCCGCCATGCGGCGGATGAGAAAGGAGCCGAGCACCCGTCCGAGTTCTTCGACGGGCTGGAAATGCGTCGTGAGCGGGGGCGAGAAATAGGCCGAGACGTTCAAGTCGTCGTAGGCGATGACCGAGACGTCCCGCTCGGCCGACAGACCGAGCGAACGAAGCCCCGACAGGAGGCCAAGCGTCGTCGCCTCGTTCACGCAGACGAAGCCGGTGGGCGGGTCGGGCAGAGCGCAGAGCCTCAGCACGCTGTCCCGACCGAACCGGGCCGTCATGTCCCCTTCGGCGATCAGGTCGTCGCAATCGGGAAGTCCTGCGGCACGAAGCGCCCGGCGGAATCCTGCGATCCGCTCCTGCGCGTAGGCGAGGCGACCGTCGGGGTTGAGCAGGGCGATACGCGTGTGGCCGCCGGCCAGCAGCCGGCGCGTCGCATCCTCGGCGACCCAGCCGCTGTCGATATCGACATAGGCATATCCTTTCGGCTTCAGGCAGCGGCCAAGCGTCACGAACGGGAACCCGCGTTCGCGCAGGAAGGCGACGCGCGGGTCGTCGGCAAGGATGCCGGAAAAGATCAGCCCGTCGGCGAGTCCCTGTCGCGCGATCCGTTCCGCGACCTCGCGGCCTTCCTCGGCCTCGCGGATCACATGGACCGAAAGCTGATAGGGCGAGCGGGCGATCGCCTGGCTGATGCCGCTCAGGATCTCGGCATATTCGACGCCGTGCCATTCGTGATCGGCCGCGACGGAAAGCGGCATCAGCACGGCCGCCTGAAGCGTCTTGCCGGTCCGAAGCGACGCGGCGCGTGGATTGGCGGCGTAGGAGATGCGGTCGGCGGCCTCGCGGATCACCGCCTTGGTCTTTTCGGTCACGACGGGGGAATCGTTCAGTGCCTTCGACACGGTGGCGATGGAATAGCCGGTCATCTCGGCCAGGGTCTTGACCGTCGGCCGCCCCATCTGACTTCTTCGCCGTGAACCGCTGTCCGCCATCCGCCTCCGACTCGCCGCGCTGGAGCGACTATAAAAACGTTTTTAATGCGTATCGGGTATCTGTCAAGCCGGGCCGCACCTCGCGGTCAGGTGTCAGGGGAGGACGATGTCGTCGAACGCGGCATCAAGCGCCGCGCAGAGACGATCGGCTTCCGCCTTGCCGAAGACCATCGGCGGCTTGAACTTCAGGACGTTGTCGAGCGGTCCGTCGGTCGAGGCAAGGACCCCCTGCTGACGCATGTGGTTGACGATGCGCCCGGCTTCCTCCGTCGCGGGTTCCAGCGTCTCGCGGCTCCGCACCAGTTCGATCCCGGAGAAAAGTCCGTGCCCGCGGATGTCGCCGACAAGCGTGTGACGTTGCGCCATCTCTGCAAACCGGTCGAGCATGTAGGCCCCGGTCTCAAGCGCGCGCGCCTGCAATCTCTCGCTCTCGATCACGTCGAGCACCGCCATCCCGACCGCCATGGACACGGGATTGCCGCCGAAGGAGTTGAAGTACTCCATTCCGTTTGCGAAACGGGCCGCGAGGTCCGGCGTCGTCACCACGGCGGCAAGCGGATGGCCGTTGCCGATGGGCTTTCCCATCACGACGATGTCGGGGACGACGCCCTGCAACTCGAATGCCCAGAAGGAAGACCCGACGCGCCCGAAGCCGCATTGCACCTCGTCCGCGATGCAGAGGCCGCCGCGTGAGCGGACATGGCCGTAGGCCGCTTCAAGATAGCCGTCGGGATAGATGACCTGGCCGCCAACGCCGGAGATCGACTCGGCGATGAAGGCCGCCGCGCCGGTACCGGTCTTTGCCTCTACCGCGTCGAGGCAGCGCGCGACATCCTCGGCATAGGCGTGGCCGGATGCGTTCGACATGCCCTTGTGCGGTCCGCGATAGGGGTCGGGGAAGGCGGCGATCTCGACAAAGTCGGGCTGCGGATAGCCGCCCTTGCGTTTGAACTTGTAGGGGCTGACGTCGATCATGCCGCCCGAGTTGCCGTGATAGGCCCAGTCGAGCACGACCGTCGACTTCTTTCCAAGCGCGGTGCGCGCGATGCGCAGCGCAAGCTCGTTCGCCTCGGTCCCCGAATTGACGAAATGGGCGATCTTCAGATCTCCCGGCAGCTTCGCCGTCAACCGCTCCGAATAATCGAGCATCAGTTCGTTCAGGTAGCGGGTATTGGTGTTCAGGATGGCGGCCTGCCGGCTGATGGCCTCAACCACTTTCGGGTGGCAGTGGCCGATATGGGTGATGTTGTTCACCGCATCGAGATACTTGCGCCCGGTATGGTCGATAAGCCATGGGCCCTCGCCCCGGACGATTTTCAATTTCTCCGCGTAAGAGATTGACAGAGAAGGGCCAATCGCGTTCGAGCGCCGTTCAAGAAGCGTCGCCGGCGGATTGGGGTCGACCATGAAACTCTCTGGCGGAAGCCCGAGGATCAGGTTCGGGTCGATGCAGAGTCCGGACCAGACATCCCAAAGGCTGTCATGCCCGACCCCGAAGAAATTGTCCGTCTGGGACAGCATGTCGGTCATGATCTGGAAATGCAGATGCGGGCTCCATCCGCCGTTCTCCGCCCAATCGCCAAGATGGGCGATGAGCGCGCCGGCCTCGACGCGTTGTCCCGGCGTTACGAGGCTTGGCAGCGTTCCGGCGAGATGGCCGTAAAGCGTGTGGAACACGGTGCCGCACGGGGCCTTGTGTTCGAGGATCAGCGTATGGCCGTAGTCGAGCGGGTCGCTGTTGTAAGCCACCGCATGCACCGTGCCGCCGAGCGGCGCGTGGACGGGCGTTCCGGCGGCGGCGAAGACGTCAATGCCGAGATGCCGGGTCCGACGCTCGGGGCTTGCCGGATCGGCGAACTGTCCAGAGGCATAGACGCTGCGCGCCTCGCCATAGGCGCCAAGTCCGTAGAAACCCACATTCCCGGGCAGTCCGGCCGGACGTCGTGCGGCGAACCAGCCATCGAATGCGTGGTCCGAAAATGCCGGCATCCCCTCATGCACCCCGCCCGTCAGCACCGCGATCCGCGCCGACGTCGCCACGTCCGGTACGAAAAGGGGGGAGGACACCGCTTCAGCCAGATACTGCCGGACGGCCGGTTCCGCCCGAGTCGCCGCAAAGCCCGCAGCCCTTCGGCAGAGCGCGATCATGAAGCCGGGGTCAATCGCGTCCAGCCGTTCGAGCAGCGCAAAGGCGGGTGCCTGAGAAATCAGGAGGTACTCGTTCTCCGGATGCTCCTTGATCCGGTGGGAGGAGATCGCGACGCTTGCCGCAAGCCGCATCCGCATGAGGTCATAGACGACGTCCGCCTCGTCCTCGGTGATCGCGAATTCGGCGGTATAGCCTTCGATCACCACGCGCATCGCCGTGTAAAGGTCCGGCGCATCCAGCAATGCATAGGCCAGCGTGATCGCCAGTTCGTTGATCGTGCGGCCAAAGGCCATGTCGCCGAAGTCGATGATCCCGGCGATGCGGGCAGGGTCGGCCGGATCGACGATCACGTTGTTATCATTGGCGTCCTGATGCAGAACTGACGCGCGCAGCGCTGCCAGCCGTGGCTGGATGGTCGCCGTATGGCGGTCGAACAGCGCCGTGACCAATGCGCGGCTGGCAGGGTCCCCGATATCGGCGAGCCAGGGGCGCAGACCCGCGACATGGTCGAGCGACCAGAGAAAGTCCTTCCGGAAGGCGGCCGGGTGGCCGAAGCCCTGAAAGCCCCGGGTCAGGCGGCCCATGAAAGCGCCGAGATCGCGGAGCTGGGCGGCGCTGCGTTGTGACTGGCTGAGGAGGGGACCATCCAGCCATGTCACGAGGCGGGCAATGCAGGATTCCCCGCGAGCCTCCACGGTCTCGGTCATGTCGCCCTGAAGGGTCGGCACCACGCGCGGCACGCCGGCGACGCCAGCCGTGGCTAGATGCGTCATGGCAGCGTTCTGCAATGCGATCTGGTCCGGATCTTCGCCCGAATTGGCAATCTTGAGCACGAAACTGCCGGCATCCGTGTCGATTCGTGCGTTCTGGTCGCGCTCCGACACGAGGGGCCGGACCGTGCCGTCGAGTCCCCACAGACGCTGGGCCAGAGCGTTGAGCGCGTCGGCGTCAAGCATCGGCGGCAGATTGTCGAACGTGGTCATGGCGTCCTCCTCCGGGTGGCGAAGTGATATAAACGTTTTTATTTCGGTTCAGGCAAGGCCCCTTATGGGCAGTTTCGGCACCGGCCGCAGGTCAAAAAAAGGGCCGGGCGAAAGCCCGGCCGAGGGAAGAGTTCCGCTGGGGATATGCGGAACCCGGGAGCTAGCTCCAGAATGGCTTGGCGGCCTCCTGCTCGACACTAAGGGCATCAAGGCCCACATCGCGCAGCAGGTGGTCATCGATCCGGGCCAGAGCGGCGCGGCTGCGCCGGCGTTCCGACCAGTGTTTCATTTGGCGCACGAATCCACCGAACACTACGCGCGGTCCGGCAATGCCCAGCGAGAGAAGGGTTTGCGGGTTGGCCTGGGTCGCGCGGTTCATGGTTTTGCCTTTGTATTGATACAAGTCTGTTGTTCTGTTATTTGTACGGCTACAATAAGCGCGCAAACTCTTCCAGAGGTACATTGTGCCAGATACAAAATGGCTGCCCGACCTTTCCGATTTCGATGGGCCGAAATATCTCGCGCTCGCCCATTCGCTGCGTGAGGCGATCCGGGGCGGCGGGCTGGGGCGTGGCGAACGGCTTCCGCCAGTGCGCGACCTCGCCTGGCGCCTCGGAATCACGCCGGGGACCGTTGCGCGGGCCTATCAGATCGGTACGCAGGAGGGGCTGCTCGAGGCCGCAGTCGGGCGTGGCACCTATGTTGCCGAGACACGGCCGAGATTTGGGCCTTCTCAACCGCTTATGGCGGAGCCGAAGGCATTCGGGGCTCCGGTCACGACGTCCGGCGGCGGATTGCTGGACCTGCGGACGCCGCAATTGCCCGATGTCGGGCAGGGGACGGCAATCGCGGCAACCCTTGCGCGGCTTTCCGCGGAAGGTTGTGGCGGCTATCTCGGATATCCCGGTCTGCGCCGCGACGGTCCACTGCGGGCGCTCTTTGCCGACTGGCTCGCCGATCGTGTGCTGGGCTCGATTTCGGCCGATGATATTGTATTGACACAAGGCGGCCAGAACGGGATCAACCTTGCGCTGCAATGCTGCCTGAAGGGCGCGCGGCCGCAGATCATCTGCGAGGAGCTGGCTTATCCCGGATTTCGCCACGCCGCGCGGCTCAACCGGGCAGAGATCGTTCCTGTTGAGATTGACGCGCAGGGGATGCGGGCGGATGCGCTTGATGCGGCCTGCCGCCGGACCGGCGCGCGGGTCGTCTGTGTCACGACTGATGCGCAGAACCCGACGACGGTCCGGATGCCGGCCGAGCGTCGGGCGCAGATCATTTCGGTCGCGCGCAGCCACGACCTCCAGATCATCGAGGACGATTGCTATTCGGTTCAGACCGCGACCGAGCCCGCACTGCGCGCGCTCGCGCCGGAGCGGACGTGGCACATCACCAGCATCTCGAAGTCGCTGGTGGCAGGACTTCGCTTTGGTGCGATCGTCTGCCCGACCGGGCTGGGCGAGGCGGGCCGCCTTGCGGCCCAGCATTCCTATTTCGGTCTTGCCCGCCCGGTCACCGACATCGTTCAGTCCCTTCTTGCGTCGGGTGAGGCGGTCAGGCTGCGCGAAGGGGTGCAGAAGGTCTATGCGCGGCGGCTGGAAATGGCGCTGAACATCCTTGGGTGCCACGACTTGTCCTGGCAGAAGGGACTGGCCTTCATCTGGCTCCGCCTGCCGCAGGGCTGGCGCGCGTCGACCTATGCGCGCGAACTGGAAACCCATGGTGTTCTGGTCCGCTCCGCCGACGAATTCGCTCTGATCGAAAGCCATACGCCGAACGCAGTGCGGATCGCGCTGAACGGCGCGTTACCCGAAAGCGAATTCGCCACGGCGTTCGAGACGATGGCGCGGCTCTTGCGCAATCCTCCCGGCGATCTGCCGGTCTGAGCGATGGTGGGACGCATCATCGCGACCGATGACTGCGTGGCCGAAGGCGCCGCGTGGCTTGCCGCACGGTACCCGCATTTCGCCGCTTTGCTGGAAGAAACCGGGCCTCTGCCACTTCGCCGGCGGCCCGACGGTTTCGGCGCGCTTCTCGACGCGATCCTCGGGCAGCAGGTCTCCACCGCCTCGGCCGATGCGCTCTGGGCGCGGATGGAGGCGTCGGGGCTGACGACGGAGGCGGCCGTTGCCGCCGCGACGGAGGATGAACTGCGCGCCTGCGGACTCAGCCGCCAGAAGATCCGCTATGCCCATGCGCTTTCCCGCGCCGGCCTCGACTATGACGGGTTGCGGGACATGCCGGACGATGCGGTCGTCGCCTCGCTGACCGCCCTGCCGGGCATCGGCCGTTGGACCGCAGAGGTCTATGCGATCATCTCGCTCGGCCGGGCCGACGTCTTCGCGCCAGGCGATCTTGCGCTGCAAGAAGCGGCGCGGCTGCTATTCGGACTGGACGACCGCCCGTCCGAACGCGCCCTCCGCGAAATGGCGGATGACTGGAGCCCGTGGAGGGCGGTTGCGGCCCGCGCGCTCTGGGCCTACTACCGGCTGATGAAAAGCCGGGAGGGGATAAGGTGACGCGGGAGCTGCAATTCGGCCGCAAGGCCGCAAAATCGGGGCAGGGGCGGTCCCTCGTGATCTTCCTGCACGGCTACGGCGCGGATGGTGCCGATCTGCTCGGTCTTGCCGATCCGCTGGCGCCGCACATGCCCGACACGGTGTTCACCGCGCCGAACGCGCCCGAACCCTGCGCCAACAATCCCTTCGGTTTTCAGTGGTTCCCGATCCCCTGGCTCGACGGATCCACGCAGGAAGCGGCAGCCGGAGGGCTCGTCCGCTCTGCCGCCGATATCAACGCCTTCATCGACGCCCGCCTTGCCGAAGAGGGGCTGACGCCCGACCGCCTTGCCGTGGTGGGCTTCTCGCAGGGCACGATGATGGCGCTGCATGTGCTGCCCCGTCGCGCAGAGCCTGTCGCCTGCATCGTCGGCTTCTCCGGCCGCCTGCTGGAGCCGGAGCGCCTTGCTGCGGAGGCAGTGTCGAAGCCGCCGGTCCTGCTGTTGCACGGCGATCAGGACCCGATGGTGCCGTTCGAGGATATGGGGCTTGCCGGAAGCGCGCTGACCGATGCGGGGTTCGAGACCTACGGTCATGTGATGAAGGGAACCGGCCACGGGATCGCGCCGGATGGGCTTTCCGTGGCTCTGGGGTTCCTGAAAGAAAAGCTGCCGGGGGCTTGATTCCGCCGCTGCGACCGTTACCTTCGGTCTGTCGCACTCATCAGGAGGCCGCCATGGAAATCGCCGCTCTGACCGTTCTGGGCCTTGTCGCCGCCCTTTCGGCCGCCTTCCTGTCCCGGCGCGAGCTGCGCCGGATCCCGGTTCGGAGCGACCGCCGCCACTGATCTCGTCCATAAAGCGTCAGCCCCACAAGCCGGGTTCCGCGAATTCAACCGAGTTTTCGGCAGGGTCGCGTACGTAGATCGACCGCGCCCCGTTCGGCCAGCGGAAATCGGCCTCGACCGTCACGCCGGCCTCCTCCAGATGCGCGCGCCAGCCGTCGAGATGCTCGGCGGCGACCGAAAGGCAGTAGTGGCCGCGTCCGTGCGCGCCGTGGCCGGGAACTGGCAAGGCCGCGCCGGGCTGCGGCGGATGGTCCGTGGCCGAGGGATCGAAGACAAGCAGAACCGAGGCGCCGACACGAAAGAAGACATGACGCCCTGCCTGCCGCGCGATGACCTGCAGGCCGAGAATGCCGGAATAGAACGCTTCGGCCGCATCCAGATCGGCGGCATAGAGGGCGGATTCAAGGGTGCCGAGAACAGGCGGTGCGGGCATCGGTATGTCACTTCGCTGTCACGTTGCTGCGGTAGCAGGGTATCGCAGATAGCGGGGCTTGTCAGAAGCAAAACGCCAGATATAGTTGTGGATAAGCTGGGGCGGTGCTCCCGCCCCGCGCAGTGGCCGGACCCCGGCCCGGTGCAGGACGGCAAGGAAGCAGAGTATGCTCGACAGATCGACTGACGCTGAATTCAGGACCAGCTTCGTGCGCGAACCGTCGGCGCTGAGGCATTGCCCGGCGCTGGTCCTCAACGCGGATTTCCGGCCGCTTTCCTACTACCCCCTCTCGCTCTGGCCGTGGCAGGAATCGATCAAGGCGGTGTTTCTCGACCGGGTGCTGATCCTCGCCGAATACGAGGAGGTGGTGCGGTCCCAGCGCGCCGCGATCCGAATACCGTCGGTCGTGGTGCTGAAGGACTACGTCAAACCCCAGAAGCGCGTGGCCTTCACGCGCTTCAATCTTTTTCTGCGGGACGAATTCTGTTGTCAGTACTGCGGATCGAAGGGTGACCTCACCTTCGACCACGTCATCCCGCGTTCGCGCGGCGGCGTGACCAGCTGGGACAACGTCGTCGCCGCCTGTGCGCCCTGCAACCTGAAAAAGGCCAACAAATCGCTGCGGCAGTCGGGCATGGCGCTGCGCCGCCCGCCCTACCAGCCCGATGCCGAGGCCATGCAGCGCGCCGGCCGGCGCTTTCCGCCGAACCACCTGCACGACAGCTGGGTGGACTTCCTCTATTGGGATGCCGAACTCGAGGCGTGACGTCCTGGGTGCGGTGTAGTGCCCGACACGCCTTTACCTTTGCCGCCCGGTGGCTAATCTCGCCGGATCACATTGGGGGGCGACATGGCAGATGCATTCTTTCAACCGATCTCGGGGATGGAGCTTCCGCGTTTCGCGGGCATCCCGACTTTCATGCGCCTGCCGCATGTGCCCGAGGATCACCCGCGGGCGGGCGACGTTCAGATCGGCCTGATCGGTCTGCCCTGGGATGGTGGCGTGTCGAACCGGCCCGGCCCGCGCCACGGACCGCGCCAGCTGCGCGACGCCTCGACGATGATCCGCGCGCAGCACGCGGTGACCGGCCTGCGCCCGTTCGAGGTGGCAAACTGTGCCGATCTGGGCGATGTCGGGCCGAATCCGGTCGACAACCCCGACACGCTGGCCCGGTTCGAGCGCGCGTTCGCCGCGCTGAAGGCGCGCGGTGTCCGTCCGCTGATCGCCGGGGGCGATCATCTCTGCACATTGCCCGTCCTGCGCGGCATCGCGAAGGACGCGCCCCTCGGCCTCGTGCATTTCGACAGCCATACGGACCTCTTCCCGGCCTATTTCGGTGGCAAGACGCTGACCCATGGCAACCCCTTCCGCGCGGCGGTGGATGAGGGCCTGCTCGACCCCAAGCGGATGATCCAGATCGGCATCCGGGGCACGATGTATGACAGCATCGACCGCGACTTCGCCGAGGAACACGGCATCCGCATCGTCACGATCGAGGAATTCTTTGACCGCGGGGTCAGGGACGTGATGGCCGAGGCGCGCTCCATCGTCGGCGACAAGCCGGCCTACATGTCCTACGATATCGACTTCATCGACCCCTCGGTCGCGCCGGGAACCGGAACGCCGGAATGGGGCGGACCGAATGCCTATCAGGCGATGCAGGTGGTGCGCGAATGCGCCGGTCTCAACATCGTGGCGGCGGACCTTGTGGAGGTCTCGCCGCCTTTCGATCCGTCGGGCGGCACGGCCTGGCTCGGCGCCTCGCTGATGTTCGAGATGCTCTGCGTCATGGCCGCGGCGCTCTGATCCGCGGGATCAGGCCTGCGCAGCGGTGATGATGATCTCCACCACATATTCCGGCGCGGCAAGCTTCGCCTCGCCGGTGGCGCGGGCGGGGGCGTGACCGGCGGGAACCCAGGCGTCCCAGACCGCGTTCATCGCGGCGAAATCGGCGTTGATGTCGGCCAGCCAGATCTGCGCGCGCAGGATCCGCGTCTTGTCAGAACCGGCGAGCGCCAGCAGCCGGTCGATTTCCTTCAGGCAGTCGCGGGTCTGCTGCGCGGCGTCGCCGCCCGGTTCGCCGACGACACCGGCAAGATGCACGACGCCGTTATGGATCACGACGTTCGACATCCGGGTTCCGGTTTCAAGCCGCTTGATGGGGGTGCTCATATCCGTGTCCTTGCTTAGGGAAGAGGCACCCCCTCCTATCCGCTGGACCTGCGGAAGGAAACGCCAGAAGGCGCGCTGGTGTCAGATTCCCAGCAGAGCCTTCGCCGCATCCAGATCGGCGACGGATCCGTCGTGATCGCCGGCTTCGTGCTTTGCCTTGCCTGAGGTGTAAAGCGCCGTCACCTGGGCTTTGACAGCCTCGTCGGCGGTGGTCGTCGCCATTGCGGCGTCGATCTCGGCCATCAGCGACGGGCATTGATGCGCGAAGGCCGGGCTTGCCAGTGCGAATGTCAGCGCGGTCGCGAACAGTGTCTTCTTCATCGGATGTTCTCCCTTTTCCAGTGGTTGGTCAAAACCGTAGTCCCAGGGATTGGAGCGGGTGAAGGGAATCGAACCCTCGTCGTAAGCTTGGGAAGCTTCTGCTCTACCATTGAGCTACACCCGCGCGAGGATTTGCTTAGCGCGGGCGCGGGCACGGCGCAAGGGGCAAGCGGGTGGCTGCGCTCAGAACCACTTGAGCCAGCGAAAGAGAAGCCAGAGGCCAAGGCCAAGCGCGGCCATTCCCGCCGTGACGGCCACGAAGGCCCAGGGCCAGTCGGTACCCGGCATCCCGCCGACATTCATGCCGAGAAGCCCGGTCAGGAAGCCGAGCGGCAGGAAGATTGTCGCCGCGACCGACAGAACGAAGCCGTTGCGGCCAAGCTGGGCGGCGTGAAGGCTGTCGATATGGGCGCGCAGTGAGGCGAGGCGGTCGCGCACGGTATCGAGTTCCTCGATCGCGCGCGTCGTGCGGTTGGCGATGCTGCGCAGTTCGTAAAGTTCCGACGCTCCGATCAGCTCGGATTTCGTCGCGGCAAGCTGGCTCAGCGCCTCGCGCTGCGGCGCGATGTAGCGCCGGATCTTGATGACCGAGCGTGCGAGGCGGGACACCTTGATCTCGCTCGGGCCAAGGATGTCCGGCCGGTCGTCCAGCAGTTCTTCCTCAATCTCGTCGGTGGCTTCCTCGCGCTCGGCCGAGGCCGTCTCGATCCGCCGCGTCAGTTCGTCGGCAAGGCGCGCGACGAATGCGCCGGGGGTCAGGGGGGACTGGCCCGCATCCATGTCCGCCCTGATCTCGTCCATCGCGAAAACCCGCCGGAGCCGGGTCGAGACCACAAGGCCCTGTCCGATCCAGAGCCGGATCGCCACCATGTCCTCGGCCTCCTCACCGGGGTTGAGGTTCATTCCCCGCAGCGTGACCAGATGCCCGTCCCCGATGACCTCGCAATGCGGCCGCGTTTCGGCCTGCAGAAGGCCCGCGCGGACCGGGCGCGGCAGATGCTCCTTGCTCCAGGCTGCGAACGCTGGTGTGGAGCGGTCGCAATGGAGCCAGCGCCATGCCGCCCCATCCGCCGGGCCGGGGGCGGGCCATGCGTCCTCCAGCGGTCGGGCCGTGCCATCCGCGAGAATGTCGTAGGCGGCAACGGCGGCCAGGGTCTTGTGCATCGCTGTCTTCCGGTCAGTTTCGGGCGCGATGCTCGCCGGGAACGAGCACATTCGCAACGGTTTTCGGCGTCAGTCGGGTTCCGTGCCGATCCAGACATCAGCCCAGACCGGCAGATGGTCGGAGGCGATCCGCGCGGGCGCGCCGCGATGGCTGCCCGCATCGCGCAGATGCACGCCGCCGCCAAGCGCCACACGGTCGAGGGAGGCAAGCGGCCGCGCCGCCGGAAAGCTCGCACCCGGCGCGTGCAGCCGGAATCCGGAGCCGAGCGCTTCCGCCCCGCCACGCGCCGACCAGTCGTTGTAGTCGCCGAGAATGGCGGTCGGCATTTCCGCGCGGCGGCTGAGTGCCGCGCGGATTGCGGCCAGTTGCATCGTGCGGTAGCGCCGGATCAGTCCCAGATGTACGCCCACGACGCGCAGCGGCCCGGCTTCGGTCGCGATCTCCGCCAGGATCGCGCCGCGCGGCTCCAGCCCGGGCAATTCGATCCTGCGGATCGCGGTCACGTCGAGGTCGCGGTGAACCAGCATCGTCTGACCGTGCCAGCCAAGGCTCGGCGCAGAAAGCGCGAAGGGCAGGGTGCGAAGCTCTGTCCTGTCCTCGATCAGCGTGCGGGGCAGCGCGGCGGGGCGCGGCGAAAGCCGGAGGTCGACCTCCTGCAGCGCCACGATATCGGCGTCGAGCGCCGCGATGACGGAGACGATCCGCTCCGGCTGGCGCCGCCGGTCGAGGCCAACGCATTTGTGGACGTTGTAGGTGGCGAGGCGCAGCTTCATCCCATCGACATAGCCCTTCATCCCGCAGGGTTGAAGCGAAGAACCACCCCGCCTAGCTTGGCCGCATGTGGTATCGACGCCTTCGCGCCCAGCCCTACATCGCCCAGGCGATCTGGGTCGTGCTCGTCGTGGCCTTCGCGGTCGCCCTTGTCAGCGCGCGCTGGTCGCTGGCCTTCGTGTCCGCTGCGACCTTCGGGTTGTCGCTGCTCCCCGTTCTCTTCTCGGGCCGGTTCGGTATCCACCTGCCGATGCGGTTCGTGGCCGGGATCGTGGTCTTCGTGTTCGCGACGATCTTCCTTGGCGAGGCGTTCGACTTCTACAACCGCATCTGGTGGTGGGACATTGCGCTTCATGGCGGCTCCGCGCTGGCCTTTGGATTGGCCGGCTTCCTTTTCGTCTTCATGCTGTTCGAGGGCGACCGGTATGCCGCTCCGGCCTGGGCCATCGCCTTCGTCAGCTTCTGCTTCGCGCTGTCGATCGGCACGATGTGGGAGATTTTCGAGTTCGCGATGGACGGGATATTCGGTCTCAACATGCAGAAGACCGGCCTTGTCGACACGATGTGGGACCTGATCGTGGACACGGCCGGGGCCGGGATCGGGGCGCTTTCGGGATATCTCTATCTCAAGCGGCGCGATGTCGCGGGTCTGTCGGGCCTGTTGCAGGAATTCGTGCAGGCCAACCGCCGGCTGTTCCGCAAGTTCCGCCGCTGAAACGCGGACGCTAGAGCCTGCCGATCCGCTCGGTCAGAAGCGCGAAGAAGCCGTCCGCATCGACATCGCCCATGAACATCGCGTTTTCCGCCCGCCCCGACACGCGCCACCAGTCCGCGACGGTCATGCCGGCGGTAAAGCGGCCGTCGGTCTCGATCTCCACGTTGATATGGCGGCCGGAGAAGAGGTCGGGGTCAAGAAGGTAGGCGATCGTGCACGGATCGTGCAGCGGCGCGCCTTCGGAGCCGTATTTCGCCATGTCGAAGCGCTCGAAGAAGTCGGTCCAACTTGCGACCGCATGGCCCGCCGCTGTGCCGAGGCCGCGAAACGCCTCCACCCTTGCCCGGGTCGTCAGCGCCTTGTGGGTGACGTCGAGCGGCATGACAACCAGCGGCACGCCGGACTTGAACACGATGTCTGCGGCTTCGGGGTCGACATAGATGTTGAACTCCGCCGCCGGAGTGACGTTGCCGACTTCGAAATAGGCGCCGCCCATCATCACGATTTCGGCGATGCGCGGAACGATATCGGGCGCCTTGCGGAAGGCTGTCGCGATATTGGTCAGGGGGCCGATCGGACAGAGCGTCACGGTCCCCGGCGCTTCCTCGCGCAGCGTCTCAATCAGGAAGTCGACCGCGTGCCCGTCGGCCAGCGGCATGGTGGGATCGGGCAGCGCGATGCCGTCGAGGCCGGTCTTGCCGTGGACATATTCGGCCGTGACCAGCTTGCGCGTCAGCGGCGCGTCGCAGCCGGCGAAGACGCGGACATCGCGCCGCCCGGCCAGTTCGCAGACGATCCGCGCATTGCGCGCCGTCAACTCCAGCGGCACGTTCCCCGCGACCGCCGTCAGGCCGAGAACCTCGATCTCGGGCGAGGCGAGCGCCAGAAGGATGGCCACGGCATCGTCCTGACCGGGATCGGTGTCGATGATGATCTTGCGTGCCCGCATCCTGTCCTCCGGTTTTGCCCCGACACTGGCGCGGCGACCCGGCTTTGTCCAGCGGAGGAAAGGAATGGCTAAACGCCTGACACACAACTTAAAGGTGTCAAATCTTCGCCACATTTCGTTGCAAGCGTGGAAACGATCCGGGGAAGGACACACCAATGACCGCCGATTCCTATGAGCTGCTTGTTCATGCCGGTCCGCATTGTTGCGAAGCGGAGGATTTCCAGAGGTTTCTCTCGGCGAACCGCGAGGGGATCGCGGCGGCTGGCTACGACCTCGCCTATCCCGGTCGTGGCGGTGCGCCGGGCGGCAGCTTCGACTGCGCCCTGCCGGAACCGAAGCATCAGGGGCTGCATCCCGACACGTTCCGCGACCAGATCGCCGCGGCGCTTCCCGCACCGAAGGACGGCGGCCGGGGACTGATCCTGTCCGAGCATGATCTTGCCGGCCGCATGGCGAACCTGCTTAACGGCCGCTTCTATCCCGCCGTCCGGCTCCGGGCCGAGGCGCTTCGCGCGGCCCTCGGCAGGCCCGTCGACAAGGTCGTCGTGTCGGTCGTTCCCTACGACCAGCTATTCGTCGGCGCCTGGCGGCGCTTCGCGCTTGACCGGCTGATGGAGCCGTTCGCGGAATTCGTGCCGATCATGTCGGGCTTTTCCGGCGGCTGGGTCGAGATGGTGTCGGCGCTGCGCGACGGGCTTGAGGCACAGTCTGTCACCGTTCTCGCGGCCCGGTTGCGGCCTATGGAGCTTCTATCGCACCTCGCACCAGGGGTCGCGCTGACCCATCCGGTCGAGACGTTGCCTGCGCCTGCGGTCACCGACAGCGCGGTGGCGATGATCCAGCGCCACTACCGGCAAGGCGCGCGCTTCGTTCCCGGACAGCGCGACCGCATCCTTGCCTTCCATGCGCGTCAGCCGCAGACCGGGATCGAGCAGGGCTTTGCCGGCCTCCAGCTCGCCGATCTGCGGGGCCGCTACATCGCCGATCTCGACGCGCTCGCCCGGCTGCCGGGTGTGGATCTCGTCGGCGGCGCGTTGCCGGCGGTCGCTGCCGAGTAATCCGGAACCTATTGTTTTCGCTTGAACCGGTCCGGCCATGCGGGCGCGGCAGACCGTCTCATTGCCGCCTCTGCGCACACGCATAGTCTGAGGGGGAGTTCAGGCTGGGAGGCGTCGATGCACGACGATTGTCTGTTTTGCCGGATCGCGACGGGCGCGCTTCCGGTCCACAAGCTGTTCGAGGACGACAAGATCCTCGCCTTGCTCGACATCCACCCGATCCGCGAGGGCCATGCGCTGGTGATCCCGAAGGCGCACCATCGCTGGTTCGAGGATATCCCGCCGGACACGGCGGCGCGGATCATGTCGACGGGGCAGGCGCTGGCGCGGGCGATGAAGGCCGAATGGCAGGTGGAACGCGTGTCGTTCTTCTATACCGGCATTCATGTCGCCCATGCCCACGCGCATGTGGTCCCGATGCATCATCGCCATGACGTCAGTTCGGCTGCCTATCTGAAGGATGGGCCGGAGGCGTTCAGCTTGCCGCCAAGCCCGGCGGACGATGCGCTTGCGCAGACGGCGCTGACCCTTCGCGACCGCCTGTAAGTGCGGCGGCGCGTGGACGATCCGGAAACAAAGAAACCCCGGCCTCCGGCCGGGGTTTCCTAGTTCTCTTATACGTTTACCCGTCGAAGTTGACTTCTTCCATCAGCTTCAGCGCTTCGGGCCGCGACTTCGCCACGTCCATCAGGTTCAGGCTGTCCGGCGTGAATTCGCCCCAGCTTGCCACCAGCGCCGAACGTTCGACGCCGGGCTTGACCGGAAACTCGTGGTTGGTTTCGGCATAGATCGCCTGCGCCTCGTCCGAGGACAGGAACTCCATCAGCTTGAGCGCGGCGTCCTTGTTCGGCGCGGATTTCGTCAGCGCCATGCCGGAGACGTTCATGTGCGTGCCGCCGCCTTCGAAGACCGGATAGACGATGCGGACTGAATTGGCCCATTCCGTCTGCTCCGGGTCGGCCAGCATCGCGCCCATATAGTAGGTGTTGCCCAGCGAGATGTCGCATTCGCCGGCCCAGATCGACTTGACCTGCGCCCGGTCGTTGCCCTCGGGCTTTTTGGCGAGGTTGGCGCGCAGGCCCGTCGCCCATTCCTTCGCGTAGTCGGCCCCATGATGTTCGATCATCGCGGCCATGAGGCCGAGGTTGTAATCATGCGTGCCGGGGCGGGTGCAGATGCGGCCCTGCCATTTCGGGTCGGTTAGGTTCTCGTAGGTCGTGACCTCGCCGTCGGCGACACGGTCCTTGGAGGCATAGACGACACGGGCGCGGGTCGTCAGGCCGAACCACTGGTTGCCGGGATCGCGGAACTCGGCCGGGATGTTCGCGGCGAGCGTTTCGGACTCTACCGGCTGGGTCACGCCTGCCTCGACCACCTGCGACAGCTTCGCGATATCCACCGTCATAACGAGGTCGGCCGGGCTGCGGTCGCCTTCGCTGACCAGGCGCTCAACCATGCCCTTCTCGACGAAGGCGACATTGACGGCGATCCCGGTTTCCTCGGTGAACTTGTCGAAGAGCGGCTGCACCAGTTCAGGCTGGCGCAGCGAGTAGACGTTGACTTCCTCGGCCAGAGCGGGACTCGCAAGGGCGATCAGGGACAGGGCGAAAAGTGGTGTCCGCATGGACATAGTCGACTCCTTTAGTCGGATATTTCCCCGCCGTTATTGCTGAACGCAAAGAAGGCGTCAATACCTGATTAAACTAGTCGGCATTTATTGCTGTTGCTGCTCTTGCCGGCGGCGCGCGTCCAATGCTTGCTGCTGCTCGTCCGCCATGCGCCGCTGATGCTGCGTTGCCGGCTGCAAGTCCGGTGCGGGCACAGACTTCTCAGCCCGCTTCGCCGCGTCCCAAAGCGCGTCCATCTCGGCCAGATCGCTATCTTCGGGCCGCTTGCCCCGAACGGCAAGCGCCGACTCGATCGACCGGAAGCGGCCGGTGAACTTGGCGTTGGCGGCCCTCAGCGCCGCCTCGGGGTCGATCTTGAGGTGGCGGGCGAGGTTGGCGATGACGAAGAGGAGGTCGCCGAACTCCTCGAAGACCTCGGTCTCGGTCATCTGGCCGCGCGCTTCGTTCAGTTCACGCGCCTCTTCGGTGATCTTGTCGATCACCTCGTCGGTCGAGGGCCAGTCGAACCCCACCCGCGCGGCTCGGTTCTGCAACTTGACCGCCCGGGTCAATGCAGGCAGGCCCATGGCGACACCGTCGAGCGTGCCCCTTTCGGCCTTTCCGGCACGTTCGGCCGCCTTCATCTTCTCCCAATCGCGGGTCTGATCCTCGGCTGTCTTGTTGCGGCTCTCGTCGCCGAAGACATGCGGGTGGCGGGCAACCATCTTGTCGGCGATCGCCTTCGTCACGCTCTCGAAAGTGAAATGACCCGCCTCGGCTCCCATCTGTGTGTGGTAGACGGTCTGAAACAGCAGGTCGCCGAGTTCTCCCTCTAGCTCGCCCCACGCGCCGCGTTCGATGGCGTCGGCAACCTCGTAGGCCTCTTCGATCGTGTAGGGGGCGATGGTCGCGAAATCCTGCTCGATGTCCCACGGGCAGCCGGTCTTCGGATCACGAAGCCGCGCCATGATTTCCAGAAGCCGTAGCAGCCCGCCATCGGGGTCTTGGACAAGGCGATCCGACGCAGTGCGGTCAAGGGTCATTGCGAAGCTTCCGGTTTTGCGATCATGTGGCCAGTATTCGCAACCAGACTGCCGAGAGTCCACATGCCCGTCCTGAACCGCATCGCCGATTTCGCGCCCGAGATGGCGGAGTGGCGCCGTCACCTTCACGCCAACCCGGAACTGGAATTCGCCTGCCACAAGACGGCGGCCTTCGTTGTGGAGCGGCTGCGCGAGTTCGGGGTGGACGAGATACACGAGGGCATCGCGACCACGGGCATCGTGGCGATCATCGAAGGGCAGGGCGAGGGGCCGACAATCGGCCTTCGCGCGGATATGGACGCGCTGCCCATTACCGAGGAGACGGGCGTCGCCCATGCCTCGACCGTGCCGGGCGTCATGCATGCCTGCGGCCATGACGGGCACACAACGATGCTCCTCGGCGCCGCGAAATACCTGGCCGAGACGCGCCGCTTCCGTGGCCGGGTCGCGCTGATCTTCCAGCCGGCGGAAGAGGAAGGCGGCGGCGGGCAGGTGATGGTGCAGGAAGGCATCCTCGACCGGTTCGGCATCGGCAATGTCTATGCGCTTCACAACACGCCGCAGGTGCCTCTGGGCCGTTTCGTGACGACGCCGGGGCCGATCATGGCCGCTGTCGATACCGCCTGGGTGACGCTGACCGGCCGGGGCGGTCACGGCGCCTATCCGCATGACTGCGTCGACCCGATCCCGGCCGTGGTTGCCATCGCGGCGAGCCTTCAGACGATTGTCAGCCGGAACGTGAACCCGCTGAAAGAGGCGGTCGTGTCGGTGACCGAAATCCATTCCGGCACCGCGTCGAACATCATTCCCGAGACGGCGCGGCTGACCGCGACGATCCGCTCCTTCGACCCGGATGTGCGCGCACTGCTGAAACGGCGGTTCCACGAGATCGTCGCAGGTGTCGCCGCCGCCCACGGGGTGACGGCGGAAATCGACTACGACTGGGGCTATCCCGCGACCGTCAACCATCCCGAGGAAACCCGCTTCGCCACCACCGTCGCCGCCGAGGTCGCCGGCGCTGCCGGTGTCGTCGACGATGCCGGGCGCGAGATGGGGGCCGAGGATTTCTCCTACCTCCTCGAAAAGCGCCCCGGCTGCTACCTCTTCCTCGGGCAGGGGGAGGGGCCGGGCCTGCATCACGCGGCCTATGAGTTCAACGACGAGGCCGCGCCATATGGGGCGAGCTTCTTCGCCCGCCTCGTGGAACGCGCACAGCCGGTCTGATCAGTGCCGGAACGATTTGATCAAATTTTCTTGACGAATCGCCTTCAAAGCCGTTGGGTGGGCCTGCCCGGATCGGCGGCGTCTCCGGCTTGAACGACGCCAGACCCTGTCACGGAGCCCCATCATGGCTTTGGAAGATGCGAAAAGCGAGGTCGACCTCGCCTTCACCCGCAATGACCGTCGCGGTCTTGCCTACGAAAACGCGTTCGGCGGCGCCACGAGCTTCCTGCGCCGGCGTTATACCAAGGACCTGACCGGCGTCGATCTGGCGATCACCGGCGTTCCCTTCGACCAGGCGGTCACCCACCGGGCCGGCACCCGTTTCGGCCCCCGCGCGGTGCGCGAAGCCTCCGCCCTGCAACCGTTCGATCAGCCCTACGGCTGGTCCTTCTCTCCGCTCGACGAATTCGACATCGTCGATTACGGCGACGTCGCCTTCGACTATGCCAAGGTCGCCGACTTCCCCGACACGCTGACCGCCCATATCCGTGGCGTCCTTGCCGCCGGACCAGGGACCATCACGCTCGGCGGCGATCACTACATCACCTTCCCGATCCTCAAGGCCTATGCCGAGAAGTACGGCCCTATCAGCCTTCTGCATTTCGATGCCCATTCCGACACCTGGGTAGACGACGATTTCACCCGCATCGACCACGGCACGATGTTCTACAAGGCGATCAAGTCGGGCATCGTCGATCCGAAAACCTCCGCGCAGGTCGGGATCCGCACCCACAACGACGACTTCATGGGCGTGAATGTCATCGACGCGCGCGAGGTGCATGAAACCGGTGCCGCGAAAGTCGTGAACAAGATCAAGGGAATCGTCGGCGACCGCCCGACCTATCTGACCTTCGACATCGACTGCCTAGATCCCGCCTTTGCCCCCGGCACCGGCACACCGGTCTGGGGCGGGCTCGCCTCATGGCAGGCGGCGGCGATCCTGCGCGACCTCGCGGGTATCAACCTCGTCGGCGGCGACGTGGTGGAGGTCTCGCCGGCCTATGACACGACCGGGGCCACGGCCATCGCAGGCGCGCATGTCGCCCATGAGCTGATCTGCCTTTATTGCTGGTCCCGGCGGAAGGGGTGAAACCGGCGCTTGTTCTTCTCGCACTGACCCTGCTCGGGGGCGTGGCCTACATCCGCCTTGCCCCTTCCGACCCCGCGCGGTGGCACGTTGCGCCCGCCGGGGGCGGGGCAGGGGCGACTCTTCCGCCTTCCCGCGGCACCCTCGTGACCGCGGAAGACGGCGGCGCCCGCGCCGCGCTGGCCATCCCCGGGCAGGACCCGGAGGATGTCCTTTCGCGTCTCGACCGGATTGCTCTTGCAACCCCGCGCACGACACGGCTCGCGGGTTCGCCGCAAGAGGGGATGATCACCTGGATCACCCGGTCGGCGCTCTTCGGCTTTCCCGACTACACGACCGCCTCCGCCCGCGCGAACGGGCCGGCAACGGTACTCACGCTGCACGCCCGCCTCCGTTTCGGCCGCAGCGACTTCGGTGCTAACGCCGCCCGGCTCCGCGACTGGCTTAGCCAGCTCGCCCCCTGATCTTCTTCTGTTCGGAAATACTCCCGGGGGTCCGGGGGCAGGCAGCCCCCGGCCTCTCCCCCTTGACCGCGCCCCGGACAAGAGCGAAACCGCCCCGATGGTACCTTTGGACAAGCTTCACCAGATCACGCGCCGCTTCGAGTTCCTCGAAGCGAAGCTTTCCGCCGGCGCCGACCCGGCCGAGATCGCGTCCCTCAGCCGTGAATATTCCGAACTGAAGCCGGTCACCGCCGAAATCGCCGCCTACCGCCAGGCGCTCGCCGACCTCGAAGCGGCCGAGGCGATGCTCTCCGACCCCGAGATGCGGGCACTGGCCGAGGATGAGATTCCTGCCCTCAAGGCCCGCATCCCCGAGATGGAAAGCCGCCTGCGCATCGCTCTTCTGCCGAAGGACGCCGCCGATGCGCGGCCCGCGATCGTGGAAATCCGCCCCGGGACGGGCGGCGAAGAGGCCGCGCTTTTCGCCGGCGACCTGCTCCGCATGTACCAGAAATACGCCGAAAGCATGGGCTGGCGGTTCGAGCTTCTGGAACACAGCGAGACCGAGCTGGGCGGCATCAAGGAAGCCATGGCGCGGATCGAGGGCGAGGGCGTCTTTGCCCGACTCAAGTTCGAAAGCGGCGTTCACCGCGTCCAGCGCGTGCCTGAGACTGAGGCCGGAGGACGCATTCACACATCAGCCGCCACCGTCGCCGTCCTGCCCGAGGCCGAGGAGGTCGAGATCGACGTTCCGGCCACGGATATCCGCATCGACACGATGCGCGCGTCCGGCGCGGGCGGGCAGCACGTCAACACGACCGATTCCGCCGTCCGCATCACCCACATCCCGACCGGCATCGTCGTGACCTCGTCGGAAAAGTCCCAGCACCAGAACCGCGCCAACGCGATGGCGGTACTGCGGGCCCGGCTCTACGACCTCGAACGCTCGAAAGCCGACGACGCGCGCGCGGCTGACCGCAAGGCGCAGGTGGGCACCGGCGACCGTTCCGAACGCATCCGCACCTACAACTTCCCGCAGGGCCGCATGACCGATCACCGGATCGGCCTCACGCTCTATCGCCTCGGCGAAATCATGAGCGGCGACCTGACCGAGGTGACGGATGCCCTCATCGCCGAGGATCAGGCCGCGCGGCTGGCGGAAATAGATACATGAGGGGGACGGAGGCCCTCGCTTCGGCCACGAAACGGCTCGCCAGGGCGGGAATCGACGGCGCGGCGCGGGACGCGCGCAGGCTGTTCGCCCATGCGCTCGGCATCGCGCCCGATCGGGTGACGCTGATTCTGCCGGAAGAGATCGATCCGGCTGCGGCGGAAGCGTTCGGGGCCGTCATCGCCCGGCGGCTCCTGCGCGAACCGGTGAGCCAGATCACCGGACGGCGCGACTTCTTTGGCCGAAGCTTCCGGGTCACGCGCGACACGCTCGATCCCCGCCCCGAGACAGAGCTTCTTGTCTCGACCGCCCTCGAACGGCCCTTCGTGAAGATGCTCGACCTTGGCACCGGGACCGGCTGCATTCTCTTGTCCTGCCTTGCCGGAATGCCTTTTGCCGCCGGCATCGGCACCGACATTTCCGAGGCCGCCCTGACCGTCGCGTCGGAGAATGCCGACAGCCTTGGTCTTGCCAGCCGCGCCCGGTTTCAGTGCGCCAACTGGTTCCAGGGCGTGACCGGGCGCTTCGACCTCATCGTCTCGAACCCGCCCTACATCGCCGAGGCCGAAGTGGCCGGCCTCGCGCCCGAGGTTCGCGAGTGGGAGCCGCGCCGCGCGCTGACGCCCGGCGGCGACGGACTCGACGCCTACCGCGCCATCGCGGCGGGGGCCGGGGCACGGCTGATGGCCGGCGGCCGGCTTATCCTCGAGATCGGACCGACCCAGGCGCACGACGTGTCCGCGCTTCTTGCCGAGCATGGATTTGACGCGCCGGAAGTGCGGCGTGACCTCGACGGGCGCGACCGGGTACTGGTGGCGCTGAAGGCCGGCAGCGCGGACGAATGCGGTGCGGCCTGAGGGGCCACGCAATCGGTGGCATTTCCGCCGCGAAATGCCGGATTGTTGCAGAAAATCGGCGTTTTCCGCCGGTATCACGAGATTCCACTTGCCCATGCCCGCACATCATGCCTTAAGGGGATCGTGACGGGCGGACCTTTCGCGTCAGCCCCGACCGCTTTGCCCAGAACGACGAGACGCCGCCGACCTCAGCCGCACGATTTCGGCGCAGGACGCGGAAGCGGGCAAGGCAACTCACAGCCCCTTGGCTTGGACAGACGAAAGCACATGAGATCATCCAAATCCCGTTCGCGGTCGAAATCGAACCGGCAACGCTCCCTCGGTAACATTATCAACCGGGTCTTCGATTCATCCGGTCCCGAGGGCAAGGTGCGGGGAACACCGCAGCAGATCATCGACAAGTACCTGATGCTGGCGCGCGACGCGCAGTTGTCGAACGACCGGGTTGCGGAACAGAATTTCCTCCAGCACGCGGAGCACTACACGCGGATGCTGGGCGAAGCGCAGCGCGAGATGCAGCGCGAACAGGAACAGCGTCAGGCCCAGAACCCCAACCAGGGACAGGGTCAGGGCGACGGCGGCAATGGCCACGGCCAGGGCGGCGACCGTCAGCACAACCAGCGTCAGCGCTTCGATGAGCGGGGCGAACGGGCATCGGGCAATGGTGGCCAGACGCAGCATGCCTCCGTGCGTGAGGACGACATCGATGATGGCCCCGGCCTTGTCGAGACACCCGAAACGCAGCAACGGCCGCGTTCGGCATCCATGATGCCGGAACTGCCGCTTGCGGCCGAAGGCGCTGAAGCAGCGCCGGAAGGCGGCAAGAAGCCCGCTCGCGGACCGCGCGGGCCGCGCAAGCCGCGCGCGAAGAAGGCCGAAGCCGAGGCTGACGCCCCGTCCGCGCCGGTCGGCAACGACGAACCGCCGGCGGACGCCGCGGAATGACCGCTCCGCACGGCTGAAGTGGGGGCCGTCAGGTCGCCGCGATCAGCCGCGCGAGGCGGCAGTAATCCTCAAGTGAAATCTCCTCGGCCCGGGCCGTCGGCGCGATGCCGAGGGACAAGAGCTTTGCCTCGATCTCCAGCGCGACGCCCTTCAAGCTCGCGCGGAGCATCTTGCGGCGCTGGTTGAAGCCGGCGGCGACGATCCGGTTCAGGACCTTCGCATCCGCCGGATAGCGCGGCTGGGGCAGGGCGGTCAGGTGAACGACGGCAGAGTGGACCTTGGGTGCCGGGGTGAATGCCTCGGGCGGAAGCGTCATCACGATCCGCGCATCGGTCAGCCACTGCGCAAGGATCGCAAGGCGGCCATAGGCCTTCGATCCGGGTTTCGCGACGATCCGTTCGGCCACCTCCTTCTGGAACATCAGCGTGAGGCTGTCCCATACCGGCGGCCATGTGGGCGGGGTGAGCCAGCGGGTCAGCAGTTCCGTCCCGACATTGTAAGGCAGGTTCGCCACGATGCGGATCGGCGTGGTCAGGTGGTCGCGCGGGTCGACCTCAAGCGCGTCGGCGTTCAGAACTTCGAGCCGTCCGGGATAGGCCACAGCAATCTCGGCCAGCGCGGGCAGGCAGCGGGGATCCTTCTCCACCGCCAGAACCCGGCGTGCGCCTTCGGCCAGCAGCCCGCGCGTGAGTCCACCGGGCCCCGGCCCGACCTCGAACACGTCGGAACCGGAGAGGTCGCCCGCCGCGCGGGCGATCTTGGCGGTCAGGTTCAGGTCAAGCAGGAAGTTCTGGCCAAGCGCCTTTCGCGCCGCGATGCCATGCGTCGCGATGACATCGCGAAGCGGCGGAAGCCCGTCTATCGCTGCCATGCGCGGCCCCTCCGGTTCATCCCCGCGCCCGCGCATTGGCCATATCGCGCGCCATCTTCAGAGCCGCGACAAGGCTCGATGCATCCGCGACGCCCTGTCCCGCGATGTCGAACGCGGTGCCATGATCGGGCGAGGTGCGGATGAAGGGCAGGCCCAGCGTGGCGTTCACGCCGCCCGCGAAATCGACGGTCTTGACCGGGATCAGCGCCTGATCGTGATACATGCAGATCGCCGCGTCATAGCGCGCCCGCGCGGCCGCGTGGAACATGGTGTCCGCGGGCAGGGGGCCGGTGATCGCCATGCCTTCCGCGCGCAATGCGTCGAGGGCGGGGCCGATGATCTGCTCTTCCTCCCGCCCCATCGCGCCACCTTCACCGGCATGGGGGTTGAGGCCGGCCACCGCCAGCCGGGGCGCGGACAGGCCGAAATCGCGGATCAGGCCGGCATGGGTGATGCGGATCACGTCGGTCAGAAGCCCGGGCGTCAGCGCCCGGGGGACATCGGCCAGCGGGATATGGATCGTCACCGGCACCACGCGGAGGCCCTCGCAAGCAAGCATCATCACGACACGCCTGACACCGGCAAGGTGGGCGAGATACTCGGTATGGCCGGGAAAGGCGAAGCCCGCGCCGTCCTTCAGCGCCTTCTTGTTGATGGGCGCGGTGCAAAGCGCCGACGCCGCGCCCTGCGTGACAAGCGCCACGGCACGCGCGATCACCTCGACTACGGCGCCGGCGTTCTGAGGGGCCGGCTTGCCGGGTTCGGCAGCCGCCGGAAAATCGTGGCGCAGTACCGGAAGCACCGACGCGGGCACGGTCATCGCATCGCCCGGTGCCGCGATTTCGGCATGGGCGGTTCCTTGCGGCAAATGCGCGGGATCGCCGATCCAGAAGAACGGCAGCGCAGCGCCGAGTTTGGCGCGTGCTTTCACCGCGATTTCGGGGCCGATGCCGGAAGGTTCCCCGCAGGTCAGCGCGATCGGGGCGTTGGTCATGCCGCCTGCGTCACGGCGTGACGATATTGGCTTCGGCCCGCAGTTCGGCGAGGTAGCCATCGGCAAGGCCGGCAAGGCGCTGGCCGACCAGTTCCTCACGGATCTGCGCGCGGGTCGGACCGCCGCCAAAGCCAAGCTCGGGATTGATCCGCGGCGGGCCGTCGGGGTCCACAAGACCAGACACGACCGGGATATCCGCTGCCGGCAGCGAGCCTGCGGCCAGCGTCGCGCTGCGCCGGCAGAGCATGAGGTAGACGAGCGCGTTGCCGCGGGTCAGCGCAACGGAGCTTTCGTTGTCGTCCAGCCGCGCAAGCTCGGCCGCGATGTCGCCGGGCACCTGCGGCAGCGGCCGCGTTTCGCGCAGGATGTTTTCCGGCGGGGCATGGCGGGCCGCACGGTAGAGGTCGTCGCAGGTGTCGACCTCGCCCCGCACGCGCGCGGCCTCGGCCAGTGTCGCCTCGGTGCGGCCGCCGGGGATAAGGTATTGCGCGTAGTCCACCGTGACGTTGCGCGGATCAATCTCTCCGCCCTGTTCGATTCCGTTCAGGCGCAGGATGGCGATAGCGTTGCCGAGCGGCACCGGAGGGCTGACCTGACCATTGCCCATCTGGACCACGATCTGGCGCAGCTGCGGCGGCAGGTTCGTGAGCGGTATCCAGCCAAGCTGGCCGCCCTCATCGCGCGACGGGGCAGCGGAATAGGCGCGCGCGGCGTTGGCGAACGCGGCGGCGGAGCCGACGGAACCGGTCAGTTCCTCGGCCAGATCACGGGTATCGGCCGCCGTGTCGGGCGTCAGCGGCAGGATGATCTCGGACAGGAGGACGCGTGGGCCGGAGCCGCGTTGCGCCGTGACCGACAGGGCGCGGTCGATATCGGCCTCGCCGATCACGATGCGCGGCAGGAAGCGCGCGCGGACAGCCTCGCGCCAGGCGAGGCCGGCGCTGACGAAGTCGCGGAAGGTCTCGGGCGCGACGCCGCCCTGGCCGATCGCGGCCACGAACTGCTCGGTATCAAGGTTGGCGCGGCCGGCGAATTCGGCCATTCCGGCTGCAACCTGTTCGGCGGAAAGGGTGATCCCCGCGGCCTCCGCCGCGCCCGCGCGGAGCCGGTCGTCGATCAGGCCCTTCCGGGCCTCTTCCGCCACGTCGCCGGGTGCGCGCAGGATCCGCAGGAAGAGCATGCGCTGTTCGAGTTCGTATTGCGTGATGACAGAGTCGTTGACCGTAATCGCAGGCGAGAAGCGGCCCGATTGTGCCGTCACGGGCCCTGCAAGCGATGTCAGCGCCGCGAGGGCGATGGAAATGAGGGTGGTCTTGCGCATGTTCTGCCGTCCGTCTGCTCTTGTCGTCGTCCCGGTTCCCGGTGCGGCTGCCCGGCCGCTAGCGCATGCAACTGCGCCGATAGTTCCGCCCGTCCGCGCCAGCACCGAAGCCATTCAGCGCGACCGACAGATTGAAATCAGTATCCGCCGACACACTAGTCGAGGACGTGAAGCGACGCGAGAGGGAAAGATCAACCGTGGCGCATTCGTTGCTGTACTGGAGCCCAAGCGACGCGCGCGCCGCCCGCGATGCCTCGAAATCATAGCGACCGCCGACTGTCCCGCGCCAGTTCGGGGCGAAGTTCCAGCCGGCGTCGAAGACGAGTTCGGAGCTTTCCTGCAGGCGGCCCTCTGCCGGGTCGGCGACCAGCCAGAGGTAGCTGGCCGACAGATCGTACCCCTCGGCACCGTAGGCCAGCCTGAGTTCATCGCGGCTGAAGTTGAAGGAATCGTCGAACAACGCCCGGTTCATCAGCGACAGGCCGTCGGCCGAGGTGATCTGCGTGGCCAGAAGCCAGTCCGAGGATGTGCCGTCGAGACCCGATGCCGCGCTGAACTGGCCAAGGTCGCGGCTGCGGAACACCCGGCCCGCCGTGACGCCCAGCGACCAGCCGGAAGGCGCATGACGGGTCCAGCCGACGCCCACATTCACACGCGTGCCAAGCTCATGCCGGTCCGCGCCGGGAAAGCGTGAAAAGCCGAAGAGGTTGCCTTCGTCGAAGGTGACGATCTGGCTGTCCTCGTTCGGGACGGTGTCTGTGTCGTCGGGACTCCAGACGACCTGTATGACCGGCTCGATGACCTGCGCGGCGCCGGAGCGCGTCTCGGTCTTGACCCAGGGCCAGCGCAGTTCGATCGCGGCGGCGGGGGTGAAGCGGGTCACGGTGCCGGGGAAGGCCGCATCCTGGCTGATCGAGTAGAAGTCGGCCGTCGCCTGCAACCCGCCGGCGATCAGCATCCCGTTCGGCAGCGTCCAGTTCCGTCGCCAGTCCACCGCCAGCGTCGCGCGCGCCACGTCGCGCCCGTCGGTCACGCCGTCGCCATTGGCGTCGGTCGGCACGCGGGAGCTGCGACGATGACTGTGGGACTGAAACCGGAATTGTCCCTCGCCGCCGATATAGGCCGGTGTGAAGCGGCGCTGGAACGTGAAGTCGCCCACCAGCGTCGGCAGGACGGCATTGCTGTCGCCGGTACGGATCGACCAGTAGCGGAACAGCCGCGCGTCGATATGTTCGTTGCGCCGCGTCCGGGTGACCGCAAGGCCGCTTGCCAGCCGGTCGATATCGCTGATGCCGTAGTCGAGCAGGTAGGCATCGTCGGTGACGGTCTGCACCGACAGGTCCAGTTCGAAGTCGCGGGGCAACGCAAAATGGCCTTCGGCAAAGAGATAGCCGCGCGTATCGGGCAGGAGGTCGTCGCGGCTGATCGCGCCGTTTACCTCGATCTCGCCGGTGGCGAAGGCCTGGCGATAGCGCGCTTCCAGCGTCCGCGTCCGGTCCGTCGATACATAGGGCGTGATCGTCAGATCGCGGCTTTCGCCGAGCGCGATGAAATAGGGAATCTTCACGCCGGGGCCGAGTGCCGATGTCGTGCGCACGGAAGGCAGCAGGAAGCCGGTGGCGCGCTCGAGTGTCGGGTCGGGCATTCGAAGGCGCGGCAGATAGAAGACCGGCACGCCTGCCACCCGGAACTGGGCGTGGTCGAAATATAGCTGGCGCTCGGCCTGGTCGTGGACCACGCGGCGGGCGCGGATTTCCCAAAGCGGGGTCGGGTTCGACGGGCAGACCTCGCAGGCCGAGGCGACGACCTTGTCGAGCCGCGTGTAGCGTCCGCCGATCCGCGCCATCTCGGCCGCGGCAAGCTGGAGTTGCTGGTCAAGGACGAGCCGGGCGCTGTGCAGGATGCCTTCGGTCAGGTCGCGGGATAGTTCGGCCGCGTCGGCCATCACCACCGTGCCGGCCGCATCGGTCAGACGGATCGGACCGGTGATCGCAAGCTGATCGGTCGTGCTGTCATAGACGATCCGCTCGGCTGTGAGGCGGGTGCCCTGGTAGAAGACCTCGACCGAGCCTTCGGCGGTCAGCGTGTTGTCGCCCGTCAAGAGCACACGATCGGCGACCAGCGTCGCCGTATCCTGTGCGGCTGCCGGCACCAGCATCGCGACGGTTATTGCGAGGGCAAGGAAAAGGCGCCGCATCAGCCGTCCTCCAGATGCAGAACGAGGCTAAGCGACAGGAGTGCGGCGGCGACTGGCGGGCTCCAGGCCGCGACGAGGACGGGGATCTGGCCGTTTTCGCCCAGAACCTGCGCGAAGTTGCGCAGGAGGAAGATCGCGAAGCCCGAAACGATGGCCAGAAGCACCATCATGCCGCTGCGGCCCGAGCGCGCGTGGCGCATGGTGAAGCCCGCGCCGACCAGCACCATCGTCGCCAGCAGCAGCGGCAGCGCCAGTTCCATCTGGAGCCAGACATTGTGCTTGCGCGCAGAGAATCCCGCCCGTTCAAGCGCCGTGATGAAGGCCGGCAGGTCCCAGATCGCAATCGAGGAGGGCGTGCCGAAACTGTCGCGGATCTGTTCGGCGGTCAGGTCGGAGGCAAGCCGGTACTGCGAATGCGTGACTGCGTCCTGCTCGGGGTTTCCGCCGGCCGCGAAGCGCCATTCCTTCGCACCGCGAAGCAACCACGCGCCGGGGGTGAGTTCGGCCATGTCCGCATCGATACGCGCCACCGGACCGCTTTCCTGCGCGAGGGCGATGAAGGTGACGTCGAAGAGGGTCGTGCCGTCGAGGTTGGAGCGTCCGGCATGGATCACGGTCTGCCCTTCGGGTCCGCCCTGACGCAGCCAGAGGCCTTCGCGTGTGACCGAAAGCACGTTGCCCTCGCCGATACGGTAGCGGTCCGACAGGGTTTCGTAGCGCTTGCCGGTGCCCGCGACGATCGGATTGAGCGCGGCGACGGCCACCGCCCCGCAGAGCAGCGCGACGACGAGCGGAGAGACGAGCATCCGCAATGCGGAGCGTCCCGCCGCGCGGACGACCACCAGTTCCGAGGACCGCGCGAGCGCCAGGAACAGCGAGATCGAGGCGAGGATCGCGATCATGGGAAGGATGCGGTAGAGGGATTCCGGCACCTTCAGAAGCGCCAGTTCCGCCGTCTCGGCCAGGTCGAGCCCGGCGCCGGCGAAGCGGCGGACCTGTTCGACCATCTCGATCAGGAAGAGCACCGCGAAAAACCCCGAGAAGACCAGCAGGAAGGACGTCGCGAAGCGCCGCGCGATGTAAAGCGAGAGCGTCATGACGCCACCACGGACGGGACCGCCCGGCGTACCCGGCGCACCCGCCCCGCGAAGGCCAGAAGCAGGCCAGCGATGGCGAAGCCGACGAGGACCGGCACATAGACCACCGGCCACAGCGTCGCATTTTCAGCCGCGAGGTTGGCGGCGCCATTGGCTAGGAACTGGACCAGGATCAGCAAAACCACGCTGCCCGTGATCTGTCGCCAGAGACCGAAGCGGCTGAATCCTCCGGTCATCAGTCCCGCGAAACCGATCAGTGCCGCGATCAGCGCGAGGAAGGGCTGCGTGAGCCTTTCATGACCGGCATAGAGCATCGCGCTCCGCGTCGCGCCGATTTCGGCCATCACCGACTCCGTGGGCGCGAGAAGGGCCGATGTCGGCAACTCCTCCACCGAAAGCGGCCGGCGCGTGCTGGAAGAGATCAGCGTGCCGATATCGAAGGCGAAATCGGCGAAGCGCGTGACCGAAAGCCGTTCGGATGCTGTCGTCAGCGTTTGGGCCATCCCCTCGAACATCACCAGTTTCGGCCCGGTATCGCTGCGCACCACCAGCGCGCGTTCAGCGGTATAGGTTGTGTGCTGGCCCGGTTTGCGGGTGTCGGACAGGAAGATGTCCTGCATCTCGCCCGTGGGCGTGATCTGGCGGATGTAGAAGGTGATTCCGCTGGCCGGGTGCAGGAACGCACCCTCGCTGAGAAAACGCGCGGTGATGTTCTCGGCGATCTCGCCACGCCGCTCGGCAAGCTTGGTGCGGCTCGCCGGGACGAGGACGTGAACAAGGATGGCCATCATCAGCCCGACGATCAGCCCGAAATAGACGACCGGCCGGGCGAGGCGGACAGGCGAAAAGCCGGTCGCCTGCATCACCACAAGCTCGCTTTCTGCCGAGAGCCGATTCGTGACGTATATGGTGGCGACGAAGGCCGCGATCGGCAGGACAAGGCGAATGACGTTGGGCAGCGTCAGGGCGGTGAACTCAAGGAAAACCCAGGCGGACTGGCCGTCCGAGATAAGCTGGTCGAACAATGCGACCGCCCGGTTGACCCAGTAGACCGAGACGAGGACGAGCGCGAAAAAGCCGAACAGCATCATCAACTGCGACAGCATGTACCTGTCGAATCTGGACACTTCGCCGTTCCCCCGTCTGCCGGTCCCATCCCTAGCCGAAACGTCTGGCGGGGAAAACTCATATCTGGCCAAGCCCCCGACCCGGCGCTAGGGTCCGGCGAAACCATGCCGGAGGTCCCCCGATGAGCGCGCCCGTTGCCGTCCAGTTCCACGAAGCCGATTTCGACGCACTGAGCAAGGCCGAAGGGCGCTTAGCGCTTCTGCTCGCGCCCGAGGGCCGGCCCGGCGCCGTGGCGCGACGGCTCGACCGGCAGATGCGCGGCGCGGTCACGCGTGCGATGGAAGGGAAGGCTTGGGACAAGCTGAAGCCGGGCCAGTCGCTCGACCTTGCCTATCCCGCCGGGATTGCTGCTGAGGCGGTACAACTGGTGAAGCTGCCGAAGAAGGCAAGCGTGCAGGAGGCGCGCAAGGCCGGCGCGGCGATCGGCAAGGCGCTGGGCGAAAGCGGCGTGACGGTTCTGGCCGCCGGGCAGCCTAAGGTGGCCGACGTGGCGCTGGGCCTCGCGCTTCGGGCCTATGCGTTCGACCGCTACCGCAGCGACAGGGACGGCGGGAAGGGCGCGGTGACGGTCATGGCCGACAAGCCCGACGCGGCGCGCGAGGCCTTTGCCCCGATGGCCGCCATGGCCGAGGGCGTCTGCTTCACCCGTGACCTGGTGAGCGAACCAGCCAACGTGCTGACCACCACCGATTTCGCCAACCGTTTGTCAGATATGAAGAAAATCGGGCTTCAGGTCGAGGTTCTGGAAGAGAAAGACCTCGAAAAGCTCGGCATGGGCGCGCTTCTGGGCGTGGGGCAGGGTTCGGAAAGCCCCTCCAAGGTTGTCGTCATGCAGTGGAGCGGCGGCAAGAAGGGCGAAGCACCCTTCGCGCTTGTCGGCAAGGGCGTTGTCTTCGACACCGGCGGCATTTCGATCAAGCCGGCCGCCGGTATGGAAGAGATGACGATGGATATGGGCGGCGCCGGCGTCGTCTCCGGCGTCATGCGGGCGTTGGCGCTCAGGAAGGCCAAGGCGAATGTCGTGGGCCTTGTCGGGCTGGTGGAGAACATGCCCGACGGCAAGGCGCAGCGGCCCGGCGATATCGTGAAATCCATGAAGGGCGACACGATCGAGGTGATCAACACCGATGCCGAGGGGCGGCTGGTCCTCGCCGACGTGCTCTGGTACGCGCAGGAGCGCTTCAAGCCCAGCGGCATGATCAACCTCGCGACGCTGACCGGTGCGATCATCATCGGCCTTGGCCATGAGAATGCGGGTGTCTTCTCTAACGACGACAAGCTTTGCGCGGCGTTCCTGAAGGCCGCCGAGGCCGAGGGCGAGGGCGCGTGGCGGATGCCGATGGGACCGGCCTATGACGAACAGATCAAGTCGCGGCTTGCCGACATGAAGAATACCGGCGGCCGGCCCGCGGGTTCGATCACGGCCGCGCAGTTCCTCAAGCGGTTCGTCAAGGACGAGGTGCCGTGGATTCACCTCGACATCGCCGGGGTCGCGCTGCCGCCGAAGGAAACCACGCTCGCACCCAAGGGCGCGACGGGCTGGGGGGTCATGGCGCTCGACCGGCTGGTGCGCGACATGTTCGAAGGCTGATGGGGCAGGCGTTCTTCTACCACCTCACACGGTCACCGCTTGAGGTGACACTGCCGATGCTTCTAGCCAAGGCCTTGCAGGCGGGCTGGCATGTCATCGTGCGCGGAACCGATCCCGCGCGGCTCGACTGGCTGGACCAGAAGCTCTGGGCCGGGGCGGAGGAAGGCTTCCTGCCGCACGGGATTGCGGGCGGCAAGCATGACGACATGCAGCCCGTCCTTCTCACGACGGGGACGGAGACGCCGAACAGTGCCCAGTGCCTGATGGCCGTGGACGGTGCCGAGGTGATGGGCGCGGAATGCGGCGCGCTTGAACGGGTCTGCGTGATCTTTGACGGCAATGACGAGGCCGCGCTGGCGCGCGCGCGGGGTCAGTGGAAGGCCCTGACAAGCGCCGGCATTGCCGCGCAATACTGGAGCGAGGCCGACGGGCGCTGGGAGAAGAAGGCCGAAAGCGGCGGGTAACGGCGGCCGTGGCCGCCAAAGCGAAGATATGCCAACGGGTGACGGCCCGCGTCCGGCTCGTCCATGGGTATCCTGAACTGCCGTCTCAAGGTTGCGCTTGACCTGAAGCTTGGTTGAGATGCGAGAAACCGGGTTGACCGCGATGGCTTTGGGTGAACTGACCTATGCATGTGCTGACTGTCCTTGATCATCCCGACCCGGAGTCTTTCACTGCCTCGGCCGCACGAAGTTTCATGGCAGGCGTGGAGGCGGTGGGCCACTCCGTCGAACTTGCGGACTTGAATGCGGAAGGCTTCGATCCCCGGTGGAGCTTGGCCGATATCGAAGCGGATGGCGGGGGCGCCGTTCCTCCGGATGTGCAGAAGGAGCAGGCGCGACTCGCCCGCGCCGACGCGGTCTGTCTGGTCTTTCCCTTGTTCTGGTGGGGAATGCCTTCGATGACCAAGGGGTGGGTGGATCGCGTCTGGAGTTGGGGTTGGGCCTATGACCAGTTGGACGATCCCGAGATTTCACTTCAGCGCCCTCGGTCGGGCATCCTCCTGGTGGCGGCCGGGGTGCGATCTGATGAGATGGCTGCCGGTGGCTATCTGAGCGCCCTTGAAACCGCCTGGATCAAGGGCACGTTCGGCTACTTTGGATTTTCCCCGCGTAAGCTCGAAGTTCTTTACGGCACCAAAGGGCCGCTAAGCCGGCGCAAATCCCTGTTGGATCAATGCTATCGGGCAGGATACGAGTTGCCCGCCCCGGCTGCCTACGCCCGGAGGGATGGCTAGGCCGGAAGAGAGGCTTCACGGCCGGCCCGAATGGTTGCGCGCGCTGGCGGGCGACCGGAACAGTTTTGCTACCCAGAAACAGAATGCGCGGGCCACCGACCCGCGCATCTTCGATTTCCGGTTGAACAGAGCCTCAGCGCTTGTTCACATCGACGTAGTCCCGCTGGGTCTGGCCGATATAGAGCTGGCGCGGGCGGCCGATCTTCTGGGTCGGATCGGCGATCATCTCTTTCCACTGCGAGATCCAGCCGACCGTCCGGCTGACCGCGAAGATCGGCGTGAACATCGAGGTCGGGAAGCCCATCGCCTCAAGGATGATGCCGGAATAGAAATCGACGTTCGGATAGAGCTTTTTGGAGACGAAGTACTCGTCCTCCAGCGCGATCTTCTCCAGTTCCTTCGCGACCTTCAGTGTCTCGTTGTCCTGAATGCCGAGCAGGTCCAGCACCTCGTCGGCACTTTCCTTCATCACCTTCGCGCGCGGGTCGAAGTTCTTGTAGACCCGGTGGCCGAAGCCCATCAGGCGGAACGGGTCCGACTTGTCCTTCGCGCGTTTGATGTATTCCGGGATGCGATCGACGGTGCCGATTTCGCGCAGCATCTCGAGGCAGGCCTGGTTCGCGCCGCCATGGGCTGGCCCCCAGAGGCAGGCGATGCCGGCAGCGATGCAGGCGAAGGGGTTGGCGCCCGACGACCCGGCCAGACGCACCGTCGAGGTCGAGGCGTTCTGCTCGTGGTCGGCATGGAGCATCATGATCCGGTCCATCGCCTTGGCGAGGGCCGGCTGCACGACATACTCCTCGCACGGAACGGCGAAGCACATGTGCAGGAAGTTCGACGGGTAATCGAGCGAATTCTTCGGATAGACGAAGGGCTGGCCGACCGAATACTTGTAGGCCATCGCCGCGATCGTCGGCAGCTTCGCGATCATGCGGATCGCTGCCACCTCGCGCTGCCACGGATCGGCGATGTCGGTCGAGTCGTGGTAGAAGGCCGACATCGCGCCGACGACGCCGACCATGGTCGCCATCGGATGGCTGTCGCGCCGGAACCCGCGGAAGAAATAGTGCATCTGCTCATGCACCATCGTGTGGTTGGTGACACGGGCCTCGAAATCCTTGATCTGGGTCGCGTCCGGCAGTTCGCCGTAAAGCAGCAGGTAGCAGACTTCGAGGAAATGCGACTTTTCGGCCAGTTGCTCGATCGGGTAGCCGCGATAGAGAAGCTCGCCCTTGTCGCCATCGATATAGGTGATGGCGCTATCGGTCGCGGCGGTGGAGGTAAAGCCCGGATCATAGGTGAAGACGTCGGCCTCACCGTAGAGCTTGCGGATGTCGATCACGTCGGGGCCGACCGTGGGCTGCAGGATGGGCAGCTCGATCGACTTGCCGTCGAAACTCAGGGTCGCGGTCTTGATCATCTTGTCCATCACGGCTCCCTTTCAGACGGCCGTATGGAACAGTTCCTACGGCGGGTGTAGGTCACGGTCGCGGCGGCGCCGTCAACCGGTGGCATCCTTCAGTCGGGCGACGGTCTCCTCCCGCCCGATGACGAGCATCATGTCGAAGACGCTGGGGCTGACCGTGCGCCCGGCGAGTGCAGCCCGGAGTGGTCCCGCGATCTTGCCAAGCCCGATTCCGTGGGCCTCTGCGACGCGGTTCACGGTGGCTTCCAGCGTGTCCCGGCTCCAGCTAGCATTTTGCAACTGCGGCGTCAATTCATTCAGTATACCACGGGATACCGTATCGAGTGCCTTGGCTGCCTTCTCGTCAGGAACAAGGGGCCGGGATTCAAGGACAAAATGGGCTTTCTCAAGAAGTTCGCCCAGTGTTTTCGCACGATCTTTTACACAGTAAAGAGCACGTGAGAGACCGTCTTTCTGCGTATGCGAAAGAGAATCCCGGCCGGCTGCGGAAAGATATGCCTCAATTTCGGGCAGCAGATCGGTGTCCGGGGTCGCCGCGATATGCTGGCCCGACAGATTCTCCAGCTTCTTGAAATCGAGCCGCGCCGGCGCCCGCCCGATTCCATCCAGATCGAACCATGCCCGCGCCTCGGCATCGGTGAAGAATTCCGCATCGCCATGCGCCCAGCCAAGCCGGGTCAGGTAGTTGCGCATCCCGGCGGCCGGGTAACCCATCGCCTGATACTCTTCCAGTCCGACCGCGCCATGCCGTTTCGACAACTTCTTGCCGTCCGGTCCGTGGATCAGCGGGATATGCGCCCAGACCGGCTCTGCCCAGTCCATCGCGCGGTAGATCTGGGTCTGCCGTGCCGCGTTGTTCAGATGGTCGTCGCCCCGGATCACATGGGTCACGCCCATATCGTGGTCGTCGACGACGACGGCCAGCATATAGGTTGGCGTCCCGTCCGAACGCAGACAGACCATGTCGTCAAGCTGGTCGTTGCGGAAGGTGACGCTGCCCTGCACGGCGTCCTCGATCACCGTCTCGCCCTCACGCGGGGCCTTGAGGCGGATTACGAACGGGGCGTCCGGGTGGGTGGCTGGGTCAGCGTCGCGCCAGGGGCTCCGGAACAGGGTGGATCGGCCCTCGGCCCGGACAGTTTCGCGGAACGCCTCGATTTCCTCCTGCGTGCAGAAGCATTTGTAGGCCGCGCCGCGCGCCAGCATCTCATGCGCCACCTCGGCATGGCGGGCGCGCCCCTCGAACTGGCTGACGACATCGCCGTCCCAGTCAAGGCCGAGCCAGGCAAGACCCTTCAGGATCGCCGCCGTGGCCTCCGGGGTGGAGCGTTCGCGGTCGGTATCCTCGATCCTGAGCAGGAATTTCCCGCCCCGCCCGCGCGCATAGAGCCAGTTGAACAACGCCGTGCGCGCGCCGCCGATATGCAGGTAGCCGGTGGGCGAGGGGGCAAAACGGGTCACGACATCGGACATCGGCGTTAACCTTTCGGAAACCATGAGAGCGCAGGCTGATCGCGTGTTCATTAGGCAATGCCGGACGGGGAAACAAGGTGCGGGCGGCGATCGCGATCCTGGACGCGCTGCTGGCGGCGCGGGGCGGTCTTCTGCCCTGGACGCCGGTTTTCATGTCTTTCGGCATCGGCATCTACTTCGCCTTAAGGACGGAGCCGGGGCAGGGCACGCTTGCCGCCGTCGCGGGCATTGCGCTGCTGTCGTCACTGGCCGGATGGCGCGGCCCGGAACGGCTGCGCGTGCCTGCAATTGCGGTGGCGCTCATGACCGGCGGGCTGCTGCTCGCGGCGCTGCGTGCCCATTCGGTCGCGGCACCGGTCTTACCGTTTCGCTACTACGGCCCGGTCGAGGGACGCGTCGTCGGTATCGACCGGTCGTTCTCCGACCAGCTCCGCCTGACGCTCGATCGCGTCGTGCTGGAGGACGTGCCGTCCGACCGTACGCCCGAACGGGTCCGGGTCGCGCTCCACGGTGCGCAGGGCTTCGTGGCATTGCGGCCGGGCCTGACCGTGATCCTCTCGGCCCACCTCTCGCCGCCGGAAGGGCCGGTCGAACCCGGCGGCTTCGACTTCCAGCGCCTCGCCTGGTTCTCGCGCCTCGGCGCGGTCGGCTATACCCGGACCCCAGTACTGGCGCTGGCGCCGCCCGAGGAGGGGATCGCGCTGCTTGCATTCCGGGTGCGGATGACCATCTCGGGGGCAATGCAGTCCGGTATGGAGGGGCAACCCGGCGCATTCGCTGCCGCGCTGATGACCGGCGACCGTTCCGGCGTCACGCAGGCAACGAACGACGCGCTGCGCGCCTCCAACTTGTCGCACCTGATCTCGATCTCGGGCCTGCATATGGGGCTGTTGACCGGCTTCGTTTTCGCCGCCTGCCGTTACGGGATGGCGCTTGTTCCGCCATTCGCACTGCGCCTGAACACCAAGAAGCTCGCTGCCCTCGTGGCGCTGTTCGCGGCCGTGTTCTACCTGATGCTGGCGGGGCCGAACGTCGCGACCCGCCGCGCCTTCGTCATGGCGGCGGTGATGCTTGCCGCCGTGCTTGCCGACCGCAGGGCGATCTCGCTCCGCTCGGTCTCGATCGCGGCGCTGATCGTCCTCCTGATCGAACCCGAAAGCCTGATCGAGCCGGGTTTCCAGATGTCGTTCGGGGCGACCGTCGCGCTGATCGTCGCGTTCCGGCCCTGGACGAGGGTGCAGCACCAGGTTCCGGCGCCGCTCCGTCCCGTCGCGATGCTGGTCCTGTCCTCGGTGGCGGCGGGGCTCGCCACCGCCCCGATCGCTGCCGCGCATTTCAACCGGATCGCGGAATACGGATTGCTGGCCAACCTGCTTGCCGTGCCGCTGATGGGACTTGTGGTGATGCCGGCAGGCGTCGTGGCGGCGGTCCTGGCGCCGCTTGGCCTTGCCGGGTTGCCGCTCTGGGTGATGGAGCAGGGCACCGCGTTCATCCTGCACGTGGCGGGCTGGGTCTCGGGGCTTGACGGGGCGGTGATCGCGGTTCCGACGCCGCCGGCCGCGGCGCTGCCGGTCATGGCGCTTGGCGGTGTGGCGGCGCTGATTGCCCGCATGGTCTGGCTGCGCGGCGCTGGTGTGGTGGCCGTCACGGCGGGCCTGATCTTCTGGGCAGGGGCCGAGCGTCCGGCGCTCCTGGTTTCGGGCGACGGCGCCATCGCGGGCATCATCGGGCCAGAGGGGCGGGCATTGTCAAAGCCGAAGGGCGCCGGGTTCGTCGCCAAGAGCTGGCTGGAGGATGACGGCGATCTGGCCGCGCAGGACGCGGCCTTCGGGCGCGCGGGCTTCACTGGTCAGAAGGGGGCGCTTGTCGCCATGGTCGGCGGTGTTCCGGCGCGGCACTTCACCGGCAAGGGCGCCGCATCACGCGCGGCCGCATCTTGCACCGGTGGCGCCCTTCTTATCCTGTCGGAGGATTGGGCCGGCCCGGCGGGCGGCGACTGCACGATCTACGATGCGGCGCGGCTCAGGCAGACCGGCGCGCTCGCCATCCGTTCGGACCTTACCAGCCTGCAAATCACCACGGCACGCGCGGTTGCCGGCGACAGGATGTGGAACCGCCCCCGCAGCAAGAGCGGCGGCCCCACAGCGCGTCAGTAGCTTCGGATCAGACCGACGAGCCGGCCCTGCACCTTGACGTGATCTTCCGGCAGAACCCGCGTCTCGTAAGCCGGGTTGGCAGCTTCGAGCGCGATCATCGCCCCCCGGCGGCGGAACCGTTTCAGCGTCGCCTCATGTCCTTCGACGAGTGCGACGACGATATCGCCGTTATCGGCGGTCGTCTGTTCACGGATCACCACGATGTCACCGTCATTGATCCCGGCCTCGATCATGGAATCGCCCTTGACCTCCAGCGCGTAATGCTGGCCCCGCCCGGAGAGCATGGAGCCGGGCACCGCGACGTGGTGCGAGACTTCCGATATCGCCTCGATCGGAACCCCGGCGGCGATGCGGCCCATGACCGGCAGTTCGAGGGCATCCGCCGTGACCGGCATGGCCTCCCTCGGCGGCGCCTTGCGGTCGCCCTTGATCACCTTGGGGCTGAAGCCGGGCTTTTCCATCGCCTCGGGCAGCTTCACGATCTCGATCGCGCGCGCCCGGTGGGCGAGGCGGCGGATGAAGCCGCGTTCCTCCAGCGCCGTGATCAGGCGGTGAATGCCGGACTTGGAGCGCAGGTCGAGCGCGTCCTTCATCTCGTCGAAAGAGGGGGGGACGCCGTCGCGCGCCACACGTTTCTGGATGAAATCGAGCAGTTCCAATTGCTTGCGGGTCAGCATGATGCCTGTTGTCCTTTGCCTTTGCCCAAGCCGTTCAAACTATGTTCTACGCGCGTTCCCGTTTTGTGTCAAACAAAACAGTTCAAAGCGGAATATAGCCGACCTCGGTTCCGGCAGGCCGGGCCGCGTCGCCGACCGGACGCACCAGAAGTGCATTCGCCTCGGCAAGGACGGTGAGAAGTGCACTGTCCTGCCGCGCGAACGGGTGGATCAGCGTGGTGCCATCCCGGGTTTCGACCCGCGCCCGCATGTAATGCGCCCGGGGGCCGTTCGCGGCGACACCCTCGGCGAGCGCAGCGCGGCGTTGCGGGGCTGGCGCAGGGGGCAGGCCCTGCATCGCGGCCAGCATGGGAAGCATGAAGATATGGCCGCAAACAATTGACGATACGGGGTTTCCGGGAAGGCCAAGCAGAACGGCGCCGCCAAGCCTGCCCGCCATCAGCGGTTTCCCCGGCCGCATCGCGATCTTGTAGAACGACCGCTCCATCCCGAGATCCGCCGTCACCTTGCCGACGAGGTCGTGATCCCCGACTGACGCGCCGCCGATCGTCACGATCAGATCCGCGTCGCGGGCAAGATCGACCGTGAAGCGGAGCGATGCCTCGGTGTCCCGTGCGATCGGCAGCAGCCGCGCCTCCGCGCCCGCCGCCTCGGCCATCGCCGCCAGGGCGAAGCTGTTGGAGGCGATGATCTGGTCGGGGCCCGGCGCCTCGCCGGGCATCACCAGTTCGTCGCCCGTCGCGATGAAGGCCACGACGGGGCGGCGCGTGACCGTCAGATCGGCCACATTCATCGCGGCGGCCAGCGCAAGGTCGGGCGCCGTCAGCCTGCGGGGTGCTTCGATCCGGTCGCCCGCGCGGAAATCCTGCCCCGCCGCGCGGATATTGCTGCCCTGTTCAAGCCGGTCACCCAGGGTGATCCGGTCGCCGTCGCGCGTCACGTCCTCCTGCAGGACGACACGCTCGCCACCCTCGGGGACCGGCGCGCCGGTGAAGATGCGGATCGCCTCGCCCGGACCGATGGCGCCGGAATATCCGCGCCCCGCGGCTGCCTCTCCGATCACCGAAAGGACGGCGCCAGCGGCATGGTCGGCATCGCGCACCGCGTAGCCGTCCATCGCCGAGGCCGGGAAGGGTGGTTGGTCGCGGGTGGCGATGACGGGGGCCGCCAGCACGCGGTTTGCCGCATGGCGGAGGGCAATGGTTTCCGGCGGCAGGGGCCGGCACAGGGCGAACAGGCGGGAAAGGGCTTCCTCGACAGGGATCATGGCGCGCTCCGCCCCTTCATTCTGCCTCGTAACGGCCTGATTTCCCACCGTCTTTCAGAACGACACGCAGACCTTCGATGCGCATCGACTTCTCCGCCGCCTTCAGCATGTCATAGACCGTCAGCGCCGCGACAGAGGCCGCCGTCAGCGCCTCCATCTCCACCCCGGTCTGGCCCGTGGTGCGGACGGTCGCCTCGATCCTGACGCCCGGCAGCGCGGCATCGGCCGCAAGCTCGATCGCGACCTTGGTGATCGGCAGGGGATGGCAAAGCGGGATCAGATCGGCGGTCTTCTTCGCCGCCATGATCCCGGCCAGCCGGGCAACGCCAAGCACGTCGCCCTTCTTCGCCTGCCCCCCGGTCACCAGCGCCAGCGTCTCGGGCAGCATGACCACCTGCGCCTCGGCCACCGCGACACGGGCCGTCACCGCCTTGTCGGAGACATCGACCATATGCGCCCGGCCTTCCGCGTCGAAATGGGTCAGCGGCATCGTCACGCCTCCGCCCGGGCCGGGTCAGCCAGGATCGCGCGCGTCGCCGCCGCCACATCCGCCTGCCGCATCAGGCTTTCGCCGATCAGGAAGCTGCGCGCGCCGCAGTCGGCCATCGCCGCAAGGTCGGCGGGTGTGAAAAGCCCGCTTTCGCAGACCAGGTGCCGGTCAGCGGGCAGGCGCGGAGCAAGCCGCCTTGTTGTATCAAGAGTGACCTCGAAGGTCTTGAGATTGCGGTTGTTTACGCCAACCAGAGGCGATTTCAGTGCGAGTGCCCGGTCAAGTTCCGCCTCGTCATGAACCTCCAAGAGCACGTCCATGCCCCAGCCGAAGGCGGCATCCTCCAGCTCCGCCGCCTGCGCATCCGAGACAGAGGCGAGGATGATCAGGATGCAGTCCGCACCCCAGGCGCGCGCCTCGGTAACCTGGTAGGGGTCATACATGAAATCCTTGCGAAGCGCCGGTAGCGCGACGGCCGCGCGCGCCTCGATCAGAAACCCGGGCGCGCCCTGGAAGGACGGCGCATCGGTCAGGACCGACAGGCAGGTGGCCCCGCCCGCCTCATAGGCCCGCGCCAGTTCCGGCGGGTCGAAATCCGCCCGGATCAGCCCCTTCGATGGGCTCGCCTTCTTGATCTCGGCGATCAGCCCGTAACCCGTGCCGGCTGCCGCCTGCAGCGCCCGGGCAAAGCCGCGCGGCGCTCCTGCCGTCCGCGCCTCGGCCTCGATCCCGGCAAGCGGCCGCGCGGCTTTCGCGGCGGCGACCTCTTCCAGCTTGTAGGTCTTGATCTTGTCGAGAATATCCATGCCCCTCCTTACCCCCGCGCTCGCAGGACGAAAAGCCCTTCCGCCTTCTTCTGTTCGCAAATACTCCCCGGGGGTGTGGGGGTGGGAAACCCCCACGTCGGCGCTATTCCTCCCAGCGGACCGGTTCTTCCCCCCGCGCGACCAGCCACGCATTGACATGGCTGAACGGGCGGGAGCCGAAGAAGCCGCGATAGACCGAAAGCGGCGAGGGATGCGCGCTCTCGATCCGGAGATGGCCCGGATTATGCAGGTGCCGCCGCGCCACCGCCTGCGCCGGGCCGCCCCAGAGCAGGCAGGCGCGCGGGCTGGTGTCGATCTCGGCCAGCACTTCGGCCGCCAGCTGGTCCCAGCCCAGCCTGGCATGGGCCTTGGGGCGTCCTTCCGGCACGGTCAGCGCGGTGTTGAGCAACAGGATGCCCTGCCGCGCCCAGCCGGCCAGGTCGGTGCGGCTTCGATCAACGCCAAGATCGTCGTGCAACTCCTTGAAGATGTTTCCAAGACTGTCCAGCCTTCCCGGAAACCCGTCCGGGATCGAGAAGGCCAGCCCGTCGGCCTTGCCCGGCGTGTGATAGGGGTCCTGGCCGAGGATGACGACACGGACATCCTCCGGCGCGCAGGCGTCGAGTGCGGCAAAGATGCGCTCGCGCGGTGGGTAGACCGGCCTTTGCTCCTTCGCCAGTGTGGCGTCGATGCCCGGCCAGTCACGCGTGAAGAAGGGAAGATGCGCCCAGGCGGCGGGGATCATGCCGCCTGCGTGGCTGCGGCCAGCGCCTCGATCTTCGCCTTCGCGGCGCCGCTGTCGATGCTCTCGGCGGCCTGCGCCGCGCCGTCTTTCAGCCCGGTGGCCTTGCCGGCGACGACGAGGGCCGCGGCGGCATTCAGCAGCACCGCGTCGCGATAGGCGCCGGCCGCGCCCGCCAGAAGCGCGCGGAAGGCGGCGGCATTCTCCTCGGGGCTGCCGCCCATGATCGCTTCGAACGGGTGGACCGGCAGGCCGGCCTCCTCGGGATGCACCTCGAACTCGCGCACCGTGCCGTCCTCCAGCGCGGCGACCCAGCTCGTCCCGGCGATCGACAGTTCATCGGTGCCGTCCGATCCATGGACCAGCCAGGCGCGGTCGGAACCGAGTGCCGCCAGCGTTTCCGCCATTGGCCGGATCCAGTCGCGCGAGAAGGCGCCGGTCAGCTGGCGCTTTACCCCGGCGGGGTTGGTGAGCGGGCCGAGAAGGTTGAAGACGGTGCGGGTGCCCAGTTCCGCGCGGGTCGGCATGACATGGCGGATCGCGGGATGGTGCATCGGCGCCATCATGAAAGCGATGCCGCAGTCTTTCAGCGCTTTTTCAACCGCTTCCGGGCCGATCATCACGTCGACCCCCATCTGTGTCAGCGCATCTGCCGCCCCCGATTTGGAGCTGAGGTTGCGGTTGCCATGCTTGGCCACGACGACGCCTGCGCCGGCAACCACGAAGGCCGTGGCGGTGGAGATGTTCAGCGTGCCCTTGCCGTCGCCGCCGGTTCCGACGATGTCCATCGCGCCTTCCGGCGCGCGCACCTTGTTGCATTTCGCCCGCATCACCCGCGCGGCGGCCGCGATCTCCTCGACCGTCTCGCCACGCGTGCGCAGCGCCATCAGGAGCCCGCCCATCTGACTTGGCGTTGCGGCCCCGTCAAAGAGTGCGGCGAAGGCGGTTTCCGCCTCTTCGCGCGTCAGGGGACGGTCGGCGGCAAGGCCGATCAGCGGGCGGATATCGTCGCTCATGCCGGCATCCCAAGCGGGACGCCCGCGCCCTCGAGGAAGGTGCGCAGCATCTGGTGGCCGTGTTCGGAGGCGATGGATTCCGGGTGGAACTGCACGCCCTCGATCGGAAGGTCGCGGTGCTTCAGCCCCATGATCGTCCCGTCTTCCAGCCAGGCGGTCACTTCCAGGCAGTCGGGCAAAGTGGCCCGGTCGACGACCAGTGAGTGATAGCGCGTCGCCTCGAAGGGCGAGGGCAGGCCGGCAAAGACGCCCTGTCCGGAATGATGCATCTTGCCCATCTTGCCGTGCACGATCTCGTGGCAGCGCACGACCTTGCCGCCAAACGCCTGACCGATCGTCTGATGGCCGAGGCAGACCCCCAGAAGCGGTGTCCGCGTCTCTGCCGCCGCTTTGGTCAGGGTAAGGCAGATCCCGGCTTGATCGGGATCGCACGGTCCCGGCGACAGGACGATGGCCGCGGCGTTCAGCGCCATCGCCTCCTGAACGTTCAGCGCGTCGTTGCGGCGGACCACGACTTCGGCACCGATCTCGCCGAAATAGTGGACGAGGTTGTAGGTGAAGCTGTCGTAGTTGTCGATCAGAAGCAGCATCGGCGGACCTTCGCAATACCATGTGCAATCAGGGGGTGAACCCCGCTGCATGACGGGCTATACATGGTCAGAGCCGCGCGGCCGGGTCAAGGCAAGAAGAGGTTCGCGGGCGATTGAGGCGTCGGAGGCAGTCGTGGGCAGAGGACTGATTTTGGGTGTGCTGGCCGGCATACTGGTCAGCGGCGTCGTGTTGACCGCCGTGGGACTCGTGGTGCCCGTCGGCGATACGGTGCGGATGGCGAGCGCGCCACAGGCGGAAAGCGTGGAACCGGCCGAGGCGCAGGTGGCGGCAGAGACGGCTGCGGAAGAAGAAGCGGCCGAAGTGATCGCGCCTGAAGTGGCCGCCGAAACGGAGGCGTCCGGCGAAACCGTGACCGAGACGGTCGCGGGGACGACGGCGGCGCCCGAAGTTGCCGTCGAGGCCGAGGACGAGGCCGCGCCGGAAACGGCCGAGCAGGAAATGGCCACGACCGAGATGTCCGGGGCCGACACGGTGGCGTCAGAGGCGGTCGAGACCGATATGACCGCGCCGGAGGCAGGCGCGACCGAAATGGCGGCGATCGACAGCGGGCCGGAAACCGCGGAGGTCGAGGTCCCCCCCGGCTCTGAGTTCGCGCGCGAGCGGCCGGACGAAACCCCGGTTCTTCCCGAACTCGCGCCCGCGCCGGCGGTGTCCGCCGCGCCGGATATCGCCGCGCCCGCACCCGAAGCCGCGCCGGCCCTTGCCGATGTGGCCCCGGCTGCGATCCCCGAGGGCCAGACGGTCGCACCGGTGACGATGGCGTCACCCGACCCTACCGAACCGACGATCATCGCCGAACTTCCCGTGGCGGACGAGGCCACGCCGACAGCCGGTACGGAATCGCCGATCGCCCCCGTTCTTGCCGGGGACGAAGCGCCCGATCCGATGCCCGAGATCGTGACGGCGGCTGCGGACGCACTGCCGGAGGTCGCGCCCGAGACCGCGCCGGAGACGACATTGCCGCAGGTGGCTGAAGAAACTTCGCCCGCCACGCCGGATGCAGACGTCGGAGCGGAAGCGCCGGAGGTGCCCGCCATGACAGAGGTCGCGGAAGCGGCGCCAGCACTGCCCGAGACGCCTGCCTTGCCGGAACCCGAGGCTCCGTCGGTAGAACCTGCGCCCGCCGCCGAAGCACCCGCGCCACAGCCGGCCAGCGAAGCCCCGGAGGTCGCCGAGGCGCCCGCACAGGCGCCCACGGTCGTGGAGCTTGTGCCGCAGCGCCCGCTTGGCAACGCCAACGCGCCGAAGATCGGTTTCACGAACGCAGTCCCCGGCGTCCAGATCAACCGGTTGCCGCAGGTCGGCGCCGCCTCGGCCGAGGCCGGGGATGCAGGCGGCGGCGTGGCCGACGCCCCGGCTTCGCCCGAACTCGGCGCCGATGACGCAGCCGTGGCCCGTTTTGCGGCCGGCTTCGACAATCCGGATGGCCTGCCGCTGGTCGGCGTGATTCTGGCCGATGACGGAAACGCCGATGCAACGGCGCTGGCGGCGCTTGGCGTGCCGGTGACGATCGCCCTTGATCCGACCCAGCCCGGCGCGGCCAGCCGCGCGCGGGATTACCGGTTTGCCGGGCTGGAAGTGGCAATTCTCGCGCCGCCGCTTCCCGCGGGCGCGACCGGCGCCGATCTGGAAGTCAGCTATCAGGGCTACGAACAGACGCTGCCGGAGGCGGTCGCGCTGATTGGCGCGCCTGATGCCATTCACCAGACCGACCGGCGCATGGCGCAGCACCTCGTGGCGCTGATGGGGGCGGAGGGTCTTGGGCTGGTGACCTATGGGTTCGGCCTTGATCCGGCGGGACAGGCTGCGACGGCTGCGGGACTTGCCCATGCGAAAGTGTTCCGCAACCTCGATGCGGCTGGCGAGGACGCTGCATCGATCCGCCGCGATCTGGACCGCGCCGCCTTCGAAGCGGCCCGCTCAGGCCAGGTCGTCGTTTTCGCGACGACAGCGCCTGACACGGTCGAAGCCTTGCGCGGCTGGATCGCCGAAGGGGCGAAGCAGACGGCTGTCGCGCCGGTATCGGCGGTCATGCTGGCGGGGGGCTGAGACGCCGCCGCGGGCGTTCAGTTATTGCCGCGCCTGGCGAAGAGGCCGGCATCCTCGGCCGCCGTCTTCAGGGCCCGGGACTTGTTGACCGTCTCCTGGAACTCGGCCTCCGGGTCGCTGTCGTAGACGACGCCGCCGCCGGCCTGGACATAAAGCGTCTCGTCCTTAACCACTGCGGTGCGGAGCGCGATGCACATGTCCATCTCGCCATTGGCCGCGAAATAGCCCACACCGCCGCCATAGATGCCGCGCTTTTCGGGCTCCAGCTCGTCGATGATCTCCATCGCGCGGACCTTCGGCGCGCCCGAGACGGTGCCGGCGGGCAGGCCGGCGAGCAGGGCCGACAGTGCATCCTCGTCGTCGCGGATTTCGCCCACCACGTTGGAGACGATGTGCATGACGTGCGAATAACGCTCGATGATGAACTTCTCGGTCGGATGGACGGTGCCGACCTTCGCGACACGGCCCACATCGTTCCGCCCGAGGTCGAGCAGCATCAGGTGCTCGGCCAGTTCCTTCTTGTCGGCCAGCAGGTCGGCCTCAAGCGCCCTGTCCTCGTCCGGTGTCCGGCCACGCGGCCTTGTGCCGGCGATGGGCCGGATCGTCACCTCGCCGTCGCGGACCCGGACAAGGATTTCCGGGCTGGCGCCGACGATATGGAAGGTGCCGAAGTTGAAGAAGGTCAGGAACGGCGAGGGGTTCGTGCGCCGGAGCGAACGGTAGAGTGCGAACGGTGGCAGCGTGAAATCCGCCGACCAGCGCTGTGACGGCACGACCTGGAAGATGTCGCCCGCGCGGATATAGTCCTTCGCCTTCTCGACGGCGGCGCGATAGGCCTCGGGCGTGAAGTTCGATTTCAGTTCGCCCAGATGCGCAGTATCGCCGAGAGAGCGCGTCTCGCCCGCCGGCGCACGCTCAAGATCGCGCACGGCATCCATGACGCGCTCGGCGGCCTGGGCGTAGGCCGCGCGCGCGGACAGGCCCGATCCGGCCCATGCGGGGGAACAGACCGTCACCTCGCCCTTCACGCCGTCGAGGACGGCGATGATCGTCGGCCGGATCAGCGTCGCGTCAGGCACGCCGATCGGATCGGGCTTCACGTTCGGCAGATGCTCCACCAGCCGGATCATGTCGTAGCCGAGATAGCCGAAAAGCCCCGCGGCGATGGCCGGGATACCCTCGGGCATCTCCATCCGGCTTTCCGCGATCAGCGCGCGCAGGGTTTCGAGCGGATGGCCGGACAGGTCCTCGAACGCCTCGGCATCGTAGCGCGCCTGCCGGTTGATCCGGCTCGCCTCGCCCCGGCAATCCCAGATCACGTCCGGCTTCAGCCCGACGACGGAGTAACGGCCCCGAACCTCGCCACCCGTCACGCTTTCGAGCATGAAGCTCATCGGCTGCGCGTCGGCGAGCTTCAGCATCAGCGAAACCGGTGTGTCGAGATCGGCGGCAAGGCGCGCGAAGACAAGCTGGTTGCGGCCCTCGGCCCAGCCGGCCTCGAACGTCTCGAAGGAAGGGGTCAGCGCCACCACGTGCCGGTCCTCAGTTCATCTGCGCGTGGACGGCGTTGATCGCCGCCGGGTCGAGCGTGATGCCCGCCTCCGCCTCGATCGCCTGAACGAAAAGCTGGACCATGTCCTGTGCGAGGGATTGGCCGGTCTGCGCCGAAAGCCCTTCCTTCGCGCGGGTCATGTCCTCGCCTGCCGGGTCGGCGGCATGGATGCCGGTCAGGGTCACGACGTGCACCCGGCGACCGGCGGTCACGACCGCAGCCGCGCCATCGTCCAGCGTAAAGACCTGCTCGGCGACTTCCGCCGGTGTGTCGGCAAGGAAACCGCCGCGCGCGAAATCTCCGTAGCGGGTGGTGACAAGGCCGGTGGATTCCAGCGGCTCACCGGCGCCGACACGGGCGGCGACCTCCTCGCCAAGCGCGGCAAGGCGGGTTTCGGTCTCGTCCCGCGTCCAGGCTCGGGCCGCATCGTCGCGAACCTCTTCGATCGGGCGCAGCGCCGGCGGGTCGATCCCGTCAAGACGCAGGGCGAAGACGCCGCCATCGTCCAGCGCGGCCAGCGCCGGGAAATCCTCGGCCTTGGCGGCAGCCGCGGCTTCGCGGAAGCCGCCATAGGCGGCGATGCCTTCTTCGGTCCCCTCGCTGAAGGCGATTTCACCAAGTTCCATGCCTGTTTCGTTGGCGACCTCTTCCAGTGTGGCGCCGCTTGCCAGCAGATCCTCGATCCCGTCGCTGCGGTCCGCGATCAGTCGGCGCGCCTTGTCCGCGGTTGCCTCGGCAGCGAGATCCTCGCGCGCCTCTTCGAACGTGACTTCGCGGGCTTCGAGAATGCCGTTCATGGCAAAGAGCGCGGGCCCGAGGTCGGTGGCGAAGGGGCCGACCACGCCGGGGGTGTCAAGCGCGAACACGGCCGCGCCGGCCTCGCCAAGTGCTGCTTCCGACATCTCTCCGAGGTCGATATCGGCAAGGGTGAGGCCACGCTCGGCCGCGACCTCCTCGAATGTCGCGGTGCCGGCATCGACCCGTGCCTTCGCCTCGGCCGCGCTGGCCTCGTCGGGATAGACGAGGCGTTCGACCAGACGAAGCTCGGGCGTCACGAATTCGTCGATCCGCTCCTGATAGACGGCTTGCAACGCCTCGTCATCCAGCAACACCTCTTCCGTCAGCATCTCGGGCGAGAGCCAGACATAGGTGATCCGCCGCGCCTCAGGGCGGGTGAAGGCTTCGGGATGGGCGTCGTAATAGGCCTGGATGTCGGCATCCGACGGCGCCGGGACCGGTTCCGGCAGATCGGACGCCATCAGTTCCGCCAGCGTGAAGCTACGCGTCTCGGTCAGCCATGCGGCGAGGTGAATGACGAATGCCTCGGGTGCGGCGGTGCCGCCCTGAACGGCGCCCTGAAGCAGCGTGCGCGCAACCTCGTCGCGCAGCTTGCCCTCGAACTCGGCCTCGCTGAGGCCCTCCTGCCGCAGCCGGAGCGTGTAGGCATCGCGGTTGAACTGGCCATCGAGTCCGTGGAAGGCTTCCATCGACATGAGGTTGTTGCGGACCGCATCGTCACCGACGGAAATACCGATCTGCGCGGCCTCGTTGTCGAGTGCGGCAGAGGCGAGAACCCGCGCCTGAACCGACTTGTCGATACCCAGGGACTGCGCTTGCGCAAAGGTCAGCGGCTGGCCCACCTGCGCCGAGAACGCGTTTATTTCGTTGGTCAGGGCGCGCGCATAGTCGCGAACGTCGATGTCGCGGTCGCCGACCGTCCCGATGGACCGGACAGAGCCGCCGAAATTGCTTACGCCGAAACCGCCGAGACCGAGGATCAGCATCGCCATCAGGATCCAGATGATCGTGTTTCCGCGCTTCTTGCTGCGCAGCGGACTCGACATGGCGGCATACCTCCCGAAAGACCCGTTCCCGAGGGTGTTTAGGGCAGCAGGCAGGGCGGGGCAAGGTGGCGCGTCAGGCCCGGAACGCGGCGAGCCTGTCGATCAGTTCGGCAATTCCATCTGTGCCGATATTGGCGAAGGCGATCCTGAGCTGCTTCGCGCCGTCCGGATCGTCCTCGGGCATGAACATCGTGCCGGGCAGGAGCAGCACGCCGGCCTCGCGCACCAGGCGTCGGGCAAGGTCGGGCGAGGGCAGGGGGTGGGGATGTTCGACATAGGCGAAGAACGCGCCGCAGCCGAGCAACCGCCAGCCGGGCAGGCGGGCGATGCCCGCGACCATCGCGGCGCGGCGGGCAAGGATCTCGTCGCGCTCGCCCGCGACCCATTGCGCGAGGTTCCGCATCCCCCAGAGCGCGCCGATCTGGCCAAGCTGCGAGGGGCAGATCGCGACCGTATCGAGGAACTTCTCGGTCTCGGCCAGCCGTGCCGGGGCGGCAACGATCGCACCGACGCGGTGTCCCGTCAGCCGGAACGCCTTGGAGAAGGAATAAAGGTGGATCAGCGTCCCGCGCCAGTCGGGGTCCGCGAACAGGTCGTGCGGCGCGCCGGTCCGGCTGTCGAAATCGCGATACGTCTCGTCAAGGATAAGCGCGATGCCGCGTGACCGCGCCAGTTCGAAGAAGGCGTGGACGGTTTCGGCGGGGTACTCGACCCCTCCGGGATTGTTCGGCGTGACCAGCACGATCGCACGTGTGCGGTCGGTGACAAGCCGGGCGGCCGCGGCAGCGTCGGGGATCAGCCCGTCGCCGGTCGCCAGCGGGACGGTCCGGATTCCCTGCATGTCAAACCACATTTTATGGTTGAAATACCATGGGGTTGGAAGGATAACTTCGTCTCCTTCTCCGGCCAGCGTGGACATGGCCGCGCAGAAGGCCTGGTTGCAACCTTGCGTGATCGCGACCTCTTCCGCGGTGATTGTTCCGCCATAGGCGGCCGACCATTGCGCCGCGATCTCGGCGCGTAGCGCGGGCAGGCCGAGAACCGGGCCGTAGAGATGCGCTGCCGGATCGGACAGCGCCGCTTCGGCCAGCGCCTGCCTCAGACCTTCCGGTGGGGCCTCCATCGGTGCGGCCTGGCTTACGTTGATCAGCGGCCGGTCGGGCGGGAAGGTTACGCCCTCAAGCCAGCGCCGCGCCTCCATCACCGGGGGCGGAAAGGTCGCGGCCATCTGGGGTGTCAGGGGCAGGGTCATAACGGCTCTCCGGGCTTAACGCCGGGTGAGTGTTCACCGATCCGGCAGGCGCGGGCAAGGCCGAAGCGTTTCGCGGTGGCCGAGTCTCAGTCGCGCCCGCGATAGGGCTCGACATATTGCAGCGCCATGTCCCACGGGAAGAAGATCCACGTGTCCTGGCTGACTTCGGTGATGTAGGTGTGCACCATCTCGCGTCCGGCCGGCTTGGCATAGACTGTCGCGAAATGCGCCTTCGGATAGAGGCGGCGGACAAGCTCCAGCGTCTTGCCGGTATCGACAAGGTCGTCGACGACGAGGATGCCCTCACCCTGATCGCCCATGATCTCCGCCTGCGGCGCCTTGATGACGCGCGGTTCGGTCTGGGCCTGATGGTTGTACGATTTCACTGAAATCGTATCGACGACGCGTATGTCGAGTTCGCGGCTGACGATCATCGCGGGCGCCATGCCGCCGCGGGTGATGGCCACGACAGCCCGCCATGCGCCGCCATCCGGCCCCTTGCCGTCAAGCCGCCATGCAAGCGCCCGCGCGTCACGATGAATCTGGTCCCAAGAGACGTGGAACCCTTTTTCGTGCGGCAGCCGGTCGCTCATGGTTCAGCCCTCCTTGCGGCCCGTCACGGCGTCGATGTCAGGTGCATCGACCGCCTTCATGCCGACGACATGATAGCCGCAATCGACGTGATGGGTTTCGCCGGTGACGCCGGAACCGAGGTCGGACAGGAGGTAGAGTGCCGATTTGCCGACATCCTCCTGGCTGACATTGCGCCGCAGCGGCGAATTCAACTCGTTCCACTTCAGGATGTAGCGGAAATCGCCGATGCCGGAGGCCGCCAGCGTCTTGATCGGCCCGGCCGAGATCGCGTTGCAGCGGATGCCGTCCTTGCCGAGATCCTCGGCGATATAGCGCACGGACGCCTCAAGCGCGGCCTTCGCGACGCCCATGACATTGTAGTGTGGCATGACCCGCTCCGCCCCGTAATAGGTCAGCGTGAGAAGCGATCCGCCATCCGGCATCATCGCTGCGGCGCGCTGGCATACGGCGGTGAACGAGTAGACCGAGATGTCCATCGTCATGCGGAAGTTTTCGATCCCGGTATCGACGTAGCGGCCGCGCAGCTCGTTCTTGTCGGAAAAACCGATCGCGTGGACGACGAAATCGAGCTTTCCCCAGGTCTTCTGAAGATGCGCGAACAGCCGGTCGAGGGAGTCCGCGTCCGAGACGTCGCATTCGACGAGTTCAGTCACGTCGATGCTCGCCGCGAGCGGTTCGACCCGTTTCTTCAACGCCTCGCCCTGATAGGAAAAAGCCATTTCGGCACCGTGTTCGGCACAGGCTTTCGCTATCCCCCAGGCGATCGACTTGTCGTTCGCAAGCCCCATGATCAGGCCGCGTTTTCCGGCCATCAATTTGGTCGCCATTTCGGTCCCCATGCCACTTTTCTATCGAGTGCCGAACCATTAGGCTAACTTCCAATCCGCTTCAAGGGCACGACAAATCCCTTGCGCGTAGGGGAGGAAATATTCTCAACTATTGCGAAAGAGAACGAAGGGACAGTTTATGGCCGACCGGGGCGGCATCTTTGCGGGGGATGACCCCTTCGCTATCGCGCGGGCATGGCTCGGCGAGGCGGAGCAATCAGAACCGAACGACCCGAACGCGATTGCCCTGGCGACTGTCGATGATGACGGATTGCCGAACGCGCGCATGGTTTTGCTGAAAGACATTGAGGCCGACGCGTTTCTCTTCTACACCAATTACGGGTCGGCGAAGGGGCGAGAAATCGCCTCTGCCGGCAAGGCGGCTTTTGTCATGCACTGGAAGTCGCTTCGCCGGCAGATTCGTGTAAGGGGTGTAACCAGTCGAGAAGAGGGGCCGAAGGCGGACGAGTATTTCGCCTCCCGGTCGTTGCAGAGCAGGCTTGGCGCATGGGCATCGCACCAGTCCGAGCCGCTTGCCTCGCGGGCTGGGCTTATGGCTGAAGTGGCACGCGTGACGGCGCTGAAAGGCGTCGCTCCGGCACGCCCACCTTTTTGGGGCGGGATTAGGATGCGGCCGCTGGAGATCGAGTTCTGGGCGGACGGGGCATTCCGTCTGCACGACCGTTTCCGGTGGCGCAGGCAGACGCCTGAGGCGGAGTGGAGTGTTGCCCGGCTAAGCCCTTAGCGGCGTTTGTGGTATCGAGTTTAGCGGAGGTGCAATAGGTTTGACACCAGCCGCTCCGTCCCGCAGCGCGGACGGATCGGTCGGGTATGGGAAACGAGCGATGACGGAAGAAGAACGTGGCCAGGAGGAGATCGCAGGCCGCGTGAAATGGTTCGATCCGGCGAAGGGGTTCGGATTTATCGTGGCCGACGGAACCGGCGGCGATATCCTTCTGCATGCCAATGTTCTGCGGAATTTCGGACAGGGATCGGTCGCGGACAACGCCCGGATCAAGGTGATCGTGCAGCAGACGGCGCGGGGCGCGCAGGCTGTGGAGGTGCGCGAGATTCTTCCGCCCGAGGGTGAGGTGACCGCCCCGCTTCAGGATCTGGGCGAAGCCGATGCCGATACTATCGCGGCGCTTCCGCTTGAACCCGCGCGGGTGAAGTGGTTCGACAAGACTAAGGGCTTTGGCTTCGCCAATGTCTTCGGTCGGCCCGAAGACGTGTTCATCCATATCGAGGTGCTGCGCCGCTCGGGCTTTGCCGACCTTCAGCCGGGCGAGGCGGTGTGCCTGCGGGTGATGGATGGAAAGCGCGGCCGGATGGCGGCGCAGGTGATTTCGTGGGATGTCGCGGCGAGAATCCAGAAATGACGGTGCTCAAGGCGTTGTTTGTGGTCCTTGCCGCGGCACTTGCGGGGGCACCGGCCTTTGCCTGTTCGGAGGGAACCGCCGAGTTCCGATGGCAGGCCGGCGAGGCCCGATTCGCGATTGAGATCGCGGACGATGAGGGCGAGCGGGCGCGCGGATTGATGTTTCGCGAAACAATGGCGTCCGGGGCGGGTATGTTGTTCATTTATGAGGAACCGCAGCAGGTGGCCTTCTGGATGAAGAATACCATCATCCCGCTCGACATGATCTTCATCGGAGCGGACGGGCGGGTGAACGGTGTTCACTCGATGGCCGTTCCCGGTGATCTGACGGCGATTCCCGGTCCGCCCGAGACGCTGATGGTGCTTGAGGTCAACGGCGGCCTTGCCGGACGTCTCGGCCTGGATGTTGGGGCGGAACTGCGCCACCCCAGGCTTGAACAGTCCACCGCTCTCTGGCCCTGCGGCTAAGCTTGCCCCTTCCCCTCGCGCGGATGAGCCGTTAGAGACGGCATGTCGGGGCGTAGCGCAGCCTGGTAGCGCGACGGTTTTGGGTACCGTAGGTCGGAAGTTCGAATCTTCTCGCCCCGACCACCATCTTCCAGCTGTCCTCCATCCTCTCCGTTGCAGATTTGCCGGTCGCCGCGATCGCGCATTCCGGGTGTCTTTGTCGGACAGGCCTGTGGATGACTTTGACATGCGGTGTCAGCCGCGGCGGGCAAATGCCTTGCCCCGAAGCGAATTTCCGCCTGCCCCTTCGCGCGCCGGCTTGTGAGTGAATCGTCTGCCGTCCGACGCGGGCGGGGCACGGTTCAGAGGTCAACTGAAATCTGCTCGAAAAATCGTGAAAAACCTGTTGACCGATCCCCCGCACATACGTCAGTTTGTGTGGGCCGGAGACGACGCCACAAGATTTAGTGGCCCCCGGCCAGGGACAGGGAACACCATCAAGGTCGTGCCGCAAAAGGTGCGGGCGCGCGGCGAAATGTGCTTCGCCGCAGGGTTTCCTACGGCCTTGGCCAATGTCCCGGTGAATAGTGGCGGCGACAAACTCCCAGAAAGAGTGCCGCAAGAGTGACAATGCGAAGGACGGGGCAGATGAAGATCGAGCGCAAGTTCACCAAGGCAGGGGCAGACGCCTATTCCGCGATTAATTTCACGACGACCGTGTCGGAGATCCGCAATCCCGACGGCAAGATCGTGTTCCGCAATGACAGCGTTGAAGTCCCCGAGGGCTGGAGCCAGGTGGCGTCCGACGTCCTCGCCCAGAAATATTTCCGCAAGGCCGGCGTTCCGGCCCGTCTGAAGAAGGTCCGCGAAAAGGGCGTACCGGAATTCCTCTGGCGCTCGGTGGCGGACGACAAGGCGCTTGCCGGTCTGCCCGACGACGAACGATTCGTCGGTGAGACCTCCGGCAAGCAGGTCTTCGACCGTCTCGCCGGTGCCTGGGCCTACTGGGGCTGGAAGGGCGGTTACTTCTCTTCCGAGGCCGACGCGCAGGCCTATTACGACGAGATGCGCTTCATGCTGGCGGAACAGATGGCCGCGCCGAACTCTCCGCAATGGTTCAACACCGGCCTTCACTGGGCCTATGGCATCGACGGCCCGAGCCAGGGCCACTACTACGTCGATTTCAAGACGGGCGAACTGACCCGCTCGGCCAGCGCCTATGAACATCCCCAGCCGCATGCCTGCTTCATCCAGTCGGTTCAGGATGACCTCGTGTCCGACGGCGGCATCATGGACCTCTGGGTCCGCGAGGCGCGGCTGTTCAAGTACGGCTCCGGCACCGGCACAAACTTCTCCTCGCTTCGGGGCGAGGGCGAGAAGCTTTCGGGCGGCGGCAAGTCCTCCGGCCTCATGGGCTTCCTCAAGATCGGCGATCGGGCGGCGGGCGCGATCAAGTCGGGCGGCACCACACGGCGCGCAGCCAAGATGGTGATCTGCGACATGGATCACCCGGATATCGAGGCCTTCATCAACTGGAAGGTCATCGAGGAGCAGAAGGTCGCGGCTCTCGTCGCCGGCTCCAAGATGCACGAACGCCAGCTGAACGAGATTTTCGCGGCGATCCGCCAGTGGGACGGCTCGTCCGAGGATGCGGTCGATCCGGCGAAAAACGAGGCGCTGAAAGCCGCGATCAAATCGGCGAAAAAGATCGCGATCCCTGAGACTTACGTCAAGCGCGTGTTGGATTACGCGAAGCAGGGCTATGCCTCGATCGAATTCCCGACCTATGACACCGATTGGGATAGTGAGGCCTATGCGACCGTTTCGGGCCAGAACTCCAACAACTCCGTCCGTGTCACCGATGCCTTCCTGAAGGCGGTCAGGGATGACGCGGACTGGGAACTGGTGCGCCGCACCGACGGCAAGGTTTCCAAGACCGTGAAGGCGCGCGACCTTTGGCAACAGGTCGGCCACGCGGCCTGGGCCTGCGCCGATCCCGGCATCCAGTTCCACGACACTGTCAACGCCTGGCATACCTGCCCGGAAGATGGCGCGATCCGCGGGTCGAACCCGTGCTCGGAATACATGTTCCTCGACGACACGGCCTGCAACCTGGCGTCGATGAACCTCCTGACGTTCTACAAGGACGCCAAGTTCGACGCCGAGGCCTATGTGCATGCCACCCGTCTCTGGACCGTGACGCTGGAAATCTCGGTCCTGATGGCGCAGTTCCCGTCGAAGGAGATCGCGCAGCGCTCCTACGACTACCGCACGCTCGGACTCGGCTACGCCAATATCGGCGGGCTGCTGATGAACATGGGCTACGGCTACGACTCGGACGAGGGCCGCGCACTCTGCGGCGCGCTGACCGCGATCATGACCGGTATTTCCTACGCCACCTCGGCCGAGATGGCGGGTGAGCTTGGCGCGTTCCCGGGTTATGAGCGCAATGCCGACCACATGCTGCGGGTGATCCGCAACCATCGCAACGCCGCTTACGGCAAGGTGAACGGCTACGAGGATCTGGCGGTCAAGCCGGTCGCTCTCGATCACGCGAACTGCCCCGATCAAAGCCTTGTGGCGCTTGCGAAATCCGCCTGGGACGAAGCGCTGGACCTGGGCAAGAAGCACGGCTATCGCAACGCGCAGGCCACCGTCATCGCGCCTACCGGCACGATCGGCCTTGTCATGGACTGCGACACGACCGGGATCGAGCCCGACTTCGCGCTGGTGAAGTTCAAGAAGCTCGCCGGCGGCGGCTACTTCAAGATCATCAACCGCTCGGTTCCGGCGGCACTCGAGACGCTGGGTTACGGCAGCGCCGAGATCGAAGAGATCATCGCCTATGCCGTCGGCCACGCCTCGCTCGGCAACTGCCCCGGCATCAACCACACCTCTCTGATCGGCCACGGCTTCGGCCAGGCGGAGCTGGACAAGATCGCCGGCGCCTTGCCCTCGGCCTTCGACATCCGCTTCGTCTTCAACCAGTGGACGCTGGGCGAGAAGTTTTGCCAGGAAACCCTTGGTATCCCTGCCGAAAAGCTGAACGATCCGACCTTCGACCTGCTCCGCCATCTCGGCTATACCCGCAAGCAGATCGACGCCGCGAACGACCACGTTTGCGGGACGATGACGCTGGAAGGCGCGCCGCATCTGAAGGCTGAACACTACTCTGTCTTCGACTGCGCCAATCCCTGCGGCAAGAAGGGCAAGCGCTTCCTGAGCGTTGACAGCCACATCCACATGATGGCCGCGGCACAATCGTTCATCTCGGGCGCGATCTCCAAGACGATCAACATGCCGAACAACGCGACGATCGAAGAGACGCTGGCGGCCTACGAACTGTCGTGGTCGCTCGGCATCAAGGCCAACGCGCTCTACCGCGACGGCTCCAAGCTCAGCCAGCCGCTCGCCGCAGCACTCGTCGAGGACGACGAGGAGGCCGAGGAGATCCTCGCCTCCGGCTCCGCACAGGAAAAGGCCGCTGTCCTCGCCGAGAAGATCGTCGAGAAGGTGCTGGTGAAGGAGATTGTCCGCTCCCACCGCGAAAAGCTGCCCGAGCGGCGCAAGGGCTATACCCAGAAGGCCATCGTCGGCGGCCACAAGGTCTATCTGCGCACCGGCGAATACAAGGATGGCTCGCTGGGCGAGATCTTCATCGACATGCACAAGGAAGGCGCGGGCTTCCGGGCGATGATGAACAACTTCGCCATCGCGGTCTCCGTCGGTCTTCAATACGGCGTGCCGCTGGAGGAATTCGTTGACGCCTTCACCTTCACCAAGTTCGAACCGGCAGGCATGGTTCAGGGCAACGACTCGATCAAGCAGGCGACCTCGATCCTCGACTACATCTTCCGCGAACTGGCGGTCAGCTACCTTGACCGGACCGACCTTGCCCATGTGAAACCGGAAGGGGCGAGCTTTGACGACCTCGGCGGCGGTTCCGACGAAGGCCAGCCGAACGTGGCCGAGGTGAGCGAGCAGTCCGCCTCCAAGTCGCTCGAAGTGCTCAAGCAGGTTGCGTCCTCCGGCTACATGCGCAAGCGCCTGCCGCAGGAGCTGATCGTGCTTCAGGGCGGAGTGGGTGCGACGGCGCTTGCCGGCGATCCGGTCGCGGCGCTCAACACGCTGATCCCGGCGACGGGGCAGGCGGTGCTGACGGCCGGCGCGACGGCGATCGCCTCGGGCACGGTCTCCATGGACGCGCGCACCAAGGCCAAGATGCAGGGCTACGAAGGCGACCCCTGCGGCGAATGCGGCAACTACACGCTGGTCAGGAACGGCACCTGCATGAAGTGCAACACCTGCGGCGGAACGAGCGGGTGTAGCTGAGGAATTTGAGGGTGGGGCGCGAAGTTGCAGCTTCGCGCCCCGGCCATCCCGCAATCGCCTAGCACGCTGCGGGAAGACCAAATCTCGGCCCATCCGGGTCGATGAGCATGCAAGACTACGGACGAGACGAGGGATCAATAGCGTGCTGAGAAATACAGGAGTTACCCACCAAAACCTGGGGGGAGCCTGTGGATAAGGAGAAGGTCAATGGCCTCTCGAAAGGGAAACAGCGAGGTCACTAGCGCAAAAGCTGCCAGCGCAGCGGCTAAGGTGCTTCGCAATCCCAGATCAAGCAAAGCGGCCAAGACAGCCGCGGCTTCGGCGCTGACGCAGCGGCCGAATAGGAAGAAGTAAGATGGTGGGGCGGGTATACCGCCCCAACCCACTGTTCCGGGGCGGGTGCGCTCGCCCCTGACGACGTTCAGGCCGCAGGCGAGAACACCGAGCGGTATGAAGGAGAGCCTGAACGGCGAGACTTAGGGGGGCTTCGGCCCCCATTTTCTTGCGCACCGCGCGAAACCGGCGGAAGTATGTGTGGAACGCATGATTGGATCGGCACCTTCTTGCCGGTCCGCCGGCTGCGCCGGGGGCCATGCAATCGGCCTACTTGCGAAGCGTCCGGCGAGGGACCATGTAATCAACGGCGGCGCGTAAGCCGCTGATTCTAGGGCAGATGCCCTTACCTGGAGACAAGAAGATGAAAAAGTTCGTTCTGGCCCTCGGCGCCGTCGCTGCTCTGGCCGCCGCCGCGAATGCCCAGACCGTCGTCACCGACACCGACGGCAACGGCACCTACTCGATCGAAGAGCTGACCGCGGCCTATGCCGACATGACCGCGGAAACCTTCGCCGCGATCGACGTGAACGCCGACGGTGCTGTCGACGCCGACGAACTGGCCGCCGCGCGCGAAGCCGGCACGATCGCGAACTAATCCGCGACCGCTTTCCCGTTTTCGGGACAGGCCCCGGGGTTCCCCCCGGGGCCTTTGCGTTTCAGGCCGCGTCATCGCCGGTCAGAAGCGCCGTGGCCGGGCCGCGTTCGGGCAGTCCGCAATCGAGCCTCAGCCTTGCCCGCGCGCGGGCTAGGCGGGACATGACGGTGCCGATCGGAAGGCCCTCCGCCCGCGCGATTTCGGCATAGCTTTCTCCACTGGCGGCATGGCGAAGCAGCAGCCGCGCTTCTGTCCCGGGAAGCCGGGCGAGGGCGGCGGCCACGGCCCGCACCGCCATGCGGCGGGGCGCTTCCGGCGGGGTGGAAGGTTCCGGCGCGTCCGAGAGTTGCAGCGCCGCTTGCCGCGGCCGCCGGGCGAGGTTGCGGGCGGCAGTCATGAGATAGGGCCGCAGGTCCGCGATGCCGTCACCGCGCGCAAGCTGCGCCCAGACCCGCATCAGCGCCTCCTGCGCCAGATCCTCGGCGGCCGAGGGGTCGCGGGTCAGGCACCGCGCCAGGCGGCGGAGATCGGGGATCAGGGCGAGCAGTTCGGGACTTGCCGCCGTTCCGAAGGGGAGGGGATGCGTCATGGCGTTCTCCTTTCCCTACCGACTTTGCGCCCCGATGAGGCGACGACAAGCTGGGGGAATCCCGCCGAGCCGGGTTTCGCCGCCCGGTTGCGCCTGATTTCGGCGGCATCCCGCGTGTCCGGGGCGCCCGGATGGGCAGACCGTCGCGCGTTCGGGGGATCGCCCTCGGAGCCGGGGAATAAACCCGGCCCGCCGGCGTCCTGTCTATCGAGGGCCGCGATAACGCGGGCACCCCTCGGAAATGATCAAGGAGATGATCCGATGAAGACACTGGCACTCACCCTCGCCCTCGGCGTTGCCGCGACCGGAACCGCCTTCGCGCAGGGCATCACGGATATGGACGCGGACGGCGACGGCATGCTGTCGATCACCGAACTTCAGGCGACCTATCCGACGCTGACCGAGGAAGGCTTCATCGCGATCGACGCGAATGCCGACGGCGCGGTGGACGAGGCCGAACTGACGGCTGCGGTCGAAGCCGGCACGCTCACCTCAGACGGCTGAGTCCGGCCTGCCGCGGGGCCTCGTCCAACCCTTCCCCAGCACCCAAAGGGCCGGGGCCCCGCACAACCGCATTCGTCCGTCCGGGCGGACTCAGGCGCCGCGGGCGAGCGCCGCAACCCCCGTCCGCGCCACGTCGACAAGGCCAAGCGGCCGCATCAGCTCGGCGAAGGCGTCGATCTTCTCGGGTGTCCCGGTAATCTCGAAGACAAAGCTTTCGAGCGTCGAATCCACCACATTCGCACGGAAGATATCGGCAAGGCGCAGCGCCTCGACGCGTTTCTCGCCGGTCCCGGCCACCTTGAAGAGCGCGAGTTCCCGTTCCACCGACGGCCCCTCAACCGTCAGGTCATGCACGTCGTGAACCGGCACCAGCCGGCCGAGCTGCGCCTTGATCTGCTCGACCACGGCCGCCGTTCCGGTCGTCACCACGGTAATCCGGCTGCGATGGCCCTCATGGTCCACTTCGGCCACGGTCAGGCTCTCGATATTGTAGCCGCGGCCTGAGAACAGGCCGATCACCCGCGCCAGCACACCGGCCTCGTTATCCACGAGAACCGCCAGCGTGTGCGATCCGATGACCTCGGCATTCGGATCGCGCAGGTCATAGGCGGAATGGCTGGAAGCGCCCTTCTTGATCTTCAGTGCGGACATGCTGCCCTCTTCGCTTCTTCTTGGTCCAAATACTCCGGGGGGTCCGGGGGCAGCGCCCCCGGCCTTATACCAGCACCGCGCCGCCGGCCTGAATTGCGCCCTCGGTCGAGGCGTCGCCCAGCAGCATCTCGTTATGCGGCTTGCCCGACGGGATCATCGGGAAGCAGTTCTCGTGCTTCTCGACCAGGCAGTCAAACAGGACCGGCCCGTCGTAGTCGATCATCTCCATGATCGCGGCGTCGAGGTCCTTCGGATCCGAACACTGGATGCCCTTCCAGCCGAAGGCCTCGGCCAGTTTCACGAAATCGGGCAGGCTTTCCGACCAGGAATGCGAATACCGCTCGCCGTGCAGAAGCTGCTGCCACTGCCGCACCATGCCGAGCCGTTCGTTGTTCAGGATGAACTGCTTGACCGGGGTGCGGAACTGGGTCGCGGTTCCCATCTCCTGCATGTTCATCAGCCAGGATGCCTCGCCAGCGACACAGATCACCAGTGCATCTGGATGGGCGATCTGCACCCCGATCGAAGCCGGGAAGCCGTATCCCATCGTGCCAAGCCCGCCTGACGTCATCCAGCGGTTCGGCGCGTCGAAGCCGAGATATTGCGCCGCCCACATCTGGTGCTGGCCGACCTCGGTCGTGATGTAGCGGTCGCGGCCCCTGGTCAGTTCCTCAAGCCGCTGCAATGCGTATTGCGGTTTGATGACCTTGTCGGAGTTCTTGTAGGAAAGGCAGCGCTTCAGCTTCCACTGCTCGATCTGGCTCCACCATTTCGCAAGGCCGTCCTTGTTCACCTTGCGGCCGCGCGATTTCCAGACCTTGATCAGGTCTTCCAGAACATGGCCGACATCGCCGGTGATCGGGATATCGACATGGATCACTTTGTTGATCGACGAGGGGTCGATATCGACATGCGCCTTCTTCGATTTCGGGCTGAAATCGGCGATGCGGCCGGTGATCCGGTCGTCGAACCGCGCGCCGAGATTGATCATCAGGTCGCAGCCATGCATCGCGAGGTTGGCCTCATAAAGCCCGTGCATGCCGAGCATTCCGATCCAGTTCTTGCCGGAAGCGGGGTAGGCGCCAAGCCCCATCAGCGTGGATGTCACCGGGAACCCCGTCGCGTCGGCCAGTTCGCGCAGAAGCTGGCTGGCACCGGGGCCGGAATTGATGACGCCGCCGCCGGTATAGAAGACCGGCCGTTCGGCCTTTTCCATCAGGGCCACCAGTTCGGTGATCCGGGCCAGATCGCCCTTCACCTTCGGCTGGTAGTGCCCCAGCTTCGTTTCGCGCGGGGCGGAGTAGGTGCCGGTCGCGAACTGGACGTCCTTCGGGATGTCGATCAGAACCGGGCCGGGCCGGCCTCTGGTCGCGACATGAAAAGCCTGATGGATCGTGTCGGCCAGCTTGTTCGTGTCCTTGACCAGCCAGTTATGCTTGGTGCAGGGGCGGGTGATGCCGACCGTATCGGCCTCCTGAAAGCCGTCGGTACCGATCATGAAGGTCGGGACCTGTCCGGTCAGGCAGACAATCGGGATCGAGTCCATCAGGGCGTCGGTCAGCCCCGTGACCGCGTTTGTGGCGCCAGGGCCGGAGGTCACAAGGACGACGCCGGGTTTGCCGGTCGAGCGGGCGTAGCCTTCGGCCATATGCACCGCGCCCTGTTCGTGTCGGACGAGGATGTGGCGGATGTCGTTCTGCTGGAAGATCTCGTCATAAATCGGAAGCACCGCGCCGCCGGGATAGCCGAAGACCACATCGACGCCCTGATCCTTGAGCGCCTGAACCACCATCCTTGCACCGGTCATCTGCCGCGACATCTCGATTTTCTCCGTCCGTGCCATGTCCTTTAGCAACAAAAAGCCCCGGATCCGATCCGGGGCGCATGGGAACCATTATGGTCTACCGTTACCGGCCCATGCGCCATGTCCTGACAAGTACGAGGATCGAAGCCATCTGCCCGGGTCCCATTGCTGCTGTGCAGCGGACATTAGGCAGGGTTCAAAGGGGCGTCAACCGGCAAAATGCGCAAGATTGTGTCGCTGGGGAAATTTTCTAGCTACTTTTATTTCACAACACCACGGATTTGGCGAAAGATTGAGAATCCTGCTCTAGGTCAGCCCCAGGATCCCGATATAGCCGGCATAGGAGGCAAGAAGAGCACCGCCACCGAGCCGACCAACCCGGCCGGGCAGGGCGGCAAGGCCCAGCATCGCCAGCGCCGCGGCCAGCGCGAGGCCCATGTCAAAGCCGACGAAGCGTTCCTCGACCGGAATGGGCGTCACAGCGGCGGTGACGCCGAGGATGCCAAGCACGTTGAAGATGTTGGAGCCGAGGATGTTGCCGACGGCGATCTCGGGGTGACCGCGCAAGGAGGCGACGACCGCCGTCGCCAGTTCAGGCAGCGAGGTTCCGATCGCGACGATCGTGAGGCCAATCACCGCCTCGCTGATGCCGAAGGCGCGGGCGATCTCGGTCGAACTGTCGACGAGAAGCCGGGCGCCGATCAGCAGCACGACCAGCCCGCCTGCGGCGAAGGCGAGGCTGAGCCAGAGCGGTCGGCCTTCCTCCGTTTCGTCGGCGCTTCCGTCTGGGCCGCAGCGGAGGCAGAGCTGCAGGTAGTAGATCAGCGCGGCGACAAGGACGAACCCCTCCCAGCGCGAGACGACGCCGTTCCAGAGCATCGCCCAGAGAAGAAGCGTGGCCCCGATCATGACGGCGAAGTCGCGCCGCATCCGCTCGAACGGCAGGGGAACCGCGACGATCATCGCCGACAGGCCGAGGATCAGGAGGACGTTGGAGATGTTGGAGCCGATCACGTTGCCGACGGCAAGCGCAGGCACCCCGGAAAATGCGGCCTGGAGCGAGACCAGAAGTTCGGGCATCGACGTGCCGAAGCCGACGATCGTCAGGCCGATCACCAGCGGCGGAACCCTGAAACGCTGCGCGACCCCGACCGCGCCGCGGATCAGGAACTCACCCCCGGCGAAGAGTGCCACCAAACCGCCCAACAACATCACATAGGTCACAATCGTCTCCTGTCCGGGTCCTCCCTAGATCGTCGGGCGGGGCGGATTTGCAAGGGGCGGTCGCAGATATTCCCGGCAGCGTTGCCACTTGTCTTCGCGCAATGGTGGACAGGGCCGTGTCCCACCCCCAAGATCGCCCGGTCGGTTTGCGGAAGAGGTGCAGTGATGACGGCGGAAACCTTGCGATATGCGGCGATCATGCTTCTGGCGGGGATCGGAATCCCCGTGCTTGCAGCACTGAACGCCCAGCTTGGACAACGCATCGCCTCGCCCCCGGCAGCCGCGACGATTCTCTTCGCGGTCGCCTTCCTTGGTGCAGCACTGACGATGGCGCTGACCACTGGCCCGTCCGCCTTGGCCGCCGCGCCGGGCCAGCCGAAGCACCTCTTCCTCGCGGGTCTTCTCGTCGCTTTCTACGTGCTCTCGATCACATGGGTCGCGCCGCGCTTCGGGCTTGGCAATGCGATCACATGCGTGCTGCTCGGCCAGTTGGTTTCCGCCGCCGTCATCGACCAGTTCGGCCTCATGGGCGCACTGGTCCGGCAGGTCAGCCCGATGCGGATCGCGGGGCTTGCGCTGATGGCCGTGGGGGTGTTCCTGACCCAGCGGGGCTGAAGGGGCTTTCCCCTTCACGCCTGATCAGAAGCCCTTGCCGGTTCCCTGAAGCACGCCGTGTTCCAGCGCGTAGCGGGTAAGGCCGGCGGTGGTCGCGATGCCGAGCTTTCGCTTGATGTTCTTGCGATGCGTCTCGACCGTGCGGACCGAGATGTCGAGTTCGGCGGCAACGTCCTTGTTCGACTTGCCCTGCGCCAGTTCCAGCAGGATCGTCTGCTCCCGGTGGGTGAGCGGTTCGCGCCCGTCGGCGGTGCCGGGCTTCAGGCTCGCCGTGGCGCCGGTGCAGAGATAGCGCTCGCCGGCCATGACGCGGTCGATGGCCTCGCGGATCTCCTCGACCGGGACATCCTTCAGAACGTAGCCAAGCGCGCCGTGGCGCAGCGCGGTAGAGATGTATTCCGGGCTGTCATGCATCGACAGGATCAGGATGCGGGTCGCGGGGTTGTGTTCCAGCAGGATCTCGGTGGCCGAAAGCCCGTTGACCTGCGGCATGTTGAGGTCAAGCAGGATAACGTCCGGCGCGAGGTCCGCGGCCCTGTCGATCGCCTCCTGACCGTTGCCGAGCGTCCCGACGACGTCGATGTCGTCATAGGTTTCGAGGATCGCGCGGATCCCTTCGGCCACCATCGGGTGGTCGTCGACGATCAGAACCCGGATCGGAGCGGTCATGCGTTTGTTCCCGTCTTGGCTGACTGCCCGGCGGGGGGCAGCATATGGGTAAGCGGCACCTGCGCCTCGATCACGGTGCCGGAGCCGGAGGACATGATGCGGAAGCTGCCGTCAAGCTGTTCGATCCGCTCGGCCATGTTGCGAAGCCCAAGCCCGCCGTCGCCCTGATCGGCACGCGTCGCCGCGAGCCCGCGGCCATTATCCTCGATTCTGAGGATCGCGCCATTCTTGTTGCCCCGCGCCATAAGCCGGACACGGGTCGCACCGGCATGCTTCTCGATATTGGTGAGCGCCTCCTGCGCGATGCGGTAGAGTGCGATCTTGGCGTCCTGGTCAAGCCGGTTGCGGAACACGACCGTTTCGAATTCGGTCTCGATCCCGGTGCGGCGGCCGAATTCCTCGACCAAGGACTGAAGCGCAGGGCCGAGGCCGAGGTCGTCGAGCACGCCGGGGCGCAGGTCGCGGCTGATGCGCCTGACCTCGCCGATGGCGCCGTTCAGCCGCTCGATCCCGGTCGTCAGGCTTTCGCCGGCGCGCGGGTCGCCAAGGCCGAAGCGGCGGCGGGCAAGCTCCAGCGTGTAGCGGACGCCGACGAGGATCTGGCTGATCGAGTCGTGCAGTTCGCGCGCCACGCGGCCACGCTCCTCCTCCTGCGTGTCGATGATCCGCTGGGTCAGCATCTTCAGCTTGGCATCCGCCAGCCGCCGCTCGCGGATGGTGAAGCCGAGGCCAGAGGCAAAGACGAACAGAACCGCTCCAAGCGCGATAGCCGCGATCCACCGGAAGGTGCGCTGCACCCGCGCCTCCGTCTCGGCCCGTGCGGCGGCGACGGAACCGAGGACATCGTCGAGAAAGACACCGGTGCCGACCGCCCAACGCCAGTCCTGAAGCCCGACGACATAGGAAATCATCTGTGCCTCCTCGCCCGTCGAAGGCTTGGGCCAGATATAGGTGTGATAGCCGCCGCCCTGCCGGGCGATGCGGATCAGCTCGTCAACGACCGGCGTGCCTTCCGGATCGCCAAGCCCCGCCCAGTTGCGGGTGATGAGCCAGGTCTGGCGCGGCGCAACGAGGTTCGTCCCGTCATAGTCGTAGACGAAGAAGTAACCGTCCTGACCGTAGATCATCGCCGCAAGGATCTGCGCGACCTCGGTCTTGGCGTGCTCATCATCGGGCAGGGCGTTGCCGTAGATCGAGGTATATGCGGTCCGCGCAAGGCTGATGTAGTTGCGCAGCTCTTCCTTCTTGGCGGCGATCAGTTGCGCCTCAAGCCCGGCGATCTCGCGCTCGGCAAGCGCACGCGACTGGTTGGCGACAAGGACAGCGATTGCCGCCGCCGCAACGATCAGCGGCAGCGTGGCCAGAAGATATATCTTCTGCGCATAGGACAGCCGAAGATGCCTTCGCAAAGTTGCCAGACGGGCGCCCATCGTCGCGCCATCCCCCCGATCACGGCCGATTCGCGATGCACAATGGGCGGAGCGCTCCGGTCCGTCAATTCGCGCAGAACCCGTCTGGGCGGACGCCCGGCAGAGGCGATGGGGAAATTAGGCGGGCCGTCTACGCAGTAGTCGGTATTTCCTCCGTGGCCACCGGTCGCTACTGTCTGGCCAGTCGCAACGATCCGCCGGTCAAGGCGGGCAGGCGCCAAGGGAGTAGAATCACACAATGGGAGGAAAGACCCGAATGGATCGTCGTTCATTTCTGACGAAAGCCGCCGTCGGCGGCGCCACCGCGGCGGCCGCATCGACGCTGGCCGCGCCGATGTATGCGCAGGGCAACCGCACGCTGACGCTTGTGACGACCTGGTCGCGCGGCCTTGCCGGCGTCCACGACTCGGCGCAGCGTTGCGCCGACACGATCACCGCGATGACCGATGGTCAGCTGACCGTTGACCTCAAGGCCGCAGGCGAGCTTGTCGGCGCGTTCGAAGTGTTCGATGCCGTGACCTCCGGTCAGGCCGACATGTATCACGGCGCCGACTACTATTTCGTCGGCCAGCATCCCGGCTATGCCTTCTTCACCTCGGTTCCGATGGGTATGACCGCGCAGGAACTGGTGAACTGGTACTATCACGGCGGCGGGATGGAGCTGCATGACGAGCTCGGCTCGATCTTCGGCCTGAAATCGTTCCTCGGCGGCAATACCGGCGCGCAGGCGGGTGGCTGGTTCCACAAGGAGATCGCCGGTCCGGAAGACTTCAACGGTCTCAAGTTCCGGATGCCCGGCCTCGGCGGCAAGGCGCTCGGCAAGCTCGGCGCCTCGGTCCAGAACCTGCCCGGCGGCGAGGTCTATCAGGCCCTTTCCTCCGGCGCGATCGACGGCACCGAATGGATCGGACCCTGGGCCGACGAGAAGGCCGGCTTCCAGGAGATCACCAAGATCTACTACACGGCCGGTTTCCACGAGCCGGGCGCGGGCCTGTCGCTGGCCATGAACCGCGAGGTCTTTGACAGCCTGACGCCCGCCCAGCAGAAGATCTACGAGATCGCCGCTGGCGAGGCGCATCAGTGGAACCTCGCGCAGTTCCTGTCGAACAACTCGGCGGCGCTCTCGCGCCTCCAGGCGGCCGGTGTCAAGACGCTCGAATTCCCCGACACCGTCTGGGATGCCTTCGGCAAGGCCGCGCAGGAGGTTCACGACGAGAACCTCGGCGACGAGCTCTACAAGAAGATCTACGACAGCTACGTCGCTTCGATGCGATCGTCCTCTGCCTGGATCAAGCTGTCCGACGGCGCCTATACGCGCCAGCGCGACCGCGTGCTCGGCTAAATCAGGTCCTGACAACACGGTTGCCCTCCGGCCATTCGGCCGGGGGGCACGATCCGGAAAGGCGCTGAAGCGCCGCCGGAATGATGGGGGGATACGATGGTCGACGCCATCATGCGGCTTATCGCCAATATTTTCGGTGCTTTTGCGAATTTCTTCTACGCTGTCACCCATCCCGGGGAATGGTTGGCGTGGTTGCCGTATATCAACCAGCCGATGCCGACGCCCGAGGTCAAGGAATCGCTGATGCGGTTCATCTACTACGGCGCGTCGTCCGAGCTTTTCTTTGTCGTTCTGGTCCTCTTCCTGATACTGACGGCGGTCGGTCTCTGGCGCCGTCCCTTAATGTGGGCCTATGTCCGCGGCCTTGAATGGTTCGCCAACGGCATCGGCCGGATCGTTGCCTGGGTCGGCCTGATCATGGTTATCCAGCAGATCGCCATCGTCTTCCTTCAGCGCATCTTCCGCGTCGCGCAGATCGAATTCGGCGCCTTCGGCATCGGCTTCACCAAGGACCTCAGCTGGTGGTCGGAAGAGCTCAAGCTCTACAACGCAATGATCGTGGCGCTCTGCGTCACCTACACGTTCGTGCAGGGCGGCCATGTTCGGGTCGACCTGATCTATTCCGGCGTCTCCTACCGCTGGAAGAAGGCCATCGACATGTTCGGGTCGCTTTTCTTCATGATTCCGGTCGCCACGCTGACCTGGCTCTTTGCGTGGTTCTTCTTCTGGCGCGTGATGGTCGTGCCGAACTCATCGGCGTCCGACTCGCTCGACAAGCTTCTGCTCAAGGCCAAGGCCGTGCGCTGGAACATCGAGACGATCGGCTTCAGCCCGAATGGCTTTGACGCCTATTTCCTCTTCAAGATCCTGATCCTGAGCTTCGTCGCGCTCACCTTCCTGCACGCGGTCTCCTTCTTCTGGCGCTCGCTTCTGGAGTTCATCGAAGGGCCGTCAAGCAATGGCAGGTATCTCGACAAAGACACCCTCGGCGCGGGTGAAGAAGCCTATGAAGGCACGCATTAAGGGGCAGATGGATCATGTTTCTGGGATTTGACGGCGTCGAAATCGGCCTGATCATCGTGTTTCTCTGCCTGTTCGCGGGCATCTTGTCGGGCTTTCCTGTTGCCTTCGCGCTGGGCGGGGCAGGGGTCATCGCCTTCGGCATACTCGCCGCGCTCGATTCATCCGGGCTTCTCGTCCACGAATTCGTGGATCGCGGATCCGACGGCTACCGGGCGCTTCTGGCGCAGGGCATACCCGAGATCGAAATATCGAAATTCAACTATCCCGATCTGCCCAGAGCGACCGAGCCCTTGTTCGCGGGCGGCTGGGAAGTTGCGATGGACCGCAACATCGCCTTCATCGTCAACCGCATGAACGAACGCGTCTTCGCTGGCCAGTCGATCGAAACGCTGCTTGCCGTGCTCATGTTCGTCATGATGGGCATCACGCTGGAACGGTCGAAGATCGCGAACGAACTGCTGACCACGATGGCGCGGGTCTTCGGGCCGCTGCCGGGCGGGCTTGCCGTGTCGGTCGTCGTCGTCGGCGCTTTCCTTGCCGCCTCCACCGGCATCGTCGGGGCCACCGTCGTCACGATGGGCCTCCTGTCGCTGCCGACGATGCTTCGGAACAAGTACTCGCCCGAACTGGCGACCGGTGTCATCGCAGCATCCGGCACGCTTGGCCAGATCATCCCGCCGTCGATCGTCATCGTCCTTCTCGGCACCCTCGCCGGGGACCTCTACGCCGCCGGGCAGGAAATCCGCGCCTCTGCCGCGGGCTGTTCGGATGCGCTGACCTATCTCGGCGAGGCGGCGGTGCTGTCGGTCGGCACGCTGTTTCAGGCCGCGCTGCTGCCGGGCATTCTCCTCGCCACGCTCTACGGCCTCTATGCATTCGGCTATGCTCTGGTCAATCCCGACAAGGCACCGCCCGTCTCGCTTGAGCCGGTCGGGGGCGAGGTCGTCACCCGGTCCGACGCGCTGCGCTGGTTCGTGCTGGCGCCGGTCGCACTGATTGGCGGGATGCTTTTGGCCGGGCAGGCCGGGATCGTCGGCAGCCAGGACCTGACGGTGGACAGCTTCACTGATGCCGGCCAGACGGCAAGCCTCAGGACCCGCGTGTCCGAGCAGTGCCAGGCGTCGATGATCGAACTGCACGGGCAGGCGGCGTGGGACGCCGCCATCGCCCAGCAGGCCGAGATCGACGCCGCCGGCGGCGTCGCCCAAAGCCATCGCCGCAGCGCCGAGGAACTGGCCGCCGCGCGCGTCGCGAAGATCGACGGCGCCGCCCCGATCGGCACCGGGGTCGCGATCCTCTTCACGCTGGCAGCACTTCTTCTCGCGATGGCGCGCGGGGTATCGCCCACCGCCGATCCCCGGCCGCTGATGATCGGGGCCGCGGGCATCGCGCTCGGGCTGTTGGTGGACGCGCTGTTCATTCCGGTGACGATGACGGCAGGCCCGGCCTTCCTCTGGCTCGCCATTCCCTTTGCGATCACGCTTTACGGCTGCGCCGCCGCGGCCGGCAGCATGTCGCATAACGATCTGGTGCGCGTGGTGTTCCCGCCGCTGGTTCTGATCGTCGCCGTGCTCGGCTCGATCCTCGGCGGCATCACCAACCCGACGCCCGCTGCGGCGCTCGGTGCGGGCGGGGCGCTTCTGCTTGCCGCCTACCGCAAGCTGCATGACGAGAAGAGAAGCGGCGTCGTCATCCTCGCGGCGTCTTTCGCGATCATCGTCATGATCCTCGTCGGCATCAATTTTGACCTCAGGATCAACCGGTCCGATATCGGAACGGCCGACATGATCGCGTACTACGCCGCGCGCGGGCTCTATTTCTTCGCCATGTTCGGCATCCTCTATGCCTGCTGGGTGCTTCTGCGCGCCTCCGTCCTCGGCCCGGTGGTGCGCGAGACGGCGAAGGTGACGTCGATGGTTTTCACCATCCTCATCGGCTCGCAGATCCTCAACCTCGTGCTGATCTCCTTCGGTGGGGAACACTATATCCAGTCGTTCCTCCGCTCGTTCGAGCAGGAATGGACGGCCTTCCTGATCGTCATGGTGGTGCTGTTCATCCTGGGCTTCGTGCTCGACTTCCTCGAGATCATCTACATCGTCGTGCCCATCGTCGGGCCGGTGATCTACGGCGGCACCTACGACCCGTCCTGGGTGACGATCATGATCACCGTGAACCTGCAAACCTCGTTCCTGACACCGCCCTTCGGCTTCGCGCTGTTCTATCTGCGTGGCGTCGCACCGGCGAGCGTCACGACCGCCATGATCTATCGCGGCGTCATTCCCTTCGTCCTGATCCAGGTCGTCGGGCTGGCGATCCTCTGGGCCTTCCCCGGCATCGTGACGATCGTGCCGGACCTCCTGCCGAACAACTGAACTGGCGGGGGGCCGCATGAACAGTGACGAAAGCCGGCGCGCGGCCGAGCTGCTGCACCTGCGGGGGCAGACGCTCGGCAAGGGAGATCCGCTGCCGATGCCCCTTACGATGGCCTCGATGTATCACCTGCCGGGGGATCCGGCGGGATCGGCGCAGTACGGCCGTACCCACAACGCGACCTGGGAGGGGCTGGAAAAGGCGCTTGGCCATCTTGAGGACGCGCCGTGCCTTGCCTTTCCGTCGGGAATGGCGGCGATCGCAGCCGTGTTCTTCGCGGTGCTGCGCCCCGGCGACCGCGTCCTGCTTCCGGCCGATGGCTACTATGCTACCCGCGCGCTGGCCGAACGCTTCCTTGCGCCGATGGGCGTCACCTTCGCGATCCGGGCGACCGCCACCTTTACCGAAGGCGGGTTCGACGGCTATCGCCTCGTCTTCATCGAGACGCCGTGCAATCCCGGCCTCGATACCTGCGACATCGCCGCCATCGCGGCGTCGGTCCGTGCGGCGGGTGGCATTTCGGTCGTGGACAACACTGCGATGACACCGTTCGGACAGCGCCCGCTCGATCTGGGCGCCGATGCCGTTGTCTCTGCCGATACCAAGGCGATGAACGGGCATTCGGACCTGCTGCTTGGCCATGTCGCCACGCGCGATGCGGACCTGATGGCGGCGCTGGCGGACTGGCGCCGGCTCTCCGGCAGCATCCCCGGGCCGTTCGAGGCATGGCTTGCCCATCGTGGGCTCGAGACGCTGGAACTGCGCTTCACCCGCATGTGCGACACCGCCGAGGCGCTGGCCCCACGCCTTGCCGTACATCCCGCGCTGCGCGGGGTCCGTTTTCCGGGCCTTGAACAGGACCCGTCCCATGCGCTCGCGCGCCAACAGATGCAGCGCGCGGGCTTTCTCATCGGTCTCACCTTCGCTGATGCGGGGGTGGCCGAGCGCTTCATCGGCGGCTGCGCGCTGCTCCGGCCGGCGACCTCTTTCGGCGGCGTCCACAGCGCGGCAGAGCGGCGCGCCCGCTGGGGTGACGCGGTCGATCCCGGTTTCGTGCGGCTGTCAGTCGGATGCGAGCCGGCCGAAGCCCTGTGGTCCGCGCTCGCGGCAGCGCTTGACGCCGCACGGTAGGCGACCGGCGGGGTCAATAGCGTTTCGGGTTGAAGTTAAATCAGAACTCGAACCTTTTTCGTTCGAACTCTGATAGGTGCTGTTTCAATCGAAACCCGAAACGCTTCAACGCCGGGGAGTTGTCGGCCGTGCCTCGGGCAGCGCGATCCGTGCCACCTGCTCGGCGATCGGGTCCACCGAAAGCGGGTGAGTCTCGGACGAATGGTGACCGGGATCGCCTATATCCTGCCAGCGTCCGCTCTTGTAGATTTCCAGCGCGCCGAACCCGGCCTTGTAGCCCATCTTGCGGCTCCCGGGCACCCAGTAGCCGAGATAGACATAGGGCAGGCCCGCGCGGCGCGCGATCTCGACATGGTCGAGAATGATATACGTGCCGAGGCTGTCGTTGATCCGTTCGGGATCGTAGAAGCTGTAGACCATCGACAGCCCGTCATCGAGAACGTCGGTCAGGCAGACCGCGGTCAGCTTGCGCCGGTCGCCGTCATCCGCCGGCGCGGTGTATTCGACGACCCGGCTCTTGACCGGCGTTTCCTCGATCATCGCGGCGAACTCGAAAATATCCATGTCGGCCATGCCGCCGTCGGCGTGCCGGCTGTCGAGATAGCGGCGGAACAGGGCGTATTGATCTTCCGTCGCCCACGGGCTCGTTGCCTCGCGCCGCAGGTCCGCGTTGCGCTTCAACGTGCGGCGCTGGCTGCGCGACGGCGAGAAATCGGCGACCCGGATGCGGGCGGAAAGGCAGCCGGTGCATTCCGCGCAGGATGGGCGGTAAAGCACGTTCTGCGACCGTCGGAAGCCTTGCTTGGACAGCGCGTCATTCAGCTTCTCGGCGCTGTCGCCCTGTAGCGCGGTGAACAGCTTCCGTTCGGACCGGCCCTCGAGATAAGGACACGGTTGCGGAGCCGTCACATAAAACTGGGGCGCTATGGGCAGTGTATGGCGCATGAAAAAGCAGGGTCGGCGGTCTGTGAGATTGGCGCACGGAAACGTTAGCAAGGAGTATCACATCCGCCAAGCCCGGAGTTTGACCGCTATCGTGGTTCAAAAAGCCGGGGCGGCCCGAAAACCGGGCCGCCCCTGCGATGTGTCCGTGGTGTCAGTAGCGGCCGCGTTCCGGGCCGCCGCGCCTGTCGGTCCCGTCGTTGTCATCGCCTTCGTCGTCGCTATCCGCCTCGTGCGTGGCATGGGCGCGCTGATCGAGATACTGGTCGAACTCGGCCTTGTCCTTGCTTTCCCGCAGCCGTTTCAGGAAGGCTTCGAATTCTTCCTGTTCGCGCTCCAGCCGGTCGAGCGTGTCGGCCTTGTAGGCGTCGAAGGCGGTGTTGCCGGATGAACGGAACCCGTGCCGGCGCGCATGGCAGCGCGACATGTGGGTATGGGCGTCATGGCGGCTCCTGCCGTAGCTTTTCGAGAACATCCGCTTGCTCCAGATCATATAGGCGAGAAGGGCGAGCCCGACGGGCCAGAAAAAGATGAAACCGAGCACCATGGCGATGATCCATGCGCCCTTGCCGCGCTCGTCGAGCCACATTTCGGCCCGCGAGGGCCAGGCGGCGATGGTGGACATTGACGTTCCTCCGTTGAAATCCATGTGAATGCCTTTCACATAGATCAACATCGGAATGGGGAGGCCCTGCGTCAAGAGGTGATGTAAAACTTTTTTACATTTTTTGAGTAGGCCGTCAGGCGGTGAAATCGGCAGGCTCCGCGCCCGTGATCTCCAGCAATGTTCCCGGCGCGATCGCGAAGATGTGGCGCGGTGTGCCCGCCGCCCCCCAGACCTCGTTGAAATCCAGCAGGCGCGGGTCGAAATAGCTGCGGATCGGGGTCAGGTGCCCGACCGGGGCGACGCCGCCGATGGCAAAGCCGGTTTCGGCGCGGATCAGGTCCGCATCGGCCTTACCGAGGGGTTGGCCCGCGACCGCGCTCGCCTTGGCCGGGTCCACCCGGTTGCCGCCTGCCGTCAGGAACAGCACGACATGGCCGCTTTCCTCGCCCCGGAAGATGATCGACTTGGCGATCTGGTCGAGGGTGCAGCCCGCCGCATCGGCCGCCTGCTGTGCCGTCCGGGTTTCGGTCGGCATCTCCAGGACGCGAACATCGGCTCCGGCGGCCTCAAGCGCCCCACGGACCCGTTTCAGACTCTTGCTCATCGCGGGATCTTCCCTTCGGGTTATCGGCCCCGCAACAAAGTCACGTCCGTCCGGGGATCGCAATGCCCCCATGTGGTGGAATGTGCCCAACCGCGCGCGGGTCGTTGACGCCGGTCAAGGCCCGGCTAGTGTCGGGCCATGACCTTCGCAACCCGACTGACTCGCACCCCCATTCCCTTCGATCCGGTCTGGACCGAGGAGCCGCGCGCGCGGTTCGCGGCCCTTGCGCCGGAGTTGCGGGCGCTTCTGGAGGGCGCCGCCGGGTGCAGCCCCTATCTTGCCGGCCTGATGGGGCGGGAGGCCGACTGGCTCGAAGGTGCGCTTGCCGGCACGCCTGAGGCCGCACTCGACGATGCGCTGGCCGGGCTCGGGGAACTGGCCTCCGACACGCTTGGTTCGGCCCTGCGCAAGGCCAAGGCGCGCGTCGCGCTGCTGGCCGGCCTTGCCGATCTGGGCGGGGTCTGGCGGCTTGAGGCCGTGACCGGCGCCCTGACGCGGCTTGCCGACACGGCGGTGCACGAGGCGCTGCGCGCCCTCGTCGCCGACGAGATCCGGCGCGGCAAGGTTCCCGGCGCCGGCCCGGAGGATGTGGTGACGGCGGCGGGCATCGTCGCGCTCGCGATGGGCAAGATGGGGGCGGGGGAGTTGAACTATTCCTCCGACATCGACCTCATCTGCCTGTTCGACGAAACCCGATACGATCCCGACGATGTGCAGGAGGCGCGCGCGGCCTTCATCCGCGTGGTGCGCAAGATGGCGGCGATGCTGTCGGACCTGACGGCGGACGGCTACGTCTTCCGCACCGACCTGCGCCTGCGCCCCGACGCTTCGGTCACGCCGGTCTGCATCTCGATGGCGGCGGCGGAACAATACTACGAGGCGCAGGGCAGGACATGGGAACGCGCCGCCTACATCAAGGCGCGGCCTTGCGCGGGCGACGTTGTTGCGGGGGAGCGGTTCCTGACGACCCTTACGCCGTTCGTGTGGCGCCGGCACCTCGATTTCGCGGCCATTCAGGATGCGCATGACATGCGGCTGCGCATCCGCGACCACAAGGGGCTTCACGGGCCGATCGTGCTTGAGGGGCACGACATGAAGCTTGGCGTCGGCGGCATCCGGGAGATCGAGTTCTTCACCCAGACGCGGCAGCTTATCGCCGGGGGGCGCGATCCCGACCTGCGGTCGCGCGAGACCGTGAAGGGGCTCGCGGCCCTTGCCGCGAAGGGCTGGGTGCCCGAAGCCGACGCCGAAGAACTGACCGGCCTTTACCGTCTTCACCGGGAGGTGGAGCACCGCGTGCAGATGGTGGGCGACACCCAGACCCATGCTCTGCCGACTACGCCGGAGGAGTTCGACCGCATCGCCCGGATGAGCGGGGAGGGCGACACGGACGCTTTCCGCGCGGCGCTTCAGGCACGACTGGAGCGGGTCGCCGACCTGACCGAGGGCTTCTTCGCGCCGGGCGAGGCGCGCTCCGGCCCCGAGATGACGCCCGAGATGCAGGAGATCGTCGATGGCTGGCGGTCCTACCCGGCACTGCGGTCGGAGCGGGCGGTTGCGATCTTCAAGCGTGTCCAGCCCGAAATCCTCTCGCGCCTCGACCGTGCGGCCAACCCGCACGAGGCGCTGCGCCAGCTCGACGGTTTTCTCGCCGGGCTGCCGGCCGGCGTTCAGCTTTTTTCGCTATTCGAGGCCAATCCCCAGCTTGTCGATCTGATTGTTGACATATGCGCTACGGCGCCCGGCCTTGCCAGCTACCTCTCGCGCAACGCCGCCGTGCTCGACGCAGTGCTCGGTGGCGATTTTTTTGCGCCTTGGCCGGGGGGCGCGGAGCTGACGGCGGCACTGGCCGAACGGCTGACGGAGCGGGGCGACTATGAAGGCCGGCTCGCTGCCGCACGCCTCTGGGCGCGGGAATGGCATTTCCGCATCGGGGTCCACCACCTGCGCGGCCTGATCGACGCGAGCCAAGCAGGACGCGAATACGCGGATCTCGCGGGTGCGATCCTTGCCGCGCTCTGGCCGGTCTGCGTTGAGGAATTCGCCGCCAAACATGGTGCACCCCCGGGGCGGGGCGCGGTTGTCATGGGCATGGGGTCGCTTGGTGCGGAACGGCTGAACGCGCATTCCGACCTCGACCTGATCGTGATCTACGACGCCGACGGGGTCGAGGCCTCGGACGGCAGGCGTCCCTTGCCCGCGCGCACCTACTACGCGCGGCTGACCCAGGCGCTCGTCACCGCGCTTTCCGCGCCGATGGCGGATGGCCGGCTCTACGAGGTGGATATGCGTCTGCGCCCGTCCGGCCGGCAGGGGCCGGTCGCGACCTCGATCCAGTCGTTCCGCAGCTACCAGATGGAGGAGGCGTGGACCTGGGAGCATCTGGCGCTGACCCGCGCGCGCCCGGTCGCGGGGGAAGCCGCTCTCGCGGACGAGGTCGACGCCGCGCGAATAGAGATCATGGCGGCCAAGGGCAGTGCCGCGCGCGTTTTGCCGGACGTCGCCGAGATGCGCGAACGCATCTTCGCCGCCAAGGCGCCCGACGGCGAATGGGAGGCCAAGATCGGCCCGGGGCGGTTGCAGGATATCGAGCTTCTGGCCCAGTCCTGCGCGCTGCGCGCCGCCGCCCCGGCGCGGCGGGTCGAGGCCCAGTTGCGCGCGGGCCGCAGTGCTGGCCACCTGACGAAGGACGAGGACGCGGCACTGCAGGAATCCTACCGTTTCCTCTGGCGTCTTCAGGCTGGCGGGCGGCTCCTGACCGAAAACCCGCTCGACATGGACGCGATCGGCGAGGGCGGCCGCGCCTTTCTCCTGCGCGAGACCGGCGCGTCGGAACTTGGCACGATGGCGTCGCAGTTGGTGGGCCACACGGAGCGGGCCGCCGCCATTATCGCGCATCGCCTCGCAGCCGGGGGCGATCTGGCGGGCTGAACGGAACAGGCGGGATTTGCGGATGGCGAGGAAGGTCATGGAAATGTCACTGGCGGACCCCAAGGGTCTGATCCGCGAAAGCTATGCGATCGAGGGGATTACCGCCCCGGAATGCCGGTCGATCTTCCTCGACTGGGCGCTGAGCCTTGCCGCAGCCACGGATGTCGCCGAGGCGCTGCGGGTGCTCCTGTCACATTACGGGCCGGGAAGGAACGACCACCCGATGACGACCGTGCTGACCGAGGCGTTGACCGCCCCGCCGAAGGCCACGCGCCGCGGCGGCCGCGCCGCGCGTCTTTCGCCGGACCGGCGGGGCTGACCGCGCGGCGCCGGTTCGGGTGTCGCCGGACGAAACGCCTTAGCGCGGGAGAGCGGCCGCATCCCGGGCGAGCGCCTCGATCCCCGCCCAGTCACCGGCCGAGACCTTGTCTTTCGGAGCAACCCAGCTGCCGCCGACACAAAGCACGTTCGCCAGCTTCAGATAGTCCGCGACGTTCGCCGGGCTGACGCCGCCCGTCGGGCAGAACCGGACCTGTGGGATCGGCGCGCCGATCGCGGCGAGCGCGCGGGCGCCACCGGCGGCTTCGGCCGGAAAGAACTTCTGCACCGTGTAGCCCTTTTCGAGCAGTGCCATGACCTCGGTCGCGGTCGCGGCACCGGGCAGCAAGGGCAGACCTTCCGCCGCGCAGGCGGCGATCAGCGTGTCGGTCGCGCCGGGCGAAACACCAAAACGCGCGCCGGCGGCCTTGGCGGCCCGGACATCGCCGGGCGTCAGCAGGGTTCCGGCGCCGACGACCCCGCCCGGCACCTCGGCCATCGCGCGCATCGCGTCGAGGGCGGCAGGGGTCCGGAGCGTGACTTCGAGTGCCGGAAGGCCGCCCGAGACAAGCGCACGGGCAAGCTCCGCGGCCGAGGCGGCGTCGTCGATCACGAGGACCGGAATGACCGGTGCGAGGGCACAGATTTCGGCGCTAAGGCGGGACTGCTCGGCGGGGGTCATCGGACTGTCCTTTCGGCTTTGCCGGCAGCGTGGCGCGCCGGGGATAACGGTGTCAGAGGAGCGGCGAGGCACCTTCGGTCGCGTTGCAGACATTGCGGCGGAACATCTCGAACAGTTCGCGGCCGGTGCCGCTGCGGTTCGCCGAAAGATCCTTTACCACCGGCTCGCGCGCGGTGAGGTCGATGCCGACAGCCTCAAGCGTGCCGGCGGTCGCGTCGAGCCGCACTATGTCACCGTCACGCAGCCGGGCGAGCGGGCCGCCGATTGCGGCCTCTGGGCTGACATGGATCGCGGCCGGCACCTTGCCCGACGCGCCCGACATGCGCCCGTCGGTGACGAGCGCCACCCGGATGCCGCGGCCAAGCAGGACCGAGAGTGTCGGTGTCAGCGAATGCAGTTCCGGCATTCCGTTGGCTTGCGGTCCCTGAAAGCGGACGACCACCACGGTGTCGGCCGTGAACTCGCCCCGTTTGAACGCCTCCTTGACCGCCTCCTGATCGTCGAAAATCCGCGCCGGCGCCTCGATCACGTGGTATTCGGGCGCCACGGCAGAAGACTTGATGACCCCGCGCCCGAGATTGCCGCGCAACTCCTTCAACCCGCCGGTCGACTGGAATGGCTCACTGGCGGGCCGCAGGATGCGGTCGTTGAGCGAGGTTTTCGGACCGTCGCCGTAGTGCAAAACGCCGTCCTTCAGGCCCGGCTCGCGGGTGTAGAGGGCAAGCCCGTCGCCCGCCACGGTACGCACGTCTGGATGGAGGAGGCCCGCCTCCAGCAACTCGCCGATCATGAAGGCAAGCCCGCCGGCGGCGTGGAAGTGGTTCACGTCGGCAAGCCCGTTCGGATAGACCTTGGCCATCAGGGGAACGATCGCCGAGATGTCGGAAAAATCCTCCATCGTCAGGTCGATGCCGGCCGCGCGCGCCATCGCCGGAAGATGCATGACGAGGTTGGTCGACCCGCCCGTCGCCATCAGCCCGACGATGCCGTTCACAAAGGCGCGTTCGTCAAGGATCTCACCCGCGGGCCGGTAATCGTTGCCCAGCGCGGTGATCTCGGCCGCGCGGTTGACCGCCGCAACGGTCAGCGCCTCGCGAAGCGGCGTGCCGGGATTGACGAAGCTCGCACCCGGAAGGTGCAGGCCCATGAACTCCATGAGCATCTGGTTGGTGTTCGCGGTGCCGTAGAAGGTACAGGTGCCGGGTCCGTGATAGGCGGCCATCTCGGCCTTCATCAACTCGTCGCGGCCGATCTCGCCCGCGGCGAACCGGTTGCGGATCTTCGATTTCTCGTCATTGGGCAGGCCCGACGGCATCGGGCCGGCGGGGACAAAGACCGAAGGCACATGGCCAAAGCTTGCGGCCGCCATGACGAGGCCCGGCACGATCTTGTCGCAGATGCCGAGATAGAGCGTCGCGTCGTAGCAGTTGTGGCTCATCGCGACGCCGGCGGCCAGCGCGATCACGTCGCGCGAGAAGAGCGACAGTTCCATGCCGACGCGGCCCTGCGTGACGCCGTCGCACATGGCGGGCACGCCGCCCGCGACTTGCGCGGTCGCGCCGGCCTTGCGCGCGGCAGCGCGGATCAGTTTCGGATAGTCCTCATAGGGCTGGTGGGCCGAGAGCATGTCGTTATAGGCGGTGACAATCCCGATATTCGGGGTGCGCCCGCCCGCGAGATCGGCCTTGTCCTCACCCATCGCGGCATAGGCATGGGCCTGGTTGCCGCAGCTCAGATGCGTGCGGGCGGGGCCTTCCTCGGCGGCGCGGCGGATCTGGTCGAGATATGCGGCGCGACGCGTCGCGGAACGGACGACGATCCGGTCGGTGACTTCGGCGAGGCGGGGATTCAGCGGCATCGGGGCGGCTCCTGACTGGTCCGGGCCAGACCAACTTATCCGACCGCTGGCGCAATACCACGTCACGTTAGCGCTAACAACCATCAATCGCCGCCATGCACCGGCCGCATGGCGGCCTTACGCAAGCGTCGGTGGCGGCGGCCGATCCAAGGGCCTATGTGAGCGGTAACGCAAACACAGGAGCCTGAAATGGCTGATACGATCAAGATGGAACTGCCGGATTTCAAGGAACGCGAGGCGATCCTCGCACGTGCCCGGCAACTGCGCGCCGAGACGATGGCGAACCTGTTCCGTGCCGCCGGCCGTGGTATCCGGAACTTCTTTGCGCCGGCCCGAACAGTGGCCGCGCACTGACGGATTTGCATCGGGCGCCCCGGCTTCCGCGCCGGGGTGCCCGGTTTTCCGACGGCGCGCCTTTCCCTGACGCGCCGATCCGACTAGAGGAGTGCGAACACCTCAAGCCGGAACACGCGCGATGACAGACAGCCCGACCTTTCCGACCGTCCGCCTGCGCCCGAAGGCCGAGGCGCGTGCGATCCGCCACGGCTTTCCCTGGGTCTATGCCGACGAACTCGTCACCGACCGGCGCACGCAGGCGCTCTCGCCCGGCACGATCGCGCGGCTGGAAGATGCCGAACGCCGAGCGCTCGGCATCGTGACGGTCAACCCGAAATCGAAGATCATCGCCCGGATGCTTGACCGCGATCCCGACGCGGTGATCGACCGGAACTGGATCGCCTCCCGCATCGCCCGCGCGCTCGCCCTGCGCGAACGGTTCTACGATGCGCCGTACTACCGCCTTGTCCATGCCGAGGCAGACGGGCTTCCCGGCATCATCATCGACCGGTTCGGTTCGGCTGCGGTGATCCAGCCGAACGCGGCCTGGGCCGAGGCGATGATTGCCGACATCGCCGGGGCGCTTGCGGACGTGACGGGTGTTTCCACTGTCGTCAAGAACGGGTCGGGACGCGCCCGCACGCTGGAAGGTCTGGCCGAGGAAACCGTCCTTCTGGCCGGTGCGCTCGATGGGCCGGTCCGGGTGCCGATGAGCGGCGCAACCTACATGGCCGACCTCCTTTGCGGCCAGAAGACCGGGTTGTTCTTCGATCAGCGCGATAACCACGCCTTCGCCGCGCGGCTTGGGACGGGCGGGCGGATGCTCGACGTCTTCTCTCATGTCGGCGGCTTCGCGCTGGCATCGCTGGCCGGCGGGGCGGCAAGCGCGCTGTCGGTCGACGCGTCAGGCGCCGCGCTGGAACTGTCCGCCAAGGGTGCGGACGCATCCGGTTTCGCCGACCGGTTCGTCACCCGCAAGGGCGACGCCTTCGCGGTGATGGAGGCGCTGGCGGGCGAGGGGGAACGCTTCGACCTCGTCGTCTGCGACCCGCCGGCCTTCGCGCCGTCGAAACCCGCGCTCGACGCGGGGCTTCGCGCTTACGAACGCGTCGCGCGGCTTGCCGCGCCGCTGGTCGCGCCGGGCGGCTACCTTGTTCTCTGCTCCTGCTCGCACGCCGCCGATCTGACGCAGTTCCGCAATGCCTCCGCGCGCGGGATCGGGCGCGGCGGGCGGCGCGGGCAGCTTTTGCACACCGGCTTTGCCGGGCCGGACCACCCGCAACTGCCGCAACTGGCCGAGTCCGGCTACCTCAAGGCCCTGTTCTTCCGGCTCGACGGATGAAGGCGCTGCTCGATGCCTGCGTGCTCTATCCCACGGTCCTCAGGGAGATCCTGATCGGCGTCGCTGAGGCGGGGCTTTATACGCCCCTCTGGTCGGACCGCATCCTCGAAGAATGGGCGCGCGCCACGGTGAAGCTTGGCCCCGGCGCAGAGACCGTCGCGCGGGGCGAGATTGCCGCGCTGAGGGTCGCTTTCCCGGATGCCTCTGTCTCCCGGCGGGAGGCGCTGGAACAACGGCTCTGGCTGCCCGATCCGGCCGACGTCCATGTTCTTGCCGCCGCGATCGCCGGCAGCGCGGATGTGATCGTGACGTTCAACGCCGCCGATTTTCCCCGCCATACACTGGCCGAGGAAGGGCTGCGCCGCGATGACCCGGACGCATTCCTGCTGTCGCTCTGGCAGGACAATCTCGCCGAAGTTGCGGCGGTTGCCGAAAAGGTGCGCGCGGAAGCCGAGCGCCTTTCGGGCGAGCCGCAAGGGCTGCGCCCGCTTCTCAAGCGCGCCCGTCTGCCCAGGCTCGGCAAGGCTCTCGCCGCGTGATGTTGGTTATTTGCCAGAACGTTGAAGCGAGTAGTTGATGTGATCTGAAGGTGGCGGCATCACCCGCCGACGCCCCATTTCACTTCGTTCGCCTCTATCGCCGCGATCCTGTCGGCGGTTTTCGGGTGGCTCATGAGCCATGCCGGCGCGTTGCCACCCATCCCGGTCAGCGTCTCCAGCTTGGCGAAAAGCGATTTCTGCGGCGCTGTCCCGATCCCGGTTTTGACCAGCAGGGCCGAGGCCCACTCATCGGCCTCGTATTCGTCCTGCCGACTGAGCCGTGCCGCGAGAAGCGAGGTCAGGAGTCCGGCGAGATACACACCGACCCCCGGCAGGAAGCGGCCGAGGATCGTCGCCAGCGCCACGCGGATCGCATTCTGTCCGGAAAAGTCGATCATCCGTCGCCGCGAATGGCCGAGCGCCACATGGCCGAGTTCATGGGCGATCACGCTCGCCATTTCCTCTGCCGTCACCGCGCCCTCGCGGAACTTCTGATAGAAGCCGCGGGTAAGGAAAATCCGGCCGTCGGGTGCTGCCAGCCCGTTCACCGGCGCAATCTCGTATAGATGGACCGGAACGCGGGCCACGCCGAGCGACGCCGCCATCCGCTCCGTCACCTTAGTTAGCGCCGGGTCCACCAGCGGCGTCGAGCGCACGTCGAGTTCCCGCGCGGTCCGCCAAGCGGAAAAGCGATACATGACCACGCCATACAGCAGTGCCAGCAGGATCGGGGTGAGCTTCAGCATGGTTGCTATATGGGGATCACCGCCGCCAATGGGAACGGGGTGCCGTCACGTCAGAAATCACGTCAGCGCCTTCATCGCCCGCCCGATCCCGTCAAGCGTCAGCGGAAACATGCAGCTTTCGAAAATCTTGCCGATCATCGCAACGGATTGCGTGTACTGCCACTGCCGCTGGGGCAGGGGGTTGAGCCAGACATTGGCGGGCCATTGCTCGCGCGCGCGCTGAAGCCAGACCTGCCCGGCCTCGGCGTTCCAGTGTTCGTTGGCACCGCCCGGATAGGCGATCTCGTAGGGCGACATGGAGGCGTCGCCGACGAAGATCGCCTTGTAGTCGCCGCCATAGGTGCGCAGCACCTCTGACGTCGGAGTCTGCTGATCCCACCGGCGGCGATTGTCGCGCCAGACGCCTTCGTAAAGACAGTTGTGGAAGTAGTAGTATTCCAGATGTTTGAACTCGGCCCGCGCGGCGCTGAACAACTCCTCCACCACCTTGATATGCGGGTCCATGGAGCCGCCGACATCGAGGAAAAGCAACACCTTGACCGCGTTGTGCCGCTCCGGCCGGGTCTGCACGTCGAGATAGCCATGTTCGGCCGTCGCGCGGATCGTGCCGGGCAGGTCCAGCTCCTCCGCCGCGCCCTCGCGCGCCCAGCGGCGCAGCCGTTTCAGCGCGACCTTGATGTTGCGGGTGCCAAGCTCGACCTGGTCGTCGAGGTTCTTGAAGTCGCGCTTGTCCCAGACCTTGACCGCGCGCTGGTGACGGCCTTCCTTCTGGCCGGTGCGCACGCCTTCCGGATTGTAGCCGTAAGCGCCGAAGGGCGAGGTGCCGCCGGTGCCGATCCATTTCGACCCGCCCTGGTGCCGGCCCTTTTGCTCTTCAAGCCGTTTCTTCAGCGTTTCCATGAGCTTGTCGAAGCCGCCCAGGGCCTCTATCTCTGCCTTTTCCTCTTCGCTCAACGTGCGCTCGATCATCTTTTCGAGCCATTCGCGCGGCAGGTCGATCGCTTCCAGGACCTGATCGGCGCTGATCGCCTCAAGCCCCTTGAACGTATCCGCGAAGGCGCGGTCAAACCGGTCGAGGTGGCGTTCATCCTTCACCATCGCCGTGCGGGCGAAGTAGTAGAACCCCTCGATATCGTAGGTCGCGATGCCCGCCGACATCCCTTCGAGAAACCCGAGATATTCGCGCAAGGTGACCGGGATGCCGGTCTTGCGCAGGGTTTCGAAGAAGCGCAGGAACATGCCGGTCAGGTCAGGGCGTAATAGGCGATCGTGGCGAACAGGCCGAGGATCGCGAACAGGATCGCGTGTGCGGCTGCGTATTGCAGCTTGTCGAGCCGGTTGCCGCCGCGCCGCCCGGCCCGGTACCAGCCAAGAATGGCGCCGATAGCGATGGCTGCGAAAAAGATCATGGCTGTCTCCGTCTGGGGGCCGGCGAAAGGGCGGCGATATTCAGCAGCCGTGCCTCTACCTCGGCATCGGAGGCGAAGCCATATCGCGCCCAGCCGAGGCTGTCGAGCCGGGCCGCGTTCGCTTCCGCAGGGTGCCCCAGAAGGTCGAGCGCCTCGGCCTTCACCATCAGCAGATTGGCCAGAAGTGCCGCGTTTTCCGACGCCGCAACGACACCTAGTGACCGGTCGACAAGTGCGATCGCGTCCGAGGCGCGGCCGTCCGACAGCGCGAAGGCGGCAAGCTGGGTGTCGGCATGGGCGGCTTGCAGGGCAAGACCGGGCTGGCTGTGATAGATGGCGGAGGCCTGGGCGAACGCCGTGCGCGCCTCGGCCGCGCTGTGGCCGAGCGAGAGCCTGCCAAGCGCCAGCCAGGCAAAGCCCGCTCGGTTGTCGCGCCAGCTGCGTTCCTGCGTGATCCGCAGCGCCTCGCGCGCGGCGGCGCGGCGGCGGGCAGGGAAGGTGCCGGGGCCGAGCGCTGTCTCGATCGCCTGCCCGAAGGCGCGCGGTGTCGGTTCGGGCAGGGCACCGTAGCCGCGCTCTCCGGCCGGGTTCAGGCGGGCCAGCAACCGCGGCAGCCGCGCGGCGACCTCGCCCCGGCGCATGCCGCTATGCAGTTCGGGCGCGTAATAGGCGCGCAGCATCAGCATGTCGAAGCCGGTCAGCACGGTGTGGACGTTGTCGTCGTTGAAGACCGAATCCGGCAGGCGGTAAAGGTCGTTGAGCGGGCCGAGCGCCTGCGCGAGTTCCTCGTGCAGGCAGTCGCGGATTTCCTGCGGCGCGGTGTCGTTGGGGATGAAGACGGCGCTGCGGCGGCGCTCGGTCAGCGTCGTCCAGTCGAGCCGGTCGCGCCGCGCGCGCCTGTATTCGGCCCAGGAACTGACACGCGGCGCGACAAAGCAGGCGGCCCGGGGAACAAGGCGCTGCATCGTGCGGCGCGGCAGGAATTCCACGGTGATCTCGGCCTCGGCGCCGGTCGTCATCGTGATGGGAATCCCCGCCTCCGACCGTAACCGGGCAAGGACGCGTTTCAGATCGGTCGTGGCGTTTCGCGGAACCGGCCCGGTCAGCCGGACCCGGACCGGCCCTTCGTATCGTGTCAGGAGCGGCAGTTCGCGCCCGCTTTCAAGGCGGAACGACAGGTCGAGGAAATCCTGCACCATCTCGGCATTCGGGCGCGCGGGGCGCATGACATGGGGCTCCGCAAAGCTCCGCATCGGTGGCAGAACAAGGCGTGGCGTGGCCGCGCGGGCGGTATCGGGGGCGGTCGGCACGCAGCCCGAAAGCGCGATCAGGCTTGCCGCGAGGCAGGATATGAGGGCGGCGCGCACCCGCTCAGGTCCTGCGATACTTGATGAAGGGTGTCTGCACGCCAATCCGGTCGTAAAGCTGGCGAGCCGTGGCGTTGAAATCCTGCGTCAGCCAGTAGACCGACGCCGCGCCATGTGCGTCGGCGGCGGCGTAAACGGCTTCGATGAGGGCACGTCCGACGCCGCCGCCGCGCGCCTCGGGCGCGGCGTAAAGGTCTTGCAGGTAGCAGGTATCCGCGATGGCCCAGCCGGTGCGATGAAAGAGGTAATGCGTCAGCCCTACCGGCCGGCCGTCCTTGAGCGCGAGAAAACCGCGAAACTCCCCCGGCGCGCCGGAGAGGAGCCGCGCGAAGGTCGTTGCATAGACTTCTTCGGGCAGTTCCGTCTCGTAAAAGTCGAGATAGGCGCGCCAGAGACGTCGCCACTCGGCCTCGTCACCGGCCTCGATCGGCCGGATGTCGCAGGATAGCGCGTTCATCCCCGGCTCCGCGCGATGAAGGCCAGCCGCTCGAAAAGCTGGACGTCCTGTTCGTTCTTGAGAAGCGCGCCGTGCAGTTTCGGCAGAAGACTGTGCGGGTCGCGCCGCAGATCCTCGGGCGAGAGGTCCTCCGCAAGGATCAGCTTCAGCCAGTCGAGCACTTCCGAGGTGGACGGCTTCTTCTTCAGCCCGGGCGTTTCGCGGATCTCGTAGAACTGCGTCAGCGCCGTGCCGAGGAGGTTTTCCTTGATGCCGGGGAAATGAACATCGACGATCTGTCTCAGGGTCTCGGCCTCGGGGAAGCGGATGTAGTGGAAGAAGCAACGGCGCAGGAACGCGTCGGGAAGTTCCTTTTCGTTGTTCGAGGTGATGATAATTACCGGCCGGTGCTTCGCGCGGATAGTCTCGCCCGTCTCGTAGACGTGGAATTCCATCCGGTCGAGTTCCTGCAGCAAGTCGTTCGGAAATTCGATATCGGCCTTGTCGATCTCGTCGATCAGCAGAACGACCTTGGTATCAGCCTCGAATGCCTGCCAGAGCTTGCCCTTGCGGATGTAGTTCGCGACATCGTGAACGCGTTCGTCGCCAAGCTGGCTGTCGCGCAGGCGGCTGACGGCGTCGTATTCATAAAGGCCCTGCGCGGCCCTTGTCGTCGACTTGACGTGCCATTCGACCATCGGCAGGCCGAGCGAGGCCGCGACCTGGCGGGCCAGTTCGGTCTTGCCGGTGCCGGGTTCGCCCTTCACCAGTAGCGGTCGCTCGAGCGTGACTGATGCGTTGACGGCAACAGTCAGGTCCTCAGTTGCGACGTAATTATCTGTGCCGGTGAATTTCATAGTATTTCTGCCAACATGGCCGTTGCTGTTCACGGGAGTATTACCGGCGCCATCAAATTGCCGCAAGCGGCGCCTAGGCCTAGTGACATCCCCTGCCGCTTCGGTTATTGCAGCGCGCGAGGAGAACCGGATGAACATCAACACCCCCAAGAGTGATTCCGGACGGCAAGACGGAGCAGAGATGAAGCCTGAAGTCTTTCTTCCCGAGGATTATCGTCCCGCCGAGGACGAACCCTTCATGAACGAGCGGCAGCTCGAGTATTTCCGCCGCAAGTTGCAGTCCTGGAAAGAGGAACTGCTGGAGCAGTCCGCCGAGACGCTCGAAGGTCTGCAGGACAGCGCACGCAACGTTCCCGATCTGGCGGACCGCGCCTCGGAGGAAACCGACCGGGCGCTTGAACTCAGAACCCGTGACCGACAGCGCAAGCTTGTCGCCAAGATCGACTCCGCGATCCGCCGGATCGACAACGGCGAATACGGATATTGCGAGATGACCGGCGAACCGATCTCGCTCAAGCGGCTCGATGCCCGTCCGATCGCGACGATGACGCTTGAGGCGCAGGAAAAGCACGAACGGCGCGAACGCGTGCATCGCGACGACTGAGCCCATGCGGGACGGTCGTGATATAGGACGCCGGGGGCACTGGACCCCGGCGTTTTCATTTCGGGGTGGGGCCGGATGCTGAACGGTCGGAACGTCACGGTTCTCGGGGCAGGGATCGCCGGGCTGGCGGTAGCGCGTGCACTCGCGCAGCGCGGTGCGCAGGTCACGGTTCTCGAACAGGCGCCGGAAATCCGCGAGGTCGGCGCAGGGCTTCAGATATCGCCGAACGGGTTGCGCGTCCTCGATGCGCTCGGCCTCGGCGCGGCGGCGTCGGTCGAGGGGCGGCGCGCCGAGGCGGTGGAGCTTGCGGACGGCGAAACCGGGGCACAGGTTCTGCGGCTCGACCTTGCCGCGAGACGGCCGCAGACGCCGTTCCTCTACATGCACCGCGCCGACCTGATTCAGGTCCTTGCCGCAGGCGCGCGCGCCGAGGGGGTCGAGATACGCCTTGGTCAGGGCGTGCAGGGGGTGCGCCTTGGCGCGCATCCACCCCGCCTGACGATGGCGGATGGCGGCGAGGTCGAGGCGGAGCTCCTGATCGGTGCCGACGGGCTTCACTCGAAGCTGCGCCAGGCGCTGAACGGAACGGTGGCGCCGTTCTTCACCCATCAGGTTGCGTGGCGCGCGGCGCTTCCGGCCGAACCGGATATCGCGCCGGTGGCGCGGGTCTTCATGGGGCCGGGCCGGCATCTCGTGACCTATCCGCTGCGCGACGGACGCCTCAGGAATATCGTGGCGGTCGAGGAGCGCCAGCGATGGGCCGAGGAAAGCTGGTCGCTGACCGACGACCCGCTGGCCCTGCGCATAGCCTTCGAGAACTTCGTGCCGGAAGTGCGCGGCTGGCTTGATCGGATCGAGCGGCCGAACCTTTGGGGCCTGTTCCGTCATCCGGTGGCCGCGCGCTGGCACGGGCACGGCGCGGCGATCCTCGGCGATGCCGCTCATCCGACCCTGCCGTTTCTAGCCCAGGGCGCGAACATGGCGCTTGAGGATGCCTGGGTTCTGGCGGTGGCGCTGGCCCGTGCCGAACCCGATGCAGCCTTCGCAGCCTATCAGGCCACCCGCGAGGCGCGCGTGCGCCGCATCGTCGAGGCGGCGAATTCCAATGCGCGGAACTATCACCTGTCGGGGCTGAAGCGTGATGTCGCCCATCTCGGGCTGCGGGCGCTGAACCGGTTCGCGCCGGACCGGATCATCGGCCGGTTCGACTGGCTCTACGACTACGACGTGACGAAGGACGCCTGATCGCGCGTCAGCGCCGCTCTCGCCACCAGTCCTGAAGCTGAAGCGCCCAGTAGGTCATCTGGGCAGCGGCCAGTCCCGCCGGTCCGCCGGCCCAGTCGAGGCCGAACGGCGCGAACATTTCGATCCGGCGGCTTTGCCCAAGGATCGCCTCGGCCAGCACCTTGCCGGCGATAGCAGTCGTGTTCAGGCCGTGGCCGCCGAAGGCCGTCGCGTGCCAGACGCCCGGCGCGCTTTGTCCGATCTGCGGCATGAAATGGCGCGAATAACCCATCAACCCGGACCAGGCGAGCTCGGTCCGCAAACCGGCGAGCTGCGGGTAGGCGCCGACCATCTGCTGCCGCAGCTCGCGCGCCACACCGGCCGGATTGGCCGCCCGCGTCGTGATCCGTCCGCCCCAAAGGAGGCGCCTTCCGTCATCCGTGACCCGGTAGTAGTCGGCGGCGCGCCGGTCGTCGAAAACCGCCTCGGGCGTGCGGATCGCCGATGCGATCAGGTCGGGCGCGTCGTCCGACACCATCATGTATGTCGCGATCGGCAGGATCGCCCGTTTCAGCCGGGGCATCAGCCCGCCGGTATAGCCGCCGGTGGCGAAGATCACGTTGCGGGCGCTGACCGCACCTTGCGCCGACCGGACGGTCTTGCGAACCGGATCGAGCGTATGGCCCACTGCCGGCGAGGCTTCGAATATCCGGCCGCCAAGTCGTTCCAGCCCCGCCGTCAGCCCGCGGACGTAGTTCAACGGATGAATGTGGAAGGCGTTCGGATCGCCGATTCCGTGGTGATAGCGGTCGGTGACAAGCCGTTCGCGGATCGCCGCCCGGTCGAGATAGTCGAGTTGATAGCCGTAGTCGCGCGCGAAAGTCTCGGCGTGGGCGATCAGGTCGTCCTTCCGGTCGTAGCGACGGAGATGGAGGATACCGGGCACCGGCCCGGCGGCGGTGATGCCGAATTCCGCGATATTGGCCCTGACTCGCTCGACCCCTTCGATCGACAGGCGGTGAAGGTCCCGCGCGCGGTCACGTCCGACACGCGCCTCGATCCGCTCGTCGGAGCAGGCAAAGGCAGGGCTGACGATGCCGCCATTGCGGCCCGAGGCGCCGAAGCCGACGCGCTCGGCCTCCAGAACGATGACGCTTTCGCCGCCGCGCTGTAGTTCCAGCGCGGTCGTCAGCCCGGCAAGGCCGCCACCGACCACCACGCTGTCGCACTCCTCGCTGCCCGAAAGCGCGGGCCGTTCGGACGTATCCGCGACGCTGCGGCTGTACCAGGTATCGGGGTAAGTCATTGGGGCCCGTCAGGCGTCAAGCTCGATCCAGACCGGGACGTGGTCCGACGGCTTGTCGCGGCCGCGCACCTCCTTGTCGATTCCGGTCCCGACAAGGAGGTCGGCCGCTTGCGGGCTCAGAAGCAGATGGTCGATGCGGATGCCGTTGTTCTTCTGCCAGGCACCGGCCTGATAGTCCCAGAAGCTGTAGTGGCCGGGGCGCGGTTCGCGGGCGCGGTAGGCCTCGGTATAGCCGAGATTGAGGATGCGCCGGAACGCCGCGCGGCTTTCGGGGCGGAACAGGGCGTCGTCGGTCCAGACCTCGGGCCTAGCGGCGTCCTCTGCCTGAGGAATGATGTTGTAGTCGCCCGCCATGACCGCGGGCATCTCCTCGGTCAGGAGCTCCGCCGCGCGGGTGCGCATCCGCTCCATCCAGGCAAGCTTGTAGTCGAATTTCGGCCCCGGCGCGGGGTTGCCGTTCGGCAGGTAAAGCCCGCAGAGCCGGACGGCGGTCTTGCCCACCACGGTCGCCTCGATCCAGCGCGCCTGTTCGTCGTCATCGTCGCCAGGCAAGCCGCGCGTCACGTCCTCCAAGGGCAGTTTCGACAGGATCGCGACGCCGTTGAAGCTCTTCTGCCCGTGGGTTTCGACGTTATAGCCGCGCTCCTCGAAAATCTCGCGCGGAAAAGCCTCGTCCACCGACTTGATTTCCTGCAACAGGACGACGTCGGGCACCGCCTCGTCCAGCCAGGCCGGCAGCGCCTCGGCACGGGCCTTGATGCCGTTGATGTTGAAGGTGGCGATCTTCATGGCGGTCTCCCCGGGGCCGGTCGGCGCCATCATCGGCGGAACCGGCCCCGGGTGCAACCGGGCTCAGGCGGCGGCCTTGACTGCGGGGAAGTCGATCTCCGTCCCGAAGACGTGGTTGAGGTAGTTGGTGAAGATATTCGCAACGACACCCGCCACCGTCTCCACGATCTCGCCGTCATTCAGCCCGGCGGAGCGCGCAAGCGTCAGGTCGGTGTCGGAGACGAGCCCGCGCTTTTCGGTGATCGCAACGGCCAGCGCGAGGGTAGCGGCAGTCTTGGGGTCGGAGGAGTGCCCGCGCAGTTGCTGGGCGATCTCGGCCTTGTCGACCTTCATCCCCCCGGCGATCGCCGTATGGGCCGAGGCGCAATAGTCGCAGTCATTGATGCCTGCGACCGCAAGCGCGATCGCCTCGCGCGTCTTCGCGTCGAAGCTGCCCTTGCCGAGCGCATCGCCGAGGCCGAGAAGGGCGGAGAGCACCGCAGGCTGATGCGCGGTCGTACGGTAGAGGTTCGGGACCATGCCGATCTTCGAGCGGATGGCGGTAAAGATTTCCTTCGCTTCGGGGCTGGCGGCATCGTCGGTCAGGGCGGGAATGCGGGGCATGTCATGTGATCCTTGTGCTATGAATGGGCAGACCCGGGCTTTTCAGATCGCCCGGTCCGGATTACATAGAGTTACGGACCGAACGGTTAAATATGTAATTTCGGACCGAACGGTAACAAATGCGAGAGCGGCAATGGCGCGGCCCCTGAGCTTCGAACCCGACACGGCGCGGCAGGCGCTGATGAACCTCTTCTGGCAAAAGGGCTACGACGGCGCGTCGATGCAGGACGTGGAGGAGGCGACGGCGCTAAAAAAGCAAAGCCTCTACCGGCTCTTCGGCGACAAGCGGCACATGTATCTCGCGGCTCTCGACCAGTACCGGCGGAGCGAGATGGAGGCGGGCGCGGCCCTCATCGCCCGCCCCGGAACCGCGCGCGAACGGATCGGGCGGCTGGTCGGTGAGACGGTTGAGCAGGCGATCGCTTCCGGTGACCGGCGCGGCTGCTTCCTCTGCAACGCGAGCGTCGATCAGGCGCCCCACGATGCCGGGACGGCGGAGGTGGTGGACGGAATGGTGAACTTCCTGCGGGAGATCCTCGAATCTGGGCTCAGCGCCGACGCGCTCTACCGCGACGACCCGGACCTGTGCAGGACCCGCGCCGCCCATCTCGCCGCCGGTTATCTGGGCCTGCGGGTCCTGATCAAGGCCGGCCAGCCGCCTGACGTCCTGCGTGCCGCCGCGAGGGACCTTCTCGCCACGATCTGACGGCGGCTGCCTTTCATCTTGTCCAAAAATACCTCCGCCGGAGGCCCGCATCGGCGCCCGGCGCCGATGCACCAAGCGAAGTCGCGCCGCAAGGCGCGTCCTTTGGAGAACGCCCGGCCAGCGCCGTCAGATCGAAAAGCTGGTGCCGCAGCCGCAGGACGATGTTGCGTTCGGGTTCTCAACGACGAACCGCGCGCCGATCAGCTCCTCGGAGAAGTCGATGACCGCATTCGCGAGAAAGGGCAGGGACACGCTGTCGACCAGCACCTTTTGGCCGGCCCCTTCAAGGATCAGGTCGTCCGGTGCCGGATCGTCGAGCCTGATGTCATACTGAAAGCCCGAGCAGCCGCCACCTTCCACGGCCACACGCAGCGCCTTCGCCTCACCGGCTGCGGCGTTGATCTCGGCCAGTCGTGCGAAGGCACGGTCCGTGACTTTCGGGGGAAGCGTCAGTTCCATCGCGGTCGCCTGTGTCAATTCCTCGCCAACCATCATATATGACCAAGCGAAGACACGACAAGAAGCGGCCCCGATGACCCTTGCTCCTTACGCCTGCCAGCCCGACGAGAGCCGGGGCCGGCAGTTCCGCGAGACCATGTCGACCTTCCGCTCGCCCTTCCAGCGCGACCGCGACCGGATCATCCATTCCTCGGCCTTCCGGCGGCTGAAGCACAAGACGCAAGTCTTCGTCGAGCATGAGGGAGATTATTATCGCACCCGTCTGACCCACACGATCGAGGTGGCGCAGGTCGCCCGCACCATCGCCGGGCATCTCGGGCTGAATACCGACCTGGCGGAAGCCGTCGCGCTCGCCCACGACCTCGGCCATCCGCCCTTTGGCCATACCGGAGAGGATGCGCTGCATGAGTTGATGGCGCCATATGGCGGCTTCGACCACAACGCGCAGGCGATCCGCATCGTTACCCGGCTTGAACGGCACTACGCCGATTTCGACGGGCTGAACTTGACTTGGGAGACGCTCGAAGGCATCGCCAAGCACAACGGCCCGGTGATCGGCCCCCATGCAAGCGGCTCGCATTCCGTCGCCGACGCAAAGGACATGCCCTACGCGCTGGCCGGTTTCAACGCCGACTACGACCTTGAGCTCGAGACCCACGCCTCGGCCGAGGCGCAGGTGGCCGCCGTTGCCGACGACGTGGCCTACAACCACCACGACCTGCATGACGGCCTGCGCGCCGGACTGTTCACCGAGGCCGATCTGATGGAACTGCCGGTGACCGGCCCGGCCTTCGCCGAGGTCGACAGCCTCTATCCGGGCCTCGATCCGATGCGCCGGCGGCACGAGGCGCTGCGCCGCGTCTTCGGCGTGATGGTGGAGGACGTGATTGCCGTCGCGCAGAACCGCCTGCAATCCAGCCAGCCGCAATCGGCGCAGGCGATCCGCGAGATGGACGGGCCGATCATCCGCTTCTCGAAACCGCTCTACCAGAACCTCAAGGCGATCAAGTCGTTCCTGTTCACGCGCATGTATCGCGCGCCAACGGTGGTGAAGGAACGAAAGCGTGTCACGGCGATGATCGACGATCTCTTTCCGCTTTTCCTCGACGATCCGGCGCTGCTGCCGTCCGAATGGCAGGCTGACGTTGGGCAGGCGCGTAACCGGGCCGAACTCGCGCGCGTCGTGCTCGATTACGTTGCCGGAATGACCGACCGTTTCGCGATCCAGGAACACGAGCGGCTCTGCGGCCCGTCGCGGTCTGACGGAGGAGTGTGACCGTGGTGATTGAACAGGTTGCTGGCGGAGGGCTGGCACCGGTTTCGGCCTTCGCCCTTGTCGGCGCGCTCGGCGTCGGCGCGCAATGGCTGGCCTGGCGCTTCCAGCTTCCGGCCATCGTGCTGATGCTGGCGGCGGGGCTTCTGGTCGGACCGGTCTTCGGCCTCTTCGATCCGATGCGGGACATAGGGCCGATCACGGGCCCGCTCATCTCGCTCGCCGTCGCGGTGATCCTCTTCGAGGGCGGGCTGACGCTCGACCTGCACAAGCTCGGCGACGCGCGGGGCGGGGTGATGCGGCTCGTCCTGATCGGCGCGCCGCTCGGCTGGCTTCTCTCCACCCTCACTCTGCGTTTCGGTGCCAACATCGGGTGGGAGGCGGCGGCGGTCTTCGGCGGCATCATGGTCGTGACCGGCCCCACCGTCATCGCGCCCCTCCTGCGGCAGGCGCGGCTGGCCCGCCGTCCGGCGCAGCTTCTCCAATGGGAGGCGATCGTCAACGATCCGATCGGGGCGCTGGCGGCCGTCCTCGCCTTCGAATTCATCCTCGTCCGCCATACCGCGACCGATGCTAGCACGGCACTGATGGACCTCGTCCTCGGTATCGGTTTCGCCACGCTCCTTGGCCTTGCCGCGGGGTTTCTCATCGCGCGCGCCTTCTGGCGCGGCTGGGTGCCTGAATACATGAAGGTGCCGGTCCTGTTCACCGTGCTGCTCGCGGCCTTCGCCGCCTCGGACGCGATGCTGCATGAAAGCGGGCTTCTGGCGGTCACCGTCATGGGCCTCGTCATCGCCAATGCCGACCTGCCGAGCTACGAGGAACTGCGCCGGTTCAAGGAACATGCGACGATCCTTCTCGTCTCGGGAGTCTTCATCCTTCTGGCCGCCTCTATGGATTTCGCGGCGCTGGGCCAGCTGACATGGCGGGCGGCGCTGTTCGTCGCACTGGTGGTTCTGGTTGCGCGGCCCTTGACTGTGCTCCTGTCGCTCGTGGGCACGAACCTGCCGATGAACGAACGCGTCCTGATCGCCGCGACCGGCCCGCGCGGCGTGGTCCTTGTCGCGGTCGCGGGGCTTTTCGGCGAACGGCTGGCGGCGGCGGGTGTCGCCGACGGGGCGCTGATCGGGCCCCTGGCCTTCGTCCTCGTCCTCGCAACGGTCGTGCTGCACGGCTTCACCCTTGCCCCGCTCGCCCGCGCGCTGGGGCTTGCCGGGGCAGAGGCGCCAGGCGTCCTTCTCGTCGGCGGATCGCGGTTCACCACGGGGTTCGCCGAGGTTCTGAGGAAGGGCGACGTGCCGGTCCTCGTCAGCGATCCGAACCACGCTCACCTGATCCGGCCGCGCACAGCCGGCGTGCCGACCTTCTACGGCGATATCCTGTCGGAGGCCGCCGAACATCAGGTGGAGCTTCTGACCTACCGCACCATCGTCGCCGCGACCGACAACGACGCCTACAACACCCTTGTCGCCACCGACCTCGCGCCGGAATTCGGGCGCGACAACACCTATCAGATCGGCCGGGTGAAGGGCGAGAAGGCGCGCCATGCGCTGCCCACCCAGCTCGGCGGCAGGGGCTTCGGCGACGGGCGGACCTATGACGACCTCGAAGCGCTGATGCGCGACGGCTGGACCTTTCGCATGACGCGCATGACCGAGGAATTCGGCTTCGCCGAATGGCGCGAGCGGCGGCCCGATGCGATCCTGATGGCGCGGATCGGAAAGGATGGCGAGGTCAAGCCGATGCGCGGCGACGAGGACCGGAAGCTGACCGCCGGCACACGGCTCGTCTTTCTCAGCAAGCCCGGCGAGGTCGTCGAGGAGGCGCGCGAGCGCGGCCTGAACGGGTCGAAGGATTGACGCCGGGTTCCGCCTCTGGCATGGCCGGGCCAATCACTGAGGGATGACATGAACCTTTTTGCCGAAATCCGGTCGCTGGTGATTGCCAGCCTGGACGACATGGTCGGGGCCGGCGAATTGCCGGCGGGGCTCGATACTACGAACGTCGCGGTGGAGCCGCCGCGCGACGCTGCCCATGGCGACATGGCAACGAACGCCGCGATGGTGCTGGCCAAGCCTGCCGGAATGCAGCCGCGGGCGATCGCCGACGCTCTGGCGGCCCGTCTCGCCGCCGATCCGCGGATCGTCACCGCCGAGGCGGCGGGGCCGGGCTTTCTGAACATGCGCCTCGCGCCTTCTGTCTGGCAGGGCGTCGTGCGCTCGGCGCTCAAGACCGGGCGCGATTTCGGCCGGTCCGATTTGGGCAAGGGCGTGCGCGTCAATGTGGAGTTCGTTTCCGCCAACCCGACCGGACCGATGCATGTCGGCCATACACGGGGCGCGGTCTTCGGCGACGCACTGGCCGCGCTGCTGGATTTCGCGGGCCACGAGGTCACGCGTGAGTACTACATCAACGACGGCGGCGCTCAGGTCGATGTTCTGGCGCGTTCTGCCTATGAGCGTTACCGCGAGGCGCATGGCCTTGATCCCGAGATTGCCGAGGGCCTCTATCCCGGCGACTACCTGATCCCGGTGGGCGAGGCGCTGAAGGCGAAGTTCGGCGACACGCTTCTGAACAAGCCCGAGTCCGAGTGGCTTGCCGAGGTCCGCGATTTCGCGACCGCCGAAATGCTGCAGATGATCCGCGACGACCTCGCGCTTCTTGGCGTGACGATGGATGTCTTCACCTCGGAAAAGGCGATCACCGCGTCCGGCCGGGTCGAGGAGGCGATCGACACCCTGCGTGGCATGGGCCTGATCTACGAAGGCACGCTGGAGCCACCGAAAGGCAAGCTGCCCGAGGACTGGGAAGAGCGCGAGCAGACGCTGTTCCGTTCCACTGCGCATGGCGACGATGTCGACCGGCCAGTGAAGAAGTCGGACGGGTCGTGGACCTATTTCGCCCCCGACATCGCCTATCACTGGGACAAGGTGAGCCGGGGTTACGACCAGCTTATCGACGTGCTGGGCGCCGATCACGGCGGCTATGTCAAGCGGCTGAAGGCGGTGGTCTCGGCGCTGTCGAACGGTCGTGTGCCGCTTGAGGTGAAGCTGATCCAGCTTGTGAAGCTCTTCAAGAACGGCGAGCCGTTCAAGATGTCCAAGCGGGCGGGGACCTTCGTCACGCTGCGCGATGTCGTCGAACAGGCCGGTGCAGATGTCACCCGCTTCGTGATGCTGACGCGGAAGAACGACGCGGCGCTCGACTTCGACTTCGACAAGGTGCTGGAGCAGTCGAAGGACAACCCGGTCTTCTACGTGCAATATGCCCATGCGCGGGTGTGTTCGGTGATCCGCAAGGCGGCCGAGGCGGGGATTCCCGCCGACGACGCGGTGCTGGCAGCTGCCGACCTGAAGAAGCTGTCGCATGACGCCGAGCTCGGCCTTGCCCGGAAGATCGCCGAATGGCCGCGCCTGGTTGAGATCGCCGCGCGCGGGCAGGAACCGCATCGCATCGCCTTCTACCTCTACGAACTGGCCTCCGAACTCCATGCGCTGTGGAACCGCGGCAACGAAGACACGTCGCTCCGCTTCGTTCAGGAGGGCGACGCACCCACAAGCCAGGCCAAAATCGCGCTGGCAAGGGCCGCGGGCGTTGTTATTTCCGCAGGTCTTGGTATCCTTGGCGTGACCCCGGCGGAAGAGATGCGCTGAAACTAAGACGCGCCGCCGCCGAGGTGAAGCAGGCAAGACGCCGGACGGATTTCGTCCGGGCGAGCGAGGCAGAGCATGGCGGATGCAGATTTCGATTCATTCGACGCCTATGAGGCGTCTTCGCATACGGGCCGGGCGGGTGATCCGCGCGACCCCGGCGGGTTTCAGAAATGGGTGAACGGTGCCGGGGCGATCACGTCGGTCGCGCTGATCGCCGGCCTCGGTGTCTGGGGATACAACCTTGCCGTCCGCGATGTGCGGGGGGTTCCGGTAATCCAGGCGCTTGAAGGGCCGGCCAGGGTCGCACCGGACAATCCCGGCGGCGAGCTTGCCTTGCATCAGGGCATGGCGGTGAACAAGATCGCCGCAGACGGCGCGGCGGGCGATCCAGCCGACCGCCTGACGCTCGCGCCCCGGCCCGAAGGGCTGACCGATGAGGATCAGCCGATGGGGGCCATCGCGCCAGAGAGCGATGCCGCGCCAAAGCGCGAAGGAATGGGTGAGGTGGTTCCGGCTTCCGACTTTGCCGGGCAGCGCCCGCCGGAGCCGTTGCCGGACGGTCCGGCCGACCGGATCGCCGAGCCGCTTGTCACCGAGGCGATACCGGCCTCCTTCGCGGCGCCGGACGTGATCCCGGCCTCCATCCCCGGCGTCAAGCAGTCGCCGCGGCCGCTGCGTCGTCCGGCCCTGATCCGCGCGTCGGTTGTTGAGACCGCGATGGCCGACGATCCGATGGCCGAGGCCGCCGCCGCCGCCGTGGCTGCTGCCCTTGCACCGCCGCCCGCGCTCGACATCGCGCCGGAGGCTCTGGCCGAAGGCACCCGCCTTGTGCAGATCGGCTCCTTCGCGGACGAGGCCGAGGCGCGGCTTGAATGGGAACGCACGGCGGCGCGGTTCGGTGCGCTGATGGACGGCAAGCGCCGGGTGATCGAGCCGGCGGAAAGCGGCGGTGAGGTCTTCTACCGGCTGCGTGTCGAAGGCTTCGACGATCTCGACGACGCGCGCCGTTTCTGCGCCGCGCTGAAAGCCGAGAACGCGGATTGCGCGCCGACGCTGGTGCGCTGATGGCCGCTTCGGCCACGATCCTTGGTTGCGAGGGCGTCACGCTCGGCGCCGACGAAGCCGCGTTCTTCCGCGAGGCCGATCCCTTCGGATTCATCCTCTTCGCCCGCAATGTCGATACGCCCGATCAGCTTCGCCGTCTGACCGGCGACCTGCGGGCTGCCGTGGGCCGGGACGCGCCCGTGCTGGTCGATCAGGAAGGCGGCAGGGTGCAACGCCTGCGCGCGCCGCACTGGCGGGAATGGCTGCCGCCGCTGGATCAGGTGGCAAGGACCGCGCCGGAGGCGATGGAGCGCGCCGTCTGGCTGCGCTACCGGCTGATCGCCGCGGAACTCGCCGCTGTCGGGATCGACGCGGATTGCGCGCCGACAGCGGACATCGCGGGACCTGACACCCATCCCTTCCTGCGCAATCGCTGCTTCGGCACCTTCCCGGGGCCGGTCACGGCGGCAGCGCGGGCCTGCGCCGAGGGGCTTCTTGCCGGCGGCGTGCTGCCGGTGATGAAGCATCTGCCGGGTCACGGCAGGGCGGTCGTGGACAGTCACCTGCACCTGCCGCGTGTCACGGCACAGCCGGAGGAACTGGACGCCACGGATTTCGCGCCTTTCGCGGCGCTTGCCGATCTTCCGATGGCGATGACCGCGCATATCATCTTCGACGCCGTTGATCCCGCCCGTCCGGCCACGGCCTCGCCTGCTGTCGTTGCGCTTATCCGTGACCGGATCGGCTTCGGCGGGCTTCTGTTGACCGACGACCTTTCGATGCAGGCGCTTTCCGGCACGATCGGCGAACGGGCCGGGGCCGCGATTGCGGCCGGCTGTGATATCGCGCTGCATTGCAACGGCGAAAGGGCCGAGATGGCGGATGTCGTCGCGGCGGCGGGCCGTCTGGACGGTGCGGCGGCCGACCGCGCAGCAGCGGCTCTGGCCCGGCGAAAACCGGCGGATACCATTGACACCGCCCTTCTGGAGGCCGAATTTGAGGCGCTTCTGAAGGGACATGTGCATGGCTGAACCGCCGCGGTTCGAGGAAGACGGGCAATCGGTCTCGGATCGGCTTGCGGCCGAGGCGCTGATCGTCGACGTCGATGGCTTTGAAGGCCCGCTTGACCTTCTGCTGACGCTGTCGCGCACGCAGAAGGTCGATCTGCGCAAGATATCGGTTCTCCAGCTTGCCGAGCAGTTTCTTGAGTTCGTGAACAAGGCCAAAGCCTTGCGGATCGAACTTGCGGCGGATTACCTGGTGATGGCGGCCTGGCTCGCCTTTCTCAAATCCCGCCTGCTGCTGCCGCCCGATCCCGGTGACGAAGGCCCGTCCGGAGAGGAGCTTGCCGCCCATCTCGCGTTTCAGCTTGAACGCCTTCAGGCGATGCGCGAGGCGGCTGCTCGGCTTATGGGGCGAGACCAGAAGGGGCGGGACTTCTTCGTGCGCGGCATCCCCGAGGACGTGATGCGCGTCCGCAAGGTGCAATACACCGCGACCCTGCTCGACCTCATGCAGGCCTATGCACGTATCCGAACCCGTGACGAATTCCGCCCCTATGCCATGGACCGCGACCATGTCTTCACCATGGAGCAGGCCTTGGAGCGGATGCGCGGCCTGATCGGCTTTGCCGGCGACTGGACCGATCTGTCGGTCTACCTTCCTGACGGCTGGACCGCGGACCCGTCGCGCAGGCGTTCGGCGACGGCGTCGACCTTCGCGGCGTCGCTTGAGCTTGCCAAACAGGGCCGGATCGAGTTGAGACAGGCGGACAGTTTTGCGCCCATCGCCATCAGACGGAAAGAGACGTGATCGACACCCCGAGCCCCGAGAAAAGCCTGTTTGAGGCGCCGCCCATCGCCGAGCAGGAGCGGATGGTGGAGGCCATTCTCTTCGCCTCGGCGGACCCGGTGACGGTCGCCGAGCTTGAGGCGCGGATGCCCCACGGCGCGGACCCGGCGGAGGCGCTGGTGCATCTGCGGAAGCGTTATGAGGGCAGGGGGGTGCGCGTCGTCAAGGTCGGTGACGCCTGGGCGATGCGCACCGCGCCCGATCTTGGCTTTCTTATGCAGAAGGAAACGGTCGAGACGCGCAAACTGTCGCGCGCTGCGATCGAGACGCTGGCGATCATCGCCTATCACCAGCCCACGACCCGCGCCGAGATCGAGGAAATCCGCGGCGTCGCGGTCAGCCGGGGCACTGTCGATCAGCTTCTGGAGCTGGAATGGATTCGTTTCGGCCGCAGGCGGATGACGCCGGGCCGCCCTGTGACCTACGTGGTCACGCAGTCCTTCCTTGACCATTTCGGGCTGGAATCGGCGCGCGACCTGCCGGGGCTGAAGGAACTTCGCGCGGCAGGCCTGCTTGACAGTCGGCCGCTGCCGGGCGCGACGCAAAGCGCCGAGGAAGAGGCCGAGGATCAGGCCGGACAAAGCGAACTATTCGAGGATTGAGGAGAGGCAGATGAACCTCAACCAGCTTGTGAACATGGTCGTCAACACCGTCATGCGGCGCCTCGTCAATCTGGGCGTCAACAAGGGCATCGACCTTGCGACACGAATGGGGAAGTCCGACGACGAGGTGACGGATGATGACCGTGCGCAGCAGGCCGGCGCCAAGGAGACGGCGAAACGGGCACGGCAGGCCGCGAAGGTGACGCGCCGGCTCGGCCGGTTCTGAGCGTCCGGGTTTCGGCCCGCCGGCACACCATGGGGTTCGCGTGACCGGCTGTCTGCCTGTAGGATGGCACCCGCACCACCGAAGGGAGGACCGTGGGCCATGGACCTTAGGGAATTCGTTGAAGAAACCATCGCCGCACTTGTCGAGGCGAGCATGTCGCTGCAGGACCGCTACGAGGAATCCGAGGTCCTGATCAATCCGCCGGCGCCGCAATCCGGCTCCGGCGTGTTTCATCCGGGCAGCGGCAACTACACGTTTCGCCACGTTCGGGATGTCGAGTTCGATGTCGCACTGACCGTAGGCGCGGAGACGAGTGGCGGCGGCCGCGCCGGGTTGAAGGTCTTTTCAGCCGAGATCGGTGCAAGCGGCGAACATGCGCGCAGTTCGGAGCAGGTGAGCCGGGTGAAATTCTCGATCCCGATCACGTTGCGCCCGACGAAATACGAATGGAGCAACCGCGAACTTGCCGAGGGTGCGGCGCGGTGAATGCGCGCAGTCACCGGCTGCGGAAATGCTTCGACAGCTTCAGCCCCTGTCCCTGATAGTTGGAGGCAATGCCAGCGCCGTAGATGCGCTCCGGGACGCTCGCCATGCGCTCATAAACCAGCCGCCCGACGACCTGGCCATGTTCGAGCACGAAGGGAGCCTCGTGGCAGCGCACCTCAAGCACGCCGCGTGAACCCGCGCCGCCCGCCTCGGCCCAGCCGAATCCGGGGTCGAAGAAGCCTGCATAATGCACCCGGAACTCGCCCGCCATGGCCAGATAGGGGGCCATTTCGGCCGCGCAATCAGGCGGGATCGCGATGGCTTCACGGCTGACGAGAATGTAGAAGGCGCCGGGGTCGAGGATGATCCAGCCGGTATCTGTCCGCACCTCCTCCCAGAACTCAGCCGGGTCGTAGTGGCCGAGTTTCGAAAGGTCGATGACTCCGGTATGGGGTTTGGCGCGGTAGCCGACGAGATTGCCTTTCTCTGGCTTCAGGTCCACCGAAAAGCCGAGGCCGCCGGAAATCACGGCCTGCCCCGAGACGATCGGCGTCTTCGCGTGGATCGCCCGCAACGTATCGTCGTCGATCAGCGTATGGCCCTGACGGAATATGATCTGGTTCAGCATCTGCCCGGCGGTGGCGATGACCGAAAAACTCTGCGGACATATCTCAACGTACAAGCGGCCATGATAGCCGGATTGCACCCGGTCGAACTCGGTGCCGTGATCGGTGATGATCCGGGTCAGAAGGTCGAGCCGCCCGATTGAGGATTTCGCGCTGGCAGCACCAGTCATGCCATCCGGCAAGGCCAGGCTTTCCATCAGGGGCACGACATAGACGCAGCCCTTTTCGAGCACTGCACCGGGCTTGAGGTCGATCCTGTGCATCTCGAATTCCGCCAGCCGGTCTTCGACGGTCCGCCCCTTGCCGGCAAGGAAAGAGGCGCGGACCCGGTAGGCGGTCGCACCAAGACGCAGATCGAGACTTGCGGGTTGAATCTGGGCGTCGAGGACGGGCGCGTCGGCCACGATCTGACCGGCATCCAACATGGCGCGGATGGCGCTGTCGGCAAGCACTCCGGTTCTCGTCATCTGGCCCTCCCGGGTAAACGAACGCCCACCCCCGCGAAGGGGTGGGCGTTTCGGTGATGGTCGGGCCGGCGAGATTCGAACTCGCGACCTTCCGCCCCCCAGACGGACGCGCTAACCAGGCTGCGCCACGGCCCGACGCGGCGGTGTATAGGCCGATTGCGGGGGTAGGGGCAAGCGCCAAAACGCTGCGGCATGTCGCGCGGAACGGGGATCATCCGGCCGGATCAGTCGCGTCCGGCGCCGTCGCTGCGGGCGAGGCGTTCCTTGAGGTCGACAAGCCGCAGATAGACGGAGGTGAGTTCGCTGCGCTTGTCGCGCACGCGCAGGGCGTCCATGGCCCGCAGCATCGCCGCCGCGGGGGGATGCCGGTCCGGCGTGGTGATGTCGTCCGGTCTGTCGGGAACTGCGGGTGCTTCCGGTTCGGCCGTCCTTTCAGGCGCGCTATCGACGGCGGGTGTGGTCAGCGATAGAACGTTGCCCGCCTCGCCAAAGGGCAGCGTGGGGACGTCGACATCCATCGGTGCTTCGCCGAGGTTGGCGGCCGGGTCGGCGACCGGCGCGGCGATATCGTCGGGGTCCGGCATCAGCCGGTCGCTGTCGTCGGCCGCGTCGGGGCTGGGCGAGACCGGCCAGGCAGGCGTTTCCGGGCGCTTGGCGGCGTCGGGGCGGGGAGCCGGAGGCTCCGTCGCACCCGCATCGGCCGCCGTCAGGTCGACCTTCGACATGCCGGAGACATGGCGTATGCCCTGCTCCTTCAGAATCTTCTGGACGCCGCGGATGGTGATTCCATCCTCGTGCAACAGGCGCTTGATCCCGCTCAGCAGGGCGACGTCGCCGGGCCGGTAGTAGCGCCGTCCGCCGGCGCGCTTGACCGGCCGCACCTGCGAGAACCGGCTTTCCCAGAACCGCAGAACGTGCGCCGGTGTGTCGAGAAGCTCCGAGACTTCGCTGATCGTGCGAAATGCCTCAGCCGATTTCTCCATACTGCCCGCCTCAGCTCTTGTTGCCGTCCGCCACGCGATCCTTCATCAGATGAGAAGGCCTGAACGTCAGAACACGACGCGGATGAATCGGAACTTCGTCGCCGGTCTTGGGATTGCGGCCGATCCTCGCCGCTTTGTCGCGGACGGAAAACGTGCCGAAAGACGAGATCTTCACCGTCTCTCCACCGACCAGCGCGTCCGACATATGTTGCAGCACGCCTTCGACCAACTGTGCGGATTCATTACGAGAAAGTCCGACTTCGCGGAATACGGCCTCGCTCAGATCCATGCGCGTCAGGGTCTTTTCGCTCATCTTGTCCCCCCGGATGACTTTGCGGAGGATGGGCGGTTTAAAAACCCAAGTCAATATCAATGGCTTGGGTCCGGGCTTTCAAGCGGCGTTTCACCAACGCAGGACGACGGAACCCCAGCTCAGCCCGCCGCCGATCGCCTCGGTGACGATCAGATCGCCCTGTTTGATCTGCCCGCGCGCCTTTCCGACCGACAGCGCGAGGGGAATCGATGCAGCCGAAGTGTTGCCATGGTCCTGCACCGTGACCACGACGCGCTCCATCGGCACCTGCATCCGTTGCGCGGTGGCCGAGATGATCCGGAGATTCGCCTGATGCGGCACGATCCAGTCGACATCGCCGCCCGAAAGGCCGACCTTGGCGAGCGAGGCATGGGCCGTCTGCGCCAGCTTTTCGACGGCGTGGCGGAAGACCTGATTGCCCTGCATCCGCAGATGCCCGGCGGTTCCCGTCGTGGAGACCCCGCCGTCGACATAGAGAAGATCGCAGTAGCTGCCGTCGCTGTGCAGATCGGTGGCGAGAATGCCGCGATCGTCGCTGGTGCCGGTACCTTCCGTCGCTTCAAGCACGACAGCGCCCGCGCCATCGCCGAAGAGAACGCAGGTGGCGCGGTCTTCGAAATCCAGAATCCGGCTGAAGGTCTCGGCGCCGATGACCAGAACGCGTTGTGCCTGACCCGACAGGATCAGCGCGTTGGCGTTCGACATGGCGAAGATGAAGCCGGCGCAGACCGCCTGCACGTCAAAGGCGAAACCGGACCGCATCCCAAGTTTCGCCTGTACCATCGTCGCGGCGGAAGGGAAGGTCAGGTCAGCGGTCGATGTCGCGACGATGATTGCGTCGAGGTCGGTTGCCTCCATCCCGGCATCGGCAAGCGCCGCGCGCGCCGCGTTGGCGCCGAGGTCGGAGGTGGTTTCGCCCTCGGCGGCGAAGTGGCGCCGTTCGATCCCGGTGCGCGCGCGGATCCATTCATCGGACGTCTCGACCCGTGCCTCGAATTCGGAATTCGGAACCACGCGTTCAGGCAGGTAGTGCCCGACGCCCCGAACCACGGCACGGATTGTCATGTGGATGTCCCGTTCTCGTTGTTGTTTTGCGCGGCATCCTGCCCCGCCTGCGTGGCAGAGGCAACCCGTGCCGCGAGACGCTCCTGATAGCCCGATTTCGCAAGCGTGAAGGCAAGTTTGATCGCGGCCGAGATACCCGTCGCATCTGCCGAGCCGTGGGATTTGACGACGGTTCCGTTCAGCCCGAGGAAAACCCCGCCGTTGACGCGGCGCGGGTCGATCCGCCGCTGCAAACGCTTCAGCGAGCCAAGAGCGAGCAGGGCCGCGAAGCGCGACAGCATCCCGGCGTTGAAGGCTTCCTTCAGGAAATCGCCGACGAGTTTCGCCGTGCCCTCGCCGGTCTTGAGCGCGACATTGCCGGTGAATCCGTCGGTCACGATCACGTCGACCCGGGCCGAGGGAAGGTCTCCGCCCTCGACGAATCCGACATAGTCGAAATCGCCGGTTTCGGTCGCCGCCGCGACCAGGTCGTGCGCCGCCTTCAACTCAGCGCGGCCCTTGTGGTCTTCGGTGCCGACATTGAGAAGCCCGACACGCGGCCGGGCGATGCCTAGACCGTTACGGGCGTAGGAGGTGCCCATCAGAGCGTATTGCAGAAGGTCCGGCGCCTCGGCCTTGATGTCGGCGCCTACGTCCAGCATCACGTTGAACCCGACCTCGTTGCGCGAGGGCCAAAGGCAGGCGATGGCAGGGCGGTTGACGCCGGGCAGCTTGCGCAGCCGGATCACGGAAAGCGCCATCAGCGCGCCGGTATTGCCGCAGCTGACCGCGACCGTCGCCTCACGGTTGCGCACGCTTTCGATCGCGGACCACATCGAGGTACCCTCTCCGTGGCGCATGACCTGTCCTGGCTTGTCGTCCATTGAGACGACGCCGGTCGCATGGCGCAGCCGGCAGCGGCCCTTCAACTCGGGGCGCTTGTCGAGAAGCCGTGTCAGCTCCTCTTCCGGGCCGTGCAGGATGAACTCTATGTCCGGGTTCTTCGCGGCGGACAGGGCCATGCCGGCGATGACCGCCGCCGGCCCGTTGTCGCCACCCATGGCATCGACGGAAATAACAATACGGCCCGAGGTCCCGTGTCCGGGGGCCTCGGGCGCATTGGCATCTGCTGATGGCATGGTGCCGACCGAACGGACGCCAGCTTACGCTGCGTCTTCGTCCAGATCGATCTCGGCGGTCTGGGCGACCACTTCGCGGTCATTGTAGTGACCACACGCGCCGCAAACGTGATGCGGACGCTTCAGTTCGCCGCAGTTCGGGCACTCATTCGGGTTTGCAGCGACCAGAGCATCGTGGGCGCGGCGCATGTTGCGGCGGGACCGCGTGACTCGGTTCTGAGGGACAGCCATGTCTCAACCTCGGGTTCTTCTGGGGGCTAGGCCCCGGTTTTCCTGGGATTTCGGCACGGGCGGCGCACTGCTGCCGGGTGCAAACCCAACGTTCAAGCGAGGCCGGGAACATACTGCGATTCCGGGCAGGCGCAAGTGTTTTCTGGCGCTTTTCCCGAACGATCGGCATTCCGGCAACTCATGTTTCGTCGCGGCCCTTTTTCATCAACTCCGCAAGGCCGGCGAACGGGCGTGTTGCCTCGTCCGTGATCGGCTCAGCGCCCGGCGCGGCCTGGCTGACCGTTCCAAGCTCCGCCCCGTCCGCGCGGGGATATAGCGGCAGCGCCAGTGCCAGCGCCTCGGTCAGAACCGCGCCGAGGTCGATCACGGCGGGCAGCGGTTCGGCGCTGTCGTCCTCGGGCATCTCGATTTCCTCGCCCTCGGGTTCGGGCATATCCGCGATGTAGCGTCGCAGCACACGCTCCTCGATCCGCGTCACGACCGGGGCGAGCGTCACGATGCAGGGCTGCGTGACCGTCGCGCCGAATGTCGCCTCCAGCACCCAGTCCCCGCGGCCCTGCGGCCGCAGTTCGCCGCGCATGTTCAGCTTTTCCAGGCCGGAGAGGCCGAGGTCCGCCGCCATCGCGCCGCGCGCCGCCGCATCGGGTGCGAGGTCGAAGCGGGTAGGCTTCCGCGCGGCGAGGTCAGCGACGCGAAGCGGGTGGGAGAACGGAGGATATGTGTTCGGCATGACGCGATTTCCCGTGACTCGGCAGGGCCGGTTCAGCATGGTGGCTTCTGTCCTTGAAGGACTGCCCCGGCATGTTGTAAGCCGGATAGAAGGCTTGAGGCGACAAGGCAAGAGGGCGGTATGGGTAGGCTCGGTTCCGGGATGCGGCGCGGCGTGGGCGCATTGGCGCTCATCGCACTGGCGGCCTGCACGGCAGTCTATCAGAACCACGGCTATGTTCCGCGTGATGAGGAGCTTGCGAAGATCGTCGTCGGCGAATCGACGCGCGAGACCGTGGCCCGCGCCGTCGGGCGGCCCTCATCGACGGGGCTTCTGACCGGGGCCGCCTGGTACTATGTCGGCAGTCGGTTCCGCCACTATGGCGCCAAGGCGCCGCAGGAGGTGGACCGCGAGGTTCTCGCCATCAGCTTCGACGAAGGCGGAACGGTCGAGAATGTCGAACGCTTCGGGCTTGAGAACGGTCAGGCCGTGGTGCTGTCGCGGCGTGTGACCGACAGCAACATCAAGGGTCTGAGCTTCCTGCGCCAGCTTCTCGGCAATATCGGCAATATCAGCGCCGGTCAGGTGATTGGCGACAACTGACGGACCTGACCCCGTCAGTCAGCCGGCCTATGATCCAGCGCAACACCGTTTATGCAATAGCGTAGGCCGCTGGGCTTCGGCCCGTCGGGAAAGACGTGACCGAGATGGGCGTCGCAGGCCGCGCAATGCACCTCGGTCCGGCGCATGAACCAGCTGCGGTCCTCGCTTTCGCCGATCGCGTCCGGACTGAGCGGCCGGAAGAAGCTGGGCCACCCGGTGCCGGAGTCGAACTTCGCCTCGGAACTGAACAGCGGCTGACCACAGCAGATGCAATGGAAGGTCGCGGGCATGTCGGGGAAGTCGTCATGGGTGAAGGCGCGTTCCGTCGCGTGCTTGCGCGTGACCCGATAGGCGAGGTCGGACAACTGGGCGCGCCAGTCCTCGTCCGATTTCGTGATCTTTTCGGCCATTGCTCCTCCTGATCGGTGTCCTTCCTGCGCGGACCTGCGTTACAATGCCTTGAACGGATTTTAGGGTGCAAACGCGCTTGCGCCAAGTCGGAGAAACCAGTCGATGACTCTGCTGACGAGGGGGCGCTACTCCCTGCGCACCGCCGCAACGGAAGAGGATGTGGCGCGGGCGCTGGATTTGCGCTGGCGCGCCTTTCGTGCAGGACGCGAACGGCAAGAAGGGGCCGGCGGTGATGGCGACCGTTTCGACGCGGCCTGCGATCATGTTCTTATCGAAGAGAAGGACACCGGCGTTCTGGTTGCGGCCTTCCGGCTGATGATGCTGGCTGACGGCAGGGAGGTCGGGCAAAGCTATGCCGCACAGTTCTACGACCTCGCGCCGCTGGCAGGCTTTGCGGGCAAGATGATCGAACTCGGGCGGTTCTGCCTTGATCCAGGGCGGCACGACCCGGACATTTTGCGGCTGGCATGGGGCGGGCTGACCGCGCGGGTCGATGCCGCGGGTGTCGAGATGATCTTTGGTTGCTCGTCCTTTTCCGGCACGGACGCATGGGCCTACGGGGATGCGTTCACCCTGCTTGCGCAGAGATACCTCGCACCGCCGCGGCTGATGCCGAAAGTGGGATCGCCGGAGGTGGTCCGATTTGCGGAAGGTGCGGAAGCGCGGTCATTCGATCCGCGCAAGGCGCTTCAGACGCTGCCGCCTCTGCTGCGGACCTATCTGACGATGGGTGGCCGGGTCAGCGATCACGCGGTTGTCGACCGCGATCTGGGCACGGTGCATGTCTTCACCGCGCTGGAAATTGGCAGGGTGCCGAACGCCCGCGCGCGGGCGCTGCGGCTGGTCGCCGGGTAACGGCGGTCCTTCAGGTCCTGTCTTGGCCTCATGCCCCGGCCGGTGCCGGGGCATGTCCGTGACTGCGTTCAGCCAACTCCGTCGCGGTTGGTCAGCCGCGGGCGCGGCGTCCACCTCGGCGGCCCGACGCGGCCTGGCTCTGCGCCGCGGAAGCTTCGGCAAAGCTCATGCCGCCTTCGACGGCTTCCAGAACCTTGGCGAAGCGGATCCATTCGCCGCCATTGGCATCGTGGTTCATCAGGAAGTTTGCGGCGCGGATCGCCTCCATCTCCACCTGACGGACCGGGTTCATGATCGCCGAGGTCATGCCGGCGCCGATCGCCATCGGTAGGAAGGCCGCGTTGATGCCGTGACGATTGGGCAAGCCGAACGAGATGTTCGACGCACCGCAGGTCGTGTTGACGCCCAGTTCCTCGCGCAGGCGCTGCACCAGCGCAAAGACCTGACGGCCGGCGGTCGCCATCGCGCCGACCGGCATGACAAGGGGGTCGACAACGATGTCATGCGCCGGGATGCCGAAATCGGCCGCACGCTGCACGATCTTCTTGGCAACTTCGAAGCGGACATCGGGGTCTTCCGAGATGCCGGTGTCGTCGTTCGAGATCGCGACGACCGGCACGTTGTATTTCTTGACGAGCGGCAGGACGAGCTCCAGACGGTCTTCTTCGCCGGTGACCGAGTTCAGCAGCGGACGACCCTGCGCCGCCGCAAGGCCCGCTTCCAGCGCGCCGGGCACCGACGAGTCGATGCAGAGCGGCACGTCGACGAGACCCTGGACGATCTCGATCATCTTGGTCATCAGCGGCGGTTCGGTTTCGTTGGGGTTGGGGTTGGAGTTGTAGACCACGCCCGCGTTCACATCGAGGACCATCGCGCCGCAGGCGACCTGCTCCAGCGCGTCCTTTTCGACGGTGGAGAAGTTGCCGGCCTCAAGTTCGGCTGCCAGCTTCTTGCGGCCGGTCGGGTTGATCCGCTCGCCAATCACGCAGAACGGCTCGTCAAAGCCGATGACGACGGTTTTCGTTTTTGATTCAAGGACGGTGCGGGTCATAACTCACCTTATCTCTTAGCTTTGCGCGGCCGGGGCGGCAGAAGCGCCGCCGTTCTCGATGGCCCAGGTTGCGTTGGTCTTGATACCGCCGAGCGGGAAGAAGTGCACGGATTCGATGCCGAAGCCGGGGTTTTCGGCCTTGTGGGCGGCGAGTGCAGCGACCACTTCGGTCGGCTCGTACGGCAGCAGCAGCTTCGTCACGTCCATCGCGCGCTTCTGAAGCACCTTCAGCGAGGGGCCGACGCCGCAGGCAATGGCGAACTTGATCAGGGTCTGAAGCTTGGCCGGGCCGGCGACACCGATATGAACCGGAAGGTCGATGCCCTCTGCCTTAAGCCGGTCAACCCACTTGATGACCGGTTTGGCGTCGAAGCAGAATTGCGTCGCCATCGCCATCTTGGCATCGGTGCGCTCCTTGAACGCCTGTTTCCAGCGCAGCGCGTCCATCACGTTCTTGTCCGACCCGTCCGGGTCGATGTCCTTGTTGCCCTCGGGATGACCGGCGACATGCAGGCGGTCGAACCCGTCGAAAAGGCCGGTTTCCATCAGCTGCATGGAGCAGTGGAAATCGCCGTGCGGCGTGTCGATGCCACCGCCGAGCAGAAGCGCCTGCTTCACGTCGGCCTCGCCCTGGTAGCGGGCGATCCAGTCGGCGAGCGTGGCCTTGTCCTTGATGATGCGCGCGGGGAAGTGCGGCATCACGGGGAAGCCTTCGGCGTTGAGCCGCTTCGCCGTCGTCACCATCTCTTCGATCGGGGTGCCGTCGATATGGGCGATGTAGACGCGGGTGCCTTTCGGCAGCAGGTCGCGGAAATCCTCGACCTTCTCGGCCGTGCGCGGCATCACCTCGATCGAATAGCCTTCAAGGAAGGCCTCGACAGCGGCGTTGGCGCCCGAGGGGGCCACGGTTTCCTTGCGGCGGAAATTCAGAAGTGCCATTGCAACCCTCCGGTCAAAAAACAGGCGTCACGCCCAGCCATCGTTGTCGATCAGCGCCTTGATGCGCTCCTTGTCGTATTCGGTGTCGATCCGGGCGGCTTCCGAGGCGGCTACGTCCTCGTCCTCGCCCTCGACGGTTACCGGGGCGGCCTTGCGCCACTCGGCCAGATAGGCGTCCGTTCCGGCCGCGCCGATCTTCATGGCGCAGCGGTCGATGGCCTGTTCAAACCGTTCGGGAAGCTGCTTTTTCACACCGCGCCGCCCCTTGCCCACGATGACCTGGGCCGGGATGTCGCGCCAGTAAACGATGGTCACTTCCGCCATGACGAATCCTCTCCGATTGGCGCCCTCAATACTCCCCGCCGCGGCGCGGACGATGACAGTTCCCGACATTGTGCGGAGCCGGAGCGACGTGCCGTCAATTGGATAGCGCGCCGCCGTTGCCACGGCCACCCGCGTGCCGCGCAACCGGTTCGCCAAAATTCTCATGAAGAACATGAGGCGGCGGGTCATACACCGGAATGTCGGTGCCTAGGCACCACGTCGCTTGCGCGATGTGCCCGCGCCGACTAGATTGGAGACAACAGCAAATCGGAGGGCGCAACGATGGCGCCCAGGCGTCCCGGAGGTGCGGGCGCGTTCCCGAGATCGGTCGAGCCGCCGAGCACCCCAAGACCGGACCCCGCGCAGCTATATGCGGCGCTGGATCTCGGTACCAACAGTTGCCGGATGCTGATTGCCCAACCGAAGGGCAGTCAGTTTCACGTCGTCGACAGTTTCTCTAAATCGGTGCAGCTGGGGCAGGGGCTTGAGGCTTCGGGGCGGCTTTCGCGCGGCTCCATGGCGCGGGCGGTTCAGGCCCTGCAAATCTGCCGCCGCAAGATCGAGCATCACGAGGTGAAACGGATGCGGCTGGTCGCGACCGAGGCCTGCCGGCGTGCCAAGAATGCGGGTGAATTCCTGCGCTTCGTCACGCGCGAGACCGGCCTGCCGCTCGATATCATCGAACCGGAGGAAGAGGCGCGCCTTGCGGTCGTCTCCTGCGCGCCGCTTGTGTCGACCAAGACCGAACAGCTTCTTGTCGTCGATATCGGCGGCGGTTCCACCGAACTTGTGTGGATAGACCTGTCCGCCGTACCGCGCGCCGAACGTCCGCGTGCGATCATGCGCCTTCATGCAGGTTTCCACCCGCCCGAAAGTCCGTTCCCGGCCGCCAAGGTCGTTGACTGGATTTCCGTCCCGCTTGGTGTCGCGACGCTGAAGGACCAGTTCGCAGATGTCGAGGACGATGCCGCGCGCTTCGCGCTGATGAGCTGGTTCTTCGAGGAAAACCTCGCCGACTTCACGCCCTCCAACGCGAGCCAGCCGCGTGAAGGGTTCCAGATCATCGGCACGTCAGGCACGGTCACGACGGTTGCGGCGAGTCACCTCGGCCTGAGGCGTTACGACAGGACGAAGGTTGACGGCTTGCGCATGACCTCGGACCAGATCGACCGCGTGATCCGCGATTACCTCCATCTTGGGCCCGAAGGACGCCGCAACGATCCCAGGATCGGGCGGGACAGGCATTCCCTCATCATGTCGGGGGCGGCAATCCTTCAGGCGCTGATGCGGATCTGGCCCACTGACCGGCTTTCCGTTGCAGACAGGGGCCTGCGCGAAGGGCTGCTCTATGCACAGATGTCGGCGGACGGTGTGCTGGAGGACGGTCCCTTCTGAACCGGCGCCGCGATTGCGGCCGGACCGCGCATTGAGTATGTGAGCCGGATCGGAAATGCGGAGAGCCCTTCGGGCGCAGAGGCTATGGCAAAGACACCATCGGGTCGGACATCGGGACGCGGCCAGCGCGACTTGCGCGTCCGGGTGAAGACAGCGAAGGGGCGGAAGCTGTCCTCGACCCTGTGGCTGGAGCGGCAGTTGAACGATCCTTATGTCCAGCGCGCAAAGAAGGAAGGCTACCGGGGCAGGGCGGCCTACAAGATCCTCGAGCTTGACGACAAGTTCCGCTTCCTCGTGCCCGGCGCGCGCGTCGTCGATCTGGGCTGCGCACCCGGCGGCTGGTGCCAGGTTGCGGTCGAGCGGGTCAATGCGCTTGGCCAGAAATCCGGCAAGAAGGTGGGCACGGTTCTGGGTGTCGACCTTCAGGAAGTGGAGCCGATCGCCGGCGCCGAAATCCACCAGCTCGACTTTCTCGCTGACGATGCCGACGAGAAGGTGAAGGGCTGGCTTGGCGGGCGGGCCGATGTCGTCATGTCGGACATGGCGGCCGCGTCCTCGGGCCACAAGGGGACCGACCACCTGCGCATCGTCGCGCTGTGCGAGGCGGCGGCCTATTTTGCGTTCGACGTGCTCGAGGAGGGTGGCACCTTCGTCGCCAAGGTCCTTGCCGGCGGTGCGGAGAACGAACTTCAGGCGCTTCTGAAACGTGCCTTCGAGAAGGTCGCCAACGTCAAGCCACCGGCCAGCCGGGCGGACAGTTCCGAGAAGTTCGTGGTTGCAACCGGGTTTAGAGGAGTTCCCGAAGGCGGCCCTTGAACCGCCGCGGCGTTTCGAGTTTCCATTGATTCAGGTTTCGAACCCTTTCGTTCGAATTCTGATAGTTTCTGGTGTTACCGAAATCAGAAGCGCCGTGTTTTGTTCGAATTCTGATATGTTGTTTTCGCCACAAACTCGAAACGCTTTAGGGGCTGACCGAGACGCACAGGCCCTCGACCATGACGGCAGCGGGCGTCGCGCAGTGGAAGCAGTGATAGGTCACCATCATCTGCGGCTGACGCGTCACGCCGGGCCGGCCGGTCAGATCGCGCGCGAGGTGAAAGTCCTGGCGGAATTGGCCGGGACTCACATTCACGCTTTGATGGGGTGAGACAAGCAGGTCGACGGCGGGCCGGCCGGCGCCGAGCGCCCCGGCCTGGATGCGGATCGGCAGGGCGTCGGGATGGGCGGATAGAAAGCCTTCGTCGAGCTTGACCGTGTCGACATGAACGACCTTGCCCAGCGTCCCCTGGACGGTGCGCAGGGGGTCGTTGACGCGCAGCGCGTAGATCGGAAGGTCGCCGAAGGATGTCGTCACCCGCGCGCTTCCGGCAAAGCCGGGCAGGGTCCAGAGCACCGGGGAGGTGGTCCGCTGCGGGCGTCGCAGTGCCGTACCCGCCGGTGCCCGGTTTGTCAGTTCTCCACCAATGCCTGTCGCTTCTTGCATGTTCTTTCTTTGCCTTCGTCCGGTTTCTGCCATCCCCGCTTGCCATCTCGGTTCAAGCGGTCTTCGGGGCATGAAAGCCGGGCAAATCGGGCTGCCGAATGGCAGGAATCTCTCGAATTCTGGACCTAGAATACAGGCTTGGCGGGTCAAAAGTCCCGGTTCATTAACCTGAAGGCGACTTCACGGAAACAGACGGCCCGGCTTTCCTGCCATTGCTTCCGCCGGGACTGTGAATAACGCGCTTTTTGACGCTGAATCGTTAACGATTGGCCGGTGTGAAATATGGCGAAGCTGCCTAATAGGGCCGTCTTGCAGCTGGAAACACAGAGTTTCCTGGCAGGGAGATGCCCGGCGCACAAAGGGTCGCTCCCGTGAAGACGGGGCGTGACGGCGACGCGAGGGACCCCTTACCTTATGTCAGGCCCGGATCGCGCTCCGCTCCGGGGTGCTGTCAGCGCAACTCGGATGCGGGCAGGCTTCAGGCCACCGCGTCATGCGTGATCCGGCCACCGCACACGGTCAGCAGAACCGCCCCGGCGTCGATCTCCTCCGGCCGCCGGGCCTCGATGTCGCAATCGAGCATGACGAGATCGGCGGCGAGGCCGGGCCGCAGGGTGCCCGTGACATGATCGCGGTGTGCGGCCCATGCCCCGCCTGCCGTATAGGCGCGAAGCGTATCCATCAGGTCCAGGCGTTCATCGACGGCCCCGGGATAGGCCGGGCGTGTCAGTGCGGCCCGAATGCCGCGCAGGGCGGAGACGTCGGCGACAGGCCAGTCGCTCGCGAAGGCAACCGGTGCGCCCGCACGGGCAAGGGTCGCGCAGAGATAGGCGTCCTTCCAGCGTGCCCGGCCGATCTTGTCCATCGTCGGCTGCATCGGGAAGTCCATCGCCGCGGGCGGATGCGGGGGTTGCAGGCTGGCCGTGATGCCAAGCGTGCCGAGCCGGGCAATGTCGGCGGGGTCGATCAGTTCGATATGCTCGATGCGGTGGCGGCTGTCGCGCCGGCCGTTGGCAAACTGCGCCGCCTCGTAGCCGTCAATCGTCGTCCTGACGGCGCCGTCACCGATGGCATGGACCGCGATCTGAAGTCCACGCCGGTCGATCTCGATCGCGATTTCCTTGAACCGCTCCGGCGCGAAAAGCGGCTCCGATCGGTGCCCCGGCGTGTCGGGGTAGTCGTTCAGCATGAAGGCGGTGCCGCTGTCGATCACACCGTCCATGAACAGCTTGACGAAGCCAGAGCTAAGCCAGCCGTCGTCGAATTCCCGGGTCATCGCGCTCGCGCGGTCCAGTTCGGCAAGCGTCATGTGCGGCTTGAAATGGAACGGCACCTTGACCCGGGCCAGAAGGTTCCCCTCCTCCTGCATCTCGCGCAGGATGGCGAGCGTGTAGCGGTTGCCGTCCATGTTCACCATCGAGGTGATGCCATGGGCCGCGCAATGCTGGAGGCCGCGCAGCACCTTTGCCTTGTCGATGGCCCGTTCGGCATCATCCGGCCAGTGCTCCGGCTCGCCCCCCGTCGCGATGCCGAGATTGATCCGTGCCTCGCCGCCCAGCGCCATCACGGGACCGAACGCCTCGAATTCGCGCAACTCTCCCGTGGCCATGCCGTCGTCGCCCATCACCACTTCGTGGCCATGCGGCGTGGCAAGGCCATGCAGGATTCCCGCCTCCCTCAGCGCGAGGGTGTTGGCCCAGACGGTATGATGGTCATGCGCCATGATCGCGATCGGCCGCTCGGGCAACATCGCATCAAGCGCGGCTCGCGTCATCGGCCCGTCAATGATCCCGTAATGCGCGCCCTGCGCCATCAGGAGCGGACGGTCCGGATGCGCGGCAGAGAACGCGCGGAACGCGTCGCGCAAGGCGTCGAAGCCGTGAAGGCCCACCAGTTGCAGATGCGACAGCTCGGCGCCGCCAAGGACGAGGTGCAGGTGGCTTTCGACGAAGCCCGGAAGGACAGTGCGGCCGCCCGCGTCGATCACGCGCGTATCCGGCCCGGCAAGTGCCTCGATCTCGGCGCGGTTGCCGACGGCAAGAATGCGATCACCCGCAACTGCGACGGCTTCGGCCCTCGGGCTGTCCGTGTCCATGGTCAGGACACGGGCATTGGTAACGATCAGGTCGGCGTGCATTCGGCCCTCGGGTCTGAAACGGGGCGGCCCGGATAGGCCACCCCGGTCGGGTTACTTCTGAAGCTCAGTCCAGATGGCAGTGATGTACTCTGTCGCCTTGGGCGAACAGGTCGGCAGGAAGTGCCCCGCTTCCTTGAACTCACTCGGAACGACGACTTCGGGCGCGTCCTTCATCTCGTTCGGCATGAATTCGTCCGATCCGGCGATTCCGTTCGCATAGCGCGCGAAAGCCGAGATCAGCGCGGCATTCTCCGGCACCATGATGAAGTCGAGGAACTTGTAGGCGTTCTCGACGTTCTGGGCGTCAGACAGGAGAGCCACGGAGTCCATCCAGAGCGGATAGCCCTCTTTCGGGTAGCCGTACTGGACCGGCGGGTTGGCGAGGCGCGCACGCATCGTCGAACCGTTCCAGTTCACACTCGCCGCCCAGTCGTTGTTGGTCAGCTTCTCGGTCGCGCCGTAGTCCATCGAAATCCAGTTCGGCTTTGCGGCGACAAGCCCGTCGCGGACCTTCTTCAGGACTTCGAGATCCTCGGTGCAGGGCTCGCCCCCGTAGTAGAAGATTGCGAGGTTCACGACGTCGTTCATCTCGGGCACGACGTTGATCTTGCCCTTCAGTTCTTCCGGAACGTCAAGGAAGATGGCCGAGGTATTGATATCGCCCGAATAGACGCTCGTGTTGACCGCGACGCCGGTCGAACCCCACTGCCACGGCACCGAATACTTGCGGCCCGGATCCCAGGGCACATCCATCCATTCCGGCGCGATATTGCCGTGGTTGGCCAGCTTCGACATGTCGAGTTCCGCGATCAGGCCCTTTTCGGTCCAGATCGGAACGTAGTTGGCCGAGGGCACGACAAGGTCGAAGCCGTGGCCGCCGGCCTCGACCTTGGCAAGCGCCGCGTCGTTGCTGTCGTAATCGGTCACAACGACCTTGATGCCGGTCTCTTCCTCGAATTTCGTGAGAAGGTCAGGATTGGTGTAATTGCCCCAGTTGAAGAGGTTCAGAACCTCCTGCGCCTGGGCAAGTCCCGTTGTCGCCATCAGGGCGGCAATCGTGGCAAGCGTCTTCTTCATGGCAGTCTCCCTGGTTGATCAGTTTCTTCTTTTGGTGAGCAGAAAAAACACAGTCAGCAGTGCGACGGTCAGCCCGAGCAGAACGGAAGAGATCGCGTTTACCTCGGGCGTGATCGCCCGGCGCAACTGGCCGAGCATGTAGGTCGGCAGTGTATCCTGCCCGCCGGATTTGACAAACTCGGTGATGACCACGTCATCGAGGCTGATGACGAAAGCCAGCATTGCGCCGGCCGCGATACCGGGCGCGAGAAGCGGTAGGGTGACGTGCCGGAACGTCTGCCAGGGTGTCGCATAAAGGTCGGCGGCGGCCGTCTCCAGCACGGTGTCCATTCCCTCAAGCCGGGCGCGGATCGGCAGATAAGCAAAGGGGATGCAGAAGGCCGAATGCGCCGCAATCAGGTAGCCAAGCCCCTGATAGCCGGTCGCGACCTTGATCGAGGCGAAGAAGATCAGGAGCGCGACGGCCGTCACGATCTCGGGCACCATGAGCGGCTGGTTGATCATCACGTAGATGACGGTCTGTCCCTTGAACCCGGCCCGCCGCGTGGTGCCGAGTGCTGCGAGGGTTGCGAGTGTCGTCGCGATGGCACTGGCGCAGAGCGCGATGATCAGCGAACGGATCGTTGCGTCCTTCACGGCCTGATTGCCCCAGGCCTCGCTGTACCAGTGGAGCGAGACGCCCTGCCAGACCGCGATCGACGGCCCGCCGTTGAACGAATAGACGACGAGCGTCACGATCGGCAGGTAAAGGCAGACGAAGACGCCGAGCGCGATGGTTGAGAAGCCGGGCAGCCGCGCGACGGAGAAGCTGCGTTCAGCCATGGCCGCCCCCCGTGCCGCCCCGGTTGATTGCGCGCACATAGAAGAGAAGTGCCACCGTCACGATGACGAGAAGCGTCATCGACAAAGCCGCACCGAGCGGCCAGTTACGACCCTGGCCGAATTGCAGTTCGATGAAGTTGCCGATCATCATGTTCTTCCCGCCGCCAAGGATGCGCGGCGTGACATAGGCCCCGAGGGAGGGGACGAAGACGAGGATGGAGCCCGCGACGATGCCCGGCTTCACGATCGGAAGTATGACGTGGCGCAGCACCTGCATCCGGCTTGCGTAAAGGTCGTAGCCCGCTTCCAGCAGTCGCATGTCGAACCGTTCAATGGCGGAGAACAGCGGCAGCACCATCAGCGGCAGATAGACATAGGCCATCCCGACAAGAACGGCGCCATCGTTGTAAAGCATCTGGATCGGCGCGCTGATGATGCCGAGTTTGACCAGAACCGTGTTGATCAGCCCTTCGGTTCTCAGGATCTCGCCGATCGCGAAGGTTCGGATCAGGAGGTTTGTCCAGAACGGGATGGTGATGAGGAACAGCCACATCGCTCGTTGCGTGGCGGGTCGTGTGGCGATGAACCATGCCGTGGGGAAGCCGAGGGCGAAAGTGATGAATGTCGTCAGAAGCGACAGCTTCACGCTACGCCAGAAGATCGTCATATGCGCATCGGCAAGCTTGAGCGTGTCGTCGAAGATGTCGCGCGAAAACAGGATGCCGACCCAGCCGTCCAAGCTGAAGTCCCAGATGACGTTGCCGTACTGCCCCTTTTCGAGGAACGAGTAGACGAAGACGATCAAGAGTGGACCCGACGCCGCGAGCGCAAGCAGGACAAGCGCGGGCGCGGAAAGCAGCCAGCCGTTGCGGGCGGAGGCGCGGCGCTGTGATTCCTCGGCCCGGCTCAATGCGCTATTCCCGGATCAGGCGCGCCGCGCCGGGGGTGAAGGTGACGCCAACCGTGTCGGCGGTTGAAAGCCCCGCCTCGCCGCCCGGCGGAAGCAGCATCCGCGCGACCAACGTCGCGCCATCGCCAAGCCGCAGATGGACATGCATGTCGGTGCCGAAATAGACGAGGTTCTCGACCGTGCCGGGGATGGTGCCCGGCGCATCCGGGCCGACGACCTGAACCTGTTCGGGCCGGATCGTCAGGACCGTTCCCTCACCTTCAGCCGCGACGATCGCGCCGGAGCCGAGCCGCGCGCCGCCCGGCGCAGACGTGGCGGGCAGGAAGTTCGTCTCGCCGATGAAGTCGGCGACGAAGCGGTTGACCGGCGCCGTGTATATCTCGCGAGGGCTTGCCACCTGCTGAAGCTTGCCCGAGCTCATCACGCCGATCCGGTCGCTCATCGTCAGCGCCTCTTCCTGGTCGTGGGTGACGAAGACAAAGGTGATCCCGGTTTCCTTCTGAAGCCGCTTCAGTTCGACCTGCATCTCCTTGCGAAGCTTGAGGTCGAGCGCCGAGAGCGGCTCGTCGAGCAAAAGCACCTTGGGTTGGGGGGCGAGCGCACGAGCCAGTGCCACCCGCTGCTGCTGGCCGCCGGATAGCTGGGCCGTCGCGCGGTCCGCTAGTGCGTCGAGTTTCACCAGCGACAGCATAGCTGCGGTCCTGGCTTCGACCTCTGCGTTGGGCCGCCCGAGCATCTTCAGCGCGAAGCCGATATTCTCGCGCACGCTTAGATGCGGAAACAGCGCGTAAGACTGGAAGACGGTGTTCACCGGTCGATGGTTGGGCGGCAGGTCGGTCACGTCCTGGCCGTCCAGCAGAATGGTCCCCGAGGTGGGCATCTCGAACCCGGCGATAAGCCGCAGGAGCGTGGTCTTGCCGCAACCCGAGGGCCCCAGAAGGGTGAAGAACTCACCCTTTCGGATCGTGAGAGATACATCGTCCAGGGCCCGGACGGCGGCAGGGCCCTGTCCGAAGCTCTTCACAACGCTTTCAGCCGATACCGCTTCCTGATTGTCCAAGAAAACCCCACACTTGTTAAAAACAGATTGGACGAACACGTTCGGGTTTGGCAACTGAAACGTCTGGCTTCCGAAAAGAATGTGCCGTCTGGGTGCCCGGGGCCCGGGTTCCAATGCTCACGGATCGCGCAGCCGTGACGGCATCTACCAGCCTCCAAACACTGCCGCGACGTTGCAAGCCACCGTTGCGGCCGGATGCGGGCGCTGATCACAGACGTGTCAGGAAACGACTTAAGCGGGATTGATGGAGCCGTCGCCCGCACCAAGTGCGGGAATGAGAGTGGAGGCACCATCAAAGGTACAACGATGTGCCTAAAGCAGCGCATTAATATCATGAAGTGGCGGAGAGACAGGGATTCGAACCCTGGGTGGGCTCACACCCACAACGGTTTTCGAGACCGCCCCGTTCGACCGCTCCGGCACCTCTCCGCGTCAGGGGTCGTCGTGGAGGCGGGATGTAGCGGCCCCGCTGCGCCAGTGCAACACGTTTTTTCGCGTGCCGCCCGCGGCAGGAAGGCAGAGCTTTCGCTATCGGCGCTTGGCAGAACACCGCGTCGAGACTAGGTGTACGCTGTCACCATAGCGAGGCCCCGCCATGTTCACCCGACTGGCCGCGACGATTGTCGCATGTTCCCTTCTGCTCCCGGCACCGGCCCCGGCCGCGGACGACCGGATTGCGGCGCTGGAGGACGCGATGCAGCTTGCCGACGTCTTCGCCGTCATGTCGGAAGAGGGCGCGGCCTACGGCGAACAGGTTGAGACGGACATGTTCGCCGGGTCCGGGGGCGACCGCTGGCGCGACGCCGTCGCGGGGATCTATGCACCCGACCGGATGCTCGGCATGTTCAGCGGCGTGTTCGGCGCAGAGCTTGCCGATGCGGGCGGCGACGTCGCCGCGATCGAGTCGTTCTTCACCTCCGAACTCGGACGCCGGGTGACGACGCTCGAAATTTCCGCCCGTCGCGCGCTTCTCGATCAGGGGGTTGAGGATGCGAGCCGTCTGAAACTTGCCGAAATGCGCGCGGCGGACGAGCCGCGCATCGGCCTGATCGAGGAATTCGTGACAGTCAACGACCTGGTCGAGGTCAATGTCAGTGGCGGGCTGAACGCCAACTATGCGTTCTATCAGGGTCTGGCGGATGCCGGTGCGATCGGTGGCGAGATGACCGAGGGTGAGATCATCGCCGAGGTCTGGGGGCAGGAAGATGCGATCCGCGAGGAGACGGACCTGTGGATCCATTCCTATCTGATCATGGCCTATGCGCCACTCAGCGATGCCGAGCTGGAAGAATACATCGCCTTTTCGCAGACCGAGCCGGGGCGCGATCTGAACCGGGCGCTTTTCGCCGGTTTCGACGCGGTTTTCGTCGATGTCTCCCGTAACCTCGGACGCGCGGCGGGCGCCGTGCTTGCGGGGCACGACCTTTGACCGGGGCCGGGGATTGGTCTTGGCGCGCATTCTTCGCTAGCATCCCGCATCGGGAAGAATAGCAGGCACGGATCGGTCGGGGATGGAACGCAGGCAGCGGGATCGCGTGGCGCGGCGGCGGGTGTTCTACATCCCCGGCTACGACCCGTTTCATCCGCGCCGCTACCGTGAATTATACCGCAAGGAGGCCGCCGCGCAGGCGGCGATTTCGGGCTACGACATCACGCTAAGTCCAAAGCGTCGGGACGAAGCCTATGGCTGGCATGTGACCGGCCGGATCGAAGGCGGCGTGACCGAGGCCGATGTCGAGGTGCTGATCTGGTCCGACATCGTGCGCGGGTCGATGGCGCAGGGTGTCCTCGCGACCTATGGGCAACTGGTGCGCACGGCCTGGGCGTATATCGGTTCGGGCGTGATCTTTCGCGTGATGCGGCTTCGCAAAGGGCCGACGATCGCTGCCCTTTACCCTATCGTTGTCCTGCTCGCAGAACTGGCCGTTGCGGGTGCCGCCACATGGCTCGCGGCAACGATCCTGGGCTGGCTTCTGGCGCTTGCGGGCATGCCTTCAATTCTGGGCTGGGTCGGAGGATTTGGGCTTGGCTGGATCGTTCTCGACCGGTTCCGCGCACTCGACAGCCGGATCTACGCCTACTACCTGATGCATGACTACGCCTTCACGGCCGGGGCCGGCGGGGCCTATCCCGAAGCGCTTGAGACGCGGCTTGCTGCGTTCGCGGACCGTATCGCTGTGGCGCTGGGGGAGGGATGGGACGAGGTTCTGGTCGTCGGCCATTCGTCGGGCGCGCATCTTGCGGTGTCCGTACTGGCCGACCTCATCCGGGCGGGCAGGGTGCCCGACGATGGGCCGGCCCTTGGTTTGCTATCGCTCGGCCATGTCGTACCGATGGCGGCGTTCCTGCCGAAGGCGCAGCGGCTGCGCGGTGATCTCGCCTATCTGTCGGCGCGCGATGAACTCGTGTGGATCGACGTGACTGCACCCGGCGACGGCTGTGCTTTCGCGCTTTGCGATCCGGTCAGCGTGACCGGCGTTGCACCAGCCGACAAGCGCTGGCCCTTGGTGATTTCCGCAGCCTTCACCCACACCCTCAGCCCCGAACGTTGGCAGGAACTACGGCGGCGCTACTTCCGGCTGCATTTCCAGTATCTCTGCGCTTTCGACCGGCCCGGTGACTACGACTATTTCCGCATCACCGCCGGCCCCCTGACGCTCGCCGCACGCTTTCACGGCCGTGCGCCCTCGCGCAGCCGGATCGAGCGGGTGGAAAACCAGCACCGGAGCGTCGCATGATCGCGCCGAAACCCGTCGCGCGGGAAGACCGGGTTTCGTTCCGCCGCTACCTGAAGCTTTTTCGCGCCGACATCCTGTCGGCGCAACCGGCGCGGCTCTACCGCGCGTGGATGGCCGAGTTCCGGACGCCGTTCTTCCGCTCCTACCTGTGCAACGATCCGGCGCTGATCGACACGGTCCTGAAGGAGCGGCCCGGGGACTTTCCGAAATCGGACCGCATCCGCGAAGGGCTTGCCCCGCTTCTCGGTCGCTCCGTCTTCGTGACGAATGGCGAGGAATGGGCCCGCCAGCGCCGCATCATCGACCCGGCTTTCGCGGGCGGACGTCTGGCACAGACCTTTCCGGCTATGCTTGCCGCGTCGCTCGCCGCGCGCGACAGGCTCTGCCATCGCGCGGGCGGGGTGGTGGAGATCGAGGCAGAGGCGAGCCATGCGGCCGCCGACGTGATCTTCCGCACTCTGTTTTCCATCCCGATCGAGCATGAGGTCGCGGCGCAGGTGTTCGATGCGTTCCGTGACTATCAGCGCGCGCAGCCGCTTGTGAATATCGCGGCGTTCCTGCCGCTGCCGCGCTGGTTCCCACGCCTGCACCGCACCCCGGTCCGCCGCGCTGCGCGGACCGTCCGCGCGCTCATCACCCGGCTGACCGAGGAGCGGTGGGCGGCCATTGCCGCGGGGAACGCGCCAGACGATCTGGCGACAAAGATCATGACCGCCGCCGATCCGAAGACCGGCGATTGCTTCGACGCCGCCGAGATGGTCGATCAGGTCGCGATCTTCTTCCTCGCCGGGCATGAGACCTCTGCCTCGGCGCTCGCGTGGTCGCTCTATCTTCTGGCTGCAAGCCCCGCGCATCAGGAGCGTGTCGCCGCTGAGGCGCGGGCCGTTCTGGGCGAGGCACCCGGATTTGGCGATGTCGCCCGCCTGAAATTCACACGGGATGTCTTCCGCGAGGCGCTGCGCCTTTTCCCGCCGGTGCCGATGATGGTGCGGGAAGCGCGATGCCCGGTCCGGTTCCGGGAGCGTGACGTCAGGAAGGGTAGCCAGATCGTGCTCAGCCCGTGGCACGTCCAGCGCCACGAAAGGCTCTGGGACCGGCCCGACGCGTTCGATCCCGACCGCTGGCAGCGGCCGGAGGGCCGCGAAAGTGCGCGCCAGGCCTGGCTGCCGTTTTCAGCAGGCCCGCGGGTCTGCCCCGGCGCGGGTTTCGCGATGATCGAGGGGCCGCTCCTCCTCGCACTGCTGGTCCGGGATCTGACGTTCGCGCCGGAGGAGGGGCCGCCGCCGGTCCCCGTTGCGCACCTGACCGTCCGTGCGGAGGCGGGCATTCGGCTGCGAGTAGGCCGCCGCGGGACCGGAAACGCAGAGCTACCCGGTAAGGCGTGAGTATCCCGGCGATTGTGGCGGCTCGACCCGTGCTTGATTCGCTTCGGGAAGAGGTGTTTTTCCGGGAAGCGCCTAGTTCCCGTGCACCCAACACGCAAACGCCCGTTTGACCCGCTCCACCAAGGGTTGAGAGTGGCAAATCCGCCTGACTCGTCAATCGTGACGTAACGTCACATCCGGAAATGGGAATACTCTAGCAACATATCCTGCTACAACGATTTGTCCGCTTGGCAGAAGGGTGTGCCTGTGCGGACGTGCCGGCCAAGGGGATCGACCGGCACAATGCCTGGTTTAGTAGTGGTGATCCGTCATGGGGGGCGGGTAACGATGAAGAACTTGTTTCGCATTGGGGAAGGCTTCGGCCATTCGGGACATCGGCGGGAGCCGGGCCCGATCCGTATCGCGTTTCCGTCCTTCGGATTTTCAAAACGAAAGCTCGTGGCGGAAAGGGCGTCGTCGCCCCGCGTCTCCCGTGAAGAGATTGCGGCGCTGCTGAAGACTGAACTCACACCCCGGCGGCGCTGAGCCGGCCGGCGGCCTTGAAAGGCAGCGAACCGGGATGCACCGGGGCGGGCCTGTGTGGCTGGTCGCGTGGTTGTGAGGAAGCTTCCTGACACCAGCGACCGTTTCCAGATCGGACATTGCGAACCGACATTGGGCTTTTCTGACGCGGGCGTTACCGCAGATATAGCAACAATGTGGAGCAGATCCTTCGATTGTTGTTTGAATGCAACGAATCTTTGGGGCATCGTTGAATCGCGGCAGCGTTCTGGCTGGGGGGATTGATCACGATGCGGAAACTATTGCACGGTAGGAGGGTTGCCCCGATTCGCCTTTCGGGACGCACTCTGCTTGTGCATCGCACGTTATGGAATCCTTGGGGGGACCCATGACAACGGCTACGGAACAGAATTTCGGGCGCGGTTCAGCGCGCCGGGCGGGTGGTCTGCGCATTGCGATTCCGTCTTGGCGCTTCGTCGGCATTCGGTTCGACGCCGATCCGGAGCCGGAACCCGTATCGCGTGAGGAACTTCAGGCCCTGTTTCACGGCGAACTGACGGTCCGGTCGCGCAAGGATGCTCCTCTGACCGACAGCGAGGAGCGCGAAAAGTCGATCGCGCGGCGCATTCGTCAGGCCCTGTATCCGCAGCCGATAGCGGGCTGACGCCGCTGTTGCGTTGCATGTTTGCGCAGAACCGTGCGCGAACTTCGTCGTTCGACTCCAGAAACACTGCATTTTAATCGAGATCCGACGCACCTCAGCGGGGCGGATCGGACAGACGGTTCAGCAAATCCTTCAGAACAAACAGGCGGATCGCGGTCGCGAGGCCCGTGTCGATCCCGCGCGTCGCGTCGATCTCGGCGGCAAGCGCGTTGAGCGGTTGCTGGCGCCGGTCCGCGATATCGCGGAACGCGCGCCAGAATTCGTCTTCGAGGGACACGCTGGTCCGGTGACCGTTGAGCGTCAGCGACCGTTTGGCCGGCCGGCTCACCCGTCCCGGTCCTCGCGGCGGTGCGCGTCGAGGACGATCTTCGCCCGTTCGCTTTGCGCCTGCTCGGTTTCCTTCTGGGCTTTCGTACGGCCGAAACGGACGGCGTTTTCCGCCGCCTCGGCACGCTGCCGCGCACTGTCGCGCCGTTTCCTTGCGATGCGAAGATTGACGACCTGAACCATCAGCCCTTCGGCCCGATCATGTCTTCGGGCCGGACGATCCGGTCGAAGGTTTCGCCGTCGACGAAGCCGAGCGCGATGGCTTCCTCGCGCAGCGTCGTGCCGTTCTTGTGCGCAGTCTTGGCGACCTTGGTCGCGTTGTCGTAGCCGATCGTCGGTGCCAGCGCCGTAACCAGCATCAGGCTTTCCTTCATCAGCTTGTCGATCCGCGCGGTGTTGGCCAGCGTGCCGGCGACCATGTTGTCGGTGAAGGACCCGGCTGCGTCGCCCAGAAGCTGCATCGACTGCAACACGTTGTAGCTCATCATCGGGTTGTAGACGTTCAGCTCGAAATGGCCCTGCGACCCGGCGAAGCCGACGGCGGCATCGTTGCCCATGACATGGGCGCAGACCATCGTCAGCGCCTCTGCCTGGGTCGGGTTCACCTTGCCCGGCATGATCGACGATCCCGGCTCGTTCTCCGGCAGAATCAGCTCACCGAGGCCCGAGCGGGGGCCGGAACCCAGAAGCCGCATGTCATTGGCGATCTTGAAGAGCGAGGCCGCGACCGTCTTCAGCGCGCCCGAGAACATGACCATGGCGTCATGGGCCGCCAGCGCCTCGAACTTGTTCGGAGCGGTAACGAAGGGGAGGCTGGTGATCTCGGCGATCTTCGCCGCGACGCGGCTGTCCCAGCCCTTCTTGGTGTTGAGGCCCGTGCCCACGGCCGTGCCGCCCTGCGCAAGTTCGTAGATCGCGGGCAGGCACATCTCTACCCGCTTGATCCCCATCGCCACCTGATGCGCGTAGCCGCCGAATTCCTGGCCAAGCGTCAGCGGCGTCGCATCCTGCGTATGGGTCCGGCCGATCTTGATGATGTCTTTGAATTCCTCGGACTTGGTGGCAAGCGCCGCGTGAAGCTTCCTCAGACCCGGCAGAAGCGTGTCGCGCGCCATCATGCCGATCGCCACATGCATCGCGGTCGGGAAGGTGTCGTTCGAGGACTGGCCCATATTGCAGTGATCGTTCGGGTGGACCGGCTTCTTTGAGCCCTTCTCACCACCAAGCATCTCGATCGCGCGGTTAGAGATGACCTCGTTCGCGTTCATGTTCGACTGCGTACCCGATCCGGTCTGCCAGACGACCAGCGGGAAGTTGTCGTCGAACCGCCCCTCGATCACCTCGGACGCGGCGGCGGCGATGGCCTCGCCGATCCCGGGCTCCATGTCGCCCTGTTCGACATTCACCTGGGCGCAGGCCTTCTTGATGACGCCAAGCGCGCGGATGATCGCCACGGGCTGCTTCTCCCAGCCGATCGGGAAGTTCATGATCGACCGTTGGGTCTGGGCGCCCCAGTACTTGTCGGCGGGAACCTCGAGCGGGCCGAAGCTGTCGGTTTCGGTGCGGGTTTGCGGCATGGCGATCGGTCCGTCGTTGCTAGGGTCGATGACTAGCTATGCGATTCCGCGGTGCGGGCCAAGGACGATGACGTTAACGGTTGCGCTAACGTCGTTGCGCCGTCACTTCCGCCATTTGTCGAGGCTGACGACCTCGGCTTCCTGATGGGGGCGGATGGCGGGGGCGTCTTCGTCTTCTTCGTCCTCGTCGTCATCCTCCGACTCCTGGGTTTCGAACCGAAGCCCGAATTCCACCGAAGGGTCGACGAAGGTGCGGATCGCGTCGAACGGGATGTAGAGTGGTTCCGGCGAGTCGCCGAAGTTCAGCGTGATCGCGAACCCGTCTTCATCGACATGCAGCGCGTCGTACCAGTGCTGCATCACGACCGTCATTTCTTCGGGATAGCGTTCGCGTAGCCAGTCGGCGAGTTCGGCGACGGGGTGGCGGGTGTCAAAGGTGATGAAAAAATGATGCTCGCCCGGAAGACCGTCACGTTCCACCGCCCGCAGAACCTCCAGGATCAGCCCGCGCATCGCCCGATGCATGAGGTTGCCGTAGTCGATGGATTTGCTCATGTGGCTGCTTCCCAGGTGCGATGCGCCTCAGCATAAAAGATTCGATCCGGAAGGAAAGGGCGGATGCGCGCCGGTCCGGGCCGGCTTCAAAGGAGCCCGCCGAACGCCATTCCCGCAAGCGACGAGATGCCCAGAACGAGCGGAATACCGACATCGCGGCGAAGCAGGAGATAGCCCGCACCGACCGCGATCAGGGCCGGAACCGGCTGGAATGAGCCGAAATCGGGCCACGGTACGGTCATGGGACCAAGCGTGACCGCGCCGAGACCGGCAAAAAGCACGTTGAGCGCGAACCACAGCGCGAGGTTCGCGATGACGCCGACTACGGCCGCACTGACCCCCGCGAGTGCCGCGGCGAGGCGCGGGCGTGTGGCGATCCATTCGATATAGGGCGCAAGCGCAAAGACCCAGAGGAAGCAGGGCACGAACGTCACCCAGAGGGTGAGCGTCGCCGCGGCCAGTGCCATTCCCGGCCCTGCCTGTGCTGCCCCGGCAAGGTAGCCCACGAATTCGGTGACGAGGATCAGCGGCCCCGGCGTTGTTTCGGCAAGGCCAAGCGCGTCCATCATCTGCGGCGTGGTGAGCCAGCCGTAATCCTGCACGACGGTCTGCGTCATGTAGGCAAGAACGGCATAAGCGCCGCCGAAGGTGACGACAGCGAGTTTCGAGAAGAAAAGCCCGACCGAGACGAGGAAGCCTTGCCCCGCCAGCGCGAGGAGGGCGACCGGCGCCCACCAGAGGCCGAGTCCGACCGTCACGGTCATGCCAAGGCGGGGATTGGCCGGCAGCGGCACCGTTTCCGTGGACGTCGTCGGCAGGAAGACAGCGCCCGCGAGTGCGGCAAGCGCGACGATCAGCGGAAAGGGCAGTCCAACCGCGAAGATCGCGGCAAAGGCCAGCGCCGCGAGAACCCGCTGCGCATTGCCGGCAAGCGCGCGCCGTGCCACGCGCAGCAGCGCCTCAATCACAATGACGGCGACCGCAGCCTTGATGCCGACGAACAGCGCCGCCACGATCGGCATCGTTCCGTAGGCGACGTAAAGGGCGGCGATGGCGAGGATCACCGCGGCGCCGGGAAGGACGAACAGCAGCCCGGCGACAAGGCCGCCGCCAAGCCCCGCGCGCTTCCACCCGGAATAGGTGGCAAGCTGCATCGCCTCCGGGCCGGGCAGCAACATGCAGAACGACAGCGCGCGGAGGAATCCCGCCTCGCTCAGCCACTGCCGCTCCTCGACCAGTTCCCGGTGCATGAGAGCGATCTGTGCGGCGGGGCCGCCGAAAGACAGGATGCCGATCCGCCCGAAGACGCGCCAAAGCGAGTCCGGCGCGTTCATCCCTTTCGGCCCGCCGGCCAGTCGTGGCCTTCGTCGAACCCGTCGCGGGCCCAGCGGTAGAGTGCGTCATAGAGGACCATCCCGGCCTCTAGCTGTTGCAGATCGTCGCGAAACTGCCGCGAAAGGCCGACCGAAACGGCAAGGAGCCCGGCGGCTTGCGGCGCGAGGTCGTGGCGGTCGGTATCGGCGCCGCGTACGACCACCGCAAGGCGGTCCAGCGCCTCGCTGTGAAGTTGGAAATCGTCCAGAAGGGCGTCAAAGCTGCACATGTCGCCCCGGTGGGAGAAGGTGACGCCTTCCACGTCATAGGGCGTTGCATCGAACTTTTCCGCGACCGCCATCACTTCGGACGGCGCCACGAACAGGAACCGCGCGCCAGGATCGACGAAGCGGCGGATCAGCCACGGGCAGGCGATACGGTCGACCTTCGGCCGGTGCCTCGTCACCCAGAGACGCGATGCGGGAAGGATGGCGGCGGGGATCATCGGCAGGCCCTCGGCCGCCCAGCCGAGAGCGCCGCCTTCGAGGTTTTCGGTCGGAACACCGTGCGTGCGCAGGAGTGCGGCCGCCCCCTCGGACAGTTTCAGCCCTTTCTGGCAGATCACGACGGCGCGCCTGCCTGCAAGGCTGGGTGCCAGGTCGGCCACGCGGTCGAACGGATGGCGGATTGCGCCGGGGATCAGACGCGGATCCGCGGCGAAGTCCGCGTCAGTCTGGATGTCGATCAGCGTGGGGCAGTCAGGCGTGCCGATCAGGCGGTTGAGTTGTGCGGACGAGATTGAGGCGAAGCCGGGCATAGGGCATCCTTTCGCAAGGTCTGAAGGATGCGACGCTTGGGCCGTGGCCTCACGGGGCGCGGTCGCTGGCCCCATGCCCTGACGTTGGCACGCGATGGTGGTCCGCGTCAAGTTCAGCCAAGGGGCTTTGCGACTTCGCGCAGGATCTTCGCCCGGATCGCACGGGGGTAGTCGGCAAGGCCCCGGGCGGTCATCACGAACCCGTTCCGTGAGATGACGAAACGGCGGTAGAACTCGGTGATCGGATTGGCACGCCCGATGTCCTCGATCGCGATCGCGTTGATCTCGACCCCGGCCGCGACGGCAGCCGCCTGTCCGTAGCGCAGCGGCTGGCCTGCGTTCTGCGGCCCGTCGCCGGAGATGTCGATGACCTTGCGGCGGCAATCGGGAACGGCGCTGAACTGCGCGGCGGAGAAGGCGATGGCCTCGCCGACCGCCGTGTCGGAACCGGTATAGGCGCGTGGGAGTTCCCGCGCGCGCTGCGCGAAACCGCTGACTTCGCCGGGATTGAGCATGCGGCGCCACGGGATCGACAGCGTCTGCCGACCGGTGCCGGACCATTGTACGACTGCAAGCGCCACCTGTCCGAGAAGCAGAGCGTCGGCCACTTCCGGATCGTCGAGCGCGTCGGCGATGCCTTGTGTCTGGAGCCGGTATTCACCGCGGTCGATCGAACCCGAGACATCGACGGTCAGAAGCAGCGCCACGTCGCACGCGCTCGCCTCGCTCGGCGCCAGGACCGTGAGTGCGAGAAGGGCAGTCAGCGAGACCGATGCGCGTTTCATCCTGCGATGATGCCGGGGGACCGGGATTCCGGCAAGCCTCAAGCACCGCCGCCGCGCCCTTAGCCAAGCTTTTCGCCCGAAAGGAGCAACATGAACGTGTCCTGGGGAAGCAGCCCGGCCTGTTCGAAAAAAGTAATGAAGTCAAACGCGTTATATGCCTCGATGATGCGGCCGTCCTCGATCCGCATCATCACCTGTCCGCTGGCGCGGATCGGATCGACGCCATGCGCGGTGACGGCGCGCACGGTGATCTGCGCCCAGAACCAGTCACCAACCTCCATGCTGCGGTCAATTTCGATCGAGAGGTCGCGGACGAGCGCGAGAAGCGCAGGTACGAGGGCGCGGAAATCCTCAACCCCGACCTGCCCGTCGGCCACCAGCCCGTCGGCCCCCGCACGCGGCGCGAAATAGTCGTCTATGGCCGCCATGTCGGCCTCGATCCACACCTTTCGATACCAGTTCCGGAGGAATTCGAGTTTTGTCATGGGAGGCCCCTGATGCGCATGCTCGCTCCCGCAGGAGGCTAGTCGGGCCGTGTTGAAGAAGCGTGAACGGCCGCGGGGTCGGGAATTCCCCCGGTCCGGCAATGCGGGATTCGTGCTAAGATTGTATCCGCAGCGTCATTTCGTGCATTTCGGGCGCTGCATACGTTTCAAACAACTCATTTGATGGAGGCTATCAATGGGACGCTCCATTGACCCGCGCTTGGCGCGGGGAGGAATTTCTTTACTTTCGCTTGCATTTGTAAGCGCGCTGTCGATCGGAACGGCAGGGGCGCAGGGCATCAATCTGGCCGGCTGCAAGGGCCTGTGGTTTTCAACCGAGGAAGACTTCCTGTCACGCGGGACGCAGCTTTCCGGCGGGCAGGTCGTGTCGGACGGTGACCTTCTGGCCTATTCGATCGGCGGCGGGTCCGACCTTTGTGCGCGAAACGCTGATCTCTTGCGCAACTTCGACATCAACGGCTACGACCTTGGACTCGACGCGCTCGACCAGGTGCAGATCGACCAGAACACGACGATTGCTGCTTTTTCGACCGAGCTCGATTCGGTCAACGGGGCAGGGCAGTTCACGGCGGGCGATCTTCTGTTCACGCCCGGCTGGGTGATCCCGAACGAGGCGCTGCTGGCCAAGTTCGGCCTGCCTCGGTCGCTCAACCTCGGGCTTGATGCCGTCACGATCGAGGGTGCGCCGGGCGAAAAACGCAAGCTGATCGATGTCATCAGCCAAACGCCTGCGGACAGGTTCCGGCAGGCACCGGATATTCTGGTGCAGATTCTGACCGACACCAACACCGACATCCTCTTTTCGACCGAGGGCACGCCGCCTGACGTACAGAAGCCGCTGTTCCTGGACGGCGATCTTCTGTCCGCGAAGACCGGCACGATCGTGCGGTCGAATGCCGACCTGCTGGCTGCGCTTCCCGCCGGGCTGCCGGACCGGGGCGTGGACTACGGGCTAGATGCCTATACGCCCGCGCAGGACCCGATCGAGAATGTGCCGATCGAATTGCTCTCGGTCGAAATTCAGGCGCGCGGCAAGACCGTGTCGGACGGCGATGCGCTGACGGTGGGGCCGGGCATCTTCCTGCGGAACCATGACCTCATCGCCGCGTTCGAGCCGCTTGACCGCGATATGGGGCTCGATGCGCTTGCCGCGCCAATCGGGCCGGTGGTGGATCGCTGCCTGCTCCGCATCACGGCGGTCAGCCATGTCGATGTGATGTCCCGCATCGACCCGGCGACGGGGCTCTTCGACCAGAACGGCAACGGCACAAGGGACTATGCCTTCGGCGGCGCAATCCGGGTGCAGGGCGAGGTGCCGGGGCGGACCTGCCCGGAATACAACACGCATGAGTTTCAGGTCCGCGTCTCGCTGAACGGCGCGCCGGAACAGGCCATCGTCCATCCGGCAAGCCTTGACTGGATGGCGCTTGAGGCACCCTGCGCGGGGCTCGCTACGCCATACACGGAGGACGGCGGTGACTGGTTCAGCCTGACCCAGTACCAGAAGGTCATCGACTGCCCGAACGACGAATCCCTTGCGGTCTGGCGGTCGACGGCGGACGTGCCGGGCGATGTCGCCGATGCGGTCCTGCGGGTCGCCATGCGTCCGCTTGGCGGCGGCCCCGAAGTGTACAGCAACGCGGTCCGCATCCAGGTCGACAACAAGAAACCCGACAGCCTTGAGATGACGCTCTACCGCGCGGGCGATACGACGCCGATCGCCGATCAGTGCCAGATCGATGGCGGCGGCGGGCCGGTCGACCTCGACATTCGCGGCAACTTCCACGACGACCACTTCCGCACCTACACCATGTCCTGGACGACGAACGGCAATCTCGGCGGCGCGATCCCCGTCACCATGGGCCGCGACTATGACTCGCGCCCGCCAGAGCTGACGCCCACGGGCACCAATCCGACGACGCCCGCGACGGATGTGCTCTTGGAGACGTTCAGTCTGCCGGTGCTGATCGAGTGCGGCTACACGATCTCGATGGTCGTCTATGACCGCACGCGGGTGGGCTCGATGAACTGGACGGACAACATCTTCAGTGCTCCCGATACGGGCAACTGGACGCCCTATCATCAGTCCTTCTGCCTGCATCCATGATGCCGGACCAGACAGACGAAAGGCCCGCGAGAAGCGGGCCTTTTTCATGAGTGCAGGCTTCTGTTGCCAGGTGCCTGCGAACCCCGCCTTACGCTGCTAGGCGCAAGGGCTTAAGTTTCGATAGATCGAACTGCTTACGCAGCCAGAGCCATCGGAGCACGGTTGTTATTGGCAACTGTACTTTGCGGACCGATAACGGTGGTACCTCACCGGGACAAAGCAAACCCCTTTAGACGTTCGTCGATCCTGTTTCGGCCCCATGTCCCGCCAATACCGGGTGTTGGTGGAGCCGCCGGGTACCGCCCCCGGGTCCGATCCGCTTATTACGAGCGCGTTTATGTCCATAGCCCGGGTTGCCCCGAACAGGGTCAATATAAGGGGCGGGCAGGGGGGCAGCAAGGGTCTCGGTGGCGGCGGGCCTCCGCCTTTCCGCGTTGCCATCGGGCCGCAATGCCGCTATCACCCCGCCATGCTGGTCGGGACGACCCGACGCGAAAACAGCCAACCGGGACGGCCCGAAGGAAAGGTGGCCGTCATGGCGTGGATATCCCTGATCGTCGCTGGATTGCTGGAAACCGTCTGGGCGGCGGGGCTGAAATCGCTTGCAGCGAAAATGAGCGCCCCGGTCCTTGCGGGGACCGTTCTTGCGATGGTTGCGAGCCTTGTGGCGCTGGGCTGGGCGATGCGCGCGCTTCCCCTCGGCATTGCCTACCCGGTCTGGACCGGGATCGGCTCTGTCGGTTCGGTGGTCGTCGGGGTCCTCGTATTCAAGCAGTCCATCGGCGCACCGGGTATCGCGGGCGTCGCCTTCCTGATCGTCGGCATGATCCTGCTCGGGCTGGAAACGCACTGAACGCCGGGGAGAACATGATGGTTGGCGAAACGGACCTTTCGAAACTGCTGCGAACAATGTCGGCGAGGCTCGTCGACGGCCTCTATGTCTTCGCGACTTTGCCTGACGGCACCGTGCCGGACGGGATGCGGCCGCGGATGCTGTTCCGGGAAGCCGAGGGCACGACACTGATCGTGACGAAGGAGGAGGCCGAGGCGCAGGGCCTTGCCTATGAGTTTCCGTGCCGGATGATCACGCTCGAAGTGCATTCGTCACTTGCGGCGGTTGGCTTCCTCGCGCGGATCACGAGCAAGCTCGCGACGCTGGGTATGGGCGTGAACCCGGTATCCGGGTTCTTCCATGACCACCTGTTCGTACCGGACGGACGCGAGGGGGACGCGCTCTCGGCGCTTGAGAAACTGGCGGCTGGCGCGGACTGAAGCGGCGAGTGTCCGAACGCCCGGCCGATGGCCGGGCGTTCTGTCAGGTGCAGGGGGGACGTCAGCGCGCCTCGCCTTGCAGGCCCTTGAAGATCGCCCAGCACATCAGGAGCAGGACCACCGTGAAGGGCAGGCCGGTCGAGATGACCATCGCCTGCAAGGCGCCGAGCCCGCCACCGATCAGGAGGACGATCGCAACGGCCCCTTCGAACGTGCACCAGAAGACACGCTGCGGCAGCGGTGCGTCGACCTTGCCGCCCGCCGTGATCGTGTCGATCACGAGCGAGCCGGAATCCGACGAGGTAACGAAGAACACGATCACGAGCACGATGCCGATGAACGAGGTGATCGAGGCGAGCGGTAACCCCTCAAGCATCGCGAAGAGCGAGAGCGGCGGGTTGTAGCTGTCGATGACCTGCGCCTTGACCGCGCTGTTGGCCGGATCGGTCAGGACCTGGTCGATCGCGACACCCCCGAAAACCGCCATCCAGAGGACGCAGACGAGCGATGGGATGATCAGCACGCAGATCACGAATTCGCGCACCGTGCGGCCGCGTGAGACGCGGGCGATGAACATGCCGACAAACGGCGACCAGCTGATCCACCACGCCCAGTAGAACGCCGTCCAGCCCTGCATATAGCCGGTATCCTCACGTCCGAACGGGTTCGACAGCGGCAGGATATCGACCGCATAGGCGCCGAGGCCCGCGAAGAAGTCGGCGAAGATCGTCATCGTCGGTCCGGCCAGCAGCACGAAGACCAGCAGCAGCGCCGCGATCCCCATGTTGATCTCGGACAGCACCTTCACGCCGCCGTCGAGGCCGCGAAGAACGGAGACCAGCGCAATTCCGGTGATCACGGTGATCAGCACGACCTGGACGGAGATGGAGTTCGGGATGCCGAAGATATGTTCGAGCCCCGCATTGGCCTGCTGCGCGCCGAAGCCGAGCGAGGTGGCGAGGCCGAAGAGCGTCGCAAAGACCGCGAGCGTGTCGATGACATGGCCAACCCAGCCCCAGGTCTTTTCACCGAAGATCGGGTAGAAGGCCGAGCGGATCGTCAGCGGCAGGCCCTTGTTGAACGTAAAGAGCGCGAGCGCCAGCGCCACGATGGCGTAGATCGCCCAGGGATGCAGGCCCCAGTGATAGATCGTGGCGGCAAGCCCCATCTTCTTCGCGGCGTCGACGTTCTCGGCAATGATCGAACCGTCCTCGGCAATCGGCGAGGGGACGCCAAGCGGCTCGGAGATCGCCATGTGGTAGACCGGCTCCAGCACGCCGAAGAACATCAGGCCGATCCCCATGCCGGCGGCGAAGAGCATCGCGAACCAGCCGATATAGGTGTAGTCCGGCGTCGCCTCCTTGCCGCCCAGCCGGACCGCGCCCCAGGGGCTGACGATCAGGAACAGGCAGAAAAGCACGAAGATGTTGGCCGCGCCGAGGAAGAACCAGTCGAAGGTCGAGGTCAGCGCCGGGCGCAGCCAGCCGAAGAATGTGGATGCCTGTTCGGGCAGCGCGAGCGCGTAGAAAACGAAGGCGACGATCGATAGGCCCGAGACCAGAAAGACCGGGTTGTGCACGTCGAAGCCGAAGGGGCCGACGCTGCCTTCCACGTTGTCCTGTCCGATCGTGTAATCGGTGTCGATGATGTCCGCAGCGCCTTCCGGGACCGGAATGCCTTGGTTGTTGTCCTGTTCGGCCATGTGGCCTCCTCCTGTCGGTCGGGTTTTCGTTCAGCCGCGCACAAGCATCACGGACGCGCCGCTGTGCTGGGCGAGCGTTCCGCCATGCGATGCCCAGATGTAGTCGGTGACGTTGGGCATATGCGTTGCCATGACCACCAGATCGGCCCCTGTTTCGCCGACCGCGTTCTGAAGTGCCTTGTCCAGTTCAGTGGTCGGGTCGTGGCTGACGATGGCGTGGCTTTCGGCGGCGTGACCGTGGCGGGAAGCCTCTTCTCGCGCCCAGCCGGCCAGACGTGCCGCGAACTCGTCGGGATTGCGGCCGAACTCTCCGGGTTCGGGGCTTGTCACGCCCACATAGCAGACCGTCGCGCCGTATATCCCGGCAAGGTCGGCAGCCGCCTTTAGGGCGCGGCCAAGCCTTTCGGTGTGGCGCAGGTCAACCGGGACCATGATTTTCTTGAACACTCTCTCCTCCTCGTTGGGTTGCGCCGCGACGCAACGACGGGACGCCAGGGTATGGGCGCCGGTGATTCCGGAAGCCTGTCGCGCCATCAGTCGGGGGTCGGAACCGTTTGCGGCAGGGATGGGCCAGAAAACGACAGTTCATGTCGCCAATAGATCGCATTCGGAGCCAAAAGCCAATCCGATTGGCTAGGCCGCCGGCTGCCGGCACGATCCAAGACCGGCGGCGCGGCCTGTCACCGCACTGTCATCGAACTGTCGCATGATCCGCTGCCAAGGCACCGAACTCGGGGGAATCGCTTCGCCATGAAACGGGAAGTCGCGCGGGAAATTTCCTATGCGTCCTCGGCGCGCAGCAAGGGGGGGCGCGCGGTCGTCCGGCTGCTGGAAAACGCCACCGGAAGGATCGGACTGATCCGGCGGGCGCGCGGATACGAGGATGAGGTCGCCGCCGGGCGCGACTTCTGGCAGGTCATGGTGGAACGCTACGGGCTCAGCCTCGACGTGATTGGTGGCAGCCTGTCCAACATTCCGGCGAATGGGCCGCTTGTGCTGATCGCCAACCACCCCTACGGCATCCTCGACGGGCTGATGATGGGCTACCTTCTGTCGGTCCTGCGCGGCGACTTCCGCATCATCGCGCACCGGATCTTCCGCAAGGCGCGCGAGCTTGACCGGGTGATCCTGCCGATCAATTTCGACGAAACCAAGGAGGCCGCACGCGAGAACATCGTGGCCCGCGCGACCGCCCTCGACTACCTGAGTACCGGCGGTGCGATCGGAATCTTTCCCGGCGGCACCGTCGCCACGGCGGCGACACCCTTCGCGCGTCCGATGGACCCGGTCTGGCGCAATTTCACCGCCAAGATGATCGCAAAATCCGGCGCGACGGTAGTGCCGATCTATTTCGACGGCCAGAATTCCCGGATGTTCCAGCTTGCCAGCCATCTGCACTACACGCTCCGGCTTGGCCTGCTGATCAAGGAATTCCGCGCCCGCATCGACGAACCGGTGCGTATCGTCGTCGGCGACCCGATCCCGCAGGCGCAGCTCGACCTGCATCGTGGCGACCCGAAACAGATGATGGATTTCCTTCGACGCGCGACGTATGACTTGTCGCCGGAACCGGTTCCGTCGGATGGCTACGGTTTCGAGTTCGAGCAGAGATACCGCGCCTGAGCCGTTAGCGGCCCCGGTTGCGGGGAAGGGGCACGGAATGGCGGTCGGCATTTTCGATTCGGGCCTGGGCGGGCTGACGGTCTGCGAGGCCGCCGCGAAAGCGCTGCCGGACGTTCCCTTCGTCTATCTCGGCGACAACGCCCATGCGCCTTACGGTGTGCGCGATGCCGAGGATATCTTCAACCTGACCTGCGCCGGGGTCGAGAGGCTCTGGGAAGAGGGGTGCGACCTTGTCATCCTTGCCTGCAATACCGCCTCGGCGGCAGCGCTCAGGCGGATGCAGGAAAGCTGGGTGCCGGCCGACAAGCGCGTTCTCGGCGTCTTCGTCCCGCTGATCGAGGCGCTGACCGAACGGCAATGGGGCGACAACTCCCCGCCGCGCGAAGTCGCCGTGAAGCATGTCGCGCTTTTCGCGACACCGGCCACGGTCGCCAGCCGCGCGTTCCAGCGCGAGCTTGCCTTCCGCGCCATCGGCGTCGACGTGGAGGCCCAGCCCTGTGGCGGCGTCGTCGACGCGATCGAGGAGGGCGACGAGATCCTCGCAGAGGCGCTGGTGCGCTCCCATGTCGAGGCGCTCCTGCGGCGGATGCCGAAGCCGGAGGCCGCGGTTCTCGGATGCACGCATTATCCGCTTATGGAGAAGGCGTTTCAGGACGCACTCGGCCCGGGCGTCGCGGTCTATTCTCAGGCGAACCTCGTGGCCGAGAGCCTGAAGGACTACCTCGCCCGGCGGCCGGAGTTTCGTGGCGCGGGCGGGGAGACGAAATATCTGACGACGGGCAATCCGGTGCGCGTGTCGAACAAGGCCACGCAGTTCCTGCGACGAAAGATCGCCTTCGAGGCCGCCTGATTGCGGCCCGGTTCCGTCTGCCCTAAATAATGCCCAAGTTTCGTGGAGGTCCCATGACCCACAAGATCGCCATTCTCGGCGCGTCCGGCTATACCGGCGCCGAGCTTGTCCGGATAATCGCCACCCATCCCGCGATGGAAATCGCGGCGCTTTCTGCCGACCGCAAGGCCGGGCAGGAGATGGCGAGCGTCTACCCGCAGTTGCGGCACCTGGCGCTTCCGAAGCTTTCGACCATCGAAGAGATCGACTTTGCAAAGATCGACCTCTGCTTTTCCGCCCTGCCGCACGGCCTCAGCCAGGCTTTGGTCCGGGACCTGCCGAAAACGGTCAAGGTCGTCGACCTCGGCGCCGATTTCCGGCTGCGCGATCCCGCGGCCTATGAGAAGTGGTACGGTGCACCGCATGTGGCGGTCGAGTTGCAGAAAGAGGCCGTCTATGGCCTCACCGAATTCTACCGCGACGACATCCGCAAGGCGCGGCTGGTGGCCGGGACTGGCTGCAATGCCGCGACTGTGCAGTTCGCCCTGCGCCCCCTGATCGAGCGTGGGCTCATCGACCTTGACGAGATCATCTGCGACCTGAAGAACGGGATTTCGGGGGCGGGTCGGGCGCTCAAGGAAAACATGCTCTTTACCGAGCGGCAGACCGATGTGCTTGGCTATAGTCAAGGCGGCAAGCACCGGCATCTGGGAGAATTCGACCAGGAATTCAGCATGATTGCCGGTCGGAAGGTGGAGATCATGTTCACGCCGCACCTCGTGCCGATGTCGCGCGGCATCCTCGCATCCTGCTATGTGCGGGGGGATGCGCAGGCGATCCACGCAGCACTCGCCGCGCGCTACGAGGATGAGCCGTTCCTCACCGTCCTTCCCTTCGGTCAGGCACCGGGGACGGGCGCGGTGGCGGGTTCGAACTTCTGCCATATCGGCGTCGTCGGCGACCGGAAGCCGGGGCGCGCGCTGGTGGTGGCGACGCTCGACAATCTCAACAAGGGCTCCTCGGGGCAGGCGGTGCAGAACGCCAACCTGATGCTCGGGCTGGAGGAGACGGCGGGGCTGACGCTCGCGCCGGTCTTCCCGTGAGGGTGACATGAAGGGTCTGAAGAAACAGCGCCGGATACAGGTGATCGCGCTTGCCGCCGTGGCCATGGTGGCAAGCTTCGGGGCGTTCTACTACGCGTCCGGCGATGCGCTCCAGTTCTTCCGCTCGCCGAGCGAAATCGCCGAGAATGCGCCCGGCCCGAACGAGACCTTCCGCATTGGCGGCCTCGTCGAGGAAGGAAGCCTCATCCGTGGGCAGGGTGCCGCGATCACGTTCAACGTGACCGACGGCGGCGCGACCGTTCCGGTGAAATACGAAGGCGTCCTGCCCGACCTTTTCGGCGAGGGTGAGGGCGTCGTGGCGACCGGCAAACTGGTCGGCGGAACATTCGAGGCGCGTGAAATTCTCGCCAAGCACGATGAGACTTACATGCCGAAGGAAGTGATCGACGCCCTGAAGGATCAGGGCATGTATGTCGATCCGGACGCTGCCCCAGCGACGAATTAACGTTTTCGCCGGACCCTTTCCCCGAACCCAGGGGAAAGGCCGATGCAGACAGTAAGCGAAATTGCCAAGGCCATCGTCGCCCGCGAGGGCGGCTATGTGAACGACCGCGACGATCCGGGCGGGGCCACGAAATACGGCATCACGATCGGAACGCTGCGCCGCCTCGGACTGGACCTGACCGGTGACGGGCAGGTGACCAGTGCCGATGTGCGCCGCCTGACGCGGGACAAGGCAGAGGAGATCTTCGTCGAACACTACTACCGGCGCCCCCGCATCGGAGACCTGCCGGAGGCGCTGCAACCCTCGGTTTTCGACATGTATGTGAATGCCGGATCGAATGCGGTGAAGGTGCTGCAGCGGCTCCTGAACGAAATGGGGCATGACCTGACTGTCGATGGCGCGATCGGCCCGATGACCGTAGCGGCCGCCCAGCGTGCTTGCGGGGATGCGCCCATCCTTGTCGCCGACGCCTATGGTATTGCCCGACGGAACTACTACTACGCGCTCGCCGATGCCCGTCCGGCCAGCCGCAAATACGCCCGCCGCGGGGATGGCGGCAAGGGCGGCTGGATCACCCGGGCCGAGGAATTCATCTCGCCCCGGTTCCATCTGACCGAGGCGGGGCATCGCGAAAGGACGGCGGCATGGGGATGATCGGACGGATTCTCGGCGGCCCGGCGGCCACCACGGCGCTCGGTCAGGCGGCGACGAGCGTGGCAGAGGTCTTCACGCCCAACGCCACCAGGAAGATGCAGGCCGCGCATGATGCCTACATGGCCGCGCTGGAAGAGCATGGCGCGGAATTCCAGTATGCCCGCGACGGAGTGTTCGACCGCTTCGTGAGCGGGCTGAACCGGTTGCCGCGTCCGATGCTGGCGCTCGGGACGCTGGGGTTGTTCGTCTATGCGATGGCCGATCCCGCCAGCTTCACGGAGCGGATGATCGGGCTGAACCACGTGCCGGAACCGCTCTGGTGGCTTCTGGCCGCCATTGTCGGCTTCTATTTCGGTGCGCGCGAGGCGCACTATTTCCGGTCGCGTCCGCAAGTTGTGGCTGCGGCCCCGACGGCCCTATCGGTGGACACCCAAGACGACAACCCCGCGCTACGCGAATGGCGGCTGCGCGAGGACCGCTGATCCTTCTTCTGTTCTGAAATACTCTCGGGGGGTGCGGGGGGCAGACAGCCCCCCGCCGACTTACAGCGTCCCCCCGCGACAATGACGCGCAGGCCATTGGCGGCGCCCGCTCGACCCTCTATGCTCCGCGTCATGATCGTCGAGCTTGGCCATTTCACCCTGATCCTCGCCCTGATGCTGGCCGCCCTTCAGGCGGTTGTACCGCTTGTGGGCGCGCATAAAGGCTGGCGCGGATGGATGGCGATGGCCGGGCCGGCGGCGACGGCGCAGTTTCTCTGCATCGCGCTGTCCTTCACGGCACTCACCTATGCGTTCGTAACTTCGGATTTCTCGCTGAAACTGGTGATGGAGAACTCCCACACGCTGAAGCCGATGCTCTACAAGGTCTCGGGCGTCTGGGGGAACCATGAAGGCTCGATGCTTCTCTGGGTCCTCATCCTCGCGCTTTTCGGGGCCTCGGCACACTGGTTCGGAGGCGCACTGCCCGAACGGCTGAAGGCGCGCGTGCTCAGCGTGCAGGCGATGATCGGCGTCGCCTTCCTCGCCTTCATCCTCTTTACCTCGAACCCGTTCCTGCGGCTGGCGGAACCGCCCTTCGACGGGCAGGACCTGAACCCGCTCTTGCAGGACCCCGGATTGGCCTTCCATCCGCCGTTCCTCTATCTTGGCTATGTCGGGCTCTCGATGGCTTTCTCCTTTGCCGTCGCCGCTCTGATCGAGGGGCGCGTCGACGCCGCCTGGGCGCGCTGGGTCCGGCCCTGGACGCTGGCCGCCTGGATGTTCCTGACAGTCGGCATAGCTTTGGGAAGCTGGTGGGCCTACTACGAACTCGGCTGGGGCGGGTTCTGGTTCTGGGACCCGGTCGAGAATGCCTCCTTCATGCCCTGGCTCATCGCCGCCGCGCTGCTTCACTCCGCCATCGTCGTGGAAAAGCGCGAGGCGCTGAAAAGCTGGACGATCCTTCTGGCGATCCTCGCCTTCGGCTTCTCGCTGATCGGCACCTTCATCGTGCGCTCGGGCATCATCACCTCCGTCCACGCCTTCGCCAACGATCCTGAGCGCGGGATTTTCATTCTCGCCATCCTCGCCGTCTTCATCGGCGGCGCGCTGACACTCTTTGCGGCTCGCGCCGGCACGATGGAGGCGAAGGGCGTCTTCGCCATGGTCAGCCGGGAATCGGCATTGGTCATGAACAACGTTCTGCTGGCTGTCGCCGCCTTCGTCGTCTTTGTCGGCACCCTCTGGCCGCTGGTCGCCGAACTCGCCTTCGATCGCAAACTGTCCGTCGGCGCGCCCTTCTTCAACCAGGCCTTCACGCCGTTCATGCTGATCCTCGCGGCCATTCTTCCCGTCGGCGCGATCATGCCGTGGAAACGCGCGCGTATCGAGCGCAGCCTGAAGCCGCTCTATCCCGCGCTGATCCTTGCGATTGCTTTCGGGGCGCTCGCCTTCGCGGTCGGGACCGACCGGTCGGCGCTGGCGCCGGTGGGCGTCGCGCTAGGCACCTGGCTGATCGCCGGGTCGGCGGTGGAACTCTGGCAGCGCGCCGGACGGAAGGCTGCTCGCCTCGCCCGCCTGCCGCGCGCGGACTGGGGCAAGGCAGCGGCGCATTCCGGGCTTGGCGTCACCTTCATTGGCATTGCCTGCCTCATGGCCTGGGATGTGGAGGATATCCGCGTTGCGCAATTGGGCGAGACGTTCACCGTGGGCGGCTACGACATCACGCTTGACGGTGTCGAACGCGTTGAAGGGCCGAACTACTTCTCCACGCTGGCGACGATCCGGATGGCGCGCGATGGGCGCGAGGTCGCGGTGCTGCATCCCGAGAAGCGCGTCTATCCGGTCGCGGCGATGCCTACGACAGAGGCGGCGATCGCCAACGGCGTCTGGCGTGACCTTTACCTCGTGATCGGGGACGAGCAGGCCAATGGTGGTTGGGCCGTCAGGACCTATATCAAGCCCTTCGCCAACTGGATCTGGGCGGGCGCGATCATCATGGCGCTCGGCGGTGTCCTCAGTCTTTCGGACCGGCGCTACCGCGTCGCCGCCGGCGCGCGCAAGGCGCCGGCGATGGCGCAGCCGGCGGAGTGACGGCCATGCGCTGGATGATCCTCGCGCTTTCGCTGCTTGCCGTGCCGGCCTTCGCCGTCCAGCCAGACGAGATTCTCGACGACCCGGCGCTGGAGGCGCGGGCACGCGAACTGTCCAAGGGGCTTCGCTGTCTTGTCTGCCGCAACGAGAATATCGACGAATCGAATGCCGACCTCGCCCGCGACCTTCGGCTTCTGGTGCGCGAGCGGCTGGTTGCCGGGGATAGCGACGATGAAGTCATCGCCTATCTGGTCGATCGCTTCGGCGAATACGTCCTGCTGCAGCCGACGGCGTCGGGCGAGAACCTGATCCTGTGGGTTGCCGGTCCGGCGATGCTTTTGGTCGCGTTGGCCGGGGCGGGCATCTACCTGCGCCGCCGCAAGGCCGCGCCGGACGCCGCCCCCGCGCCGCTCAGCGAGGCCGAGAAGGCGCGGCTGGCGGAAATCCTGAACGAGTGACGCGCGGTTTCTCTTTGCCGTGCCGGTCAGTGCACTAGGGTGGCCTCGCAACCCTTCGGAGGAGAAGCATGGGCTACGAGACGATCCGCTACGATCTGGCCGACGGCATCGCCGTCATCACCCTCAACCGGCCCGAGGTGATGAACGCGCTGAACACTCGGATGCGCGCCGAGATCGCCGAAGCGGTGACGAGTGCCACGGGGTCCGCGCGGGTGATCGTGCTGACCGGGACGGGCAGGGCATTCTGCTCGGGGCAGGACCTGACCGACCGGGCGGGGGGCGAGTTCGACCTCGAGAAGACGCTTGCCGAGGAATACGAGCCGATGCTGCGGGCGATCCTCGCCGCCGAGGTGCCGGTGATCTCGGCGGTCAACGGCGCGGCGGCGGGCGCGGGTGCGAACCTCGCGCTGGCGGCCGATGTGGTGATCGCGGCGGAAAGCGCAAGCTTCATTCAGGCGTTTACGCGGATCGGGCTTATCCCGGACGCGGGCGGGACCCATGTGCTGCCGCGCGCGATGGGGATGGCGCGTGCGATGGGCGCTGCACTGTTCGCCGACAAGGTGACGGGGCGGCAGGCCGCCGACTGGGGCATGATCTGGGAATGTGTGTCCGACGACGCCTTCGAAGCGCATTGGCGCGCGCGCGCCGCCCATCTAGCCAAGGGGCCGACGGCGGCCTACGCGCGGGTGAAGCAGGCGCTGCGCGCGAGCCTTGCCAACGACATGGAAGCGCAGCTTGCGCTCGAGGCGCGGCTTCAGGGCGAATGCGGCCGGACGGAGGATTTCCGCGAAGGTGTCGCGGCCTTTCTCGAAAAGCGGCCGGCGCGGTTTCAGGGCCGCTGACGACAATCCGATTGCGGCGCGTTTCACGCGCCAGGTCATCTCTCGCCTCCGCGGCCTTGCCGCAGAGGCTCGGGGCGCCTCCGGCGGAGGTATTTTGCGCAAGGTGAAGATGACCGGGCTTCCGCGCTTGACCGGAAGCGTTCGGGGGCCGACAGTCGGGGCATAAGGGCGCATGGCCCGCTAGGCACGGGGGCCAGCCAAGCGAAGCGCTCGCCTCGCGTGCCGACAGGGGGGAAATCCATGCGTTGCTTCACGGTACTGGGGCCGTCTCAATCGGGGAAAACAGAGCTTGTCCGGGCGCTTGCAGCGCTTGAGGACGCACATCCCCGATCCGAGGCGGCCGGACATCTGACGCTGGCCCGTTTCGGCTTCATGGATGAGGAATGGTGCGCGCTCGACGTCGCCGGCGGTCCGGAATTCGCCCGTATGGGCGGCGCGGCCCTGCTGGCTGCCGATGCCGCCGTCCTTTGCGTCGGCTCCGATCCCGAAGAGGCGGTTCTGGCCGCGCCGTGGCTGCGCGCCATCGAGGCCGCCAATGTTCCCTGTTTCATCTTCGTCAACCGGATGGATGCGCCGAAGGGCCGGGTGCGCGACATCGTCGCCGCCTTGCAGGCCTATTCCGCGCATTCGGTCGTCCTGCGCCAGATCCCGATCCGGGAGGGCGGCGAGATTGTCGGTGCGATCGACCTCATCTCGGAGCGCGCGTGGCGCTACCGCGAAGGTCAGCCCTCGCAGCTTGTCGAGATGCCGAAGGCCGAGGCCGGGCGCGAGTCCGAGGCACGGTCGGAGCTGCTTGAGCAGATGTCGGACTATGACGATACGCTGCTGGAAGAGCTGATCGAGGACCATATCCCGGCGCAGGGCGCATTGTTCGAAATCGCGCGGCGCGAGACCCAGCACCGCGACGTGGTGCCGACATTCCTTGGTTCGGCCAGCCACAAGAACGGCATCCTGCGCCTGATGAAGGCGCTGCGTCACGAAGTGCCTGACGTATCCGCGCTGAAGGCGCGGCTTGGCGTCGTCGATGCGGTGGCCGTGGGCTTTCACGCTCAGATTCGCAAACATCTGGGCAAATGCGTGATGCTGCGGGCGCTCGATGGTGCGCTCAAGACCGGCGGACAGATCGGCGGCGGCGGGCTCGGCGGGCTGGCCGAACTGGGCGGGAAGGCCGGGAACGACCATCTGGAGCCGGGCGCGGTCGGCATTTCGGTGAAATCTGACCAGCTTGATGCCGGACGGGTCTTCACTGCGAAGGCGGCCGAGCCGGCACCGGATTGGGCGGCGGGATGTCCGCCCGCGCTCGCCCGCATCATCATGCCGAGCCATGAGCGCGACGAAGTGCGCCTGTCCGGCGCGCTGGCGCGTCTGGCCGAGGCCGATCCGATGCTGCGGCTGGAACAGGATCAGTCGTCGGGCCATGCCCTGCTGCGCCTTCAGGGTGTGATGCATGAACGCCATGTGCTTGCAACACTGGCCGAGGATTTCGGGGTGGAGGTGACGACGCACCATCCCGATCCGCGCTACCTTGAAACCATATCCTCTCCAGTCGAGGAGCATTACCGCCACCGCAAGCAGTCGGGCGGTGCCGGTCAGTTCGCCGATGTCGCGATCACGGTCCGCCCGACCGGGCGCGGCGACGGGTTCGTCTTTGACGAGGTGGTGAAGGGTGGTGCTGTGCCGCGCAACTATATCCCCGCCGTTGAGGAGGGCGCGCGCGAGGCGCTCGACAAGGGCCCGCTCGGGTTCCCTGTCACGGATGTCTCGGTCACGCTGACGGATGGCAAGCACCATGCCGTCGACAGTTCCGACTTCGCCTTCCGCACGGCGGGGCGGATGGCCATTCGCGAGGCGCTCGGCAAGGCGGGGCCGATCCTGTTGCAGCCGATCGAGCGGATCGCGATCCATGTTCCTTCGGTCTATTCGGGTGCGATGGTCTCGCTCATCTCCTCGCTCAAGGGGCAGGTCCTTGGCTTCGACGGCGACCCCGATTTCCGCGGCTGGGACGTCTTCCGCGCCTTGTTGCCGGCCTCGGTGGAGGAAGATCTCGCCATGGCGCTCGGGTCGGCCACGCAAGGCACGGCCTGGCACGAGGCGGAATTCGACCACTACGAGGAGATCTACGGCAAGGAGGCGGAACGGATATCGCGCGAGCATGCGACGGCGGCCGCTTGATGCCGGAAGCCGCTTGCGGGCGGCAGTAGCAGCGGGATAGGATCGCGGCGGGTCCGCAGTTCACCCAGGCGTCGCTGCCCGGCAATCGGGTTCGCTAAACCTGTTCGTTCGTTTCCTTGGCGGTCTGTTCCAACGGCGCCCGGATCGACAATGGCGACCATCGGCCCCTGCGGAAGCGGGGAAGGGCGTGTCGGAGGACATGACATGACACGCGAGGCGATCCCTCTTACCCTGAACGATACTGCCGGCTTTGCCCGGTCATTGCGCGCCGCACTGTGCGCGGAGGCGGAACTGCCCGGGCATCTCGGCTTTCTCAACCATGTTGCCCGCGCGGCGGGGTTCCGGAACTTCCAGCACCTGCGCGCGGCGGTCTCGGGGACTCCATCTGCGCCGACGGTGGATGAAAAACGCCTTGCCCAGGCGCTGCGGTGCTTCGACATCGGAGGGCGCATGATGCGCTGGCCCGGAAAGACATCGCTGCAGGGCCTTTGCCTCTGGGCGATCTGGGCGCAACTGCCAGCGCGCCAGTCGCTGCCGGAGGGGGATGTGAACGCTGTCATCGACCGCTGGCACGGTTTCGGCGACCGGGCGCTTGTCCGGCGGTCGCTGATCGACCACGGCCTTGCCACGCGCGGGCGTGACGGGCGCGATTACCGCCGGACAGAAAAAGCGCCACCGCCCGAGGCACTGGCGCTGATCCGGGCGCTGGCGCGTCCGGCAAGCTGACGGAGAGCGGCCCGCAGGGAAACCCCGCGGGCCGCCGATCCGGTCAGGCGAGCATCGACATCGGGTTTTCCAGATAGCCGACGATCGCCTTCAGAAGGTCTGCCCCGAGCGCGCCGTCGATGACCCGGTGATCAACCGAGAGCGTCATCGACATAACGGTCGCCACGCCGATTTCGCCATCCGCCTTTACCACCGGCTTCTTGATCCCCGCGCCGACGGCGAGGATCGCGCCATGCGGCGGGTTGATGACGGCATCGAAATTCTCGATCCCCATCATCCCGAGGTTGGAGATCGCGAAGCTGCCACCCTGATATTCGTGGGGCGCGAGCTTGCGCGTACGGGCGCGGGCGGCAAGGTCCTTCATCTCGGCCGAGAGCGCAGAGATCGTCTTTTGATGCGCGTCCTTCAGGACCGGTGTGAAGAGGCCACCCTCGATCGCGACGGCAACCGCCACGTCCGAAGGCTTCAGCTTCAGCATCCGGTCGCCGGCCCAGACTGCATTGGCGTCGGGCACGTCCTGCAGCGCAAGGGCACAGGCCTTGATGATGAAGTCATTGACCGAGAGCTTGATGCCGCGTCCTTCAAGCTGGCCGTTGAGCTGACCCCGGAACTTCATCAATGCGTCAAGCTGAACTTCGCGGCGCAGGTAGAAGTGTGGGATGGTCTGTTTGGCTTCGGTCAGCCGCGTCGCGATGGTCTTGCGCATCCCGTCGAGCGGGATTTCCTCATAATCGCGGCCCTCATACATGCGCTTGACGAGGTCGGCGCCGGGGCCTGCCGGCGCGGCGGCCGGGGCAGGGGCTGGGGCTGCTGCAGCGGGCGCAGCGGCAGGGGCCGCTTTCGGTGCGCCGGATGCAGCTTCCACGTCGGCCTTCACGATCCGGCCATGCGGGCCGGAGCCGGTGAGCGTCGCGATGTCGACGCCCTTCTCCTTGGCCAGCCTGCGTGCGAGGGGAGAGGCCAGAACGCGGCTGCCGCCCTTGGCGGGTGCGGCGGGGGCCGGTGCCGGGGCGGCGCTGGCCGCCGGAGCGGAGGGCGCGGCAGGGGAAGCCGCCGCCGGGGCGTCAGCTTTCGGCGCCGGCACCGCATCGGCGCTTTCGCCTTCCTCGACCATCACCGCGATCGGCGTGTTGACCTTCACTCCGGCGGTGCCTTCGGCGATCAGGATCTTGCCGACGATGCCTTCGTCGACCGCCTCGAACTCCATCGTCGCCTTGTCGGTCTCGATCTCGGCCAGGATGTCGCCGGAGGAGACAGTGTCGCCCTCCTTCACCAACCATTTCGCCAGCGTGCCTTCCTCCATCGTCGGCGACAGAGCGGGCATCAGGATTTCGGTTGCCATGTCTCGGTCTCCTTACCGGTAGGTGACTTGCTTGACCGCCGCGACGACCTCGTCCGGGGTGATCAGCGCGTTCTTCTCAAGGTTCGCCGCGTAGGGCATCGGAACGTCCTTGCCGGTGCAGTTGATGACCGGCGCGTCGAGATAGTCGAACGCCTCCTGCATCAAGACGGCAGAGATGTGGTTGCCGATCGAGCAGACCGGCCAGCCTTCCTCGACCGTGACGCAGCGGTTGGTCTTCATCACCGACTTGATCACCGTGGCGGTGTCGATGGGCCTCAGCGTCCGGAGGTCGATGACCTCGGCGCTGATCCCGTCCGCAGCCAGCTTGTCGGCGGCGTCCAGCGTGTGGCTCATGCCGATGCCGAACGAGACGAGCGTCACATCCGTACCCTCTCGCCAGACCTTCGCCTTGCCGAACGGGATGGTGAAATCCTCCATGTCCGGCACTTCGAAGCTGCGGCCGTAGAGGATCTCGTTCTCAAGGAAGATGACCGGGTTCGGGTCACGGATCGCGGTCTTCAGAAGGCCCTTGGCGTCGGCCGCCGAATAGGGTTGCACGACCCTCAGGCCGGGAATCTGTGCGTACCAGGCGGCGTAGTCCTGACTGTGCTGGGCCGCGACACGGGCAGCCGCGCCGTTGGGGCCACGGAACACGATGGGGCAGCCCATCTGGCCGCCGGACATGTACAGCGTCTTGGCGGCCGAGTTGATGATGTGGTCGATCGCCTGCATCGCGAAGTTGAAGGTCATGAACTCCACGATCGGACGCAGACCACCGAAGGCGGAGCCGACGGCGATGCCGGCAAAGCCGTGCTCGGTGATCGGCGTGTCGATCACGCGCTTGTCCGAGAATTCGTCCAGGAGGCCCTGGCTGATCTTGTAGGCGCCCTGATACTCGCCCACTTCCTCGCCCATGAGGTAGACATCGTCGTCGCGGCGCATCTCTTCGGCCATCGCCTCGCGCAAGGCTTCGCGCACGGTCATCGTCTTCATCGCCGTGCCTTCGGGCCAGTCGGGCGTGGCATCGACCGACGGTGCGGCCGGGGCGGCAGCTGCGGTTGCCGCCGGGGCAGGGGCCGCTGCGGGTGCTGCCGCAGGCGCTGCGGCGGGTGCCGCCACGGCATCGGCGCTTTCGCCTTCCTCGACGAGGACGGCGATCGGCGTGTTGACCTTCACGCCTTCGGTGCCTTCGGCGATCAGGATCTTGCCGACGATGCCTTCATCGACGGCTTCAAATTCCATCGTCGCCTTGTCGGTCTCGATCTCGGCCATGATATCGCCGGCGGACACGGTGTCCCCCTCCTTCACCAGCCATTTTGCAAGTTTGCCTTCCTCCATCGTCGGGGAAAGCGCGGGCATGAGAATTTCGGTAGCCATTGGCGTATCCCCCCTTACGCGTAGATGTCGGTCCAGAGTTCCTCGAGCGCGGGCTCGGGGCTCTCCTTCGAAAACTCGGCGGCCTCGTTGACGATGACCTTGATTTCCTTGTCGATGGCCTTCAGCTCATCATCGGTGGCGTGATTGCCCTGGATCAGCAGTTCGCGCACATGCTCGATCGCGTCGCGTTCCTCGCGCATCTTTTGCACTTCCTCGCGGGTCCGGTACTTGGCCGGGTCCGACATCGAGTGGCCGCGATAGCGATAGGTCATGACTTCGAGGATGTAGGGGCCCTTGCCGGCGCGGCAATGCGCGGTTGCCTTCTCGCTTGCCGCCTTGACGGCGAGGACATCCATGCCGTCGACCGTCTCGCCCGGAATGCCGAAGGCAAGGCCGCGCGTATGCAGTTCCGGCGTGGAGGTGGAGCGCCTTTGCGCGGTGCCCATCGCATACTGGTTGTTCTCGATCACGAAGATCACCGGCAGTTTCCAGAGCGCGGCCATGTTGAACGTTTCGTAGACCTGGCCCTGGTTTGCGGCGCCGTCACCGAAATAGGTAAAGGTGACGCGTTTGTTGTCCTTGTACTTGTCGGCAAAGGCGAGGCCCGCGCCAAGCGGCACCTGCGCGCCGACGATGCCATGCCCACCGTAGAAGTGCTTCTCCTTCGAGAACATGTGCATGGAGCCGCCCTTGCCCTTCGACAGCCCACCCTCGCGGCCCGTCAGTTCGGCCATGACGCCCTTGGGGTCCATGCCGCAGGCGAGCATATGCCCGTGGTCGCGGTAGGAGGTGATGCGCTTGTCGCCTTCCTCGGCCGCCGCCTCAAGCCCGACGACGACGGCTTCCTGTCCGATATAGAGGTGGCAGAAACCGCCGATCAGACCCATCCCGTACAACTGGCCCGCCTTTTCCTCGAATCGACGGATCAGGAGCATGTCCCGGTAGTACCGGAGTAGGTCGTCTTTCGATGTATTTGATTTTGCGGAACCTTTTCTGGCGGCCATGCTAAGCGTCTCCCCTTGGCGCAAAAGTAGTTCAACGTTAAACTAACGTATAGCGCATTTGCGGTTAAATCGCGAGGAATATTTCCGTCGCGTCAGCCGCTTGCTCTGTGCTGCGCAGGGAAGGGCCGTCGGGGTGGTTAAGGGGGTCAGTGAATGACGATTTCGTCGGCGCGGATCAGGCCAAGCACGTTGCGCGCCCGTTCATCGAGAAGGTCGAGATCGAGGTAGTTGTCCGAAAGGCGGCGGGTCAGGTTCTCCATCCGCTCGACCTCCCTCGCCATCCGGTCACGTTCGGCGGTGAGTGCCGCCTTCTCGGCGGTGGTCTGGACCCGGCGGAAGACACCGAAATCGCCCTGAACGGCCGCGAAGGTGAAGTAGAAGCCGAGGCCAAGCGCCAGCAGCACGAACAGCATCGTGCCAAGGGCCGGACTTTTTCGGTTCGCGCTCATTCACTGCCTCGCTTCGCCGCCTCTTCTGGGCGGCTCCCCGGAATCATGGCACATGTGATTCGCGAAGGGAATCCCCGGCGAAGGAATTTTTCGCGATTCCCGTGGCTTGATGCACGAAAGCGAAGCAATGGGCGGGATGATGCCGGCCGCCCGCCCGCTGCCGCTGCCGCTGCCGCTATCCGCTCAGCCGGCAACGGAAGCGTCGTAGATGCTTTGGATCGTGGCATCCAGCGCAGCGTTGAAGGCGCCGTCATCCTGCCCGGCCGACAGCCCTTCCGTCAGCGCGCGGGAGAAGGACGCGATCATGCCGGTGTTCTTGGCCAGAAGCGCATTCGCCTCGTCGCGGCTGTATCCGCCCGACAGGGCCACGACCCGCATCACGCGCGGATGGTCGATGAGCGGCTTGTAAAGGTTCGCCTTGGTCGGAAGCGTGAGTTTCAGCATCACGTCCTGATCTGGCGCGAGCATGTCGAGTTGACGGGCGATCTCGGCCAGCAGGATGTCTTCGGCCTCAGCCTTGTCGGGGATCGAGATGGTGACTTCGGGTTCGATGATCGGGATCAGACCCTTTGCCAGAACCTGCCGCGCGACGTCGAACTGCTGGGCGACGTTCGCGGCAATGCCCGAGGCCGAGGCGGCGTCGATGACCGACCGCTCCTTGGTGCCGAATATCCCCGCCGCGACCGCGCGGTCGAGAAGCGCGTCGAGGCCCGGCATCGGCTTCATCAGCCGGACGCCGTCGGCGGGCTCTTCCAGCCCCTTGTCGATCTTGAGGAACGGCACGACTCCTCTCTCTTCCCAGAGGAACCGGGCGGCGGGCTTGCCCGCGATCTCTCCATCCATCGTTCTTTCGAACAGGATCGCGCCGATGACACGCTCGCCCGTGAAGGCGGGTGCGGTGGCGATCCGCGAGCGCATCTGGTGGATCAGCGCGAACATCTCGTCATCGTTCGACCACGCGTCTTCAGCCACGCCGTAGAGTTTGAGAGCCTTGGGCGTCGAGCCGCCGCTCTGATCGAGCGCGGCGATGAACCCCTTGCCCGCCCGCATCTGTTCCGCTTGTTTCTGCCGTGCCATGTCACTCTCCGCCCGCGAACCTGATCCCTAGGCACCGGTTCTAGGCGACGTTCGGGACGGTTGCAAACGTGGTGGCGCTAACGTCCTGTCACGGCCCTATTTGAGGATGGAAGCCGCGATCCGCGTAACGATCCGGCGCGGCGCGAGGCGCGGGGAAAACGCGAAGAGCTTGTTCACGAGCCCGGTCACGCGAATCCGCCGGCCGCGTTTCATCGCCGCCCATCCGGCACGCGCGACACTGGCCGCGCGGGCAGGCGGAAGAATCCGGAACAACGCGATATGCTCCATTTTCGCGTCGCGCGCGAAGTTCGTCACCGTTGCGCCGGGGCAAAGCGCGGTCACCGTCACCGGGCTGTCTCGCAATTCTTCCGCGACGGCCTCGGTCAGCGAAACGACATAGGCCTTGGTGGCATGATAGACCGCCATGTTCGGGCCGGGCATGAAGGCCGCGGTCGAGGCGACGTTCAGGACCCGCCCGCCGCCCTGCGCGACCATGTGGCCGACCGCACGCTTCATCAGGATGGTAAGCGCCGTGACATTGACGGCGACCGAGGACAGTTCGCGGTCGAAGTCGGGGCCGGAGAAAGGACCGTTGTAGCCCAGTCCGGCATTGTTCACGAGGATGTCGATATGGCGCCGTAGCGCGACCCTGCGCCAAAGCGCTTCGACACTGGCGGGGTCGGACAGGTCGGTCGGAATGACCTCGACCGCGATCTTGTGGCGCGTGCGAAGTGTCTCGGCCAGGGCCTCGAGCTTGTCAGCCTGCCGCGCGACAAGGATCAGGTCGCGTCCCTCGGCGGCGGCAATCTTTGCGAATTCCACGCCGAGACCTTCGGAAGCACCGGTGATCAGGGTCCATTTCGCCGCCATTTATGTTCCTTCCGGCACCGGGGTAGGGTTGATGTGCTGTATCGGTGGCCTAAGCGGCAAAACTGTGGCGCGGAACGCGTTTCGTAGCGGCAGCCGCGCTGGTATCAAGTCAGGTCGAAACGCTTCCGCACACGGTCGACGGGGGTTCCGTCGGTCAGCGGCAGGGCCTCCAGCCGGTCGTAGTCCTGAAAGCCGAGCCCGCCGTAGTAGCGCAGCCCCGCATGGTTGTCGGCGCGGATCGTGGCGTCGATGCTGCGAACCCCGGCGGCCCGCGCGGCCCCGATCGTTGCGGCCCAAAGCGCCACGCCGATGCCGCGGCCTTGCTGAACGGGGGCCACGAAACTAGCAATCACGGCCCAGTCGGGTGGCAACCGGCCTGGGCCCCGCCAGTCCGGATCGCACCATTCGAGCGCCTGAAACCCGAGGATGGCGCCACCATCCTCGGCCACCGTGCAGGATACCGACCTTGGCGGGCTGATGTAGTGACCGACAAGGCGCGCCTCGTCGAAAGGGCGCTGATGCGCTGTCGTGCCGCCTTCCGCGATGACCGCGTTCAGAAGTGCGCACATTGCGCCTGCATCTGCCCCGGTCGCCGGGCGCGTCCGGATCGTGCCGCGCATCCGATTACGCCTCGAGCGCGGCGACGCCGGGCAGCGTCTTTCCCTCCATCCATTCCAGGAACGCGCCGCCGGCGGTGGAGATATAGCTGAAATCGCGCGCAACACCGGCCTTGTTCAGCGCTGCGACCGTATCCCCGCCGCCCGCGACCGAGGTCAGCTGGCCCGAGCGTGTCAGCTCGGCCGCCTTCGCAGCGGCGGCGTTGGTGGCGGCGTCGAACGGTTCGATCTCGAACGCGCCGAGCGGGCCGTTCCAGATCAGCGTGCGGCTCGCCTCGAACACCGCGCCGATCGCGGCCACCGTCGCGGGGCCCGCATCAAGGATCATCGCATCGGCGGGGCAGGCGTCGGTTGCCACTGTTTCATGCGCCGCGCCTGCCTTGAACTCGCGTGCCACAACGACATCGGCAGGCAGGTGGATGGCGCAGCCCGCGCCTTCCGCCTTGGCGAGGATCGCGCGCGCGGTATCGGCCATGTCGCGTTCCGCGAGCGAGGCGCCAACCTCGATCCCCTGCGCCACGAGGAACGTATTCGCCATCCCGCCACCGATCACCAGATGGTTCACCTTTTCGACGAGGTTGCCGAGCAGGTCGAGCTTGGTGGAAACCTTGGCGCCGCCAACGACCGCCGCCACCGGGCGGAGCGGATCGCCGAGCGCGGCGTTGAGCGCCTTCAGTTCCGCTTCCATCAACCGTCCGGCGCAGGATTTCATCAGATGTGCGATCCCCTCGGTGGAGGCGTGCGCGCGGTGGGCGGCAGAGAAGGCGTCGTTGACATAGACCTTTCCAAGCGCGGCGAGAGACGCGGCCATCGTCGGATCGTTCTTTTCCTCGCCAGGATGGAAGCGGGTGTTTTCCAGCAAGAGCACATCGCCCGGTGCCATCGCCGCGACCGCCTTCTTGGCCGGTGCGCCGATGCAATCCTCGGCGAAGGCGACTTTCTGGCCAAGCGCCGCCTCAAGCGAGGGCAGGGTCACGCGAAGGCTCATCTCCGGCACGACGGCACCCTTGGGGCGGCCGAAATGCGCCAGCAGGACGACCTTGCCGCCCCTGGCCTGAATGTCTCTGACGGTCGGCACGATCTTTTCGATGCGGGTCGCATCGGTCACCCGACCGGCCTCGACCGGAACGTTGATGTCGACGCGCACAAGCGCGACCTTGCCGTCGAAGTCCATGTCGTCAAGGGTCTTCCAGCTCATCATCAGATTCCTTTTGCGGCGGGGTGTCGGTTCGTGATCTACCCGCCAGTTCGCCCGTTGCATAGGCGAAGGTCAACCGACCGCGACGCTTTGCCCTTTTCTTGGGGTCGCGCGCGCACTAGGTTCCCGGCAACATCGAAGGAGGCGGCAATGCCAGACATCAAGGACCCCGACAACACCATCATCATGACGCTGAAGGACGGCGATGTGGTGATCGAGCTTCTGCCGGACGTGGCGCCGAAGCATTCCGAGCGGATGAAGGAGCTGGCGCGTGCCGGCAAGTATGACAATGTCGCCTTCCACCGGGTGATCGACGGTTTCATGGCCCAGACCGGCGACGTCCAGCACGCCAATATGGAAAATAACTACAATCCCGGTCGCTGCGGCACGGGCGGTTCGGACCTGCCGGACCTGCCGGCGGAGTTCTCCAAGCTGCCGCATGACCGTGGCACTCTGGGCGCGGCGCGGTCGCAGAACCCGAACTCGGCCAATTCGCAGTTCTTTATCAACTTCAAGGACAACCATTTCCTGAATGGCCAGTACACGGTCTATGGCCGGGTGATCTCGGGCATGGAGCATGTCGACAAGATCCAGCGCGGCGAGCCGCCCGCAAATCCCGACCGGATGATCGCGGTCAAGGTGGCCGGCGATGTCTGATACCCGCGTCTTCGTCGGATCGATCGTCGCGGCGGTGGCCGCGATCGGGGCGGCGGCATTCCTCTACACGCGCGGCACCACCGCCATCGCGTCAGAGGACGGGCCGGGGCCCAACCTCGTGATCCAGGTCGCGGGCGAGGCCAACGGAACCGTCGTGATCGACCTCTATCCCGATGTCGCGCCGAAGCACGTCGACCAGATTGTCGAACTGGCCCGGACAGGTGCCTACAACAACGTGGTGTTCCACCGTGTCATCGACGGTTTCATGGCGCAGACCGGCGATGTGCAGCACGGCAAGTATGGTGGCGACAACACGCTTGTCGGAACGGGCAAGTCCGAACTGCCGAACATTCCGGCGGAATTCTCCGAAATCCCCTTCCGGCGGGGTATCGTCGGGATGGCGCGTTCCAACCCGCCCGACAGCGCCAATGCGCAGTTCTTCATCATGTTCGCGCCGGGCGATTTCCTGAACGGCAAGTATACCGTCGTCGGTTCGGTCGTTTCGGGCATGGAAGTGGTGGATGCGATCAAACGTGGCGAGCCGGACCTGAACGGCGCAGTCACCGATCCTGACCGTATGGTCGTGGTCAGCGTCGAGAACTGATCCGTCAGCCGAAAAGCCGTGTCCCGGCCCAGACGAGTCCGACCAGGACCGGCTGATGGACGAGATAGACCAAAAGACTGTGCCGCCCCGGCCATGAGAGAACCTCGATCATCCGGGACGGCGCCCCCCTCCGGCCTGACATGGCTGGCAAGGCAATCCGGGCCAGCGCGATACCGGCGAGGAATGGCGCAAGCCAGGGAAACAGCGGCACGAAATCGACCGAGGCCGCCGCATTCTCCGACAGGCCGAGCGGCCACAGGATCGGTGCGTCAAGCGCAGCAAACGGGCCGAGACGGGCCACCGCGACAACCGATGCTGCGGCGGCGAGCGTGACAAAGGCGGGCAGGCGCAGGGCAAGAAGGCCGATGACGCTTGCCGACGCGATCGAATGCAGGATGCCGAAATAGATGAAGCGGCCAGGCAAGGCGATCCGCGTCACGACCGAGATGAGCAGCGCGGCCGCGGCGATCACCGCGAGCCGGCGCAGGAAGGCACGCGGGCGAACGCCATTCCCATGCGCGAGCCACAGGCTGACGCCGGCGAGGAACAGGAAGCTGCCCGCGACGAGGCGCGCGAAGACCGCCCAGCCGCCCGATACCGTCGTGCCGGGCGGGAGATGGCCGAAAAGCTCCAGATCATAGCTGAAATGAAAGACAGCCATGCCGAGCAGGGCGAGCGTTCGGGCAATGTCGAGGCCGGCGAACCGCCCTCGCGCGTCCGGTCGCTCTGCCTCATTCATCGCCCTGTCCGCTCCTGTGCCTGGGGCAGGTCGCTGCCGCCCGTGCCGGTCCTAGCCGAGAACGACAAGCGCGTGGCGTTTCTTGCCGGCGGTCAGCTTCATCGGTTCGGCGAAGTGGCCCGCGCCGAACATTTGTCCCGCATCGGTCGCGATCTCGTCGTTCACGCGCGCGCCGCCTTCGGCAATCAGCCGTTTCGCGTCCTTGCCGGATTTGGCAAGGCCCGAGCGCACGAAAAGCTGGGCAAGGCTGATGCCCTCACCGACTTCCGTCGGTGGAAGGGCAAGCGTTGGCAGATCGTCGCCCACGCCGCCGCGTTCGAACACCTCGCGTGCCGTGGCCTCTGCCGCGGCTGCGGCCTCCGAGCCATGGCAAAGCGTCGTGACTGCGTTCGCAAGCACGATCTTCGCGCCGTTGATCTCCGACCCTTCGAGCGCGCCCAACCGGTTGCATTCCTCGATCGGAATCTCGGTATAGAGCTTCAGGAACCGGCCGACATCGGCGTCCGTCGTATTACGCCAGAACTGCCAGAATTCGTAGGGCGAAAGCATGTCGCCGTTCAGCCAGATCGCGCCGCCCTGGCTCTTGCCCATCTTGCGTCCGTCCGACGTGGTCAGAAGCGGCGAGGTAAGGCCGTAGATCTCATGGTCGAGCACGCGCCGCGTCAAGTCGATGCCGTTGACGATATTGCCCCACTGGTCCGACCCGCCCATCTGCAAAAGGCAGCCATAGCGCCGGTTCAGCTCCAGAAAGTCATAGGCCTGAAGGATCATGTAGTTGAATTCGAGGAAGCTGAGCGACTGCTCGCGGTCCAGCCGCGATTTTACCGATTCAAAGGACAGCATCCGGTTGACGCTGAAATGCCGCCCGATGTCGCGCAGGAAATCGAGGTAGTTCAGATCGTCGAGCCATTCGGCATTGTTGAGCATGATGGCATCGGTCGGCCCGTCGCCATAGGTGAGGTACTTGGCGAAGACATGCTTCATGCACTCGATATTGGCGTCGATCGCCTCGGGCGTCAGCAGCGGGCGTTCGTCGGCGCGGAACGACGGGTCGCCCACCTTCGTCGTGCCGCCGCCCATCAGCGTGATCGGCTTATGGCCGGTCTTCTGCAGCCAGCGCAGCATCATGATGTTCAGCAGATGCCCGACATGAAGCGATTTCGCGGTCGCGTCGTAGCCGATATATGTCGGCACGACGCCCTTCACCAAAGCCTCGTCAAGCCCTTGATAGTCGGTGCAGTCGGCGAGGAAGCCGCGCTCCATCATCACGCGCATGAAGTCGGATTTCGGGTGGTAGGTCATCGCGGTCTCGTCCATTCTGCCAGTGTCCCGCATATATCGGCGGGCGGGTCCGAGGGAAAGGGCATGTTGAAGCGCGCGCCTGTCTGGGTTCTGGGCACGATGTCGGGCACCTCGCTTGACGGGGTGGACGCGGCGTTGCTGCGGACGGACGGAGAGCGGATTTTCGAGTTCGGCCGGCACGCCTACCGGCGCTACGGCGACGAGGAACGGCGGGTCATCCGCGCCGCGCTCGGTCGTTGGCCCGGAGAGGCGGGTGTCGCGGAGGCGGCAGAGGTGGTTGAGACAGCCCATGCGGAACTCATGGCCGGTTTCGCCGGCGAGGCGGAGCTGGCCGGCTTTCACGGCCAGACGCTTGCCCACGATCCGGGCGGACGCGGTACGCATCAGGTCGGCGACGGTCGCATCCTTGCGGCCGCGCTCGGCCTGCCGATCGTGTGGGATTTCCGATCTGCCGATGTCCGAATGGGCGGGCAGGGGGCGCCGCTCGCGCCGTTCTTCCACTTCGCTTGCGCGAAGTGGATCGGTGCCGATGCGCCCCTGGCGTTTCTCAATCTCGGCGGCGTCGGTAACCTGACCTGGCTTGATCCGCGTCAGCCGGCGCCGGAGGTGCCGGGGGCGTGCCTTGCCTTTGATACCGGCCCCGCCAACGCGCCGATCAACGATCTGATGCGCGCGCGGCGCGGCCTCGACCTCGACGAAGGCGGCGCATGGGCGGCGGAGGGTGCTCCCCATCAGGCGCTGATCGACGAATTCCTGGATGACCGCTACTTCTTCAGGATTCCGCCCAAGTCGCTGGACCGGGATGCGTTTCCCGGATTGGCCAGCGCTGTAGCCGGACTGCCGGACGCCGATGCCGCAGCGACGCTGACGGCCGCCGCCGCCGCCGCCGTCGCGCGCGGGGCGGAGCACTTCCCGGCGCCCGTCTCGCGCCTGCTGGTGACCGGCGGCGGGCGGCATAATCCGGTGATGATGGAGATGCTCTCCAGCTATTTCGACATCCCGGTCGAACCGGTCGAGGCCGCCGGCCTGAATGGCGACATGCTGGAGGCGCAGGCCTTCGCCTTCCTCGCAGCGCGCGTGGCGCGGGGGCTGCCGACCTCTTGCCCCGGCACGACCGGCGTCGGCGCGGCTGTCGGGGGCGGGCAGATCGGCCATCCGGCGGGTTACAGCGTTCCGGGTTTGCGTTGAATCAGAATTCGAACAGTTTTTGTTCGAATTCTGATCGCTGCTGTTTCAGTCGAAACCCGAAACGCTTTAGCGCCGGCGCGTCAGGACGATGCCGGCCCTTGTGCCGCAGCGCGGCTGGCCGCTTGCGCGCGGACCTGACGCACCATCGACCAGGTGTAGAGGACAAGCGCCGCCCAGATCATCGGGAATGCGATGGCGCGGGCAAGCCCGAACGGCTCGTCGAAGATGAAGACCGCGATCAGGAGGATCATCGTCGGCGCGATATACTGCATGATCGCGATGGTGGAGAGCGTCAGCCGCTTCGCGCCGTTGCCGTAGAGAAGCAGCGGCACCGCCGTGACGATCCCGCAGCCGAGAAGCATCGCGTTGTCAAAGTCCGATCCGGCCAGGAAGTGGCCCTTGCCGGTCGCCCACAGCCAGATCATGTAGCCGATCGCGCCGGGTGCCAGAAGCATGGTTTCCAGCATGAAACCCTGGTTCGGCCCGATCGGCAGCCATTTCCGCAGGAAGGCGTAGCCGCCCCAGGTCAACGTCAGTGCCAGCGCCACGACCGGCAGTGATCCGGCGGAGACGGTCAGCACCACGACGGCCATCGCGGCTAGGCCAACGGCGAGCCATTGCAGCCGGCTCAGGCGTTCCCGCAGAAGAACCGCGCCCAGGAAGATCGAGAAAAGCGGGTTGATGTAGTAGCCAAGCGCGGCCTCGAGCGCGTTTCCAGAGGCGATCGACCAGACATAGACCCCCCAGTTGAGCGAGATCAGCGCGGCGGTAAGCGCGGCCATCCCGATCATGCGCGGCGTCTTCAGCGCGCTGACCAGATCGGCGGTCCGCCCCATCGCCAAGAGCACGAGACCCGCGACGGGAACCGACCAGAGGACGCGATGCGCGATGACCTCTGCCGGCGGCACATGGGCAAGCGCCTTCATGTAGAGCGGCAGGAAGCCCCAAAGGACATAGGCTGACAGCGCGAGCCCGAAGCCCGCGAGGCTGTCTTCGTTCTTGGCTGGTGCCGGGTCGGGCATCGTCGTGGTCGCTTTCCTGAAACCGCGTCTGCCTGAAGCGTTTCGGGTTTCTATTGAAACAGAATTCGAACCTTTTTCGTTCGAATTCTTATAGTTGCTGATTCAACGTAAACCCGAAGCGCTATAGCCGATCGCCGGGCGCGGGACCATGGCGCGATTGTATCCGATACAGGAAAGTCCGCTCAGTTCCGCCGCGCGAGGTAGTCGCGCGTGAAGGCTGCGTAGCCGTCCGCCGTGACCTTCAGCGCGTCGCGCATGCGCTGGTGAAGCGCGGGCAGGTGGTGAAAGGGGACGGCGGGATATACGTGATGCTCAACATGGTAGGGCATGTTCCAGGCGAGGAAGCGCACCACCCGGTTGGTAAAGGTCGTGCGCGTATTCTCGAACATGTTGGCGACGAAAGGGCAGTCGCCATGCTCGGCCAGCAGATACAGCCGCAGGAAAGGCTGGCCGAGAAGGGCAGGCAGCAGCCAGACCCAGAGCAGGAAAGGTGTCCATAGCAGCGAGAAAAATGCCAACAGATAGCCGATGACCATCAGGCGGGCCTCGCGTTCCATCCGGGGCAGGGCGCGGTCCGGCAGGTAGTCGGCCCGCTCGCGCCCGAGGGCGAGGCGGATCAGAAGCCGCAGATTGCCGTGCCAGACCGGAAAGCCGGATACATGAACGAACCATTCGCGCAGCGTCTTCGGCTTGGCCGTGTCGAGTTCGGGATCACGCCCCGGAAGGTTTGTGAAACGGTGATGGGCGAGGTGGAAGTAGCGAAACCACTCGAACGGCAACAGGATCAGGAACCCGCAGGCGCGGCCGACCCGGTCGTTCAGCGCCTCCGACCGGAACGGCGTGCGATGGGTGCATTCGTGTTCGAGTGTGAAAAGGAAGACGATCAGGATGCCCTGTAGCGGCAGCAGCAGCGGCCAGTACGGCACCCGCGCCACGATAAGGGCCGCGCCGAGCAGTATCAGCCCACCATGCGCGGCAAGGTGAACAAGCCCGACGCGGTCGCTCGTCTCGGTCAGCGCACGTTTTTCGTCCGGCGGAAGGGCCGCGAGGAATGCCTTGTGATCCATGCGCGGAGACTGCCGCAAGCGCCCGCACCGGGCAAGAGAGGTGACGCGCACCTTGAGATGCATCAAGGCGGCAGTGGCGGGTGGCTGGCAGGCTGGTCGCGACGCCAACAGCGAAAGGATTGCCCCATGCCGGTCGATGCGCGCCAGTCCGCCCTGATCCGCGAGAGTTTCGGAAAGCTCCGCGACCGTCTCAGGCCGGCATCCGTCTTCTTCTACGAGGCGCTCTTTGGCCGCGCGCCAGAGCTTCGCGCGATGTTCCGTGACGACCTTGCCGGGCAGGGGATGAAGTTCATGACGACGCTGGGCATCGCCATCGAGAATATCGAGAAGCCCGAGGATCTGGGCGGGAAGTTCGCCGACCTCGGCAAGTTCCACGCGGTGATCGGGGTCAAGGCGGAGCATTTCGCGCCGATGGGCGAGGCGCTGATCGACACGCTTCGCGAGGAATTGGGTGCCGAGTTCGATGCTGAGGTGGAGGCGGCGTGGCGCGCCGCCTATGCCGAGCTTGCCGGACGCATCATCCGTCGGGGCGAGATCACCTGATCCACGCCACCTGTTCGGTCCTGCCGGAAAGAAAAACCCGCCAGAGGCGGGTTTGCCTCCGGCGGGAGTATTTGGGCCAAGAAGAAATCAGCCGCGCAGGATCGACGTGCCGGCATATTCGGCCGTCTCGCCCAGCATCTCCTCGATGCGGATGAGCTGGTTGTATTTCGCGAGCCGGTCGGAGCGGGCGAGCGAGCCGGTCTTGATCTGGCCGCAGTTGGTGGCGACGGCGAGATCGGCGATGGTCGCGTCCTCGGTTTCGCCCGAGCGGTGCGACATGACGTTGGTCATGCGGGCGCGATGCGCCATATCGACGGCTTGTAGCGTCTCGGTCAGGGTGCCGATCTGGTTGACCTTCACGAGCATCGAGTTGGCGCAGCCCTTGGCGATGCCCTCGGCCAGACGCGCGGGGTTGGTGACGAAAAGATCGTCGCCCACGAGCTGGCACTTGCTGCCCAGAACGTCCGTCAGATGCTTCCAGCCTGCCCAGTCATCCTCGGCGCAGCCGTCCTCGATCGAGATGATCGGGTAATCCTTCACCAGCGCGGCGAGGTAGGCGACATTTTCTTCCGACGACAGGGTTTTTCCTTCACCGGAAAGCACATACTTGCCGTCCCTGAAGTATTCCGTCGAGGCGCAATCGAGCGCGAGGTAGATGTCCTCACCGGGTTTGTAGCCGGCTTTCTCGATGCTCTTCAGGATGAAATCAAGCGCGTCGCGGGTAGACGACAGGTTCGGCGCGAAGCCGCCCTCGTCGCCAATGCCGGTCGAGAGACCGGCTGCGGAGAGCTCCTTCTTCAGCGTGTGGAAGACCTCGGACCCCATCTGCACCGCGCCCCGGATGTCGGGTGCTGCGACCGGCATGATCATGAATTCCTGGATGTCGATCGGGTTGTCGGCATGTTCGCCACCATTGATGATGTTCATCATCGGCACCGGCAGGATGCGCGCCGAGGTGCCGCCGATATAGCGGAAGAGGGGCTGGGTGGTGAAATCGGCGGCCGCTTTCGCGACGGCGAGCGATACGCCGAGGATCGCGTTCGCGCCGAGGCGGCCCTTGTTGGGGGTGCCGTCGAGCTCGATCATCAGGCGGTCGATGGCCACCTGCTCGGTCGCATCCTCGCCCAGGAGATTCTCGGCGATCTCGCCGTTCACGGCCGCCACGGCCTCCAGCACGCCCTTGCCCATGTAGCGCGCCTTGTCGCCGTCCCGCTTTTCCACCGCCTCGTGCGCGCCGGTGGACGCGCCCGACGGCACGGCGGCGCGTCCCATCGTGCCGTCTTCCAGCGTCACGTCGACTTCGACCGTGGGATTGCCCCGGCTGTCGAGAATTTCGCGGGCATGGATGTCGATAATGGTGCTCATGGAAGGCGGTCCTTTCGGCGGAAATGACTGTTGATGCGGTCTTTACGCAAGGAAAGCGCAGAGGGGAAGAACTATTCCGCCGGCACCGCCGTTAGCGCTACCTTCCGCTCTCTCAGATAGGTGTAGAAGGCGGCGGCGACGATAAGCGCGGCGCCGGAAAGCGTCATCGCGTCGGGATGTTCGCCGAAGACCGCGACGCCGATGGCGAGCGAAAAGACAAGGCGGGCATAGCGGAACGGCATCAGTGCAGAGGCATCGGCGGCGCGCATTGCGGCGACGATCGCGTAGTAGCCCGCCGTGCCGCAGACGATGGCGGCGCCGAGCCACGCCCAGGCGGTGGGCTCGGGCCGCACCAGTGGCGCGCCGAGCGCGAGAAGCACCGCGCCGGAAACGACAAGCGCGAGGAAGCCGTGGAAGGCGACGGCGAGCGACGGCACGCCCGCCGGTATCCGCCGGGTGACGAGGTCGCGCAGCGCGATCGCAACGACCGTGACAAGAACCAATGCCGCCTCGGCCTGGAACCCGTCCGTGCCGGGGCGCAAGATCATCAGCACGCCGAGAAAGCCGGCGCAGACCGCCGACCATCGGCGCCAGCCCACGGTTTCGCTGAAGAAGAGAGCGGCGCCCGCCGTGACCGCGAGCGGCGTGGCCTGAAAGACGGCAGCAACGGTGGAGAGCGGCACGAGCGACAGCGCGGTCACGAAGGTGATTGCGGCGAACGCCTCGGCGGCAGTGCGAAGCGCGACCTGCGGCACTGCCAGCGCCGTGGCGATTCCGCGCCACGCGGAGGGCCCGGAAAGCGCGCCGAAAACGATGATACCGCCGATCCCGACGGACAGGAGAACCTGCCCGATCGGCAGTGCGCCGGTCAGCATCTTGATGAAAGCGTCCTCGATAGAGAAGGCAGCCATGGAGAACAGGACAAGCAGGATGCCGCGCAGGTTGTGCATCGCTCAGCCCCGGTCACGATTCTTGGCGGGCACTCCGAACAGTTCCAGCCGATGCCCTTTCAGCCGGTAGCCGAGGCGTCTCGCGATCTTTTCCTGGAGAATTTCGATCTCCGGGTCCACGAATTCGATGACCTCGCCGGTCGTCAGGTCGATCAGGTGGTCGTGATGGGCGCGTTCCGCATCTTCGTAGCGCGCCCGGCCGTCGCCGAATTCCAGCTTGTCGAGAATGCCTGCCTCGTCGAAGAGCTTCACGGTCCGGTAAACAGTGGCGAGCGAGATCTTCGGGTCGATGGCGCAGGCGCGGGCGTAAAGGACCTCGGCATCGGGGTGGTCGTCGGATTCCTCCAGCACTTTCGCGATGATCCGGCGCTGCTCGGTCATCCGGAGGCCCTTGGCCTCGCAACGCGCGATGATGGGCTGGGTCATGTCGCCGTCCGATCCTTCGTCCAGCGGTTTAGGGGATTCGCCACGGGTCGGAAAGCCGAAATCCTTCGCCCGGCACGCGCAGACTTTACGGGTTTAAAAATTTTAAACTTGAAATGTATTGCCGGCAATGTCAGGCTTCCGATGTCAGGCAGGGAGGAGCCGGATGAAGGTTCTGTGTCTCGGCGGCGGTCCGGCCGGGCTTTATTTCGCGATCTCGATGAAGCTGCGCGACCCCGCGCATGAGGTCACTGTCCTGGAGCGTAACCGCGCCCGGGACACGTTCGGTTGGGGTGTCGTGCTGTCGGACGACGCGCTTGGCCGGATGCAGGTGAACGATCCCAAGTCGACCGACGCGATCCGCGACCACTTCGCCTATTGGGACGATATCGCGGTTGTCCATGCGGGGCAGCGGACAGTGTCCGGCGGGCACGGTTTCGCTGGCATCGGGCGCAGGCAGATGCTCGTCCTCCTGCAGGACCGGGCCCGACAGCTGGGTGTCGAGATGCGGTTCGAGACGGAGTTCCGCTCGGCCGAGGAATTCCGCCGCGACTATGATCTGGTTGTTGCCTGCGACGGCCTCAATTCCACCGTCCGGCGCGAATATCAGGATGTGTTCAGGCCCGACATCGACACCCGCCGCTGCAAGTTCGTCTGGCTTGGCACGCATCAGAAGTTCGACGACGCGTTCACCTTCATCTTCGAGAAGACCGAACATGGCTGGGTCTGGGCGCATGTCTACCAGTTCGACGCGGATACCGCGACGTTTATCGTGGAATGCGCGCCCGAGACCTGGGACCGCTGGGGTTTTGAGCGGATGTCGAAGGAAGAGAACGTCGAGACTTGCCGGCGGATATTCGCGGATCACCTTGGCGGGCACGAACTGATGTCGAACGCCGCGCATTTGCGTGGCTCGGCGGTGTGGATCCAGTTCCCGCGCGTCCTGTGCGAGAAATGGTATCACGGCAATGTCGTGCTGATGGGCGACGCGGCGGCGACGGCGCATTTCTCCATCGGCTCCGGGTCGCGTCTGGCGTTCGACAGTGCCATCGCGCTGGCCGACTACCTGCATTCCGAACCGACGATGGAGGCGGCCTTTGCCCGCTATCAGGACGAGAGGCGGCTTGAAGTCCTGCGGCTTCAATCGGCGGCGCGGAACTCGATGGAGTGGTTCGAGGAGGTGGAGCGCTACCTCGACATGCCGGCGCCGCAGTTCGCGTATTCGTTGCTGACCCGGTCCCAGCGGATCAGCCACGAGAACCTGCGGCTGCGCGACCCCGCGTGGCTGCGCGAGGCCGAGGACTGGTTTCAGGGCAAGGCGGGCGGCCGGGCAGGGCGGGCGCCCATGTTCGCGCCCTATCGCCTGCGGGACATGGAACTGGAAAACCGCGTCGTCGTTTCGCCGATGGCGCAATACCGCGCAAAGGATGGCTGCCCGACCGACTGGCACCTTGTGCATCTGGGCGAGCGGGCAAAGGGCGGCGCGGGCCTTGTCTATACCGAGATGACCTGTGTCAGCCCCGAGGGGCGGATCACGCCGGGCTGCCCGGGCCTTTATGCGCCGGAACATGAAGCCGCCTGGTCGCGCATCGTCGATTTCGTCCATGCCGAGAGTCGGGCGAAGATCTGTTGCCAGATCGGCCATTCTGGCCGCAAGGGTTCCACCCGGCTTGGCTGGGAAGGAATGGACGCGCCGCTTGAGGCCGGAAACTGGCCGCTTCTCTCCGCCTCGGCGATCTCTTGGTCGCCGGGTAATCAGGTGCCGAAGGCGATGACGCGCGCGGACATGGATCGCGTGACGGCCGAGTTCGTGTCGTCGGTGCGGATGGCTGACCGCGCCGGCTTTGACATGGTCGAACTCCATGCCGCGCACGGCTACCTCATCTCGTCCTTCATCTCTCCCTTGTCCAACCGGCGAACCGACGACTACGGCGGCAGCCTCGAGAACCGGATGCGCTATCCGCTGGAGGTTTTCGCCGCCATGCGTGCCGTCTGGCCGGAAGCGAAGCCCATGTCGGCCCGGATCTCCGCCCACGATTGGGTGGAGGATGGCGGCGTGACGCCGGAAGAGGCCGTCGCGATCGCAAGAAGCTTTCACGCGGCGGGCGCGGATATCATCGACGTTTCCGCCGGCCAGACCTCGACCGGGGCGAAGCCGGTCTACGGGCGCATGTTCCAGACTCCGTTCTCCGATCGCATCCGGAACGAAACCGGCATCGCCACGATGGCTGTCGGCAATATCTACGAACCGGACCACGTCAATTCGATCCTGATGGCAGGGCGTGCCGATCTGGTCTGTCTCGCGCGGCCGCATCTGGCCGACCCGTACTGGACGCTCCATGCCGCTGTGGCGTTGGGCGACGCGAATACGGACTGGCCTTTGCCCTATCTGGCGGGGCGCGACCAGGCATACCGCCTGGCGGAGCGGCAGCAGCAGGAGGCGTTGCGGGTATGAGGCGGGTTCTCGTCACCGGCGGGGGATCGGGCATCGGACGTGCCGTGGCGCGCGCCTTCAGCGACGCGGGCGATGCCGTGACCATTACCGGGCGCCGCATGGCGCCATTGCAGGAAACCGATGGCGGGCGCGGAATGGATTGCCGCGTTGCCGACGTGACGGATGAGGGGCAGGTCGATGCCCTGTTCGAACGGCCGTTCGACATCGTGATCGCCAATGCCGGCGGCGGCAGCGCCGGCCGGCTCCGCGACATCACGCTTTCCGCCTGGAACGATACGCTGGCGGTGAACCTGACCGGCACGTTCCTGACCTTCCGCGCCGCTCTCGACGGGATGGAGGCCGGCGGGCGACTTATTGCGATGGCCTCGACGGCAAGCCTGAAGGGCGGCCCGGCAATCGCGGCCTATGCGGCGGCGAAACACGGGGTTCTGGGTCTCGTCCGGTCTGTCGCGCTGGAAGTCGCGAAGAGGGGCATCACCTGCAATGCCATCTGCCCCGGCTTTGTCGATACGCCGCTGGCCGACAAGGCGGTCACCGGCCTCATGGCGCGGCTAGAGATCAGCGAGGAGGACGCCCGCGAACGGATCGCTTCGGGCAATCCGGCCGGGCGGTTCATCCGGCCCGAGGAGGTCGCGGCGGCCGCGCTCTTCCTCGCATCGCCGGAGGCGTCGATGGTGAACGGCCACGCGCTTTCCGTCGCGGGAGGCGAGATATGAGCGATCTTTCCAAGCGCCGCCTCAAGGCCTGGATCCGCCTCCTGGGCGTGACGCGGGCGGCAGAGAACCACCTGCGGGAATACCTGCGGGTAAACCATGCGACGACGCTGCCGCGGTTCGACGTGATGGCCGCGCTCTACCGCCGGCGCGAAGGCGCGACGATGGGAGAGCTGAGCCGGATGCTGCTCGTCTCGAACGGTAACGCGACTGCGGTCGTGGACCGGCTGGAGGGCGAAGGCCTCGTGCGCCGCACGCCGTCCGAGACCGACCGCCGCACGATCCATGTTGCCCTTACGCCTTCGGGCGTCACCCAGTTCGAAGGTCTCGCGACCGACCATGAGGCCGAGGTCGATACGCTTTTTGCCGCGCTCACGGAAAGCGATCTCGACAGCCTCACAGATATCCTGAGACGCGCGAAGGGAGGGGTGGAATGACGGCACTGGCCGGGCTGAGGCCCGAAAACTTCCTCTGGAGCGTCGAAGACCGCGTCGCGACCGTCCGGCTCAACCGGCCGGAGCGGAAGAATCCGCTGACCTTCGAAAGCTATGCTGAACTGCGCGACACATTTCGGGCGCTGGCCTTTGCGACCGATGTGGATGTGGTCGTGCTGGCGTCGAATGGCGGCAACTTCTGTTCCGGTGGCGACGTGCATGACATCATCGGTCCGCTGGTGGGACGGGACATGAAGGGGCTGCTGGCCTTCACGCGGATGACAGGCGATCTGGTGAAGGCGATGCTTCATTGCGGCAGGCCGATCATCACGGCGGTGGACGGCATCTGCGTCGGCGCGGGGGCGATCCTTGCGATGGCGTCGGATCTGCGGCTTGCGACGCCGGCGGCAAAATGCGCGTTCCTGTTCACCCGCGTGGGTCTGGCCGGCTGCGATATGGGCGCCTGCGCGATGCTGCCGCGGATCATCGGGCAGGGGCGGGCGGCGGAACTGCTCTATACCGGCCGGGTCATGACGGCAGAGGAAGGTGCGGCCTGGGGTTTCTGGAACGCGCTGCACCCCGCCGACCGGCTTGAGGACGAGGCCGCGCGGCTGGCGCGGTCACTGGCCGACGGGCCGGTTTTCGCCCACGGGATCACCAAGACGCAGCTCAACCAGGAATGGGACATGGGGCTGGATCAGGCGATCGAGGCCGAGGCGCAGGCGCAGGCGCTCTGCATGCAGACAAAGGATTTTGAGCGTGCCTACCGCGCGTTCGTGGCAAAGACCAAACCGGTATTCAAGGGGGATTGAGGGCGGGCCAGGGGCGCTGCCCCCGGACCCCCGAGGTATTTGGGGCAAGATGAAATGGCAGATAAAGGCTTTCTCGACTGGCCGTTCTTCGAGCCCCGCCATCGCGATCTGGCGGGTCGGCTTGAGGATTGGTGCGCGGCGCACCTGCCGGTGGATCACCGTGATGTCGACGATGCCTGCCGCGAACTGGTCGCGGCCCTGGGCCGCGACGGGTGGCTTGTCCATACCGGCGCGGATGCGGGTGGGCGGCTTGATATCCGCACGCTCTGCCTGATCCGCGAGATACTGGCGCGGCACGATGGGTTTGCGGATTTCGCCTTTGCGATGCAGGGGTTGGGCATGGGCGCTGTCAGCCTTTTCGGTACGGCCGGGCAGCGCCAGTGGCTGGACCGGACGCGGGCGGGAACCGCGATCGCGGGCTTTGCGCTGACCGAGCCCGGCGCCGGATCGGACGTAGCGGCGACCGCGACGGTGGCGGAGCGCGACGGGGACGGCTGGCGGCTTTCGGGCGAGAAGACCTATATTTCCAACGGCGGGATCGCGGATATCTACGTTGTCATCGCGCGGACCGGCGAGGCGCCGGGGGCAAGGGGGCTTTCGGCTTTCCTGATGCCCGCCGATACGCCGGGCCTGTCGGTGGTCGAGCGCATTGACGTCATGGCGCCGCATCCCCTGGCGCGCCTTCGGATGGAGGGGGTGGCGCTGCCCGGGGCGGCGCTGGTCGGCGGGACGGGCGAGGGGTTCAAGGTCGCGATGGCGGTGCTCGACCACTTCCGCCCGACGGTCGGGGCCGCGGCCCTGGGTTTCGCCCGCCGCGCGTTCGATGCGGCCGTCACGCGGGCGAAGGCGCCGCGCCCCTCGGGCGCGCTGGCGGACTACCAGATGGTGCAGGGGCATCTGGCCGACATGGCGCTGACGATCGACGCGGCTGCGCTTTTGATCTACCGCGCGGCCTGGGCCAAGGACCGGGGCGCCGCGCGGATCAGCCGCGAGGCCGCGATGGCGAAGCTTTACGCCACCGAGGCGGCGCAGGACGTCATCGACATGGCCGTGCAGCTTCATGGCGGCGATGGCGTGCGCGCGGGTGTCGCGGTCGAGGGCCTCTACCGCGAGATCAGGGCGCTGCGCATCTATGAAGGCGCGAGCGACGTACAGCGGCTGGTCATCGCGCGGAGCGTTCTGTCATGAGCTTTGCAAGGGATGTCACCATCACCTTCGGCCAGTGCGACCCGGCGGGGATCGTCTTCTACCCGCGCTATTTCGAGATGCTGAACGCGACGGTCGAGGCGTTCTTCGCCGAGGCGTTGGACTATTCCTTCGCCCGCATCCACATCGACGAGGGCTGCGGCGTGCCGACGGCGCATCTCGCGGTGGATTTCAGCGCGCCGTCGCGGCTGGGCGAGGTGCTGCGCTTCACCTTGCGCCTTGTCCGGCTTGGCCGGACCAGCGCCACGCTGGTGACGGATGTGCGTTGCGCGGAAGGCCTGCGCATGACCGTTCGGCAGGTGATCGTCTGGACCGGCCCGGGACTGAGGTCCGCGCCCTGGCCCGAACCGCTGGCGGCACGGCTCGCGGCGCATCTGGAAGAGGAGGGGAGGGCATGAGTCCGCACGAAGTTCTGCATCCCGCGCATTGGAAGCCCGCGAAAGGCTATGCCAACGGCGTGGCCGCGAAGGGACGAATGATCTTCACAGGCGGGCTTATCGGCTGGAACGCCGATTGCGTTTTCGAGACCGACGACTTCGCCGCCCAGGTGGCGCAGGCGCTGAGGAACGTGGTGGCCGTGCTGGCCGAGGGTGGGGCGGGGCCGGAGCATCTGGTCCGGCTGACCTGGTACGTCACCGACAAGCACGCCTACCTCGCCGCGTTGCCGGAGGTGGGCCGCGTCTATCGCGAGATCATCGGGCGGCACTATCCGGCGATGGCGCTGGTGCAGGTCGTGGCCCTGGTCGAAGACCGCGCGCAAGTCGAGATTGAGGCGACCGCGGTCGTGCCGGAAGAGTAGGGAGGAGATCATGCTGGGAGCATCGGCCCATGTCGACACCTTCACCCGGGACAACCTGCCGCCGGCGGAGGCCTGGCCGGAGCTGCTTCTGGAAGGGTTCGACTATCCCGAACGGCTGAACGCGGCGGTCGAACTGACCGACGCGATGGTTGCGAAAGGCTTCGGCGACCGTACGGCGCTGATCGGCAATGGCCGGCTGCGGACCTACAAGGAACTGTCCGACTGGTCGAACCGGATCGCGCACGCATTGGTCGAGGATTATGGCGTAAAGCCCGGTAATCGCGTTCTTATCCGGTCCGCCAACAATCCAGCGATGGTGGCGTGCTGGTTGGCCGCGACCAAGGCAGGCGCGGTCGTGGTCAACACGATGCCGATGCTGCGTGCCGGCGAGCTTGGCAAGATCGTCGACAAGGCCGAGATCGGCCTTGCGCTTTGCGATACGCGGCTGATGGAGGAGATGGTGGCCTGCGCCAAGGGGTCGCGGTTCCTGAAGAAGGTCATCGGGTTTGACGGCACCGCTAACCATGATGCGGAACTGGACCGCATCGCCCTGGGCAAGCCGGTGCGGTTCGACGCGGTCGAAACGGGGCGTGACGACGTGGCATTGCTCGGCTTTACCTCCGGCACGACCGGGGAGCCGAAGGCCACGATGCATTTCCACCGCGACCTGATGATCATCGCGGACGGTTATGCGAAGGAGGTGTTGAAAGTCACGCCGGAGGATGTCTTCGTCGGCTCTCCGCCGCTGGCCTTCACCTTCGGCCTTGGCGGCCTCGCGGTCTTTCCCCTACGCTTTGGCGCTGCGGCGGCGCTTCTGGAACAGGCGACGCCGCCCAATCTCATCGCCATCATCGAGGAGTATCGGGCGACGGTTTGTTTTACCGCACCAACGGCTTACCGTGTGATGTTGAAAGCTATGGATGAGGGGGCGGACCTGTCTTCGCTGCGCGCCGCCGTCAGCGCGGGCGAAACCCTGCCCGCGCCGGTCTACGAGGAGTGGATGGAGAAGACCGGCAAGCCGATGCTCGACGGGATCGGCGCCACCGAGATGCTGCATATCTTCATCACCAACCGGTTTGACGATCACAGGCCGGCCTCGACCGGGCGGCCGGTGGCCGGCTATGAGGCGAAGGTGGTTGACGAGGCTGGCGCGGAATGCCCGCGCGGCACGCCCGGAAGGCTTGCGGTCCGGGGGCCGACCGGCTGCCGCTACCTCGCCGATGACAGGCAGAAGGGCTATGTCCGGAACGGCTGGAACATCACGGGCGACACGTTCGTGCAGACCGAGGACGGCTATTTCCACTTCGCCGCGCGCAACGACGACATTATCGTCTCGTCGGGCTACAACATCGCGGGGCCTGAGGTGGAGGCGGCCCTGCTTGCCCATGACGACGTGCTGGAATGCGCCGTGATCGGCGCGCCCGACGAGGCGCGGGGCGAGATTGTCGAGGCGCACGTCGTGCTGGCTGGGGGCGTGAAGCCGGACGAGGCGACGGTGCTGCGCCTGCAGGAGCATGTGAAACGAACCATCGCGCCCTACAAGTATCCCCGGCGGATCGTCTTCACTGGCGCGCTGCCGAAAACCCAGACCGGCAAGATCCAGCGATACAGGCTCAGGCAGAAACACTGAGGATGGGGCTGGACGCCGCCGTCCAAACGCGCAGAAATACGACAAAATGAAACAGGGAGAACGAGATGAAACAGAAAGGTAGACTGATCGGAGGCATCGCCGCACTGGCGCTGATGGCCGGGATGGCGTCGGCCGAAGGCGTGAAAGTCGGCATGATCACCACCTTGTCAGGCGGTGGAGCGGGCCTTGGCATCGACGTGCGCGACGGGTTCCAGCTTGCGCTGAAGATGGCGGGCGACGCCGGCGCGGGGGTCGAGCTGATCGTCGAGGATGACCAGCAGAAGCCCGATATCGCCGTGCAGCTTGCCGACAAGATGATCCAGTCCGACCAGGTCGATGTGCTGACCGGGATCATCTGGTCCAACCTGGCGATGGCGGTGGTGCCGGCTGCCGTGGCTCAGGGCAAGTTCTACCTGTCGCCGAATGCCGGACCGTCTGCCTTGGCGGGCGCGGGCTGCGACAAAAATTATTTCAATGTCGCCTGGCAGAACGACAACCTGCATGAAGCCGCCGGAGCTTACGCGAATTCAGCGGGTTATGCGAACTCCTTCATGTTGGCGCCGAACTATCCCGCCGGTACCGACGCCATCGCCGGCTACAAGCGCTTCTACGAAGGCGCGGCTGCGGGCGAGGTCTATACCCAGCTTGGCCAGACCGACTATGCCGCCGAGATCGCGCAAATCCGCAATTCCGGCGCTGACAGCGTGTTCTTCTTCCTGCCCGGCGGCATGGGCATCGCCTTCATGAAGCAATACGCGGAATCGGGCGTCGACATCCCGCTGATCGGACCGGCCTTCTCGTTCGACCAGAACATCCTTCAGGCGGTGGGCGACGCCGCGCTTGGCGTCAAGAACACGTCGCAATGGAACAAGGACATCGACAACGCCGAGAATGCGGCGTTCGTCGCGGCCTACCAGGCCGAATATGGAAGGCTGCCCTCGCTCTATTCGAGCCAGGGCTTCGACACGGCGAACCTGCTTCTTTCGGCGATGGCCAAGGCGGATGTGACGGATCAGGAGGCCTTCCGCGCAGCACTCGAGGCCGCCGATTTCGCTTCCGTCCGGGGCGATTTCGCCTTCGGCCCGAACCATCACCCGATCCAGGACATCTATGTCCGCGAAGTGGTGAAGGAGGGTGACATCTACACCAACAAGGTGATCGGCACCGCGCTGGAAGACCGCGGCGACGCCTATGCCGGTGAATGCAAGATGTGACCGGTCCGGGCCGGGGTTCCGCCCCGGCCCGCCGCATTGGGATAGCGTGACGTGATGCTACTGGCCGAGCAGGTCCTGAACGGCCTGCAATACGGGATGATGCTGTTTCTCATGGCCGCCGGGCTGACGCTCGTCTTCGGCGTCATGGGGCTGATCAACCTTGCGCATGGCTCGCTCTACATGGCGGGCGCCTTTGCCTGCGCCGCGGTTGCCGCCGCGACGGGTTCGTTCTGGCTCGGCCTTGCAGCGAGCCTTGCCGCCGCCGCGGCGCTTGGCGCGCTGGTGGAGGTTGTGGTGATCCGGCGGCTTTACGCCCGCGACCATCTCGATCAGGTGCTGGCGACCTTCGCGCTGATCCTCGTCTTTTCCGAAGGCACGCGCTGGCTTTTCGGTTCTTTCCCGCTCTACCTGTCGCTGCCGCCCGTTCTTTCAGGCGCGGTGACGCTGCCGGGCGGACTGGTCTACCCCGCCTTCCGCCTTGCCATCATCGCGATCGGGGCGCTGGTCGCCGTGGGCCTCTTCTGGCTGATCGGCCGCACGCGGCTTGGCATCCGCATCCGCGCGGGCGAGGCGGACCGCGAGATGATCGCCGCGCTCGGCGTCGACATCGCCCGGCTCTATACGCTCGTCTTCGCGCTAGGCGCGGCGCTTGCCGGGCTTGCCGGCGCGCTGGTCGGGTCGGTCCAGTCGGTGCAGGTGGGGATGGGCGAGCCGGTCCTGATCCTCGCCTTCGTGACCGTGGTCATCGGTGGCATCGGCTCGATCAAGGGCGCGCTCGTCGGCGCGCTTCTGGTGGGCATGACGGACACGCTCGGCAAGGCGCTCCTGCCAACCTTCTTCGCGGGGTTCATGGAGGCATCTGCCGCGACCTCCGTCGGCTCCGCGCTGGCCTCGATGCTGATCTATGTCCTCATGGCGGTTGTTCTCGTCGTGAGACCCACCGGCCTCTACGGGGCGCGGGCATGAGGTTCACGGGCGCGCTTCCGAACGCCGCGATCTTTGTCGCGCTTGTCGCGGTCGCGGTTGTGGCCGATCGGAGCGGCAATCCCTATATCGTGACGCTCGCGACAAAGGTTGCAATCTTCGGCCTCGCGGGTGTCGGCCTGAACCTCGCGCTTGGCTATGGTGGCCTCGTGTCGTTCGGGCATGCGGCCTTCTTCGGGCTGGGCGGCTATGTGACGGCGATCCTTGCCAGCCATGCGGCAAGCGCCACGCCCGTCGCCACCGTCCCCTTCACCATGATGGGAACGAACGAGATGCTGGCGATCTGGCCCGTGGCGCTTCTGGTCTCGGGCCTTGCCGCGCTGGTTATCGGGGCGCTCTCGCTCCGCACCACGGGCGTCTATTTCATCATGGTGACGCTCGCCTTCGCGCAGATGCTCTACTACTTCGCGGTCTCATGGCCTGCCTATGGCGGCGAGGACGGGCTGTCCTTCTATGTCCGCAACAGCTTCCCTGGCGCGAACATCTTCGCGCCGCTTCAGTTCTTCGCGATCTGCGCCGCCGCGCTTGGCGTGACGATGATCCTCGTCGCGCTCCTTACCCAGTCGCGCTTCGGCCTGGCGCTGCGTGCCGCGAAACAGAACGAGGCACGGGTGATCGCCTCGGGGGTCCGGCCCTTCGCGCTGCGGCTCACGGCCTTCGTGCTGTCGGGCATGGTTGCCGGGCTGGCCGGGGCGCTTTTCGCCGATCTCAACCGGTTCGTCAGCCCCGCGATGCTGTCCTGGCACATGTCGGGTGAGATCATGGTCTTCGTGATCCTCGGGGGCGTCGGGCGGCTGGCCGGGCCGATCGCCGGCGCGGCGGTGTTTATCGCGCTGGAATACCTCCTTGGGCCGGTCAGCGACCACTGGCAGGCGCTGCTCGGTCTGCTCCTCATCCTCATCGTCCTGTTTGCCCCCGGCGGGCTGATGGGGCTGGCGTTGCGGGGGCGGCATGGCTGAACCGATTCTGGTCCTGAAGAACCTTGTGCGAAGCTTCGGTGCCCTGACGGCAACCGATGACGTGTCGCTGGACCTCAGGCCGGGCGAGATTCATGCGCTGATTGGGCCGAACGGGGCCGGCAAGTCGACGCTGATCAAGCAGATCGCCGGAGAGTTGCGGCCGGATTCCGGGTCGATCCTGTTCGAGGGTCAGTCGATAAACGCGCTTGACCCCGCCGAGCGTGCCCGCCTCGGTCTTGCGCGCAGTTTCCAGGTCTCCTCCGTCGTGCCCGATTTCACGGTTCTGGAAAACACCATGCTCGCGGTTCAGGGCGCGTCCGGGTCGACCTTCCGTTTCCTCAAGCCCGCGCTGTCCGATCGCGACCTGACCGAACCGGCGGCGTTCCATATTCGGCAGGCCGGGCTTGCGGGGCGTGAGACGGTTCCCGCCGCGGCACTGGCCCACGGCGAACGCCGGCGCCTGGAGATCGCGATGGCGCTGGCGATGCGACCGCGCGCTTTCCTGCTTGACGAACCGATGGCGGGAATGGGCGTGGAGGGCGCGCGCGACCTGACCGCGATCCTTGCCGCGCTGAAGGCCGAGGCGCCGATCCTTCTGGTCGAACATGACATGGATGCGGTCTTTGCACTGGCCGACCGCATCTCGGTCCTTGTCTATGGCCGTATTATCGCGACCGGCACGGTGGACGATATCCGCGCCAGTGAGGAAGTGCGCCGCTCCTACCTTGGGGAGGAGGCATGAGCGCCCTTCTGGAACTGGAGCAGGTGACGGCCGCTTACGGACCGGTTCAGGCGCTGTTCGGTATCGACCTTTCGCTTGCCGAAGGCGAGGTTCTGGCACTGATGGGCCGCAACGGCATGGGCAAGACGACAACGGTCCGCACGATCATGCGGATGCTGCCGCTGAACGGCGGCGCGCTCCGCTTCGGCGGGCGCGACATCGCGCGGCTGCCCCCGCACCGCGCGGCCCGGCTCGGCCTTGGCCTCGTGCCCGAGGGGCGGCGCTGCTTCCAGCCGCTGACCGTGGCCGAGAACCTGGCGGTCGCAGCGCGGCCCGGCGACTGGACTGAGGCGCGTATTCTCGACCTCTTTCCTCGGCTGGGTGAGCGCATGGGCCAGACCGCGCGCACGCTTTCGGGCGGCGAACAGCAGATGCTCGCCATCGCCCGGGCACTGCTGACCAATCCGCGGCTGCTGATCCTCGACGAGGCGACCGAGGGTCTCGCCCCGGTCGTGCGGGCCGAGATATGGGCGGCGATCCGGGCGCTGAAGGGGCAAGGCATCTCGATCCTCGTGATCGACAAGTCGCTGAAGGAACTCCGCGCCGTTGCCGACCGGGCCGAGATCGTGGAGCGCGGCCGCACCGTCTGGTCGGATCGGATGGCGCGGCTCGACGACGACACCGCGCACCGCTACCTCGGCGTCTGAATGCCGCCAGGGCGGGCATGTCGCGGATGGACCAGACGGGCCGTTCCCGGTCGGCGAGGCTGGCGTTGAAAAAGGAGGTGCGAATGGAGGATTCCCATCGCCGCAGGGGGCGCGCGGCCCGCCAGAGCGCCGCGCCCGCGCGGGAAGTGAATTACCGCCACCTGCGCCATCCCTTCCCGCCACAAAAGGTGCTGTCCGACGACGCGGTCGCTGCGATCCACGACATGGCGCTGAAACTGCTGGAAGACCTCGGCCTCCGCGTCCTTCTGCCCGAGGCGCGGGCGCTCTACGCCTCAGGCGGGGCGCTGGTGGACGAGGAGACGGAGACGGTCCGCATCGGCCGCGACATCGCCGCTGCCGCGCTTTCGACCGCGCCGCACTCGATCCGTATCGGTGCCGCGAACCCCGAACGCGGGCGTGTCTATGAAGAGGGCGCGCTGATCTTCTCGCCCGGTTCCGGCTGCCCCAATGTCACCGATCGCCTGCGCGGCCGCCGCGCCGGCAGCCTTGCCGCCTATGAGGAGACGCTGAAGCTGCATCAGAGCTTCGACGTCATTCACAAGCTCGGCCCCTCGGCCGAACCGCAGGACGTGCCGGTTCATCTTCGCCACTACGCGATGATGCGCGCGCAGCTTACGCTCGCCGACAAGCCGATGTTCGTCTACGCACGCGGCCGCCGGCAGGCGGAAGACAGCTTCGCGATGATCCGCCTCGGGCTTGGGCTTTCGGAGGACGACTTCGCGGCGGCAAGCTGGTGCACCACGGTGATCAACACCAATTCCCCCCGCCAGATCGACAAGCCGATGGCCGAGGGGATCATCGATTTCGCCCGCGCGGGCCAGATGTCGATCATCACGCCCTTCTGCCTTGCGGGCGCGATGGCGCCGGTGACGGTCGAGGGCGCGCTGGTCCTGCAACATGCCGAATGCCTCGCCGGGATCACGCTGGCGCAATTGGCCCGGCCTGGCGCGCCGGTCAGCTATGGCGGCTTTTCCTCCAACGTCGACATGAAGTCCGGCGCGCCCGCCTTCGGCACGCCCACCCATATCCGCATGGCGATCGGCACCGGCCAGCTTGCCCGCCATGTCGGCCTGCCCTGGCGCTCCGCCGCCGGCTCGGCCTCGAACACCGCCGACATGCAGGCGGCGGGCGAAAACCACATGGGCCTCTGGGCCAACCTGATGGCCAACGCGACGATGGTCGTGCATTCGGCCGGCTGGCTCGAAGGCGGGCTTTCGTTCGGCTACGAGAAATTCATCAACGACGTCGAGGCGCTCCAGACCCTCGCGGAGCTTTGCCAGCCGCTCGCCTCGACCGAGGCCGACCTCGCCTGGGACGCGCTGCAAGATGTTGCCCCCGGCGGGCATTTCTTCGCCACGCAGCACACGATGGACCGCTTCGACCGCGCCTTCTACGCGCCTCTCGTCGCCGACCTGACGAACCACGGCACCTGGGCGGCGAGCGGTAGCCTGACGGCCACGGAACGCGCCACCGCGATCTGGCAGCAGGCCCTCGCCGACTACCGGCCACCCGATGGCGCCGGGGAGCGCGCCGCCCGGATCGCGGATTTCATCGCCCGGCGGACGGAAGAGGGCGGGGCACCTCCGCTGGACTGAGCGGGATCGATTCCGCTCGCCGCGCACGCTCGCAACCCTTGACTTTCGTACCCCGCTGCCCGATAAGCCCGCATCCCGGCGGGTCTCCTGACTCGGCCGGGATTTGAAATTTGTAACGAACGTCCCTGATCGGGGGCGCGCTGTCCGAGGCGGGGAAACCCGGAACACCGGAACGATCCGGGGCCACAGGGCGCGGCAGAAATGAAGGAAAGACCCATGTTCGCGGTCCTCAAGACCGGTGGCAAGCAGTACAAGGTTCAGGCGGGCGACGTGCTCCGCGTGGAACTAATCGCAGCCGCCGCCGGTGACAAAGTCCAGTTCAACGAAGTTCTCATGATCGGCGGCGACAAGCCGGTTCTGGGCGCGCCGCTCGTCAAGGGTGCCGCCGTTCAGGCCGAAGTCATCGACGACATCAAGGCCGACAAGGTCATCACCTTCTGGAAGCGCCGCCGCAAGCACTCCTCGCAGCGCACGCGTGGCCACCGCCAGAAGCTGACGCTTCTTCGCGTCACCGACATCCTCGCCTCGGGTGCGGACAAGTCGGGTGTGAAGGAAGCCATCGGCACCCACGCCGCCCGCGTCGCCGCGCATAACAACGCGGCCCCGGCCGAGAAGGCCGAAAAGAAAGCTGCCCCGGCGAAGAAGGCCCCGGCCAAGAAAGCCGAAGCCAAGGCCGCCCCGGCAAAGAAAGCTGCGCCCAAGAAGGCCGCGGCCGAGACGAAGGAGTAACACCCCATGGCACACAAAAAAGCAGGCGGTTCGTCCCGCAACGGCCGCGACTCCGCTGGCCGTCGCCTCGGCGTGAAGCTTTTCGGCGGTCAGGCTGCCCAGCCGGGCGCGATCATCGTGCGCCAGCGCGGCACCACCTGGTGGCCGGGCGAGGGCGTCGGCATGGGTCGTGACCACACGATCTTTGCGACTGCCGAAGGCCGCGTGACCTTCAAGAAAGGTCTCAAGGGTCGCACCTTTATTTCGGTCCTCCCGGTCGCGGAGGCGGCAGAGTAAGCCGAACCTTTACAAAGCACTTGTAGAAGGGGATCGGCCTAAGGGCCGGTCCCCTTTCTCTTTTTCACGGCAGGAGTTTGCCAGAGATGGCAATGGAACAGGCAATAATCGGCATGATCGGCGCCCGCGCAACGGGCGCGGCATTGATCTGGTCATGCAAACGCCCCATTTCGGGCGTATCGGGCATAGAAGCGCGCGAACCGGCCCGGAGGAGGGCCGCGCGCGGGAAGACGGGTGTTCTGCGTCGCGCAACCGGTAGGGCGGTTGCGGCAATCGCAGGACGCTTCGGAGGAGGGAAGGAATGATTCAGGAGCCCATCGTCGTGAAACCCGCTCTGGCGGCCGAACGATTTGTACTCAGACCGCTGCGGCGTTCTGATTCCGGGCTGATCGCGATGTACACGTCCGAACTCCGGCTGGCTGCCGGGACACGCACGATTCCGCATCCGCTTCCGCCTGGCGCGACCGACGCGTTTATCGACCGTATCCTGGCCGGTGGCCAGCCCGAGGATGTCTGGGTGCTTGACGGGTCCGAGCGGGGCCATGCGGAAGTGCTTGGCCTCGTCAGCCTGACGCCGATGGATCGCGGCCAGAGTGAGATCAAGTACTGGATCGCCCCGGCCTTCTGGAACACTGGCTACGCGTCCGAGGCTGTCGCGGCCATCGTCGCGGCCAACCCGCACAAGGCGCGCACTCTCTTCGCGGAGGTGTTCCAGGACAATCCCGGATCGGCCCGTGTGCTGACCAATTGCGGCTTCGAATATCTCGGCGATGCCGAGGCGTTTTCGGTCGCCCGTGACACCACCGTCGCGACCTGGACCTATCTCCGCAAGATGAGCTGAGTTGACGGGCCGCGGCGCCGCCGCGGCCTGCATACCCTCCGGCCCGGCGGCGCTGCGGGACCCTTGCGAAACCGCGCGACAGGGACTATCGCCTGTCAGACCCAAGGAAAGCGCCGATCATGAAGTTCCTCGACCTCGCCAAAGTCTATATCCGTTCCGGCGGGGGCGGTGCGGGCTGCGTGTCGTTCCGGCGCGAGAAGTTTATCGAGTTCGGCGGCCCGGACGGGGGCGATGGCGGCAATGGCGGTTCGGTCTGGGCCGAGGCGGTCGAGGGGCTGAACACGCTTATCGACTTCCGCTACCAACAGCATTTCTTCGCCAAGTCCGGTCAGCCCGGCATGGGCAGTCAGCGAACCGGGAAGACGGGCGAGGATATCGTCCTAAAGGTGCCCGTTGGAACGGAAATCCTTGATGACGATGAGGAAACCCTGATCGCCGACCTGACCGAGGTCGGGCAGCGCGTGCTGCTCGCCCAGGGCGGCAATGGCGGCTGGGGAAACCTGCGGTTCAAGTCCTCGACCAACCGCGCGCCGAGCCGTGCCAATCCCGGTCAGGAAGGCGTGGAGCGCACGATCTGGCTGCGCCTGAAACTGATCGCCGATGCCGGCCTTCTGGGCCTGCCCAATGCCGGCAAGTCGACCTTCCTCGCCGCCGTGTCGAACGCCAAGCCGAAGATCGCGGATTATCCATTCACCACTCTGGTGCCCAATCTCGGTGTCGTCGGTGTGGACGGCAAGGAATTCGTCATGGCCGACATTCCCGGCCTGATCGAAGGCGCGTCCGAGGGCCGTGGATTGGGTGACATGTTTCTTGGCCATGTCGAACGCTGTTCGGTTCTGTTGCATCTTGTCGATGGAACATCATCAACGATCACAAAGGATTACAAGACGATCCTCGCGGAATTGGAAGCCTATTCGGAGGACCTTGCCGCCAAGCCGCGGATTACCGCGCTGAACAAGATCGATGCGCTCGACTCGAAGACGCTCGCAAGCCGCAAGCGGAGCCTAGAGAAGGCAGCGGGTGGACCGGTGCATCTGATGTCCGGCGTTTCCGGCGCGGGCGTTCAGGACGTGCTGCGTGCGCTCTGGCAGATCATCTCCGAAAACCGGCGGGTGGCCGCGCCGGAGGAAACAGAATGGCGTCCCTAGCGCCGGATGTCAGCCGCGCCCGACGGTTGGTGGTCAAGATCGGATCGGCCCTGCTGGTCGACCGCACGGACGGATTGCGCCGCGCCTGGCTTGCCGCGCTGGCCGAGGATGTCGCCGCAGCAAAGGCGCGTGGCGCGGATGTGATCCTTGTCTCGTCGGGTTCGATCGCCCTTGGCCGGCGCACACTCAGCCTGCCGGACGGTGCGCTCAGCCTGGAACAGAGCCAGGCCGCCGCGGCGGTGGGGCAGATCCGGCTGGCGCGCGCCTATGAAGAGGTTCTGGCGCCGCACGGGCTGACCGCGGGGCAGGTTCTCGTGACGCTGGAGGATACCGAGGACCGTCGGCGCTACCTCAATTCCCGCGCGACGCTGGAAGTGCTGCTGTCGCTCGGCGTCGTGCCGATTGTCAACGAAAACGATACGGTCGCGACGGATGAGATCCGTTTTGGCGACAATGACCGGCTCGCGGCACAGATCGCCGTGACGATCGGGGCGGATCAACTGGTTCTCCTGTCCGACGTGGATGGCTTCTATTCCGACAATCCCAAGGTGAATAGCGAAGCCTATCGATTTGATATCGTAGATAAGATAACGACTGAGATCGAGGCGATGGCGGGCGATCCCGTGTCCGGTCTGTCCAAGGGCGGGATGAAGACGAAGCTGTTGGCCGCCAAGACCGCCGTGGCCGGCGGTTGCGCGATGGCGATCACCGAAGGATCGGTGATGCGGCCGCTGAAGGCGCTGGCGGGCGGCGCGGCCTGTACCTGGTTCCTTGCCGAAGACAGCCCGCAACTCGCGCGCAAGCGCTGGATCGGGGCGATGAAGCCGCGTGGCGAAATCAGGCTCGACGCCGGGGCGGTTGCGGCACTCGGGGCCGGGAAGTCGTTGCTTCCCGCCGGGGTGACGGCGGTGTCGGGCAGGTTTGGGCGTGGCGATCCGGTGGCCATCCTCGGACCCGATGGCGCAGCGCTGGCAAAGGGTCTCGTGCGCTATTCGGCTGAGGAGGCGGCGGCGATCGCGGGGCGGCGTTCGGGTGACATCGCGGCCATTCTCGGCTATGCCGGTCGCGGACCGCTGGTGCATCGTGACGACATGGCGCTCTGACCGAAGCGCGCTTGCGCGCGCTGCCTCTGGCGGAGGTATTTGGGCCAAGATGAAAAGGGCCGGGATATGAAGGACATGGAGAACATTCCTGAGATGATGGCCGGCCTTGGCCGAGCCGCGCGCGCGGCGGCGGCGGAACTGGCCTTCGCGGCGCCCGAGGCGAAGGCGGCGGCGCTGAACGCGGCGGCCGACGCGGTCTGGGCGCGGCGGGCGGAGATCGTCGCGGCGAACGAACGCGATCTTGCCTATGGCGCCGAGAAGGGGCTTTCGCCGGCGATGATGGACCGCCTGATGCTGGACGAGGCACGGATCGGCGGGATCGTCGCGGGCCTGCGCTCCGTCGCGGCGCAGACCGATCCGGTGGGCGCGGTCATCGCCGAATGGGACATGCCCTCGGGCCTGCACATCCGGCGCGTGCGCACGCCCCTGGGCGTCGTCGGCGTGATCTATGAAAGCCGGCCGAACGTGACGGCGGATGCGGGTGCGCTGTGCCTGAAGTCCGGCAATGCAGTGATCCTGCGCGGCGGATCGGAGAGCTTCCATTCCTCCCGCGCGATTCATGACTGTCTGGTGGAGGGGTTGAAGTCGGCAGGTCTGCCGGAAGCGGCGATCCAGCTTGTTCCCACCCGCGACCGGGCGGCGGTAGCCGAGATGCTGCGGATGGTCGAGAATATCGACGTCATCGTGCCGAGGGGCGGCAAGGGCCTTGTCGGGCTGGTGCAGAAGGAGGCGCGGGTGCCGGTCTTCGCCCATCTCGAAGGCATCTGTCATGTCTATGTCGACAAGGACGCCGATCCTGAGAAGGCAAAGGCGGTTGTGCTGAACGCCAAGACGCGGCGCACCGGGATCTGCGGGGCGGCCGAATGCCTGCTGGTCCACAAGGATGTCGCCGCGACGCTTGGGCAGGCGATCGTGGATGCGCTGATCGCCGCGGGGGTCGAGGTCAGGGCCGAGGGTTTGCGTGGTAGCAAACCCGCGGAAGACACTGATTTCGGGCGCGAATTCCTCGACATGATCATCGCCGCGAAGGTCGTGGACGATGTCGACGGGGCGATTGGTCACATCCGGCGCTATGGTTCCAGCCATACCGAGGCGATCCTGACCGAGAACGATGCCACGGCCGAACGGTTCTTCACCCGGCTCGATAGCGCGATCCTCATGCGCAACGCCTCGACCCAGTTCGCCGATGGCGGTGAGTTCGGGATGGGGGCCGAGATCGGCATTGCCACCGGCAAGATGCACGCGCGGGGTCCGGTGGGTGCCGAGCAGCTCACGAGCTTCAAGTATCTCGTCACCGGCGATGGAACCCTGCGGGCGTGACCTCGACCCTTCCGCCGCCATTTGCGCGGCCCGCGCGCGGGGCTCTCAGTAGCGGATACTGATCTGCCGGTCGGCGATTTCTGTCGTGACGCGGCGACCCTGACGGGCGGCCTCGTCCGGGAGAAGCGCGAACTGCACCTGCGCGGCGGCGAGCGGTCCGGCCGGCCCTGCGCCTTCAAGTTGCCGCCAGAGGGCGGGATCGACGGTCATCCGCTCTGCTTCCGCCGTGATCCGCCAGCCGCCGGTGCCGTCGCCGGAGTGACCGCCGACGACGATGCGGCCGCCGAAGGGCAGGGCGCTCTCAAGGCATTGCAGGGCAAGAAATGCGATTTTCGCCTCGCAGCGCGACGGATCGCCGACGGCCTGCCAAGTGATATTCAGCCGGCCCCCGCGGGTCATGTCGGACAGGATCGAGAGAATCTCGGCGCGCTTGACGGTCTGCTCCGGCTCGGCCGCGCCGAAGGCGATCCGGAAGAAGCGGATGCGGGCATTGGCGCTGGTGACGCTTTCACTGATCAGAGCCAGTTCTGGCCCCGGCGTCGCGCCCGACATGGTCAGAAGCTCCACCCCATTGCCGATCGCCCCCAATGGGCTGATAAGGTCGTGGCAGATGCGGGAGCCGAGCAGCGCGGCAAGGTCGATGCGGTCGTAGGGCACGGGCTGTCCTTCAGCGAGGGAGTGATGCGTGTACGAGATTCTGGAGCCCGGAATGCTGGTCCGCCACCCGGTCCACGAGGATTGGGGGCTGGGTCAGGTCCAGTCCCGGATCGGGGCGAAGATCACCGTGAACTTCGAACATGCGGGGAAGGTCGTCATCGACGGAGAGCGGGTCGATCTGGTATTGGTTCACGGTGACGGGGCCTAGATATTCGGTGATTTCCAAAACGCTATCACAACCATTGGGCGAGTCAACGCGCGACGCCGGAACCGCCTTGTTGCAAATGCTGCATTGGCATCCTAAAACCTGCGACAGTCACGGAAGCGCAGATCCAGAACGCCGGCGATGATCTCCGATACGACGCAATTCCAGGTCCGGCTGGCAACCAGCGACGCCGACTTTCTCGCGGCGCAGCGTTTGCGGTATCGCGTTTTCGTTGAGGAACTGGGTGGCGACGGCCCGCTTGTCGATCATGTCGGGCGGTTCGAGCGGGACGAATTCGATCCGGTCAACGATCACCTGATCCTTGTGGATACTAGCCGCGATGCAGCAGCACATGACAATGTCGTGGGCGTCTACCGGCTGCTGCGCGGCGACCGGGCGGCAGAGTTCGGGCGGTTCTACTGCGACGGAGAATACGACCTTGGTCCGCTGCGGCGGTCGGGTCGGCGGATTCTGGAACTCGGCCGGTCCTGCGTGGATGCCGAATATCGCGGCGGAACCGCGATGTTTCTCCTGTGGAACGCGCTGGCGGACTACGTACTTGAACACGGTATCGAGGTTCTGTTTGGCGTGGCAAGCTTTCACGGCACCGATATCGAGGCGCTGAAGCTGCCGCTCGCCTGGCTTCACCACCACCACCTCGCCCCCGAGGCGCTGCGCGTGCGGGCGCTGCCCGACCATTTCCAGCGCATGGACCTTGTTCCGGCCGATGCGATCGACAGGCGCGCGGCGATGGTCGCGATGCCGGCGCTGATCAAGGCCTATCTTCGGCTGGGCGGATTCGTCGGCGATGGAGCATTCATCGACCGTCAGTTCAACACGACCGATGTCTGTCTGCTGATGGACACCGCCGCGATGAGCGCCCGCCACAAGGGGTTCTACACCCGCAAGCACGAGACACGGGCGTGACCACCTGGCGCGCGGAGCTTCCGCCCGACCGGCTTCGCATCGGCCCGGTGGGGTTCGTTCTGATCGTCCTGCGCGGGCTTGCCCTCGGCCTCGTGACCTATGGCGGGCTGGCCGTCCTTCTGCTCTGCCGGCTGGCGGAGCGGCCGCTTTGCGGACTCGACCGTCCGTTCACGCCATATATCACGCGGGCCGTCTGCCGCGTGGCCTTCGTTATCCTCGGCATCCGCTATTCGGTGCGTGGCCGGCCAATGCACCATGTCGGCGCGGTGGTGGCCAACCATTCATCCTGGCTTGATATCTTCGTCCTCAACGCCAGCCAGAGCGTCTATTTCGTCTCCAAGGACGAGGTGGCGCGCTGGCCGTTCATCGGCTGGCTGGCGCGGGCGACCGGCACTGCCTTCATCGCGCGCGACCCGCGTGAGGCGAAGACTCAGCAGGACCTTTTCGAAACGCGCATCCGTGCCGGTCACAAGATGCTGTTCTTCCCCGAGGGGACCTCGACCGACGGGCTGCGCGTTCTGCCGTTCAAGTCCACGCTTTTTGCCGCGTTCTACAGCCACGGGCTTGAACACGTGATGGAGATCCAACCGGTGACGGTGGTTTACCGCGCGCCGGAAGGCGTCACGCCGCGGTTCTACGGCTGGTGGGGCGACATGGATTTCGGATCGCATCTGGCCAAGGTTCTGGCGCTTGGCCGGCAGGGCTCGGTCGAGGTGATCTTTCACGCGCCGGTTGGCGTGGATGATTTCGCCTCGCGCAAGGATCTCGCAAGGCATTGCGAGGAGGCGGTGCGCGGCGGCTTGCGCGAAGCGCTTGGCGACGAATTCGTAGAGTAGGGCGAGAGCCGAGGTGTCGGTCGGCAAGAAAAAACGGCCGCAGCGAGCTGCGGCCGTTCTTCGTAAGAGATTGTGCGTCGCGCCTTAGCGCTTGGAGAACTGGAAGCTCCGGCGGGCTTTCGCCTTGCCGTATTTCTTCCGTTCGACCACGCGGCTGTCGCGGGTCAGGAAGCCTGCGGCTTTCAGCGCCGGGCGCAGAGAGGGTTCGTAGAGTTGAAGCGCCTTCGAGATGCCGTGCTTGACCGCACCGGCCTGACCCGAAAGACCGCCACCCGCAACCGTCGCCATCACGTCGAACTGGCCTTCGACATTGGCGATCTGGAACGGCTGGCGCAGGATCATCTGCAGCACCGGACGGGCGAAGTACTTCGTATAGTCGATGTATTCGCCCTTGTTGTTGCGGATCAGGAACTTGCCCGAGCCCGGCTTGATCCAGACGCGGGCGACCGCGTCCTTCCGCTTGCCGGTCGCATAGGAACGGCCGAGCGAATCGCGCTGCGGTTCACGGGGCGCTTCGACCTCGGCCACGGCGGCCTCGCCGGAGACGGCCGACTTCAGATCGTCGAGAGATTTGATTTCGTCGGCCATGCTCATGCGCTCCGGGTGTTCTTCGGGTTCATCGACTTGACGTCGAGGACTTCGGGCTGCTGCGCCTCATGCGGATGCTCGGCGCCGGCATAGACGCGCAGGTTGGTCATCTGCTGCTTGCCCAGCTTGTTGCGGCTGATCATGCGCTCGACGGCCTTGATCACGACGCGCTCGGGATGGGCGCCGTCCAGCACCTGCTCGGCGGTGCGGAACTTGATGCCACCCGGATGGCCGGTATGCCAGTAATAGCGCTTGTCGGCACGCTTATTGCCGGTCATCTGCACCTTGTCGGCGTTGATGACGATCACGTTGTCGCCCATGTCCATGTGCGGCGTGAAGGTGGCCTTGTGCTTGCCACGGAGGCGCATGGCGACGATCGTGGCGAGGCGGCCCAGAACGACGCCCTCAGCGTCGATCAGGATCCACTTCTTCTCGATCTCCGCCGGAGTTGCGGTATAGGTCTTCATTGTCAGCCCTTCGAGTTCGGGATCGTGGGCGGAATTGACCGCCCGGAATTCGGATGCGGGCTTTTCTCCGATCCCGGCGGACAGGTCAAGAGGGAGTGTTCCGAAATAATACTGCTATTTCAGTTGGTTAAAAAATAGGTATTAAAATACCCCATATTTTACCGGCCTTGGCCCTTCGGCGGGATCGAATAGGTCATGCTGGCCCGCGCAACCGGCTCGTCCATCCCCTCCGACCGGATCAGCACGTCGCCCACCGCCAGCACCCGGCCCAGCTTGAGCAGGCGCGCCTCGCCGATCAGGTCCACTCCCGCGACCGGCTTGCGCAGGAAATCCACCGCGCCGTTCGTCGTGACCGCAAGCGCGACCGGCCCGATCCGGGCGAGGATGGCAAGATAGACCGCCACATCGGCAAGCGCGAAGATATTCGGCCCCGAGACCGTGCCACCCGGTCTCAGATGCCGGTCGCCCACGCGCAGGCGCATCACGATCCCGTCCGCCGTCAGCCGTTCCACCGCGAAATCCGCCTGGACCTGGGGGAACTCCCGGACCAGGAAGGACGCGAGATCGGCCTCGCTCATGACTGTGCGCATCTTCCCTCTCCCTCTTCTCGCGCCTAGACTTCCCGCGAACAGAAGGGATTGGCAAGATGAACGACCCGATACTCCTGCGCGACGACGATGGCGGCATTGCGACGCTGACGCTGAATTCTCCGGGCAGCCTCAACGCGCTGTCCGATGCGATGCTTGCAGCACTCAAGGCCGAATTCACGCGGCTGGCCGAAGATCGCGACATCCGCGTGGTGATCCTCAAGGGGGCCGGCAAGGCGTTCTGTGCCGGCCACGACCTAAAGGAGATGCAGCGCGGCCGCGAGGCCGCCGACAAGGGCCGCGCCTATTTTGCCGATCTCTTCGCGGCTTGCGCCGAGGTCATGCAGATGATCCCGGCCTTGCCGCAACCCGTCATCGCCGAGGCGCACGGCATCGCGACCGCCGCCGGCTGTCAGCTTGTCGCCTCCTGCGACATGGCGGTCGCGGCCGAAGGCACGCGGTTCGGCGTGAACGGCGTGAATATCGGGCTGTTCTGCTCCACCCCCATGGTCGCGCTCTCGCGCAACGTGCCGCGCAAGGTCGCGTTCGAGATGCTGACGACGGGTCAGTTCATCGATACCGCCCGCGCGCTCGAGGTCGGGCTGATCAACCGGGCGGTGCCCACTCAGACCCTCGCGGCCGAGACCCGCGCACTGGCCGAAACCGTCGCCGCCAAGCTCACCGCCGCGGTCAAAATCGGTAAGCGCGCCTTCTATGAGCAGATCGAGATGACGCGGTCTGACGCCTATGACTACGCGGCCGAGGTGATGGTGGAGAACATGCTCTGGCGCGATACCGATGAAGGGATCAGCGCCTTCATCGAGAAGCGCAAGCCCGACTGGGCCTGACCCGCCTTCTTCTGTTCGCAAATACTCCGGGGGTCCGGGGGCTGGCCCCCGGCGCGGCCTCAGATTCCGCGCGTCTTCAGCCAGAGCGCGATGCCAAATGCTGCAAGCGCGGCCAGCAGCGTGACCGACAGAAGGAGGGTCACCCCGCCGAACCCGATCAGCAGCGCGCCGAGGAACGGCGCCGCCGCGCCCGCCGTCAGGGGCGCCATGGCGAGCGCGCCGCTCACCGCTCCGAAATTTTCCTGACCCATCGCCTCGGCAGTCAGAAGCGGGCGCAGGATCGACTGCACGCCGATCGAGGCGCCCTGAAGAACGGCATAGATCGCGAGCAGCCAGACTTGTCCGGCGGCGACGAGAAGCGCGATGCTCGCAAGGCTCATCCCGACCGCGATCCCGCGCGCGATCAAGCCCGACCCGATCCGCGCGCCGGCGGCCATCAGGACGATCCGTCCCGCGACCTGCATCGGCCCGACGGTCGAGGCGACGAGGACCGCGATGCCGTCTGCCGCGCCGCGATCCGTCAGGATCGGCAGGGCGAAGGTGAACAGCATCGTGTGGTTGCCCATCAAAAGCCCGAAGAACGCCGCGAGCGCCCAGAATTCCGGCCGCCGGAACACCGCCCGGACCGCGCCGTCAGGCGTCGGCACCATCGGCCCGCCGCGCCGTTCGCCCCGGCGCATGAACCGCACGCCGAGGATATTGGCCGGAAGCGTCACCAGCAGTTGCATCGCTGCAAAGACCAGAACCGCGCCGCGCCAGCCCAGGGTCTCGCCGGACCACGCGCCGAGCGGGAAGGCGAAAGTGGAAGCAAAGCCCGCGACAAGCGTCACGCGGATGATCCCGGTCCGCGCCTCGCGTCCCAGCCGCCGTGTGAGGAACGCGAAGCAGGTGTCATAGAGGCTCGCCCCCTGTGCTACGCCGATGACGATCCAGATCGCGTACCAGAGCCAGAGCACCTCGACCCGCGACAGGGCGAGGAGGCAGAGCGCCCCAAGCGCCGCCGCGCCGCCCAGCAGGGAGCCGCCATAGCCCTTGTCGACCAGCCGCCCGGAAAACGGTGCAAGCCCGGCCTGCGTCAGAAGCGACAGCGTCGGACCAAGCGCGAGCTCCGCGCGGCTCCAGCCGCTGCCATCCTCCAGCGAGAGGATGATCGCACCGAACATGTAGACGAGCGCCGCGAACCCCGCCGTCTGGCCGACCGCAAGCAGCCAGACGCCAAGGCTTTCGTCGCGGCTCATCGCGTCAGAGCCCGTAGATCGCGCCGAACTTCTCTTCGAGATAGTCGAGAAGCGGGCTTTCCGATGGTGCGAAGCCACAGGCGCGTCTGATCACCTCGGCTGGCTTGTAGAGCCCGCCGTGACGCTGCACGCGGTCGCGCAGCCACTCCGTCGCGGGCCTTGCATCCCCGGCGGCAAGGCTGGTGTCGAGGTCCGGCAGGTCGGTGCGCAGGGCCTTGTGCAGGCATCCGGCATAGACATTGCCGAGCGCGTAGGTCGGGAAATAGCCGAAAAGACCCACCGACCAGTGCACATCCTGCAGCAGCCCGTGCGCCGGCCGGTCCACGGCAACGCCGAAATCCTTAGCGAAGCGGCTGTTCCACGCTTCTTCCAGATCGGCCACTTCCAGCCCGCCCCCAAAGAGCGCCCGCTCAAGGTCAAAGCGCATCATGATGTGGAGGTTGTAATGCACCTCGTCCGCCTCGGTCCGGATGAAACCCGGCGCGACGCGGTTTGCCGTCCGGTAGAATGCGCCGGCCGGGTCGGTCCCGAAATCGCCAAAGATCGCGTGCATCTTGCCGCCGAGCCATCCGGTGAAAGCGCGGCTGCGGCCAAGCTGGTTTTCGTAGATCCGGCTCTGGCTTTCATGCACACCCATCGACACGCCGGCCCCGAGCGGGGTGAAGAGGTAGCGCTGTTCGATCCCCTGTTCGTAGGCAGCGTGGCCAACTTCGTGGATCGTCGAGTAGAGACAGTTGAACGGATCGGCCTCCACCACCCGCGTGGTGATCCGGCAATCGTTGCCCGATCCGGAAGAGAAGGGGTGGACCGACAGGTCGAGCCGTCCGCGATGCCAGTCGTAGCCGAAAGCCGTGGCGAGATCGCGCGCCAGCTTCAGCTGGCCGGCCTCCGCGAAAGTTCCCCGAAGCGGCGCGGGCTGGTTGTCGGCGCCCAGAACCGCCTCGCGCAGCGCGACAAGGCGCGGGCGCATCCGGCCGAAGATGGCGGCGATACTCTCGGCCGTCGCCTCGGGTTCGTAGTCGTCGAGAAGCGCGTCATAGGCGTTGCCTCCACCGAAGCCGGCGGCGGCGAGGGCCTCGCCCTTCTCCCGCATCAGGCGCACGACCTTCTCAAGCGTCGGCAGGAAATGCGCCACATCGTCCTTCGCGCGCGCCTCGGCCCAGATGCCCTGCGCGACGCTGGTGACCCGGGCGATCTCGGATGCGAGCGCGGCAGGGACGGCGGCGTTGCGGCCATGGGCCCGGCGGATCAGGTCAAGCGCGCGTGCCCCGGCCTCGTCCGGGGCGCGGGCGGCCTCCAGCCAGTCGCCGACGCGGGGATCGGTGCGGCGGGCATGCAGCACGCCCTCCAGCGCCGCGCGTTCGTCGCCCCGCTGTTCCGCCGCGCCCTCGGGCATCATCGTTTCCTGATCCCATTCCTGCCGCCCGGCAATCTGAGCCAGCGCCTCGGTATCGCGCTGGAAGGCCATGAGGTCGGCGAATGCGGTCATTTGCGGCTCCGGATCGACTGGATGACGGGGTACTGCGCGCGGTGGCGGGCGCGCAGGATCGCGACCCAGACGACGACCGCGCCAAGTTGGTGAACAAGGCCCAGCGAGAGCGGTGCGGCATGAACCACGGTGACGATGCCGAGCACGGCCTGCGTCGCGATCGCGACCGCGACGAAGGCGAACGCGCCGCGTGTGGCCGGGTGGGCCGACCGGCGGGCCTTCAGCCAGGCGACGATCGCGAAGGCGAGAAGCAGGTAGCCCGCCATGCGGTGGATGAACTGGACAAGGCCGGGATTCTCGAAAAAGGCCAGCAGGGCGGGTCCACCCTCTGGCAGGTAAAAGGCATCGGCGGGAAAGAAGCTTTCGCCCATCAGCGGCCAGGTCGGAAAGGCGCGGCCCGCGTCGATCCCGGCGACGAGCGCGCCGAGAAGGATCTGGAGGAAGGCGAAGTGCATGAGCCCGGTACCGAGCGAGAAGAGTTTCGCCTCGCGCGACCGGCGCGCCTGCAACAGGTCCGGCTCGCTCCGCGAGAGGGACAGCATGTACCAGCCGATCAGCCCGAGGATCGCGAAGGCAAGGCCGAGATGGATCGCCAGCCGGTAGGAGGCGACATCGACCATCCGCCCGCTCAGGCCGGACGAGACCATCCACCAGCCGATCGCGCCCTGAAGACCGCCAAGCAGGCCAAGCCCGGCCAACCGTCCGGTCCAGCCGGCGGGTATCCGTTTCGTGGCCCAGAAGAACAGGAAGCCCACCGCCCAGACCAGGCCGACGATACGGCCAAGCTGCCGGTGCGCCCATTCCCACCAGTAGATCGACTTGAATTCCTCAAGCCCCATCTGGTTGTTCTGCAACTGGAATTCCGGGCTCGCCTGATACTTCGCAAATTCGGCCTCCCAATCGGCGGCATTCATCGGCGGCAGAGCACCGGTGACGGGGCGCCATTCGGTGATCGACAGCCCGCTATCGGTCAGCCGCGTCAACCCGCCGACCGCGATCATCGCGACGACGAGGGCGAAGAGCACGGCAAGCCAGACCCGGACCGCACCGCGCGCACCGCCGCGCCCGCGGTCGATCATGCCGCCAGCGGGAACCCCGGCAGGCTTTGCTTCCTGTCCGACTTCTTCGAAGATGCTGCGTTTGCCGGTCATGGCGCCCTCCAGTCTCGCGGGCGGGACACTAGGGCCGGGCCGGAGGAGCTTCAAGTGCGGTTGCGCCTAGCGGTCGCGCCGGCGGACGATCTGGCGCAGCATTCCGTGCAGTGTCTGCACATCGGCGCGGGTCAGCGGCATCCGGCTCCAGAGGTTGCGGAGGTTCAGCTTCATTCCTTCGGCCTTCGTCTCGGGAAAGAAGAACCCGGCTTCCTCAAGCCGCTCTTCATAGTGATCGCCCAGCTTTTCGATCTCGATGGCGGGCGCCCGCTCGGTTCCGGCGAGTTCCAGAACCTCGGGCGGGGTATTCGCGCCCTGCCGCCCCCATTCATAGGCGCATAGCAGGACCGCCTGGCCGAGATTGAGGGAGGCGAAGTCGGGATTGACCGGCACCGAGATGATCGTGTTCGCGCGCGCGATGTCCTCGTTCTCCAGCCCCGCGCGTTCGGGGCCGAAGAGAACTGCGACCTTCTGGCCCGAAGCGCAGAGCGCGCGGGCATGCTCCATCGCGCGTTCCGGCGTCATCACGGGTTTCGTCAGGTCGCGCGACCGAGCGGTCGTTGCGAAGACATGGGCGCAGTCGCCGATGGCTTCCGGCAGTGTCTGGAACACCCTGGCATGATCGAGAACCCGCCCCGCCGCGCCAGAGGCCATCGCGACCGCGCGCGGATTGGGCCAGCCGTCGCGCGGGCCGACAAGGCGCATGTGGCTCAGCCCGAAGTTCAGCATCGCTCGCGCGGCTGCGCCGATATTCTCGCCCATCTGGGGGCGGACGAGGATGAAGGAAGGCTGAAGATCGGGCATGTGCGCGTTTCCTGACATGCGGCGCCTGATACGCTGTGGGCCGCGCCATCGCAAGGCGGTGGTCCGGGCGGAATCGCGGCCCCGTCCGATGGCCCCCGTAGCCAAGCGGCTAAAACTGCGCTAAGGCCCCCCGGACCCTGACGACCGGAGCCGAACATGGCCGCTGACGACCGCCCGCAGATCTATCTCATCACACCTGCCGATTTCGATCCTGACACCTTTCCCGACACGCTCGCCCGCGTGCTCGATACGTCGGAGATTGCCTGCATCCGCCTCGCGCTGGCCGGTACGGACGAGTATCACATCGGTCGTGCAGCGGACGCCCTGCGCGCGGTCGCGCATGAACGCGACGTGGCGGTCGTCATCGAAAGCCACCTGAAGCTTGCCGAGCGTCACGGGCTCGACGGCGTCCACCTGACCGATGGCGCGCGCAATGTGCGGGCGGCGCGCAAGGAACTGGGCGCTGACGCGATTGTCGGTGCGTTCTGCGGCGCTTCGCGTCACGAGGGGATGAACGCGGGCGAGGCGGGCGCGGACTACGTCGCCTTTGGCCCGGTGGGCGACACCGCGCTTGGCCTCGGGCAACGCAGCGACCGCGATCTCTTCGCATGGTGGTCCGAGATGATCGAGGTTCCAGTGGTCGCCGAAGGCGGGTTGACGGCGGATATTGTCGCACACCTCGCGCCGGTCACCGACTTCCTTGGCGTCGGCGCGGAAATCTGGTCCGCCGCCGACCCCTCCGCCGCATTGAAGGCGCTGCTCAAGCCGCTCGGGTAAGAGGCGGGGAAGGGCAAAGCCGCCTTTTGGGGCATCGTCATCGGCTTGTCATGCTGTTGCGCTAGGAACGCGTTCACGTGGATTTGTAAACAGCCCGATTGACGAACGCGCGCAGAGCGCCTCATTGTCGCGGCATTGAGGCAGAAAACAGAGCAGTAAAATGCCCCTCCCTATATCCTACCACAGCCCCCATGGGGGTTTTGATTTCCTTGGTCTGCGCAAAGGTCCGTCCGGCGCGGTCGAGATCGTTTATGACGACGGCGTGAAGCGGCGCATGACCTGGCGCGTGCGGTCGCAGACGACCGAGGGCGCGCTTGGTGATGCGTTGCGGCACGCGGTGAACCAGACACGGGTGCTTCCGGCGCTCTATTCGGAACTGAAGCGCCGTTCGATCGCGGTCGAGGCCGTCCTGATCTGACACGCGGCTTCCTTGCCTTACGGCGCGCGGCCTTCAGGCCGCCGCTTCCGCTTGTACCATCGCTTCCGCGGTCGCCTCAAGCGCCAGCAGGATCGAGGCATGACGATTGCGGAAGTCCCGCGCGGGCAACAGCGCCTCGTAGCCGGTGAACGGCGCGGACGGCACCGGCCCGTTTTCCTTCAGCATCGCCCTGAGTTCGTCGCGGGCGCGTTCGACCTCTGCCCTTGTGCGGCCGATCATCGCCGCGCCGGATAGCGCCGCGGAGGCCTGGCCAAGCGCGCAGGCCTTCACGTCCTGGCCGTAATCGGCGATCCGCCCGTCCTCCACCACGACATCCACCGTGACCGTCGACCCGCAAAGCGGCGAGCGCCGGCGCACCGTCGCCGTCGGGTGGTCGAGCCGGCCGGAATGCGGAATGTCGGCAGTCAACGCGAGGATGCGCTGGGAATAGAGCTTGATGAGATCGGTGTCGCTCATGGGTCTCCCCGGGCTTTCCTCGGCCGGTATTCCCCCCTAGATAGGCGGAACGAACCGGCTTTGCAAAGGTGGCACGATGCGTTTCGATCCCTCGACTTTGGTCTATGACGCGCGCGGACTGATCCCGGCGATCGCGCAGGATCACGCCTCGGGGGAGGTGTTGATGCTTGCCTGGATGAATGCCGACGCGGTGGCGCGGACGCTGGAAACGGGCCGCGTGACCTACTGGTCGCGGTCGCGTCAGGCGTTCTGGGTCAAGGGAGAAAGCTCCGGCCATGTCCAGCAGCTGGTCGAGATGCGGGTCGATTGCGACCGCGACTGCCTTCTGATGCTGGTCGAGCAGGTCGGGCCGGCATGCCACACCAACCGGCGGTCGTGCTTTTACACGGCACTGCGGAGCGGCGACGAGGTCGAGATCCTGCAGCCGGAGCTTTAGTGTTTAGGGTTTCGACTGAAGCAGCGACTATCAGAATTCGAATGAAAAGGTTCGAATTCTGATCCATGGCAAACCCGAAACGCTTTAGCGGCGCGGTCGGAAGCCTCCGGCGGAGGTATTTCGGGCAAGATGAAATCAGGAGGTCAGGCGAGACCGACCATTCGGCGGATGTCGGCCGGCGTCGCGCCGTCATCGCGGTAGGTGCGGATCGCCCTTGCGTCGTCGCGCTTGGCGAGGCGTTTGCCCTGTTCGTCGCGGACGAGGCGATGGTGGTGATAGACCGGCGTCGGGAGGTCGAGAAGGCGTTGGAGGAGAACGTGAATCGGTGTCGCGTCGAACAGGTCTTCGCCGCGGGTGACATGGGTGATCCCTAGCGCGGCGTCGTCGACCACGACCGAGAGATGGTAGGACGTGCCCATGTCGCGGCGGGCAAGGACGACGTCGCCGATCCGTGTCAGGTAGTCTTCGCGGCTTGTGAAGACCTCGCCCTGGTGCGCCGGGCCGGTTTCGAGGAACGGCAGGCCGAAGGTCCTACCCCCGGATCGGTCGATCCGGTGGCCAAGATGGCCCGCGGCTGCGCCGATGTCGAGGCGCAGGTGCTGGTCGGCGGGGCGGGGGCGCATCGAGCACGGCATGCCGCCGCAATGCACGTCCCGGCAGGTGCCCGGGTAGACGGGGCCGTCGGGTCCGGGCGGCGTGCCTTCCTGCGGGGCGCCGAGCGCCTCGGCAATGTCGCGGCGGGTGCAGGTGCAGGGATAGAGGAGATCCGCCGACCAGAGGCGGTCGAGCGCCGAGCGGTAAGCCTGCATCCGCTCCGATTGCCGCATCACCGGGCCGTCCCAGGAAAGGCCGAGCCAGGTAAGATCGTCGAAGATCAGCCGCTCCCATTCCGGTCGTGCGCGGGTCTGGTCGATGTCCTCGATCCGGAGAAGGAATTCCCCGCCCATCGCGCGGGCCATGTCATGCGCGACGATCGCGGAATAGGCATGGCCAAGATGCAGCGGGCCGGTGGGCGAAGGGGCGAAGCGGGTCCGCATCAGCTCTGACCGGCGAGCCATTCCTGAAAGGCGGCCTTCGCCCGGTCGGTATAGGCCTTGTAGCGGTCCTTGCGGCCCCGACGGCCGCCCTTCGCGTCGATCGGTGGAAAGAGCCCGAAATTGACGTTCATCGGTTGGAAGGTCTTCGCCTCCGCCCCGCCGGTGATGTGGGTGACGAGCGCGCCCATGGCTGTATCCGGTCCCGGCGGCGGCAGGTCGCGACCGAGAATATCGGCCGCCGCCATCCGGCCTGCCAGTAGCCCCATCGCGGCGCTTTCGACATAGCCCTCGACGCCGGTAATCTGACCGGCGAAGCGGATATGCGGCTTCGATTTCAGGCGCATCCGGTCGTCGAGCAGCGTCGGCGAGTTGATGAACGTATTGCGGTGGATGCCGCCAAGGCGCGCGAAGCGCGCGTTCTCAAGGCCCGGGATCATGCGGAAAACATCCGTCTGCGCGCCGTATTTCATCTTCGTCTGGAAGCCGACGATATTGTAGAGCGTGCCGAGCGCATTGTCGCGGCGAAGCTGGACGACCGCGTAGGGCTTCACATCCGGCCGATGGGCGTTGGTCAGCCCGACAGGCTTCATCGGCCCGAAGCGCAGGGTCTCGCGGCCGCGTTCGGCCATGACCTCAATCGGCAGGCAGCCGTCGAAATAGCCGGCCGTTTCGCCTTCGTGGAACTCCGTCTTGTCGGCGGCAAGGATCGCGTCGATGAAAGCCTCGTAGCGCTCACGATCCATCGGGCAGTTCAGGTAGGCGGTGCGCTCGGCCTCGGTCTCGCCCTTGTCGTAGCGCGACTGCATCCAGGCGGTGTCCATGTCCACGCTTTCGGCATGAACGATCGGGGCGATGGCGTCGAAGAAGGCGAGCGCGTCGGCGCCGGTTTCGGCGCGGATCGCTTCGGCAAGGGCGCTGGAGGTGAGGGGACCGGTGGCGATGATCCAGTTACCGGAGGCGGGGAGGGCGGTGATCTCCTCCTCCGAGACATCGACCAGGGGGTGGGAACGCAACCGTTCCGTCACGCTTTCGGCGAAGGGATCGCGGTCGACGGCCAGCGCGCCGCCGGCTGGCAGGCGGTGGCGGTCGGCCATGTCCATGATCAGACCGCCAGCCGCCCGCATTTCCCAGTGAAGGAGGCCTACGGCGTTGCGTTCGTCGTCATCCGAACGGAAGGAGTTCGAGCAGACCATCTCGGCCAGATGGCCGGTGCGGTGGGCGAAGGTGCCGACCTTCGGGCGCATCTCGTGGATGACCACGCGGATACCGGCGCAGGCTGCCTGCCACGCGGCTTCCGACCCGGCCATTCCGCCGCCGACGATATGAAGTGTGTCGTCCATTCCGGGGATTTAGGCCGAATGGACGCCGAGGGAAAGAGGAAGCGCGCCGGCCGGTGCCAGCGCCTGTTCCGCTTTAGAAGTCGACGGCGATGTCGATGTCGCGCAGGTAGTCCGTATCGGCGGGCGACCCGGCGGTCTTTTCCGTGGACGGTCCGGTCCGCGCAAGGTCCTCCGGCCCGACCATCCGCGCGAAAAGTTGCGTGAGGCCGAGGCTTGGGAAGGCGGGGCGCGCCGTCAGGCCGCGCAGTTGCTCCAGAGATTCAGAAAGGCTCATGTCATGCTCCTCCGCTCGATAGTGTTTCGGGCCTTTGTCCGCCGGCCTTTTGGCACGGGCCGCATGCTGGGACAGTCGCGGCAAAATCTTGACGATCGGTTAACATGTGCGGCTCATGACGCGATCGCGACGGTTTCGGGTTCGTCCCGGAAGATGTTCTCGACCTCGGCGATCTCGACCCGGGGCCGCGGTGTCTTGGCCGCGGGCAGGCGCGGCACCATCACGACACGGCGCGGCGCGATTGCCTGTTCCGGTTTGATCCGGCGCGCGGCGGGGTGCCACTGCAGTGCCGCGCGGCGGCTGGCGGCGCGCGGAAGCGTCTGCGTATAGGTCAGGATCAGCGCGCCGATCAGCGCTAGGTCGCGCCAGAAATCCTCGATATTGTCGGGCGCGACAGAGGTGATGGCGAGGTTCTCGACATAGCTCGACCAGAACAGGATCGTGGCCAACAACAGGGCAGAGGTCCGAAGCCAAGCCCCAATCAGCACGAGGTAGGCGGTCAGGAAGATCACGGCTTTGCCGGCGATACCGGCATAGGGTTCCGGAAGGAAGGTCGCGGTCAGGGGCCAGGCGATGGTGCCCGGGATCAGCCCGGACGCGACGGCGAGGAAGTAAGAGGCTATGACGACGCGGACAAGGTTCTGGCCTTTTTGTCCCAAGCCGGTTGGCAGGTTCGCACGGTCCGACATATTTCGTTTCCCTTCAGCAGAAGTTTGGGCACACGAACCAGTCCACCAATTTACGCATCATTCACCCTGAGATTGAAAACTTGCCGCCGGAATGTGGCGAAAGCCAGAAAGGAATGTGGCAATAATCGTTAATCATTAACGAAAATTGCGGCCGTTTATGCGCAACTTTGTCGCCAATGACATAGAAAAACGGACACTGTTTCCAGCGTCCGTTTCGCGTAATAGTTGCGTTGCTCTGGCGGTGCGGTGATTCTGTGCCGCGCGCCGCGAAAATGGCCTACTCGACGGTTTCCTCTTCGTCGCCCTGATCCGCAATCCGCGCGACAGAGACGACTTCCTCGCTCTTCGCCGTGTCGAAGACCTTGACGCCACCGGCGGAGCGCGAGCGGAAGCTGATCCCGTCGACCGGGCAGCGGATCGACTGGCCGGTCGAGGTTGCCAGCATGATCTGGTCGTCGCCCTCTACCGGGAACGAGGCAACGAGCGAGCCGCCGCGCATCGCCTTGTCCATGGCCATTACGCCCTGGCCGCCGCGCCCGCGCACCGGGTAGTCGTGGCTGGACGAAATCTTGCCCGCGCCCTTGGCGGAGATGGTCAGGATCAGGTCCTCGGCCGCCGACATCTCGGCATAGCGTTCCTGTGAAAGCTGGCCTTCGGCGACGACTTCGTCATCCTCGTCCGTCGCTTCCTCTTCGGTCACGCCGGCCATCAGGCGGCGCTGCTTGAGATAGGCGGCGCGTTCGGACGGATCGGCTTCGAAATGGCGGATCACGGACATGGAAACGACCGTATCCTTCGCTGCGAGGCGAATGCCGCGCACGCCGGTTGAATCGCGGCCCTTGAAGATGCGAACCTCTGTCGTCGGGAAGCGGATCGCGCGGCCAAGGGCGGTCACAAGCATCACATCGTCATTTTCATCGCAGATGCGGGCATTCACGAGGGAAACGCCGTCGGGCAGCTTCATCGCGATCTTGCCGTTCGACTTAACGTTGGTGAAGTCCGACAGCGCGTTGCGGCGCACGTCGCCTTCGGAAGTGGCGAAGAAGATCTGCAGGTCTTCCCATTCCTCCTCGGGCACATCCACCGGCATGATCGCGGCGATCGAGGTGCCAGTCGGGATCGGCAGGATATTGACGATCGCCTTGCCCTTCGCCGTCCGCCCGCCAAGGGGCAGGCGCCAGGTCTTCAGCTTGTAGACCATGCCGTCGGTCGTGAAGAACAGAAGCTGGGTATGGGTATTGGCGACGAAGAGCGTCGTGACGACGTCATCCTCTTTCGTGGCCATGCCCGAAAGCCCCTTGCCGCCACGCCGCTGGCTGCGGAAATCGGCAAGCGGCGTGCGCTTGATATAGCCGCCGGACGTGATCGTCACGACCATGTCCTCGCGCTCGATCAGGTCCTCGTCGTCCATGTCGCCGGCCCAGTCGACGATTTCGGTCCGGCGGGGAACGGCGAAAGCTTCTTTCACTTCGCGCAGCTCGTCCGAGATAATCGACATGATCCGCTCGCGCGAGCCGAGGATATCGAGGTAGTCCTTGATCTTGGCGGCAAGCTCCTGAAGCTCGTCCGTCACTTCCTTGACGCCGAGCGCGGTCAGCCGCTGAAGCCGGAGGTCGAGGATCGCGCGGGCCTGCATCTCGGAGAGATTGTAGGTTCCGTCATCGTTCATCGTATGGGTGGGGTCGTCGATCAGCCGGATGTAGACGGCAATATCGGCCGCCGGCCAGCGGCGGGTCATCAGGCGTTCGCGCGCCTCGGCCGGATCGGCAGAAGAGCGGATCGTCGCCACGACCTCGTCCACATTCGTGACCGCCACGGCCAGACCGCAAAGGATGTGGCTGCGCTCGCGCGCCTTGCGAAGCTCGTAGGCCGTGCGCCGCGCTACCACGTCCTCGCGGAAGCTGATGAAATGTGTAAGGAAATCCCGCAAACTCAGCGTCTCCGGACGGCCGCCGTTCAGCGCCAGCATGTTGCAGCCAAAGGATGTCTGCATCGGCGTGAAGCGGAAAAGCTGGTTCAGCACCACCTCGGGCGTGGAATCGCGCTTCAGTTCGACGACGACGCGCACGCCGACGCGGTCGCTCTCGTCCTGGACATGGGCGATGCCCTCGATCTTCTTGTCGCGAACCATCTCGGCGATCTTCTCGATCATCGAGGCCTTGTTCACCTGATAGGGAATTTCGTCCAGAACGATGGCGTAGCGGTCTTTCCTGATCTCCTCGACCCGCGTCTTGGCGCGAATGATGACGCTGCCGCGTCCCTCGAGATACGCCTTCCGCGCGCCCGACCGGCCAAGGATGATGCCGCCCGTCGGGAAGTCCGGCGCAGGGATGATCTCCATCAGCGCTTCCATCGACAGGTCCGGGTTCTCGATCAACGCCAATGTGCCGTCGATGACCTCTCCGAGGTTGTGGGGCGGGATGTTTGTCGCCATGCCGACGGCAATACCGCCGGCGCCATTGACCAGCATGTTCGGGAACCGCGCCGGAAGGACGGTCGGTTCCCGGTCCTTGCCGTCATAGTTGTCCTGGAAATCGACCGTTTCCTTCTCGATATCGGCGAGAAGCGAGGCGGCGGGCTTGTCCATGCGGACTTCGGTGTAGCGCATGGCGGCCGCGTTATCGCCGTCCATCGAGCCGAAGTTGCCCTGACCGTCGAGAAGCGGCAGCGACATGGAGAAGTCCTGCGCCATACGCACAAGCGCGTCGTAGATCGCCGCATCGCCGTGGGGGTGATATTTACCCATGACGTCGCCGACGGGGCGGGCGGATTTGCGGTATGGCTTGTCGTGGCTGTTGCCGGTTTCGTGCATCGCATAAAGGATGCGCCGGTGCACCGGTTTCAGCCCGTCGCGCAGGTCCGGAATCGCGCGGCTCACGATCACGCTCATCGCGTAATCGAGATAGGCGGTCTTCATCTCCTCCGCGATGTCGACGGTGGGACCGTCGTAGGGCGGGCGAGGCGGTTTTTCTTCAGCGTTTTCAGGAGTTTCCGGGGTATCAGTCACGGATGCTCGCCCTTTGTTTATTGACCCCGCGCGGGGGCTAGATTTTGTTGTGCGGGACTATACCCCATGCCATCCGTTGGGTGCAATGCTGGCAATGCCGGTTTCGCCGGCCTGCGGCGACACATTCACAACACATTGTTTTCATTGTCGTTAACCGCGACTCATGTAGCATGAATGGAGGAAGCACTGACGGAGGCAACCATGCGCGCGAGCGGGCAGGGGGCCGAGACGGAGCTGATGCTGAAGGGCTACGGGCTCACGACGGCCGAACTTTACTACCGGATGCCGGACTACCGGCACGTTCTGAACAGCTTCATCTGGCAGGAATACGACCTTGCCCCGGACTATCCGGAGCTGTTCCGCTTCATCGAGTTCTGGGGCGAGAATATCGAGGGGCCGCTGCATTCGGTCCGCTTCACCCACCGCAAGCTTATTGCGCCCGGCGAATGGCGGAACGTCGTGGGCGAGTTCCGGCTGCACTGAGATGCGGTTTCACCCCGGCACACGCAGGGCGCCCCGGCGGGTCTGGATGTGGATGCGTTTCGGGGCATTGAACCCGGCGCCGCTCCGGCCCATTCTGCCGCCGCAATCGCATTGGGGCAGAAACGATGAAAGCACGCGTCAAATGGGTCGAGGACCGCACCTTCACCGGTGAGGTCGAGGCAGGGCACAGGATCGTCCTTGGCAACGGGATCGACGGCAAGCCGAAACCGGGGCCAAGCCCGATGGAGCTTCTCCTGATCGGGACGGGGGGCTGTTCGTCCTATGACGTGGTCCACATCCTCGAAAAGGGGCGCGAGCCGGTTTCGGGCTGCACCTGCGAGGTCACGGCCGAGCGGGCGGAGACCGATCCGAAGGTCTTCACCAGGATCCATTTGCAGTTCACCGTGTCGGGCCGGGGCCTCAATCCGGCCAAGGTCGAACGCGCCGTTCAGCTCTCGGTCGAGAAATACTGTTCGGCCTCGGTCATGATGGCCAAGACCGCCGAGGTGACGCATGGGTTCGAGGTGGTCGATACGGGGGTGTGAGCGTCTGTTTTGAGCCCCAACCCGTCATTCCCGGAAGGCGCGGCTCGACACCTGGATTGAGTTCTTGGACGGGTCTTTGGCATTGGCAAACTCATACCCGCCAGCCTTATGGATTTTGCCAAAATCGAGCCCGTCAGCCCTTGCCGCTTCGCAAAAGGCCGACACGTCCTCAACGTCGAACACAAGCTTAACCAAGACCTGCCCCTCTTTCAGCTTTGCCGCTGCGGGGTGCAAAAGCAGCGCCATGCCGGAACTTTGCGCCGTAAGTTCAACGATGCGGTCGCCCTCAGCTCGCGAAACTGAGAAGCCGAAGTACCTGGCGTAAAAGTCCGCCATCTGATCGATCTTGCTTGTGTAGATGACCAATCGCCCGAGTGATGCTGACATTCTTGCGCCTTCGGCAAACTCCGTATCAGACGACGTTATCACGGTATGGGACGAAACGGCAGCTTCGTCCGCACATCCGACCTAACCCTGCTTCACCAGCCGGATCAGGAACAGCAGGATCACCGCGCCCAAGGTGGCGTGGAGGATCGCAGCGCCCATACCGCCGCCCATGCCGAAGCCGATGCGGGGCAGGATCAGTCCCGCGATGAAGGCGCCGAGGATGCCGACGGCGATGTTGCCGATGAGGCCGAAGCCGTAGCCCTTGACGAGTTGCCCGGCGAGCCAGCCGGCGATGGCGCCGGTGAGCAGCATGGCGAGGATACCCATGGGGAGCCCTTTCCGTTGAGGATGGGGGCAGCCTAGCACAGCCCTGGCGGGGCGGAAGGGGGGCGGGCTGAAGCCCGCCCTACGGGTCCGGCTCAGCCTGCCCGGGCCTGGCGCTTTCTCTCATGCGGGTCGAGATAGCGTTTGCGCAGCCGCACGATCTTCGGCGTGACCTCGACAAGCTCATCGTCCTGAACGTAGGCGATGGCCTCCTCGAGGCTCATCCGCACCGGGGGCGTCAGGCGGACGGCCTCATCCGTGCCCGAGGCGCGGACGTTGGTCAGCTTCTTGCCCTTCAGCGGGTTTACTTCCAGATCGTTGTCGCGGGAATGTTCGCCGATGATCATCCCCTCATAGACCTGTTCCTGCGCGCCAATGAAAAGCTTGCCCCGGTCTTCGAGGTTCCAGAGCGCATAGGCTACCGAAACGCCGTTCTCCATCGAGATCAGGACACCGACATGGCGGCCCTCGATCGGGCCCTTGTGCGGGGTCCAGCCGTGGAAGATGCGGTTGAGGACGCCCGTTCCCCGGGTGTCAGTCAGGAACTGGCCGTGATAGCCGATGAGACCGCGCGAGGGCACATGGGCGACGATCCGGGTCTTGCCCACGCCGGCGGGCTTCATCTCCACCAGGTCGCCCTTGCGCTGGCCCGTCAGCTTTTCGATCACCACGCCGGAATACTCGTCATCGACGTCGACGATAACTTCTTCGACGGGCTCCATTCGCTGGCCGTTCTCTTCGCGGAAGATCACGCGGGGGCGGGAGATCGAAAGCTCGAACCCCTCGCGGCGCATGTTCTCGATCAGAACGCCCATCTGAAGTTCGCCGCGCCCCGAGACGACGAAGGCCTCGCCGCCGGGCGTGTCCTCGATCTTGATGGCGACGTTGCTCTCGGCTTCCTTCATCAGCCGTTCGCGGATGACGCGGGACTGGACCTTGTTGCCGTCCTTGCCGGCGAGGGGTGAGTCGTTGATGCCGAAGGTGACGGAGATCGTTGGCGGGTCGATCGGCTGCGCGGGAAGCGGCACGTCGATCGAGATATCGCAAAGCGTGTCGGCCACGGTGGCCTTGGTCATGCCGGCTACGGTGACGATGTCGCCGGCCTCGGCCATGTCGATCGGCTGCTGGGCGAGGCCGCGGAAGGCGAGGATCTTGGTCACGCGGAACTGTTCGATCCGCTCGCCCTTGCGGGAAAGTGCCTTGACCTGATCGCCGACCTTGAGGGTTCCGCTTTCGATGCGCCCGGTCAGGATGCGGCCGATGAACGGGTCGGCCGAGAGCGTCGTCGCCAGCATCCGGAACGGCTTGTCCGCATCCGCGATCTGGCGCGGCGCGGGGACGTGCTTCACGATCAGGTCGAAGAGCGCGGAAAGGTCCTTGCGCGGGCCGTCCAGTTCCGCATCCGCCCAGCCGGAACGGCCGGAGGCATACATGTGCGGGAAGTCGAGCTGGTCGTCATCGGCGCCGAGATTGGCGAAGAGGTCGAAGACTTCGTTCAGCGCGCGGTCGGGTTCGGCATCGGGCTTGTCGACCTTGTTCAGTACGACGATCGGGCGCAGGCCGAGCGCCAGCGCCTTCGAGGTCACGAACTTCGTCTGCGGCATCGGCCCCTCGGCCGCATCGACCAGCAGGACAACACCGTCCACCATGTTCAGGATACGCTCCACCTCGCCGCCGAAATCGGCGTGACCCGGGGTGTCGACGATGTTGACGCGCGTGCCCTTCCACTCGACCGAGGTCGCCTTGGCGAGGATCGTGATGCCGCGCTCGCGCTCGATATCGTTGCTGTCCATGGCGCGTTCGGCCACGGACTGGTTTTCCCGGAACGCGCCGGATTGCTTGAGAAGCTCGTCAACAAGGGTCGTCTTGCCGTGGTCAACGTGCGCGATGATCGCGATATTGCGAAGGTCCATGGGTCCGCCATTTCCTGAAGTTGGCGCCCCGATAGAGGAATTCAGCCCGGATGGCCAGAAGAACCTTCCGCCGTTTCGGGGAGTGTCACAGGAACAGCGACAAAAACCCCTCGACCGTCACGCCGGGAAGGTGGCGCGGCCCCCATGCGAGCGCACATGCCAGCCAGATCAGCAGTTCCAGAGTGGGAAACCGCCGGGCCGCGCCGAAATAGCCCCGCGCGCCGAGTCCGAGAGCGAAGATCGCGGCGATGGTGGTCTGGATCGCGATCCAGCGGCCCCAGTCGAGGGCGATCGGATAGAGGAGCAGGACCGGAAGCACGCCGGCCAGCAACGAGAGAAGAACGGGGCGGCGCAGCGGAATGCTCAGGAACAGCCGGGCGACGGGCACAACGAAGAGCAGCCAAGCGAGCGGCACGAGCGCCGCCGTCGCGCTTTCCGACAATGCGGTCGCAACGCTGGCCGGTCCGTTGTCGGGCAGCGCCAGCCACTCGATCGCGCCGCCGCACAGATTGCTTCGGCTGAGGCCGCGTTCGGTCAGCGCAAGGCAGATGGACAGGTTTGATTCAGGCTGCGGATTGAGGGCGGCATAGAGCGCGCTGAGCGCGACCGGAAGGCCTGTGGCGGCGATGATCATGCCCCGCCATCGGTCGATTTCCGGGCGGGGGAACAGGAAAAGGGCCGCGATCCATGCCGGCATGATGAGGACATTGATCTCATGCCCGATCGCGCCGATGACGATGAGTGCAGCCGATATCCCGATCCGCCACGCCCCGCCGCCGGGGAAGGCGATCATGAGCAGTGAGAGAAGGCCGAAAAGCTCCTTTCGGCCGGTGGAGGCCGGGTCGATCACCCACGCGATGAAGAAGATGCCAGGGCTGAGGACGGCCAGCACCATGTCGGGGCCGGGCTGTTTCAGGAGCAGCAGGATGACCCCACCGAAGAGGAGGACCGAGAGGCCGACCTGAATCGCGACGACGAGGTCGAGCGCGGACAGGCCGGTCGCATCGGCAAGGCCAAGGATCGCAGTGCCGAACAGGCCGCGCCGGACTGGGCCGCCGGCGAGGTTGATCAGCCAGTCACCCTGCATCCACGCATTGCCGCCGACCGAATGTGCGGCCGTGAGGATGAAGATCTGCCGGAAAAGGCCAGCGGCGACGAGAGCGGCGGCGACGAGAAGCCAGCCGTCCCGGCGCGGTCGGATATCGGCCCCAGTCATGCGCGCAGGCTAGCCATGCGTCGCGGTGCTGGAAAACACCTGGATCACGACGATCCCTGCGACGATCAGCGCCAGCCCGATCATTGCCGGAGCGTCGAGGCGCTGGCCAAAGACCAGAAAGCCGATCAGGGCGATCAGGACGATGCCGAGGCCGGACCAGATCGCATAGACGACGCCAACCGGCATGTAGCGGAGCGTGAAGCTGAGCAGCAGGAACGAGATCGCATAACCGATCACGACGAGCACGGACGGGCCGAGTCGGGTGAACTGATGGCTGGCCTGCAGGGCGGTCGTCGCGATGGTCTCGGCGACGACGGCGAAGAACAGGAGGATGTAGTGCATTGGCATCGCGGGTTTCCTTTCCCCTCCTCTAGACCGCCGGCGGGGCGGGTGCAATTCCGCGCAGACGGGGGACGCCCTGTGCCCTCACAGAGGCCGCAGCCGGGTTGCTCCGGGGCCACAGGCGTCATGCAGTGGGCGGAAAGGAAAAGGGCCGGATTGCTCCGGCCCTTCGTTCGATGCGGCGGTGCTTACATCGCCTTGTTGAGATACTCGTCGACCTTTTCGAGATAGCCCATCGTGGTCAGCCATTTCTGGTCCGGACCGACAAGAAGGGCGAGGTCCTTGGTCATGAAGCCATCCTCGACGCACTGGACGGTCACATTCTCCAGCGTCTCGGCGAACGTTGCGAGCTGGGCGTTGCTGTCGAGCTTCGCGCGGTGCTTGAGGCCGCCGGTCCAGGCGTAGATCGAGGCGATCGAGTTCGTGGAGGTTTCCTTGCCGGCCTGGTGCTGGCGGTAGTGGCGGGTCACGGTGCCGTGCGCCGCCTCGGCCTCGACGGTCTTGCCATCCGGCGTCATCAGGACCGAGGTCATGAGACCGAGCGAGCCGAAGCCCTGCGCGACGGTGTCGGACTGCACGTCACCGTCGTAGTTCTTGCATGCCCAGACATAGCCGCCGGACCACTTGAGCGCCGAGGCGACCATGTCGTCGATCAGGCGGTGTTCGTAGGTGATGCCGGCGGCCTTGAACTTGTCGGCGAACTCCTCGTCGAAGACCTGCTGGAAGAGGTCCTTGAAGCGCCCGTCATAGGCCTTGAGGATGGTGTTCTTGGTCGAGAGATAGACCGGCCAGCCCTTCACGAGACCGTAGTTCATCGAGGCGCGGGCGAAGTCGATGATAGACTGGTCGAGGTTGTACATCGCCATCGTGACGCCCGAACCCGGCGCCTCGAAGACCTCCTTCTCGATCACCTGGCCGTCGTCACCAACGAACTTGATCGACAGCTTGCCCTTGCCGGGGAAGCGGAAGTCGGTGGCGCGATACTGGTCGCCGAAGGCGTGGCGGCCGACGACGATGGGCTGGGTCCAGCCCGGCACCAGGCGCGGCACGTTCTTGCAGATGATCGGCTCGCGGAAGATCACCCCGCCGAGGATGTTGCGGATCGTTCCGTTGGGCGACCGCCACATCTGCTTGAGGCCGAACTCCTCGACCCGCTGTTCGTCGGGCGTGATCGTCGCGCATTTGACGCCGACGCCGTACTGCTTGATCGCGTTGGCAGCGTCGATGGTGATCTGGTCGTCGGTGCGGTCACGCTCCTCGATGCCGAGATCGTAGTATTTCAGGTCGATGTCGAGGTAGGGCAGGATCAGTTTCTTCTTGATGAAGTCCCAGATGATCCGGGTCATCTCGTCGCCATCAAGCTCGACGACGGGGTTGGCTACCTTGATCTTCGACATCTGTCTCTCCGTTCCGGGTGACTCGTTGGCGGTGACATAGCCGAAATGGAAGCGTAGGGAAAGATGGTATGCGGTGGTATACCAAAATTTGCTATCCGCCGACCAGTGCGCCAGCTGCGAAGGCGACCAACGCGCAGATCGTCCCGACACCGACTGTCTCGACAAGCGCGCGGGCGGGGTTGTCACCGCTCGCCCGCCAGCGGACCAGCCCAAGGAGGACGAGCGCCGCAAGCGTCGCGCCGACCGAAAGCCCGAACGTAAGGGCGGAGGCGTCGAGCAGGATATAAGGGAGGATCGGGATCAGGCCGAAGGCAACGAAGGCGAGGAAGGTCACGAGCGCACGGGGGGCTGCGTGATGCTCCGACGGGCTGACGAGCCCGTCGGACTGGCTGAGGATCAGTTCCGCACCGAGATCGGGGCTTCGAAGCAGAAGGGCGGCGGCCCTGTCCGCATCCGCAGCGGACAGGCCCCGGGTCCGAAGTTCGGCGGCAAGACGGTGCATCTGAGGCGCCGGGTCGGCCGCGATGGCACTGCGAATCGCGGCATGGCGCGCGTGCCAGACATCCCGCTGGGAGCGGTCTGACAGGAACTCTCCCAGCCCCATCGACACGGCATCTGCGAAGAGGTTGGCAAGGCCGAAGATGAGAACCGCGATCGCACCAAGGCCGACCACGCCGTCGGCGCGCGCGCCGGTGAAGCCCGCGACGACGGCGAAGGTCGTGACGATCCCGTCATTGCCGCCATAGACGATCTGCTTGAGGTATTCCTGAAGCCGGTTGACCGGCATTCGGTCTGCCTGGGGCCGGGGCGGGGTCCGGGATTGTTTCACTGCGTGGGGCCTTTCTGGCAGATGCGGTCGCCTCTTACCTGAAACCGCATTGGCAAGAAAGCGCACCGGCGCGGCCGGGCCGTCTCCGCAGTTGTCCAAGGCGGGGGATTCGGCGATACTTGCGGCATTTGAAGCAGGTTATTTCAAGGAGAACGCGTGATGAAACGCATCGCTGTGCTGTGCGACGGCACTTGGAACAGCGCCGACCAGCCCCATGCGACCAATGTCCGCCAGATGGCGCTGATGCTCCCGTCCGCACCCGAGGGGGCAGAGAAACAGGTCGTCTTCTACTACAATGGCGTCGGCGTGCCGGAAGGTGGCGGATGGCTGGAACGGATCAACGAGAAGCTGTCGGGCGGCGCGATGGGCTGGGGCCTCGATGCCCGCATCGCCGCCGCTTACCGGCATCTTTGCCGCGCCTACGAGCCGGGGGACGAGATCCATGTGTTCGGCTTTTCGCGCGGGGCATACACCGCGCGCTCTCTGGTCGGGCTGATCCGCAATTGCGGGATCGCGTCGGACCCGACGCCGGAAGTCGTCGCCGAGGCCTTCACGCGCTATCGCGATCGTGACGACGAGACAAAGCCCTCGACCGAGGAGAGCATGGCGTTCCGGCTGCGAATCTCGCCCGGTGTCACGGTGACGGATAACGAACCTGCCTTCCGCCGCGCCCGGGGCGCGCCCGAGGGGCATCCGCTGACGATTGCCTATCTTGGCGTCTGGGACACGGTCGGAGCGCTTGGCATCCCGTCGCATTGGGGCCTGCCGGCACGGCTTCTGAACCGGAAATACCGGTTTCACGACACCGAACTGTCCTCTTTCGTCAAGGCCGCGCGCCATGCGGTCGCGATCGACGAGAGGCGGCGGCATTTCGTGCCGACGCTCTGGACCAATCTGCCGGACCTCCGGCGCGACAATCCGGGCGGCGACTACCGGCAGGAATGGTTCGCGGGCAATCACGGATCGGTCGGCGGCGGCGGCGATATCGCGGATCTGTCCAGCCTCGCGCTGCTGTGGATCGCTGACGGAGCCGCGCGGGCGGGGCTACGCTACCGGCCTGACGCGCTGACTCTGGTGCAGACACAGCGCAATCTGCTCGGTCCGCTCGACAACAAGACCGGCGGAGCGTCGCTTGGCGACGTCTTTATGGGCCTGACCGCGAAGGCGCGGCGGGGACCGGACCGGGTGGCGGAGGTCGCGCATCCCGCGATCGCCCGTTGGCGGGTGGCCGAGATGCCGCCCGGCTGGGGAAACCGGCCCTATCGGCCGAAGACGCTGGCGCGGGTTGCCGACGGGATCGGCGCAATTGATGTTGCCACGCTCGAAGACTACGGCGCTATCGCGGTCGCCTGAACGGGCCGTCTGGGTCAGATATCGGGGAAATAGCCCCGAAGGCGGCCCTTCAGATGCGCCCAGAGCGCGGGCGCGCCGCGGGCGACCTTTGTGCCGACGCGGGCCTCGAGTTGCCTTGCGTTGACCGCATAATCGTTCCAGCTTCCGCCGCCGGAGGCGAGGTTGTGAAGGACCGGCTGCACCCGGTCGAGGGCCTTGGCGAAAACCGCATCCGGCGTCTCGGCGGCCTCGAACTCTTCCCAAAGCGCGCGGAGGCCGACGCCGATATCCTCGGGGAGGAGACCGAAGATGCGGTCGGCCGCGCGTGCCTCGGCCTCTGCCACAGCGGCCGAGCCGTGGGCCTGTCCGTCGGCGGAGTGGATCGGCACGTCGCCGGTGTCGATCTCCACCAGGTCATGCAGGATCAGCATCCTGACAACACGGTCGATATTCACGTCCGGTCCGGCCTGATCGGCGAGGACGAGCGCGTAGAGCGCGAGATGCCAGGAATGTTCGCCGGAGTTTTCCCGCCTCGATCCGTCGCAGAGAGGTGTCGCCCGGATCACCTGCTTGAGCCGGTCGGCCTCTGTCAGAAAGGCGAACTGCGCGTCGAGCCTTTCGGTCATCTTTCAAGCCGCTCCGATACGCGAAACCCGATGAGAAGCGCCCCCGCGGCACCGACGGTCGCGACGAGATGGACCCATCCCAGGTTCGGGTGGTTTTCGGGCCAGAGCGAGAAATGGCTGAAGAGGGACAAGAGGATCAGGATGCCGAGGCCAAGGCCCGCATGCCCGCGCCATGCCAGCACTGCAGAGGTTGCCGCGATTGCCGTCATTGCGCCGCACCAAGTCAGAACGCCTAGGCCAGTGCCGACACCGCCCCGCAGATCGGCCGCACGTTGCATGACACCGGTGCGGACCCAGACCAACACCTCGTTCACGAGCAGGGGCGAAACAGCCATACAGATCAGGAGAACGGCGCGCAGAGCCTTGATGCTACCGGCCTCCGATGGGGCGGCACGCTGAATCACGGCATCGTTTTCTGGGTTTGCAACCGTTTCAGCCTGGCGTTCAGGAAGTCCCGCGCCTTGGCCTCGGCGCGCTGCGCGCGGATCGCGGCCATGTAGGCTTCCTGCAAAGCGGAGGAGGAGGCCTCGACGATCTTGTTGATCTCGACGACGAGTGCCTCGTCACCGGTTTCCGCGACGGCCTTCAGGACGTCCTCGGCCAGGGCGATGCCAAGTTCCTCCGTCGTCTTCATGACTCAGCGCGTCCCTTCGCCAAGGCGGCGGACGACATAGTCCTGCACCGTGCGGATCATCGGGTTCATGTGTTCTTCGTCGTTCTCGAAGAAATGGCCGGCACCCTCGACCTGTTCGTGCGTGATGGTGATGCCCTTCTGCTCGCGAAGCTTGCCCACCAGCGTGGCGGTATCTTTGGGCGGCGCCACGCGGTCGGCGGTGCCGTTGATGATGAGACCCGAGGACGGGCAGGGCGCGAGGAAGGAAAAATCATACATGTTCGCGGGCGGAGCCACCGAGATGAAGCCGGTGATCTCGGGCCGGCGCATCAGAAGCTGCATGCCGATCCACGCCCCGAAGGAAAAGCCTGCAACCCAGCAATGCTTGGAATTGGGGTTCATCGCCTGCAGGTAGTCGAGCGCGGAAGCCGCGTCGGACAACTCGCCGATGCCCTGGTCGTATTCGCCCTGGGACCGGCCGACGCCGCGGAAGTTGAAGCGCAGGACGGTGAATCCGAGCTCATGGAACGCATAGTGCAGCCGGTGCACGACGCGGTTGTTCATCGTGCCGCCGAACTGCGGATGCGGATGCAGGACGATCGCGATTGGCGCGTCGGGCTGTTTCTGGGGGTGGTAGCGGCCTTCGAGGCGGCCTTCGGGGCCGGCGAAAATGACTTCGGGCATCGCCTGTCTTCTCTCTGCGGGGGCCCGGTGGCGTCAAATCTGGCCAAGCCATTCTTGACGATTTTGCTCAGGCACCCTAGAACTGTTCTAAATACCGGCGGGTGCCGGTGACCGGGTGCGAAGGAGTTAAGCGGCCTTGCCTCCGGCGTCAATGTCTTTGCGGGGCTTGCGGGAATGAAACTCTCGACCAAGGGGCGATATGCGATGGTGGCTTTGGCCGACCTCGCGACGGCGCGCGACGACCAGCTGACCTCGCTGGCCGAGATTTCCCGGCGTCAGGATATCTCGCTGCCCTATCTGGAGCAGCTCTTCGTCAAGCTGCGCCGGGCCGGTCTGGTCGAATCGGTGCGCGGGCCGGGCGGCGGCTACAAGCTTGCCCGCGATCCCGCCGCGATCCGCGTCAGCGAGGTGCTGGAGGCGGTGGACGAGACGGTGAGCGCGCTTCATACCGGGGCGGGCGCTTCCGGCGGCGTTTCGGGCAGCCGGGCGCAGTCGATGACCAATCGTCTGTGGGAAGGCCTTTCGGCGCATGTCTACGTCTTCCTGCACCAGACCCGGCTCTCGGATGTGATCCACAACGAGTTGACCCCGTGCCCGGCGGTGCCGGCGCTTTTCGAGGTGGTCGACGAATGACCGGGTCTTGTCAGATTGAGGCGCGTTCCGCGCCGCGCCACTTGTCTCGCCTCCGCCTTGCGGCTCCGGCTCGGGCCGGCTCCGCCGGGAGTATTTTCGAACAGAAGAAGGTGCGGTCGTGACGGGGCGGGTCTACCTCGACTGGAACGCGACGGCGCCTTTGCGACCGGAGGCGCGCGCGGCTTTCGTCGCCGCGCTTGACATGGTGGGCAACCCGTCCTCGGTTCATGCCGAGGGGCGGGCGGCGAAGTCCCTGATCGAGCGCGCGCGCGAGGATGTGGCGGCACTTGTCGGCTGCCGGGCCAAAGAGGTCGTCTTCACCTCCGGCGCGACGGAGGCGGCCGGGGTGTTGGCAGGCCTGCCGGCGGATGCGGATGTCCTCGTGCAGGACACTGCCCATGACTGTCTCGTGGCGAATGGTCGGGCCGGCGGAGGGGCCGCCTCAGGCCATGTTCTGGCGCTGGGTCTCGCCAACAGCGAAACCGGGGTGATCTCCGACCTTCCCGAGCGGGGCGCGCGCGGTTTTGTCTTCGGTGCGCTAAGGGCGGACCGGATGCTGGTGGACATCGTTCAGGCGGCCGGGCGCATTCCCTTCGCCTTTTCCTGGTCGGGTGCGGATTTTGCGATCGTCTCGGCACACAAGATCGGCGGCCCGAAAGGGGTGGGCGCATTGATCGTGCGCGAAGGCGTCGATATCGCGGCGCTCCGCCCGGGCGGCGGTCAGGAGATGGGACGGCGCTCTGGGACCGAGAATGTGGCCGGGATCGCGGGCTTCGGCGCGGCGGCGCGGGCGGCGCTTGCCGGGCAGGAGGCCGACATCTGGGGCGGCGTGGCGGAGTTGCGCGACCGGCTTGAGGCGCGTATTGCGGCGGCGTCAGGGGATACCGTGTTTGTCGGCCAGTCCGGCCCGCGCCTGCCCAACACGTCCTGCATCCTCACGCGCGGATGGAAGGGCGAGACACAGGTGATGCAGATGGACCTTGCCGGGTTCGCGGTCTCGGCCGGGTCGGCTTGTTCCTCGGGCAAGGTGAAGGCAAGCCGGGTTCTGACGGCGATGGGCTTCGATGAAGTTGCATCCTCGTCCGCGATCAGGGTTTCGATCGGTCCCGCGACGACGGTGGAGGAAGTCGACCGCTTCGCCGAGGCGTGGATCGGCGCGCATGCGCGCCACCGCGCAAGGGCCGCGTGAGGGGAGGCGTGCAAGATATGGATAAAACGAAAGAAAAGGCGATGGCATTGGAAAGCGAACAGGGCACGGCCGAACTGGAAGTCCGCGAGGGCGTCGACCGCGAGACGGTCGAGACCGTGCAGAATATGGGCGCCTACAAATACGGTTGGGAAACCGACATCGAGATGGAATACGCGCCGATCGGCGTGAACGAGGACATCGTCCGCCTCATCTCGGAGAAGAACGGCGAGCCGGAATGGATGACCGACTGGCGGCTGAAGGCCTTCGCGCGCTGGCAGGAAATGGAAGAACCGTCCTGGGCGATGCTGCACTACCCGGAAATCGACTACCAGTCGCAGTACTATTACGCCAAGCCGAAGAGCATGGCGGAGAAACCGAAGTCGCTGGACGAGGTCGATCCGAAGCTTCTGGCCACTTACGAAAAGCTCGGTATCCCTTTGAAAGAGCAGATGATTCTGGCGGGCGTAGAGGGTGCGGACGACGCGCCGGCCGATGCGCGACGCGTGGCCGTGGATGCGGTCTTCGACTCGGTCAGCGTGGGGACCACCTTCAAGGAAGAGCTGAAGAAGGCGGGCGTCATCTTCTGTTCCATCTCCGAGGCGATCCGCGACTATCCGGATCTGGTGAAGAAGTATCTCGGTTCGGTCGTGCCGCAGTCGGACAACTTCTTTGCCACGCTGAACTCGGCGGTCTTTTCGGACGGGTCCTTCGTCTACATCCCGCCGAACACCCGCTGCCCGATGGAGCTTTCCACCTACTTCCGCATCAATGCGGAGAATACCGGACAGTTCGAGCGCACGCTGATCATCGCCGACAAGGGATCGTATGTCAGCTACCTGGAAGGCTGCACGGCGCCCAAGCGCGATACCGCGCAGCTTCACGCGGCGGTGGTCGAGATCGTCGTGCTGGAAGATGCCGAGGTGAAATATTCCACGGTGCAGAACTGGTTCCCCGGTGATGAGGACGGCAAGGGCGGGATCTACAATTTCGTCACCAAGCGCGCCGATTGCCGGGGCGACCGGGCGAAGGTGATGTGGACCCAGGTGGAGACGGGATCGGCGATCACCTGGAAGTATCCGTCCTGCATCCTGCGCGGCGACGACAGTCAGGGCGAGTTCTATTCGATCGCCATCGCCAACAACATGCAGCAGGCCGATACCGGGACCAAGATGATCCATCTTGGCAAGAACACCCGCTCCCGCATTGTTTCAAAAGGGATTTCGGCCGGCAAGGCGCAGAACACCTATCGCGGGCTTGTCTCGATGCACCCGAAGGCCAAGAACTCGCGCAACTACACCCAGTGCGACAGCCTGCTGATCGGCGACAAGTGCGGGGCGCATACGGTTCCGTATATCGAGGTGAAGAACAACTCCTCGCGCGTGGAGCATGAGGCGACCACCTCCAAGGTTGATGACGACCAGTTGTTCTACGCCCGGTCGCGCGGGATGGGAGAGGAGGAGGCGGTGGCGCTTGTCGTCAACGGTTTCGTCCGCGACGTGTTGCAGACCCTGCCGATGGAATTCGCGCTGGAGGCGCAGAGCCTTGTGGCGATCTCTCTAGAGGGATCGGTCGGATGAGTTTCGAGGGGCTTTGACTGATGCGGGACCGCCGGATCGGATCGCTCGAAGCAACGATGTGGTTGCTTTGCGTCGGATACCTTGCCGGGTTCGGTGCATCCGCCGCCCTTGGCGTTGCGAAACCGGGGGTGATCGGAGTCGTTTCGGGTTTAGGTTTGCCGGCCGTGATCTTGGGCATTCAGACCATGAGGCGTCGGGCTCTGAGGCGAGAGGCGACGCAACTCCAAAGAGTGGTGCATGATCTGACTCAGCAGGCGAAAAAAATCGACATCGAGGAAGCGAGAGCCTCCGGCGCGTTCGATAGGTGGGAAAAGCAATGAACGGAATCACGCATTTCGACGGGCGCCGGATACGCCGATTCTGCATTGCGTCGGTGACTTGGCCGGCCGCTCATTGTACCGGATTTGACGTGCCGCCCGACGAAATGCGCCGCATTTCCGGTTATTGCTTCGTGTCTGGATACGCTGGATGCCGCCCGGATGGCCAGGCCGGTACCTGCCTGCCGGAAAACCGCACCCCATTAAGGCGAATTGGTGGCGCCCACGGCACGGAAAAAGCACGATTGGTTCCCGAATTCCGCCCCAATGTAACGGCAGAGTTCCCCATAAGGGAAATACTGTTGGGGCACAGGAAACACCGTGGACTTCGACCAGAAAACAGCATTTGCGGAACGGGTGAAACGGATTCAGTCCGGCCGTCAGTTCGAGCATGCGGACGTTGTTGGACGCAGCACGCAGAAGAAGTTCAACAATCTTGCCAAGCGCCAGCCGAAGCGTGCGAAGCGGACCTTTGCCGAAAAGCTGATGGTCATTTTCGCGTTCTTCGCCGGCATGTCGGCAGTGCTGCTCGGCCGGCTCATCTACTTCAAGCTGGCGCAGATGGAAGGGTTGCCGGACGCGTTCTACGACCTCGGCGGACGCGGCATGGTGCTGTTTGCCTTCGTGCTGGCTGCGCTTGTGATGGTGATGTTCCACCTCTTCACCCGGCAGCGGTTTCCGGCGCTTCTTGTCGGCTGCGTCGTGATGCATTTCGGCGAGGCGGCCGTCGCCTCGAACGCGCCCGAGCTCTGGGCGAACATGTTTTCGGCCGACTACGCCGCGGCGCTTGCCGAGGCGGGCAAGGACTACCGTCTGACGCCGGCCCTCTAACACTCACACAATCGAGAATCGTAGCGGCCCGGGCCTCGCGCCCGCAGGCCGCCTTTGCCGTTTGAAAGGACCAGACATGCTCGAAATCAAGAACCTGAACGTCAAGCTAGAGGAAGAGGACAAGCAGATCCTCAAGGGTGTCGACCTGACGGTCGAGGCCGGTAAGGTCCATGCGATCATGGGACCGAACGGATCGGGCAAGTCGACCCTGTCCTACGTCCTGTCGGGCCGCGACGGATACGAGGTCATGGACGGTTCCGCCACGCTCGACGGCGAAGACATCCTTGAGATGGAGCCGGAGGAGCGCGCGGCGGCGGGTCTGTTCCTCGCCTTCCAGTATCCGGTGGAGATTCCGGGCGTCGGCAACATGACCTTCTTGCGCTCGGCGCTGAACGCGCAGCGCAAGGCGCGTGGCGAATCCGAGGTCAGCGCGGGCGATTTCCTCAAACTCGTTCGCGAGAAGGCCAAGACGCTGAAGATCGACGCCGAAATGCTGAAGCGCCCGGTGAACGTCGGCTTTTCCGGCGGCGAGAAGAAGCGCAACGAGATCCTGCAGATGGCGGTGCTTGAGCCGACTATGTGCATTCTCGACGAAACCGATTCCGGCCTTGATGTCGATGCGATGAAGCTGGTGGCCGACGGCGTGAACGCGCTGCGCGATCCGCGCCGTGCCTTCCTCGTCATCACGCATTACCAGCGGCTTCTCGACCATATCCAGCCCGACGTCGTCCATATCATGGCCGATGGCCGGATCGTGAAGACCGGCGGGCCGGAACTGGCGCTTGAGGTCGAGAAGAACGGCTATGCCGACATCCTCGCGGAGATCGCGTGATGGCCTCCCCGAAACGCAAGGATACAGCCCGCGAGGCGGCGACCGAGGCCTGGATCGCGTCCGTGCCGGTTCCCGAAGCGGGGTTCACCGCTGCCGCGCGCAAGGACGCGCTGGCGCGGTTCGGTGCCATGGGGTTGCCGGGGCGTCGCGACGAATACTGGAAGTTCACCGACCCGTCCTCGCTCACTGCGCCCGAAGTGCCGCCGGCGGCGCTCTTTGATGCGGGGGAGGCGCAGCTTTTCGGTGATGTGGACAGCGTGAAGCTTGTCTTCACGGACGGGGCCTTCGATGCCGGCGCATCGGACGACCCGGCCGCCGCGGGTGTCGAGATTACCCGTCTGGCCGAGGCCGGTGCGGCGGACATTCACTGGGCGCAGGACCTCTATGGCGTGCTGGAGGCGCGGGGGCAGACGCCCGTCGCGCGGCCGCTCGCGGCGCTGAATACGGCGGCGGCGGGCGACGGCGTGCTGATCCGGGTGACGGGGCGGGCCGAGAAGCCGGTTCACCTGATCTATCGCCACGAATCCGAGACCTCGGACGCGATCCTGCATCATTGCATCAAGGTCGAGGCCGGCGCGGAACTGACGCTGCTGGAGACAGGGCCCGCCGCCGCGCGGTTCAACAAGGTGATGGAGGTCGATGTCGCCACGGGCGGCCGTTTCCACCATGTCCGCGCGCAGGGCCGCGATCATGAACGGCGCGCGGCGACGCATATCTTCGCGCGGGTGGCCGAAGGGTCGCTGTTCAAGTCCTTCACGCTGACCGTGAACGGCCAGCTTACCCGCAACGAATGCGTCATCGAGATCGCGGGCGACAATGCCTCGGCCCATGTCGCGGGCGCGGCGCTCGGCGATGGAAGCTACGGCAAGTTCCACCACGACGACACCGTTTTTGTCACTCATGACGCTGTCGGCTGCGAAAGCCGGCAGGTTTTCAAGAAGGTGCTGAAGAACGGCGCGACCGGGGTCTTCCAGGGCAAGATCCTCGTGAAGCCCGGCGCGCAGAAGACCGATGGCTACCAGATTAGTCAGTCGCTTCTTCTGGACGAGGACAGCCAGTTCCTTGCCAAGCCGGAGCTGGAGATTTACGCCGACGACGTGAAGTGTTCGCACGGTTCCACCACGGGCGCGATCGACGAAACTGCGCTTTTCTACCTGCGCTCGCGCGGCGTGGAGAAGGAAGAGGCGACCGCGCTTCTCGTGCTGTCGTTCCTGGCCGACGCGATCGAGGAGATCGAGGACGAACGTCTTGCCGGTGAGATCGTCGGCCGGCTTGAGGATTGGCTCGCGCGCAGGAAGACGTGATGGCCGTCACCGACGACATCGTCGCCACCTACAGGGGGCCGCGCGCGGTGATGCGGCGGCTTCTTGCGGGTGAGCGGCATGAGGCGCGGGCGCTCGCCTATCTGCTGGCGGCACTCATCGTGATCTTCATCGCGCAGTGGCCGGCGATGAGCCGGGCCGCATTCCTGGAGCCGGACGTTCCGCTCACGCAGCGCATGGTGGCGGCGTTCCTCGCCGTCCTTGCGGCGATACCCGCCTTTTATCTTCTCGCGGGCGCCGGCCATCTGGCCGCGCGCGCCGCAGGGGGGCGGGGCGATTTCTTCGGCGCGCGGATCGCGCTGTTCTGGGCGCTTCTTGCGGTCACGCCGATGATGCTTTTGCAGGGGCTTGTCGCGGCCTTCATCGGCCCCGGCTCTGCCCTGACCGCGACCGGCGTCGTTGTGTTCGCCGTGTTCCTGTGGTTCTGGTTCGCAGGGCTGCGCGTGGCCGATTTCGAGGACCGCCAATGATGACCCTTGTCACGGACCTTGTGGGCGAGACGTTCCGGAACCCGCGCGCGGCAGCCCGCCGGCTGATTGCCTTCGGCCCGCCGATCGAGGCGCGCTGGATCGGCCTGGCTCTGGTCTCCGTGCTCGCGGTTCTCGAAACCCGGCTTGCGATCCTCGCGATGCCGCTGTCCCAGCCAAGCCCGATCTTCTTCATCGTCAGCGACCCCTGGACCGGGGTGCCGGTGCAGTTCCTGTCGCTGCTGCTCGTCGCCGCGGCGATGGCATTTATAGGCCGACTTTTCGGTGGACAGGGAACCTTCCCCGACGCGCTTCTGCTTGTCGTCTGGCTGGAGTTTCTGTTGACGCTGGCGCAGGCGGTGCAGCTGTTTGCGCTGCTTCTCATTCCGCCGGTCGGCGTGCTTGTCGCCTTCGCTGCGCTGGTCATGTTCGTCTGGTTGCTTGCCCAGTTCATCGCCGCCCTCCATGGTTTCACCAACATCGCCATGGTCATCTTCGGCATGGTTGTGAGCTTTTTCCTGATCATCACCGCAATCGCGATCCTGCTGACGGTGTTCGGCATCGTCCCCACCGTTCCGAAAGGCTGACCATGTACGATCCGGCCAAAATCCGCGCCGATTTTCCGATCCTCGCCCGCGAGGTGAACGGCAAGCCGCTCGTTTATCTCGACAACGGCGCGTCGGCGCAGAAGCCGCGTGTCGTGATCGACGCGATGACCCATGCCTACGAACATGAATATGCGAATGTCCATCGCGGGCTGCACCACCTATCCACTATCGCGACCGAGAAGTATGAGGCCGTGCGCGGCATCGTCGCGCGCTTCCTGAACGCGCCCGATCCTGAAGAGATCGTCTTTACCACCGGCACGACCGAGGGCATCAACCTCGTTTCCTACGCCTGGGCCGCGCCCCGGTTGGCGGCGGGGGACGAGATCGTGCTGAGCGTGCTGGAACATCACGCCAATATCGTGCCCTGGCACTTCCTGCGCGAGCGTCAGGGCGTGGTGCTGAAATGGGTGGAACCGGAGGCGGACGGATCGCTCGACCCGCAGCGTGTCATCGACGCGATCGGGCCGAAGACGAAGCTGGTCGCCGTCACCCAGATGTCGAACGTGACCGGCACCCGCGTCGATGTCGCGGCGATTTGCCGGGGTGCGAAGGAAAAGGGCGTGCCCGTTCTTGTCGATGGCAGCCAGGGGGCGGTGCACGGCCCGGTCTCCATCCCCGATATCGGCTGTGATTTCTACGCGATCACCGGCCACAAGCTTTACGGCCCGTCCGGCTCCGGTGCGATCTGGATCGCGAAGGAGCGGATGGCCGAGATGCGCCCCTTCCTCGGCGGTGGCGACATGATCCGCGATGTCTACCGCGACAGCGTGACCTACAACGACGCGCCGATGAAGTTCGAGGCCGGCACACCGGGCATCGTCCAGCAGATCGGAATGGGCGTGGCGCTTGAATACCTCATGGCGCTTGGCATGGAGAATGTCGCCGCGCACGAGGCGACCTTGCGCGACTACGCGACAAAGCGGCTGAAGGGCCTGAACTGGCTGAACCTTCAGGGAACGGCGGCGGGGAAGGGGGCGATCTTTTCCTTCACGCTCGAAGGGGCGGCCCATGCCCATGACATATCGACTGTTCTCGACAAGAAGGGCATCGCGGTCCGGGCCGGCACCCATTGCGCCATGCCGCTTCTGGAATTCTTCGGGGTCGGCGCCACCTGCCGCGCCTCTTTCGGGCTTTACAACACGACCGACGAGGTCGACCGGCTGATCGAGGGGCTGGAACTCTGCCACGAGCTTTTCGCCTGAATACCGGCGGCGGGAAACACCGGAAATCGCGATGAAATCCGGCGGCTGGCACTGCCCGGCCCGGACACGAAAAGCGATTGCGGCCCGATGCCGTTTGCCCTATAGCGTCGGGCAACGCACCCGTAGCTCAGCTGGATAGAGCGCTGCCCTCCGAAGGCAGAGGTCAGAGGTTCGAATCCTCTCGGGTGCGCCAGTTTTACCAGAATTCCGGTTTGTTGAAGGCTGCGACGCAACGCACAGGTCCAGCCAGTGGCGGGATCTCCGCTCCGCGAAGCGGTTGTGCCAGCCAGCCATGCGGGTATTGCAGCTTGAATGGCGCGGCGGCGGTCTCTTCGCTGATCTGGCGGAACCCGACCTTGCCGTAGTAACCTGGATCCCCGTACGTCAATGCGACGTCGACCCCGGCGGCGCGCAGTTCGGCGAGGCCGCGGTTGAGGAGTCGTTGCCCGATCCCTTCACCCTGTCGATCCGTCCCGACGGCGACAGGGCCGAGCACGAACACCGTGCGATTGTCCTTTGCATAGGTCAGGCGCGAAAAGATGATGCAGCCGACAAGTGCCGCGCCATCCTTGGCGCAAATGGTGAACAGGTCGCCGTCGGGCGTCGTGGTAAGGAGGTCGTCGGCCAGCGCGCCGATTGCAGATCCTTCAGCCGCTCCTTCCGATGCGGTGAACGTCGCGGTGAAGAGGTCGACGATCTCCCGCGCGGGCACGTCCACCGCTTGCGAAAATTCCATCAGATCGTTCCGTTTCGCTGGCCTGAAGCAATGAAGGCGGCCAATGGCCGCCCCCCGGTTGTCCACGGCTGCTTTAGTCGCTCAGCTTCCCCAGGTGCGGATCGGGCCGCAATCCATGTGGACGAAGTTCGAGCGGGAATACTTCCCGACGCCGCCGGCTTCGCAAGCCGACGCGGCGCGGTACATCTGCGAGACCGAGCGCGACCGCAGCCGCAGGTCGGCCGCCTGCGCTTTCATGTGAAGCGAGTTCCGCGCAACCCCGCGCGACGAGGACCGCAGGAGCGCGTTCGTCTTGGCAGTGCGGTAGCCGGACAGAAGCATGTAGGGCTCGTTCACGTCCAGAAGCCGGTGCGCGGCCGCCGCAATGTCGATCGTGCGCGGGTCGATTCCCTTGGTCTCGTCCGAGCGCCAGTCGCGCATGAAATAGGTGATCTCGTTCAGCGCCTCGGGAACATACTTGCCTTCGATCCAGTAGATCGTGTCGATGCTCTCGCCGGTGCGGCCGGAATACATGCGGATGCGGCGGACGTCGCCGGCGCCGCGGAGAAGGCCGAAGGCGTTGCTGCAAGTGGGTGCGGCGACCACAGCGGTCGCTGCGAATGCGGCAAGCAACCCGCGGCGGGTGAAACCCAGTGGTGAATGATCTGTCATGGCTTTATGCCTGTCCCGTACGTTTCGCCCGCTTTTTCAGCGGCTTGTCTTTTCACGAATTTCCCCAAGTGCAGCAATGTTATGGCATAAGACGATTCCCCCGCCAACCGCGCAATTGTCGCAGATGCGGAAATTCAAGGCGGATCGGCAAGATTTTGCTGAAAGCTGCATTTTGTGGCATCGCTGCACGCAAATTCTTGGCTCCGTTGCGAAATGGCGACATCCGGTGGGGTGAGGTGGCACGATGCCCGCCATCGTGAATGGACTTGTGGGCCGAAATCCCGGAAATTGAATAGACGTAACGTGACGAAGGGTTTCGAGGGTAGCGGAATGGCAAGGACGCGGCGCGCGTTAATGTTCGATTCTGTCCGGATGCTGGCTGGTGCGCTTCTGGTGTCCGGTGCGGCCATGGGGCCGGCGGCGGCTGCCGATCTGGCGTTTCGCCAGGCGGTCGCGGAATCCGCCTCAGCCAATCCGGCGTTGACGGAATTCTACCGGGAGCGCGATTATGCGCCGCTCTGGACCACGGCGGCGGATGCGGCGCGGCGCACTGCGTTGTTCACCGCCCTTGATGCGGCGGACGGGCACGGACTTCCCGAGGCCGAATACGGGGCGGACGCGCTGCGCGACCGATTTGCGGCCCTGACCTCGGAGCGTCAGCGCGGACAGCTGGAAGTCGCCGTGACAGTGGCATTCCTGGCCTATACCCAGGACGTGCAGACCGGAATTCTCGAACCGGCCAAGGTGGATGCCGGCATCGTCCGCGAAGTGCCGCTGCGTGATCCCCTGGCCACGCTGCGGACCCTCGCCGCATCCGAGCCGCAGGCCTTCTTCCGTTCGCTTCCGCCGCAATCGCCGCAATACACCCAACTTCGGCGCGCGCGGCTCGACCTTGAGACAGAGATCGCGCGTGGCGGTTGGGGCCCGACGGTGGCGGCGGGCAAGCTTAGCCCCGGCGACAGCGGCCCGGCGGTTGTTGCGCTGCGTGACCGGCTGATCCGCATGGGCTATCTGCGCCGCACGGCGACGCAGGAGTTTGACGGAACGATCCAGCGTGCGGTCCAGAACTTTCAGATTGCCCACGGCCTGGCCCCCGACGGGGTGGCCGGTCCCGGCACGATCGCCGAGATCAACGTTGGCGCCGAGGAGCGGTTGCATTCCGTCCTCGTGGCGATGGAGCGGCTGCGCTGGATGAACGGCATCACGCTTGGCCGGCGCCATATCTGGGTCAACCTGCCGGATTTTACCGCCAAGGTCGTCGATGACGGCAAGGTCACGTTCGAGACGGTGACAGTCGTCGGCATGAATCAGCATGACCGCCGCAGCCCGGAATTCTCCGACATGATGGAGCACATGGTCGTCAATCCGACGTGGAATGTGCCGCGCTCAATCACGGTCAAGGAATATCTGCCGATGCTGCAGCGCAATCCGCGCGCGGCCGGGCACCTCAAGATCACCGACCGCCGCGGGCGGGTCGTCAACCGGGACGCGGTCGATTTCTCGCAGTTCACCGCGCGCAACTTCCCGTTCCAGATGTCGCAGCCGCCGTCGAACAGCAACGCGCTCGGCCTCGTCAAGTTCATGTTCCCGAACCGCTGGAACATCTACCTGCACGACACGCCGTCGAAATCGCTGTTCCAGAAAGAGGTGCGCGCCTACAGCCATGGCTGCATCCGGCTCGGTAAACCCTTCGATCTGGCCTATACGCTTCTCGCGCGGCAAGCGGAGGATCCGGAGGCAGAGTTCCGTCGCCACCTGAACAGTGGCCGCGAGACGACCGTGCCTCTCGAGCAGCCGGTTCCCGTGCATATCGTCTATTTCACGGCATGGCCGACGGCGCGCGGAGAGATCGAATACCGCCGTGACGTCTATGGCCGCGACGCGCAGATTTTCCGCGCATTGGTCGAGGCCGGGGTGGTCTTGCCGGAGGTTCGGGGCTAATCCTGTCGCGGGGCCAGACGGCCCGGCGTCAGGAGGGTGTCAGATGCGGGTATCCCACACGATAGCCGAGATTGCCGCGGCGCTTGGCGCGATGGCGGCGGGCGACACGCGGCTGACCGTCACCGGTGCGGCGGAGCCCGCGGTGGCGGGGCCGGATGACCTCGCGCTGGCAATGGACCCGAAATATGCCGAGGGCCTCAAGGCCGGCAGCACGCGTGCGGCCGTGCTGTGGGAAGGCGCGGACTGGCAGGAGCTTGGACTTCAGGCAGCGATCTTCGTGTCGCGGCCACGGGTGGCCATGGCCGGCCTGACCCGGCAATTCGATCCCGGCCCTGACATCGCCCCGGGCATTCATGCCACTGCCGTCATCAGCGCCGAAGCGGTGATCGGACCGGACGCCCATATCGGGCCTTTCGTGGTGATCGGTCGGGGTGCACGGATCGGCGCCCGCGCCCGGATCGGTGCCCATGTCAGCGTCGGCGCCGAAAGCCGGATCGGGGACGATGCGCTGCTCCATGCCGGCATCCGGATCGGCAATAACGTCCGGATCGGCGACCGTTTCATCTGCCAGCCGAACGCCGTGATCGGCGGCGACGGCTTTTCCTTCGTGACGCCCGAAAAGTCCGGGGTGGAGGAAATCCGCGAAACGCTGGGCGGGCGGACGGAGATCCGGCGCCAGAGCTGGACGCGCATCCACTCCCTCGGCGGGGTCGAGATCGGCGATGACGTGGAAGTCGGTTCCTCTTCCGCGATCGACGCGGGCACGATCCGCGCGACCTCCATCGGGCCGGGAACCAAAATCGACAATCTGGTGCACATCGCGCACAACGTTCAGATCGGCCGCGACTGCCTGTTCGCAGGGCAGGTGGGCATCGCAGGCTCCACCCGGATCGGTGACCGCGTCGTGATGGGCGGACAGTGCGGGGTCAGCGACAACATCTTTGTCGGCGATGACGTGATCGCCGGCGGCGGCACCAAAATCTACACCAACGCGCCCGGCGGGCGGGTGCTCCTCGGGTCGCCCGCGCTCAAGATGGAATCCCATGTCGAGGCGTGGAAGAACATCCGCCGCCTCGGCCGGCTTTTCGCGGAGGTCGCCGACCTTCGTGATATCGTTACACGTCTCGGCAAGAGTGGCGCGCATGGACACGATGATGACAACAAGCATTGAAGCCCGGGTCATCGAGATCATCGCCGAACAGGCGGTTCTCGATGTGTCGGAAGTGCGGCCGGAAATGCGGCTTGAGGAACTTGGCATCGACAGCCTCGGGTTGGTCGAGGCCATCTTCGCGATCGAGGAAAGCTTCGACGTGACCGTTCCGTTCAACGCGAACGAGCCGGAGAAAAATCAGTTCGACATGTCCACGGTCGCTTCGATCGTTGCCGCAGTCGAAGGATTGGTTGCCGCCAGGAAATGAGGCGCGTCGCAATCACCGGTGCGGGCACGATCAATGCGCTCGGCCACGATGTTTCCACGACCACGATCGCGATGCGCGAAGGGCGCTGCGGGATAGGTCCGCTCGAAATCCGCGATGTGGAGCGTTTGCAGATCCGCATCGGCGGCCAGGTCCGCGGCTGGGAGCCGGAGACCCATTTCAACCGGCAGGATATTGCGCTTTTCGACCGCATCACGCAGTTCACGATGTTCGCCGCGCGGCAGGCGATCGCGCAGTCCGGCCTGACCTTCTGCGACGAGCTTTCGGCACAGGCCGGCGTGGTGCTTGGCACTGCGGGCGGCGGCGTGAACACCTGGGACGAGAATTACCGGGCGGTCTATGAGGAGGGGAAGAACCGCGTTCACCCCTTCGTGGTGCCAAAGCTGATGAACAGCGCCGCCGCCTCCCATGTCAGCATGGAATGGAACCTGAGGGGGCCGGCCTTCACGGTGGCGACAGCCTGCGCCTCCTCCAATCACGCGATGGGGCTTGCCTTCCAGATGATCCGCTCGGGCATGGCTCGGGTGATGGTGACGGGCGGGGCGGAGGCGATGCTCTGCTTTGGCGGCATCAAGGCCTGGGAAGGGCTGCGTGTGATGTCCAAAGATGCCTGCCGCCCCTTCAGCGCCAACCGCAATGGCATGGTGCAGGGCGAGGGCGCGGGCATCTTCGTGTTCGAGGACTGGGATCATGCCGTCGCGCGCGGCGCCGATATTCTGGCGGAGGTCGCCGGGTTTTCGATGACATCGGATGCCGGAGACATCGTCATGCCGAACCAGGCGGGGGCAGAGCGGGCGATCTCCGGCGCGCTGCGCGATGCGGGCCTTGCGCCCGAGGCGGTGGGCTACATTAACGCGCATGGCACCGGCACGGCGGCCAACGACAAGACCGAATGTGCGGCGGTCGCCCATGCGTTCGGCGCCCATGCCGACCGGCTGATGATTTCCTCCACCAAGGCGATGCACGGCCATCTGATCGGTGGCACCGGCGCCGTGGAGCTTCTTGCCTGCCTCATGGCCCTGCGCGAAGGCGTTATCGCGCCGACGATCGGATACGAGGAACCGGACCCGGAATGCGCACTCGACGTGGTGCCGAACGTCGCGCGGGTGGCCAAGGTTTCGGCGGTGCTGTCGAACGCGTTCGCCTTTGGCGGGCTGAATGCCGTGATCGCGCTGAAGCGCGCCTAGAGCGGAAAGCAAAGCGCCGCCCGGAAGGGGCGGCGCTTCATGACGACTCCGATGGTCGGGCCGTTATTCGGATTTCGGCTGGTTGGCCTTGGTGACCGCCTCGTAGCCGGCAGTGAAACCTTTGAGCGACAGATCGACATCGACCGTGCGCGTGGGATCGGCCACGGGCACGACGCTGATCGTCGCGACATTGCCCTTGCGGAACGCATCGAGGTCGTCCTTCGTCAGGCCAAGCCGCGCGACGCAGCCGACCTCGGCGCAGAACGTGAAGTCGAACCGCTTGGTCTTTGCGCTGTCGACGGTGACGTTCAGTTTCTGCGTCAGAAGCGTCTCGAGCGGCACGATGACCGTGGCGCCCGCGATGGCGTCGCCGCCTTCGGGCAGGGCGACCATGGTGATCTCCATGATCGGCTTGTTGTTCTCCTTGTCCATCAGCAATTGGTAAAGCTGACAGGGTTCCTGGCCTTCCGCCGTTTTGACGCAGCGCAGTTGCCAGGCATCGAAGCTTTCCTTGATGTATGGCTCGGGGATCGCCTCAGCGGCCGCAGCCGGTGCCGCTTCGGCAGCCGGGGCCTCGGCGGCGGGGGCCGCCTCTTCCGGTGCAGCTTCGGGGGCCGCGGCCTCTTGCGCGGCAAGCGGCGCGGCGACGCCAAGGGCGATAAGCAGCATCAGCGTTTTGGGGAATGCAGGCATTTTTGTATCCGTTGATCCTTCGGAGATTTGCGGCTTGGGCTTATCATGGCCGGCGGGGAGTGTCAGCGCACAAAAGCGACAGGGCAGCTTTCCGCCGACCGTCCCTGGTTGCCGCAACGGAAGGCGGAAACCGGGCGTCGGAAAAGCAAAAAGGGCCCCGAAAGGGGCCCTTTTCCGTATGTATCGCTCCCTGTCGGACAGGCCGACTTAGTCATTGACCCGCACGCTAGTAAGTTCGCCCCATTGCGTCAACAACAAAAAACGCAGCTTCCAGAAATTTGATTTTCAACGAAAAAAGCCGCGCCTTGATGGCGCGGCCACTCTGACAGGGAGGAAGAGCCAGCCGGAAAGCGGCACCGCTTCCCGGCGACAATCAACTCTGGCACGCGCGGGTTAAGATTGTATTGTTGCCCGCGACGGAGCTTGGTTAAGCGGGAGAGGCAAGGTGTTGACAGAGGCAGGAATTTTCGTTGGCGGCGGCGGTGAAGGCTATGGTTTGCCGCAGGAGATGCTGCTGAAATACGGCAACCGCCACGGGCTGATCGCGGGCGCGACCGGTACCGGCAAGACGGTGACACTTCAGATCCTGGCCGAAGGGTTTTCCGCAGCCGGCGTGCCGGTCTTCCTGTCGGACGTGAAGAGCGATCTGGCCGGGCTCGCGGTGTCCGGTTCGACCTCGGCGAAACTCCACGACGCCTTCATGAAACGCTGCGCGACGATCGGCTACGACCTTCAGTACCAGGCCTTCCCGGTCGCCTTCTGGGACCTGTTCGGAGAGCAGGGCCACCCGATTCGCACCACCGTGACGGAGATGGGGCCGCTCCTTCTGTCGCGGCTGATGGGGCTGACCGACGCGCAGGAAGGTGTTCTGAACATCGCCTTCCGGCTGGCCGATGAGGAGGGGCTGCCGCTTCTCGACCTGAAGGACCTTCAGGCGATGCTGGTCTGGATCGGCGAACATGCCGACGAATTCAGCCTGCGCTATGGTAATGTCGCGCAGTCGAGCGTCGGCGCCATCCAGCGCCAGCTTCTGGTGCTGGAGAACCAGGGCGGGACGCGACTGTTCGGGGAACCCGCGCTCGATCTTGCCGATATGATGCGGACCGCCCCGGACGGGCGGGGGCAGATCAACATTCTCGCGGCCGACAAGCTCATGGCCTCGCCGCGCCTTTATGCGACGTTCCTGTTGTGGCTGCTTTCGGAACTGTTCGAGGAACTGCCCGAGGTTGGCGACCCGGACAAACCGAAGTTCGTCTTTTTCTTCGACGAGGCGCACCTGCTCTTCGACGACGCGCCGAAGGCGCTGATCGACAAGGTGGAACAGGTCGCACGCCTGATCCGGTCCAAGGGGGTCGGGGTCTATTTCATCACCCAGAACCCGGCCGACGTGCCCGATGACATCCTCGGCCAGCTCGGCAACCGCATCCAGCATGCGCTCCGCGCCTTCACCGCGAAGGACCAGAAGGATCTGGCCCGCGCGGCGCAGAACTACCGCCCGAACCCGTCCTTCGACACCGAGACCGCGATCAAGGAGGTCGGCACCGGCGAGGCGGTGACATCCTTCCTTCAGAACAAGGGCGTGCCGGGTGTCGTGGAACGCACGCTGGTCCGCCCGCCGGCAAGCCAGCTTGGCCCGATCACCCCGGAGGAACGCCGCGCCGTCATCGCCTCGACCGGCCTTGGCATGAAGTACGACACGGTCGTCGACCGCGATTCCGCGTTCGAGCGTCTTCAGGTCCGCGCCACGAAGGCCGCGGAGGAGGCCGCCCGCGCTGAGGAGGAGGAAGAGCGCCTGAAGGAAGAGGAACGCCGTGACCGTGAGGCGCGGCGCTATGAGGGGCGCAGCAGCGGCCGCTCGTCCTCGCGCAGCCGTTCGTCGCGCTCCGACAGTATCGCGGTTGCCTTCGGCAAAAGCCTCGCCCGTCAGCTTGGAACGAAAAGCGGTCAGGCAATCGTGCGCGGGATCCTCGGATCGCTGTTCAAGTCGCGCTAGGCGCGCTGGCGCGGTCGTTCATCGCAGGCAGTGCGGTCCACCTCGTCGGCGACCCAGCTCAGCAGATCGCTGAGCTGGACGAGAACGCGCGCGGCGGTGCGGCCGGTCTGTGTTCCGGTCTCGTATTGCATCAGGACAAGCAGGTCGCGCGCGGCTTCGAATTCGGTCATCAGCCAGGGCCGCGCCGCCGACAGCAGGGGCAGGCCTGCCGGGTCATCAATGAACTCGGCGACCGTATCGTAGCTGGCCACGACCAGAGCGCTCTCGTCGGCGAGGGTCCCGTCGGTTGCGGCGCTATGCAGCGCTGCGAGCCGGTGCTTCCAGTTGGCCAGCGCCGGATTGGCCTCCGGCCGCGGCGCGGGGCCGCGCAGCGGGGTCACCGGCGCGGCGGCGGGCCTAGCCGGCGCAAGGCTGTCGAGCAGCGGGGTGAAGGTCTTGCGGATGTCGGCCGCGGCCTTGTCGATCTCGGACTGCCGGATCGTGCCGGCAAGATCGGCGATGGCCACGATCAGCGCCTCGGCGCCGCTTGCGGTCCACTGCCGCTCGGCATCCGTGACGTCGCCGAAGAGCGCGTCCCATGCTTCCGGCGTCGCGACGGGCAGGGAGGCCACGATCTGCGACGGGGCACCCTCGGCCAGTCTCGACGCGGTCGCGTCGCGCGTGCCGCGTGCGAGCGAGTCCGTATGCGTTACGGCAAGCAGGCTGCGGCGCTGAAGTGCTGTGGGCAGCGTGTCCCAGACCGCCTGTTCATTCGCGGACCAGCCGCCGGTGGCCGGAAGGCACCAGACGACCATGTCGGCGTGCCGCGTCAGAGCTGAGAACGCATCGCCCCGCGTGGCGGGATCGTCCAGCCCGGAAATGTCGACGAAGGTCATGTCTTCGAGCAGATCGGACTCAAGACCGAGCGCTACCGTGTCGGGGTTGTCCGCCAGCGCCCGGGCAAGGCGAAGGCCTGCAAACCGCCGGTCCGGGCGGTCGCGCCAGCTTGCCGTCGTTTCCGGCGTGGCGGCATGGCGAAGGATGACGGCGGGTGCGGCGGGGGCGCCACCGGGCGCGGTCGGAAGGATATCATCGCTGACGAACAGGTTGATCAGGCTCGACTTTCCGGCACCTGCGGGGCCGGCAACGGCGATCCGCACCGGCGCCTTGAGCCGGACAAGCCAAGCCGCCGCCTGATCCCGCGCGGCGCTTTCCTCGGCCGAGAGGGCGCTGCCCTTGGTTTCCAGCGCGGCAAGCAGCCGGGCCAGGATGTCGTGTTCTCGTTCTGCCTTCGGGATTCCGGTCATGTCTTACCCTGCCGTTTCGACGGGGATCAGATCGTCCCACAGGTCTTCAAGCGCGGACCAGCCGCCTTCTGCCAGCCGCGCGATGACCGCGCCGGTTTCATCCGCGCAAAGAACAGCGTCGCCGCCATCGGCGTCACCAAGAAGGATCAGCGCGGGCGCTTCGCCGATCGCTGCCATGTCGGCCTCGATCGCGGCAATCCCGGCAAGGATCGCGTCCGGCTCCGCTGCCGTCTCGCCGTCGGTCCGCAACAGCGCGCCCTCAGGATCGAACTCGGCGCGGGTCGAGCAGGCGCTGGCGAGCAGATCGTAGAATGAGGGTGGCTCGTCCTCGTTGATCTCGGCGGCAAGGCAGGCGGCGCGCAGTTCGTCGGGCCGGAAACCGATCCCGTCGGAGGCCGCGTCGTCGTCAAGAAGCCGCGCCTCAACCTTGTGCGGGGCCGGCCCGGAGGCGAGGGTCGCAAGCGCGACCGCGACGCCGTCGATATCCGTCCCCGCATCGGGGATGACGCGGCTGCTGCGCGCGGTCAGCTCGGCGCAGGCGCCGTCCCCGGCGGTAAAGACTAGTCGGCGCGGAAGGATCGTCGCGGCCACCGCGTCGAGCATGGCATCGATCCGCGCGGCCGCGTCCGCGCCGGGAAGGGCTGTCGCTGCCGCAATACGCGGAACCGCCAGCGCCTCGGCCTTGCCGAGCGTCGTGAGGATATCGTCACTCAGCGTCATGGGCGCTCCGGAGGCTTCGATTTTTCTGGCGCAATTCATGATACTTACAGGACATTTGCAACATCCGCGCCGAGGTCGCGCGCATGTTGGCGCAGCCTGGAGGCATCCGCACCCCTGCGGCCGGCAAGGCACAGCGCATGATCGGAGTCAGCGTCGATCCTCTGGAAAACATAAAGATGGTCGATGCCGAGCACCGTCGCCTGGCGGATGCCGTCATCGCCCGCAGTCGCGCGAAGCGAAGCGAAGTTTGGGCCGCGGAAAATCTGGCCCGCCACCTTTGCGAACCGGTCGAGGATTTCCTGACGGTAGGGGGTACGGCTCGCCGTCGCCAGAACCAGACCGGCGGACATGTCGATATAGGAGACGGCGACGCACTCCGGCGCCGCGCTCAATCCCGCGTCGATCAGTTCCCGCAATGACATGTCCCACCTCCTGCGCCGGAGCCGCGATGCGGCTCCGGACCGTTCTTACGCACGCCGTGAAAGCAGTTGCGTCGCGTCTTCTTCTGCCGCTTCGTCTTCTTCCGCATAAAGCTCGTCCTGCGCGGCCAGGAAGTTCTCGATCAGAGCCAGGACGTCCGGCACGGTCTCCACCTGCGGCGCGCGGGCGACGACCTCGCGCCAGAGGGCCACGGCGCTGCCGGGTTTGCCGCCCTGCGGCGCGGAGCGGTCGGCAAGAACCACCGGTTCCGTCGGCTCAGCGCGATCCGGCGCGGCGGCGGCGATGATGCGGTCGAAGGCAGAGGCGTCGAACGCATCCTCTTCCTCTTCCTCGTAGGTCTCGCCGGTTTCTTCCGCTGCTTCCGCGATAGCATCGGTCATGTTGTCATCCGCAACGATCTCTTCGACCGATGCTTCCTCGTCGTCGCCAATATCGGTGGCAAAGATATCGTCGAGTGACATTTCACCGACTTCCTCATCCACGGGTTCGGCATCGTCCTCGTAAGCTGTTTCGCCTTCGTCGGCGGTCGCTTCTTCTTCAGCCTCAACCTCAACCTCAACTTCAGCCTCTGCTTCTGCCTCGGCGTCGGAATCGGCTTCCTCGCTGGCTTCGAGACTGTCGTCTTCGGCGGTCGGCTCCTCGGTATCGAACGCGTGCAGATCCACCATTGCCTCGCGGATGCGGTCATCGTCGGTGGTCTCGTGATCGCTCTCCGGCGCCTCGATATCCGTGTCCCGCGGAAGTGCCCCGGTCAGAACGAAAGGCGCGGGTGCCTCGGCCGCGTCGGTCTCCTCCGCGATGTCTTCGGCAATGTCCTCGGCGGTTTCGAGAACGCGAAGGCGCTCGGCGTCGGCGCTGTCGGCGCTCGGGCGGGCACGGCTGCCGTCGCCGTCGCGAAGCTGTCCGGCCGGGCGGACCCGGCTTGGCATGACGCGGACCGGCTCTTCCGGTTCGGCGCTCGCCGCTGCGCCGGGTTCGGCCACGGCTTCATACCGGGCGAGCATCTGTTTGCGGTGCTCGCTGATCTCGGCCGCGATTTCGCCCAGCGTGACGAGAAGGTCGTCGGCGCCGCTCGACTGCCAGAGGTCGCTTGCCTCTTCGGCCGCGCTCGCCTTGATCGCGTCGGTGGCGGAGAACATGATGATATTGCGGAACTGCTCACCCGCTTCGCGTTCGAGCCGCGACAGGACACGGGCGCGCTCGGTCTCGGTCAGCTTGTCGGAACGCGTCGCCAGAAGCACACTCTGGGCGCGCAGGCGGTCGGGCAGGGATTCCCATGCGCTGCGTTCGGTTTCGCGCCATGCCTGCGTCGCATGCGTGCACCAGACGATCGTGTTGACGTAGCCGACGGCAACCTCCCAGATCTGGCGCGGGATGTTCGGGTCCGAGATGCCCGGCGTGTCGATCAGGTCCACGGTCTCAAGCACATTGCCGCGGCAGTAGAGGCGGATGTAGCGCGCGTTTTCCAGCGGGACCGTGTCGATGCTGTCGAACGGCAGGTCGTGGCGCTGCCCGTCGGTATCGACGTAGAACGCCGCAGGGTCGCCATAGCTCATCCAGACTGGAGGAAGCTGGGTTGCAGTGACCCGCGTCGGCAGGATGTCCTCGCCCAGAAGGAAGTTGATGAGCGTGGTCTTGCCGGCGCTGAATTCACCCATCAGAGCGATGCAGGGCTTGCGGTTCGCCCAATCTTCCAGGCGCGAAAGCTGGGCTGCCGTCACTTCGCGCTGGTGGCTGATGATGTCATCCTTCATGTTCTTCGTCCTGCTCAGGCGGCCATGTCGTCGAGATCCTTGAGGATCTCGCTGAAGGCGCTGTTGGTGACGGATCCGGCCTGAAGTTCAGCCAGCGCGTCGTCAGAAGCATCCGCGCCGTCGACGCCGGGGTTCGCCAGGCGTTCGATCGTCTCGCGGTGCTCGCGAAGGAATTCGGTCAGGGTGGCGCGGGCGTTTTCCAGCACCGCGGCTGCCTGGTTGCGTTCCACATCTTCGGAAATGGAATGCACTTCGGCGCGGATCAGATGGGCGTAGTCATTGGCAAAAGCCGCCGCGCCGCGCCGCTTCTGCCACCAGCGCCGCCACCAGGTGCTTTGCAGGTCAAGCGCGATGGTGCGGCCGAGGCCGACCGGCGCCGGGACGCGCGGCGGGTAGGGCGGTTCGATCCGGAAATCGCCAAGCCGGTCGCCGAGCATGGCGGCATAGACGCCCTGAACATGGGCCGCGGCATCGGTGTAGAGGGCGCCGACCTTGGCTGTCAGCGCGCGAGAGAAGCTCATATAAGCGGTGCGCTGCAGGACACGCAGCCCGGTCGGGTCGTAGCTCCAGGTGCCCTGTTCGCCAAACTCGTCGAGATGCGCGACGAGGGCGTCGGTCGCGCGTTTGACAAAGCCGTTTTCGGCGGCGCCCATGCGCTGGACGAGGTCGTCGCGCAGCGATTGGCAAAGCGTTCCCATGTCGCCCTCGAACCGCTCGGTCAGTTCGGCCATCGTCGTGATTGCCGATCCACCGGCCAGTTCAAGGTCGACGGTCGCGCCGCTCTCGTGCTTCGCGACCATCCGGGCGCGTGCCTCGTTGGTGAGGTTGCGCGCGGCGCGGCGGGTGCGGTCCAGTTGACGGCGGCCCGCGCCTTCCTCGATCCGCACCGCAATCGCACGGAGCAGGTCGGGCATCCCCGAGACGTTCCAGATGGTTTCCCAGCCGTCCTCGGACTTTTGGTCGGGGCAGCCTTCGATATAGTCGGAAAGCGTGTCCCGGCTGTCGGCGGACAGCATGTCCATAGAGCCGGTAAGCGCCGCTTCGCCCCATTTCGCGCTGCCGAAGATGACGGCGACATCGGAGCTGATGTTGAACTTCTTCAACGTCGACGTGATGCTGTCGCGGATTTCGGCGATCTGCCGGACCGGTTCTTGAAGCTCGTCGATACGGTTGATGAACAGGATCACCTGACGGTTCTCAAGGTTCGCGATGATCCGCATCAGCGCGAGGTCCACGGTGCTGAGCGCCTGATGGGCCGACAACACGACAACGCACAGTTCGGAGCCGCGCAGGCTGCGCAGCGTGATCTGCTCGCGCATCATGAACGTATCGTTGACGCCGGGCGTGTCGCACAGCGTCATCGCCATATCGTATTCCGGGACGCCGACGTAGAATTCCGCCGATTTCGTGATGTCGGCGAAGCGGCCGGTCGCGGCGCTGATATCGCCGGCCTCGATGCCGTCACCGAGGCAGACATAGCGCTCCACGAGTTCGGAATCGAGGTACCCGTAGGTATGGCTCTGCCCGAGGAGAAGCTCGAAATGCTTGCCGAGACGGGATTCGGTCTTGCGCCGCATGGCGTCGATCTGCGCTTCGATCTTGTGCAGTTCCTCTTCCGCGCCCGCGCGTTCGGCAAGCTCACCAAGCCGACCGCCGTGATTGACGAGGTTGTCCCATTCGTCACGGTCGAAGAAGGTGAAGCGGGCCTTGGTCTCGCCCTGCGCGTCGGCTTCCGCCGGTGCCTTGCCGTTGATGGCGAGCGTGGTGACGACCGATGTCCACGGGTTGACGTCGGAGGGCAGCAGGCCCGGCGTCGCCGCAAGCACGTTGACGAGCGCGGATTTCCCGGCCTTGACCTGGCCGACCATCGTGATCCGCGGTGAAAACGCCTGAAGCCGGGCCTTCAGCCCGGCGGCCCTGGACGCTGTGCGGCTGTCAGAGATCTCGGCCAACCGGTCGAGTTTGTCCGACAGTGCGGTGAATTCGGCAGAGACGCTGGCGAAAGCGGCGTTTCCGGATTTCAGAAGATAGGCATTCTCAAGCACTTTGCAGAACTCCCCTACGTCCTCCCATGACACCGTCGCGGTCGTGTCGGATGTCGTTCGCGGCGCTGCGTTGCCCGATCTGTGCAAGCGGTCTGACCGTTGTTCCGGTCAGGGGCATCGCGCTTTGGCGTTTCGACATGGCGTTCCGATCTCCGATAGGTGCCAACGCGGTGAATCGCGTCGCGCAACGGCGCCGTACTGATTAATGACCTGTTATGGCTAGGCTCCGATTGTGGCAAAAACGAGGTTCACCTGCGCCGCTAACGTGCCGATTTGGCGGCAGAAATAACGGGGATCCGGCAGCAGAGGGGGATCGCGGTGTTGATTGCGGTCGGAAGACTCCGCCCGAAACGCACGCGCGGACAGAGGTTGCCGCGGCAGATCTGGCTGTGAACGAAGGGCGGGGTCGACTGCGACTAAAGAATTGGTTTTGACCCGGCGGCACACAGCTTGTTCCGCTGACGCTTCCGTGCAAAACTTGCCGCCGGAGTGAGGAAAACCGACCGCCGAAGCGCCACGCGAGCGAGAAACACAACAATCCAAGAGCCGCGACAGAGCACAGAACGGTCGTAGTCAGGGAGGCCGCACAATGGCGTGCATGTCCGAGGCCGCTCACGCGGCGCCGATCCGTTCGGCGTTGGTGGTCGACGACCATCCGCTTTACTGCGACGCGCTGGCGTCGATGATGGAAAGCGTTTTTCACATCCGCCACGTCCGCAAGGCGAGCACTCTGGGCGAAGCGCTGCAATTCCTGCGCAACCGCTTCGCGCCCGATCTGGTGATGCTTGATCTGAACCTGCCGGACGTCTCGGGGTTGAGCGGCTTCATGAAGATCAAGGGCAAGGCGCAGGACGTGCCGGTGGTTGTGATCTCGGCAATCACCTCAGCCGATGTCGTTCGCTCCGTGATGGCCGCCGGCGCCGCGGGGTTCATCCCGAAGGACCTTGGGCGCGAGACGCTCTGCGCGGCAATGCTCGAGATATCGGATGGAAAGACCTATGTTCCGGCCGGTTACGAGGGCACCTTGAACTCGCCGGCCGTCGATCCGAACGTGACGGAGATTTCGCGGCGGATTGCCGGGTTGTCGCAGCAGCAAACCCGGATTCTCGGCCTCATCTGCAAGGGCAAGCCCAACAAGCTCATCGCTTACGAGATGGAGTTGGCCGAGGCGACGGTGAAGGCGCATATCACGACGCTGCTGCGCCGGCTCGGGGTTCGCAACCGGACGCAGGCGGCGCTCATGGTGCGGGAAGTTTCGATCCGGCATCACCTGCAATAACTGGGCGGTGCTGCAGGAGGAGGGCGACGGGATGCAGATGCTGCGCGATCTGACCGTTAAACCGGCCGAGGCCGTCACCGTCGCTGTGTCGCGCCAGCGCGATCCGGCTGCGGCCGTCGCCGAGATTGCGTCGGCCATCAGCGCCGCCGATCCGAGTTTCGTCCTTCTCTTCGTACCCAACACGCTCGACCGCGCCGCTCTGGCGGGTGCGCTGGCGGAGCAGCCATTTGCGCCGGCGGTTTACGGATGCACATCGGCCGGGCAGATCACGCCCGCCGGTTATGAGAATGACGCGCTGATCGCGCTTGCCTTCCGGCGCAGCCGGTTCCGGGTCGCCTCGGCGCTGATCCGGCCGCTGCGTCCAGTCCATATCGGCGAGATCGTCCGGCAGGCCGAGGGGCTGGCGGCGCGGTTCCCGGCGACACCGGGGCGCCGACGCCTCGCGCTGGTCTTTGCAGACGGCCTGTCGCAGCAGGAAGACCTTGTCGTCGCTGCGCTTGAGGCGGGTTTTCAGGATATCCCGGTCTTTGGCGGTTCCGCTGGCGACGGTCTCGCGTTTGAGAAGACGTTCGTCCTCCATGGTGGCGCGTTCCACGAGGATGCTGCGGTTCTCGTGCTGCTCGATACCGATCTGTCCTTTCGTGGACTTGGTTTCGACCATTTCCAGCCGACCACGAAACGGATGGTCGTGACGCGCGCGGTTCCGGAAAAGCGGCTGGTGCTGGAATTGAACGGCGCACCCGCCGCGCAAGAATATGCCCGACTCGTCGGAGTTCCTGCCCATGAGTTGTCGCCGATCGTCTTTGCGGAGAACCCGGTCCTTGTGCGCAACGGGTCGGCCTATCATGTCCGCGCGATCCAGGGCATCGCCGAAGGCGGTGGCTTGACATTCCTTTCGGCGATCGACGACGGCCTCCTGCTGACGCTCGGCAGCGGAAAGGAGATCATCCGCACGCTCGGCGCCGGGCTGGGTGTGCGCGACGAACGTGGATTTCCGCCTGACCTCATCCTCGGTTTCGATTGCTATCTGCGCAAGCTCGAGATCGAGCACAAGGGTCTCGGCGAAGATGCTTCGGAGCAGTTCCGCACCCACCGCGTTGTCGGGTTCAACACCTACGGCGAGCAACATCTGGGCGTGCATGTGAACCAGACCTTCGTCGGCATCGCCTTCTTCCGTCCGGAGGAGGGACCCGCGCTGTGATCGACCCGACCGAACCGCCGGAACTGCAGATCGAACGGCAGGCAAAGATCATCGAGGCACTGATCACGCGGGCGGAGCGTGGGCACGGGGTTGGCCGCTCGGCCTATTCGCTGTTCCAGTCTGCGATCGCGCTTCAGGGGGCGGTGTGGGAAAAGACCCGCGATCTGGAGCAGGCGCTCGACACACTCGGGCGGGCGAGTTCGGAACTCGAACTTGCGCATCGGCTGCAGGAACGGATGCAGAAGACGCTCGCCGACGCGATGATGGCGGTCGAGGGCGGCTTTGCTTTGTTCTCGGAAGAACGGCTTCTGGTGTGCAATGACCGGTTCCGCCGGCTTCTGCCCGACGTGTCCCCTCTAATAGCGCCGGGACTTGGCTTCGACGAATATCTGAGTGCTGTCGCCGCCAGCAAGTTCGTCCGCCCGCCGACACCCTCCGAGGCAGGCCGCGCCGCGAAACCGCGTGACCGCCGGTTCGCAAACCAGATCATGGCGCTGAAGAACGACCGGTGGTTCCAGATTTCCTGCCGCCAGACAGGATCGGGCAACATCGCGGTCCTGCAGACCGAGATCACGGATGTCGTTCGCCGCAACCGGCGTGAGAAGAACCAGTTGATCGACCGCCAGGCGCATATGCTTCAGGCGACCTTCGATTACATGCCGCTTGGGATCTGCACCTTTTCGGCCGAGGGCGATCTTCTGGTGCGCAACGGCCGGTTCGGGGAATTGCTCGGCATTCCGCTTTCGCTGATGAAAAAGGGCACCGGTTTCCGCCGCATCGTCGAGCACGTGCAACGGTTCGAGGCGCTGCAACCCGAGGATGGCGCGGCGGGGATCGCCGCCTGGTCGAAGGCGGTCCGCCGCGGCGAGGTGGTGCAGGAGCGTTTCCGGCGTCCCGACCGGGTCAGCCTGGACGTCCAGATCCACGCGCTGCCCGACAACGGCTTCATCGTGACCGTCACCGACGTGACCGCCGAGACGGAAGCCGCCGAGGAGCGCCAGAGGATCAATCAGATCCTTGAACGGCGGGTAAGGGAACGGACGGCCGAGCTGACGGAACTCAACCGCCAGCTCCGGATCCGGGCTGCCGAACAGGCCCGAACGGAAGAGGCGCTGCGGGAAGCGATGGAGGCCGCCGAGGCCGCGCACCGCTCCAAGACCCGCTTTCTCGCGGCCGCAAGCCACGACCTCCTGCAACCGATCAATGCCGCGAAGCTCTATATTTCCACGTTGCGCGAAACCGTGGGCGGACGCCGCGCGTCCGACCGGGTAGAGCGTCTTGCGCGGTCCTTCTCGTCGATCGAGTCGCTGCTGCATGCCTTGCTCGACATCTCGCGCCTGGATACCGCGGGGGCCGAATTCAACGTGGGCGATTTCTGCATCGACGGATTGCTGCGGGCGGTTGAGGAAGATTTCGCTCCGCTCGCGGCGGAAAAGGGGATCGTGCTGACGGTGGTGCCATCGTCTGCCTGGGTTCGGTCCGATCAGCGCTACCTCGGGCGCTGCGTGCAGAACCTTGTCGCGAACGCGATCCAGTATACCGATACCGGCCGGGTTCTAGTCGGATGCCGGCGCGTCGAAGGCGGTCTTCGGATCGATGTCTGCGATACCGGCATCGGGATTTCCGATGCCGACCTCGGCCGCATCTTCAACGAGTTCACGCGTGTGAGCGACGCGCGGTCGGCCTCGTGCATGGGGCTTGGCCTGTCGATTGTTGAACGTGCCTGCCGCCATCTCGGGCATGAGATCGGTGTCCGCTCGGTGCCGGGGCGCGGCTCTGTCTTCTCCATCACCGTTGACCGCGCGCTTGGCGGCGCTGTTCCGCGTGTGACGACGGGTGGGGACGAGACGGCTCCGCCTGGTGGGCTCGACCTGATCGTCTTCGTGGTCGAGAACGATCCGGACGTACTTCACGCCATGACCGAAAAACTCGACGCCTGGGGCGCAAGCGCGCTTGGTACTTCGTCGACCGACGGCGCTCTGGCGCTGATGGAAGAAATCGGTACTGCGCCCGATGTCATCATCGCGGACTTCCGGCTCGACGGCGACGATACGGGCGTGGCAGCGATCAGGGCCCTTCGGGCCGCCTCCGGCACGGATATCCCCGCGATCATCGTCACCGCCGATCATTCCGGCGAATTGAATCAGCTCGGCGCAGAGATTGGGTTTTCGGTCCTGACGAAACCGGTGCAACTCGCCCGTTTGAGGGCGCTGATCGACTGGAAAACGCGCCGCAGTGCCGCCTGAGGAGGATGGGATGGATCGAGCGACAAGGATGGTGGTCACAGTGGCGGCCCTGCTGGGTCTTGGGCCGGCCACAACCGTCGCGCAGGACATGGCCGAAAGACTCAACGATTACCCGACCGAGGCACGCGCGGACTACGTCTTTGGCTGCATGGCGGCGAATGGGCAGGACCGGATTACTCTCGGCCGCTGTGCCTGTTCCATCGACGCGATCGCGGCGATCCTGCCCTATGACGCCTATGTCGAGGCCGAAACAGTCCTTGCCCTGCAATTGGGATCGGGCGAACAGCTCTCGATGTTCAAGACGATGGCCGTGGCGACAGAGAGCGTCGCGCATCTGCGCCGGGCGCAGGCCGAGGCCGAGATGGTCTGCTTCTGACCCTCTTCAGGCCGGCGGCTCCTTGGGAAGGGTCTGGTCGAAGACGTTGCCGTCGGTATCGACGGCATGGACATGAAGCACGGGCGCGCCGTTGTCGGTGTAGTCGAAACGGAAGACCGGGTTCTCCGAAATCGAGATGCCGCCCTCCATCGAGAAGAGAAGCTCATCCCCCTGGCGGATTTCCAGTTCATGGATGAAGTGGGCCGGGATGAACAATTGCGTGATCTGGTCGCGTTGCAGGCCGGAATAGTTCGGATGCCGGATCATGACCTGCGCCTCGCGCCGCTGGCCGGATTGCAGCGGCTGCTCTGCGCCGAACAGCTTCAGGCGCATCGCGCCCATGTCCGCCAGCGCCGCGGCGGGGTCCTTGCCGGCGGGCGCCGAACACCCGCCCGAGGCCTTGACGAACCGTCCGGTCATGAAGCTGCCCCCGGGAGTCTCTGCGATGGCGCGGAGGTTGGAATACTGGTTCACCCGCACCCTGAGTTCGAGCTTCAGCGGGTGCATCGCCTCGCCGAAGCGGAAGGTGCCCGCGACCGGGGCGGGGTTTTCGTCGACGACGAGCGTCAGCCCGGTGATCTCCTGCGCCGTGTCCGTCTGTTCAAGGACAACCGGCACGGTCGCCGCGTCTTCGGCCCTGTAGGGGGCGTCCATCGACAAGAGCGTGCCGCCGTCCTGCAACACGGCCTCGCCGGCGATGTCGACGCGGATCGCGTCCCAGGTCGGGCTGTCCGTCAGCGGGTTTTCGGCCGCAATCACGGCCGGGGCGAATAGGGCAAAGCATAGGCCCGTCAGGACATGTTTCATCCGTCCACTCCGATGGTTGGGCGATGGCATCATAGCACAGACCTGCTTTGCGCCATACTGCGCCTTTCGGATTGGTGGCGGGGCGGCGGTGTTGGGGGCAGGATCGGCCGATGTTCGAAGCCTTCGTGATGCTCTGCCTCGACGGGACGGAGCCCTGCAGGACCGCCCTGCGGCCCGGCTGGGATGCCGCGACCGAGGCCGCCTGCGCCGATGCGATCGCCCGCGATCCGCCCTCCGTGCTCTCCGGCCAGACCGGCGCAGCCTTCTGCGCCCCGCGTCCCGAAACAGGTCTCGCCTTCGACGAGGTCGTGCCGGGTGTCTTCGTCCATCTCGGCGCGGTGGCCGAGGCCGGGCCGGACAATCTTGGCGACGTCGCGAATATCGCCTTCGTCGTCGGGTCCCACTCGGTCGCGGTGATCGATGCCGGCGGGTCCCGCGCGGTGGGCGAGGCCGCCTATCTGGCAATCCGGGAGCGGACCGATCTGCCAATCGTGGCGCTGATCCTCACCCATATGCACCCCGACCATGTCTTCGGCGCCGCCGTGTTTCGCGAGGCTGGGGCCGGGATCATTGGACGGGCGGGACTGGGCAGGGCGCTGGCCGAGCGCGACGAAAGCTATCGTGAAGGCTTTTCTGCCCTGATCGGTGCGGAAGGGTTTCTCGGTACGGAGATCGTTCCGCCGGATCGCGAGGTGACGGCTGTCGAGACACTTGACCTTGGCGGGCGGGTCTTGCGGATCACGCCCAGGCCGACGGCGCATACCGCGACCGACCTCACGGTCTTCGATACCGGTGCCGGCGTCCTGTTCGCGGGCGACCTTGTCTTTCACGACCACGCCCCGGCGCTGGACGGGTCGCTGAAGGGCTGGCAGGCGGTGCTGGCGGCGATGGCCGAAGAGTCCGCGTCGCTCATGGTGCCGGGGCATGGCGGGCCGGTTTTGCCCTGGCCAGAGGGTGCGGAGCCGCTCCGGCGCTATCTCGATACGCTTGCCGCAGATACCCGCGCGGCGCTCGCGGCGGGGCAGCCGCTTTCTGCCGCCGCGCGCGAGATCGGGCGGGGCGAGGCGGCGAACTGGCGGCTGTTCGACCTGTTCAACGCGCGCAACGCGACAACGGCCTATACGGAGCTGGAATGGGAATGACGGCTATTCCGGCACCCGGGCGAGCAGCATCTGGGCCACGCGATAGGCGCGTTTTTCCAGAAGGACCGGCGTCTCGCAGACATAGGTGAGCGCACGTTCCCGGTCGCGATAGATGCGCTCGTCCCAGTCGATCTGTTCCTCGAGAACGTCCATCCGGTCGAAATCCGGCTCCTTGGCGGCGCCGAGCGCGGCCATCTCCGCATGTGCGGCGTCGATCCGGTCGGCCAGCGCGGCCTGCTTGTGGGCATAGCGCGCGATCCCGTCGAGAACCCGGTTGCGGTCGCGGTCGATCCGCGCGAAGGCGGCAAGGAAGATCGCGCCGAGCGCATCGACGCCAAGGCCGGGATGATCTGCGAGGTATGAGCCGAGCGCGTCTTCCGCCTCGGCCTCTGTCACCCGGCGGAGTGCGAGCTTTGCCGCGACATCATTGCCACCCATCGGCAATTCCATTCCGGGATCGAGCGGGTGCGGCCACATCACGCCGGCCGAGAGCGCGCCGGTCCGGCGCTGGATGCAGGGCCAGTCGGGATCGGTGTTTCCCGCAGCCATCACATCCGGCGCGACGAGGAGGAGGCAAAGCGCCAGTCCGCCCGCCCGCGTTGCTGTCGTCATCGGAACCTCCGCTGATCCATCCCGGTTGCAGTATAGTCCGTTCCCGGCCTTCGGCCCAAGGCGGCGATCTACACACTAAGGTCTAAATTCTTCGGACTGCCCCCGCCGCCTATACTTTCCTCAAAAGCTGGAAAACGACGTGCCGGAAAACGGTGCGAACGACGGGAGGACGAGAGATGCGCACGCGTGCTGCGGTTGCGGTTGAGGCTGGGAAGCCACTGGAGGTTATGGAGGTCGATCTTTCCGGTCCGAAGGCCGGGGAGGTGATGGTCGAGATCAAGGCTACGGGCATCTGCCATACGGACGAGTTCACGCTCAGTGGCGCGGATCCGGAGGGGCTTTTCCCGGCGATCCTCGGGCATGAGGGCGCGGGCGTCGTGGTCGAGGTCGGCGCGGGCGTCACGAGCGTGAAGAAGGGCGACCATGTGATCCCGCTGTACACCCCGGAATGCCGTGCCTGCCCCTCCTGCCTTTCCCAGAAGACCAATCTCTGCACCTCGATCCGGGCGACGCAGGGGCAGGGGCTGATGCCGGACGGCACCTCGCGCTTCACCACGCTCGATGGCGATCCGATCCTGCATTACATGGGCTGCTCGACCTTCTCGAACTACACGGTGCTGCCCGAGATCGCGGTGGCGAAGGTGCGCGAGGACGCGCCCTTCGACAAGATCTGCTACATCGGCTGCGGCGTGACCACGGGGATCGGCGCGGTGATCAACACCGCGAAGGTGGAGATCGGGGCGAAGGCGGTGGTCTTCGGCCTCGGCGGGATCGGGCTGAACGTGCTTCAGGGCCTCAGACTGGCCGGCGCGGACATGATCATCGGGGTTGACCTGAACGACGACAAGAAGCCGATGGCCGAGCATTTCGGGATGACGCATTTCATCAATCCGAAGAACGTCGAGAATGTGGTGCAGGAGATCGTGAACCTGACCAAGACGCCGTTCGATCAGATCGGGGGCGCGGATTATTCCTTCGACTGCACCGGCAACGTCAAGGTGATGCGCGATGCGCTGGAATGCACCCACCGGGGCTGGGGCCAGTCGATCATCATCGGCGTCGCACCCGCCGGCGCGGTGATCGAGACGCGTCCCTTCCAGCTGGTCACCGGGCGGGTCTGGAAAGGCACCGCCTTCGGCGGCGCGCGGGGGCGGACGGACGTGCCGAAGATCGTCGACTGGTACATGGACGGCAAGATCGAGATCGACCCGATGATCACCCACACGCTGAAGCTCGACGAGATCAACAAGGGCTTCGACCTCATGCATGCCGGCGAAAGCATCAGAAGCGTCGTCGTGTATTGAGCACGGCCCACAAGGCCGTCGTGTAACGTGAAGTGAGGGGCAAGGCATTGATTCGCCTTGCCTCTTTTTCACCCGGGCAGGCTGTCAGGCCGCGACGTGCTCATGGCAGAGCTGGCCGGCCTCATCGTCCTGAAGATCGAGGTTCAGAAGGCCGCAATGCCGCCGTCCTGATTGCTGTTGGTGGTAGCGGCAGGTGCGGCATATCCCGAATGACCGGAAGCCGCCGTCCTTCAGCCGTTCCGCCAGAACCGCCGCCAACGTGTCCCCGAACCGTTCGCTGCGGGCTTCCTTCACCCGGTCGATCGCGGCGGCGATTCCGTCAGGTCCGCGCAGGCTTTCCCGACCGGTTTCGGTGACCTCGTAGGCGATGCTCCGCCGGTCGTCCGCGATTGCCGCCTTTTCGATCAGCCCTTTGGCCTCGAGCGATTTCAGCGTCTGCGACGCCGTGCCCCGCGTCGTGCACAGATAGTCTGCGACATGCGAAGGCGAGCGCGAAAACCTGTTCGCCCGCGCGAGGTAGGCCAGCGCGGCGTGCTGCGCGGAGTTGAGTGTGTCGGACCGGTTCTCGGACGCGAGCACCCGGCAGAGGCGATCGAGCAGGTCGAGAACGCGGAAGGAAGGGGCTTCAGGCATGCATCATATATAGCGAGTCGAAATAATTCTTGCAATAATAGCGACTCGCTACTAAAAATCCCGGCATCAGAAGGAGAACTCTCATGCAGATCCATCTTGCCTCTCTCGTGGCCATCGTCGCGGCCGGTACGGCCGCCGCCGGCGGCACCCATGACCAAGCAGTCAATCAGGGCGGCGCAATCCTCTCACCGGCCGACGGCGCGAAGACGGCTGCGTTCGACATCATCGCGGCACATGTGCACCGGACCGGCGGTAGGGTGGTCTTCCACATGACCACCAGCGGGATCGCGGGCGATGCCGTGCCTCAGCCAGCCGGGCAACTGGCCGGCGCGCCGGTCTGGTCCTATGTCTGGCCGACCTCACTCGACCCCGCGACGGTCGGGTTCGATGCAGGCGCCGGTATTCTTGCGATGGCGGCGACGAACCACCCCGATTTCGACGACACGCCGCTTTATGACGAAAACGCCGATGGCGATAAGGCCAATGACGGCGGAGTCTGGCACAGCCACTGGGTGGTGCTGGCGCCGACCGAAGCATGCGGCCCCGGCGCGCTTGCAGTGCGTGACATACCGGAAGGGGCGCAGCCCGCGCTGCCCGCGACATGGCCCGGCTTGCCGCTGCTGATCGACAGCCCCGGATTTGTACCGGTCTTCGACGGGCCTGAGGTCATCATCGAAGCCGAGGTTTCCGCAGATTTCGGCGGCGTCTCATACGACGGCGTGACCTCGGCGCTCCGCGTCAACGAAAGTATCCACGCGCCACTGCTCTGTGTGACCGACGTGTTCGACATCGCCTCTGGCGATCTCAGTCTTCCCGGCCGGATCGACTGACCGAACAGCAACGAGGCGGCCCCCAACTGGCGTGGGGCCGTCCCGTCAGGAGACAGGCCGGTCGACTCCGGTTCGACACCTGCCTTGTCGGACGACGCGCTTACTTCCCCCAGTCTGCGCCCTGCATCTCGCGCAGGCGGCTTGCCGTGCGCTCGAATTCGAAACTGCCGGCGCCTTCGACATAGAGCCGTTCCGGCTGATCGGCGGCGGAGCAGATGAGCCGCACCTTCCCCTCGTAGAGGGCGTCGATGAGCGTCACGAAGCGCTTGGCCTCGTTGTAGTTCTCCGCTGACAGATGCGGAATGTCGCGCAGGATCAGGACGCGCACGGCGCCTGCGACGGCGAGGTAGTCGGCCGGGCCGAGGGGGCGACCGCAGAGGTCCCAGAACGAGGCGCGGGCGACGCCGGCGTGATAGTCGGGCAGCACCACCTCGCGGCCCTTGACCGTCAGCCGCAGTTCCGCGTCGCCGCCGCCGCCGGTCAGTTCCATCCAGATCTTGGACAGCGCGGCTTCGGCCTTCGCGCCCGCGGGCGTGAAATAGACCTGCGCGCCTTCCAGCCGGTGCTGGCGATAGTCCGTCTCGCTTTCGATCTCGCGAATGTCGAGGCGGTCCTTCAGGAGCCCGATGAAAGGCAGGAACAGCTGGCGGTTCAGGCCATCCTTGTAAAGGTCATCAGGCACCCGGTTCGAGGTCGTCACCACCGTGACGCCGCGATCGAAGAGCATCTGGAACAACCGTCCAACGATCATCGCGTCGGCGATATCGGTGATCTGCATCTCATCGAAGGACAAAAGCCGCAGGTCGTCGGCGATGGCCTCCGCCACGGGGCGGATGGCGTCATCCACACCGGTCTTGCGAGCCTCGTGAAGGGCCGCCTGCACCTCCTGCATGAAGGCGTGGAAATGGACGCGGCGCTTGGCCTCGATCGCGACATTGGCGTGGAAGAGGTCCATGAGCATGGACTTGCCACGCCCGACGCCGCCCCAGAGGTACAGGCCCTTCACGCCTTCGGCGGGTTTCGCGAAAAGACCGCCGAGCAGCCCCTTCTTCCTGCCGTTTCCGGCCTCCAGCCCTTCGCGGATGCGCTGCAGGTCGGGCAGCAGCGCACGCTGGGCGGCGTCCTGCTTCAACCCGCCTTCATGGGTCATGCGGTCGTAGATCTGGGTCAGTGTCTCGGCCATGCATTTCGATAGCCCGCCGGTGCGAAGAGGGGAAGGGCCGGCGCGCTGTTTCCGGTTCCATGCCGGACCGGAATTGTCGCGATCACAATTGCGGATTTGACTGCCGCACGGTGCGCGGTCAATCTCGGTCTCCGAACAGGAGTTTTCATGCAGACCCGCGCCCCATTATTCACTCCGGTCCTGATCGCCGGATGCGTTGTCATCATGCTCGGATTCGCGATCCGGGCGAGCTTCGGGGTGTTCCAGATTCCGATCGCCGAGGAGTTCGGCTGGCCGCGGGCCGAGTTCAGCTTCGCCATCGCGATCCAGAACCTTGCCTGGGGCATCGGGCAGCCCCTGTTCGGAGCGTTCGCGGAACGCTTCGGCGACCGGCGGGCGATCATCCTTGGGGCGTTGTCCTATGCGGCGGGCTTGGTGTTGTCGTCCTACGCGATGACGCCGGGGCAGCACCAACTGCTGGAAATCCTTGTCGGGTTCGGCATCGCCGGGACGGGTTTTGGCGTCATCCTCGCCGTGGTCGGGCGTGCCGCGAGCGCCGAGAACCGTTCGCTTGCGCTTGGCATCGCGACGGCCGCGGGGTCGGCCGGGCAGGTCTTCGGCGCGCCGGTTGCCGAGGCGCTTCTGGGCTACTTCCCGTGGCAGACGGTGTTCCTTATCTTCGCCGGGGTGATCCTGTCCGCTCTGCTCGTCCTGCCGATGATGCGGGCCCCGGTGCCGGCCACAAAGGCGGAACTGGAAGAAAGCATGGGCGAGGTGCTCATAAAGGCGTTCCGCGACCCGTCCTTCGCGCTGATCTTTCTTGGCTTCTTCTCCTGCGGCTATCAGCTCGCCTTCATCACCGCCCATTTCCCGGCCTTCGTGACCGAGATGTGCGGGGCGATCGACCCATCGGGGACCTTGGCATCGCTCGGGGTTTCGACGACGTCGGCGTTGGGCGCGGTCGCCATCTCGCTTATCGGGCTGGCGAATATCGTGGGCACGATCACGGCAGGCTGGCTCGGCAACCGGTTCTCCAAGAAATACCTTCTGGCCTCGATCTATGCTGCACGGACCTTTGTCGCCGCCGCCTTCATCATGACGCCGATGACCCCCGCGACGGTGATCCTGTTTTCCGTCTCAATGGGGGCGCTGTGGCTTGCCACAGTGCCGCTGACCTCGGGCCTTGTCGCGCATATCTACGGGCTGCGCTACATGGGGACGCTTTATGGCATCGTCTTCTTCTCGCACCAGTTGGGCAGCTTTGTCGGTGTCTGGCTGGGCGGGCGCATGTACGATGCCTACGGAAGCTATACCGCCGTCTGGTGGATCGGGGTGGCGGTCGGGGCGTTCTCGGCGCTCGTGCACCTGCCGGTGAACGAGCGGTCGCTTGAGGCCCGGCCGGCGTAAGGGCGGCGGCCTGTCAGGCCGGGAAACCGGCCGAGGCGATCAGGCTTTCGCCGCGCTCAGCACATAGCGCGCGGTCATGAGGTCCAGATGGGCGCCGCCGCCATTCTTGCACAGCGTGATCTCCTCGGCCGTGCGGCGGGTGAAGGCGGCTGAGCCGAGGTCGTAGAAATCACCCTGAATATCGCTTTCGGCAATCGTGCCGTCGGCGATCGGGTCCATGACCTCGCCGATGTGGTGGATCGTCGTGGCGCGGGCATCGACGAAGGCGCGCGCGCGGGCGAAGGTTTCGCTGTCGGTCTCGCGCATGTCCGGGCGGTAGGCGCCGATCAGGTCCAAGTGGGTTCCGGGGCGGAGCCATGCACCCAGCACGACCGGGGCGGTCGCCATCGTCGTCGTGGCGATGATGTCGGCCTTTCCGACCGCCGCCTGAAGGTCGGGCGCAGGCGTTGCGCCGGTCTCGTCCGCGAAGCTGCGCGCCGCATCGGGATTGCGCGCCCATACCGCGAAGCGGGCACCGGGAAAGCCAGCCGAATAGGCCTCAACCATGGAGCGGGCAACCGCGCCGGCGCCGACGATCAGGATGTCACGCGACTCCGCCCGGGCGAGCCTTCGAGCGGCAAGGAGGCTGTCGCCCGCGGTCTTCCACTTGGTCACGACGGTGAAGTCAACCAGTGCCTCGAGCTCTCCGGTCGCGTCGGAGAACAGGTTCACGGCGCCATTGATGGCCGGGACGCCGGTCTTCGGATTGCCCGGGAAGATCGAGGCGGCCTTGACGGCAAGACCCATCCCATCAATCCAGGCGGAACGGGTCAGCAAGGTATCGTCCCCACGCCGCAGGATCGTGTCGCCGACTTCGGCGCGCGGCAGGCGGTGGCCTTCCTCCAGCGCTTCGGTCAGGGCGATCCAGTCGAGCTTCCGCTCGATCTCGGGTCCGACGATCTCGATGGTCATTGTGCCTCCTCCCCGGTCAGCAATCCTTCCGCGACAAGCCGCGCGGCGAAGCCCTCCGGCCCTTCGAACAGATGCCCGCGCCAACCGCGCGCCTCTGCGGCGGCAATGTTCTCGGCCCGGTCGTCGACGAAGAGAAGCCGGTCCGGCGCGGTCCCGCCATCCTCTTCGACTATTTCGTAGATGCGCGGTTCTGGCTTCAGAACGCCGAGACGGCCGGAAACATAGGCGCGGTCGAATTCGTCGAGGAACGGGTAGGCCGGGCGGGCGATCTCGAACGTTTCGGCGCCGAAATTCGTCAGCGCGAAAACCGGAGTGCCGCGGGCACGCAACGCCCGCAGAAGCCGGACCGAATGCGGGATTACCGGCTGCGCCATGTCGAGCCAGTTGTCATGCCATTTCACGATCATTTCGGACCAGGCCGGATGGCGCGCGGCGTGGGCATAGACGGTTTCGCGGAACGGCGCACCGCGATCCACATCGGCGTTCATCGCCTCGATGCCGGTCTCGGCGAACATCCGTTCGCGCTCCGCCCTCGGCATCAGGCGGTCGTAGAACCCTTCCGGGTCCCAGTTGATCAGAACCCGCCCGATGTCGAAGACCACTGCTTCGGTTTGCGTCATCCTTGCCTCGTCCTGCCCATCAAATTCTGCCGCGCCGAGACTACAGCGTTTCGGGTTTACGTTGAATCAGAATTCGAACCTTTTTCGTTCGAATTCTGATGGTTGCTGTTTCAGCCGAAACCCGAAACGCTTTGGCGGCTTGCCCGGTGAAGAAAAGCCCGGATCACCGCACCGGTGGCGGACGGCGCGCTGCGATGCGGCTGTTTTGGATCGCCTCTCGCAGCAGCATATAGAGCCCGCCGCCAATGATCAGAGCGATGCCGAACCACGCGATCGTGTCGGGCCATTCGCCGAAGACAAGCACGCCCCAGAAGACGGCCAGCGGCATCGCGACATATTCGAAGGGCGCCACCATCGCCGGTTCGCCGACGCGGTAGGCCTGGCTGATAAGAAGCCCGGCAAAGGCGTTCGCGAAGCCGAGGACAAGCAGTACCGACCAGTCGCGGGGCGCAGGCCAGACCCAGGACCGGAGCAGGAATTCAAGTGATGCATCACCGGTTCCGGCATGACGGCCGTCACCGAAAAGCAGGCCCATGCCACCGGACACGGCGATGAAGGTCAGAAGGATGTAGAAGGTCATCGTCGTCGCCGACTCCGTGCTGCCGATTTTCCGGGTCAGAATGTTCAGGAAGGCGTAGGCGGTCGCCGCCAGAAGCGGCAGCAGGGCGGCGGCGTGAAACGCTTCGGTTCCCGGTTGCAGCATGATGACGACGCCGGCCAGACCGACGATCACGGCGATCCAGCGGCGCGCGCCCACGGTTTCACCGAGAAAGAGCACCGAGAATGCAGTGATCAGCAGGGGGCTGACGAAGAAGATCGCCACCGCCTCGGCCAGCGGCATCGCCGCGAGCGCGGTGAAAAAGGTCATGTTTGCCACGACGACGCAAAGCCCGCGCAGCACATGCATCCCGAGCCGGCCTGTCCTGAGCCGTGCGAACCCACCCTGGAACGGCAGGACGAGAACCAGCAGAGCGGCAAGCGCGATGACCGAGCGGATCAGCACGATCTGGTGAAGCGCATAGTCGCCGCTGAGAAACTTGATCGCCACATCGTTGATCGAGAACAGGAGCATCGCCCCCACTGCGGACAGGATGGCCGCAATGCGGAGCCGGGCGGCGCCGGATGTTTCGGTCTGAACGATGCTCATGGCGCCATCAAAGATTGCGGGCGGCGACCTGTCTGTCCCGCCCGCGACATGGGCGTCACTGTGTGGCGGCGCGCAGGGCGCGGTCGATCGCGGCCGCGAAGCGGCCCCTGTCCGCGCGCGAGAACGCCCTGCCGCCGCCCTGTCTGAACGGATCGGCGGACCGCAGGTCGGCCATCAGGTCGCGCGTGGCCAGAACATTGCCGATATTGGCGGCGGTCAGCGCGTCGCCGTCGGGTTTGAGGACCTGCGCCCCCGCCGCCACGCATTTCGCGGCCAGCGGGATGTCGGTGGTCACGACGACATCGCCGGCACCGGCCCGTTCGGCGATCCACATGTCGGCGGCGTCCGGGCCCTCGGGCACGAAGACGGTTTCGACCAGCGGATGGGTCGAGGGCCGGATTCCGCCGTTGCAGACGAGGTAGGTGCGGATGCCGTGCCTGCCGGCGGCACGCAGGCATTCTTCCTTCACCGGGCAGGCATCGGCATCGACATAGAGGCTCATCCGTAGAGCGCCTCGGCGTGGAAGCCGATGTGGTCGGCCATGAAGGTCGAGACGAAGAAATAGGAATGGTCGTAGCCGGGTTGCATCCGGAACCGGCCGTTCTGCCGCCGCGCCATCATCGCCTCGGCCAGCGCCTCGGGTTTCAGCAGGTCGAGGAACTGGTCGGTCGAGCCCTGGTCGATCAGCACCGGCCCGTGGAAGCCGGTCTTGCGCATGAGGAGCGTCGAATCGTGGTCCGACCACTTGGATTCGTCCGCACCGAGATACGCCGAGAGTTGCTTGCGGCCCCAGTCGGATTGCGTCGGATGCGCGATGGGCGCGAAGGCGGAAACGGAGCGAAACCGCCCCGGAAGGCGCATTGCCATCGTGAGCGCGCCGTGCCCGCCCATCGAATGGCCGGTGATGGCCTGCCGGCCCTCGTCGACGGCGAAATTGGCCGTGACGATCTTCGGCAGTTCTTCGGCGACATAGTCCCACATGCGGAAATGCGGCGCCCAGGGGGCCTCGGTCGCGTTGACGTAGAAGCCTGCGCCCTGGCCGAGATCGTAGGCCTCATCATTCGCGACGCCCTCGCCGCGCGGCGAGGTGTCGGGGAAGACGAGCGCGATGCCGGCTTCCGCCGCCCATGCCTGCGCGCCGGCTTTCACCATCGCGTTCTCATGCGTGCAGGTCAGGCCGGAGAGATACCAGAGCACTGGCACCGGGGTGTCGGCTGCCTCTTCGGGCAGGAAGAGGCCGAAGGTCATGTCGCAGCCGCAGGCATCCGAGGCGTGGCTGTAGACGCCCTGAACGCCGCCGAAGCACTTGTTTTCCGAAACTGTCTGCATGGTTTTCCTTTCCTAGGCGCCGGTGATCCAGGCGATCACGGCGGAGACGGTGACGATGCTTGCCATCGTCGATACGAGGATCGAGGCAGAGACGCGCTGAGGCGCGACGCCGTAGTGACGGGCGAGGATATACACGTTACCGGCGACCGGCAGCGCCGCCGCAGAGATCATGACACCTGCCGCGAAGGGTTCCACCCTGAAGATCCAGAGCGCCGCGACCGCGACGGCAGCGGGATGGAGGATGAGCTTGGCGAAGGAGAGCCAGAGCGCGACCGACAGCCGCTCTGCCGTTTTCGAGGCGAGCGAGGCGCCGATGGCGAACAGCGCGCCTGGTGTGGCTGCGGCGCCAAGGATCGTCAGGAACTCATCCACCGGCGCCGGAAGCGGCAGGCGGGCGGCCGAGAAGACGAGGCCGGCAGCCATCGAGACGATCATCGGGTTTTTCAGAAGGCCGAGGCCGAGCGCCTTGAAGATGCGCGGCGACAGATGGCCTTCGCGCGCGCCGGTGATGATCAGCGTGATGAGGCTGGAAAAGACGATGAGGTCTATGGCAAGGACCATCAGGACCGGACCCGCCGCCCCGGGTCCGAGCAGGGCGGTCAGCATCGGGACACCAAGGAAGCCGGTATTGCCTATAACGGCGCACTGCGCCTCTACCGCTGCCTCGGTTGCCGGGATGCGGCGGGCGCGGGCGACGAATGTCGCGACGAGATAGATCGCGAGGCAGCCGACGAGGTAGGCGGCGGCGAAGCGGGCGTCGAATATCTCGGCCAACGAGAGGTTTGCCGCGAAGCGGAAGAGCATCGCGGACAGCGCGAAGTAAAAGACAAAGCGCGTCAGCCATTCCGTCGCCGCCTCGGGGAAGAACCGCAGCCGACCTGCGGCCCAGCCGATACCGATCAGCGCGAAGAAAGGCAGGGTCTTGAGAAAGATCGCGAGCATTCCGTCGCGCCTAGCATGGGGTGGCGGCTGGTGCCAGAGGCTCAGCCCTTCCGCACAGTGAGGATCTCCGGCAGCAGCTTCTTGATCTTGGCGACCGCCGGAACGGTCGCCTCGTCGGCGGCGCGGCCGACGGCGATGATCATCACCGGCTTTTCGCTATCGGGCCGGTCGCACAGGGCGTTGAGGAATTTCATCGGATTGGGGGTGTGCGTCAGGGTCGAAAGCCCCGCATGATGCAGGGCTGCGATCAGGAAGCCGGTCGCGATGCCGACGCTTTCGGGAACGTAGTAGTTCTTGTAGCGCTCGCCGTCCTTCGTCATACCGTAGCGCTGGGCGAAGACCACGATCAGCCAGGGCGCGATGTCGAGATGCGGCTTGGCGACGCCGGTGCCGATCGGCTCCAGCGCCTTCAGCCATTCATCGCCCGCCCCGCCTGCATAGAAGGCTTCTTCTTCCTTCTCTGCAGCGGCGCGTATCTCGGCCTTCATCGCGGGGTCCGAGATCGCAACGAAATGCCAGGGCTGGTGATTTGCGCCCGAAGGCGCCGTGCCTGCGGCGGCGACGCAGGCGGCGATGACCGCCTCCGGCACCGGTTCGGGGCGGAAGTCGCGCACGGTGTGGCGTTTCTGCATGTAGTCGCGGAATGCCTCCGCGGCGGCCAGAGCCTCCGCATCGGGGAGTTCGACCCGGTCGGGCAGCGGCAAGGGCTGATAGCTGACCTTGTCCTTGAAATACATCGCGTGCTCCCTGTCTTTGCGGCGGGATACTACCCGCCGCCGATCAGAACGCCAGCCGCAAAGACAAGTGCGCCACCCAGAACCACCTGGAACGTTGCCCGCAGGAACGGGGTTTCCATGTAGCGGTTCTGGATCCAGACAATGGCCCAAAGCTCGACGAACACGATCGCGAAGGCGAGGATTGTCGCCGTCCAGAAGTCGGGGATGAGATAGGGCAGCGCGTGGCCAAGCCCGCCAAGCGCGGTCATCACACCGGCGGAGATGCCGCGCTTGACCGGAGAGCCACGGCCCGAAAGCACACCGTCGTCCGACGCGACCTCGGTGAAGCCCATCGAGATGCCGGCGCCGACGGCGGCGGCGGTGCCGACGAGGAAGGTAGTCCAGGTGTCCTGCGTCGCGAAGGCGGTCGCGAAGATCGGTGCGAGGGTCGAGACCGATCCGTCCATCAGCCCGGCAAGCCCCGGCTGCACCCAGGTCAGCACGAACTGCCGGTGCGCGGCGCGGTCCTCTTCGCCGCGTGCTTCCTCGTCCAGATGAGTCGCGGCGAGGTCGCCCGCCTTCTTCTCGTGCTTGGCCTCGGCGGCGGCGAGATCGCCGAGCAGTTTGCGTGTCTCGGCATCCTCCGTTCGGGCGGCGGCGCGGCGGTAGAACGCCTCTGCCTCACGCTCCATCGCCTCGGCCTCGGTCCGGATACGGTCGAGACCCAGATTCTCCACCAGCCAGACCGGCCGTCGGGCGTAGAAGCCCGCGACATGTTCGCGCCGGATCAGTGGGATGACCTCGCCGAAACGCGCGCGGTGGCGTTCGATCAGCCAGTGGCGGTGCTTGTCCTCTTCCTTCGCCATCGCTTCGAAGATGTCCGCTGAGGCAGGGAAATCGGCGCGCAGCCGTTCGGCATAGCTGCGGTAGATGCGGGCGTCGTCCTCTTCCGAGGAGATCGCGAGCGCGAGCACTTCCTGCTCGCTCAGGTCGGAAAAACGGCGGCGGTTGGCGATGCCGGGGATCATGGGTGTCTCCGTTTTGGAATCATTCCAAACTAGGCGGGGCCGTGCGGGGTCACAAGGTGCCAAATCGTCACAAACTGAACTGTTTAGTTCGAATCTTCTTGAATAACTGAACTGGTAAGTTTAGTTATTGATGCATCGAAACAGCCCAGATTGGATGGCTCCCATGACACGGATCCGCATGTCCCTGACCGCCCTGGCCTTTGGCCTCGTTGCGATGCCGGCACTGGCCGGCGGAATCGCCTTTGACCTTCCCCGGCTTGATTTTCCTGCGCCGACCCCCGACGCCACCCGTGCGTGCACGCTGTCAATGACTGCCGGCTGCATGTCCGACGGTCAGTGACCATCGCCCGCTTCATCCCTGCGGGCTACCTGGGCGGGCCTTGGCCCGCCCGTTTTTCGTGCCGCGCGCTTGCCGCGGGCCATTCCCGCGGTCTATCGTCGGCGCGGGGAGGGGCGGAGTGGCGGCAGATGCGGCAGTCATGACCATTAAGCGCGGGCGGAAGTTCGATCAGGTGCTTGACGGCGCGCGCAGCGTCTTTCTGCGCGACGGGTTTGAGCGCGCAAGCGTCGATGACATCGCGGCGCAGGCCGGCGTGTCAAAGGCCACGCTCTATTCCTACTTTCCCGACAAGCGGATGCTCTTTCTGGAAGTCGCGAAGGGCGAATGCCGGCGTCAGACCGACGAGGCCGAGGCGCTGGTCAGCCTTACCGCACCGCCCGAGGTGGTCCTGCCGGTCGCCGCGCGGCGGATCATCGACCATTTCCTGTCCGATTTCGGACGCTCGATCTTCCGCATCTGCATGTCCGAGGTTGAGCGCTTTCCCGAACTGGGCCAGGAATTCTACGCGACCGGCCCCGGTTTGCTGCGCGAACGGATCAGCGCCTATCTCAACGGCGCGGTCGCGCGGGGAGAACTGGCCATCGACGACATCTATCTTGCTGCCGACCAGTTCGCCGAGCTGTGCAAGGCCGACATCTTCCCCTGCCTTTGCTTCGGGATCCGGCGCGAGTTCAGCGAGACGGAGCGCGAGCGCGTTGCGAAAGGCGCGGTGGAGATGTTCCTGGCGCGTTACGGGGTGAAGAATGCCGGAACGCCTTAGTCCAGCCGCCGCACGTAGATGTGGTTGCTGATCCGCTTGGTCTCGAACCGCTTCAACTCGGCAACAAGATCGCTCAGCTTGCGCCGCCCGTAGGTTCGCGTATCGAAATCGGGATTGTCCGCGGTAATCCGCTGTCCGATGAGGCCGAGCAGATACCAGTCGTCTTCCTGGTCGATCTTGTCCATCGCCCGGATGATCAGGTCGGTCGCCTCGGCAGGCGCGCGCATCGCTTTCGGCTTGGCACCGGTTGCCCTGTCCGGCTCTGCCTCGGCCACGATGTTCTCGATGAAGACGAAACGGTTGCAGACGTTGCGGAGCGATTCCGGCGTCTTGGCCTCGCCGATGCCGATCACTTCCAGCCCGTCCTCGCGGATGCGGCTTGCCAGCCGTGTGAAGTCGCTGTCGGACGACACGATGACGAAGCCGTCGAACTTGCCCGCGTGAAGAATGTCCATCGCGTCGATGACAAGGCCGATATCGCTCGCGTTCTTGCCCTTGGTGTTGGCCGATTCCTGATGTGTGACAAGGCCGAGCTGACGCGCCTTTTCCTTCCAGCCGTTGAGCTGGGAACTCGACCAGTCGCCATAGACCCGGCGCAGCGCCGGTTCGCCATAGGCGGTGATTTCCTTCAGGATCGCTTCGGCGTTGCGGGCTAGGACGTTGTCGGCGTCGATGAGGACGGCAAGCAGGGGAACTTCGGCGCGGGCCATCAGCGGGGGCTTTCGGGGGACAGGGTCATCGCGCGCACCCTGTCACAACTGCCGGTACATGACCAGCGCATCGACATAGCCGTCGCGCGGATGCCGGAAGGCGCCGGGCAGACGGCCGACGACGGCGAAGCCGTGGCTTTCCCAGATCGCGATGGCACGGGTGTTGGTGGCGACGACGAAGTTGAACTGCATCGCCCGGAACCCGGCCGATCGGGCCGTGTCGAGCGCGTGTAGCAGCATTGCGCGGGCGACGCCTTTTCCGCGCGCCGCATCGGCTGTGACGAAACCGCAGTTGCAAACATGCGCGCCCCCGCCCCGCTGGTTCGGTGTCAGGAAGTAGGTGCCGAGGGCCACGCCGTCCTCCTCGGCGAGAAAGACGCTGTGGGGCGGGCCCGACCAGTAGGCAAGCGCGTCTTCCCGGCCGATATCACGCGGCAGGCAATAGGTTTCCCCGGCGCGAAACACAGGCTCAAGCATCGCCCAGAGCGTGTCGTCGTCATCCTTTGTCGCGGGGCGCAGGTTCATGGTCTCTCCGGGTTGCAGCGACGGCATCGTCGGGCATCGCGGGGACGGCGGCAAGGGGGGCGTCGTTCTTCTCGAACGCGGCAAAATAGGGTATGATAGGGGAATATTATCTCCTTTTTACATCCCTTGCGGGAGTTCAAAATGATACGTCCATTTGCTCTGTCGGCAGTTTTCGTTCTCACCGCCCCCGCCGTCCTTAAAGCGCAGGATCCCGTCAACTTTTCCGCCACCGGCCGGCTGTCCTTCTTTTATGGCCATGACGAGTTCTACCCGTTCGGCCCGCCCTGGGACAAAACCGAGGGCATTTCAGGGGCGCTCGACCTCAGCCTTGCTGCCTGGATGCAGACACCGTCGGGGCTTGGCTTCGGCGGGCAGGTCGATCTGGAGGATTTCGGTCCGGCAGGCGAGGGTGATGTCGACGCCTTCGGCTACGTCTACGGCACGAACTGGTCGACCTCGCTCGGCAACAGCGACGACGCCTTCGATTTCGCCCTGGACGAAATCGGCGCAGGCGACACAGCGGGCGAAAAGGCAAAGCTCGCGCGGCTCGATACGGGCGGCAACAGCGGCCTTCTCTACACGGCCGACGATCCGGTCGTGCTGCGCCAGACCGTCTCGTTCGGCGATTTCGATTTCGCGCTCTCTGTCGCGCGGATCGCATCCGACGACCGCGCTGCGTCGGCCGAGATGGAGCATGTCTACGCCGCCGGCCTGCGTTGGGACCGCGACACCCCGATCGGGAACTTCCGTTTCGGCGCGGGCTTCCAGAAGGCCGACGGGGAGACATTCTTCGGGCCGGATGTCTTCATTCGCCGGGGTGTTCAGCTGGGCTGGGCCTGGCAGGGGATCGAGGTGATCCTGAACCACTCGGAAGGGCCGATCATCGACCCGGCGGGGGGCGGGTTGGTCTACGACTCGGACTATTCCGGCGCTTCGGTCAGCTATACGCGCGATGGCTGGACGGTCGGCGGCAATTTCGGCCGCCAGGAAACCGGGAGCTGCAGCGGCAGCGGCTTCGACGGCCAGGGGCGCGGTGCCTGGATCGAGCGCGAGTTGGCCGGGGGGTTCAAGCTGACCGCGAGCCACGGCTACGTGAAGTATTTCTGCGGCGGCAAGCGGTTCCGCGAGACGAGCGTCGGCGTCGTGAAGCGGTTCTGACGCTTCGGGCCCGGTGCCCGGCGGGGAGCCGAAATCCTGCAAGGATTTCGGGCCGCTTTCTTTTCAAGAAAGCGGGTCCCGGCGTTACCGGGGAGGGGTGAGCCAGCGGATGGGCGCGCGGTTGCAGAAGATGATGAGTTGGCCCGCGTTCTCGGCGACCTGATAGCCGCGCCGGTCAACCTCGGCCATGAAACGCGCCATGCCTGCGAAGCGTTCGATATCGCGCGCCTTACGGCGGATCACAGCGCCCTCCTGCACTGCTTTTGAGGTGAAGAGGTCCTTCAGCCAAACCTCGGGCGAGAGAGGAGAGTTCAGGTTCCGCATTGGCGGAGGATTGGCGCGGGATGGTTAAGGGCGGGTTAAGATCGGTAGCCCGAGGCGGGCGAGCTTGCTCGATGTTTGTGCACTCTATTGAAGGCAAAGAAAAAGAGCGCGGGGAATGCCACCGCGCCCGTTTTCGTGAACCAACCGCAGCGAGTTACGTGCCGCGGAAGACGAAAAACAAAAACCAGTATCCGAAACGCTGCCCTGCGGCGAAGGTCCACTGCATGGACCGTCTCAAGCAGAACTTGAGCGTCTTGGCCTTGTTCTCGCACCGCCTACATCGGATGTACTCCCTCTGGAGATTGATCCGGTACTCATCGAAATCCTCACGCGGCCAGACGGCGGCGTAGAGGGGTGCCCTAACCCACCACGGGGGCGATGTTGGACGCTTCTTCTTGTCGACCATGTTTGCGCTCCTTCGCGCGGTGCTGGTCGGCAGATACGAGATTTGTGTAAGCGCCCGCCGCATCCAGAGCCCCCTTGCCGGCTGCGGTTAGTTCATAGAACACACGCGGACGCCCTCTCGTACGTTTAGAGGGCTCGGATTTTGGTGCCGGGATTGAAGCGACCAAGCCTTGGCGCTCGAGTCGGCGCAGGGCCACGAAGACCTGTGCGTCCGACACTTCTCTCCCGGTCATATCGGAAACTACTAGCGCAATCGCAGTGCCATAGGCACTATCCTTGCGGCTTTCGATGACCGACATGATCGCCACCTGCGCTAATCCAAGAGCACGGTTGCGTTCAGAAAATTCATTCTATTCCTCATGATTAGCCTCCTTTTGCGGCGATGGGATTTGATCGCCAGTTGATTGGAACTACCGAACAAAACTACCGATCTGTTCGGCGCTGTTCAGGACCACGTGTGTTTTGGTCCTTGGCCGCTGCTTTTACCCAAGAAGGCAGCGGAGTATGTTTTATATAGCAACTGGTAGGTTATTTGGCAAGGGCCGACAAAAGCAAAGGATCTACCCCCGCCTTCTCTTTCCGCCCCGCTGCCCCGGCCGCCCGGCCGTTGACCGCCCGGCCTTCACACCGGCAGCCTCCACCGCCTCATCGACCGCCGACTGCCGCGCCAATGGATCGTCGGACAGCACCAGATCAACCGCCTCCAGCCGCTTGATCTCATCCCGAAGCCGCGCAGCTTCCTCGAACTCCAGGTTCTCGGCGGCCTTCCGCATCTGCAGGCGCAGCCCGTCGAGATGCGCCTCCAGATTGGCGCCGTGCATCGGCTTGTCGACCTTCGCCGTCACCCGGTTCATGTCGACGTCGCCCTTGTAGAGGCCGGCGAGGATGTCCTCGACGTTCTTCTTCACCGTCTCGGGTGTGATGCCGTGCTCCAGATTATAGGCCACCTGCTTTTCCCGCCGCCGGTTGGTTTCGGCCAGCGCGCGTTCCATCGACCCGGTCACCCGGTCGGCATACATGATGACCCGGCCCTCGGCGTTCCGCGCGGCGCGGCCGATGGTCTGGATCAGCGAGGTTTCCGAGCGCAGGAAGCCCTCCTTGTCCGCGTCCAATATCGCCACCAGCCCGCATTCGGGAATGTCCAGCCCCTCGCGCAACAGGTTGATGCCGACAAGCACGTCGAAGGCGCCAAGGCGCAGGTCGCGCAGGATCTCGATCCGTTCGATCGTGTCGATGTCGGAATGCATGTAGCGGACGCGGATCCCCTGTTCGTGCATGTATTCGGTCAGGTCCTCGGCCATGCGCTTGGTCAGGGTCGTGACCAGCGTGCGGAAGCCCTTGGCGGCGACCTTGCGAACCTCGTCCAGAAGGTCGTCGACCTGCATCGAAACGGGGCGGATTTCGACCTGCGGATCAAGGAGGCCAGTTGGCCGGATCACCTGTTCGGTGAAGACCCCGCCTGTCTGTTCCAGCTCCCACGACGCCGGCGTCGCTGAGACAAAGACCGATTGCGGCCGCATCGCGTCCCATTCCTCGAACTTCAGGGGCCGGTTGTCCATGCAGGAGGGCAGCCGGAAGCCGTGTTCGGCCAGCGTGAACTTTCGCCGGTAGTCGCCCCGGTACATGCCGCCGATCTGGGGGACACTCACGTGGGATTCATCGGCGAAGACGATCGCATGGTCGGGGATGAACTCGAAAAGCGTCGGCGGCGGTTCGCCCGGCGCGCGGCCGGTCAGGTAGCGCGAATAATTCTCGATCCCGTTGCAGACGCCGGTTGCCTCCAGCATCTCCAGATCGAAGTTGCAGCGCTGCTCAAGGCGCTGCGCCTCCAGAAGCTTGCCCTCCTCCTGCAACTGCTTGAGGCGGAGCGCCAGTTCCTTGCGGATGCCCTGGATCGCCTGCTGCATCGTCGGGCGCGGGGTCACGTAGTGGGAATTCGCGTAGATGCGGATCTTCTCGAACGTGTCGGTCTTCTGCCCCGTCAGGGGATCGAATTCGGTGATGCTCTCCAGTTCCTCGCCGAAGAACGAGAACTTCCATGCCCGGTCCTCAAGGTGGGCGGGCCAGACATCGACCGTGTCGCCCTTCACCCGGAACGCGCCCCGCTGGAAGGCGGCGTCGGCGCGGCGGTATTGCTGGGCGACGAGCTCGGACAGGAACTTCCGCTGCTCATAGAGCTTGCCCACCTCCATGTCCTGCGTCATCGCCGAATAGGTCTCGACCGAGCCGATGCCGTAGATGCAGGAGACGGAGGCAACGATGATCACGTCGTCGCGTTCCAGAAGCGCCCTCGTGGCCGAGTGGCGCATCCGGTCGATCTGCTCGTTGATCTGGGATTCCTTCTCGATATAGGTGTCCGAGCGCGGCACGTAGGCTTCGGGCTGGTAGTAGTCGTAGTAGCTGACGAAGTACTCGACGGCATTGTCAGGGAAGAAGCCCTTGAACTCGCCGTACAGCTGGGCCGCCAGCGTCTTGTTCGGGGCGAGGATGATCGCCGGGCGCTGGGTTTCCTCGATCACCTTGGCCATGGTGAAGGTCTTGCCCGTGCCGGTGGCACCCAGAAGGACCTGATCCCGTTCGCCGGACCGGACACCGTCGGAAAGCTCGTTGATGGCGGTCGGCTGGTCCCCCGCCGGAGCGAAGTCGGTCTTCATCACAAATCGGCGGCCGCCTTCCAGCTTCGGCCGCGTCAGGACCTCCGGACGCGGCGAGGGGGCGTTGGTGTTGTTGTGGGGCATCGGGACTCCTCGGCTGCCCCTAATTTGATCCGTTTTTGTTCCGGTTCAAGGCGGTTGCTGCCAAATGATGGCAGGAGAGTGCCGGTATGCCGCGAAACGAAGATTTCACGCTCTACTTGACGCAGGTCAAGGCGGGTGCATTAATCACAGTAAATAAAATCAACTGTCATTACTCATCAGGAGAGCGCCATGACCAACAAGATTCTCTGTGCGACCGACGGAACAGACCATTCCGACGTCGCCATCATCGTCGCGTCGGAGATGGCCGCAAAGTTCGGCGCCGACCTGACGATCTGCGCCGTCAACGTTGCCCATGGCGGGGTGCGCGGGCCGCTGATCTCGCACTGGACCGAGGCCGAAGTGAAGGCGATCCTCGAGAATGCCTCGGCCAAGGCGGCCGGGCATGGCGCGGCGAAGGTGAAGACGGTTGACCTCATCAGCCGCGAGGCGGCGGCGGGGATCGTCGCCTATGCCGAACAGAACGGCTACGACCACATCGTGATGGGGACGGGGGACAAGCGGGGGATTTCGCGCCTCGTCCTCGGCTCGGTCGCGGCCGAGGTCTCGGGCCGGGCGCATTGTTCGGTGACCGTGGCGCGGTAGGGTCTGCGTTCGGGCGCGTCGGTTCGCCGTCCCGTGCCCGTCGTTTCCGCGTGGTTTTTCCGTAGCTACGCGAAGGCGCGGTGCAGGCGTGCCGGTGGGCGGGTCAGATCGCAGCCCAGTCGCGGAAACGGTATGTGACCGGCGGTGCCGGATGACGGTCGCCGGGCCGAGGGCGGGGCGTTGGTCTGGGGGTCTGACGGTTTGCCATGACGGCCTCCTTCAATCGGATTGAGGGACCTTCGGTGTCCGTCGCCGGGGGGAATGTGACCGGCCGGGAAATCCTTGTTCCGGACCCCCGGCCGCCACCGGTCCAATACTTCGGTCCCTTGGAAAAGTTCTTCGATCAATGAAGAAGAGGATAGCACCGCCGCCGCCTCGGCGCAGGTCCGGAAAACCGGACCGGCGGCATCGGGGGGCGGCTTTCACACGGCATTAACCATGCGCAGCGAAGGGTGCGGGCCATGTCCCGCACCCTCCGCCCCCGCGCGCCCGGCGCGTCCGTCTTCTTCACCGTCGCGCTTGCCGGGCGCGGGTCGGATCTTTTGGTGCGCGAGATCGGGCGGCTTCGCGAGGCGGTGGCGGTGACGAGGCGGGAGAGGCCGTTCGCGATTGACGCGTTCGTGGTGATGCCGGACCATTTGCATTGCGTATGGACGCTCCCGGAAGGGGACGCGGCGTATTCGGTGCGTTGGAAGGACATCAAGACGCGCTTTACGAAATCGGTCGGTGTGGTCGGCCCGCGAAGCATGAGCAAGATCGCCAAGGGCGAGGCCGGTTTGTGGCAACGGCGGTTTTGGGAGCATCATATCAGGGGCGAGGCGGATTTCACGGCGCATGTCCGGTACTGTTGGATCAACCCGGTCAAGCACGGGTTTGTGGCGCGGGCCGTGGATTGCCCGTATTCGTCCATTCATCGGGATATGGCGCGGGGGATTGTCGGGCCGGAATGGTCCGGGATCATCACCGACGGCGCGTTCGGGGAGTAGGGTGGGTGAAACCCACCATTGTTGCGTGAGTTGACGGGTCGGAATGGTGGGTTGGAACGCACCCTACGCTTGCTACGGTTTACTTTTTGACCTATGATATTCGGGGCTTTCTGTTTATTTGAAAAGATTTTTTGGAGGGACGGTAAGATGCACTCTAGATTGTTCCTTTTGTCTGTGTTGGTAGGTTGTTTCTTCGGTACCATTGCGCAGGCGGAAAAAAAGCTCATCCCCTACTACTTCAATCCAGTTTCGACGCCAAAGTCTGTTCGTGAAGCAGCTCGTGATTGTATGTACCGAAGTGATGCTTGCAGGGCGGCAGTGGAAGCGGCGGGAACTTATGTTGGCATTCCCCCGGGCGCTATCTATGAATCGATGAAAACAGCCGATAAATTTGGCTTTGGCGTAAATGCCAATAAGCATGGAGAGCAGACTGATATTGTTATTACTGCGCCGAAGAATTGGACAATATGCAATGTCGAAATAAATCCGATTTCGGCTTCGCCAGCGGGTGGGAAGCGATCTCCTACTTTTTCTATTTCAATTCAGCCTGACAGAATCGGGATAACGTTATTTGTCCATAGGTTGGGCTTGTTTCAAGGTCGCAGCTGGTGGGATGGGGCGCTAGCGGTCACATATATTTCCGGCCCATCCGTTCCAGCTGATGGGTGTATTTTTGCTACCAAGAAACAGAGGCATAGAAAGATCTCTTATATTTGCCGAGGTAGGGATGGTTATGGAGATCATCCGGGGTGTGCCCCTCGCAGGTATTTTATTAAACCAAGATAGCCACATGCAGAACCGGCGTTCGCTTGCGCATGGTTGTTTGCTTGGCCGCCTCAGCGGCTGAATTTCTTGTATTTCACCCTTTTGGGTTCAACGCTATCCGGCCCGAGCCTTCTGATCTTGTCTTCCTCATAGGCCTCGAAGTTGCCTTCAAACCATTCGACATGGGCCTCGCCCTCGAAGGCGAGGATATGCGTGCAGAGGCGGTCGAGGAAGAAGCGGTCGTGGGAGATGATGACGGCGCAGCCGGCGAAGTCGTCGAGCGCGGCTTCCAGCGCCTGAAGCGTTTCGACGTCGAGGTCGTTCGTCGGTTCGTCGAGTAGCAGGACGTTGCCGCCCGAGCGCAGGAGTTTCGCCATGTGGACGCGGTTCCGCTCACCGCCCGAGAGAAGCCCCACCTTCTTCTGCTGGTCGCCGCCTTTGAAGTTGAAGGCCGAGCAATAGGCGCGGGAGTTCATCTGGGCGTCCCCAAGCTCAATCTGCTCGGCGCCGCCGGAGATTTCCTCCCATACCGTTTTCCCCGCATCGAGCGCGTCGCGGGACTGGTCGACATAGGCGAGTTTGACCGTGTCGCCGTAGGTCACCGTCCCGGCATCGGGCTGTTCCTGCCCGGTCAGCATGCGGAAAAGCGTGGTCTTGCCGGCGCCGTTCGGGCCGATGACGCCGACGATGCCGCCGGGGGGGAGGGCGAAGCTCAGATCCTCGATCAGCTGCTTGTCGCCCATATGTTTCTTCAGACCCTCGACCTCGATAACCTTGCCGCCAAGGCGGGGGCCGTTCGGGATGATGATCTGGGCGCGGGTCAGCTTGTCGCGCTCGGACTGGTCGGCGAGTTCATTGTAGCGGTCGATCCGGGCCTTCTGCTTGGACTGGCGCGCCTTGGCGCCGGCGCGGATCCATTCGAGTTCGCGTTCGAGGACCTTCTGGCGTGCCTTGTCCTCCCGCGCCTCCTGCGCCAGCCGCTTGGCCTTCTGTTCGAGCCAGGCGGAATAGTTGCCCTCATAGGGAATGCCGCGGCCGCGGTCGAGTTCGAGGATCCAGCCGGTGATGTCGTCGAGGAAGTAGCGGTCGTGGGTGACGCAGAGGATGGTGCCGCCGTATTCGATGAGGTGCTTTTGCAGCCAGGCGATGGTTTCGGCGTCGAGGTGGTTCGTCGGTTCGTCCAAGAGCAGCATGTCGGGCGCTTCGAGAAGCAGCTTGCAGAGCGCGACGCGGCGCTTTTCGCCACCCGAAAGCGTGTCGACCTTGGCCTCATCTGGCGGGCAGCGCAGGGCCTCCATCGCCACGTCGATCTGGCTGTCGAGGTCCCAGAGGTTTTCGGCGTCGATCTCGTCCTGGAGCTTCGCCATTTCGTCCGCGGTCTCGTCGGAATAGTTCATCGCCAGTTCGTTGTAGCGGTCGAGCTTGGCCTTCTTGGCGGCGACGCCGAGCATGACGTTGCCGCGCACATCGAGGCTTTCGTCAAGCTGGGGTTCCTGCGGCAGGTAACCCACGGTCGCGCCCTTGGCGGCCCAGGCCTCGCCCGAGAAATCCTTGTCGATCCCGGCCATGATCCGGAGGAGCGTGGACTTGCCCGCGCCGTTGACGCCGACGACGCCGATCTTGACCCCGGGCAGGAAGTTCAGGCGGATGTTCTCGAAGCACTTCTTGCCGCCGGGATAGGTCTTGGAGACGCCATCCATGTGGTAGACGTATTGGTAGCTGGCCATGCTTCTCTCCGTTGCGCGATTTCGCGCGTTCTAAGCGTTGCGGCGGGGCGAGGCAACTCGGGTTTGCTGTTCGGCAGCGGCGGGTGGTACCGTTCTACACAGTTGGCGGTGAGGGAACACGGAGGGGACGGGAAGGGGAGCGGTGTCATGACAAAAGACAGGCACGAAAGGATCGCCGGGATTGTCGTTGCGGCAATCCGCGACGCGGAAGGAACGTCGGATACAGACCGGGCCGCGGACGCCTTGGCGCGGATCGTTTCCGATCTTGGCGGCAAGGCTGCGGCCGCACAGATCGCGGCCATTGACCGCAGTTCGATCGCCGAGACCATGGAGGCGCTGGTTCCATTGGTTGTGGGGGCGAAGGGTTCGGACGATGGCGCGAAGGTCAAGGGGCTTGCCAAGCTGCTCGCGCTGGGTGTCGAGGCTCTGCTTGCGGAAGCCGGGACCGACCCTGACACCATTGCGCTTGGCGGGCGGAGGAAGCGGTGCAAGGAAGCCGGGTTTGCCGTTTCCGCGGCGACGCGCCGCCACCTCGATGCGCTGCGCGGCTACCTCACCTGCCTGCAAACGCATGGCGGGATCGTTGTCACGCCTGTTCCCGGGGGACAAACCACGCCGCCGATCGGCTGTTCAGATGAGTTCGCACGGGTCCTGGAAACGATGGGCGATCTCGACGCGGCGTTGGAGAAGATGGAGATCGCCTGCGGCTAGGGCGACGCCGGGGAGCGGCGGTCAGAGCCGCTTCTCGAACCAGTGATGCGCGTAGGGTTCGGCGTTGAAGGCGGGGATTTCAATCCAGCCGAGGCGGCGGTAGAGGGCGATCGCCTCGGTCAGCGCGCGGTTGGTGTCGAGGCGCAGCGTGGTCATGCCGAGCGTGCGGGCGCGGGTCTCTGCGGCCTCCATCAGCCGCGTGGCGAGGCCCATGCCGCGCGCTGCGGGAGCGATCCAGAGGCGCTTGATCTCTCCGACCTCACCGCCGCTGCCTTTGAGCGCGACACAGCCGAGGGGCGCGTCGCCGGACAGCGCCAGCAGGAAGGCGCCGAAGGGCGGGCGGAGGGCGCCCGCGTCGGGATCAAGGCTCTTCGTCACCTCGAACCCGGTTTCGAAGCGACGGGCGAGCGTTGCGTAGTATTCGCCGAGGCAGTAGCGGGCATCCGCCGCCTCGGGGTCGATCTCGGCAATGCGGATGCCGGGCGGGTCCGTCGGGGTCAGTGGGTGCTTCGCCATTCCGGGCCCTCGTTCCGGGTGCCAGCGGCCTTGATGGCGGATATGTCGTCCGTCTGTATCCACACGGCGACACAGGTGCCAACGCGCATGGCAAGTCCCTCATCCAGTTGATAAAGTCCTCTCATGCAGCGGAGCCGCAGGGCGATTGTCAAGCCTGAGCGACCTGCGGGGAGGATTGAGACGGCATGAGAGCGGGTTTCCCGATTGCCTGTCCGGGCATGAGGATCGGACTTCTGGGCGGGTCGTTCGACCCGGCGCATGAAGGCCATGCCCATATCACGCGGGAGGCGTTGAAACGCTTCGGGCTCGACCGAGTGTGGTGGCTGGTCAGCCCCGGCAATCCCCTGAAGGAGCACGGGCCCGCGCCGATGGCGGAGCGGATCGCGCGGGCGCGGGCGGTGATGGATCACCCCCGCGTGGATATCAGCGATGCCGAGGCGCGGCTTGGCACGCGGTTCACGGCGGAGACGCTGGAGCGGCTGATCGCGCTTTATCCCGGCGTCCGGTTCGTCTGGCTGATGGGGGCGGACAACCTTGCGCAGTTCCATCGCTGGCAGCGCTGGGAGTGGATCATCGGCGCGGTGCCGATCGGGATCTTCGCGCGTCCCGGCAGCCGGCTTGCGGCGCGGGGCGCGCGCGCGGCCGAGGAATACGCACCCTATCGCGTGCCGGCAGAGGCGGCGCAGCTTCTGTCACTTTGCGAGGCGCCGGCGTGGTGTTTCCTCGACGTGCCGATGCGAAGCCAGTCGTCGAGCGCGATCCGCGACCGCGGCGAGTGGCGGCCGGCGGGGTAACTTGCACGTGTTCGGGGCTTGCCTGCCGCGCCGTGCTGCGCGACAGTCCGGCGCGAGGGAGGAATGCGGAATGCACGTCACGCGCCGGTTCGTTCTGGGAGGGCTTCTGGGCGGTGTCGCGGCGCCTGCGCTGGGTCAGGCGCGACCGGCGGCGGCGGCAGATCTTATCGCCGCGGCGGGGCTTGGCGGGCGGGTAGGCTTCGTCGTCGCCGATGCGCGGACCGGGCTGATCCTTGAGGCGCGGAACGGCGATGTGCCGATGCCGCCGGCCTCGACCGCGAAGGTCGTCACCTCTCTCTACGCGCTTGAACATCTCGGGGCCGGATACCGGTTCGGCACGCGGCTGATCGCGACCGGGCCGGTCGCGGGTGGAAAGGTGCAGGGCGACCTCGTCCTTGCGGGCGGTGGCGATCCGGTTCTGACGACCGACAATCTTGGCGACATGGCGGCGACGCTGCGCAAGGCGGGCGTCACCGGGGTCACGGGGCGGTTCCTCGTCTGGGGCGGCGCGCTTCCCTATCTGGAGGCCATTGACCGGAGCCAGCCAGACTGGCTGGGCTACAACCCGGCGGTGTCGGGGCTGAACCTGAACTTCAACCGCGTGAACTTTGTCTGGAAACGGGCCGGCGGCGGCTACGAGGTCGGGATGGACGCCCGCGACCAGCGCTTTGCGCCCAAAGTCTATTCGGCGCGGGTGAAGGTCGCCGACCGCACGCTGCCGGTCTATACCTACCGGAATGGCGGCCGGGTCGAGGAATGGACCGTCGCGAAGGGCGCGCTTGGCAAGGGTGGCAGCCGGTGGCTGCCGGTGCGGCGACCGGAACTTTATGCCGGCGACGTGTTCCAGACACTTGCGCGCGCACAGGGCGTGCCGCTGCCGGCGCCCGAGGTGGTGAACCGCCTTCCCGAGGGCCGTGCCCTTGCGACACATGGCAGCGAGGAGTTGCGCGGCATCCTGCGCGCGATGATGAAGTATTCCACCAACATGACGGCCGAAGCGGTCGGCATGGCCGCATCGGCCCGGCGCGGCGTCGCGAGCCATGTCGGGTCCGGCCGGGCGATGAGTGACTGGGCAAAGGCGCGCGCCGGGGCGACGACGGCGCGGTTCGCCGATCATTCAGGGCTTACCGGGGCATCGCGGATTTCTGCCGAGGACATGGTGCGCGTTCTGGTGAAGCTCGGGCCCGCGGCCGGGCTTTCGGGGCTGATGAAGGAGATCAGATACAAGGACGAGGCGGGGCGCGCCATCGCCGGTGGCCGGGCGCGCGTTCTGGCCAAGACCGGCACGCTGAACTTCGTCTCGGCGCTTGCCGGCTATGTCTCCGTCGCAGGGAGCGCCGACCTCGCCTTCGCGATCTTCAGCGGGGATGTCGCGCGGCGTGACGCGGTACCGGACAGCCAGAAGGAGCGGCCCGATGGCGGGCGCGAGTGGACGCGCCGCGCACGGTATCTGCAGCAGCAGCTCATCGAACGCTGGGCAATGGTCTATGGCAGCTGAACGCCGACACTCTGTCGCAAACAAGCGTGCGGTTCGCAGATGTCGCTCGCAAGTTGCTGTCGGGGCCTTATCAGGGGCTGAAGTCACAAGGAGAAAGGTATGGCGAGCAGTACCTGTCTGCCGAATATTCTCTTGATCATCGCCGACCAGATGACGCCCTTCATGCTGGAGGCGTGTGGCCATCCCGCCGCCCGCACCAGGAATATCGCTGCGCTTGCGAACCGGGCCGTGAACTTCACCAACGCCTATACGCCAAGCCCGATCTGTGTTCCCGCACGGTCTTGTTTGATGACCGGTCTCCTGACCTCGACGACGGGGTGCTATGACAACGGCGACCCCTATCCGAGCTTCATCCCCACTTTCGCGCACTACCTGACCAATGCGGGCTATGATGCGGTGCTGTCGGGCAAGATGCATTTCATCGGTGCCGATCAGTTGCATGGATATGCAAGGCGGCTGAACACGGACATCTATCCGTCGGGCTTTCTCTGGTCCTATCCGCTGTTGCCCGAGGACGATCCCGAGGCGATGGCCTTCGACTTCGCGCCGCAATACCGGGCGGAGAATATCGGACCGGGCTGGACGGCCGAGCTGCAATATGACGAGGAAACGCAGTTCAGGTCGCTGGAGTATCTGCGCCACGCACCGAAGGACCGGCCGTGGATGCTGACGGTGAGCTTCACGAACCCCCATCCGCCCTATGTCGTGCCGCGCAAATATTGGGAGATGTACAAGGACGCCGACCTGCCCTTGCCGCACTATCCCGACGACATGGATGAGAAGTATTCGGATTTCGATCGCGCTTTCATCCACTGGTACGGGCTTGACCGGAAGTCGATCCGTGATCCCGAACATCTGATCGCCATGCGGCGGGGCTTTGCAGCACTTGCCCACTACGTTGACGACAAGGTCGGCGAATTGATGGACGTGCTGGACGAGCAGGGAATGACGGATGACACCATCGTCATCGTCACCTCGGACCATGGCGAGATGCTTGGCGAGAAAGGGTTGATCCAGAAACGCAGCCTCTACGAATGGTCGGCGCGTGTTCCTCTGATCGTGGCGATGCCGGGCGGCAAGCGGCGTGATATGGCGACACCGGTTTCGCTGATGGACCTGCCCGCGACTTTGGCCGATCTGGCGGGGCAGGTACTGGCGCGGCCCATGGAAGGGCGCTCACTGCTGCCCGCGCTGAAGGGGGAAGCTCTGGATGACATGCCGGTCATCGCCGAGTATCACGGCGAGGGCATCATGCGGCCGAGTTTCATGGTGCGGAAGGGCGCGTGGAAATACATCTATTGCCACCGCTCGGCGCCGCAGCTTTTCAACATTGACGACGATCCCGGCGAATGGGTGAACCGCGCCGGTGACCCGGCCTTGGCCGGGATCGAGGCCGAGTTGAACGCGGTGATCACCGCCGGGCGCTTCGACCTCGACGCGATCGAGGCCGATGTCTGGGCGCGGCTGCCGCAAAAGGCGGCCGTCAACGCCGCGATGGCGGCGAACGGTACGGCATGGGATTACCGGGTGGAGGATGATGCCACCCGGAGATACATCCGCAAATAGCCGGCGTCAGGCGCCGTAGCGGGCGGCTGTGAGGCCTTCGAAGTCGATTTCCGGCTTCTTGCCCATCACGAGGTCGGCGACCGCCCGGCCGGATCCTGCGGCCATGGTCCAGCCAAGCGTGCCGTGGCCGGTGTTGAGGAAGAGATTGCCGTAGCGCGTCGGACCGAGGATCGGAGTGCCGTCAGGTGTCATCGGGCGCAGGCCTGTCCAACCCTCGGCCTGCGAAAGATCGCCGCCTTTCGGGAACAGGTCGCCGATGACGTGGCGCACGGTGTCGGTCGCGTGCGGCCCGAGGCGGTTGGAATAGCCGGCGATCTCGGCCGTTCCCGCGACGCGGATGCGGTCGCCCAGCCGCGTGATCGCGACCTTGTGGGTTTCGTCCATGATCGTCGATTGCGGCGCGTAGGCGTCGTCGGTGACGGGAAGCGTGACGGAGTAGCCCTTGACCGGATAGACCGGCAGGCGGATGTCGATCGGGTTGAGCACGTTCGGCGCGAAGCTGCCGAGCGCGCAGACATAGGCGTCGCCGGTGACGAGGCCGAGCTTGTCCGTGCGTACGCCCCTGACCCGGTCGCCGTCGACCGAAATCATCTCGATCTTCTGGCCGTAGTGGAAGGTTGCGCCCATTTCGGCGGTCTTGTCGGCGAGCGCCATGGTGAACATGCGGCAGTCGCCGGTGCGGTCGGCGGTCAGGCGGAGGCCGCCCACGAACTTGTCCTTCACCTCGGCCAGCGCCGGTTCTGCGGCGATACAGCCCTCACGGTCGAGCACCTCGAACGGGCTGTCGAACTCGGCGAGGATGTCCTGGTCCGCCTTGGACCCCTTCAGCTGCTTCTCAGTGCGGAAAAGCTGAAGCGTCCCCTGTTCCCGGCCATCATAGCCGATGCCGGCCTCGGCGACGAGTTCGGGCAGCACGTCGCGGGAATAGTTCGAGATGCGGACCATACGCGACTTGTTGATCGCATAGGCGTCCCCGTTGCAGTTCATCAGCATCTGCGCGCCCCATTTCCACATGCGGGGACTGATGAGTGGCCAGATGAAAAGCGGGCGGCGTTTCATGAAGAGCCATTTGAGCGCCTTCATCGGCACCCCGGGCGCGGCCCATGGCGATGTCATGCCGTAGCTGAGTTCGCCGGCATTGGCATAGCTCGTCTCGAGCCCCGGGCCGGGCTGGCGGTCGAGCACGACGACTTCGGCGCCCTGTCGGGCGAGATAGTAGGCAGTGGAGACGCCGATCACCCCGGCGCCCATCACGACGATCTTCATGGTCCTGTCCCCGCAGCGGTTTCCGGGCGCGCTAGCATAGCGCGTCGCTTACAACAATCCAGTTCTGCGGCTGGCCTTATCGGGGCGGCGAAGCTGGAACGTGGTTGATCCTCAGATCGTCAGGTGCCGCGCCCTTGCTGCGCGCTCGATGGCGGCGGCGTGAAGCCGGTCGATCGTCAGTTCGTGCCGGATCTCTTCCAGCAGGCGAAGCTCTTCCTGCCGGATGGTGCCATCGGCGGCGGCCACGTCGCAGGCGAGCGCATAGGCGGTTTCCCACAGCCGTTCGGGCAATGCGTCGCGGACCATGGCGAAGAGTGTGTCGAGGCCGTCCTCTTCCTCCATCAGGGCGTAGACGGTGTTCGCCACCTCGCGCATCGCATCGGTGTCGTAGTCGGCGAAGATCGGCAGGTGGTTGACCTGCCGCTCGATCGCGATGAGTTCCGAGGTCCTGATCGTCTCGTCCGAGACAGAGACGGTGACCATGATCGCGACAAGTGCATCCTGCGCGGAGAAGGCGGGGAGGGTATGGGTCACTGTCATCGTCCTTTACTGGTTTGGCCGGCAAATTATTGACGATCCGCCCCCCGTTCAATAGGAGACGGGCCTTGCGGCGCACGGGGCGCCGTCCTTTCGGGAATTACTGTCATGTCTTCTCTGCGCGACGCCGCGATGAACTCCAAAGCCTGGCCTTTCGAGGAAGCGCGCCGCGTGCTGAAACGCTATGAGAAGAAGGCGCCGGAAAAGGGCTACGTGCTGTTCGAGACCGGCTATGGTCCCTCGGGCCTGCCGCATATCGGCACCTTCGGCGAGGTGCAGCGGACGACGATGATCCGCCGCGCCTTCGAGATCATCTCGGACATCCCGACGCGGCTTTTCTGTTTCTCGGACGATCTGGACGGGATGCGGAAGGTGCCGGAGAACGTGCCTCAGCAGGAGCTTCTGAAGGCGAATATCCAGAAGCCGCTGACCTCGGTGCCGGACCCGTTCGGGGAATACCCGAGCTTTGGGGACCACAACAACGCCATGTTGCGCCGCTTCCTCGATACCTTCGGGTTCGAATACGAGTTCTATTCGGCCACTGAATTCTACAACTCGGGCGCCTTCGACGACACGCTGCGGCTCGCTGCGGAGCGGTATGAGAAGATCATGGAGATCATGCTGGCTTCGCTCCGCGAGGAGCGGCAGCAGACCTATTCGTGCTTCCTGCCGATCCACCCCGAGACGGGGCGGGTGCTCTACGTGCCGATCAAGCATGTCGACAAGAAAGAGCATACCGTCACCTTCGACGACGAGACGGGGCGCGAATGGACGCTTCCGGTCACCGGCGGCAATGTGAAGCTGCAATGGAAGCCGGATTTCGGCGCGCGCTGGGCCGCGCTCGGCGTCGATTTCGAGATGTACGGCAAGGACCATTCGACGAACACGCCGATCTATGACGGCATCTGCGAGGTGCTGGGCGGCAGGAAACCCGAGCATTTCACCTATGAGCTGTTCCTCGACGAGCAGGGGCAGAAGATCTCCAAGTCGAAGGGCAACGGGCTGACGATCGACGAATGGCTGACCTATGCGGCGACGGAGTCTCTGGGTTATTTCATGTACCAGAAGCCGAAGACGGCGAAGCGGCTTTGGTGGGACGTGATCCCGAAGGCGGTGGATGAGTATCACCAACAGTTGCGGGCGTTCCCGGATCAGGATGAGGCGGGCAAGCTGGCGAACCCGGTCTGGCATATCCATGGCGGTAATCCGCCCGCGTCGGACATGGTCGTGCCGTTTGCGATGCTGCTGAACCTTGCCTCGGTCGCCGGGGCGAAGGACAAGGACGGGCTTTGGGGCTTCATCCGGAAATACGCGCCCGATGCCTCGCCCGAGGCGAACCCGCAGCTCGATCAGGCGGCGGCCTTCGCGGTGCGCTACTTCAACGACCACGTTGCGCCGACCCGCACCTTCCGGGCACCCACCGAGAAGGAACGCGCGGCGATGGAGGATCTGGTCGCGCGACTCAGGGTGTGGGATGGCGGTCTTGACGCCGAGGCGCTGCAATCCATGGTCTTCGCAGTCGGTAAGGAACACGGGTTTGAGCCGCTTCGCGACTGGTTCACCGCGCTTTACGAAGTGCTTCTGGGCGCATCCCAAGGGCCGCGCTTCGGCGGGTTCATAGCACTCTATGGTGTCGCTGAGACGATTGCGCTGATCGAACGCGGGCTGGCTGGCGAACTGGCCGCCTGAGGGCGGGCGCGAGTCAGCGCGCGCGCCAGACCCGCCACCAGCCCTTCCAGCGACGTGACAGGCAATCGGCCGGCTCGGCAAAGAAATGCGCGGCGGTTGTCCGTGCCGTGGCAAGAAGCGCGTCCGCCTCTTCCTTTGCGAGCATGCGGACTTCATCGCCATCGCTTTCCGACTCCAGCGCCTCACTGAGCCGCGCGAGGTCGCGGGCGTCGCCAAGCGTTTCGCCAAGGCCGTTGGCGATGGCGATGTGGTGGTCCATCATCTCCGGCCAGATCGGGGCCAGAAGGCGCGCGTGATACCAATGGTCCTTCACCCGCTTGCGCCATTCGTGCAGCGCCTCGCCGCTTGAATCCCGCTCGGCGCGGCGCATAGCGTCGCGCGCGTCATTCCACGTTCGTTCGAGGCCACCCTCGAGTGCGTCGAACCCGTCGCCCGCGATCTTCCATGACTTCGCGCCACGCTCGACCCGGGCGACGACCTTGCAATGCGCCTGCAACTGCGCGTCGCCGTCTGGAAGCGTCCCGCGTGCCGGAAGGATACGTGCCTTCAGCTGCGTGAGGTCGGCCTGCGGCAGTGAGGAACGCGCGGCGATCTTGTCGAAGTTCTGCGCCAGGACGTCGGCGTCGCGGAGGTCCGAGATGAGCCGGGCGGCGTCGCGCAGGGTCCGGCTTTCACGGCGGAAGTGCACGAAGTTCGGGCGCACTAGCCGGAGCAGCGCGCGTGTCTTCTTCACGTTCTTGCGCAGTTCGTGGATCAGTTCCGCCCGGGACGGCGAGGGGTCGACCGTCAACAGGGTCGCGGCGGACAGGCGTTCGCGGGCGATACGGCGGACGGCCTTCGTTACGGCCTTGTCTGAATCGAGAAACGTGAATGGCATGGCGCTTTCCCGGCCGGTGCCGGCGCAGTTGGATGGCAGCTTTCGATTAGTGTGTCGGATTGTAACAGTACCGTGACAAGTGGCGAGGGGGGTGGCCGGTCGGGCGGCGAACGCTGGTCTAACCGTTCCCTCAGCCTTTGCCGGTAGAGCTTGGCGCGAGGACTGAACTAGGTCCGGACAATCCCCAGAGAGCATGTCCCTGCAACGGCCCGATAGCGGGCCGGGTTGCCCCCTGTCGGGCATCGTGCGGGCGCGGTCTGGCGGGCTTTGGCAATGACAAGGGGTTCTGCGCGATGAACAAGGCGATTACCGACGGGCTGGTGTTCATGCCGCCTGCATTCGAGGCTGGTCTGAATGTCTGGTCGAGCGGCGATGGGACGCCCGGTTCGCCAACCTACGATGGGGCGGCGAATGCCGCTCTGGTGTCGGCGGATCAGGATTTCGGCGGGTGCCTTGAACTCCAGAAGACCACGACGACGACGAAGCTGCGCTTCACGGGCGAGACGATGCTTCTACCCGGTTGCTACCTGCGCGTTCGGGCGCGCGTGAAGGCGATGAGCGGCAACCTTCCCTCGGTGCGGGTCGCGGCCTGGGCGGGCGGGGCGGGGGGTGTCCACGTGCCGGGCGTGGTGGAAACCGGGCCGAGCGTCGCGCTGACCGCCTACGGCAAGGTCGAGACGGTCGAGGCGATCATCGGGTCGGGCAGCCGCACCGGCGTCACGATGAGCTGGGGCACCGCCGCCATCTACGGGCATCTGGGCCTTGACCTGACGGGTGCGAATGGCGGGGTGGTGCGGATCGACGATATCGAGATCGAGGACGTCACCTCGGCCTTCCTGCGTACGATGATGGACTGGGTCGATGTCCGCGATTACGGCGCGCAGGGCGACGGTGTGACCAACGACGCCGCCGCGTTCGAGGCGGCCGACGCGGCGGCGGCGGCGACCGGACGGGTGCTGTTGGTCTCGTCCGGTCTCTACCATCTTGACGCCAACGTTACGCTGGAAGCGCCGGCCCGGTTCGAGGGCACGGTGACGATGCCAGCAAACCGCCGCCTTTCGCTGACACGGAGCTTCGATCTGCCGACCTATGCGGATGCGTTTGGCGACGAGGAGCTTGGCTTCAAGAAGGCCTTCCAGGCGCTATTGAACTGGGCGGATCACGATGCGCTTGACCTTCGGGGACGGCGGATCGAGGTGACGGCACCGATCGACATGCAGGCAGCGGTGGACAACAAGACCACCTTTGCGACCCGCCGGGTGATCCGAAACGGCCAGTTCAACGTCGTTCCGGGACCGGCATGGAACCCGGTGACCGTGACCTCGCAGGCGAGCTACTCGACGGGTAACGCGAAGACGCTGACCGGGGTCACCAATATCGCCAGCATTCCGGTCGGGGCGCTGGTGGAAGGCACGGGCGTCGGGCGGGAGGTCTATGTGACCTCGGTGAACGTGGGGGCCGGAACGCTTGCCCTTTCCGAACCGCTCTACGGCGCGGCGGGGACGCAGGTCTATACGTTCACGCGGTTTAAATACGTTCTCGACTTCGGCGGTTTCGCGTCGCTATCGCAGATGGCGCTGGAGAATGTCGATATCCAGTGCAATGGCGAGGCGAGCGGGATCATGCTGCCGCCGTCAGGAATCGTGTTCCAGATTCGCGACAGCTTTATCCAGAACCCTAAGAACCGCGGGATCACCTCGTCCGGCACCGGCTGTCAGGGGTTGATGATCGACCGGTGCCAGTTCCTCTCGGCCGAAGGCCCGCTTCTGGCGCAGGACCGGGTATCCATCGCGTTCAACACCAACGCCAACGACGTGAAGGTCCGGGACTGCCGGGCGCTCAACTTCCGGCATTTCGGGGTCATGGCCGGCACCGGAAACGTGATTTCGGGCAACCACTTCTTCCAAGCCGACAGCGAACCCGCCGGCGTGCGCCTTGCAGGGTTGGTGCTGATCGGAACGGATCTGCGGACAGCGATCACCGGCAATTCCATCGACAACGCGTTTGTCGAATGGACCAACGAGCACGAAGCGGACCCGGATTTCCTGAACCAGTTCTCTTTCGGGGGGCTGACGATCACCGGCAACGTCTTCACGGTGTCGGATGTCGCGCCGTGGTTCAGCTGGATCGTCGTCAAACCCTATGGCGCGGGCCATTTCGTTCAGTCGCTGAACGTCACCGCGAACGCGTTCAAGGCGTTCAACACTACGGTCGACCGGATCGACAAGGTGGACACGACCTTTGCCCCGCTAAACAACGCGCGGATGCGCAACGTCTGGTTCGAGGGCAATACGTTTACCGGCGTCAGCCAGGTTGTGGCCAATCCGCTTGTCCAAGAATTCGATCAGGCGACCGCGGCCACGACATGGACGGTGTCGGCCGGGGCCTATCTGCCGTTCGGCGGCTGGGCGCGGACCGTGGAATCTGTCGTGCCGCAAGGCATGATCACCGGCCCTGCGGGCGAAAGGCGGTCGGACATGCCCTATGTGGAGGTCGAGGTGGGTGCCGCCAAGCAGGACGTCACGCTCAACTGGCAGGCAGCATCCAAAGGCAGGGTGCAGGTCAGGATCCGGATGGATAACCCGGTCTGAGCAATAGCGCGCGCGGCGGTTTTCTTCGGTCCGCCGCGCGATTCTGTTCGGGGGGCGATCAGAGCGGCGGGGGCGGCGGCACGGCTGTCAGGATTTCGGCCCAGAGAAGATGCTTGTCCACGGGTTTGGTGACGTATCCGTTCAGGCCGAGACCGATATAATGGTCGCGCTGATAGGTTACCGCATCGGCGGTCAGAGCGATGACGGGGATGGACGCCCAGTCCGTGCCCGAACTGCGAATTTCGCGGAACGTGGCTTCGCCATCCATGTCCGGCATGTTCATGTCAAGAAGCACGAGGTCGAACGCTTCGGCCTTCAGCCATTCCAGCGCGTCGCTGCCGCTGTTGGCCTCGATCGCCTCGATCCTGAGTGAGCGAAGCAACTGGACCACGACGAAGCGATTGGTGGCGATGTCGTCCACGACAAGGACGCGCAGCCGGCCGTAGATCGCTTCCGCCCCGGTTGCCGGCGGCTCGGGGATGCTTGTGAAAGGCAGCTCGATACGGGCAACGAGGCCGCCATCGGGCGCGCGCATGACGTCAGACCGGGCGCCCATCAGGGCGGCGATTCTCTGCACCAGAGTCAGCGCGAGCGTTCCGTTCGCCGGCACTTCCGTCCCGGCCGGCTGAACCGGGGCATGATCACCGGGTGCATTGCCGGAGATCGTCAGGCGCAGCCGGTCCCGCTTGCCGGGCGAGAGCGCGCAGCGCAGGTTGATACCGGGCCGGCGCCCGCCCGGCTGTTCGCCAAGAACGATCGCGGCAAGGTGGCTTACGCATTTCCGCAGGAGGATCGGGTCGAAACGGCCGAATTCCGGCACCTCGTCGGCGACGGCGATCGAAATCTCCGGTTCCGGCCCGCCGCGCGACGGCAGTTTCAGTGCTGCGGCCAGTTCCAGTTCGCGCCGTATCACAGCAGTGACCGGATTGAACCTGATTTCACCTTCCGCCGCCTGCGCGAGGTCGATGACATCCTCAAGCAACATCTTCAGTGCGCGGGCCGAGGACTCGACCACCTTCGCATGCTTGCGCGCCGCCGCCGGGTCGGATTCCTCGCCCATCAGCTGGCTGTGGCCGAGGATTGCGTTGAGGGGTGTGCGGACCTCGTGACTCATCGCTGCGAGGAAGCGGGACTTGTCGGCGCTTGCGGCGCTGGCCCGGTCTATCGCATCGACGAGCCGCGCCTGCGCCCTGTGGTTCTGCACCAGCGCCGAAAGGAAGTACCCGATGAAGACGATCACCGCCGCCGTGACGGCGAGGGTCATGAAATCCGGCCCGTCGCTGAGCAGCTGCTGCAGCGGGAGCCAGAGCAGGGCCAATGTCGGCGGCAGCCCGGCAGAGAGTCCGAACGGCAGGTAGATGGAACGGACAACCGAAACGTTCAGAAGCGCGCCGATCAGTGCGAGTGTCGCGGCGAAACCGACCAGTGGCTTGTCGTACTGCCAGATAACGACTGCCGGCAGGCTGTAGGCCGCCAAGCCGACGAAAGAGAGAAACAGAAAGAAGATGCGTCGCGCGGGGTTTGGCGCGGCCTCATAAGCGGCCATCTGACGGACGGCGGCGATCCCCGTCCCGATACAGATCAGATAGGAGAAGAACACGAACCAGAACGGCAGAACAATTGTGTAGAAGAGGCTTGTTACGGCAATGCCGATCTGACGGGAAACAAGGTCCGCCTCAAGGCGGAGCCTCTGGCGCGAAATCTCGTCGTTCCACCGTCCCCGATCCACGATCACCGTCCGCTGTCAGTCCTTGTTGCGACATGTTCCGGGACGGGTGGAGCCACCGGTTCAGTGCTGATTATTTCACTGTAAGGTCATTCCGGTCGAGTGCATAGGCCTTACCGAACCCGGCATTCAGGTGACCGTCCTGAAGGTCGAAGGCGACAAAACGAAAATCCGCGAAATCGACATAAAGTTGCGCCTTCGGATGAAGGGCAAGCCACGCGGCCCGCAGGTCGGCCCGGTAGGCCGGATCGGGGTCGAGAAACCGCGCGTCGCACCGGAGGGTCAGACGCGGATGGGTGAGCGGATCACCTTTTGCGCCTGGCTCGCCGACCAGCAGGGATGCGCGCGGATCGGCGCGCAATGCGCGAGTGTGGATTGAAAGGTCGGAGACAAGGGTCATTACGCCGCTCGGGGTCGCAGCCAGCGCGATGCGGCTGACGAAGGGGGCGCCGCTTTCGGGGTCCAGCACGCCCAGCGCGGCGAAGCGTGCCGTCCGCATCAGGTCGCGCGCGATGGCGCGGGCCTCTTCATCGACGGGGCGGGTCGGATCAATGCGGTTCGCCATGGCATTCCCTTTCGGGCCGGAGGTTTCTTGACACTTCGCGCGGCCGCTCCCAATGTCGCGCCAAAGGACAATCTGGACATATCATGGAACGTCGGATGGCGGGCGCAAGCCCAAGTTTCGCCGAACAATTCCTGCCGAAACTCGTCACCGTGCTGCGCGAAGGCTATGGCCGGGCGGAGTTGCGCGCGGATGCAATCGCCGGGCTGACAGTCGCCATCGTCGCGCTGCCCTTGTCGATGGCGATTGCGATCGCGTCCGGCGTCGGGCCGGAGCGCGGACTTATCACCGCGATCGTCGGTGGCGCGGTGGTTTCCGCCTTCGGCGGGTCGCGGTTCCAGATCGGCGGGCCGGCGGGCGCGTTCATCATTCTGGTCGCCGCCTGTGTCGCCGATATCGGTGTCGCCGGGTTGCTGACGGCCACGCTTCTTTCGGGCCTGTTCCTGATGGCGGCCGGCTTTCTGCGTTTCGGCACCTATGTGAAGTTCATTCCCTATCCGGTCACCGTCGGGTTCACCGCCGCCATCGCCGTCATCATCTTCGCAAGCCAGATCAAGGACCTCTTCGGCCTGACGCTCGCCGTGCCCGAGCCGGGGCCTATCATCGCGAAGCTTGAGGCTTTGTGGGCTGCTCGGGGCACGGCCACTCCTGCCGCGGTCGCGCTTGCGGCCGGTACGGTCGTGGTCATCCAGGGTCTGAAGCGGGTGCGGCCGGGCTGGCCCGGCATGCTGATCGCCGTTTCGGGCGCGGCGGCGTTGACGGCCGCGCTTGATCTGCCGGTCGAGACGATCGGCTCGCGTTTCGGCCAGTTGCCGCGGGTCCTGCCCGCACCAAGCCTGCCCGATCTCGATTTCTCAACGCTGGTGGCGGCGTTCCCCTATGCGGTCAGCTTCACCCTTCTCGGCGCCATCGAGTCGCTGCTGTCCGCTGTTGTCGCGGACGGGATGACGGGCCGGCATCACCGGTCGAACGCTGAACTGGTGGCGCAGGGGCTGGCGAACATGGCCTCGTCGCTTTTTGGCGGCATCACCGTCACCGGCACCATCGCCCGGACGGCCACCAACGTGCGGGCCGGCGCGCACGGACCGGTCGCCGGCATTCTGCATTCGGCCTATGTTCTTGTCTTCATGATGGCCTTCGCCCCGCTCGCTTCCGCCATCCCGCTCTCGGCGCTGGCCGGGGTGCTTGCCGTCGTCGCCTGGAACATGATCGAGAAGGAGGAGGCGTGGAACCTCCTGCGGACCTCGTCGGGGGACGCCCTTGTCCTGACGGTGACGTTCTTCCTGGTCATCTTCCGCGACCTCACGGAAGGCATCCTTGTCGGCTTCGTCCTCGGCGCCGTCCTCTTCATCCGCCGTATGTCCGAGGCGGCGCGGGTCGAGGAGCGCGCGCCGCTTGCCGAGGCCGACCGCGCCGATGAGGTCAGTCCCTATGATCCGGGTGCCGCGACCGATAGCGACATTCTCGTCTATCGGATCAAGGGGGCGTTCTTCTTTGGCGCCGCGTCGACCGTCGGTTCTGTCCTCGACCGGATCGCGGACCGGCCGCGTGCCTTCGTCGTGGATTTTTCCGAGGTGCCGTTCCTCGACAGTTCGGCCGCGCATTCGGTCGAGCTTCTGGCGCGCAAGATGACGCGGAAGGGGGGGCGGCTCTATCTGACGGGCACCAGCCCCGAGATGCGCCGCACGCTTCTGGCGCTTGGCCTGCGCGAGCCGAAGGCAAGCTACGCGACCAGTATCGACGACGCCGTCGCCGAGGCGCGGCGCGACCTGTCCTGAGCCATTGTGCGAGACATGGGAAGCGGCCCGATTCGACTCGCGGATTTTGCCCCGAATCGCCAATCGGGTTGTGAGCGTTAACACTTCCGGTGGCGATTCCGGGCGCCGTTTCTGACCTGAGGCCGGTACTGGCGGTTGCGCCGTGGACGGCAGTGATTTTCACCATTCCGTGAACAGCCAATGGGTTGTTTTTTCATGGCAAAATCGTGGCGAATTCGCCGTAATTTACAAACTTTTCGGCATATCTGTCAAAAACTTAACAAAAAAAATCAACATATAAAAAGAGTTACACAGATATTGCTGAGTGGTTTACAATGCGGCGCAAGGTCGGGCGGTTCGGAGGGGCGGATCACTGGCCTGCCACGGCATTTCGCCGGGGACCGGCATATTGGTAGATGGAGGACAAACCATGGATGCAACGGCGAAGCGGGCGATTCCAGCGGGATTTGACCAGGCCCATGCAACTCCCAAGACCTATGCCGAGATGTACGCCGCTTCCGTCTCCGATCCAGATGCGTTCTGGGGCAAGGAAGGCAAGCGCCTCGACTGGATGAAGCCCTACACGAAGGTCAAGAACACGAACTTCGCTTTCGGCGAGGTTTCGATCAAATGGTTCGAGGATGGTGAGCTGAACGTCGCGGCGAACTGCATCGACCGCCATCTTGCCGACCGCGCCGATCAGGTTGCCATCATCTGGGAACCGGATGATCCGGCGACCCCGGTTCGCAACATCACCTATGCTGAACTTGCCGACAAGGTCGGCCGCATGGCCAACGTCCTGAAGGGACAGGGCATCGAGCGGGGCGACCGGGTTGTCATCTACCTGCCGATGATCCCCGAGGCCGCCTATGCGATGCTGGCTTGCGCCCGGATCGGCGCCATCCACTCCATCGTCTTCGCCGGTTTCTCGCCGGATGCGCTGGCCAACCGGATCAACGACAGCGAGGCGAAGGCCGTCATCACCGCCGATACCGCCCCGCGCGGCGGCCGCCGCACCGCGCTGAAATCGAACACCGACGCCGCGCTGCTGCATTGCAGTGACAGTGTGAAGTGCCTCGTCGTGAAGCACACAGGCGATCAGACGACCTGGGTTTCGGGCCGCGATGTCGACGTGCTGGCCGAGATGGCCGCGGCTAGCCCGGACTGCCCGGCAGAGCCGATGGGGGCGGAGGATCCGCTCTTCATTCTCTACACGTCGGGATCGACCGGGAAGCCCAAAGGGGTCGTGCATTCGACCGGCGGCTACCTTGTCTATGCGGCGATGACGCATCAATACACGTTCGACTACAAGGACGGCGACATCTTCTGGTGCACCGCCGATGTCGGCTGGGTCACCGGCCATTCCTATATCGTCTACGGACCGCTCGCGAACGGGGCGACCACCCTCATGTTCGAGGGTGTGCCGACCTATCCCGATGCGGGACGGTTCTGGGCGGTGTGTGAAAAGCACAAGGTTAACCAGTTCTACACCGCCCCGACCGCCATTCGCGCGCTCATGGGGCAGGGACCGGAATGGGTGGAGAAGCACGACCTCTCCTCGCTCCGCGTCCTCGGGTCCGTGGGTGAGCCGATCAACCCGGAAGCCTGGGTCTGGTATGACAAATACGTCGGCAAGGGCCGCTGCCCGATCGTCGATACGTTCTGGCAGACCGAGACCGGCGGTCACATGATCACCTCGCTGCCGGGCGCGATCGAGACCAAGCCGGGTTCGGCGACGCTGCCCTTCTTCGGGGTCGTGCCGGCCGTTCTGGTGCCGGAAACCGGCAAGCTTCTCGACGGTAACGGCGTTGAGGGCGTCCTGTGTATCGGCGACAGCTGGCCGGGCCAGATGCGGACCGTCTGGGGCGATCACCAGCGTTTCATGGAAACGTACTTCCAGCAGTACAAGGGCTACTATTTCACCGGCGACGGCTGCCGGCGGGATGAGGACGGCTATTACTGGATCACCGGCCGCGTCGATGACGTCATCAACGTCTCGGGCCACCGGATGGGCACGGCCGAGGTCGAAAGCGCGCTGGTCGCTCATGCCCAGGTCGCCGAGGCCGCGGTCGTGGGATATCCGCACGAGGTCAAGGGCCAGGGCATCTACGCCTATGTCACGCTGATGAACGGTGTCGAGCCGACCGAGGACCTGCGCAAGGAACTGGTGAAGTGGGTGCGGACCGAGATCGGCCCCATCGCCTCGCCGGACCTGATCCAGTGGGCGCCGGGCCTGCCCAAGACCCGGTCTGGCAAGATCATGCGCCGCATCCTGCGCAAGATCGCCGAGAACGATTACGGCGCGCTGGGCGATACTTCGACGCTCGCCGATCCGTCCGTCGTCGACGATCTCATCGGCAACCGCATGAACAGGGGCTGAGGGCATGGCAGAGACGACCACGACACCGGCCGTTCTCATCCTTCTCGGCCCTCCCGGCGCCGGTAAGGGAACGCAGGCGCGTATGCTGGAGGAGCGCTTCGGCCTGATCCAGCTGTCGACCGGCGATCTGCTGCGCGCGGCGGTGGCCGAAGGGACGCCTGCCGGACTCGCTGCGAAGTCGGTGATGGAGGCCGGCGGTCTCGTCTCGGACGAAATCGTGCTCGCCATCCTCAAGGACCGGATGGAGCGGCCGGATGTGAAGGCTGGCGTCATCCTCGACGGTTTCCCGCGCACCGCCGGTCAGGCGGAGGCGCTCGACGCGCTACTGACGGCGGGCGGCCAGAAGGTTTCGGCCGCGATCAGCCTGGAGGTTGACGACGAGGCGATGATCGACCGCGTCGCGGGCCGCTTCACCTGCGCCACCTGCGGCGAGGGCTATCACGACACACACAAGCAGACCGCCCGCGAGGGCGTCTGCGACAAATGCGGCGGCACGGAGTTCAAGCGCCGGGCCGACGACAACGCCGAGACGGCGCGCGAGAGGCTGAAGGCCTACCACGCCCAGACGGCACCGCTGATCGCGCATTACCGGAAGATGGGCGTGCTCGAGACGGTCGACGCGATGGGGTCCATCGACGACATCGCCTCGGCGCTCGGGACCATCGTCTCGGGAGCATCGGCGTAAGGGGAGACGGCGTCCCGCCACCGGGGCGCCGTAGGGAAACGAGGGAACAAGGGAGTTACATTCATGGCGGACAAATCATCGTCCAACGCCTATTGGGCAGCGAATATCCGGCTCATCAAGATCAGCTTGGTGGTCTGGTTCATCGTGTCCTTCGGCTTCGGCATCCTACTCAGGCCGATGCTGGCAGGGATCAAGATCGGGGGGACGGATCTCGGCTTCTGGTTCGCCCAGCAGGGCTCCATCCTCGTGTTTCTGGTTCTGATCTTTGTTTATGCCGCGCGCATGAACAAGCTCGACCGTGAACACGGCGTGGAAGAATAAGGGAGAGCGAGGACAATGGATCAGTTTACTCTCAACCTTATCGTTGTTGGTGCGACCTTCGCGCTCTACATCGGTATCGCTATCTGGGCCCGTGCGGGTTCCACGAGCGAATTCTATGCCGCGGGTCGCGGCGTTCACCCGGTCATGAACGGTATGGCGACGGGCGCGGACTGGATGTCGGCGGCCTCGTTCATCTCGATGGCCGGCCTTATCGCCTTCGGCGGCTATGACTCTTCGGCCTACCTGATGGGCTGGACCGGTGGCTACGTGCTTCTGGCGATGCTGCTTGCGCCCTATCTGCGCAAGTTCGGCAAGTTCACGGTGCCGGAATTCATCGGTGACCGGTTCTACAGCCCGACGGCACGTCTCGTGGCCGTGATCTGCCTGATCACTGCCTCCGTGACCTACGTTATCGGCCAGATGACCGGTGTCGGCGTCGCCTTCTCGCGCTTCCTCGAAGTGTCGAGCTCGACCGGCCTCTTCATCGGTGCTGCGATCGTGTTCGCCTACGCGGTTCTCGGCGGCATGAAGGGTATCACCTACACGCAGGTTGCCCAGTATGTCGTCCTGATCATCGCCTACACGATCCCGGCGATCTTCATCTCACTGCAACTAACGGGCAACCCGATCCCGGCGCTCGGCCTCTTCTCGGATGCCAAGTCGACGGGTGAGCCGCTGCTCTCCACGCTGGAAGGGCTGGTCACGGATCTCGGCTTCAAGTCCTATCTGACGCAGTCCGACACGACGCTGAACATGTTCCTGTTCACCGTCTCGCTGATGATCGGTACCGCCGGTCTTCCGCACGTGATCGTGCGCTTCTTCACCGTGCCGAAGGTCGCCGATGCGCGGTCCTCCGCCGGCTGGGCGCTGGTCTTCATCGCGCTGCTCTACCTGACCGCTCCTGCGGTGGCCGCGATGGCGCGTCTGAACCTCATCAACACCTTCTACCCGAATGGTGTGGGTGGGGAGGCGGTTTCGCTGACCGATATCGAAACCCATGAAGAGCTCGATTGGGTTCGCAACTGGCAGACCACCGGTCTTCTGAAGTTCGAAGACAAGAACGGTGACGGCCTGATCCAGTATGTCGGCGACAAGGAAGCCAACGAACTGACCGTGAACAACGACATCATGGTTCTGGCCAACCCGGAAATCGCCAACCTGCCGGGCTGGGTCATCGCCCTGGTCGCGGCCGGTGGTCTCGCCGCCGCGCTCTCGACCGCAGCGGGCCTCTTGCTTGCGATCTCGTCGGCGGTTTCGCACGACCTGATCAAGGGCCAGATCAACCCGGGCATCTCGGAAAAGAGCGAGCTTCTGGCAGCGCGGATCTCGATGGGTGTGGCGATCGCCGTCGCAACCTATCTGGGTCTGAACCCGCCGGGCTTCGCGGCGCAGACGGTGGCCTTGGCCTTCGGTCTGGCGGCGGCCTCGATCTTCCCGGCCCTGATGATGGGTATCTTCTCAAAGCGCATCAACAACAAGGGTGCGGTTGCGGGTATGCTCGCCGGTCTGATCGTGACGCTGATCTACATCTTCCTGCACAAGGGCTGGTTCTTCATCCCCGAGACCAACAGCTTCACCGACAGCGATCCGCTGCTCCTCTCGATCAAGTCGACCTCGTTCGGCTCGGTTGGTGCGCTGATCAACTTCGTGGTGGCCTACGTTGTGTCGAACGCGACCGAAGACACCCCGGAAGAAATCCAGGAACTGGTGGAATCGATCCGCATCCCGAAAGGCGCGGGCGTGGCCACCGGCCACTGATCACGGCATGAGAACGGCGCGTCCCCGGAAAAAGGGGGCGCGCCCATTCCAGTAGCGGAGGGGCGGGTGAACACGGATACGGGAACCATTCAGGCCTTCCTGGAGACCGTCCATCCCTATGACAGTCTGCCGCGGGACGAGCTGGCGCGTGTCGCCGGTTCCTTCAGCCGCAGAAGCATCACGGACGCCGGCCTCGTCTATGAGCGCGGCGACCCGCTCGACGGGTTGTTCCTGATCGAAGCGGGCGGTGTCGAGATCCTTGATGCGAACGGCGCGCTGGTCTCGCTTCTCGGTCCGCGCAATTCCTTCGGCGAGCGGGGGTTGATGCGGGACGGCCGCGCGGCGACGACCGCGCGGACGACCGGCGCTGCGATGCTTCTGGTACTGCCGGCGGCGGAGTTCCGGAGGCTTATCGCCGATGCGCCCGGCTTTTCCCGGTTCTTCAGCCGCGGCAGGGGCGGTGAGGCGCGAAGCGGTGATCTTGCCACGCGGCGGGTCGCCGATCTGATGACACGGAACCCGGTCACAACGCATCCCGACACGCCCGTCGCCGAGGTGGCACGGATCATGCGCGATGCGCATGTCTCAAGCCTCGGGGTCACTGACGGGGACGGGGTGCTGCGCGGCATCGTCACGACCCGCGACCTGTCGAACCGGGTACTTGCAGAGGGCCGTGACCCGGCCGGGGCCGTGAAGAACGTGATGACCCCGGATCCGGTCGCGCTTGCACCCGACGCGCTTGGCACCGACCTTCTGCACCTGATGCTTGAACGCAAGTTCGGCCATGTGCCGATCGTCGAAGGCGGCCGGTTCGTCGGCATCGTGACGCAGACCGATCTTACGCGGTTCCAGGCCGTCAACTCGGCGGTCCTGATCCGGGATATCGCCCAGGCGGCGGATGCCGCCGAGATGGCGGAGACGACCGCGCGTATCCCGCAACTCCTGCGTCAACTCGTCGGCGGTCACAACGCGCATGAGGTTACAACGCGCCTGATTACCGATATCGCGGATGCGGTGACACGCCGGCTGCTGACGCTTGCCGAGGCAGAGCTTGGCGCCGCTCCGGTGCCCTACCTCTGGCTGGCCTGCGGGTCGCAGGGAAGGCAGGAGCAGACCGGCGTTTCCGATCAGGACAACTGCCTGATGCTGGACGATGCCGCGACCGCCGAGGATCTGGTGTATTTCAAGGCTTTCGCGCAATTCGTGGCGGATGGTCTTAACACTGCGGGCTACGTTTATTGCCCCGGCGACATGATGGCCACGAACCCGCGCTGGTGCCAGCCGGTCAGGGTCTGGCGCGACTATTTCCGCGGCTGGATCAACAAGCCCGACCCCGAGGCGCAGATGCTGGCCTCGGTGATGTTCGACCTGCGCCCCATCGGCGGTTCCGCGCACCTGTTCGGCGACCTTCAGGCCGAGACCTTGGAGGCCGCGTCGCGGAACTCCATCTTCGTCGCGCATATGGTGTCGAACTCTCTGAAGCACACGCCGCCGCTTGGTCTCATCCGGGGCTTCGCGACCATCCGTTCGGGCGAGCATCGCAACCAGATCGACATGAAGCATTCCGGCGTCGTACCGGTCACCGACCTGGCGCGTGTCTATGCGCTGCAGGGGCGCCTGACACCGGTCAACACCCGTGCGCGGCTGGTTGCCGCCGTCGAAAGCGGCGTGATCTCGGCGAGCGGCGGGCGTGACCTGATCGAAGCTTATGACGTTATCGCCGAAGCGCGGCTGGAACATCAGTCGGCGCGCGTCAAGAATGGCGAGAAACCCGACAACTACCTCGCCCCCGCAAGCCTTTCGGATTTCGAGCGGAGTCACCTGCGCGACGCCTTCGTCGTGGTGCGTACGATGCAATCCGCGATCGGCCACGGCAAAGGGGCGCTGTCATGAGGACCCGGCGATGCTGACCGACTTCATCTCGACGCTGGCGGTGGCCGGCGGGGCGGCCTGCGTCGTCCTGATCGTCAACCACCTTGGTGGAAAGCTGGCGGGCCGGCGGCTGCCGAAATGGGCGATGCCCGCCGCGATCGGCGGCGCGATGATCGGCTTCACGATCTGGAACGAATATGCCTGGTATCCGAACGCGCGCGCGCGTCTGCCCGAGGGGGCCGTGGTCGCCTCGGCGCCCGGTGAGCGGATGGCCTACCGGCCCTGGACCTACGCGGTGCCGCTGGTGACCCGCTTCATCGCGGTGGAACGCCCGGCGGCGGAAGGCGTCCCGCCGGCCATCTTCGCGACCAATGCCTATGTGGTGGAACGCTGGGGCAAATCCCTGCCGGTTCCGGTCGCGTTCGATTGCGCGCGCGGGCTGCGCGCCGACCTGATCGGCGGCGCGACCCTCGCAGCGGATGGCACATTAACGGGCGCCGAATGGCGGGCGCCGAATGATGAGGACGTATTGGTACGCGCGGCATGTAACGGAGGGTAAGATGGAGGGAGGAAAGCTGAGGCACCGTGTCCTCATCGTGGAGGATGAGGACAACATTGCCCTTGCGCTTGACTATGTGCTCACGCGGGAGGGCTACGAGCACGAGCGCATCGCGAACGGGGCCGACGCGCTGCCGAAGATCCGCGATACGTCGCCGGATCTCGTGCTGCTTGATGTGATGCTGCCGGAAGTGTCGGGCTACGAGATCTGCCAGAACGTGCGGATGGATCCGGCGCTGAAGGATGTGAAGATCCTGATGATGACCGCACGCGGTTCCGCGATGGAACGGCGCAAGGGATTGGCGCTTGGCGCGGACGGGTTCATCGCCAAGCCCTTCGAACTCAAGGAACTGCGCGACGAGGTGCGCAAGCTGCTCGAAAGCGGGGCCGAGGGGGCAGGGGGGGATGCTTGACCGGCTGAGCCTTCGCCAGCGGTTGCTGCTGTTCTTCACCGCGATCGCGCTCGGTTGCATGGCGGCCGTGATCGGCGGGCTGTGGTTCGGTTATTCCCGGCTTGGCGACCCGGCGGCGGAGCCGGCCTTCGCGACCGCCGGTGCGATCGCCTGCTTCGCCGTCCTCGGCATCGCGGCGGGGATCTGGTTCCTCTTCGACGAGAATGTCGGACGGGCGTTGGACCGGCTGGCGGCGGGGATGCGCGCCCAGGCCCATGCCGAGGGCGCCGGCGCGTTCGATGCGGCGCCCGGCCGCTACCTTGGCGACCTTGGCCCGGCGGCAACGGCGCTCACCACCGCGCTGACCGAGACGCGCGGCGCCCTCGCAGCGGCCGTGGAGCGGGAAACAACGCGCCTTCAGGAGGAGAAGGCGCGGCTAGAGGCGCTGCTCTCGGACGTTCCGGCAGCGGTTCTCCTGTGTTCCGGGGCCCATCAGATCGTGTTTTACAATGGCCCCGCGACCGACATCCTCGGAACGGGAACCGCGCCCGGCCTTGACCGCCGGGTGTTCGGATATCTGCGGGACGCCCCGCTGATGCATGCCTATGAACGGCTCGTGGCGGCGGGTGACGCCGAGGCGGTGTCCGATCTGCTGGTCGCGACGCTGGATGGCGCGCGGATCCTTTCCGGCCGGATGCGCCTGCTTGAAGGCGGATCGGCGTCGCCGGGCTACGTCCTGACGCTGCGTGACGTGACCGGGGACCTTGCCGCCCATGCCGGGCAGGACCGGCTGCTTGAAGAGATTTTCGACCGCATCCGCCGTCCGGCCGCTAACCTTCAGACGATGATCGGCGTGCTGACCGATTCCGGCGGCGGTGAAGCGATGAACGCCGCGCTGATCGAGGAGGTCGGCGGGCTTGCGGCGTCGGTCAACGAGCTGGCCGCGCGCTACGATGCGGCGCGGGGAAGCTGGACCGCGCTGCCGCGGACGCGTGCCGCGGACCTGGTCGATGGCGTCCGCGCGCGGACCGAGGCCTCGGGATTGACCGTCGCGGCAGAGGCGCAGGACCTGATCCTGCGCTGCGACGGGTTCGAAATCGTGGCGCTGCTCTCCGGTCTCGCCCTCCGGCTGGCGGAGGCGGGATACGGAGCGCGTTACGCGCTCGGCATCGAGGAGGAGGGCGCCGGGGCGCTTGTCAGCCTTGGATGGGACGGACGGCCGCTTTCCGTCAGTATGCTCGACACCTGGCTGGCAGAGCCGATCGACCCGGCCGCCGGAGAGGCGACGGGGCGCGGGGCGCTGGCGTCGCACGCGACCGAGTGCTGGCCGGAAACCGGAGACGGGACCGGAGCGGTCCGCCTTCCGATCCGCGAGGCGCGGCGGGTTCACGGCCGTGTCGCGCCGGTTGCACGGCATGTGGTCTATGACTTCGACCTGCTTTTCAAGCCGCGCGCGGCGGAGCTTGCCGACACACCGCTCCGCGACCTCATCTATGTCGTCTTCGATACCGAGACGACGGGCCTTCTGCCGGATGAGGGCGACGAGATCGTGCAGATCGCGGGACTACGGCTGGTGAATGGTCGCCGCGTGTCGGGCGAGGTCTTCGACATGCTCGTCGATCCGGCCCGGCCGATCCCGCCGAAGGCGACCGAGGTCCACGGTATCTCCGACGCGATGGTCGCCGGCGCGCCCGGTATCGGCGAGGCACTGACGCGGTTTCACGATTTCGCCGAGGGCGCGGTTCTGATCGCCCACAATGCGCCCTTCGACATGACGTTCCTGAAGCGGCGGGAAGGCGAGATCGGCAAGGCCTTCGATCACCCGATCCTCGACACGGTGCTTCTCTCGGCGGTGGTTTACGGCCAGACCGAGGTTCATTCGTTGGACGCGTTGAGCCAACGTCTGGGCATCACGATTCCGGAAGAGGCACGCCATACCGCCATCGGTGACACGATCGCCACGGCGGAGGCGTTCCTGAAGCTGCTGCCGATGCTGGAGGGGCGGGGACTGGTGACGTTCGGCGACGTTCTGGCGGAAGTGCGCAAGCACGGGCGGCTGCTCAAGGACCTGAACGCCTGAGGGGGCGCTGCCCCCATCCCCGCCGGAGCGGGGATTCCCCCGGAGTATTTCGGAACAGAAGAAGCGGGTGTGATCAGTCGAAGGGGTCCACCGGATAGCCGACACCGGTCAGGTAAAGGCCGTCGGGCGGGCTGACCGGGCCGCAGGCGGCGCGATCCTTCGCGTCGAGCGCGCGTTTCACGTCGCCGGGCGGCCATGACCCGGCGCCGACGCGTTCGAGCGTGCCGACGATGGAGCGGACCTGGTTGTGCAGGAAGCTGCGGGCGCGGAGGTGGAAGCGGTATTCGCGGCCGTGCGGGATTTCGTGTTCCGTGATCGTGATCTCATCCAGCGTCTTCACCGGGCTTTTTGCCTGGCAGAGCGTCGAGCGGAAGGTGGTGAAGTCGTGATTGCCGATGAGGTGGGCCGCACCCTTGCGCATAGCATCCGCGTCGAGCAGCCGCAGCACGCGCCAGGCGAGGCCGGCGTCGTGGGTGAGCGGAGCGCGGCGCGCGATCAGGCGGAAGAGGTAGCGCCGCTCTGTCGCGGAGAAGCGGGCGTGGAAATCGTCGTCTACCCGGGCGGCGGCGAGGATCGCCACGGGGGCGGGCTTCAGGTGGAAGTTCAGCGCCTCGGACAGTCGGAACGGGTCCCAGTCCTTCGCGAGGTCGCAATGGGCGACCTGTCCGGTGGCGTGGACGCCTGCATCGGTCCGCCCCGCCGCCGCGATGCCCGGGGCGTCGGTCTCGAGCTGTCGAAGAGCGATTTCCACCGCTTCCTGCACCGAGGGCTGGCCGGATTGCCGCTGCCAGCCCGCGAACGAGCCGCCGTGATAGTCGATCTTCAGCGCGTAGCGGGGCATGGCTTTCCCTAGCCGCAGTGGCCGCGCTTGGCAATCGGGCCTACACAGCCGCACGGCCTGCGCCTATCTTGAGGAAAATGCGAGGGGCAGGCTTTGGGTATCGGTGACATCGCTGACGATCTTCTGCGCGGGCTGGGCGGGATTGGCGCCGGCTTCGGCGGCGCGTTTTCGGATCCGGTGATCCGGCTGGGCGTGACCGGCCTGTCTCGGGCGGGCAAGACCGTCTTCATCACCGCGCTTGTCGCCAACCTGATGGATCGCGGCCGGATGCCGGGCCTGCGCGCGGCGGCGGAGGGGCGCATCCTGTCGGCCTTCCTCCAGCCGCAGCCCGACGATACGGTGCCGCGCTTCGATTACGAGGCGCATCTGGCGGCGCTGACCAGGACCGAGCCGCGCTGGCCGGAAAGCACCCGCGCGGTGAGCGAGCTTCGCCTGTCGTTCCGGCTGCGCGAGGGCGGCATCCTCGGCGGGTTCCGGGGGCCGCGCACGCTTCACCTCGATATCGTCGACTATCCCGGCGAATGGCTGCTCGATCTCGGCCTCTTGGACCAGAGCTATGACAACTGGTCGGCGGACGTGCTGGCGCGCATCGCCGATCGGGCGGAGGCGGCGGGGTTTCTTGGCCTGCTCGGTGATGCCGACGGGGCTGCGGATTTCGACGAGGTGACGGCGAAGACGCTGGCCGAGGGGTTCGCCTTGTATCTCAGGACGGCGCGGTCGGCGGGCTATTCGGATTGCACGCCGGGGCGGTTCCTCTTGCCGGGGGAACTGGCGGGATCGCCGGTCCTGACCTTCGCGCCGCTGCCGAAAGCGGCGCAGTCCCCGCGCGGATCGCTCCGGCGCGAGATGGAGCGGCGCTTTGAGGCCTACAAGGCCAAGGTCGTCAAACCCTTCTTCCGCGATCATTTCGCGCGGATCGACCGGCAGGTCGTCCTTGTCGACGCGCTGGGCGCGATCCATGCCGGGCCGCGCGCGGTTGAGGATATGCGCCTTGCGATGGCGGGGATATTGAAGGCGTTCAATCCCGGCAAGGTCGGCTGGCTGGCCGGGCTGCTCGGCGCGAAGCGGGTGGAGCGCATCCTTTTCGCGGCGACGAAGGCCGATCACCTGCACCATTCGCAACATTCAAGGCTGACGCAGATCATGGCCGCGCTAATGCGCGAGGCGAAGGATCGCGCGGATTTCGCCGGCGCCGATACGGCGGCGATGGCGATTGCCGCGTGGCGGGCCACGGTAGAGGAAACGGTGAGCCACAAGGGACGGACGCTGGACTGTGTCCGGGGGCGGCTTCTCGACGGCGGGCGCGAAGCCGCGTTCTATCCCGGCGAATTGCCCGACAACCCGGCGGCCCTTCTTTCGCCCGCACTGGAGGGGGCGGCGGCCTGGCTTGACGGTGACTACGAGGTGATGGCTTTCGCACCCGCCGCATTGAAACTTCGCGCGGGCGAGGGGCCGCCGCATATCCGGCTTGACCGGGCGGCGGAGTTCCTGATCGGCGACCGGCTGTGAGGAGAGGCTGATGAGCGAGCGCAAGGGCCCCGTCCTGATCGAGATGGAAAGCCCGTCCGGGGAAGGCCCCGACCGGGCGCCACCGGTGCCGGAATTGCTGCCGGGCACGCCCGAGGGCAGGGCGATGCAGGCCGTCGCCGTGCTCGGGGCGCGGCGAAGCTCGCGCCTCGGGCGGTTTTTCTGGGGCAGCGCCGCAGCCCTCACGGGCTTTGTGGCCTCGGTCGCGGCGTGGCGGTTCGTTGACGGGCTGATGGCCAGCTATCCGCTGCTTGGCTGGGTGGCAATGACGCTTCTTGGCCTGTTCGTGTTGGCTGCGCTGCTCGTGGCCTTGCGGGAATGGGCGGCCTATGCGCGCCTTGCGCGGCTCGACAGGGTTCATCAGGCGGCGCTGGACGCGATCGGTTCTGGCGACCTGAAGGCGGCGAACCGGGTCACGGACCGGATCGCCGCGCTCTATTCCGGGCGCGACGACGTGGCCTGGGGCCGCGAAAGGCTGGCGGAACGGCGTGGCGACGTGTTCGACGCCGACGCGCTTCTGGCGCTGGCCGAGGCGGAACTTATGGCACCGCTCGATCAAGCGGCACGGCGCGAGGTGGAGGCAGCGGCGCGGCAGGTCGCGACGGTGACGGCCATCGTGCCGCTGGCGCTGGCTGATGTCGCGGCGGCGCTGATCGCGAACCTGCGGATGGTGCGGCGCATCGCCGAAATCTACGGCGGGCGGGCCGGCGCGTTCGGAAGCTGGCGGCTGCTGCGCACGGTTCTGATGCACCTCGTCGCGACGGGGGCGGTCGCCGTTGGCGACGACCTGATCCAGTCGGTCGCGGGTGGCGGGCTTCTCTCGAAGCTGTCGCGGCGCTTCGGCGAAGGCGTGATCAACGGCGCGCTGACGGCGCGGGTGGGCGTGGCGGCGATCGAGGTCTGCCGGCCGCTGCCTTTCAACGCGCTGGCGAAGCCCAAGGTGACGAACCTTGTGAGCCGCGCTCTGGCAGGGCTGTTCGGTACCGGCCCGGCGGCTGGAAATTCCTGACCTTTATCATGCCGCAATCTCGGCTAAGTATGGCGACGAAGCCTGCTGAGACGGGCGTGAAGTGAAGGGACAGGCGGGATGGATGGCCTTGAAATGCTTGGCGTTATCGCCGTTCTAGCGGTTCTTGCGATTCCCGTCGCCGTCATCGTCCTGCTGATTTCGGTTTCCGGCCTGAAGCGGCGTGTGACGGAACTGGAACGCGTGGTTTCTTCGACGGAACGGGACAGGCGTCCGGTGCCGGCCCCGCCATCCGTCCCGATTCCCAGCCCGCCGTCCGTGCCGGAGCCCGCGCCCGTGCAGGTCTCGGGCGGCATCCCGGTCGAGACTCCGCCTGCTCCCGCGCAGCCCGACGATGCGGTGGCGGCGCGGACGGAATCGCCCGGCGAAGCGACGACCGGCCCTTGGATGGCCGGCAAGGGGACGACAGCGGTCTCGCAGGCAGGCGTGCGTCGCGCTTCCGCGCTTGGCGACTGGTTGCGGACCAACTGGGCCTATGCGGTTTCGGCGGTGTCGCTCGCGCTCGCGGGGATATTCTTCGTCCAGTACGGGATCGAGAACGGCCTTCTTCCACCGGCATTGCGGGTCGCGGCGGCAATCCTCTTCGGCCTTGCCCTCATCGGCCTAGGCGAGTGGCTGCGCCGCCGCTGGGGTGACCGCGAGGAGGACCCGACCGCTTATCTGCCATCGACTTTTTCCGGCGCCGGTCTTGTGTCGATCTTCGGCGGGATTGTCGCGGCGCGGCAGCTCTACGGGCTGATCGGGGCTGAGGCTGCCTTCGCAGGGCTGATCGCCACGGCGCTTCTGGCCGTGGTGCTCGGCTGGTTCAACGGGCCGTTCCTTGCGGCCGTCGGGATTGTCGGCGCGACCGCTGCGCCGTTCATCGTTGGTGGGGAAAGCGAAACGCCCTACTGGCTTTACGCGTATTTCACCGTCGTTTTGGGGATCGGTCTCATGGTCGATACGATCCGGCGCTGGGCCTGGGTCTCGACGCTCGCCGTCGGGCTGGGTCTGGCCGGCAGCGGCCTGCTGTTCGCGGGTGCCGGCGGCCCGGGCTGGTTCGCGCTGGCGCTGGTGGCGATCGTCGCCCTGGCGGTCTGCGTGCCCGCGCGCGGGCTGATGCCCGACCATGCCGGCGCGATGAATGTCGAGGTGCTGCGTCGCGAGGCGGAGAAGCCCGCCTATCCGACCCTGCTTGCAGGTGCGACGGTTCTGGTGGTGAGCGCGATCCTGCTTCTGATGCCGACGGCAAACGGCGCGGAAAGCACATTGGTCTTCCTCTGCCTTGCAGTGCTGACCATGGCGCTTGCCGTGTGGTCGACTAACGCCCGCGCCCTGTCCGACCTGACCGTGCTTCCCGCTGCCGCCTACCTGCTCCGGCTCGGGTTCGAGGGGATGGATCCTTGGCCGCTGGCGCGCGAATTCTCGGCGCAGGTGATCGTCAGCCGCGCGCCGGAAAGCGCGGCACCGATGACGGCGACACTCCTCCTCGGGCTGGCGGTAGCGGTTTCGGCGGTCGCGGCCTGGGCGGGCGGCGGGGCCGGGCGCCTGAAGCCGTTCTGGGGTGCCGGCGCCGCGCTGGTCGCGCCGCTCGCGGCGCTCGTGCTGGAACTGTTCTGGGCGCCCGCGCTGGTCGTCGGCGCGTATCCCTGGGCGCTGCACGTCATCGCCCTTGCTGCCATGATGGTGATGCTGGCGGCGGCCTTTGCCCGTGCCGATGGCGAGGACCTCCGGCGTGCCGCCTATGCGACGCTGTCTGCGCTGTCGCTGATCGCGCTAGCCCTGTTCCTGATCACGACCAAGGGGGCGCTGACCCTCGCGCTTTCGGCGCTGGTTGTCGTGGCTGCATGGCTTGACCGGCGGTTCCGGCTGCCGGAGATGGGCTGGTTCATTCAGGCCGGCGTGATCGCTTTGTCGTGGCGGCTGGTCGTCGATCCGGGACTGATCTGGGCGGTCGAGACCGCCGCCCTGTGGGAGGCTGTCGCTTCCTATGGCGGCGCTGCGGCGGCAATGGTGGTGGCGCTTTTCCTCCTCTCCGGGCTTGAACGGCGGACCGCACGGGTCTTCCTCGAAAGCGCGGGGGCGGCCTATGCCGCGCTCTTCGCCAATGTCCTGATCACCCGCTGGCTAACCGACGACGGAGGAGAGCGGGTGATCGCGCACTGGGCGCTGACGCTGAACGCGGTGCCGTGGCTGGTCCTGATGCTGACCCAGTTCTACCGGATGCAACTTGGCGGCGCGCTGCGCTGGCTTCGTTGGGCCATCGCCGGGCTTGCGGCCGTGATCGGCTTCGGCGGCTTGCTTGCAGCCGTCTTGCCGGCGAATCCGCTCTTTGGCTTTCAAGGCGGGATGAATGACCTGATCCAGGGGCCGCTCCTTTTCGATACGCTTCTCGTCGCCTATGGCGCACCGGGCCTGCTTTTCCTGCTTGCCGTGTCGAGGCTTGGCCATCTGAACCGCCTGCTGCGCGGGACCTTGGTGACTATCGGCGCCGCGCTTGTCGCGCTTTACGCCGGGTTGGAGATTCGGCGTTTCTGGCATGGGCCGGACATTTCGCTGCCCGGCGTCACGCAGCCGGAGCTTTACAGCTACACGATCGCGTTGATGGCGGTAGGCGCGGCGCTGCTCTATCAGGCCATCGCGCGGCGGTCGCAGGGCCTGCGGCGGATTGCGATGGGGGTGATCGCGGTCACCGTCGCCAAAGTGTTCCTGATCGACATCTCCGGTCTGACCGGCCTGACGCGGGTGTTCTCGTTCCTCGCGCTCGGTCTCTCGCTGGCCGGTCTTGCCCTGCTCAACCGCTGGGCAGCGGCGCGCCAGGGGGAGGAGGATCAGGGGAACGGCTGACCGGCGAGCGGCGGCAGGAGATCGCCGCTGACGACACGGCTCAGCATTCCGGGCATCGGCGGGATGCGCGACAGAGGTACCATGACCCAGTCGCGCAGCGCCGGCAGGACCCGGCTGTCGGACTGGTATTGCGGCGTGAGTCCCCGGCTCATCGCCTGATATGCGCGCACATGCCAGCGCCGCATCGCCGCATAGAAGGCCATCGGGTTGTCGGCGTCCGATTCTAGAGCAAGCGCCAGTGCCAGCGCATCGAGCAGTGCCATGTTCGCCCCCTGCCCAAGCTGCGGCGAGGCGCGGTGCGCGGCGTCGCCAATATGGACGATCCCCTTGCCCCACGGGCGCCCCAGCGTGCCGTGCGAGTACTGCGCGGGCACCATGTCGTCGTGGAGACGCACCGTATCGAGGAACGGCGCGAAATCGGGCCAGAAGGCGACGGCTTCGGCCTTCCAGTCGTCAAGCGCCCGATCCCGCCAGGCGCCGAGCGCGGCGTGCGGCAGCGACCAGAAGATCGCGGCCAGGGGCTGTGTCTCGCCCGGCAGACGGCCGACGGGCATGATCCCGGCCATTTTCGACGCGCGGTAGTAGCGCTGGCTCAGCCGGTCATCGGGAATGGCTGTCGCGCCGGGCCAGGGCACAGTGCCCCAGATCGCGCCGTAGGGGACCGGCCGCGCCCTGAGCGGCGAGAGGGCGGACCCAGCACCGGCCGCATCGACGACCAGCGCGAAGGGTCCGAAGCGGCGACCGTCCTTCGCCACCAGTTCCCTTGCGCCGCCGGCCTCCCGGGCTGCAACGATCTCGGCCGAAGTTACGACTGCAACGTCTTGCGCCTTTGCCGCTTCGTGCAGGACATGAAAGAGGCTCGCCCGGTGGATGGCGAGGCCGAAGCGCGCGCCGCCCTCGGGTCCGTAGTGCACGTCGAGCACGGCCTTGCCGGACCGGGCCTCATGGCCAAGCATCCGCCAGATCGGCGCACCGAGGGCGCGGGCCGCGGTGCCGGCACCAATCCGGTCGAGTGCGGCGAGGCCCACGGGCTGGACCACCAGCCCCGATCCGACCGGGCGCGGCGCGTCGAAGCGGTCGAAAAGCGTGACCTCGCGGCCCTGTGCGGCCAGCAGTGCCGCCGCCGCGAGTCCGCCGATCCCGGCGCCGACAATCGCTATCGCGCCGTTCGGCCTCATGTAAGCTTCGGGATGCCGCCAGGCAGGGTCTGGTCCTCGACCACCCCGTAGCGCAGGCCGCGCCCGATGCGGCGGGCGAGGGCGGACCATGCGGCGGCCGTCTCCGGGTGCAGTTCGCGCCGGAGCACGGAGTCGAATAGCCCGAGCCAGGGATCGAACATGCCGGGCCGGACATTGCCGGCGGCGCGGTGAACCTCAAGCGGATTGCCGTCATAGCCGCGTTCGAACAGGATGGCGTTGCGCCAGAAACGGACGATCTTGGCCTCATGCGCGGGCCAGTCGGCGACATGGGCGGCGAAGACGGGACCCAGCCCCGGATGTTCGCGGATCGCGGCGTAGAATGTCGCGACCACGCGGTCGATCTCTTCGGGCGTGACAGCGAAGCGCGGGGGAATGGCGGGCATGAGCGGTCCTTTCGGAACCGATCCTTCCTCTGCCCCGGCGGGGGATGCAAGCGACGCGTTGCCGCGCCTCTTTACCATCAGTAAGCGCCTCCTTATAAACCCGCGCATGAAGCGCATATTCGCGATCATCATTCGAATTACTGGCCCGGCGTCCTGACATCTCAGACGCCGGGACAAGGCGTATGAGCCTTCGCGCCGCCCCTCGTTCAGAATTGACCTTCCGAAGGACCGCCAGAAATGTGCGCCGATACCACCGACACGACGCCCGACTACCGCAATACCGTCTTCCTGCCTGAAACCGAGTTCCCGATGCGCGCGGGGCTTCCTGCGCGCGAGCCCGAATGGCTGGCCCGCTGGGAGAAGATCGGTATCTATGACCGGCTGCGTGAAAAAGAGGGCCGCGCGCCCTTCACGCTGCATGACGGCCCGCCCTATGCCAACGGCCATCTCCACATCGGCCACGCGCTGAACAAGGTGCTGAAGGACATGGTGGTGCGCAGCCAGCAGATGATGGGCAAGGATGCCCGCTATGTGCCGGGCTGGGACTGCCACGGCCTGCCCATCGAGTGGAAGATCGAAGAGCAGTACCGCAAGAAGGGCCTGAATAAGGACGACGTGGACATCGTCGCCTTCCGCCAGGAATGCCGCAAGTTCGCCGAAGGCTGGATCGACATCCAGCGTGAGGAATTCAAGCGTCTGGGCGTCACCGGCAACTGGCCCGATCCGTACCTGACGATGAACTACCACGCCGAGGCGGTGATCGCCGAGGAGTTCCTGAAATTCCTGATGAACGGCTCGCTCTATCAGGGCTCCAAACCCGTGATGTGGTCGCCGGTCGAAAAGACCGCACTCGCCGAGGCCGAGGTCGAATACCACGACCATACCAGCCACACGATCTGGGTGCGGTTTCAACCGCGAATCGTGGGTGACAGTGGTTCGACGGCGCCGTCCGATCTGCTGTCCGCCTCGGTTGTGATCTGGACCACCACTCCGTGGACGATTCCGCAGAACCGTGCTGTCGCCTACAACCCCGAAATCGCCTATGGGCTCTACGAGGTCGTCGCGGTCGGTGAGAACGCGTCGGCCAAGGCCGGCGAAACCGTCGTACTCGCGGATAAACTTGCAGCGCAGGTCTTCACCGCCGCGCGGGTCGAGGAATTCACGAAGCTCCGCGATGTGCCTGCTTCCCAACTCGGGATGCTGACACTGTCACATCCTTTCGATCGCATCGAGAACGCCAATGGCGAATGGGACTATCCGGTCCCTGTTCTCCCCGGAGACCATGTCACCGACGAGGCGGGGACGGGCTTTGTCCATACGGCCCCGAGCCATGGCGACGACGACTATCAGCTTGGCCTTAAATACGGGCTGCCGATGACCTACAATGTCATGGAGGATGGCTCCTATCGCAAGGACCTGCCCATCTTCGGCGGTGAGGCAATCATCAATGCCGACGGCAAGGAAGGCCCGGCCAATGTCTCGGTGATCAAGAACCTCGCCTGGGCGGGCAAGCTTTTTGCCAAGGGCAAGGTCAAGCACAGCTATCCCCATAGCTGGCGCTCCAAGGCGCCGCTGATCTACCGCAACACGCCGCAATGGTTCGTCGCCATCGACGAAAAGCTCGACGACGGCATGGGCACCTACGGCAACACGATCCGCGAACGGGCGCTCAAGTCCATTGATGAGCTTGTCACCTGGACCCCGAAGACCGGGCGCAACCGGCTGCATTCGATGATCGAGGCGCGGCCAGACTGGGTGCTGTCGCGTCAGCGCGCATGGGGGGTTCCGCTCACCTGTTTCGTGAAGAAGGGAGCAAAGCCCACCGACGAGGGCTTCCTTCTCCGCGACCCGGCCGTCAACGCCCGCATCGTCGCGGCCTTCGAGGAAGAGGGCGCGGATGTCTGGTACAAGGATGGGTTCAAGGCACGGGTTCTGGGCAATGACCACGACCCCGAGGCCTATGATCAGGTCTTCGACGTCTTGGACGTCTGGTTCGATTCCGGCTCCACCCACGCCTTCGTGCTGCGCGACCGGCCGGACGGGACGGCGGACGGCATCGCCGACCTCTACCTTGAGGGCACCGACCAGCACAGGGGGTGGTTCCACTCCTCCATGCTGCAGGCCTGCGGCACCAAGGGACGGGCGCCGTACCGGGGCGTCCTGACCCACGGCTTCACGCTCGACGAGAAGGGCATGAAGATGTCCAAGTCCTTAGGCAACACCATCGTGCCCGAGGAGGTCGTCAAGCAATACGGCGCCGATATCCTGCGCCTCTGGGTGGCGCAGACCGACTACACGGTCGACCAGCGGATCGGGCGCGAGATCCTGAAGGGGACGGCCGACAGCTACCGGCGGCTCAGGAACACGATGCGCTTCCTTCTCGGCAACCTCGCCGGGTACTCGGAGGCCGAGCGGGTCAGGCCGGCCGACATGCCGGAACTGGAACGCTGGGTGCTGCACCGGCTGGCCGAACTCGACCACACCGTCCGCAAGGGCTATCAGGGCTACGACTTCCAGGGGGTGTTCCAGACCTTGTTCACCTTCTGCACGGTCGACCTGTCGGCGATCTATTTCGACATCCGCAAGGACGCGCTTTACTGCGACGGGGCAGACAGCCTGACGCGGCGGTCGGCGCGGACGGTCCTGGACCTGCTCTTCCACCGGCTCGCCACCTGGCTCGCGCCGATCCTCGTCTTCACGATGGAGGATGTGTGGCTGTCGCGCTTCCCCGGCGATGCGTCCTCGGTGCATCTGGAGGACATGGCCGCGACGCCCGCCGACTGGCTCGACGAGCCGCTCGCCCAGAAATGGGAAAAAGTCCGCCGGGTGCGCCGGGTGGTGACGGCGGCCTTGGAAGTGCAGCGCACGGCCAAGGTCATCGGCGCCTCGCTTGAGGCGGCGCCGGTGGTCCATGTCGAGGATGCGGAGGTGCTGAAGGCGCTGCAATCGGTGCCCTTCGCCGATATCTGCATCACCTCGGGGCTGAGCCTGACCGCCGACCCCGCCCCTCAAGAGGCATTCCGCCTGCCCGAAGTGCCGGGTGTCGGCGTCGTCTTCGAGGCGGCCGAGGGCGAGAAGTGCCAGCGCTGCTGGAAGATCCTGCCGGACGTGGGGACGCACGACCACGCGGGAACCTGCCACCGCTGCGACGAGGCGCTTGGCTGACACGCGCGTGACATCCGGATCGGCCCTTCGGCCGGTCCGGTTCCCCCTTGAACCGGCGCCCGGGCGGAGGCACCTTCATGCCATGCCCGACCTCAGCATCGACAGCCCCTATGGCCGCCTGACCCTCAGCGAAGAGGATGGCCAACTCACACGCGTCCGCTGGGCAGGCGAGGGCGGCGACAGGACCGATGTCCTCACCGAAGCGGCGGCCCAGTTGGCGGACTACTTCGCCGGCACCCGCCGAACCTTCGACCTGCCGATCGCCTTCCGCCCGGGCCTTCAGGGCGAGGTCATGCGGGCGATGTGCGCCATCCCCTTCGGCGAGACGCGGACCTACGGCGACCTGGCGAAGGATCTCGGCGCCCCGGCGCAGGCTATCGGGCAGGCCTGCGGCGGCAACCCGATCCCGATCATCGTGCCCTGCCACCGTATCCTCGGCGCCTCCGGCCTCGGCGGGTTTTCCGCGCCGGGCGGCGTCGAAACCAAGGTCGCGTTGCTCAGACATGAAGGCGCGGCATCGCTTCTGATCTGACGGGGGCGGGGGCCCGGCGTCCGCGCCCGAACGGGTCCATCCGCCCTGAAACAATCCCGAAAAGACACCGCCGCCGGCAAAATGCTGCCGCCGGTCCGCCCGAATTCGGCGGCAGCCTGATCGCAGGAAGCAATCCTGTGAGACTGATGATGAGACACGAACAGCCAAGACCGAACCCCAGGGGCGGCGCCGGAACGTTCGCGCGGTCCTACTACGTCAGTGCCGAGCGCGCCCGCCGCGACATCCGTGATCGCGAGATGCGTGACCCCTTGATGGATATTGTCGACCTGGCGAAGGATCCGGGCCTTCTGTATCGCCTTCACGCGATGCTGAACGGCTGAACGATAGCGCCTGACCGGCCGCCATCACGGCGAAATGCTGCGATACGACCGCCCGCGCCGCGCGGGTCAGGTTATCGCTTCGAGCCGCTCTTTCGACATCTCGCCCGGAACGATCGTGATCGGGATGGGCAGGCTGCCGGAATTCTTCGACATCTGCGTCACGAGCGGACCCGGCCCACCCTTGTCGGTCCCGGCACCGAGGACGAGGACGCCGATTTCAGGGTCCTCGCGGATCTGGGACAGGATTTCCTGCACCGGTTCACCCTCGCGGATCACCAGTTCCGGCTGGATCCCCTGACGGTCGCGCATCCACTTCGCGAACACTTCGAAATGCGCCTCGATCCGCTCGCGGGCCTCGGCGCGCATGATGTCGGCAACGCCGATCCAGTGTTGAAATTCCTCTGGCGGGATGACCGACAGAATCGTGACACCGGCGCCGGTATGGGCGGCGCGCAGGGCTGAAAACCGCATCGCGTTCAGGCATTCGCGGCTATCGTCGAGCACGACCAGAAACTTGCGCATGGATATCCCCCGTCAGGCGGCGCGATCATGGCGTGTCGCGCGGGCGCTGGCAATCCTCGCCGTCACGCCGCCGAATGCGCCCAGTCCCAGTAAAGCTCTCGCACCCGTTTCGTCACCGGCCCGTGCTGGTAGTGGGTGCCGTCGAACTCCACGACCGGCGTGACCTTCGACATGTTGCCGGACAGGAAGACCTCGTCGGCATTGCGGAAATCATCGAATGTCAGAACCGTTTCGTGAACCGCGACGCCGTCGGCGGCGAGATTGGCGATATGGCGTGCGCGGGTGATGCCGGACAGGAACGTCCCGTTGGCGATCGGGGTAAAGACCTCGCCATCCTTGACCATGAAGACGTTGGCCGTCGCGGTTTCGGCCACGTTGCCCGCGGCGTCCGCGACGAGCGCGTTGGCGTAGCCCTTCGCCCGGGCCTCTGCCAGCATCCGCGCGTTGTTGGGATACAGACAGCCCGCCTTCGCGTTGGTCACCGCGTTTTCGAGAACCGGGCGGCGAAACCGCGTCGTTGTGAGCCGGGTCGTTCTGTTTTCCGTTGCCATCGGAATTTCCTCAAGGCAGAGGGCGAAACCGGTGGCGCCGGCTTTCGGCACCACGCCGCTTTCGTCGCCGTCCAGCGCCCAGTACATCGGCCGGATATAGACCGCGGCCCCGGGGGCGAAGCCGCGAAGGCCCTCGCGCGCGGCGGCCACGATTTCCTCTGCCGTGTGGGTCGGCTCAATCATCAGCGCGGCGGCGGAGCGGTTCACGCGGGCACAATGCCGGTCGAGATCCGGCGCGATCCCCTCGAAATACCGGGCGCCATCGAAGACGGTGGTGCCAAGCCAGCTGCCATGGTCCGCCGCGCGCATGATCGGGATATCGCCGTCGTGCCATCGTCCCTCGAACCATGTGCGGATATTCGTGCCGGTCGCCATCGTGTTCGCTCCTGTCAGTCCCCTCTGTCGTCATCGCGCGGCCGCCGATACGACGACCGGGGAACGGGCCCCGGATCGTTCGGCCGCGCGGTTGAGGGATGTTGTTGCGGGTTTCTGTTTGCCGGCATGATCGGAAACTTGCGCGGGAAGGACAAGCCCCCGGGTTTTATTCTGCCGGTGCGGCAGGAAACCGTATGTGAGGCCCCGTTTTCACGCTCTTCGTGCGATGCTAATGGTAGGTAGGCCGATAGGGCCGCATGGTATCAGGCGGAAACATGCGACCGTTCCCGACGAAACCCGACAGTTCGGAAAGTCCGGTGCTGGTGGTCGGCGGCACCGGGCGGCTCGGGCAATTGCTGCGCATGACATGGGGGCAAAGTGGCCGCTACCGCTGGCAGGCGCGGCAGGCGCGGCAGGCGCCAGCGCAGGAAGTCTTCGATCCTTTGCACGACGACGCCCGCTACGCCGAGGCGGCACGCGGGGCGGGGGTCATCTTCAACCTGGCCGGAGTTGTATGCGGCGATGCCGGGGCGCTGGCATTGAACGAAGCCCTTGCCCTTGCGGCGCTGCGGGCTGCCAGGGCAGCCGGCGTTTCGCATGTATTCCTTGCGTCGAGCGCCGCAGTCTACGGCCGGGGAGAAGCCGGCACGGATGAGGCGATCCGCCCGAACCCGGTCAGTGATTACGGCAAGGCAAAGCTCGCGATGGAGTGGGCCGCTTTGGAGGATGCCGCGCTTCTCGGTGGCCCGACGGTTTGCTGTCTGAGAATAGGGAATGTCGCAGGGGCGGACCGTCTGCTTGGTGCGGGGGCCGGCGTGCCGCGGCTCGATACCTTTGCGGATGGCACCGCACCGGCACGAAGCTACGTCGGCCCTCAGGCGCTTGCTGCCTTACTCGGGTTGATCTTCGATGCGGCGATGGCGGGCCGCCCCATCCCGCCGGTTCTGAACGTGGCGCTGGCCGGCGCTGTCGGAATGGACGATCTGCTTGCCGTCGACGGGCGGCACTGGCAGGTCTGCGCGGCGCCGGAGGGGACGATCCGGACCGTGGACCTCGACACCACTTTGCTGGCGCGGACGGTCGGCGTATCGGAGCCTGCCGTGGCCGCGCGGATCGTTGCCGATCTGCGGGCACTGGTTCCAGCCCCGCCGAGGGGTGACGCATGACTCCGCAGAAACGTATGTTCGACGTGGTTTTCGCCCTGATCCTGCTGGTGCCGCTCGGTGCGGTGATGATTGTCGTTGCGGTTATGGTCCTCGCCATAGACGGCCGGCCGGTCTTTTTCGGTTCGGAGCGGATGCGATTCCCCGACCGCGCCTTCACCTTGTGGAAGTTCCGCACCATGCGCACGGGTGGCGGAACCGGCGGCGTTTCGGGTGGCGACAAGGCGGGCCGCGTTACGCCGCTCGGCCGGTTCCTGCGGAAAAGCCGCCTCGACGAACTGCCCCAATTCGTCAACATCCTGCGGGGTGACATGAGTTTCGTCGGACCGCGCCCGCCGCTTCGCGAATATGTCGAAGCCTTCCCCGGTCTCTATGCCGAAATTCTGCAGGCGCGCCCCGGTGTGACCGGTCTTGCCTCGCTTCTCTATCACCGGCACGAAGACCGTATCCTGGCGGCCTGCCGCACGGCCGAGGAGACCGACCGCACCTATCGCCGCCGCTGCGTGCCGCGCAAGGCGGCGCTGGACCAGATCTATCTTCGCCGGCAAAGCCTTTGCTTCGATGTCTGGATCATCGCGCGGACCGTTGCGGCGGTTTTCCGGCGATGAACGGAGGGGGCACGGTTGTCCGGCAGCGGATGAACGCATAGGTGTTGCGGATCGGAAGGAGCCGGTCATGGAACAATACTTGCCGGGCAGGGTCCAAAGCGACGCCTCGGGTCGGAGGCAGGTTTTTCTGGGGGTAGTGTTGGCGGTGTCGATTGCTGGTGGTGCATCCGTATCGGGCGCGATGGGCGGCGGATCAACGTCGGCGCGATCCGTCGATGTCGGGTGCCGAGCCGATGGCGGCAAGGCGGCCGTGCCGCCCGATCTTTGCACCATGTTCCTGGAACGCCTTGGCGCAGCCTATCCGAATCACCGGTTCGTTGCCGCACCCGCCGGGGCACAGCCGATGGCAGAGCTGGTCGTGGGCCGTGCCGGAGCCAGCCGGCTGGAGGCACGGCTCGACTGGCATGGCGGGACGAAAAGTGTTGCCGGAGAGCCGCTTGGCACCGCAATTGCCGACCGCACGCTTGGCGCGGAAGAGTATGGCCGCTTTCTCGATGCCCTGATCGTGGCCACCCCGATGCCGGACGACCTGTCCCACTGATTTCAATGGGAAATACGCCCTTGCGGTGTTGCGCCGAACCGTCCGTGGTCGCGCTCGCGGCCGCTGCGTCAACGGAACTTGCGGGAATTACCGGCGCACGCTCTACCGGGAGTAGGCGTCGTCTCGCCATATCTCCCCCAGAAGGATAAACACGATTGGTTTTGGACCGCAGAAATTGGTATATCGAAGCATGGCGTGATCGGACCATGTATGGCGTTTGTCAGGAATACACAGCTTAACGAGTCCAGCCCGGTCGCTTCGGCGGATTGCCATGTCGTGATCGCGATGGCGATGCATAACGGTTGCGGGCGCCTACCGCAGCAACTCGACAGTTTCCGTGACCAGAGCCACGCAAACTGGTCTTTGGTCGCCAGCGATGACGGCTCCACCGACGCAAGCAAACGCCTTGTCGCGGAATTCGGCGCGGGCCTTGATCGCAATCCCGTTGTCTGTCTGGCCGGGCCTTGCCGGGGATATGCGGAAAACTTTCTTTCCGTCCTGCGCCGGATGCCGCCCGGTGACTGCTGGCTGGCTTTTTCCGATCAGGACGATGTCTGGACACCGGATCGCCTTGAACGCGGCGTGCAGAGTCTGCGCGACCTGCCGGCCGGAACGCCGGGCCTTTACTGCAGCCGCACGATGATCTGCGACGATGAACTCCGTCCGCTGCGGCTGTCGGCGCCGCGTCCGCGTGCGCCGGGCTTTCGCAATGCGCTTGTCCAGAATATCGCTGCCGGCAACACGATCCTGCTGAACCCCGCTGCCGCCGCCCTTGTTCGTGAAGCGGCGGCGGAGGCCGGGCGGGTCATTGCGCATGACTGGTGGGTCTACCAGATCGTCAGCGGCGCGGGTGGAACCGTGGTTCACGACGACGAGCCGACGGTGCAGTATCGCCAGCACGACGGCAACCAGATCGGCGCGAATGATGGTGCGCGTGCGCGCCTGCGCCGCTTCCGGATGATCCTGTCGGGCGAGTATCGCCGCTGGAACGATGTCAATGTCGCCGCCCTGTACGGTTCTGCCGCCCGGCTTACACCCGAGAACAGGGCCCTTCTGGCCGATTTCGACCGGATGAGGCGCGCGCCGCTGGCCGCCAGGCTCCGGACGATGCGCCGGCTGGGCCTTTACCGGCAGACGCGGCTTAGCACGATGGCGCTTTGGGCCGCGGCGCTTCTGGGCAGGCTCTGAACCGCCGCCCGTCATCGACCCTGTTCCCTTCCGAAGTCGTTGCCGACACGCCACTCTCGTGCGTGATCTCGGGCGGAGATTTGCCGTCGCGGTAACTCGTCCTGATCGGGGCTTGTTCCGGGCGCAACTTTTGGTAGTTTCCCGCCGGGGGGCGAGAGCAGAGGAAAAAGGCTGTGAAACACGGCAGTTCGCCCGTCGCCCCGAATTCTGACACCATGCCCGGCTTAAAGGCTGCGGCTTTGCCGGTCGCTCCGGGTGGTCCCGCCTCTGCGGTTCAGGCCAACCAGTACGTTGAGGTGTCCGACGCGCCCGCGGATACGACGACGACCTATTTCATGGGGATTGGTGACCAGTTCAGCGGATCGCTCGGCTCCTCCACCGATGTCGACTGGATCAGGGTCTATCTTTTCGCCGGACAGGACTATGTTTTCACTCTGCGCGGAACAGGCGGTTCGGCGGCCGGTCTCGATGACCCGATCCTGACCCTGTACAACTCCACCGGCTCACAGGTGGCGACCAACGACGATGTCGGCGTCGACAATTTCTTCTCGCAGATTTCCTTCAAGCCCACGACGAGCAACTGGTACTATTTCGGTGTGGACAGTGCGGGCGGAGAGACCGGCACTTACACGCTTGAGACCGCGACGAACGTCTACACGCTTGACCAGGTCGTCACGCAGATCACCGAATACGGCTGGGGCATCCCGACGCCGATCGCGCATGATGAGCGTACCGGCGACACGATGGTCGCCGATATCAGTGCGCTGACGGCTGCAGGCCAGCAACTTGCGCTCTGGGCGCTCGACGCGTGGTCGAACGCGACCGGCATCACCTTCGTCACTGGCACGGCCGGTGCCGACATCATCTTCGACGACGACCAGCCGGGTGCCTTTGCGGGGCCGGATTCCTACTTTCCCAATACAGGGGAGATCACCGTTGCATCGGTCAATATCTCGACCAACTGGCTGACAACTTACGGAACGACGATCGACAGCTATTCCTTCCTGACATACCTGCACGAAATCGGTCACGCGCTCGGCCTGTCGCATTCGGGCGAATATGACGGTACGGTCAGCTATCCGGGAAGTGCAACCTTCCTCAACGACAGTTACCAGATGACGGTGATGTCGTATTTCTCGGTTGCTGAGAACACGTATGTTTCGGGCAGCAACGTCCGGCCGATTACCCCGATGATCGCCGATGTCGCCGCGATTCAGAAGCTCTATGGAAACACGACGACTGCCCATACCGGCAATACGGTCTGGGGCGCGAATTCGAATGTCGGCGGGTATCTGGGAACGATCTTCGGCTACCTGTTCGATGGCGTGACCGCCGATCCCGCCATCTATGGCGGTGGCGCGGTGTCGTGGATCGTGCAGGACAGCAGCGGCATCGACACGATCGACCTGAGCACCACGACCGCGGCCAACCGCGTCGATCTCGCGGCCGAGGCGATCTCCGACGTCGACGGCCTGCAGGGCAACATGATCATCGCGCGCGGCACGCTGATCGAGAACCTTCTGTCGGGGTCGGGCAACGACACACTGACGGGCAATGCGGTCGCGAACCGTATCGAGGCGGGCGCGGGCGCGGATTCGATCATCGGCCTGGACGGCGACGACACGCTTCTCGGCCTCGCCGGTGCGGACACGCTTGCGGGCGGCGCGGGGATCGACTGGGTCTATTACGACGGCGACGCGGCGGCGGGCGGTCTTGGCGGGGTCACGGTG
>JAUIFH010000013.1 GCA_030429495.1 Alphaproteobacteria bacterium | reverse complement strand
TACTTCGTGATCGCCGCCGTCAGCGTCGTCTTGCCGTGGTCAACGTGACCAATCGTCCCGATGTTCACGTGCGGTTTGTTACGTTCAAACTTTGCCTTTGCCATGGTGGCCTCCTTTGTCGGGTGGCGGGGTGAACCCCGCCCTACGGGTTGTGGGTAGGGCGGGGTTCACCCCGCCGTCCCGTTAAGCGTATTTTTTCTGGATCTCGTCCGAGATGTTCTGCGGCACGGCCTCGTAATGGTCGAACTGCATCGTGAACACCGCGCGGCCCGAGGACATCGAGCGCAGGTTGTTGATGTAGCCGAACATATTGGCGAGCGGCACGAAGGCGTTGATCACGTTGGCGTTGCCGCGCGTGTCCTGCCCCTGCACCATGCCCCGGCGCGAGGTAAGGTCGCCGATGATGCCGCCGGTATATTCCTCCGGCGTCACGACCTCGACCTTCATGATCGGCTCGAGAAGCTTCGCACCGGCCTTCTTCATGCCGTCGCGCATCGCGGCGCGGGAGGCGATTTCGAAGGCGAGAACCGAGGAGTCGACGTCGTGGAACGCACCGTCGATCAGCGCGACCTTGAAGTCGATGACCGGGAAGCCTGCCAGCGGACCGGAATCCATGACCGACTTGATGCCCTTCTCGACGCCCGGAATGTATTCCTTCGGCACCGCACCGCCGACGATCTTCGATTCGAACGAGTAACCCTCGCCCGGCTCGGTCGGAGTGATGACCAGCTTGACGCGCGCGAACTGACCCGTGCCGCCGGTCTGCTTCTTGTGCGTGTAGTCGATCTCCGACTCGCGGCTGATCGTCTCACGGTAAGCCACCTGCGGCGCGCCGATATTCGCCTCGACCTTGAACTCCCGCTTCATGCGGTCGACGAGGATGTCGAGGTGAAGTTCGCCCATGCCCTTCATGATCGTCTGACCGCTTTCAAAGTCGGTCTCGACGCGGAAGGACGGGTCTTCGGCGGCCAGACGGGCCAGAGCGATACCCATCTTTTCCTGGTCAGCCTTGGTTTTCGGCTCGACCGCGATCTCGATCACCGGCTCGGGGAAGGTCATGGTTTCAAGAACCACCTGCTTGGAGGCATCCGACAGGGTGTCACCGGTCGTGGTTTCCTTCAGACCCGCCAGCGCGATGATATCGCCTGCAAAGGCTTCCTCGATCTCCTCGCGGTTGATCGAGTGCATCATCATCATGCGGCCGATCCGCTCGCGCTTGCCCTTCGTCGTATTGACGATCTGGTCGCCTTTCTTGAGGACACCGGAATAGATGCGGGTGAAGGTCAGCGAGCCGACGAACGGGTCGTTCATGATCTTGAACGCCAGCGCCGAGAAGGGCTGTGCATCATCGGCCGAACGGGCCTGATCGCGGGTTTCCGTCTCATCGCCCGGTTTGAAGCCCATATAGGCCGGCACGTCGAGCGGCGACGGCAGGAAGTCGATGACCGAGTTCAGAAGCGGCTGAACGCCCTTGTTCTTGAACGCGGAGCCAGCGGTCACCGGAACGAAGGAGAGCGACAGCGTGCCCTTGCGGATCAGCTTGCGCAGCGTTGCCTCATCCGGCTCTTGGCCTTCGAGGTAAGCCATCATCGCGTCGTCGTCCATTTCGACGGCGACTTCGATCAGCTTGCCGCGCCATTCGTCGGCGAGATCCTGAAGATCGGCGCGGATCGGCTTGCGGACCCAGCTTGCGCCGAGGTCTTCACCTTCCCAGACCCATTCTTCCATCTTGATCAGATCGACGATGCCTTCGAGCTTGTCCTCGGCACCGATCGGCAGGGCGATCGGGGCGGGCGTCGCACCGGTGCGGTCCTTGATCATCGCCACGCATTTGAAGAAATCCGCGCCGATCTTGTCCATCTTGTTGACGAAGACGATCCGCGGAACCTTGTAGCGGTCTGCCTGGCGCCAGACGGTTTCGGTCTGCGGCTCAACGCCCGCGTTGGCGTCCAAGAGACAGATCGCGCCGTCGAGCACCGCCAGCGAACGCTCCACTTCGATGGTGAAGTCGACGTGGCCCGGGGTGTCGATGATGTTGAACCGGTACTTGGTATCCGAGGTGCCTTCGGCGGTGGGATCTTCCTGACGCTGCCAGAACGTGGTGGTCGCGGCCGAGGTGATCGTGATGCCACGCTCCTGCTCCTGCTCCATCCAGTCCATGGTCGCGGCGCCGTCATGGACTTCGCCGATCTTGTGGGACTTGCCGGTATAGAAAAGGATTCGCTCGGTCGTCGTGGTTTTACCCGCGTCGATATGAGCCATGATACCGATATTGCGGTATCGCTGAAGAGGGTAGTCGCGTGCCATCTTTCGCCTTCCTTCCGCTTACCAGCGGTAATGGCTGAACGCTTTGTTCGCGTCGGCCATCTTGTGGGTGTCTTCGCGCTTCTTGACCGCGGTGCCACGACCGTTGACGGCGTCGGTCAGCTCACCGGCCAGACGCTCTTCCATCGTGTTTTCGTTGCGGTTCTTCGCGGCGGTGATCAGCCAGCGGATCGCCAGCGCCTCGCGGCGCTCCGGGCGAACCTCGACCGGCACCTGATAAGTTGCACCGCCAACGCGGCGCGAACGCACTTCGAGCGACGGCTTCACGTTGTCGAGCGCTTCGTGGAAAGCCTCGATCGGGGCGCGCTTCAGCTTGCCCTCGACGCGCTCCAGCGCGTTGTAGACGATGCGCTCGGCGACGGACTTCTTGCCGTCGACCATCAGGTTGTTCATGAATTTCGTCAGAACCCGATCACCATACTTGGCGTCGGGCAGGACTTCGCGCTTTTCGGCGGCGTGACGGCGGGACATCTCGTGATCTCCTTATTTCGGACGCTTCGCGCCGTATTTCGAGCGGCGCTGACGACGATCTTTGACACCCTGGGTATCGAGGACACCGCGCAGGATGTGGTAACGGACGCCCGGAAGGTCTTTCACCCGGCCGCCACGGATCAGGACAACGGAGTGTTCCTGAAGGTTGTGCTTTTCGCCGGGGATGTAGCTGATCACCTCGAAGCCATTGGTCAGGCGGACCTTGGCCACTTTACGCATAGCCGAGTTCGGCTTCTTCGGCGTCGTGGTGTAGACGCGGGTGCAGACACCGCGCTTCTGCGGGCAGGATTCCAAGTGCTGCGACTTGGACTTCTGCGGCTTCGCTTCCCGGGGCTTCCGGATCAGCTGTTGGATCGTCGGCATTAACTCTCGCCCTATTTTGCAGCCCGATCAACAATCGCCCGTCAGCGACGTTTCCGGGGGCTTTTCGCTCATGTCGTGCCCTGCGCGTCCGCAAAACACCAAAACCGCATTCGTCCCCTTCGCGGGGGCGACGCGGTGGAATTCCAGAGGATCGGGGCTATTCGGACCGGATCATGACCACTTCAGTTCTGATACACGCCCACACGCACTTCACCCGTGGCCGAGTGGGCGCCGTATAGGGGGAGTCGCGGGGGTTGTCAACAAGGGCTCTCAGCGCGATCCGGCAAGAATCCAGCGGTGCAGGACAAGCGCGATCACAAGGACGAAAATCGCGGCGAAAACCGTGTCCGACAGGAAATGCCGCCCCGTCATGACGCGTAGGACAATGCCGGCTGCGGACAGGAACGCCCCCGTCACGCAGTAGACCGGAAAGAGGGCGCCGGGCAGCACGCGCCGTACGAGTGGCGCAAGGATCACGAAGGTGAGCGCCAGCGCCACCGCAGCAGCCCCCTCTCCCGACACGAATGAGCAGTTGGACTGGCACTGGTCCGCCGGCAGCCATGCCGGTGTGAAGGAGAGGGAGCCGCCAAACTCGGTCGTGTCCGCAGGTCGCGCGCGACCCCAATGCGCCTTCAGGACGCCGTTCACCAGCAGGACCGGGCCGAGCAGGTAGAGCAGGAAGACGAATGCCGCAGGGCGCCAGCCAAACTCCGGCAGCGGCCGCTTGATCGCCGCGAGGATCAGCGCGCCGAGCGCAAAAAGCACGGCGGCGATAGAGAGATCCCAGATGAAGTGACGCAGCGTCTGGATGCCCGGATATCGTGACAGCCAGAATCCCTCATCCACCCGGTAGAACAGCGCGGAAGCCGCAATATCGAGGCCCGGCCAGAACGAAAAGAGTGCGAGCGCGGCAGCGAAGGCGGTCCCGAGCCATAGCGCCGTGCGCCGATGATCAATTCCCGGCATCACGGCAGCCTTCCGGTAGAAGCCAGCCCGACAGGATGCTCTCCGCATAGGCGCCTCCGGCCGTCGCGAATTCAACAACCGGCGCGCCCGCACACCCGGGGGCACCGCTGGCGACCAGCAGAACCGGCCCTGTGCCATCGGGCAACGGAAAGTTCTGCTCATAGTAGTTTCGCGGGCGCCCGTCGGGTCGGGGCGCGTAGAAACTGAGCCCGGCATCGCGCCCAGTGTGGAACAGATCGGCGAGGATGTCGCGGTCCACGGCCACCACACCCTCCGCATCCGCATCGCGAGCGGCGGCAATGATCTGTCGTGACAGGTCGGCGCGGCCCAGATACCGGGCGAGGAGCGGCTCGTCACCGCGCAAGGGCGCCGGTGCGGCGATCGTCAGAACCGGCAAGGCCACCGCGATGGCCCCGTTGATGAAGAGCGACAGCGGCAGGGCACGCGGCGCGCGGTCGAGCAGCACGGTCACCGCAAGGATCGTGCCCGCGAAATAGGCCGCGACGCCCCAGTTGGCATAGGCCTGCGCGAGCAGCGCCTGAACGCAGACAATGACAAGCGCCGGAATCGACAAGAGGGCCAGCGCCCTCCCTGTCGGCGAACCCGGTCGCACATAACCCCAGAGCAGCGCCGCAAAGACGACCGGCCCCACGACCACGAACTGTGAAAAGAGGAACTCCGCCAGTCCCGCCGGGTTGAGCGCGGCAAGCCAGTTGTCGCCCCGGACCCAGCCTGCATTGTCCATCGTGTGTTCAACCGTCGCGAGGTCGTTCGCGAGGTTCCAGAGCAAGTTCGGCAGGATCGTCGCGGCAAAGGCGAGGCCGAACGCGAGCCAGCCCCGCAAGCTCAGCCGCAGCGCCGGCAAGAGAAGCGCCGCAAACGCCGCGCCGACGAGGAAATAAACCGCCGCGTACTTGGCAAGGAAGGCAAGACCCAACGCGACACCCGCCAAGGCGGCGAAACTGCTACGCCCACTCTCTGCCGCACGGAAGTAAAAGAGCAACGCGGCCGCGAAGAACGGCGCCATGATCGTGTCGGTCGAGATCAGAAGGCTGCCCAGCGTCGCCATCGGCAGCGTCGCGTAAGTGACCGCGGCCCAGAACCCGGCGCGGGCGGAATACAGCCGCGCCGCCAGCCCCCCGAGGATCAGCGCCGCGGCGGCGTGGAAGACCGCCCCCGGCAGGCGAACCCAGAACGGCGCGTCGCTGCCTGCAATCTCTGTCACCGCGCGGATCACCCAGGCGATCAGCGGCGGCTTGGAATAGTAACCGAAATCCAGCCGCTCGCCCCAGAGCCAGTACTGGCTTTCATCGACGAACAGGTCGGTCCGGTTGAACCAGAGCGTCACGATCCGGGCGATCGTCAGCAGGCCGACCAGAAGGGCGGCACGCGGCAGCCACGCGTCCCGGTCAGTCATCGGTCCGGCGTTCGCGATGGATGAGCCAGAGGTTGCGCGCATAGATGAAGACACCGGTCGACTGGCCGAGAATGAACACCACGTCACGGCGATAGATCGCATAGGCCAGAAGGATCAGGCCGCCGGCCATCGACAGATACCAGAACGAGAGCGGCACCACCGATTTCCGCGCGCGTTCCGAGGCGATCCACTGGACGAGGAAGCGCCCGGTGAACATGAGCTGTCCGAAAAGGCCGAACGCGACCCACCAGAATTCCAGCCAGTTCCCGACATGGAGAACCGAAAAGACCTTGTCCATGATCTCAGCCCCGGTCCGCTGACGGCTCACTCGCCCGCGCGCGCTTGCGCCGCCGCAGCAGCCACATGACCCCGACAAGGTCGATCGCGCCCACGAAGCCGCGCTGGAGGTTCGAGTAGTTCGACCGCCCTGCCCCGCGTGGCTTGTGGCTCACGTCGACATGGGCGACCTGCCAGCCGTCGCGGGCGAAAAGCGCGGGCAGATAGCGGTGCATGTGGTTGAAAAACGGCAAGCGCAGGAAGCCGTCGCGGCGGAACGCCTTCAGGCCGCAGCCGGTGTCCCGTGTACCATCATGCAGTGCCCATGAGCGGAGCGCGTTCGCGAAGCGCGACGCGGCCTTCTTCGACCATGTATCCTGCCGGCCAACGCGCTGCCCCGCGACGATGCCGATCGCGTCGGACCCTTCGGCCAGAAGCGGCGCGAACAGCTTCGGCAGTTCCTCCGGTGGGTTCTGGCCATCGCCGTCAAGCGTGCACACGATCCGGCCCTTCGCGGCGAGAACGCCGCTATGGACCGCCGCGCTCTGCCCGCCCGACACGTCATGGCGGAGAAGGCGCAGGTTGGGATGCGTCGTCATCCGCCGGGTCACGACGCCGGCGGTGTCGTCGTCAGAACCGTCATCGACAACGATGACCTCGTAGTCGCCATGCGCGGCGCAGGCAGCGTCAATGCCATCGAGAAGTGTCTCGATGTTCTCCGCCTCGTTCTTCGCGGGGATGACGATGGAAACCGTAGCCATTGAAGTCCTGCAAGCCAGCGGAGAGGCGATTGGATCAACCCGGGTCAGGCGGTCTTATTGCACCGGGCCGCGATTGTAAATGAGAGCGCAATCGCCTCAACGCAGGCGCAGGGGCGGCTTGGTCGGAACAGCGACCACCCGGCCAAGCCGCCTTTCGCGGTAGAACGTATAGATGCCCGTCGCGATTACGACGGCGGCGCCCGTCAGCGTTAGCCCGTCCGGAAACTGGTCAAACACCATCCATCCGAACGCGATGGCAAAAAGAAGCGCGGTGTAGCGGAACGGGGCCGCGATACTGATATCGCCAACCCGCATAGCCATCACAATAAGGAGATAGCCGGCGATGAGAAACGCCGCGGCGGCGAGGATCAGGAGCACGAGCGCCGGACGCACCGGCACCCATCCGCCGAACGGCACCAGTGCGGCCCCAGCGGCAGTCACGGCAATGGCCGTCAGCAGGGCGACCGTGACCGACGGCACATCGGAAGATAGCCGACGTGTTGCCAGATCGCGCGCGACGACAAAAGCAACGGAGGCGAGGCCCACGAGCGACCAGGTATCGAAACCGGACGTGCCCGGACGCACGATCAGGAGAACGCCGAGAAACCCCGCCGCAATCGCGGTCATCCGCCGCCGACCAACGGGTTCATGCAGGATGACCGCCGCCGACAGGGTGACGGCAAGCGGAAGCGCCTGCATGATCGCCGACAGATTGGCGAGTGGCATGTGGCGCAGCGCCGTCAGGAAGGTCAGCGTCGCGACGACCTCGCTCAGCGTGCGCAAGCCGAGAAAACGCCGGTCACCAACCGAGAAGCGGAAACGAAGACGGCCCGACCGGACCCCGATCAGCCAGAGCGCCGCAATGGCCGGCAGGCCGCGCAGAACGATCGCCTGCGCGAGCGGCAGTTCTGCCGTCACCGCCTTCATGCAGGTGTCGTTGACCGCGAAGGCCGCCATTGCCGCGGTCATATAACCCGCCGCGTGCAGGTTCTCGGTACGCATATTCATCGGCCGGTATCGAGTCCAAGCGCGCGCGCCACCGCATCGAGGTCGATCCCGAAACGGTTGGCGATCCATTCGCGGGCGCGGGCCGCCGGCAGTCTCTCGGGCAGCTTGTGCTCGCGTATGCCGCTGTCGTTCCAGTCATGAACGCCGCGGACATACATGACGCGGTCGACGAGGCTCACGCTCGTCATGTGGCGGAAGACGTGCTTGTGCGGGAATGCCATGACGGTCTGTTCGTCATCGGGGCGTAGGTAGATCACCTGCGCAACGGCCCATGACTGTGCCGTCAACGGATAAAGCGACAGCACACCGTCATGCCCGGCAAGGATGAAACCGCGCGCAAAATCAAGCATCAGCCGCGACTGGATCTCGAACAACGGCCGCAGGCGGCCGGTGAAGAGCTGCCGGACCCGGTGAACGAAATCCACAGAAACGGCGTCGTCATCGTCCTGGCGGAACTGGGCGACGACATCCGCGCCGGGGTCGATATGATCACGCAAAGCGTCTCGCGGCCCCTCGCCATGCGAACCCGGCGGCAGGAACACCAGCTTGATCTGCGGCACAGACCGGGCCAGCGCCGCCAGCCGACCGCGCCATGGTTCAGGGAAATCCTCGCCCGTGACAACGATCATCGTGAAGTCCGGATCGGTCTGGGCGCGAAGGCCCGGAAGAAAGACATGCTCGAACCAGATCATTCGCTGATCCAGCCGGGCCGGATCGTAGAGCGCGGTGCGGCGCTCGGCGAGGTCGGCGGGCATCCGCCGGAAGCCTTCCGTAACAAGTAGCGAGAACCTGCAAAGGCCCAGGACCTGGAGACGCACGTCGTTCCTTCTGCGCGGAAAACCGGCATTCATGCCACTGCGCCCGCAAGGTGCTTCCGGTCCGCCGCCGATGTCAATCACACAAACGAAAACCCCCGCCTTTCGGCGGGGGTTTTAATCCATTTCAACGACTTAGCCGTCGCGGCTCTCGAAGGTCTCGACAAGGCCGCTGTCGCGTTCGATGTCGATCACATCGTCGAGCACTTCCTCAACCGGCGCGGCGAGTGCCGCGGCCTGCTCGGCCTCGGCTCGGCGGGCTTCGATCACCTTCTGGTCGCGGTCGAGCGCGATCTTCCGAACGCGGCTCGTCGCTCCGCCCGTACCGGCCGGAATCAGGCGGCCGACGATGACGTTTTCCTTCAGGCCGACAAGCTTGTCCCGCTTGCCCTGAACCGACGCCTCGGTCAGGACCCGCGTCGTCTCCTGGAACGACGCCGCCGAGATGAACGACCGGGTCTGGAGCGAGGCCTTGGTGATACCAAGGAGCACCGGCTCGCCCGTGGCGGGGGTGCCGCCGCGCGCGATGACCTTGTCATTCTCTTCGTCGAACTCGGCCTTGTCGATGTGCTCGCCCTTCAGAAGCGTCGAGTCCCCGCTGTCGAGGATTTCGATCTTCTGAAGCATCTGACGGACGATCACCTCGATGTGCTTGTCGTTGATCTTCACGCCCTGAAGCCGGTAGACGTCCTGTACTTCGTCGATGAGGTAGTCGGCCAAGGCCTCGATCCCCATGATGCGCAGGATGTCATGCGGCGCCGGGTTGCCGTCCATGATGTAGTCGCCCTTCTGGACATGGTCACCTTCCTGAACCGGAATGTGCTTGCCCTTCGGCACCATGTATTCGACCGGCTGCAAGGACTCGTCGATCGGCTCGATGGTGATCCGACGCTTGTTCTTGTAGTCCTTGCCGAAGCGGACATAGCCCTCGATCTCGGCGATGATGGCGTGGTCCTTCGGACGGCGCGCTTCGAAGAGTTCCGCCACGCGGGGAAGACCCCCGGTGATGTCCTTCGTCTTCGCACCTTCGCGCGGGATACGCGCCACGACGTCACCGGCCTTGATCTCCTGCCCGTCCTCGATCGACAGAATGGCGTCGACCGACATCTGGTAGGTCACCGGGTTGCCCGCATCGCTGCGCATCGGTTCGCCCGTCGCCGGATCCATGACGATGATCTCCGGCTTCAGATCGCTGCCCTTGGGCGCGGTGCGCCAGTCGGTCACGATCTTCTGGGTCATGCCGGTCGCCTCGTCGGTATCGTCGCGGACCGAGATGCCCGAGACGAGGTCGACGAACTTCGCCACACCGCTCTTTTCGGCGATGATCGGCAGGGTGTACGGGTCCCACTCGTAAAGCTTGGCGCCACGCTTGACGGCCGCGCCGTCCTTGACGTGGATCTTCGCGCCATAAGCGATCTTGTGCGATGCCCGTTCCTGACCGTTCTCGTCGATGATGGCGATCTGCATGTTGCGGCCGGTCACGATCTGCTCGCCGGCTGCGTTTTCCAGCAGCATCGGGTTGCGGAACTCGACCTTGCCTTCCTGGCTTGCTTCCTGGAAGGACTGCTGACCGCCTTGCGCGATGCCGCCGATGTGGAAGGTCCGCATCGTCAGCTGCGTGCCCGGTTCACCGATCGACTGCGCGGCGATGATGCCGACAGCCTCGCCGATGTTCACGAGCGTACCGCGCGCAAGATCGCGGCCGTAGCACGCGGCGCAGACGCCCTCTTCGGCTTCGCAGGTCAGCGCCGAGCGGATGCGGACGGACGCCACGCCCGCGGCTTCCACCGCGTCCGCCTTGCGTTCGTCGATCAGCTCGTTCCTCCGCACGATGATCTCGTCCGATCCCGGCACCAGCACGTCATCGGCCGAAACCCGGCCGAGGATGCGCTCGCTGAGCGGCGAGACGACCTCTCCATCATTGACCGCGGCCGAGGCCGTGATCGCACGGTCGGTGCCGCAATCCGGCATCCGCACGATGCAATCCTGCGCCACGTCGACGAGACGACGGGTCAGATAGCCCGAGTTCGCCGTCTTCAGCGCGGTATCGGCCAGACCCTTCCTGGCGCCGTGGGTCGAGTTGAAGTATTCAAGAACGGTCAGACCTTCCTTGAAGTTCGAGATGATCGGCGTCTCGATGATCTCGCCCGACGGCTTGGCCATCAGGCCACGCATACCGCCAAGCTGCTTCATCTGCGCGGGCGAGCCCCGAGCACCCGAGTGCGACATCATGTAGACGCTGTTCGGCTCCATCTCGGCGCCGGCATCGTCCTTCCGGACGGCCGAGATCTCGCCCATCATCGCCTGCGCTACGGCGTCGGAACATTTCGACCAGGCATCGACGACCTTGTTGTACTTCTCACCCTGGGTGATCAGGCCGTCCATGTACTGCTGTTCGAATTCCTTCACCTGGTCGCGGACGTCGTTGACGATGCCCCACTTGGTTTCGGGGATCACCATGTCGTCCTTGCCGAACGAGATACCCGCCTTGAAGGCTTCACGGAAACCGAGACCCATGATCTGGTCGCAGAAAATGACCGACTCCTTCTGGCCGCAATAGCGGTAGACGGTGTCAATGACATTCTGCACGTCCTTCTTCCGAAGAAGACGGTTGACCAGTTCAAACGGCGCCTTAGCGTTCAGCGGCAGAAGCGCGCCAAGCCGCACCCGGCCCGGCGTGGTTTCGAACCGCATGAGGACTTCGTTGCCCTCATCGTCGATCTGACGAATCCGCGCAGTGATCTTGGAGTGCAGATGCACCTCGCCCGCGTCGAGTGCGTGCTGCACCTCGTCGGCATCGGCAAAGATCATGCCTTCGCCCTTCATCCCCTCGCGCATCATCGAAACGTAGTAGAGACCAAGGACCATGTCCTGCGACGGAACGATGATCGGCGCGCCGTTGGCGGGCGACAGAACGTTGTTCGTCGACATCATCAGGACACGCGCTTCAAGCTGCGCTTCCAGCGACAGCGGCACATGGACGGCCATCTGATCGCCGTCGAAGTCAGCGTTGAACGCCGAGCAGACCAGCGGGTGAAGCTGGATCGCCTTGCCTTCGATCAGCACCGGTTCGAACGCCTGGATGCCCAGACGGTGCAGCGTCGGCGCGCGGTTCAGCAGCACCGGATGCTCGCGGATCACCTCGTCGAGGATGTCCCAAACCTCGGGACGCTCTTTCTCGACCAGCTTCTTCGCCTGTTTGACGGTCGAGGACAGACCCTTCGCCTCAAGCCGCGAGTAGATGAACGGCTTGAAGAGTTCGAGTGCCATCTTCTTCGGCAGGCCACACTGGTGCAGCTTCAGTTCCGGGCCGGTTACGATGACCGAACGGCCCGAGAAGTCGACCCGCTTGCCGAGAAGGTTCTGGCGGAACCGGCCCTGCTTGCCCTTGAGCATGTCCGACAGCGACTTCAGCGGGCGCTTGTTGGCACCCGTGATGACCCGGCCGCGACGGCCGTTGTCGAACAGAGCGTCGACCGATTCCTGCAGCATCCGCTTTTCGTTGCGGACGATGATGTCGGGTGCGCGCAGTTCGATCAGCCGCTTGAGACGGTTGTTCCGGTTGATGACCCGGCGATAGAGATCGTTGAGGTCCGAGGTCGCGAAGCGGCCGCCATCCAGCGGGACCAGCGGGCGCAGTTCCGGCGGGATGACTGGAACGACGGTCAGCACCATCCATTCCGGACGGTTGCCGGATTCAAGGAAGCTCTCGACGATTTTCAGCCGCTTGATGATCTTCTTCGGCTTCAGCTCACCCGTGGCTTCCTTCAACTCTTCGCGCAGCTGTTCGGCGGTCGCCTCCAGGTCGATCTGGCTCAGCATCTCGCGGATCGCCTCGGCGCCGATATTGGCGGTGAAGGCGTCCGCGCCGTACTGATCCTGCGCGTCCATGTACTCTTCTTCGGTCATCAACTGACCGTAGGAGAGGTCCGTCAGACCCGGCTCGATCACAACATAGTTCTCGAAGTAGAGGATGCGCTCAAGATCGCGCAGCGTCATGTCGAGCATGAGGCCGATGCGGCTCGGCAGCGACTTCAGGAACCAGATATGGGCGACGGGGGCGGCCAGTTCGATATGGCCCATCCGCTCGCGCCGCACCTTCTGGAGCGTCACCTCGACACCGCATTTCTCGCAGACGACGCCGCGATACTTCATGCGCTTGTATTTGCCGCAGAGGCATTCGTAGTCCTTGATCGGCCCGAAGATACGGGCACAGAACAGGCCGTCACGCTCGGGCTTGAACGTGCGGTAGTTGATCGTCTCGGGCTTTTTAATCTCCCCGTAGGACCACGACAGGATACGCTCGGGCGAAGCAAGCGAGATCTTGATCTCGTCGAACTGCTTCGGCGGCGTCAGCGGGTTGAACGGGTTGTTGGTCAGTTCCTGGTTCATCTTGCGTCCTTCATATCAGGGGATGGGAAAGTGGGGGCGCGTACGCCCTCACTCCTCCTCCGCATCCAGGAGTTCCATGTTGAGGCCGAGGCCCCGCACTTCCTTGACGAGAACGTTGAACGATTCCGGCACGCCGGCCTCGAAGTTGTCCTCGCCCTTGACGATGCTTTCGTAGACCTTGGTCCGGCCCGCCACGTCGTCCGACTTGACGGTGAGCATCTCTTGCAGGGTGTAGGCCGCGCCGTAGGCTTCCAGCGCCCAGACCTCCATTTCCCCGAAACGCTGGCCGCCGAACTGGGCCTTGCCGCCCAGGGGCTGCTGCGTGACGAGGCTGTAGGGCCCGGTCGAACGCGCGTGGATCTTGTCGTCGACAAGGTGGTGAAGCTTCAGCAGATACTTCACGCCCACGGTGACCTTCCGCGCGAACTTCTCGCCGGTACGGCCGTCGAAAAGCTGCGACTGGCCGGACTGGTCGAAGCCAGCGCGCAGGAGCGCATCGTTGACATCCGCTTCCTTCGCACCGTCAAAGACCGGTGTCGCGATCGGCACGCCACGCTTCACCGTGTCGGCACGCTCCACAAGGTTGTCCTCGTCGAGCTTGGCGAAAGCCTCCTCATAGGCCTCATCGCCATAGCCATGCTTCAGCGCGTCGCGAACAGGCGTAAGGTCACCCGTCCGACGGTAGTCGGCCAGCGCGTCGTCGATCCGGATACCAAGGCCGCGCGCGGCCCAGCCCATATGGGTTTCAAGGATCTGACCAACGTTCATCCGGCTCGGCACGCCGAGCGGGTTGAGCACCATGTCGACCGGCGTCCCGTCGCCGAGGAAGGGCATGTCCTCCATCGGAACGACCTTGGAGACGACACCCTTGTTGCCGTGGCGGCCGGCCATCTTGTCGCCCGGCTGAAGCTTGCGCTTCACAGCAACGAAGACCTTGACCATCTTCATGACGCCGGGCGGCAGATCGTCGCCGCGACGGACCTTCTCAACCTTGTCTTCGAAGCGGTGCTCAAGGGCGCGTTTCTGCGCCTCGAACTGGGCGTTGAGGGCCTCGACGTTCTGGGCGTCCTGCTCCTCGCCGAGGGCAAGCTGCCACCACTGGCCGCGCGAAAGCGATTCCAGCAATTCCTCGTCGATCTTGGCGTTCGGCTTGATGCCCTTCGGACCCTTCACCGCGGTCTTGCCGAGGATCATGGTCTTCAGGCGCGCATAGATGTTGCGCTCAAGGATCGCCTGTTCGTCGTCGCGGTCGCGCGCCAGACGTTCGACTTCCTCACGCTCGATCTGCAGCGCCCGTTCGTCCTTGTCGACGCCGTGCCGGTTGAAGACGCGGACTTCCACGACCGTGCCGAAGTCACCCGGCGGCAGGCGCAGCGAGGTGTCGCGCACGTCGGACGCTTTCTCACCGAAGATCGCACGGAGGAGCTTTTCTTCCGGCGTCATCGGGCTTTCGCCCTTGGGCGTGATCTTGCCGACGAGAATGTCGCCCGGCCCCACTTCGGCGCCGATATAGACGATGCCCGCTTCGTCGAGGTTGCGCAGCGCTTCCTCGCCGACGTTCGGGATGTCGCGGGTGATCTCCTCCGGCCCGAGCTTCGTGTCACGGGCGGCGACTTCATATTCCTCGATATGGATCGAGGTGAAGACGTCGTCGCGCACGATGCGCTCGGAGATCAGGATCGAGTCCTCGTAGTTGTAGCCGTTCCACGGCATGAAGGCGACGATGACGTTCTTGCCAAGCGCCAGTTCCCCCATATCGGTCGACGGACCGTCGGCGATGACGTCACCCTTGCCAACCTTGTCACCCACCTTCACCAGCGGACGCTGGTTGATGCAGGTGTTCTGGTTCGACCGCTGGAACTTGCGCAGACGGTAGATATCGACGCCGGCATCGCCGACTTCGAGATCCTCGGTCGCGCGGACAACGATCCGGGTGGCGTCCACCTGGTCGATCACACCGCCACGGCGGGCAACGATGGCCGCGCCGGAATCGAGCGCAACCTTGGATTCGATGCCGGTGCCCACGAAAGGTGCGTCCGCCTGCAGAAGCGGCACCGCCTGACGCTGCATGTTCGAACCCATCAGCGCGCGGTTCGCGTCGTCGTTCTCAAGGAACGGGATCAGCGAGGCCGCAACCGAAACGAGCTGTTTCGGCGACACGTCGATCAGGTCGATCACGTCGGGCGGGTTCAGCATGAATTCGCCCGACTGGCGGGTGGATACCAGATCGTTCTTGAACTTGCCGTTCTCGTCGAGCTGCGCGTTCGCCTGGGCGACGGTGTGGCGCATCTCTTCGGTGGCGGACATGTACTGCACGTCATCCGTGACCTGACCGTCCTGCACCTTGCGGTACGGGGTCTCGATGAAGCCGTACTTGTTCACCCGCGCGAACGTGGCGAGCGAGTTGATCAGGCCGATGTTCGGGCCTTCCGGCGTCTCGATCGGGCACATCCTGCCGTAGTGGGTCGGGTGCACGTCGCGCACCTCAAAGCCCGCGCGTTCGCGCGTCAGACCGCCCGGCCCGAGAGCCGAAAGGCGCCGCTTGTGCGTCACTTCGGACAGCGGGTTGGTCTGGTCCATGAACTGCGAAAGCTGCGAGGAGCCGAAGAATTCGCGCACCGCGGCCGCCGCCGGCTTGGCGTTGATGAGGTCCTGCGGCATCACGGTGTCGATCTCGACCGAGGACATACGCTCCTTGATCGCGCGCTCCATGCGGAGAAGACCCACGCGGTACTGGTTTTCCATCAGCTCGCCGACCGAACGCACCCGGCGGTTGCCGAGGTGGTCGATATCGTCGATCTCGCCCTTGCCGTCGCGCAGTTCCACCAACGCCTTGATGCAGGCCACGATATCCTCGCGGTCCAGCGTGCGCTGGGTGTCCGGCTTGCCGAGGTTGAGGCGCATGTTCATCTTGACCCGGCCAACCGCCGAAAGGTCATAACGCTCCTTATCGAAGAAGAGCGTATCGAAGAGCGCCGAGGCGGCTTCGACGGTGGGCGGCTCGCCCGGACGCATCACGCGGTAGATATCCATGAGCGCGGTATCGCGGTTCATGTTCTTGTCCGCCGCCATCGTGTTGCGGATGTAGGGGCCGACATTGACGTTGTCGATGTCGAGAACCGGGATCGTCGTCACGCCGTTGTCGAGGAGCACCTTGAGCGTGCCGCCGGTGATCTCGCCGTCCTTGTCGATGACCTGAGTCAGTTCATCGCCGGCCTCGACATAGATCGCGCCGGTTTCCTCGTTGATGATGTCCTTCGCGACGAAGCGGCCGAGGATATGGTCGAACGGAATCAGCAGCTCCGTCACCTTGCCTTCGTCAATCCACTTCTTGACCATGCGCGGGGTCGCCTTGTCGCCCGCCTTGCAGATCACCTCTCCGGTGGCTGCGTCCACAAGATCATAGGCCGGGCGGGTGCCACGCACACGCTCGGGGAAGAACCGGGTCACCCAGCCCTTGTTCTTCTGAAGCTTGAATTCGACCGTGTTGTAGTAGGCATCCATTATGCCTTCCTGATCGAGGCCGAGCGCATAGAGAAGCGTCGTAACCGGAAGCTTCCGGCGACGGTCGATGCGGGCAAAGACGATGTCCTTGGCGTCGAACTCGAAATCGAGCCAGGAACCGCGGTAGGGAATGATGCGGCAGGCAAAGAGGAGCTTGCCGCTCGCGTGGGTCTTGCCCTTGTCGTGGTCGAAGAACACGCCCGGCGAACGGTGCATCTGGGAAACGATGACCCGCTCGGTGCCGTTCACGATGAACGTGCCGTTCGGCGTCATCAGCGGCAGGTCGCCCATGTAGACGTCCTGCTCCTTGATGTCCTTGACCGACTTCGCGCCGGTATCCTCATCGACATCGAATACGATCAGCCGCAGCGTCACCTTCAGCGGCGCGGCATAGGTCATGTCGCGGGTCTGGCATTCCTCGACATCGTATTTCGGCTTTTCGAGCTCGTATTTCACGAACTCCAGAATCGCGTTTTCGTTGAAGTCCTTGATCGGGAAGACCGACTGGAACACGCCCTGGATGCCTTCACCATCGGCGGCCTTCGGGCCGTCGCCAGATTTCAGGAACAGGTCGTAGGAGGATTTCTGAACCTCGATGAGGTTCGGCATTTCGAGGACTTCGCGGATTTTGCCGAAGTATCTGCGGATACGCTTCTGGCCAACGGTCGCTTGCGCCATGCTCGTCGTCACCTTTCGTCTCTTCGCGGGTGCGGGCCGTCGGGGACACGGGCCGCGCCGCTTGCGAATAGGGGGTAGGTTCAATTCATGCCCGCCGTCCCACCGGAGGGCTCCCGAACCTTTTAACCGCGCCTTGGAAGGGGCATCGGGTGCGATGCCCCTGCCAAGACAGGTTCGGCTGGGCCCGGAAAAGTCCGGACCCAGCCAATATCAACGGTTGGAGTGCGACTGCACCCCGCCCGATTTACTTGAGCTCGACCTTGGCGCCAGCCTCTTCGAGCTTCTTCTTGATCTCTTCGGCTTCGGCCTTCGCCGCGCCTTCCTTGACCTTGCCGCCGGCCTCGACGAGGTCCTTGGCTTCCTTCAGGCCGAGACCGGTGATCGCGCGCACTTCCTTGATCACGTTGATCTTCTGCGCGCCGGCATCGGTCAGGACAACGTCGAACTCGGTCTTTTCTTCGGCGGCTTCAGCAGCGCCACCAGCAGCCGGCCCGGCCATCATCACCGCGCCGCCGGCGGCGGGCTCGATGCCGTACTCGTCCTTCAGGATGGTTTTCAGTTCCTGGGCCTCGAGGAGCGTGAGGTTCACGATCTCTTCGGCGAGTTTCTTCAGATCAGCCATTTCTCTGTTCCGTTCCTATATATGTGTTCCAACGTCGGGTTTAACCCCACGAAGTCACGAAGTTGCTCACGCGGCTTCCCGCTCTTCCAGAGTGGAAAGGATGCCCGCGATGTTCGAAGCAGGTGCGCCAATGGCCCCGGCGATGTTCGAAGCAGGTGCGCCGATGCAGCCGACGATGGAAGCGATAAGCTCCTCGCGCGACGGCATGGCGGCAACGGCTTTGACACCGGCCTGGTCCAGCGCCGTCTCGCCCATTGCACCACCGAGGACAACGAATTTCTCGTTTGCCTTGGCGTACTTGTCCGCGACCTTCGCTGCTGCGACAGGGTCCTCGGAATAGGCGAGTACGGTCATGCCCGTCAGAAGATTGCCGATGCTTGCGCAGGGCTTTCCCTCAAGGGCGATCTTGGCGAGCCTGTTCTTGGCGACACGGACGGACCCACCCGCTTCACGCATGGATGCGCGCAGGTCCTGCATCTGAGCAACCGTCATGCCTTCGTAGTGGGCAACCACCACGACGCCAGAGCTTTCGAAGATCTGGCCGAGTTCCTCGACCACTTTCTCTTTCTGGGCTCTATCCACGGTTTCACTCCAAGTATGGGGGTTTCCCCCCGGCTCTTATTTGCCCCCGATCGTCTGGGGGCGTTCGGGTCCGTGATGGTCCCGAGGCCAGGATCGCCCGAGGCAAAGCCCCGGAAATTCCAGTCCCGTTCCCCATCTCAGGAAGGACTTATGGAGTTTCCCCCACCCTCCGTCTCGGACAGGACGGGGCTTTTCCAAGCCCCGCCATTCACCGGGCGAGGCCCGGCAAATTCTTGTTCCGCGCTTACTCCGCGGCGGCCGACGTGAGATCGACGCTCACGCCCGGCCCCATGGTCGAGGAGAGCGAGACCTTCTTCAGGTACGCGCCCTTCGCGCCCGAGGGCTTGGCCTTCGAAACGGCATCGACGAAAGCGCGGACGTTCTCGGCCAGCTTGCCCTCGTCGAACGACACTTTGCCGACACCGGCATGAATGACGCCGGCCTTCTCGACCTTGAACTGCACTTCGCCGCCCTTCGCGGCTTTCACCGCGGCGTCCACGTCCATCGTCACCGTGCCGACCTTCGGGTTCGGCATCAGGTTGCGCGGGCCGAGGATTTTGCCGAGGCGACCGACCAGCGGCATCATGTCCGGCGTCGCGATGCAACGGTCGAATTCGATCTTGCCGGACTGGATCGTCTCCATCAGGTCTTCGGCGCCAACGATGTCGGCCCCGGCTGCGGTCGCCTCATCGGCCTTCGGACCGCGGGCGAAGACGGCCACGCGCACCGTCTTGCCGGTGCCGTTCGGCAGCGTCACGACACCGCGGACCATCTGGTCGGCATGGCGTGGATCGACGCCGAGGTTCATCGCGATCTCAAGCGTCTCGTCGAACTTCGCCGACGCAGCGCCCTTGATCAGCTTGACGGCATCCTCGACCGAGAGATTGGTCTTGCCATCGAAGGCGGCGCGGGCCGCCGTGGTGCGTTTTCCAAGCTTGGCCATGACTTACCCCTTCACCTCGATACCGATCGAACGGGCGGAGCCGAGGATGATCTGCATCGCGGCCTCGACGTCGTTCGCGGACAGGTCCTTCATCTTGGCTTCGGCGATCTCGCGCACCTGCGCCACGGTCACGTAGCCGGCCGTTTCGCGGCCCGGCTTTTCGGAGCCGCGCGGACGGTTGCGTTTGCCCACCGGCTTCAGCCCGGCCGCCTTCTTAAGGTAGAAGGATGCAGGCGAGGTCTTGGTCTCGAAGCTGAACGACTTGTCGGCGTAGTAGGTGATGACAACGGGGATCGGTGCGCCCTGCTCCATCTCCTGCGTCTTCGCGTTGAAGGCCTTGCAGAATTCCATAATGTTGATGCCGCGCTGACCCAGCGCCGGACCAACGGGGGGCGAGGGGTTGGCCTGCCCCGCCTTGATTTGCAGCTTGAGCTGCCCAACCACTTTCTTGGCCATCTGGCCTCTCCTTTGTCACTGTCATCCCGAAGGATGAAGTTTAGTGGTCCGGTCCTCCCGGGCTTGACCCGGAATCGCCTCCCACGGCTCACACGTCAGGCGACCTTCTGCACCTGCGTGAATTCCAGCTCGACCGGCGTCGGCCGGCCGAAGATCGAGACCGTTACCTTCAGGCGGCTCGTATGTTCGTCCACTTCCTCGACCATGCCCGAGAAGCCGTCGAACGGCCCGTCGGTCACCTTCACCTGCTCGCCGATCTCGAACCGGATCAGGTTGCGCGGCGCGGCTTCGCCTTCTTCGACACGGTTCAGGATCGCGTTCACCTCGGCGTCGCGCATCGGCATCGGCTTACCCTGCGGGCCAAGAAAGCCGGTCACGCGGTTGATCGAGGTAATCAGGTGATAGCCCCGGTCGGTCATTTCCATGTGCACGAGCACGTAGCCCGGCATGAAGCGGCGCTCGGAAGTCACCTTCTTGCCGCGGCGGATCTCCAGCACTTCCTCGGTCGGGACGAGAACTTCGTCGATCTCGTCCTCAAGGCCCTTCTCGGCGACCGAATGCTTGATCTGTTCGGCGATCTTCTTCTCGAAATTCGAGAGAACGCTCACCGAATACCACCGCTTCGCCATCTGCCTTCGACCCCGCTCGACCGGCAATACATCGCCGGATTATTCCAGAATTCCAATGGGTTGCCCCAGACCCACCCGAACAAAAAACAGCGCGCATACCGAATCGTTGCGCGCCGGTGCCGGGAAAGTTGGCCTCAACTACAGGCGTTCGCCCCGGATTTCAAGGCCGGAACCTGACCTTCCCGTCAGCCGACGCCAAGCGCCGCGTTCAGCCCGAAACGGATCACCAGGTCGACGAGGAAGAAGAAGACCGAGGTCAGGGCCGCCATCACGAAGACCATCACCGTCGTCGTGATCACTTCCTTGCGGTTCGGCCAGTGGACCTTCGCGGTCTCCGAGCGCACTTGCTGGAGGAATTGGAGCGGATTGGTGGCCATGGTCGGGTTCGCCTCGGGTCGTTGCAACGCAAGCGAGATACGCGGTGACGACCATGAATTCAAGCCTGCACCGGCGTCGCAGTGCAGGAAGGGGCCCCGTACATCCGTTCCGACCCTGCCGGCGGCGCATTTACCGCTGGAAAACCACGGCTGAACCTCCGACTGTGCCGCAAAACGGAGCCGCACCATGACCCTCACCCGCCGCCTTGCCGACATTGTCGGCGCCGCCAACGTCCTCACCGGCGCAGATACGACCCCCTATCGCCGCGACTGGACGGGAAAATACAGCGCGGAACCGCTGGCCGTCCTGCGCCCCGGCAGTACCGCCGAGGTCGCCGCAATCCTTCGCCTAGCCCAGTCCGAGCGGCTTGCCGTGGTTCCGGCGGGCGGACGCACCGGCCTGACCGGCGCGACCTCAGCGAACGACGCGCTCCTTCTCTCGCTGGAGCGGATGAACCGCATCCGGGAGGTCAAGCCGGAGGCGCGCGTCGCGGTGGTCGAGGCCGGCACCATCCTGTCCTCGCTGCACGATGCCGCAGCGGCGAATGACCTCTACTTCCCGCTCTGGTTCGGCGCGCGCGGTTCGGCCACGATCGGCGGTGTGCTGTCGACCAATGCCGGCGGCTCGAACGTCCTTCGCTACGGCACGACCCGTGCCCTCTGCCTCGGGATTGAAGCCGTGCTTGCCGATGGCCGCGTCCTGAACCTGATGTCGGAACTGCACAAGGATAATTCCGGCTACGCCCTGAAGGACCTGCTGATCGGTGCCGAGGGTACGCTGGGCATCATCACCGCCGCCGTGATGAAACTCGTGCCGCAACCCAGGGCTCATGCGACGGCGATGCTTGCTGCGCCCTCGCTTCCCGCCGCGCTGATGCTCCTCAACCGGCTGCAGGAGGCGACCGGCGGACTGGTCGAGGCGTTCGAGTTCATGCCGCGCACCTATCTGGAACAGCTGCGCGACCGCCGCCCCGATCTCGGCCTGCCCTTCGCCGATATCCACGACGTGACGATCCTCGTCGAACTCGGCGCCACCGCCCCGCGCGACACGACGCCGCTGCCCGACGGCTCCGTTCCGCTGACCAGCCTTCTCGAAGAGACACTCGCCGCGATGATGGAAGAAGACCTGATCCTCGACGCGATCATTGCGCAAACGGAGGCTCAGCGCGCCGCGATCTGGGCCCGCCGCGAGGCGGCCGCTGAGATCACGATCGGCTTCGGTCATACCGTTGACACCGATGTCGCCCTGCCGCTTGACCGGGTCGATCCGTTCCTGACCCGCGCACTGGCCGCCGTCGAGGGCATCGACCCCGGCGCGGCGACGAATACCGTCGCTCATCTCGGCGACGGCAACCTGCATTTCACGATCTTCCCGACGCGAACGGACAAGGTACTCGACGAGGCCCTGACCGAGGCGGTCGAGGATATCGTCACCGATCTCGGCGGCTCGTTCTCCGCCGAACACGGGATCGGCCTCTCGAAACTCTCCTCCATGCGGCGGCGCAAGGACCCGGCCGCTCTCGACCTCATGCGCGCGCTGAAGACGGCTTTCGACCCCGCCGGCATCCTCAATCCCGGTAAGACCGTGCCCGACGCAACGTCCTGACCGCCCTGCCCCGGCACAAGGCTTGACGGAGGCGCGCGACCGCCCGACCGTGGGTGACGCAGGTATGAGGACCCCGATGGAACGACTGCGCCTGATGTTCCGCCACCACACGATCCTCGGCATCGCCGCCGGGATCGTTGCCGGCATCGTTATCGTCGCGCAGGCGGGCACCCCCTGGCTCTGGGCGCTCGCCCTGCTCGGCATCCCGGCGCAGATGCTGAACGAATACAACCTCCACCGCTTCATCTTCCATCTGAAACCCCCGAAGCGGCAATGGCAGTTCGACCTGCTCTACCGCGCCCATTACGGCCATCACGACTTCCCGACCAACCGGGAACTCTTCTTCGCGCCGGATTTCATCGTCTTCCCGGTCCTCGTCATCAACTTCTCGCTTGTCTGGGCGCTCCTCGCACTTGCCGGTGCGCCCTGGGCTCTGCCGGGTGCTGCATCCATCGTCCTGATCGGCGGCGGCGCGACCTTCCTCGCCTATGAATGGTTCCACGCCACAGCCCATCTGCCGGTGCGCAAGACCGCCGTCGAGCGGCACGTGACCACCCTTCACAACCAGCACCATTTCCGCGACTTCTCGAAATGGTTCCACGTCACCGCCGGCGGCGCGATCATCGACCGCGTGATGGGCACCGATATCGACCGCGAGGCCCTGAAATCGCAGCAGCGGATCGAATTCATCCGCACCCTCGGAATGCGCCCCGACGACCCCCGCCTCGTCGCCGCGCGCCACCGTTTCGCCGGCCGCTACGGGCTCAGCACGGACGAAATCGCCCGCGCAGCCCGCGCCTGATCCTTCATCTTGACTGAATTACCCCGAGGGAGACGCCGCGCCAGCGGCGGCGGGGGCAGCGCCCCCTCAGCGCCAGTCGAAAAAGCCCTGGGGCGCCTGCGCCAGCAATTCACGCGCCAGATCGGCGCCCGCATCCACCGCATCCGACGCGCCGAAGCGCCGCTCGCCCCGGATCACCTCCGACCCGTCGGGCCGCAGTATCTCGCCGCGCAGCCAGAGCCTGTCACCCTCATGCACGGCCAGCCCCGCAATCGGCGTCTCGCAGGAGCCGTCGAGCGCCACAAGGAAGGCGCGCTCGGCCGCGAGCCGTTCTCCCGTCGGCACGTCATGGATCGCGGCGAGAAGCATGCCCGCCCGCTTGTCGTCGGCGCGCCGCTCGATCCCGATCGCGCCCTGCGCCACCGCGGGCAGCATCTCCTCGACCTCGATCGCGCTCTTGGCCATCGCGGCAAGGCCAAGCCGGTTCAGCCCCGCCATCGCGAGGAACGTCGCCGCCGCGACACCGTCGTTCAGCTTCTTCAACCGGGTCTGCACGTTGCCCCGGAATTCCACGAGTTTCAGGTCCGGCCGCCGGTTGGCCAATTGCGCCCGGCGCCGCAGGGAGGAGGAGCCGACCACGGCGCCGTGGGGCAGATCGGCAAGCCGGTCCACACTTGCCGACATGAAGGCGTCGCGCACATCCTCGCGCGGAAGATAGCAGTCGAGGACGAGGCCCGCAGGTTGTTCGACGGGCATGTCCTTGGTGGAATGGACGGCGATGTCGATGGCCCCGGCCAGCATCGCCTCCTCAATCTCCTTAGTGAAGAGACCCTTGTTGCCGATTTCCTTCAGCGGCCGGTCGGCGGCGATCAGCGCGCGGTCGTCGCCGGTCGTCTTGATGATGACGATCTCGCAGCTGTCTTCGCTCAGGCCATGGGCCTCCATCAGCCGCGACCGGGTCTCGATCGCCTGCGCCAGCGCCAGCGGCGAGCCGCGGGTGCCGATCTTCAGGGGTCTGTCCGCGCTTGGCATATCCATGCCCCCGCATAGCCGCGACAGATTGCCCGCGCAATGGCCCGGCAGGGTTCGTTGGCTTGACATCGCGTCGCAGGGCGGGATCAAAGGGCGCGAGGAGAGCCCGATGACCAAGACCATCCTGCGCGCCCTAGCCCGCGAAACCCTGCCCGTCCCGCCGATCTGGATGATGCGCCAGGCTGGCCGCTACCTGCCCGAATACCGTGAAACAAGGGCGAAGGCGGGGGATTTCCTGTCGCTCTGTTATAATCCTGAACTCGCCGCCGAGGTCACACTTCAGCCGATCCGGCGCTACGGTTTCGATGCTGCGATCCTGTTCGCGGATATTTTACTTCTGCCGCAAGCCCTTGGTTGCGATCTGTGGTTCGAAACCGGCGAGGGGCCGCGATTGTCCACAATCACGACGGCAGAGGGCCTTGCCGGTCTGAAGCCGAAGGAGGCGATTCACGAGACACTCGCCCCGATCTACGAGACGGTTGGCATCCTCTCCCGTGAACTGCCGAAGGACGTTACGCTTATCGGTTTTGCCGGCGCGCCCTGGACCGTGGCGACCTACATGATCGCCGGACGGGGAACCCCGGATCAGGGTCCGGCCCACGCTTTCAAGGCCGCCGACCGCGCGGCCTTCGCGGCACTGATCGACCTTCTGACCGATGCCACGATCGACTACCTCTCGGCGCAGGTCGAGGCAGGGGCCGAGGTCGTGAAGCTTTTCGACAGCTGGGCGGGATCGCTCAAGGGACAGGATTTCGACGATTTCGCGCTGACACCCGCGAAGCGGATCATTTCCGAGCTCAAGGCCCGCCATGCCGGCCTGCCGGTCATCGCCTTCCCGCGCGAGGCCGGCGAGCGCTATGTCGGCTTCGCGAATGCCACCGGCGCGGATTGCGTCGCGATCGACAATTCCGTCTCGGCCGAATGGGCGGCGGAGAATGTCCAGAAGGACAGCTGTGTGCAGGGCAACCTCAACCCGGCGCTTCTGGTCACGGGGGGCGAGGCGCTCTTCTCCGAAACGCGGCGCATCGCGCGCGCGTTTTCGGGCGGGCCGCATATCTTCAACCTCGGACACGGCATCACCCCCGACGCCGATCCCGACAACGTCCACCGGATGATCGAGGCGGTCAGGGGCTGAGAGGCTCCGGCTATCCCGGGCGGTGCCGCGCCACGAAGGCGGCGATCTCCGCCTCCGTCGCGGGCCTGCTGGTGAATATCGCCAGATAGGTCGGCACGCGCCGCAACCGGGTTTCCAGCGTCTCGGCGGTGCCAAGCGCGATATAGCCGAGTTGCGTGAGGTAGATCGTACTGGCGCGGACATCCGCCTCTTCCTCGCTGTATCCGTAGCGGCGGAACAGCACCCGGATCGCCGCGACCCGCGCCGCATCCGCCTCTTCGAACGCGGCGCGCAGGCCGGCGTCGGTCCGGGCCCAGTCGCGCATCGCGAGGTCCAGCGCGGCGTCGAAAAGTTCCGACGATATCCAGCAGTCGAACAGGTTCAGAACCGCCTCGTTGACGGTCTCGGCCGGCGCTTCCGTTCTCTGGATCAGATTGCCGGTGTTCTTCTCCTGCCAGCGCCGCACCAAAGCGGCAAGCAGCGCCTCTCGGTCCGCGAAATGCCAGTAGAAGCTGGTGCGCGACAATCTCAGCCGGCGGGCGAGAGGCAGGATCTTGACCGCCTCCACGCCCCCTTCGATCAGCATGGCATAGGCGGCCTCGATCCAGCCTGCTTCCGTTCCGCGCCAGCCGCGCCCGAGGGGTTCGTCATCATTCATGACCGGACCTTAACGCAATAATTTCGGCAATCACGGCAAAAATCGACACATGTGTCGGTTTTTGCATCCCCTTGCGCTAGAATGACGCGTAGGAGTGATTCCGATACTGCCCCCGACGATTGGGGGCCCTGCGACAGGAACCCATCGCCATGGCCTCGAACGACCCGCTGCTGCAACCCTATCAGCTCAAGCATCTGACGCTGAAGAACCGCATCATGACGACCAGCCATGAGCCGGCCTATCCCGAAGCCGGGATGCCGAAGGACCGTTACCGCGCCTATCACGTCGAACGCGCGAGGGCCGGGGTAGCGATGACCATGACCGCAGGCTCGGCGGCCGTTTCAAAGGACAGCCCACCGGTCTTCAACAACATCCTCGCCTACAAGGACGAGGTCGTCGGCTGGATGAAGAAGCTGACCGACGAATGCCACGACCATGGCTGCGCCGTGATGATCCAGCTGACTCATCTCGGCCGCCGGACGCACTGGAACAAGGGTGACTGGTTGCCCGCACTGACCACCTCGCATCAGCGCGAACCGGCGCACCGGGCCTTTCCGAAGAAGATGGAAGACTGGGACATTGCCCGCATCATCCGCGACTACGCCGATGCCGCCGAACGGATGCATGCGGCCGGTCTCGATGGGATCGAACTGGAATGCTACGGCCACCTGATGGACCAGTTCATGTCGCCGCTGACGAACGAACTGGACGGGCCTTATGGCGGGCAATCGCTGGAAAACCGGGCACGTTTCGCGATGGAAGTCACGGCGGCGATCCGCAAGCGCACCGGCGACAGATTCCTGATCGGCGTCCGCTACACCGCCGACGAGACCGCGAAGGGCGGCATCACCGAAGATGAAGGCGTGGCGATCGGCAAGATGCTGCGCGACAGCGGCAATGTCGATTTCCTCAACATCATCCGCGGCCAGATCCACACCGACCCGGCGATGACCGACGTGATCCCCGTGCAGGGTATGAAATCGGCCCCGCATCTCGATTTTGCCGGGCGTATCCGCGCCGAGGTCGGAATGCCGACCTTTCACGCCGCGCGCATCCCCGATGTCGCCACCGCACGCCACGCCGTGGCCTCCGGCAAGCTCGACATGGTCGGCATGACGCGGGCGCATATGGCGGACCCGCATGTCGTGAAGAAGATCGTCGAGGGCCGCGAGGACGATATCCGCCCCTGCGTCGGCGCCACCTACTGCCTCGACCGCATCTACCAGGCGGGCGATGCGCTGTGTATCCACAACCCGGCCACCGGCCGCGAGTTGTCGATGCCGCACGATATCGCGAAAGCTGCTGCCGCGAGGAAAGTCGTCGTCGTCGGCGCCGGCCCGGCCGGTCTGGAGGCCGCGCGCGTCGCCGCCGAGCGTGGCCATGACGTGACGGTGTTCGAGGCCGCATCCCAGCCCGGCGGACAGGTCCGGCTGACGGCGCAATCGGCGCGCCGTAAGGAGATGATCGGCATCATCGACTGGCGGATGGCGCAATGCGCCGCGCGCGGTGTCGAGTTCCGCTTCGACACCTGGGCGGAGGCCGAGGACGTTACAGCACTGAACCCTGACGTGGTTATCGTCGCCACCGGCGGCCTGCCGCACACCGAAGTGCTGGAAGAGGGCAACGACCTTGTCGTGTCGTCCTGGGACGTGATCACCGGCGATGCGAAACCGGGCGGTAGCGTCCTTGTCTACGATGACGCCGGCGACCATGCGGGCCTTCAGGCGGCCGAGATCCTCGCCGCCGCCGGAGCGAAGGTAGAGGTCATGACACCCGACCGCAGCTTCGCGCCCGACGTGATGGCGATGAACCTTGTCCCCTACATGCGGTCCATGCAGGACAAGGACGTAACCTTTACCGTCACCTACCGCCTCACCTCGGTCCGTAAGGACGGCAACGGCCTGAAGGCGATAATCGGATCGGACTACATGCCGCTCGCCAAGGAGCGGTCCTACGACCAGATCGTCATCAACCACGGCACGCTGCCGCTGGACGAACTTTACTTCGCGCTGAAGCCGCTGTCGTCCAACCTTGGCGAGGTCGACTACGACGCCCTGATCGCGGGGCAGCCACAAGTGGTCAGCGGCGGACCGAAAGGTGCGTTCCAGCTGTTCCGGATCGGTGACGCAGTCGCCGCGCGCAACACCCATGCAGCGATCTACGACGCGCTGCGGCTGATGAAGGATATGTGAGCCGCCCGCCCTTCCCCTTTCCCGCAGGTTGGGTATGGTGACGCCCGAGCGTCGGCAAAGACCGGCGGCGACATCGGGAGGATGAAGCGAACGTGCGATACCTAGCCGCGAATACCGCCCACGAGGCGGCCGAGGCGCTTGCCTCCGAACCGGGCCTGTCCCGCATTCTGGCCGGTGGGACCGATGTCCTCGTGCAGTTGAAGGCGGGAATGGTCGAACCCGACCTCGTGGTCGACATCAAGCGTATCCCCGGAATCCGGACGATTTCGGCCGAAGCGGGCGGTTTCCGGGTCGGCGCTGCTGTCTCGGGCGCCGAGCTTGGCGAACATGCCGGCCTTTGTGCACTCTGGCCGGGCATCGCCGAGGGCTTCCAGTTGATCGGATCGACGCAGGTTCAGGGGCGCGCCACGATGGCGGGCAACCTTTGCAATGGTTCGCCCGCTGCCGATTCGGTCCCCCCGCTTGTCGCGGCGAATGCCGTGGCGCGGATCACGGGACCGGATGGCGATCGCGATGTTCCCATCGCCGACATTCCCACAGGCCCCGGCCGGACGACCTTGAAGAAGGGCGAGGTCATCACCTCGATCTTCCTGCCGGCGCGGCCTGATCGTGCTGCAGACGCCTATCTGCGTTTCATTCCGCGCACCGAGATGGATATCGCGGTCGCCTCTGCGGCGGTCTCGCTGGAACTCGACCCGTCCGGAACGGTCCGCTCCGCCCGCGTCGCCCTCGGTGCGGTCGCGCCGACGGTGGTTGCCGTGGAAGCGGCCGCATCCTGCCTGATCGGCACATCCCTTGACGACGAGGCGCTTGCGCGGATGGCCGCGGCCTGCGAAGCCGCCTGTGCCCCGATCGACGACAAGCGCGGAACGATCGAATTCCGCACAAGGACGGCGGGCGTCCTCGCCCGGCGCGCCGCCCTGATCGCCTATGCCCGCGCCGGAGGATCGAAATGAAGAAGGTTCATGTCTCCACCACGATCAACGGTGATCCTTATGAATTCCTCTGCGCACCCGACGAAAGCCTGTTGGACGTGCTGCGGGACCGCCTCGGCCTGACGGGCTCCAAGGAGGGCTGCGGCACCGGCGATTGCGGCGCCTGCTCGGTAACGCTGAACGGCCGGCTGGTCTGCTCCTGCCTCGTTCTCGGCGCGGAGGCAGAGGGGGCCGAGATCGCGACGATCGAGGGTATGGCCGATGGCGATGACCTCCACCCGCTTCAGCAGCACTTCATCGACCATGCCGCCCTGCAATGCGGGATCTGCACGCCCGGTATCCTCGTCGCGGCCAGGGCCCTGCTGGAGAAGAACCCGGACCCGACCGACGAGGAATTGCGCTACTGGCTGGCCGGCAATCTCTGCCGCTGCACCGGCTACGACAAGATCATCCGCGCCGTCCAGGCGGCCGCAGCCGAGATGAGGGGGGCCTGACATGTCCTTGGACGAATACACCCGCCGCGAGTTCAAGCAGGTCGGCACGCGGGTCCGCCGCCCGGACGGCGTCGACAAGGTGACCGGCCGCGCGATGTACGGCGCGGACGCGACAGCGCCCGGCATGCTGGTTGGCCGCATCCTGCGCTCCCCCCACGCCCACGCGCGGGTCAAGGGCATCGACACCTCTGCCGCCGAGGCGCTGAAAGGTGTCAAGGCGATCATCACCGGCGCCGATCTGCCAGCGCAGGAAGATGAGTTCATTCGCGACGTGCAGGACAACTGCATGGCCCGCGACAAGGCGCTTTATGACGGCCATGCCGTCGCCGCCGTCGCTGCGACGGATGCAGCAACTGCGAAGGCAGCGCTTAAGCTCATCAAGGTCGACTACGAAGTCCTTCCCCATGTGACCGATGTTGACGCGGCCATCCAGCCGGGCGCACCGGTGGTGCAATCGGGCCGGACGCTGGAGAACGTGCCCGCGGGCATGTCGGAAAACGTCACCAGCCACTCCGAATTCGGCCATGGCGACCCGGCCGAGGGTTTCGCCCGGGCCGACATGATCCTTGAGCGCAGCTACCGCACCGCCGCAACCCATCAGGGCTACATCGAACCCCATGCCTGCCTCGCCTCATACGCATCGGATGGCAAGGCGGACCTCTGGTGCTGCACGCAGGGCCAGTTCAACGTCCGCACCCTCTGCGCCGCGATCATGGAGATGGAGGCGAGCCAGCTGCGAGTCACCGCCTCCGAGATCGGCGGCGGCTTCGGCGGCAAGACCACGGTCTTCATCGAGCCGGTGGCACTGGCGCTGTCGCGCAAGGCCGGGCGGCCGGTCAAGATCGTGATGACCCGCGACGAGGTTTTCCGGGCCACCGGCCCCACGGTCCACACCTCGACCGATGTGAAGATCGGCATGACGAAGGACGGCCGCATCACCGCGGCAGAGGCGACCTTGCGCTACTCCGGCGGTGCGTTCCCGTGCGGCACCGTCGATATGGGCGCGCAGGCGGCCTTCGCGGCCTACGACCTCGATCATGTCCGCACTTATGGCTGGAACGTCATGACCAACCGCCCGAAGGAGGCGGCCTATCGCGCGCCTGGTGCGCCGCAATCAATTTATGCGGTTGAGGCCACGCTTGACGAGCTTTGCCAGCATTTCGGCCTGGATCCGCTGGACGTGCGCCTCAAGAACGCGGCGAAGAAGGGCACGAAATCGTCCTACGGCCCGACATTCCCCGACATCGGCCTGACCGCGACGCTGGAGGCCGCGAAGGCGCATCCGCACTATTCGGCGCCCCTCAAGGACGGTCAAGGGCGCGGGATTTCCTGCGGCTTCTGGTTCAACTTCGGCGGCAACACCTGCGTCAGCCTCAACGTCAATACCGACGGGACCGTCGGCATCACCGAGGGCAATCCCGATATCGGCGGCAGCCGCGCCTCAATCAGCCTTATGGCGGCGGAGGAGCTTGGTATCCCCTACGACCGCATCCGGACGATCGTCGCGGACACGTCATCGCTCGGCTACAACGATGTGACGGATGGCAGCCGGGTGACGTTCGCCGTCGGCCTTGCCACGATCAAGGCCGCGCGGGACGCGATCGGCAAGATGTGCGGACGTGCCGCGCGGATCTGGGGCATCGACCCCGAGGCCGTGGAGTGGAAGGACGGCGCAACCGTGCCAGCCGGGCCCAACGCCGGGAAGTTCCCGCCGATGACGCTGGCAGAGATCGCCGCCGTCTCGGCCGAGACCGGCGGCCCGATCGCCGGCCATCATGAGGTCAATGCCGACGGTGCCGGCGTCTCGTTCGGCGTTCATATCGTCGATGTCGAGGTCGACCGCGACACCGGCGCGACCAAGGTGCTGCGCTACACCGTCTTCCAGGATGCCGGAAAGGCCGTGCACCCGTCTTATGTCGAAGGCCAGATGCAGGGTGGCGCGGTCCAGGGCATCGGCTGGGCGCTGAACGAGGAATACATTTACGGCAAGGACGGGCGGCTGCAGAATCCGGGCTTCCTCGACTACCGGGTGCCGGTCGCGTCGGACCTGCCGCCGATCGACGCGGTGATCCTTGAAATCCCGAATCCCGGCCATCCCTATGGCGTGCGGGGCGTCGGAGAGACCGGCATCGTGCCGCCCCTGGCCGCAATCACCAACGCAGTCTGCCGCTCAGCCGGGGTGCGGCTGCACGAATTGCCGATGTCGCCGCCGCGGGTCCTGAAGGCGCTGGCCGGCTGACATGGTGAAGGTCAGGCTCTGGGGATCACTCCGGCACGGGGCGGACGGACAGACCGAAGTGGAAGTGGAGGCGAGGACGTTCAAGGAGCTTCTTGACCGCCTTGCCGAAGCCTATCCGGGACTGGAACCGCAGATTCGGCGCGGCGTTTCGCTGTCGCTTGACGGGGTGATCTACCGTGAGGCGTGGTTCACCGAAATCGGCCCCGAAAGCGAGGTCGTCCTCATGCCCTACATGACGGGCGGGTGAAGGCTCGCCGCCTGCGGCGGACCTGTCGTATCCCGTCCAGTAATGTCGCTTTACGGCTTAGCCACGCCACCGGCGTGATCTAGAGCAGCACGACAAAACGGATGCCAAAACAACGGTTGAAATCGTGTTTGGGTTCCGATTTAGTCTCAGAACGGGTAATGAAGACTCAAGAAAAACGACGGGGAGCCCGACATTGAAAGACACCAGCACCGGCGGAAACGCCGCGTTTGTCGAGTTTGAACATGTCCAAAAAAGCTATGACGGGGAAACGCTGGTCGTCAAAGACCTGAACCTGTCGATTGCCAAGGGCGAGTTCCTGACGATGCTGGGGCCGTCCGGATCAGGCAAGACCACTTGCCTGATGATGCTGGCCGGCTTCGAAACCGCCACACATGGCGAAATCAAGCTCGACGGGCGCCCGATCAACAACATTCCTCCGCACAAACGCGGCATCGGGATGGTGTTCCAGAACTACGCGCTGTTCCCGCATATGACAGTCGCCGAGAACCTCGCCTTTCCGCTCGAGGTCCGGAATATCGGCAAGTCGGACCGCGAGGAAAAGGTCAAGCGGGCGCTCGACATGGTGCAGATGGGTGCCTTCGGCGGCCGCCGCCCGGCCCAGCTTTCCGGCGGTCAGCAGCAGCGGATCGCGCTGGCTCGCGCATTGGTGTTCGAGCCTGAGCTGGTGCTGATGGACGAACCCCTGGGCGCGCTCGACAAGCAGCTCCGCGAACACATGCAGTTCGAGATCACGCGGCTCGCGCATAACCTTGGCATCACCACGGTCTACGTCACCCACGACCAGACGGAGGCGTTGACCATGTCGGACAATGTCGCCGTTTTCGACGACGGCCGCATCCAGCAGCTCGCCCCGCCCGACGTGCTTTATGAAGAGCCGGCGAACAGCTTCGTCGCCCAGTTCATCGGCGAGAACAACACGCTTCTCGGCACGGTGAAGGAGATCAAGGGCGATGTCGCGGTGGTCCAGCTCGACGATGGCGAGTTGATCGACTGCAAGCCGGTGAACGTCTCCAAACCGGGCGAGCGCACGCGCGTCTCGATCCGCCCCGAGCGGGTGGAATTCAACAAGGCGCGGCTCCAGCAGGGCGCCCACACGCTGAAGGCCGAGGTGCTGGAGTTCATCTACATGGGCGACATCTTCCGCACGCGCCTGCGCGTTGCCGGCAACGAAGAGTTCGTCGTCAAGACCCGCAACGCCCCCGATCAGGTGCGTCTCCAGCCCGGGCAGGAGATCGAGATCGGCTGGCTGCCGCAGGATTGCCGCGCGCTCGACGCCTGAGCGAGCCAAGTTTTTGGTCCCGGCGCAATTCCCGTAGCCGGGACCAACAAGATCACGACGGGAAGCAATAGGGAGCTTAAAATGAAACTGACTTCAACCCTTCTTGCCACCAGCGCGCTGACGCTGGTCGCGGGAACCGCTTCGGCGATCGACCTGACGCTCGTCTCCTGGGGCGGCGCCTACCAGAACTCGCAGCTCAAGGCCTACGCCGAACCCTACATGGCCGAGCATCCGGACGTGAACATCATCTGGGACGAAAGCTCGGCCGAGGCCGTAGCCAAGCTCCGTGCAATGAACGAAGCCGGCAACATCACCTGGGACCTCGTCGATGTGACGGTTTCCGACTCGATCCGCCTCTGCGACGAGGGCCTCGCCCGCGAGATGGATTTCGACAACGAACTCGCCGCGGCGCCGGACGGCACGTCGGCAAGCGATGACTTCGGCGACACGCTGAACAACGATTGCTTCATCCCACAGATCGTCTATTCGACGACCTTCGGCTACCGCACCGACCTTGTCGGCGACACCCCGCCGAGCACGGTCTGCGACATCTTCGACCTTGAGAAGTATCCGGGCAAGCGCTCGCTCCAGAAGCGGCCGATCGACAACGTCGAATGGGCTCTCTATTGCGACGGCGTCGCGAAGGACGAAATCTACGACGTGCTCGGCACCGACGAGGGCCAGGCCCGCGCCTTCGCCAAGCTCGACACGATCAAGGACCAGGTCGTCTGGTGGAGCGCCGGCGCCGAAACCCCGCAGCTTCTCGCCGATGGCGAAGTCGTGATGGGCTCGACCTTCAACGGCCGCCTGTTCTCGGCCATCGCCGAGCAGAACCAGCCGATCGCGATGCTCTGGGACATGCAGTCGTTCGACCTTGACGGCTGGATCGTTCCGGCTGGCCTCTCAGCCGAAAAGGAAGCGGCGGTGCTCGACTTCCTGAAGTTCGCCACCGACACCCAGCGTTTGGCCGATCAGGCCAAGTACATCTCCTACGGCCCGGCCCGCGCTTCGTCCGCGCCGCTCGTCGGCAAACATGACGCACTCGGTATCGACATGGCGCCGCACATGCCGACCGATCCGGCCAACGCGTCCAACACCCACCTCTATGACTACGGCTGGTGGGCCGACAACCGCGACGATCTGGACGCCAAGTTCCAGGCATGGCTCGCGCAATAATCGCGCTTTCGGAAGGGGCCGCGAAGGCCCCTTCCACTCCATTCGTTTGTCACTTTTTGAAGACCAGCAAGTTCTGACGGGGGATAGATGAGCGACACCACGCAAAACGGCCCGATGCGGGCCGCAGATGGCACGCCGCTGAAGAAGAGCCTCGCTCGTGCGCTCAGGCGGCAGAAGCTGCGCGCGCTCGCGTTGATCGCCCCTTTGCTTATCTTCGTGCTGGTCACCTTCATCGCGCCGATCGCCGACATGTTGTTCCGATCGGTCCAGAACGACATCGTTGCCGACACGCTTCCGCGCACCGTGGTCGCGCTGAAGGACTGGGACTCGACCTCGGGCGAATCGCCCGGCGAAGAGGTGTTCTCCGCTCTCGCTGTCGACTTCCAGGCTGCCGCCGAACAGAAAATCCACACCAAGCTCGGCTCCCGCCTCAACTACGAGAACCCTGGCATCTCCTCTCTGTTCCGCAAGACGGGGCGCGGTGCCGAGGATATCGGCGACGCCTTCATGGACCAGTTCGTCGATGCCAATGCCGCCTGGAAGGATTCCGAGACATGGGCGGGGCTGATGGGCTCGGACGAATGGCTTGCAGAGCAGGCGGAATGGGTTGCCGCCAAGGCCGAGGGTGTGAAGGAACCGAAGTTCCGCCTGCGCGACGGTATTGCCGATGCCTTGCCGCGGACAAGCAGCACCTACGCGACCTTCGCGCGCGACACGCAATCCGGCACGAAAAGCCTGGTAAAGACCAAGCCGTGGCCGGTCTTCTTCGTGGCCCTTGCGCAGGACCTCGCGACCGCCTCGCCCGAGGTGATCGCCTCGGTTTCCGGGGACGGCGCCGCCCTTCTTCAGGAAGCGGCCGCAACCGCCGCAGGGTTCGAGCCGTTCGACTACAAGGCGGCCTTCACCGACATCGACAAGGGCTGGGACAATGTCGGCAACTGGATCACGGTCCAGTCCTACAGCGCCCGCTACACGCCAGGCTACTTCCTGAACGCTGTGGACCTTGAAAAAAGCCCCGACGGCATTCAGGCGCGCCCCGAACAGCAACAGATCTATATCAAGCTGTTCGTCCGTACGATGTGGATGTCGATGCTGATCACCGGCTGCTGCCTCCTGCTCGGCTACCCGGTTGCATGGATCCTCGCGAACCTGCGGGCATCGACCGCGAACGTCCTCATGATCCTCGTCTTGCTTCCATTCTGGACCTCGCTTCTGGTCCGGACCTCCGCGTGGAAGGTGCTGCTGCAGCAGCAGGGTGTGATCAACGATATCCTTGTCTGGCTTGGACTGGTCGATGATGGCAACCGGCTGGTCATGATCAACAACCAGTTCGGTACCATCGTCGCGATGACGCATATCCTTCTGCCGTTCATGATCCTGCCGCTCTATTCGGTGATGAAGACGGTTCCGCCGGCCTACCTCCGGGCCGCGAAATCGCTTGGCGCCACCCCTTGGACCGCGTTCTGGCGGGTCTACTTCCCTCAATCGGTGCCCGGCATCGGCGCAGGATCGATCCTCTGCTTCATCCTCGCCATCGGCTACTACATCACGCCGGAACTCGTCGGCGGCACGCAGGGCGTCTTCATCTCCAACCGGATCGCCTTCCACATTTCATCCTCGCTGAACTGGGGGCTTGCAGCGGCGCTCGGGACGATCCTTCTGGGGGCGGTCCTGCTCCTCTACTACGTCTACGACAAGATCGTGGGCATCGATAACGTGAAGCTGGGGTAAGGATCATGGCCACTCTCACCGTTGACACCCCGACCCCGAGCCTCATGGGCTTCACCATCCCGCTGAATGCTACTGCGGGCGCACTGCTGGGCTATATCGTCGGCACCGCAAAGGGCAGCCCGGCCATCGGCGTCGTCGTCGGCGCGATCTTTGCCGCTGCGCTCGCCTTCGTGCTGGTGCAGTTCGTTCCGGACCGGCGCGCCGGACGGCTTGTCGGCGCCGTCGTCACCGCGATCCTCGGCTTCTTCATCGCGCGGATCTCCGGACTTGTCGTCGGTGCTCTGCTCGGCCTGATCCTGAGCTGGTTCGCCTACTGGCTGGCGCGCGGCGACTACCGCGCAACGGTGCCAACCTATGCCACGTCGGGCGAGGTTCTCTGGCACAATACCTTCAAGGTGATCTGCGGGCTGATCTTCTTCTTCCTCATCGCGCCGATCGCCGTCGTGATCCCGCTAAGCTTCAATGCGCAGGATTTCTTCACCTTCACACCAGAGATGCTGGCGCTCGACCCGGACGGCTATTCGCTGAAACACTACCAGGACTTCGTGAGCAACCCGGACTGGACGCGACCGCTGAAGAACTCCTTCATCATCGCGCCGCTGGCGACGATCATCTCGGTCTCGCTCGGAACGCTTGCCGCCATCGGTCTCAGCCAAAGCCATGTGCCCGGGCGCAGGGCGATCATGGCGATCCTGATCTCTCCGATGATCGTGCCGCTGATCATCTCGGCGACGGGCATGTTCTTCTTCTACTCCAAGCTCGGCAACTGGATGGAAGGCAATCTCGGGATGTCGCAGGACTTCATCGGCTATGTGAAGGTGATCCTCGCGCATTCCGTCCTTGGCATTCCCTTCGTCATCATCACCGTGACCGCGACCCTTGTCGGTTTCGACCGCTCGTTGACGCGGGCCGCGGCGAACATGGGCGCGGGACCGGTCAGGACCTTCTTCAAGGTGCAGATGCCGCTGATACTGCCGGGTGTGATCTCGGGCGGGCTTTTCGCCTTCATCACTTCTTTCGACGAGGTCGTCGTCGTCCTCTTCGTCGGATCGGCGGGTCAGAAGACCCTGCCCTGGCAGATGTTCACCGGCCTTCGCGAACAGATTTCGCCCACCATCCTGGCCGTCGCGACGGTGCTTGTGACCTTCTCGATCATCCTGCTCGCAACGGTGGAGATTCTGCGCCGGCGATCGGAGCGTCTGCGCGGGATGAGCCCGACCTGAGGTTCCGGTTCGGGCCGGTCAGCCGAGCAGGCTGAGCCAGATCGACGCCGTCACCAGCGACAGAACCGTCGCGAAAAGGACCGAGGTCGCGGCCACCCGCTTGGCGACGCCGTACATGTTCGCGAAGACGTAGGCGTTGACGCCGGGCGCCATCGCGGCGGTCAGGACCGCCGACCTGAACGGCGCCTGCGCCAGTCCGAAACTCTGGCCCAGCGCCCAGGTGATCGTCGGATGCACGGCAAGCGCCACAACGCAAACGAAAAGCACCGTCACCAAGTCGCCTTCCGGCCGGTAGCGCACGAGAACCCCACCGAGGCCGAAAAGCGCCGCAGGCAGTGCCGCGCGGGTCATCAGGTCCACCGCCTCGGTCAGCACGCCCGGCAACGCGACGCCCGAAAGGTTGACGGCGAAGCCGAGCGCGATGCCGATCACCAGGGCGTTCTTGACCATCGCTGTCACGACGGAGCGAACCGTAAGGAAAACGCCCTTTCCGCCGTGCCGCGCGATCTCCATCGCGGTGATACCCAGCGCATAGCAGAACGGAGAATGCACCGCGATGATCGCGTAGTTCGCGGCCAGCGCTCCGGAACCGTAGGCGCGTTCGGTGATTGGCAGGCCGAGAAGCAGCGAGTTCGAGAAAAGACAACAGAACCCGATCGCGACCGCATCGGTCCACGGCCGGCCGAACAGGAACCGCGCGCCGAACAGCCCGAGGAAAAAGCCCGATGTCGCACCGATGTAGAACGACAGGAGCAGCGGCCACTGGAACGTCTGTTCAAGGTCGAGGGTCGAGATCGCGCGGAACAGAAGGCACGGAATCGCGAAGTTCTGGGTGAACTTCATCAAACCATCGACACCCGCATCGCTGAAAGTGCGGAACCGCACCGCTGCATAGCCGAAGCCGATGACGAGGAAGACCGGCAGCGTCACCTCCAGAAGCGTCTGGATGGGGAATGCCGGCACCGGGATCAGACCTCGAATTCCAGCACCATCCCGTCATAGGCGGCGCTGATATTATCGGGTGTCTCCGCCTCGACCGTCGCGTGGTCGATGTCGATATGCATGTTTGTCAGAACGCCACGTGCAGGCTGCGCGCGGGCCAGCCATTCGAGAGTCAGCGCAAGATGGGCGTGGGTCGGGTGCGGCTTGCGGCGCAGCGCATCGACGATCCAGCAGTCAAGCCCGCGCAGGTGGCTCTCCCACACCGGGTCGGGAATTCTCAGGACATCGGGAAGATAGGCGACGCGTCCGATACGGAACCCCAGGGCGTCGATGTCCCCGTGATCAACCTCGAACGGATCGAACGAGATGGCACCGCCTGCGCCGTCGATATGGATTGGCCCGCGGATCGTGTGCAGGTCACAGATCGGCGGGTAGGAGGACCCCCCGGGCTGCACGAAAGCGTAAGCAAAGCGCGACATCAGCGCCTCTTGCGTCGCCGCGTCGGCCCAGACCGGAACCCGCCGGTGGGTCAGAAAGACGATCTGGCGAAGGTCGTCCAGCCCGTTCACATGGTCTGCATGGGAATGCGTGTAGACGACGGCGTCAAGCGCCGCGACCCCGGTTCTCAGAAGCTGTTCACGCATGTCCGGCGCGGTGTCGATCAGGACGCGGGTGGTCCCGCCCTCGCCGATCCGCTCGACCAGCATGGAGCAGCGGGTGCGGCGGTTTTTCGGGTTCTCCGGATCGCAGTCACCCCAAAGGCCGCCGATCCGGGGCACCCCGCCGGAGGAGCCGCAGCCGAGGATGGTGAACCGCATCAGGGTCATGTCAGGCGGCCTTAGCGGCTGCTGCCGCCTTGGTGAACAGCCGTTCGAAATTGGCCTCTGTCCGCGAAGCGAATTCCGCATAGGACAGGCCGAAGACCTCCGCGCCGACCTTCGCGGTATGGGCGGTATAGGCCGGTTCGTTCCTCCGGCCGCGATGCGGCGGCGGCGCGAGGTAGGGCGCATCCGTCTCGACAAGAATCCGGTCCACCGGTGCTGCGGCGAAAATATCGCGCAGTTCCTGGCTTTTCGGGAAGGCGGCGATGCCGGACATCGAGAGATAGAAACCGAGATCGAGCGCGGCGCGGGCCAGTTCCTGTCCCGAGGAATAGCAGTGCATGACACAGGAATAGGCGCCGTTGCGGTATTCCTCGGTCAGGATGCGGGCCATGTCCTCATCCGCCGCGCGGGCATGGATGATGAGCGGCAGGCCCGTTTCACGCGCCGCCGCGATATGGATGCGGAGCGATTGCTGCTGCACCTCGGCGCTTTCGGCAGTGTAGTGGTAATCCAGCCCGGTTTCACCGACGCCGACGAATTTCGGATGCCCCGCCAGCGCCACCAGTTCCCCGACCGTCGCCATCGGCTCCTCCGCGGCGCTCATCGGGTGGGTTCCGGCGGCGTAGAAGACGCCATCGTGCTTTTCGGCGATGGCGCGAACCTGCGGCTCGTGCTTCAGGCGCGTGCAGATCGTCACCATGCGATGAACGCCAGCTGTGCGGGCACGGGCGACAACGTCGATCAGCTCGCCGGCGAAATCGGGAAAGTCGAGATGGCAATGGCTGTCGGTGATGCGCGGGATCGTAGTCATGGCCTGCCTTTAGCGCGTTTTTCCGGTGAAGCAAATCGCAAGCCGCACCAATGGCTACGCCGCCACCGTTTCCCGCGCCACCTCGTCGACTTTCAGCACGATATCGAGGATCAGGGCCGCAGGGTCGAGGTTGACGGCGCGGCCGTGACGGGCACGGGCGCCGAGGCTCTGCTGCAGTTCCGCCCAACGCCTGCCTGCGGCCGTGTCTGGCGCCAGTCGCGCAAACAGCGCCCCCTCATCCGGCGCGGCATCCGGCCCCTGATGCCCAAGCGCGCCGGCCCGCGCGAGCCGGGCAAGGAAGAGGCCAAGCAGGTCGAGCAGAAGCGCCAGACGCTCCTCCGCGCCACGCTGCGCAGCGCTTTCGGCAAGTTTCAGCGCCGCCGGTCGGTCGAACCGGGGCAGGCCGGAGAACAGCGTCACGATAGCGGCGTAAGTCGGCAGCCCGTCGAGATTGGCAAGCCGGATCGCCTCACCCACCGAACCGCCCGCAAGCGCGGCGATTGCCGCGTCGTCTGCCGCCTCCGTCCCCGCCGCCTGCATTGCCACCGCAAGCTCGGACGGCGGGAGTGTGACGAGGCGCAGATCACGGCACCGCGACCGGATCGTCGGAAGCAGGCGCGAGGGCTGATGGGTGACAATCAGGAAGGTGACGCCGTGCGGCGGTTCTTCGAGCATCTTCAGCAGCGCATTTGCCGCCGCGACGTTCATCTCGTCGGCCGGATCGACGATCACGACACGGCGGCCGCCATCGGTGGAGGAGAGCTGAAGAAAGCTCCGCATCCGCCGGACCTCGTCCACCGTGATGACGGTCTTCAGCCGCTTCTTCTCATCATCCCACGCGCGGCGCAGGACGAAGAGGCCGGGTTCGGACCCGGCATGGATGCGCCGCGCGACCGGATGGTCGGCCGGAGTATCAAGCGTGAGAGGCATGGGCTCGGGATCGCCGAAAAGCCCGCCATCCCCCGCGTCCGGCGTGGCAAGCAGGAATCGCGCGATACGCCACGCAAGCGTCGCCTTGCCGACACCGCGCGGACCGGACAGAAGCCAGGCATGGTGAAGCCGACCGGAACCGTAGGCATCGAGGAAATCCGCCTCCGCCGCGCCCTGCCCGATCAGCCGCGCGGTATCGCGCGGGTGCGGCGCGCCTTCGACGCGGTCGGGCTCGGGGATGTCGTCGCCACTCATGACAGCGCCCTGTCGGCGATGGCCGCCACCTCTGCCGCGACATCCTCCGGCGGGCGGTTTCCGTCAATCACGCGGCAGCGGTCGGCGAATTCGGCGGCCAGCGCAAGGAATCCCGCGCGCATCCGGTGCTGAAGGTCCGCGCCGAAATCCTCGAACCGTTCCTCGGTTCCGTTTCGCCCCTTGGCGCGTGCAAGACCGGTTTCCGGGTCCATGTCTATCACGAATGTCAGATCCGGCTCCCGCCCGATCATCATCGTGTGAAGCTGGTCGACCGTCGCGCGCAGGTCGCCGCGCGACAGACCCTGATACATACGGGTGGAATCGGCAAACCGGTCAGAGATAACAACCTGGCCCTTCTTCAACGCCGGCTCGATCACCCGTTCGAGATGGTCGCGCCGCGCTGCGGTGAAAAGCAGTATCTCCGTCTCCGCCGACCAGCGGTCCGGATCGCCTTCCAGGACCAGGCGCCGGATCTCCTCGGCACCGGAGGAACCGCCCGGCTCGCGGGTCAGCACGACCTCGTGCCCCCTGCCCCGCAGATGCTCGGCCAGTCGCCGTGCCTGCGTGGACTTGCCCGACCCGTCGATCCCCTCGAACGTGATGAACATCCTGCCCGTCAGCTGCCGATTTCGGCCATGACGCGCGTGGCAAGGATGCCGAATGCCGTGCGGATACGGCTGGTGAACCCGCCCTTGGCGACCGCCTTCTCGGCGACGAGCGGCACGGTGACGTTCGGGATGCCCGGCACCTCGATCTGCATTTCGGCAAGCTTCTGACCTTCGGCGATGGGCGCCTCGATCGGGCCGGTATAGACGACATTCGCCTTCAGCCGGTCCTGCGCGAGCGACGGCAGAAGAAGCGACAGATCCTCTCCGGTGACAAGCCCGACCCGCCGCGCGTCGCCCAGCCAGACATCGGCCTCAGCCATGCGCGTGCCCTTCGGGGCGACCGTCTTCTGGACGAAGTCGCGAAAGGCCCAGTTGACGACGCGCTCGGCTTCCTCGGCGCGCTCGCGTTCCGATGTCAGCCCGGTGATCGCGAAAACGATGCGCCGTCCCCCCTGAACCGCCGACCCCACGAGGCCGTAACCGGACTCCTGAGTGTGGCCGGTCTTGAGCCCGTCCGCCCCGATACCCAGATGCAGAAGCGGATTGCGGTTGAACCGGTTGTCGGGCGACCGTCCGTCATAGGGATATTCAGTCAGCGCGAAGTAGCCGTAGTATTCCGGGAATTCGTCGATCAACCGCTCGGCCACCCGGCCGAGGTCGTGCATGCTCATCCTTTGGTTCGGATGCGGCCAGCCGGAGGCATTCGCGAAGGTCGAGTGGTCGAGGCCAAGCGCCTTCGCCCTCTCGTTCATCTTCTTGGCGAAATCCTCCTCGGTCCCGGCGAGCCCCTCGGCAACGACGACACAGGCATCGTTGCCGGACAGAACGACGATGCCCTTAATCAGCTCCTCCACCGTGGGCCGGTCGGTCTCGTTGAGAAACATGGTCGACCCGCCCATCGACTTCGCCCGGGAGGAAACGGCAAACTGCTCATCCAGTCGCACGCGCCCGTCGCGAAGCGCTTCAAACAGCATGTTGACCGTCATCAGCTTCGACATCGACGCCGGCGGCAGTTGCTCGTCGGCGTTCTTTGCCAGAAGAACCGTGTCGGTCGTCATATCATAGACCCAGGCGGCGCGCGCGCGGGTGTCGAAGGCGCGGGCCGGCAGAGCCGCGAAAATCCCGAGAAGCAGAAGTGCGCAGTAGCGGATCATCGGTGACGTCTCGTCTCTGGTTTACCTGGTCACGGGGTAGGCGTCCGGGAAGCCAACCCCCTTCACGCGCGACACGAGCGCATCGCGCTCTGCGACCGAGGCGGCCGGCCCGACGATGACACGCCAGTACGGCTTCGCCTCGCCCTTTTCGGCGATCACGGTAGCGGTCAGGCCGGCGGCCTTGACCTGATTGACGGCGCGACCTGCATTGGCCTCGGTGCTAAATATCCCGATCTGAACATAGGAACGCTTCAACGCCGGGCTTGCGGCGGCGGCAGGGGCGGCCTGCCCCGCCTCTGCGCGGTCGATGGCCGCTGCGGCGGAGGCAGTGACGGACTCAAGCGGTGCAGCCTCGATCTCGCCGGAGGCGACGCCAGTGGAGACCGGCGTATCAAGAACCGGGTCCGCTTTCGGTTTCTTGCGGAAGAGGCCGAACAACCCGCCCTTCTTCTTCGCAGGCGCGGCGGCGGGTTCAGCACCCGACGCGGCATCCGTGGCGGCGGCGACAGCGATCTCCTCTCCGGCCGGTTCAGCGGCATCCGGCGCCGCGGCAACCACCGCCTCTTCCGGTTCGGCCACATCCTCTGCCGGCGGCGGCAGTTCCTTTTCCTCGCGCCGCAGCGCGACGATCGACAGTTCGGCGGGCCGACCGGCCAGCAACCCGAGCGATTCCGCCGCGTCGGACGAAACCTGCAGGCTGGGGCCAGGGTGATCGCGCTCGCGCCGGAACAATGCGCCGACGACCGACTTCCCGTTGGCCGCATTCCGGATCATGACACGCTCGGGGTCCTTGACGTCGGCATGGGCAACCCACACGCCCCCAAGAGACGGGCGTCCGTCCCAAAGCCCTTCGGCTGTCATGCGGAAGACTTCCGGTGCTTCGATATCCCGCTCGACGGACACGACCGACTTGGTGCCCTGCGCCGCACCGGTCGACGTGCCGGGCTGCCCTCCCTGCTGGCATCCCGCCAGTACGAACGAGGCGACGAGCGTCGCCCCAAGCCACGCGATTCCCTGCCTATTCATCCTCGCCCCCGAATTCGCGCGAACTCAACGCCGCGCTTGAACTGCCCAGAGAGAAAGGCCGGGCCGAACCCTCGTGGAGGCCCGAGCCGACCCTAATGCCCGTTTGCGCGACAAATCACGCTTGCGTGGCATTGTAGCCGCTCGCGCGCTGCAAGAAAAGGCCGCCCGGCCCCTCGGCGGATTTCGGCCCGCGACCCGCTTTCAGAATCGCAACTACCAATGTAATGCCGGGTTCGTCGGAGGAGTGGCAGAGTGGTTGAATGCACCGGTCTTGAAAACCGACGTAGGTCAAAAGCCTACCGTGGGTTCGAATCCCACCTCCTCCGCCATCACATAGCCATTGATATTAAACGATTTTACGCTCCGCGTATTGTGGCGTGTTTTCCGCGACTTGTGCGGGGCATGGACCCCTAGAGAATTGAAATTGCAGGCGAGATAACCGCCCAAAATGGCGCGAGTCTCTGTTTGGCATTTGGCGCGATACGGTTTTCGGGCGCGGCTTCAGGCGCGGGACTTGACTTTGGGCCATTTCGAAGCTGGTGCGGGGCTGAATTTGAGGCGTTCAGCGTAATGTGGCGGCTAACAGCGGCGGGAGTGCCTGTCGAGCGCGGACACCTGAAAGCCCTGATGACAAAGGAACTTCTCGCCTTTAGCCTGGCGGCATGTCGAACGGGACGTGGACGGACATCGAAAACGATCTGATTGTCGCGGATTACTTCGCGATGCTCGCCGACGATGTTTCCGGGCGCTCTTATAGCAAGGCTGAGCATCGTCGCGCACTCCTGCCTCTGCTGAACAATCGGTCCGAAGGATCTGTCGAGTTCAAACACCAAAACATCAGCGCGGTTCTGATCGGGCTCGGCGAAGATCGGATCCCTGGATACAAACCGGCCTTCAATTATCAGATGTCCTTGGAAGACGCAGTGGTCCGCTGGCTAAAGGCGAACCCATCTTGGCTAGCCCGCGTGGCAGAAGCGCCGCAAGGCACCGGCCTCCGTGAAACGTCCCAGATCTGGGTTGGACCGCCGCCCACACTTTCAAACCAACCTCCACCTCAGGAACTGGAGCAGGTGCTGCGCGTTGCGCGCAAATTCGACGTTGCGGCTCGGGACGAGCGAAATCGAGCGCTTGGCCGCGCCGGCGAAGAGCGAGCGCTGAAACATGAGCGGGCACAACTCCGATCGGCTGGCCGTGATGACCTCGCGCGCAAGGTGATCTGGGTTTCCAAAGAAGAAGGCGACGGTGCGGGCTACGACATCGCGAGCTTCGAACCCGACGGGCGGCCGCGGCTGATCGAGGTGAAGACGACGCACGGATGGGAGCGCACGCCCTTCCATATCACTCGTAACGAACTGGCTGTCGCGGAGGAGCGGCGTTCGGAATGGTGCCTGTTCCGGCTCTGGAATTTCTCACGCGAACCCAAGGCCTTTGAGCTTCGCCCGCCACTGGATGCCCACGTGTCTCTCACAGCGACAGCGTTTCAGGCAAGCTTTCACTAGCTATTCCGTGCCGCAGGGTCTGAGGATTGCCTCTCTCAGGGATACCCGGTGTCGGCCATCATGCGGCTCTATACATGAGAGGTGAACGGGAGGCCTGACCATGGAATGTTTCCGGATTGATGAAAGCGGCTACACCGGGTTCGATCTGCTCAACCCTCTGCAGCGTCTCCAAGGCGCCGCAGCGATCGCGATTAGCGACGATGACGCTGCCCGTCTGATCCAGGAACACTTTCCGCGCCGCCAAGCCCCGGAGTTGAAATACCGCGACCTGTCGCGACGCCCTCGCAGCCGGCCCAATCTGCTGGCGCTGCTGCGCGATGTGTTACAGAGTTACAAGTGCGTCGCCCACGTCTTGGATAAGCGCTACATGCTGATTCTGATGTTCTGCGACTACGCCGTGGAGCCGTGGTACTATGAGCGCGGAGCCAATTTCTACGCCGACGGCCAGAACTACGCGATGGGATCGCTGCTAAGCGTCGTGGGACCGACGATGCTGGGGGCAGAGCCGTTCGAGGCCATGCTGGTGGCTTTCCAGCGTGCGATGAAAGAGAAGACTCCCGAGAGCCTCAAGGCGCTTGTCGCCGCGGCGCGCCGTACCAACTGGCATGCATTTCCAGAGGCGATTGGGCCTCTGGCGAGAGATGCGTGCCCGGACTGCCTGCGAGCGATCGCCACGCCGGGGACCTCGACCGACATCGCCATGGTGGTAATGCAGGCGTTGATCAGCCGGATGGAAGTTATGGCTGACGGCCCCTATCGCGTTGAGCACGACGAATCGAAAAATCTTGCCACTTACCACGACCTAATGCAGGCTTTTATCGATCATACCGATGAAATCGAGCTGCGGCAGACGACGATCGCAAGCTTCAAGTTCCCCTTGAAACTGACAGAAGTGACCCAGGTCAACTCCAAGACCAGCCCGGCCATCCAGTTGGCGGACGTCTTGATTGGTGCTGTGCTCGAGGCGGGCAACATCATGACCGGACAGCGGACGGAAGGCATTGATCCAGATGCCCTCCTGCCTCTCTTCAAGGATGAGCAATTGATCCACATGCTCCCGGACCTCGATTTTGAGGCGCAGAAAGAATTCCGCAAAGGCACCCAGGCGTCAGAGGTAATCGACTATTTTGCTGCGAACTTCGCCTCCAAGGGCAGGGTGTCCTGATCATGGCTGGAAAGACATGGAAAGCTGCAAAGGCCCGCGACCCTGCCGAGGTCTACAATGAGAAGCGACGGATCATTTTCACCCAAGTTCAGAAGGACTCAGGCGTCGCAAAGACTTGGCTCGAGGGCTGCCGTGGCGGGTCTTGCAAGATTTCAGGCCATTGCCCGTTCCAGCCTCTGCTTCCGACGCTCCCAGTCAGGCATTACTTTGTCGAGGAGTTCGAAGAACGCCGTTCCGTGATGGGGCTCCGCCACGTGACAGAGCTCGTGGGTGATCACGTAGTCTATGGCATCGACCGGCGCCTGCACGAGGCGGCGGTTCAGCAGCAGGCGTCCGGCCGGCGACATGGACCCCCACCTCTGCCGGGTCTGACGCACGATGAGACCTTTCGGCCGGAATGCCTCGGGGTCCGGGAAGTGGCCGAGACACAGTTCGATCCGTTCCGGGAACTTGATATGGGCCCGATCCCGGTACCATGCCTCGACCAGTTCGCGCGTCACCTCCGGCCTGGTCGGTCGGTGCGTCTGCACGACGATGAAGCCGCGGATCAGCTTCACGCTCTCCCGCACATGCGGGACGACCTTCACCGTCGGCGACCGCCTCATCGATGGCGTAGCGGTGGATCAGCCGCCCGAAGGTCGACAGCGTGTTCTTCTCCTTCTTGAGCAGGGGCGTGCCGGTGAAGCCTAGGTAACAGGCCTTGGGCAGGAGGCGCCGCATCTTGGCCGCGAACTGGCTGTGGCCGCCGTGGCGCCCGGTCTGCGTCCTGTGGCTCTCGTCCACCAGAACGAAGATGTTCGGATCAGCTAGACACATCTTCTCTGCTCGGGCTCTGACGCCGGACGAGCGATATTCATCGGCGAGCAATGAGAAGAGATCGGTGTTGCAGTCCAAACTGTTATTACTATGCGATTTTGCAGGAAAATGAAAAGTCAGAGACTGCCAAAAACTCGCTGCTGCATATTCCATTCTGGGGGTAGCTGCCTTCGTTTGAACCATTCCGACGTGAAGGAAACGGGCTGGTTACCCGCGGCAACCTGATCCAGAACATCGGGGGCGAGGAAGGCGAGACCGATCATCTGCTGGATGCGGCTCGACGTGGTTTTCTCTCGAGCGGCAAGGTCGCCGAAGGAGGCGCCGTCCTTAATGGCCGCGTACCATCTTTGTGCCGTAAGGATATTCTTCGCCAGCACCGGATCGACCTTTGGTACGGCGGCGCCAAGAATGATGCGGACTTCGACGCCTCGGCGCTGCATCTGGAAGGACGCAGGAATCCGTCTGGCCACGCTGTCGATCCGATCCGGCGCGATGCCGATCCGGTCCGCTAGAACCTTCCGGTCGAGCCGCAAGAGGATGCTACCCTGCGCGAGATCGGCGCGGCGCAACAGCGGTGCCCACAAGTCAGCGCTGCCCTCCGGGTCACAATTATTCGCGACTTGCAGAAGCTTCTCCTGCAGCGCGGGGACCTCAGAGGCCGCGATGTCCATGACCAGATCGGTCACCAAGGTGGGTTTGCGCAGGTAATCCCGCAGAATCCGTGCTACTCCGTTCTCGAGATCCCGGGCCGGCAACCGCCATGCATCGGCGTGTTTCTCACGCCGGTCGGTCACCAACCTGCGCGAGATGTAGTAGCGCAGACGCTTGCCGTTTTTCCGAGAATGGCTCGGGGTCAACCGATCTCCGGTCTCATCGAAGAGCTTGCCGACCAAGGGCGAGCGTTCCGCCGCGTTCGACCGACCGCGTACGCGGGCCGCCTCGGAGGCAAGACGTTCTTGCATTTCGTCCCATGCCGCGGGGTCAATGATTGCAGGATGCTGCCCGTCATAGATCTTATCCCGGTGCCGGATGCGGCCGGCGTAAAGCGGGTTGCTCAGGATCTGATAGATGTGCCCGCGGCTGAATGGTGTGCCGCCGGTCGAGCTGCCCGTAGCGAACGACCGCAAACGCGTTCGATAGTCAAGTTCTTCCGCACGTTCGGCGACTGCGCGGACCGAGCCGAGATCGTGATAAAGGTCATGGATGCGGCGGATGATTGGCGCTTCGGTCTCGTCGATCTTCAGGCTGCGGCCGTCAGGCTGGTAGCCGAAGGGCACCGTGCCGCCCATCCAGAGCCCCTTCTTCTTCGAGGCGGCGATCTTGTCGCGGATCCGTTCCGCCGTCACCTCGCGCTCGAACTGGGCAAAGCTCAGCAGCATATTCAGCGTCAGCCGTCCCATGCTGGTGGCAGTGTTGAAGGACTGAGTGACCGAGACGAAGGAAGCGCTGGCGGCATCGAGTCGGTCGACGATCTTCGCGAAGTCGGAGAGCGACCGGGTTAGTCGGTCTATTTTGTAGACGACAATCTGATCAACGAGTCCCGCCTCGATATCCGCGAGCAGGCGCTGCAGCGCAGGCCGCTCCATGGTCCCCCCGGACAGCCCGCCGTCATCGTAGCGGGTCGGGATGAGCACCCAACCCTCCGCCTTCTGGCTCGTCACGTAGGCAGCGCATGCCTCGTTCTGGGCATCAAGCGAGTTGAAGTCCTGATCGAGTCCTTCTTCGGAGGATTTCCGGGTGTAGATTGCACAACGGATTCGGCGGGCCATCTCAAGCCGCCTTTCTGCGATGAGACGGCTTGGTGGGCGTATCGTCCTGCCGAACCTCCTCAGCCAACCCAAAGAACCGGGGGCCCGACCAGCGGGCTCCCGTGATTTTTCGGGCGATGGCGGAAAGCGATACATACCGCTCCCCGGCCATCAGGAAGCCGCCATCGACCACTTCGACGGTCCAGGTGCGTCCCTGCCATTCCCGAATGAGTTTGGCGCCGGTGCGCAGTCTGGTGCCAACGGACGCCCGAGACGCACTGCCAGCGGCGATGCGGTTCAGATCCTCGATCATTCGGGCCTTGGGTCCGCCACGCACCTGACATTGCAGTTCGAAGGCGACGGCCCGGCGCAGGAATGGCAGCGAGAGGTTCTTTGGGGGAGGCACCCCGATCACCTCGCGCCAGCGGTCGAGCAGGGCGGTGCGATCTGCGGTTTCGAGAGCGGTAAGAGCTTCAGGCAGGTCTTTCAGGGTAACCGTTTGGTGGGCCGAGCTCATTGACTGGCCCCTGCGCTGTTGTTGGCTGTCACATCGGCGCTAGCGCTGAGGGCGATCCGATATATCAGCCCGAAGCCGCCATCCTCCGGCTTGGCCGTTTCGACCTCGTGGCCCTGCTTACGCAACCCGGTGATCGCCGCGCGGGTTGTATGCGGTTGCCAACCGAGTGACGCGCTGATCTCGGCAATTGTGGTGCCGCCGTCGCGCCTCAGCATGCTGATCAGCCGATCCTTCTTGCTCTCGGTGCGGGCCGGAGCGTCCGTCTCGGTAGTTGCGCTGGTGATTACGTTGGTGTCGGATGTGGTCGCGGGCTTCTTCGCCATAGTTGGCCTCCTGATTGGGGCCGGATCCATACCGGCCTTCCTACCAGGCAGAGCCCGGCGTTCCGGGCGGTGGCGCCGAACGAAACCGCTGTGTCGGCATGACCTGACTACCGCTTGCGGGGCCGACGAAGTCCAGCGAGAAATTGTAGTTGGGCAGAAGGGGCGGAAAGCCGCCATTCTCCGCAGACGCGAGAGATACAAAAGCCCGCGGCCAGAACAGACATTCATCCATACATCTTGTCAGGCCTCAAATGTTTCCTCAGCTCTAAGGGCTGGCCGAGGCAGATACCTTGCCTGGAAGCGAAACATTCAGCACGAAAACATCGATCCGACCTCGCAAATCGTCTGGCAAATGCGCTTCGATTGCAGCTTGAAGCTCTGAGGCGGAATGATAGTCGTGACGTGTTGACTCCGCGACAACCTCTTGAAAACCATACCAAAGAACAAGGTAGACTCCCTGTTCATCAGCGTCCGGATGCATTGCGTATCGATCCGCTAATTGCGCTGCAGCTGCCCCAAAAAGATCACGGTGCCATTGGCCCTTGCCCTCAATGACGAGCATTCGCGGAACGCCATTGACCATGCGCGTCGCTGTGAGATCGCACCTGTTTCGCTCTTCGAGTTGATGCTCCACCACGTCGTGGATATCCATAGGTGCCAAACGCGGTCGCAGCCATGCCGCGACGCGCGCCATTCCTCGGACTTCATTCAGCCGAACGCCACCGTCGTAAAACTGATCTCTGAGCCCTGTGTGACCCGCCAGAACGTCTCTCTGCAACTCTTCGAAGAGCTCCATCACCACAGTGCGCGTTTGCTCGACACTGGCGGGCAAGCCTGCGTCGATAAAGTTTGCGACCTCGGCCGGTCCGGGACGCGTGGTGGCCATTGCCGATCTTCGGCGAAGTTCTGCGCGGATGCTGCGAAGATCATTGTAGGAGGGTGCCATGATATTTTGTGTGAGTAGTCTTTCGATAACCGGCAATGCAGCGTTCGGCTCATCACGGCCAAGTTGCCAGACGGAATCTCTTAGGTATCGATAAGCCGTCTCGCCTCTCGGGCTGCCAGTGCCCCAGCTCGATGGAAGAGGAACGACAGGCCAATGAGGCCGATAGGCAAGCTGAATTCGCTCGATCTTCGCTGCGGACAACGTCGACCAAATCCCTTCCCCATCTCGACCGCGGTCCCGACGGACCTCCAACCAAAAGACCAAGTCCGGATTGCGCGCGATGTAGGCCCAGACCTCCGGGTTTATGTCATGGGCAAACCAGAAATCGCGCATGAACCAGAATTGACGCTGCTCTTCGAGCCTGTGGGGCAAAACCCCTTCGTCGAGGCCAACACAGCGCTCACGGATCAGGGCCAGGACGGCGTCGCGATCTCCAAAACTCGCAGCCATATCGAATAGTGACTCGAGGGTCTGGATCGGGAGCTCCGGAAATCGCTGAAGCCATTCGAGCGGAAGTGTGATCCTCAGATGACTAAGCACAGGCTCACGGTGAAGGATGTGAAGATCACAAAACTCGCTAGACGCTTCAAGCGAAGGTTCAAGATAAGCTCTTGCATAGGCCTCGCTTTCATCTGGAGAGAGCTGGACCTGTCGCTGCACTTCGGCATGAAACGCTTCATGCTCACCTTCTGCATAGGTGTTATAGCCGCCTGTACCTGGAAGTATTGCAAGCGACACCTCCGGCGCCACCGCATCCAGAGTGCCGGAAGCCCGATACTCGGCGAGAGCACCGGCGAGAAAGATCTGAACCCAGCCTCTGGCATCTCCTGCACCAACTTCCCCGATCGTTGGGCAGCGATCGGAAAGGCTCACAAGGCTCTGCCGCAGAGTGATTTCAGGGTCGAACAGACCATGGGTGACATCAGGCAGATTGTCGGGCTGAATCAGGTAGGCACGAGCAACATCATGGGTCCAGCCAACGTTTTCGCCTCGTTCAATCAAAGCACGATTCTCATGAAAGAATGCTGTATTCGCGGCTTCAGCCCGCCGTTCTCGTCGACGGCGACGAGCCTCGAATCTATAGCTTCTATGGCGCTGCTCTCGCCAACTCTCTCGTCTGGCCCGGTTCAACCGAGCCCATTCTCTCATGAGAACTGGCTTCTCGAGCGCCTGCGCGCGGCAGTAACGCCGAAACTCGTCAGGGCCCCGGTTCGACACGTCGCCAGTGTAGCGGTGGCCGCTGATGAAACGGCCCCACAATGCCGGGTTGTCGTTCTGAAAAGCGAGGTCCACGAGATGGCGGTCGTCACCTTCACAGACGCTCAAGCCTGAGTGCCCGTAGTGTTCGATGACATCGAACAGTACATCGAATATCTTGTCTCGATCGGTGAGCCCTGCGAAGGCGCGCTCATGCAGCGCCCGCCTCAAGGTATCATTTCCCTTTAGCACTTCGACCGCGCGGCTTTGCCCTGCGCCCATCTGACCGTGGTAATGCAAATTGCGGACCCAACCCCAGATTTGGTCCGGGTCGTATGGACCCTCAGACAGCTCGAAATAGCGGTCGAGAAGCATTCCCGCTATCTTACTCACGCCATCCCGGCAATGGCACGCATGCCGGTCGTTGCCGCAGGTGCAATGCAAATCGGCTGTCAGATCGCGGAGCAGCCGGACACAGGTCTGCTGATCAAACTCGCGCGTCAGGCGCTTCAGAAAATACCGGTCTTCGAAGTTGCGTGACCGCCGACGACCCTCCTCTGTCGGGTAAAGCGCGGCAGCGGCTCTGAGTATGGCGAGGGCTTCAACATAGTGAGCTCCAGAGCCAAGAAACAAAAGAATTTCTGAGGCGAGCCTGAGTGCATCGACGGCACCGTCGGCAATAAGCCTCTGAAGAGCATCGGTTGGATCATAGTCGTTATCATTCAAAAGGCAGGACAGGACATCGAGGCGTGGACCATTGTCAGCATCTGCATCAAACAGAATGGCTTCGAGCTCGATTCGAAGATCAGGCACGACCGGAGAACCGACCAGCAGTTCGAGCAGAAGCCCCCTCAGATGTCCGCCGCCTTCCTGGTCGAGGATTGGCCTAAGGGCATCCAGCATATCCGGCGTGAAGAAGCCCGAAGCGCGGAACGTACGCCATCTGTCATTTCGCCGAAAGTAGGGGTCGTCCGCGTTGAGCGCCGACAAGGCACCAAGCAGAGCGATGCGAGAGGCCGATGTCAGTCTTGACGGATCGCCATTCGACAATACCGCATAGGCATCGAGTTCGATGGCGGCGTCCTGAACCGCCTGCGAGCCTAGCGCAGCCATCCATCCCAACAAACCACGCAAATCATCACGCACTACACCGTTCGGAGCGATGAGCGCCAAGGAGCGTGACAGGCTTAGCCGCGCTGAAGGGTCGTCGATGAGACCAACGAGGTGCCGCGCCGCGCCGTATTCGGCAACGATCCTATGCACGGGTTCGTGCTGATTAGCCGCGGTTCCAGGCCGAAAGAGCTTGGTTGATAGAGTGGATAACGAACCTTTGTCATTGAGCCCTATCGTTTCAAACTGCGGATGCAGGTCGTCTTCGGCGATGTCTCCCACTGCGACACCGTCTGCTCCTGACAGAAGAAGTTTTGCAAAGATCTCGTTCGCCCAAGCAATTCGTCTGTGTCGGGCTGACGCACCTGCGGCAGCCACGTTTGGGTTCACTTCTCTGGCAAGGTGTTCGATTGCCAGCGTGAAAACGTCGGATCGTGAGGGAAGGTGACCTCCGGCCTCGACATAGGCTCCGGCGAACAGGCGCAGAAACTCAGGATTGCCGAGAAGGTGATGGAGGTCAAACCGGCTTATATCTTCTGCGAATGCGTCGAAAGACCAATCGGCGTGAAAATTCTCGAAGAGCAGCCGCTGTTCATCAGTCTCCAGCGGAACTAGATGGACCACATGCGGCTCAACCCCAAAAAGGTCGCCGATGAGCCGGGTCTTCGCATCCTCCCATTCGCCGGATCGGCTCGAGAGCAGGACTCGATCCGGTTCAGCATCGCGGATTTGATGCAGAATGTCGAAGACGCGCGCATCACCGATCCGCGCCACTTCATCAAAGGCGTCGACTACCAATGTCAAGCCACCCGCCCTCGGGCGGAAAGCACTGGCTCGGACGCGACCAGCTCCGACCCGATCAGCAATGCTACCCAAGAGCGCAGTTTTCCCCGCACCGGGTTCGGCAAGCAGGATCACAACACCGGGCGCTGCCAGAAGCTCGGCTTCTGGAATGATCATGTCTCCATTGCGGAGCCTGCGGGGAATGTGAAACTCGCCGGGAATCTGCAGTCCTATACTCGAATTCTTTTCGTTAAATCACGTGTTTAGGATCTAACTTATAGCCGTTCTCAGGCCCCAGAAACAACACAGAATAGAGGCAAGTACGGGCGCTCAGTGACCGGAGGTGGATGCCGTGTTAGGAGGAAGGGAGAACAACGGCTGACGGCCCGTAGTTCAAAATCTCGATCCGACGCGCTTCCAGCCGCGAGCTAGTGGGCGACGAACGGGGACGCGGACCTTCTGCCGGGTTGGCTTCCCATAGAGAATATCCGGCAGCACCGTGCCTTCGCTGATATGCCCCACGACTTTGGCCTTCGGATAGAAGAAGCCGAGAACCCAGTCTCCGTGAACGCGCCGCAGGACCCAGACGTCATCCGTCCCGAAGTCGAACGCGACGATCACGCCGACCGTAACCCACTCCTTCAGCAGCCGCGCAGCGCGCATGTTCACCTCGTAGACCATTCCGTCCGATGTCGGATGGTGCCGAGCGTATTCTAGGGCTTCGATGAAGTTGGGAGCGTCGGTCGCCCTCCGGGTCGCATCCACGACCCAGAACATCGGGTTGTGAAACTGCGTCCGCTTCTGCGCCTCCTCCCGGTTAAGGAAGGAATGCTGGAACTCCACCACCAGACCCTTGTCGGTCTTGATGTCGGCGATGTGCAGCTCGCCGTGCTCGTCGCGCGCCGTGATCTCCTGCCAGTCTGCCGGGAAGTGGTTCTTCCAATCGCGGTGCCACTGGGTTTCGTTCTCCCACCAGTGGTCGCAATGCCGTCGCCCCCGGTGCGCCCAGTGCCACACCCTCTGCGTGCCGCAGCGCGCGACCATTTCCGCGCCGCAGCCGGGACATTCGCCCTTTGCCCCCGGGGTTGCCTCGATCCGTTCTCCGTCTGCGACTGCGAACTTCATCCCAGTGATCCGCTGAGCTATACGCCGAACGCGCCATTGATCTTCTTGAACAGCCGCTCGGCATTTGCCGCTGTGCCCTTCGGCAGGTCGCTGACCTTCTTCCAGCTGTCGAAGTCGCGGAGCATTTCTGTGAGAACGTCTTTCTTCTTCAGCTCTCGAGAGTGCTTCGACTTGAGCGCGGCTTCTACCCGCTTTGCAATCAGCGTAGTGCCATCTTCAGGTAGATCGGCAAGTGTCAAAGCAACGCCGTAGGCACGGTTTACGCAGTCGAGAAACCAGTCATCGGGAAACAGGTCTTCAATGGCGACATCGGTCTTTTTCACACCGGACGCCTGACCGATCATTAGGACCCGGAACTCGTGACCCGTCTCGTCAGAGTATTCCTTTAGGTCCATCTTCTTGATTTTTTCGTGCGCCTGATTTCCCGCTTCGTCCGTGTCGAGAAGCACACCAGCGTCCCACCGTTGACCGATGGCGAACGCGGCATACATCGGAGCCTTCGTAGAGGTCTCCGCTGGCCACATATAAACCTGATCCGAAAGACCTTCCCTGCCTTCCTTCGCCAGCAGACCCGACAGCTTGCTCAGGATAAGCGCATCGGTGCCTCCCTCGACGATTAGCACCTTCCGGTTGCCGAGCATACCGGACAGGTCCGATGTGAGGCCGAGCGCACTTTCGATGACTGCCATGGGCGCGGATTGGCTGCTTACGACCCCATGCGTCACCTTGAGATGGTGCTCCTCGTCCGTTTCGATTATCCGCACACGCTCAGGATTGGCCTGATCGACCATCGAGGAGAGATGGGTGGTGTAGAGGATGCCATTCGTCTCGGAGAGGTTCTCAAACACCCCCAGCAGATCGCGCTGCCCGCTGTAGTGCAGGTGTATGCCCGGCTCCTCCAGCAGAAGAATGCAATTCTGGAAGTCACCCTCTGATGCATGGGTGAATTTCCAAGCAAAGGACACATACCAGCGGAAGCCGGTGGACCGGCGGTTTAGTCGGACAGGAAAGCCAATCGCGTCATCGACTGTGAAGATGTTCAGCGTGGTCCCATCAACCGCGATGTCGAAGCTCACCTTTTTCTGCTGCCAGAGCTTGCGGAATTGCTTCGACAGGTATGCAGAGGCGGCGCGCGTATCGAATTGCCGCAGCGTCCGACCGTCCGATGTGCTGCCTTTCTCGACCACGTCGTCGATGTCGATCTCGGCGAGGTCGAGAACGATAAGGATCGTCTGATCCGCAGAAGACAGCTTATGGCGGTTGTCGCGGCCCACTTTGTCCCATCGGGCCTTGAGTTGGTCTAGCTCCACCTGCGCACCGGAAAATTCGTAGTCTTGGATCAAGACAAACTTCGGCACGTTTTCCAGTGCCCACTCTCTCACCTTTTCCGTCGAAAGATTGAGCTTCTCATGCTCCAAAATCTCGCCAGAACTGTCCGCGACGTAGAACGCGGAAGCATATCCATAACGATGCCGCGCAAAGAGTTGCGCTCCCTTCGGCACGGCGGCAACGACGACGCCTTCTCCCTCCTCGCCCTCGGCCCCGCCCTCAGGCGGCACCGTGGCGAACTCGAACAGCTCGGTCGCCTCGTCTTCCTCGAAGGCAAAAAGCGCCCGACTGACTACATTGCCCTTTGCGTTCTTTCGTCCTTTCCAGTCATCAACCGGCCAGTCCTCGTCGGGGTCATAGTCGGCGTCGTCGTATGGGTGCAGGCGGTGGAGCGCCTCGAAGAGATTGCTCTTACCGGCCTCGTTCTGTCCGACGAATGCGGTGACGCTGGTCGTCTCGATCCAGCCGCTGTCGATCACGTTGCGATAATTGCTTATGCGAAATTTGCTGAGCTTCATGGCCTGCCTCGGGATTTAATACTTCCAATCTTATATATGGTTGGCCGCAAAAGTTCGAGCCACTGAAGATGCCGACATTCAACGGGTGGTTGTCGCTGAGAAATGCTCGCTTCGTTGACCAGCGTGTGGAGATGGCCTATGGCCAATCCGTGTTCTCGGTCGATACAAGAAACCGCCCTGCCTACTACCGATATCAGGCCAGACTGGCCTACGAGGCGGCCTTGGCGGCAGATAACGTGGTTGGCCACTGGCCAGGCTACGCGATCGCTGCTCCGCCCCCAGTCATGACGATGTGCGCGCACGCGATAGAGCTGTCGCTCAAAGCCTACCTGCTGGACAACGGGATCGACGAGAGGACTGTCCGCAAGTTCGGTCACGACCTCGTCGGCTGCTGGGGTAAGTGCATCGAGGTTGGCGCAAACCCAGACCTCCTCGATATGAATATCCTTGCCATCATCTCTGACTTGCTGGTTTCAGGTAGGCTTCGATACGGTGAGGAGAGCGATCTAGGCCGGGTGCCGGTCTTTGGCCCGCTTAGCACGCTCGTCGAAGCATCCCTAGCTCTCTGTGGAGCACCGAAGGTATCCGACATCTTATCGTGATCGATCACCAGATTCAGGATCGAGCATGTGCGGCGAATGTCTGGAATGCGGGCTGCACCCGCAGCGTCACTGGTCGCTCTTCGACGTCGGCTTAGGGCCGGACTCGGTCCGCAGCGTCCGCCTTCGAGTTAATGTCCGCCATCCAGATATTCTTGGACCAGGGACAGAGACCGTCTCGTCCGCTTCGTGACATCCCTGATCTCGCGAAGCAGGCCGGCGGCTCTTGCCTGGCTGAGCCCAGCCCGCTGCCCTTCGGCCGCCAGAGCCGCGCAGTCCTCGAACTGCGCGGTTAGTCGAGCGAAGAGCTCCTGTATTTCGGTGTCCTGCACGTTCCGGCTCCAATCCCTGTCGGGCAAGGACCGCTTCCGGCGGAGCTAAAGTCCAGTCGTTTCTGCCGTCCGGCAGACGAACCTAAGCCGTTCCGACGCTTGCGCGCAGGGCCCGCTGATGCTGCCAGATCGCATGATCGAGGCCGAGCGGTGTCCAGCGGTACCCGCGCCGGGTCAGTTCACGGGCTGCAAGCCGAACCAGCACTGCCGCTTGTCGGGGCTCAGGCTCTTTCTCGGTCCCCAATGCATAGGCGACGAAGCGCTGGATCATCCGGTCGGGTTTGATGAGGTCATCGTTGCCAGCGAGCATCCGAAAATAGTCGAACGCAATCCCGCTGCCCTGGCCCGGGAGGCCCAGAATGATCGCCTCGGCAAGCTCCAGCCGGTCCGCCGTGATGTCCGTGAAGGTGTCGATTTCGCACTGACGCAGAGCTTCAGCGAACAGCCTGACTGCCTCGGCTTTCAAGATCCCCGAAGTTGTCGACGTACGTTGGCGGTTGCCGAAGAGCACCTGGGCTGCGGCCTCGGTGGTCAACCCGTCATAGAGCGCCAGCAGATCCGAGAGGCTGCGGGTTCCGGCGCCACGATCTTCGCGCAACGGCGCAAAGCGCGGCCAGCCGGACTTGTCGCAGAACCGCGCCACGGTCGCTTGCGTGGATGTGTATTTCACGCCGATCGAAAACACCGCATCGATCACGCAGAGCGGCAAGGAGGCGTATCGGTATTCTTGCGAGACGCCGACCGGCTCCAGCCCTATCTCTTCGATATGGTCGGCAAGCATGACGACGGGATCGCCAAATCCCTGAGGTTTCTTCGCCTCCATCTCGTTTGCATCTGCCGCTTCCACCATTGTCATAATCCCAAATTGTCGTCGATCAGTGACATGACCAACGCTTGCGCCGCGGCTGAGGTCAAGCGTGAATGTCACTGTTCGTCTGTAGACGGATCGACGACACGACCCGCCTTTGGGCGGAATGGAGATCCGCGAACGCCTGAGCCTCAACATGCGCCGTCTGCGCCAGTCGAAAGGCTGGTCGCAGGAGGAGTTTGCGCATCAGGCTGGGCTGCACCGGACCTATGTCAGCGACCTGGAACGCGGGGCACGCAATCCGACGATCACCGTAGTCGATAAACTGGCAGTGGCGCTGGGTGTGCCGGTCGGCGCCTTGCTCGACGAACAACACTCCGGCGCGAGTTAGAGATTCGTCTGGCCAGCCCTTGGCGCGAAGGCCATGTTTTTTGGGCCTCGATGACCCCGAAATCCGCCCCGTAATGCAGATTCTATATAAACCATTTATACATCGAGGCAGAAATCCCTTGCGCAGTCCTCAGCACGGTTCCATGTAACATGCGAGCCGCAGACAGCTGCCGGCTCGCAAGCAAGGGATCGTGGATAGCATAGGACTATCGCACGGGTCGGGCCGAAATCCCGGCAACTCCGCAGCAATCCACCGGGTTGCCTGCGTATCAACGGAACCAACGGTGTTTAGCGGCGCCAGATCGCCGCGAATGAGATTGGAAGTCCCCGGAACGGTCTGGGGGCAAGTTGGTATGCAGAGGAGAATATCTCATGACCAGCATCACCCAGAGAACCGACGTTCCCAACCTGGAGGACGAAATCCTCGCAAAGACCATCTGGTTCGATCCGGATGAGCTTGACTATCTCCCGCTCGAAGAGCGTGAGCATAGCGACGCCGAGATCGACCACTTCCAGCGGACGATCTACGACTACAACGGCGCGCAGCCGATCGTGATCGATGACGAGTGCAACATCGTCGCCGGTCGCGGGCGTGTCGAAGCCGGCCGGTTGCTCGGTGTCGATGAGACTCCGGCCATTCCGCTGTCGTCGTTCTCGTCGGATGATCTCGATCACTACATCGAGACGATGATCCGCTTCGGCGCCTATGTCGGCTGGAGCGCTGAGATGCTGGAAACCGACCTGCAGCATCTGTTGGTGATCGAAGCACTGATGAAAGCGGGCCCGGACGACACTGCGGCCAAGATCCAGTGACGATCCGGTGAACCTGACCCGGGCACATGGTGCCCGGCCAAGAGATGCGAAGTGATCGGTGGGGGGCCTGCCGATCTTGTGCCGGGAGACCGGCCCTTCGCGGGGGACCTGACGGTCCGGCCTCTCCCTGAAACAGCGCTGTCCGGCTCGCCCTTTTGGGCGCTGGTCCCTGTCACGGCGAGCCGGCAGCGCGAACCCGAAAGGCCCCAGAATGGCTGATATCAAGACCCTGCCGGAAAGCACCCGGCTCAAGATCACCTATCGCAAGACCGGCGATCTCATTCCCTACGCGGGCAATGCCCGGACCCATAGCGACAAGCAGATCGCCCAGATCGCGGCGTCGATCCGCCAGTTCGGCTTCACCAACCCGGTGCTGATCGACGAGGACGGCGGTATCGTCGCCGGCCACGGCCGCGTGGCGGCGGCAAAGCAGCTTGGCATCGCCGAGGTGCCGACCATCGTCCTGGGCCATCTGACGGCCGCCGAGCGGCGCGCCTATGTCATCGCCGACAACCGCCTGGCCGAGCTCGCGGGCTGGGATCGCGAGATCCTGAAGATCGAATTCCAGGCGCTGGCCGAGCTGGATCTCGATTTCGACCTGGAGATCACCGGCTTCGAGACCGCCGAGCTCGATCTGCTGCTCGACGACAGCGCCGGCGAAGATGCCGCGGACCCGGCCGATGAGATGCCCGAACCCGAGCCGGGGCCGGCAGTGACCCAGCCGGGTGACGTCTGGCTCCTGGGCAAGCACAGGCTTATCTGCGGCGATGCGCGCGACCCGGCGACCTATGCCGCACTGATGGGCGCCGAACGCGCCCGCGCGGTGTTCACCGATCCGCCCTACAACGTGAAGATCGACGGCCATGTCTGCGGCTCCGGTACCGTAAAGCACCGCGAATTCGCCATGGCCTCGGGCGAAATGGATGCGGTTACCTTTACCGCCTTCCTCGAGGCCTCTCTTGGCGCCATGGCCGCGGTCAGTCTCGATGGCGCGATCCACTTCACCTGCATGGACTGGCGCCATATGGCCGAGCTGCAGGCCGCCGGTGCCAAGGTTTACAGCGAGCTGAAAAACCTCGTCGTCTGGGCCAAGACCAATGGCGGCATGGGGACCTTCTACCGCTCCCGGCACGAGCTGATCTATGTCTGGAAGGTCGGCACCGCGCCGCACACCAACACCTTCGGCCTCGGCGAACATGGGCGCTACCGCACCAATGTCTGGGACTATCCCGGGGTGAACAGCTTCGGCGGCAACCAGAAGGATCTGGCGCTGCATCCGACGGTGAAGCCGGTGGCGCTCGTGGCCGATGCGATCAAGGACGTCACCCGCCGCGGCGAGATCGTGCTCGACGGGTTCGGCGGCTCGGGCACCACGCTGATCGCGGCCGAGCGCACCGGCCGTGTGGCCCGGCTGGTCGAGCTCGATCCGATCTACTGTGACGTGATCTGCCGCCGCTACGCAGTACTCGCGGGCGTCGAGCCGGTGCTGGAGGCCACCGGCGAAACCTTCGAGGCGGCGGCCGAGACGCGCGCCACTGAGGCCAAGGCGCCCGAACCGGAGGCTGCAGAATGACCAGGCAGACCAATCAGCCGGCGGGGTATGCCAACCCGCCGGCACAGCACCGCTTCAAGAAGGGCAAGTCTGGAAACCCCCGCGGTCGGCCGCGCAAGCAGGATGACCTCTGGAGACACATGAACCGGGTGCTGGGCCGCAAGGTCAAGCTCCAGGGCAGTGACGAGCAGATTCCGATCCGCGAGGCTCTGATCCGCCGTCTGCGGGAACTGGCTCTGGCCGGTGACCGCCGCGCGCTGGAGCTGCAGCGCCGGATTCTGGCCGAGGCGGGCGCCGCAGACGTCGACCGGTTCGACCCGGAAGAGGAAAAGCGGAAGGTGGTGGACGTTCTCAACCGGATTGCGGCCGCGATGAAGAAAGACGGAGGGGGCGATGCCTGACGACTACGATATCGGCTACGGTAAGCCGCCCGAAACCAGCCGCTGGCAGAAGGGGCAGTCGGGCAATCCGAAGGGTCGGCCCAAGACCCGCGCGGACCATCTCAGGGATGCCGCAGCGATCCTCTCGGAACCGGTAACGGCCCGGACCCCCGACGGGCGCCCCGTGTCCCTCGCCGGGCTAGAGGCGGCCTATCTGGCGCTCTGCCGCAAAGGGCTGAAGGGCAATGTGCCAGCGCTCCTCAGGGCCATCACCATCATGTTGGAGGTCCAGCCGGCCGTCGAAGCCAGGGTCGATGACAAGCGCCGGAAGCGGGAAGAGCTGATCGCCCGGCTCGAACGGCTTGGCCTGCCGACCGAAGCCCTGCGCAACCGGCCGCTGGAGGATGACGATTGAGGCCGGGCGGGCTCTCCCGCCGCGGGCGGGTGAAGGCCGCATAAGCGACGCCCCGAGGTTGGCCCGGAGTCGCTCCGGGGAGCATCCGTTCATGCCTCCCGCCACCATTCCGCGACAGTGGCAAGCTCCTCGAAAATCGCAGTTGAACCGGCCCGCAGCGGGTCGCGAGCCTCGATGCGGTCCTCCAGCCAGGTAATCCAGTCGGAGAGGCTACGCCCGTCGATTAGGGCGCAGGGATCATCGGAACGGGCCTTCACCTCGGCCAGGAAGGCCCGCATCCGGGCAGCGGTGTCCCATTGGTCAGCCAGTTGACCAAACCGGCGCAGGCGATTGTCTGCGATCTTGCGCTGGCGCTCCGCCTCCCGGCGCCGGGCCTCCTCCTCGCGCCAGCGAGCCTCGCGTTCCTCTTCCGCCAGCCGTTCGGCCTCCAGAAGCGGTGCCGCGGCCTGCATGGTGGCGAAGATTTCGCCGACCATGTCCTCCATCCGCCTAGTATCGGTTTCCAGCCAGCTGGATTTTAACTGGCCCGGCAGCCGGGACTGGATCTCGAAGATCAGGAACCCGCTGCCGACGGTTTCGGTGCGGTAGCCCTTCTTGGCATAGAAGCCCCAACGCTTTTCGTCATCGGTCAGCGGGCGCTGCACCTGCTTCAGCTTTTCGCGCAACCGGAACGAGATCGATTTGCCTCCGAGCCTGACCTCTAGACTACCGCGCCTAGGCTCTGTGACGGGATGGTTGCCGGCTTCCAGCGCCCGAAACAGGGCATTCAGGATCCGGTGGCGCCGGTGGTCCTTCGCCGAGAAATCAGGAGCCGTCGCGCGACCATTGCCCCAGCGCCGGTGTCGCGGGGCCTCCCGCTCACCGTTGCGGGCGTCGATCCAGGCCGCGACGACGGGGTGGGGCTTGTTCAGCCGGTCCGGCACGACCAGCGCGCCGTTTTTCACCCCGGCGTGCGGATTGTCTACCGGCACCGGCACAGGGGCGGGTTTCTCCTTTGGTGGTGTCGGGTGGATGACAACCGAAAGCGGCGTGTTGGCCGTGGGCTTCAGAAGCCTGAACTGTACGACTGGCTGCCCCGCCTCCTTCTTGGCCCAATAGCCTCGCGGCGGAACAGGTACCTCGAGCCGGTTACAGATCTTCTTCAGGCCAGTCCCCGAGATCCCGTAGTCGGTAGCGAGGCGGGTGATCGGAGTTTCCCAGACAAGACGATAGAGATCTTCGCGCGTGACAGTCGTGGCAGGCATGGGAGGCTCGCGTTGTTGGTATTCAGATGTTGGTAGCGGCCGATCTATTTGGCCTTTGTAACCGCCACCAGCTCTAGGTGCCGAATAATCCCCGAGCGAATATCCCGGCTGGGGTGAGAAGATGTGCCAGATACCTGTAGCGAGCGCGGGGAAGTCAATGGCGCGAAACTTTCCGACCTATCGTTGACCAAAGAGCCGAAATACCTGCATTTTCTGTTTTGATCAGAGTGCGGAGCTGATCGACCGCGTCAACAAGGTGACGTTTTGGCTACATCCGTAAACTCAGGAAAGATTCTGGCTCGTTGCGGACCTTACGATCGGGATTGAGATAGGTATCAATTGCGGCGAAGACCCATTTTGCGGCACCAAGGAAGGCGAATTTATTGATCCGGCTTAAGAAACGCCCCTTGGTCGGATTTTTGGCTGACCCCTTAAACAAGTCTGCGCGCACAATAGAGCTGGACGGTGACCAAATCCTGATCACTCGACGCGGGCGGGTTACCATCATACCGCTGCAGTACATTGCGAGCGCACCTTTCCTTCGGAAGGGGATATTGGGAACCGCGCTGACCATTCGCTCGGGCGACTCCAGCGATGTCACACTGAAGGGCGCGGGCCATCGCGCTGCCCATGACTTTTCAGAGCAATTCTCGGCGGCTTGGACCCGCGCCAATCTCGAGGCTTTGGAGAGCGAAGCGGCGAGATTGGACCGGATCCTCACCAGCGTGCTGTCGCTGGCAGCGCCATTTCGATACCCCGCCGCGTGTCAGATCGCGTCCCTGCTTGAAGAAGCCCGTGCGCTGGATACTGCACTGCTGTCGAAGTTGAAGGCCGAGGCCATCGGTCCCACGGCGGTCGCGCGCATCGCACCTATTCGCAAGTTTTCTGGCGACCCGCGGTCTATACGGGCCGATGCCATCTCCGCCTTCGTCACGGCCGAACTCGACCGCTGGAAGGATTTCTTCGACACCATCGAGAGCAAGCCGCTGACGCCGGAACAGCGCCTGTCTGTTGTCGTCGACGAGGATGCGACGCTGGTCCTTGCTGGGGCGGGGTCGGGAAAGACCAGCGTCATCACTGCCAAGGCCGCCTATCTGGTCAAGGCAGGCATCCGTCAGCCCGAAGAAATCCTGCTTCTCGCCTTCGCGAAGAATGCGGCGGAGGAGATGTCGGAACGGGTCGAGGCCCGATCCGGCGTGCCCATCGTCGCGCGGACTTTCCACGCGATTGCCTATGACATCATCGGGATCGTCGAAGGGTCAAAGCCCGCTTTGGCCGACCATGCCACCGACGACATGGCCTTCACCAACCTGATCAAGCAGATCCTGAAGGAACTGGTCTACCGCCTGTCAGAGGTCTCGAAGGCGATCATCCAGTTCTTCGCGCATTTTCTAATCGAGCCCAAAACCGCATGGGACTTCAAGACCAAACACGACTTCTACACCCACATGGAAGCGCAGGACCTGCGGACGCTGCAAGGCGAAAAGGTCAAGAGTTACGAAGAGCTGCAGATCGCTAACTGGCTCTACGAGAACGGCGTCGAATATGAGTACGAGCCGGTCTACGAGCACAAGATCACGGAAACCGGCAGGCGCGATTACCAGCCGGATTTCCGGCTGACCGAAAGCGGCATCTACATCGAGCATTTCGGGGTACGGCGCCAGAAGATGGCCGATGGCAGCGAGCGGCTGATCACGGCGCCCTTCGTGGACCGCGACCAATACCTGGCGGGCATGGACTGGAAGCGGAAAGTCCACGCCGAGCATCAGACCACCCTGATCGCGACCTACAGCTATGAACGGCAGGAGGGCCGTCTGCTGACCGGCCTCGCCGAGAAGTTGGCGCCGCATGTCACCCCGAAACCCCGGCCGGTAGACACCATCTATGAACGGATCGTCGAGCTGAAGCAGGTCGACGACTTTTCGAAGCTGCTCGGAACCTTTCTGCGCAAGTTCAAGAGCGGCGGCTACAATTTGCAGGATTGCGAGGCCAAGTCGGACCGGATGAAGTTGGGCAAGCGCGGGCGGGCGTTTCTAGACGTTTTCGCGCCGGTCTTTGAGGAATATCAGAAGCGTCTGGAGGGCCGGATCGACTTCGAGGACATGATCCTGCGCGCCGCGCACTATGCCGAGATCGGCCGCTATGTCAGCCCGTTCCGCCACATTCTCGTCGACGAGTTCCAGGACATCTCCCAAAGCCGGGCCCGGCTATTGAAGGCGCTGAAAGCCCAGCATCCGGATGTGCGGGTCTTCGCAGTTGGCGACGACTGGCAATCCATCT
>JAUIFH010000004.1 GCA_030429495.1 Alphaproteobacteria bacterium | reverse complement strand
TGTGCCGAACGATCTGGCGGCCCTTGAGGCGCTGGTCCATGAAAGGCGGAAGGCTTGACGATCAGACTGACGACCCTGCCGAACGGGTTGCGCATCGCAACCGAACGGATGCCGGGGCTTGCCTCTGCCTCTGTCGGTCTCTGGCTTACAGCGGGCGGTCGGCACGAGCGGCTGGACCAGAACGGCATCGCGCATTTCCTTGAGCATATGGCGTTCAAGGGTACGGCCCGGCGCACTGCCTTGCAGATCGCCGAGGAGATCGAGGACGTCGGCGGCTACATCAACGCCTACACCTCGCGCGAGATGACCGCCTATTACGCCCGCGTGCTGGAGGCTGACGTGCCCCTCGCGCTCGACGTGATTTCCGACATCGTGCTGAACCCGGTCTTCGACGAGAAAGAGATCGAGACCGAGCGCCATGTGATCTTGCAGGAGATCGGCCAGGCGCTCGATACGCCCGATGACATCATCTTCGACTGGCTGCAGGAGGCGGCGTTTCCCGACCAGCCGCTGGGGCGCACGATCCTTGGACCGGCGGAGCGCGTCTCGGGCTTCGGACGCGGCGATCTGACGGGCTTCGTGGGCGAGCACTACGGGCCCGACCAGATGATCCTGTCGGCGGCGGGCGCCGTTGATCACGACGCCATCGTGCGCGCCGCAGAGGCGATCTTCGGCGCGCTGATGCCGGTAGGGGCGGGCCGCATTCAGCCGGCAAGCTGGACCGGCGGCGAGCGGCGCGAGGTTAAGGACCTGGAGCAGGTCCACTTCGCGATCGGGTTCGAGGCGCCATCGGTCCGCGATTCCGAGTTCTATGCGGCGCAGGTCTATTCCACCGCGCTTGGCGGCGGTATGTCCTCGCGCCTGTTCCAGAAGATCCGCGAGGAGCGTGGCCTGTGCTATTCCATCTACTCGCAGGCCGGTGCCTACGAGGATACCGGCATGTTCACAATCTACGCGGGCACCTCGGCGGAAGAGATCGGTGATCTCGCCGGGCTGACGATGGATGAGATGAAGCGCGCCGCAGAGGATATGAGCGAGGCGGAAGTGGCCCGGGCGCGGGCGCAGATGAAGGCGGGGCTTCTGATGGGACTCGAAAGCCCCTCGGGCCGCGCCGAACGCATGGCGCGCCACCTTGCCATCTGGGGCCGCGTGCAGGACGTGGAGGAGACAGCGGCCGAGATCGACGCTGTGACCCGCGCCGATGTTCGCGGTTTCGCGGCGGGGATGGCGGATCGCTCCACCGCCGCTTTGGCGCTCTACGGCCCGGTCGAACGCGCGCCCACGCTTGACGCGCTGCGCACGAGGCTCGCCGCCTGATGCTTCTGAGGCGACGCAGGGTCCGGATCGAAACGGAACGGATGACACTGCGCCTGCCGCAGCATTCAGACTTCCGCCTCTGGTCCAGCCTGCGTGCCGACAGCCGCGATTTCCTCCGACCTTGGGAGCCTTCGTGGTCGCCGGACCACCTGTCACGCAAGGCTTTCACCAACCGCGTCTACTGGGCGCAGCGGGCCGAAGCGGGGGGCACGGCGGTGCCACTGTTCCTGATCCGGCGAAAGGACGACGCGCTTCTGGGCGCGGTCACGGTCGACAATATCCGTCGCGGACCGGCGCAGGCGGCGACGATCGGCTACTGGATCGGCGCGCCTCATGCCCGGCAGGGCTACATGGCCGAGGCCTTGCAGGCCGTGATCCACTATTGCTTCACGACGCTCGACCTCAGCCGGATCGAAAGCGCCTGCCTGCCGGAGAACGCCGCCTCGCGCGGGGTGCTGGAGAAGTGCGGTTACAAATACGAAGGAGTGGCGCAGAGCTACCTTCAGATCAACGGCCGCTGGCGCAACCACGTGCTCTACGCGAACCTGCGCGGCGACCGGCGCGGCAAGACCGAGGCCGGCTAGGGCCGGGCTGTCCTTTTCCCGCCGACTACACGGAGCCGTGATCGCCGCCGGTTTTCATCGTCCTCGGCCCTCCTGAGCGCTACGCTCTCGGGCGGAGGTGCCGCCATGATCCTCGCCCGCGCCCTGATCCCGCTTGCCGTTCTCGCTGCCCTGCCTGCCAGTGCGCAGACCCGAACGCCGAGCCATTGCATCGCCATCGCCGATGCCGCGCCGGAGATGGTCTGGCGCGCGGATTGGGGCGACCCGCTGGAGGACGACAGCGTGCGCCTCTCCTATATCGGCCACGCGACCTACTATCTTGAAACGCCGGGAGGGCTATCGGCGGCGACCGACTATACCGGCTTTCTCGGTCTCGGCGATGTCGTGCCGGACGTGGTGACGATGAACCATGCCCACAGCACCCACTGGACGTCGGAACCGGACGAGCGCATCCCGCATGTCCTGCGGGGCTGGGACTGGACCGGGGAGCCGGCGGACCATCACCTCGACCTTGGCGAGATGCTGGTCCGGAACGTGCCGACCGACATCCGGAGGCCCGGCGGAAAGGTGGAACCGGCCGGAAACTCGATCTTCGTCTTCGAGGTTGCCGGCCTTTGCATCGGCCATCTCGGCCATCTCCATCACGAGCCAACGGACGAGCAGTACGCCGCTCTCGGCCGCCTCGATGTCGTCATGGCGCCTGTGGATGGCGGCATGACGCTCGACCTGCCGACGATGACCGGCGTTCTTAGGCGGCTACGCTCGTCGATCGTCCTGCCGATGCACTGGTTCGGGCCGGATACGCTTTCGAGGTTCCTGTCGGGAATGGAGGACGACTTTCTCGTCGACATCCGCCGGGACAACTCGGTCGAGATATCGCTCGCGACGCTGCCCTCGCGCCCGACGATCATCGTGCTGATGCCCAGCCATCTTGAGTGACGGAGCCACTTGCCCGGCGCGCACGGACATGGTTCACCGGGTTCATGCTGAATGCTGCCGATACCACCTTTGCCGAAATGCTCGCCACGCGCCTGCCGGAAGGCACGCTCGGCCCGGCCGAGCCGCGCTATCTGGAGGAGCCGCGCCGCCGCGCCGTGACGCCTGCGGCGGTGCTGGCGCGGCCGCGTTCCACCGCCGAGGTGGCGGAGATCGTGCGCGCCTGTGCCGAAGCCCGCGTGGGTATCGTGCCGTGGGGCGGGGGGACGGGCCTCGTGCTCGGTCAGGTCGTGCCGGAGGGGCCGGCGCCGCTGATCCTCTCGCTTAAACGGATGTCGGCGCTGCGCGGGATCTGGCCGGAGGAAGGGCTGATGACCGCCGAGGCGGGCATGACGCTCGCCGACGTGCAGGCGGCGGCGGAGGCGGCGGGGCGGCTCTTTCCGCTTTCGCTGGCTTCGGAGGGGACGGCGCGGATCGGCGGCAATCTTGCCACCAATGCCGGCGGCACGGCGGTCCTCCGCTACGGCAATGCGCGTGACCTCTGCCTGGGGGTGGAGGCGGTATTGCCGGACGGTTCGGTCCTGAACGGGCTCAGGCGGCTTCGCAAGGACAATACCGGCTACGATCTCAAGGACCTGCTGGTCGGTTCGGAGGGGACGCTCGGCGTGATCACCGCAGCCACATTGCGGCTGTTTCCGAAACCGGAGGCGACAGGCACGGCGATATTCGTGGTCGCGGGGCCGCAGGCGGCGCTCGACTTGCTCGCGCTGACGCAGGAACGGACGGCGGGCGGCGTGACCAGTTTCGAGCTGATCCACCGACAGGGGCTGGAATTTCTTGACGAGACGATGCCTGAGCAGCGCCAGCCGTTCGCCGAGCGTCCGGAATGGTCGGTGCTGGTCGAAATCTCGCTTCCATCGGGCCTCGCCCCCGATATGGTTCTGGCAGAGCTTTACGAGGCCGCGGACGGCCGTAGCCTCGTCACGGACGGTGTGATCGCGACCGGCGCGGCGCAGGCGCAGACGATGTGGGACCTTCGCGAGGCTTTGCCCGAGGGCAACCGGAGGATCGGGGCAATCGTCTCGCACGACATCGCACTGCCGCTGACGGAAATCCCGGCCTTCCTCGACCGTGCCGCTGCCGACGTGGCCCGGGTCGGATCATTCCGGGTGAACTGTTTCGGCCATCTGGGCGACGGCAACCTGCATTACAACATCTTCCCGCCGAAGGGCGGGGTGGCGGCCGATCACACGCCGAAAGCTGCGGAGATCCAGCGCGCGATCCACGACCTTGTCCACGAGGTCGGCGGCTCGATCAGTGCCGAGCACGGGATCGGGCGGGCGAAACGGGATGATCTGCTGCGCTACGGCGATCCGGCCAAACTTGCCGCGATGCGCGCGATCAAGGCCGCGCTCGACCCCCACGGCATCATGAATCCGGGCGCGGTTCTGGCCCCTTGAAACGGAGGCCCCGCCGGCGGAGAGGCCGGCGGGGCGAGAGCGACCGGCCGCCACATGTGCTGCAAGCCATGCCCAACTTCGTCGGACCTTGCGACACTAGCCGGCAATTGGTTGCCAGCTAGTTAACCGCGGGCTTCAGGTCCCCTCGAATTCGCAGAGGACATGCACGTTCATGCCGAGTTTTTCGAGCAGCGCCCGGCCGCCGAGTTCCGGCAGGTCGATGACGAAGGCGCAGCCGACGATCTCGGCCCCGAGCCTTTCGCACAGCCTGATCCCGGCTTCGCAGGTTCCGCCAGTCGCCAGCAAGTCATCGACGATCAACACTTTCTCCCCGGCCTGAAGCGCATCGTCGTGAATCTCCATCACCGCCTCGCCATATTCCAGTGTGTAGGCCTGGCTGATCACGGCGCCGGGCAGCTTGCCCTTCTTGCGGATCGGGACGAAGCCCACCGACAGTTGGTGCGCGATGGCGCCGCCGAGGATGAAGCCCCGCGCCTCAAGCCCCACGACCTTGTCGATCCGCTCGCCCGCATAGGGATGCAGAAGCTGGTCGATGGCCATCCGGAAACCGCGCGCATCGGCGAAAAGCGTGGTCACGTCGCGGAACATGATCCCTTCATGCGGGAAGTCGGCGATGGTGCGGATATAGTCCTTGACGGTCTTCTTCATGGGTCTCTCCGTTCAGATCACCCATTGGGCAAACGTACCGCACTTGTACGGCATCCGCCCCGAAACTGCATCGATATCCGTGGAATCCGCGGCCTTGAGCATTGTTTAGTCCCAGAATTTCCACCATGGGCGGGCTCTGGCCTGTGCCTCCTGCACCGCCTTGCGTCCGGTTTCCTTGCGCCGCCGCTTTTCGTCCTGTGAAACCGCACGCCCCGGTTGCTTGCTCCGGGCAGATGTCGTTGCGCCCGCTTCGGACGGCGTGAGGCCTGAATCGGTGCCATCCGACGGCGGCATGTCGGCGGCGGGTTTGAACAGCAACAGAGTTTCTTCCAATGCCGCCTTTGGCGGGCCGTCGCCCCCCGATCCGGAGGTCGCGATTGCGGCCTCCACGAGTTCTCTCGGGGCTGCGCCCTTGAACTTCGACTGCGGGTTCGCGCCGGCTTCAAGGAGCATCCCGACAATATCGGCCCGGCCTGCCAAGGCCGCCACGTGAATCACCAGCTTCGATCCAGCGAACGTTGCGTTCGGATCTGCGCCATCACTCAATGCGGCGGCTACGAGGTCGGCGTCCTTGTGGGTGATGCCCTTCAGCAGACGGCTGTTGGGCGTGGATTCAGGTTTCTGTGCCGGCGGCATGCGGTAGGTCGAGATTGGACCCGGCAGCACCGGTTCCGGGGCGCCGCCCTCGATGAATCGTTGAAGATCGGCCTCACACTGGCCGCAAAGCCCCCAGGCGAGCAACTTGTTGTCCCAAACAGTCTTTTTCCAGAACTCACGTCGGTCCGCGCCGGTAAGGGAAAGCAGTTTTTCGGTTTCAGGGGCCATTCGGCTCGGAACGAAACCATGAATCTCGCATGCAACAATTTCCGATCCCTGATGCGTGATCATCTCGCTTTCTCGCAGTAGCTCACCGCAAAAATCACATCTGAGTGTCATCTGCCACCTCCGATATGGATGGCATTGTACGCGGCTGGCCTGCTTCGAGCACGGTTAAACTGCCCGCATGGCGGCCGAAGGAAGGAATGCGCAGCGCTGTCGCGCCAGCATTCGCCGCCGTCAGCTGCCGCCGAACGGCCCCCTCGAAAGCTCGTATTTGTTCCGCCAGCCGGGCCTATTCCTGCCCCGGCCGGATCATCTCGAACACTTCGGTCACGACCGAATAGTCGCGATACCCGCCTCGCGCGAGGGGGGTGAACTTCATCACATCGAAGCGGCCGTCTACCACGCAGTCGTCGCGCAGGTGGATGCCTTTCACCTCGCCGATGACGAGGTGGTTGTCAGGGCCGCGAAGGCGAATGATATCGACCACCGCGCATTCGAGCACCGCAGGGGCATTGGCGACGCGCGGGCAGGAGATGATCTCGCACTCGGTCCGTTCCACACCCGCAAGGGTGAATTCGTCGGTGTCGGCCGGATAGCTACCCGAGGTGACGTTCATCGCCTCGCGCGCGGCGTATTCGACGATGTTGACGGCAAAAACGCCGGTTTCCTCGATGTTGGTCAGGCTGTCCTTGCGAGCGGTGGAGGCGAACATGACCTGGGGCGGCGTGTAGGCGATGCCGTTGAAGAAGGAATAGGGCGCGAGGTTGTCGCCGTGTGCCCCGCGCGAGGATATCCAGCCGATGGGTCTGGGCGTGATGATCGCGTTGAACGGGTTGTGGGGCAGGCCGTGGCCATCCTCGGGGCGGTAGAACATGAGGCCTCTCATCCGGTTTCGGACCGATCTTGCCCGACGTTATAGCGTTTCGGACTTCCGTTGAATCCGAATTCGGCCCCTTGTCGTGCGAATTCCGATACTTGTTTCTTCACCTGAACCCCGAAACGCTTTAGGGCGATTTCCAGCGGATTCGGGGAGTTGGACGCCGTTGTACAGGCTTGAGGAGGAAACGGAGGCCGACTGGTGGGAGGTCGAGGCGCTTTATGACCTCTGCTTCGCGCCGGGGCGGACGGCGCTGTCTTCCTACCGGCTGAGGGACGGCGTGCCGATGGTGCGCGAGCTTTGCCATGTCTTGCGGGACGATGAGGGGACACTCGCCGCCGTGATCCGCTACTGGCCGATCCTCGTCGGCGGGCGGAAGGTGTTGCTTCTAGGCCCCGTCGCTGTCCACCCGACACGGCAGGGCGAGGGGCTGGGCGGCATGCTGATGCATGAAAGCCTTGCCGAGGCCGCACGCCTGGGTTGGGAGCGGGTGCTTCTGGTGGGCGACCAGCCCTATTACCGGCGCTTCGGTTTCCGCAAGCTGGAAAGCGTGGAAATGCCGCCGCCGACCAACCCTGACCGGGTACTGGGCCTTTCGCTGCGTCCTGGTGCGTGGGATGGGGTCACGGGCCTCGTGACGCGCGCCGCGCCGGCGGAAGATTGAAGCGCGGGTTGGGCGCACATATCTATAGGATATGAACGAAGAACCGATGCTTCCCGTGCCGGTTCCCGGTGGCGACTTTGCCCCGCCGGCACTTGCCCTGCCACCCGACGCGCTGGTCGAGGTGGCCGCCCTCGCCTTACGGCTGCGCCGCGCGAACGGGCCCGCGATGCGGGCGATGAACGCGATCGGCGGCAAGATCGAGACGCGGCTGACCGCGCTGCCCGCCAACCTGAGGCGGCTTGTTGAGACCGGGACCGCGGAAATCCTTGAAGGGGCCTATTGGGCCGCGGGGCAGGTCGGCAGCCACCCGTCGATGCCGGATACCGGCGAATGGGGCCACCAGGTTGCCGTGGCGACCGGCGGCGCGCTTGGTGGGTTCGGCGGGCTCGGCTCCGCCGTAGTGGAACTGCCGGCGACGGTCGCGCTGTTCTTCGGCGCGATGCAGAAGGTTGCCGGGGGATACGGCTTCGATCCGGCGGCGCCCGGCACGCGGCTGACCTGCCTTGAGATCTTCGGCTCGGGCGGGCCGCTCGACGATGACGACGGTGTCGATACAAGCTTTCTCGGCACCCGGCTCGCTGTCAACGGCGCGACGGTGCAGGCGCTGATCCAGCAGGTCGCCCCGGCGCTGGCGGCGGTTCTGGGGCGCAAGCTCGCAAGTCAGGCGGTGCCGGTTTTGGGCGCGGCGGCGGGGGCGGGTGTAAACCTTGCCTTCCTGTCCTACTACCGCGACATGGCGCATGTACGGTTCGGCTTGCAGAGGCTTGCCGAACGCTACGGCCCCGAACTGGTCGATACGGAGTTTCGCGCCGGGCTGGTCCGTGCCGATAGGGCGAAAGCGGGCATCGGGCAAGGCGACAATGGCGTTTCGCGTTAAACCTGAATCAGAATTCGCTGCCTCGCAATCAGCAAAATGCTGATTGCGAACACGATTTCTGATCAGTGATGTCTCATGTTGAACGCGAAACGCTTTAGCTTTTCTGCATCTGCTGGCTAAATTGAAGTGCGATGAACTCCGCCGGTCGTGTGACGGCGACCATGACCGTCATGCGCAGGATGCCTTCGAGAATGTCTTGCGGCGTCATCGTCTCGCCAAGGCCGACCTTGACCGAGAAGGCATCGTCCGAAGACGTGCCGGCCAGGCCACCCGCTTTCCAGGTACTGGTCAGAAAGTTCTCGATCATCGCACGGAGGGTGATCCACGTCTCCGAAGTGTTCGGTTCAAAGACATAGGCTTCCATCGCTTTCTTGATGCTCTGCTCAAGCATGATCATCGTTCGACGGACATTAATGTACCGCCAGTCGAGCGAATTCCCGTCGAGCGTGCGCGCGCCCCAAACCAAGGTGCCTTCCCCGGTGAAGGGGCGGATCGCGTTCACCGACTTGCCAGTCACAGAGACGTTCAGGTCTTCCTGTTCACGGTGGTCAACGGCCACCATCGGCGCGGACACCGATGAGACGGAGACATTCGCCGGCGCTTTCCAGACCCCGCGGGAGTTGTCGACCATCGTGTATATCCCGGCCATCGCAGCGCCGGGCGGCATTGCGTTGAGGAGGCCGGCCATGGCCCTCGTGACGGTGACGTAGAGCGGGCAGAGCGTGCGGAGCGTTTGGTCGGCCTCATCGGCGGTAGGCGGTGTCGACCCTTCCGCCGGGGTGTCGCCCCGGACAAGAGAGATCGCCTCTGTTGCGGGCGGGGGAAGGGCTGTGGAACTGGCCGAGAGCTGATCGGCCAGGACCTGCCGGGACGCCGTGTCGAGATGGTCGAAACGGCAATCGGAGGCGGTGAAGAGCGTGGCGTTCACCCAAGGGTAATAGACCGCCCCGTAGCCGAGATGCCGGGTTCCGATGGCGTTGCGGAATGCATCCACCGGCTGCACCGGTGCGGAATTGAGCGGCAGGTGGCCATTGTGAAGATCAAGGATCGCGAAGCGGCTGCCGGTGACGCGGCCGCAATGGTCCAGCATCGCCTGCTGAACGCGGATCGCCTCAGCCGCCGAAAGGCGCGTGGTTTCCGGGACCACGAGAAGGGTGGGTTCGGCTTCGGCGGCGAGCGCGGCAATGCCGTCGATCAGCGCGTCGGCGTTGATCTCCGCGGCGTTGTAGCCACCGACCGACACGACGTAACAGTCGCCTCCTCCATTGACATAAAAGTGGCGCATGGCGGCATGCAGGCAGAAGGCGGGCGGCGTCAATGTCAGGTCGACGGTGCCGTCGGGTGCGGCATAGCGCGCTGCGGGCAGTGGGCTGGAGGGATCGTGCGCGCCGATCGCGAAGGTCGGTCGTGCGGCGCCGCCAAAGCAGGTGGTGAATTCCACCATCGAGGTCAGCCGTCGGGGGTTGAGGTGGAGCGATCCATTGTCATCAGCGGCCGCTTCGGTATAGCCGACGAAGGCCGGCACCGCCGTCGGAACCTCGATGACCGAGTTCGGGAACGCATTTTTCTCGACGATATAGACGCCGGGCGTCTTCATCCGGGGCATGGGGCCTCCCGTCCGGAACCACGGATCCCAGTCTATGCGCGGCGCGGGATATCGCAACCGCGCCTTGCGCAGATGCTCAGATGTCCTGCTTCGACAACCAGTCGATCACGCCGGAGCGGACATTCGTCGCGCCGGCATCGCATTCCGCCTCGATCACGTCGCGCAGTTCCTTGAGGTCTACGCGGCGGATGAGGTGCTTGACCGGACCGATCGAGGCGGGCCGCATCGAGAGCGTCCGGAAACCGATCGCGGCGAGGCAAAGCGCTTCCACAGGCCGACCGGCATCCTCGCCGCAGAAGGAAAGGCCCGTGTCGGCCGCGTCGCACCGCTCCACGATCCGGCACAGGAAATGCAGGAAGCTCGTATTGAGCATGTCGTAGCGCCGCCGGACGGTTTCGTTCTCGCGGTCGGCGGCGAAGAAGAACTGCTTGAGGTCGTTGCCGCCGATGGAGATGAAATCCGCGGCCTCGAAGAAGGCGTCGGGCGCATAGGCGAGCGAGGGCGTCTCAAGCATCGCGCCGACTTCGAGTGTTGCGGGCAGGGGATGGCCAAGCCGCTTCTCCCGCGCAACCTCGTCGTCGAGCATCCGGCGGGCGGTGCGGAACTCGTCGAACTCGGCGATGAAGGGGAACATGACCGAAAGCGGCCGGCCCTTTGCGGCGCGCAGCAGCGCCTGAAGTTGCATCCGCATGATGCCCGGCTTGTCGAGCGCAACGCGGATCGCGCGCCAGCCCATCGCCGGGTTCGGCTCTTCCACCCGCTTCATGTAGGGCAGCACCTTGTCCGAGCCGATGTCGAGCGTGCGGAAGGCGACACGCTTGCCCTTCGCCGCGTCGAGCACCCCGGCATAGATCTGCGCAAGCTCCGCCCGTTTCGGCACATGGCTGCGAATCAGGAACTGCAATTCGGTGCGGAACAGGCCCACGCCCTCGGCGCCCGAGCCTGCGAGCGACGGCAGATCGGCCATCAGCCCGGCATTCATGTGCAGCGAGATCGTCGTGCCGCACAGCGCGGTCGCGGGCTTGTCGCGCAGGCTGGCATAGCGGCTCTGGGCGGCGGCCTGCATCGCGATCTTGTCGCGGAAAGCCGCAGCGACGGTTTCCTCAGGACGCAGATGCACGATACCCTGATCGCCATCGACAAGGATCGGGTCGCCGTTCAGCGCCTCGGTCGTGACGCGCTCGGCATGGATGACAAGCGGGATGGCGAGCGCGCGCGCGACGATGGCGGCATGGGAGCCGACGGCGCCTTCCTCAAGCACGATGCCCCGCAGCCTGCGGCCGTAGTCGAGAAGCTCTGCCGGGCCGATGTTGCGGGCGACGAGGATCGGGTCGTCGGGCATTTCGGCCCCGGTATCGGCGCCCTGTCCGGTCAGGATGCGCAGGAGCCGGTTCGAGAGGTCGTCGAGGTCGTGAAGCCGGTCGCGCAGATAGGGGTCGGGCACGGTTTCAAGCCGGGCGCGGGCGGCGGATTGTTCCTTTTCCACCGCCGCTTCGGCCGACAGGCCGCGCGCGATGTCCTCTTCCATCCGCCGCATCCAGCCGCGCGAATTCGCGAACATGCGGTAGGCTTCAAGGACCTGGCTTTGCTCCTTGTCCTGACCGTCGGTCATCGTGACCATCGCGTCGACCGAGATGCGGAGCTTGTCCACCGCCTCGTTCAGCCGGGCGAGCTCCTTGACTGGATCGTCGGCGACGGGGTTGGTGACAACGACGCGCGGTTCGTGCAGCCAGACCCGTCCCTCCGCCGCGCCCTCCTGTCCGGTGCCGCCGCGAAACATCACCGGATGCTGATGCAGCGCGCTGAGCGCTTCGCCTTCGCCGACGAAGACGCCAAGCTCGGTCATCTCGGCCACGACCATGGCCACGACTTCTAGTGCATAGACCTCGTCGTCGGAAAACTGACGCGCCTCTTTCGACTGCACGACGAGTACGCCGAGCTTTTCGCCAAGGCGCTGGATCGGCACGCCGAGGAAGGAGGAATAGATCTCCTCGCCGGTCTCCGGCATATAGCGGAAGCCCCTCTCGGCCGGCGCGTTCGCCGTGTTGACCGGGGCGGAGGTCTTGGCGACCCGGCCCACGAGGCCCTCCCCGATCCGCATCCGGGTCTGGTGGACGGCTTCGGGCTTCAGACCCTCGGTCGCGCAGAGTTCCAGCGTGTCGTCATCGCGGAACAGGTAGATGGAACAAACCTCGCTTTCCATCGAATCCGCGATCAGATGGGTGATGCGATCCAGCCGCTCCTGGCCGGCGCCGGGTTCTGCAAGGGTGTCGCGCAAGCGTCTGAGCAGCTTGCGACTTTCGCTTTCCGTGCGTTCGGGCATGAATTCTCCCAGAAGGCCCGCAGAGGTATTCTGCCCTCTTAGATCATAGCGTATCGCAAAACGAAACAACGAGATGCGGCGGCGGCCCGTCGACCGTGTCCTGGCAAGCGGCTATCGGCGGTTACGCACCTGTCGGGCGGTCAGGCCTTTTCCAGCCCGAACGCGTCGTGAAGCGCCTGAACCGCGAGTTCCATGTACTTGCGGTCGATCAGGACCGAGACCTTGATCTCGGACGTGGCGATGACCTTGATGTTGATGTTTTCGGCCGCAAGCGCCTTGAACATCTTCGAGGCGACGCCGGATTGCGACCGCATGCCGATGCCGACGACCGAGACCTTGGCGGTCTCGGTATCGACGACCAGATCGTCGTAGTTAATCGATCCGGCGGCGCGGGCATCTTCCATCGCCTTTCTGGCGCGGGCGACCTGATTGGTCGGGCAGGAGAAGGTCATGTCAGTCACCGCCATCGTGTGACCCTCATAATCCTTTTCCGAGATGTTCTGGACGATCATGTCCACGTTGATCCCGGCCTCGGCCAGGGGGCCGAAGATCGCGGCGGCGATGCCGGGGCGGTCCTCGACCGTCACCAGCGTGATCTTGGCTTCGTCGCGGCTGTAGGCGACGCCAGAGACGGCTTTTGATTCCACGATATCCTCCTCGTCGCAGACCAGGGTTCCGGAGTTGTCGTCAGTATCCTCGAAACTCGACAAGACGCGCAGGCGCACCTTGAAGCGCATGGCAAGCTCAACCGAGCGGGTTTGCAGGACCTTGGCGCCGAGCGATGCCAGTTCCAGCATCTCTTCGAACGCAATCTTTTCCAGCTTGCGGGCCTTCGAGGTGATGCGGGGATCGGTCGTATAGATCCCGTCCACATCGGTATAGATGTCGCAGCGTTCCGCGCCAAAGGCGGCGGCGAAGGCGACGGCGGTGGTATCCGAGCCGCCACGGCCGAGCGTGGTGATGCGCCCCTCTTCCGAGACGCCCTGAAAGCCCGCAACGACCGCGACCTTGAAGCCCTCGGCGAACTTTGCGTCGATATTGGCGCGCGGGATCGAGACAAAGCGGGCAGCTGAATGGGCCGAGGTCGTGTTGATCGGCACCTGCCAGCCCTGCCAGCTGCGGGCGGGCACGTCCATTTCCTGCAGGCGGAGCGCCATGAGACCGGCGGTCACGTTCTCGCCGCTCGCCACGACGGCGTCGTATTCGCGCGCGTCATAGAGATGAGAGGTTTCCTCGACCCAGCCCACAAGCTCATTGGTCTTGCCGGACATGGCCGAGACGATGACGATCACGTCATAGCCGCGATCGACCTCGCGTTTGACCTTTTCGGCGGCATTGGCGATGCGGTCGAGATCGGCCACCGAAGTGCCGCCGAATTTCATCACGAGAAGCGGCATTCCGGCCCCCCAATGGCGTGCGCGACATGCGCGCGTATCAAATCGCGCGCTTCTTATGCGGGCAGGGGGGCGAGGGCAAGGGGCGATGGTGGCCGGGCTATGCTTCGGCCAAAGGTGGATCGTCGGCCGCGAGACAGCAATGGCTGACGCGCCAACCGTCGGAACCGCGCCGCAGCACGTTCAACGATTTGCCGTCGCCGGTCATGTCGCCTTCGGAATAGGCCACGAGGCACCAGCCGGCGTTGCCGTCGCTTCCCGCCTCGATCACGGTCAGGGTCTTGCGGTTGCCGCCATCGCCGGTCCAGTCCCGGTGCAATGCCTCGATCGCCGCGCGACCGCGCGCTTCTGGCGCGTAGGGGGACAGAAGGCGGGCGTCCTCGGTGAAGCAATCGGCACAACCTGCTGCGTTCCCGGCGCGGTAGGCGGATGCCATGCGATCAAAGAGGGCTTGGGCCTCCTGCCGGATATCCATGGTCCGCTCTCCTGCCCGATGTTCGTGATCCGTGGTATTCGTCCCCGTTTCACTTTCTGTCCCGAAATACTTTCGGGGGTGAATTTGCCGAAGGCAAAGAGGGGGCAGACAGCCCCCTGCGTCAGTTCGTCTTGCGCGCCGGTAGGAACGGCAGCGGCGCAACCGGGACGCCGTCCTCGATCAGGCGCTTCGCATCCTCGGCCCGCGCCTCGCCGTAGATCGAGCGTTCGGGCGCGTCGCCGTCGTGGATCGCGCGTGCCTCGGCGGCGAAGTTCAGCCCGACATAGTCGGAGTTTTCTTCGATATGGCGGCGCATGGTGGCAAGCGCCTTCTCCGCCGGGTTGGCTGGGCGCGACAGCGACGGGGCGGGGTCGGTGGCGGCTTTACGCGTCGGCCGAACCGCCGGCGCCATCAGCTTCTTCGTGACCTTGGCCGAACCGCAGATCGCGCAGGCGACATGGCCGGCACCAAGCAGCCGATCGAACGCCTCGGCGGACTGGAACCAGCTTTCGAAATCATGGTCGCTGTCACAGGACAATGCGTAACGGATCATTCGCTTACTTTCGGCCGTTCCGTTCAATGTGGGAGAATTCGCCCGGGAATCAAGCCGCCCCGCTTTTGCCGCCCGCCTGCAGGTCAGGGTCGAAACTCGCCAGGATCTCCTGCAACTCCGGTTCGTTGACCTTCTTGGCGGCCTTCTTCGGGCTGAACCAACGCCGCCGGCGCTGGTCACGCTCGGGGTATTTCCCGTGCAGATGGACGACCTTGACCGGATAGACGGTCACGACACAGGGCTGCGGCGTGCCGTCGTCAAGGATCTTGTCATAGGAATAAAGGCCGCTGCTCTCGGCGCGGACCCTGCCCTCGACCCCGGCTTCCTCGTAGGCTTCCTGCAGCGCCGCCTCCGGGCCGGACTTGCCCTTCATCGGCCAGCCCTTCGGAATCACCCAGCGGCCGGTATCGCGGCTGGTGATCAGAAGCACCTTGCATCCATCCTTCTTTCGCACGCGAAAGCAGATAGAGCCGTATTGCGTCATCGCCTCCTCGGCGTGAACCTCGTCCATCTCGTGTTTTTTCATAACCGCCCGGGGGTGTTCTCCCGCACCCCCTCCTCCTCACGTAAAATAGTTGGCCTGTATCGGGTCACCAATCGTTGACTAATGATGCCAAAGTAACATTCCGACTGGTATATTTCCAGTTCACACCGCCGGCGTTTCGCCGTTCAGGACCGACAGAAAGGCGGCGCTGTCGATGTTTCCACCCGAAAGGATCACCCCTGCGCGCCGCCCACGCATAGATTCGCGTTCCTGCAGGAGTGCCGCGAGCGCTGCGGCGCCCGCGCCCTCGGCCACATTGTGCGTCGCGGCGAACAGAAGCCGCATGGCGGCGGCGATTTCGTCTTCACTGACGGCGATGATTCGCGCGGCTCCCGGCCCGTAGATATCGAGCGCGGCCTGAACCGGCACACGGACCGCCATGCCGTCGGCGAAGGTTCGGGCCGAGTTGGTTTCGGTAAGCCGCCCCGACTCGACGGACAGCTTCGCGCCGGCGGCTTCGGTTGAGACGACGCCGATCACCTCGGTCGCAAGCCCGAGCGCATCGCGTGCCGCGATCGTGCCGCAGATGCCCGAGCCGCAGCCGATCGGGACATAGACGACGTCCAGGGGTGGCGCGGCACGGAAGAATTCCAGCGCGTAGGTGGCGACCCCGCGCACCAGTTCCGGGTGGAACGGCGGAACCGGGAAAAGCCCTTCGGCCTCGGCCGCACGCATGGCTTCGTCTTTCGCGGTGTCGAAATCATCGCCATGTTCGCGCAGCTCCGCCCCGAAGGCGCGCATGGCGGCGTTCTTCTCGACCGAGTTGCCCTTCGGCACGTAGACGACAGCCCGCAGGCCCGCACGGGTGGCGGCGCGCGCCTGCGCCTGCCCGTGATTGCCGCGCGTCGCGGTGATGATGCCGGGGCTTTCCGGATGGGTCCGCCGCAGCCAGTCGATGAAGGAGATCGCCCCGCGCGCCTTGAAGGCACCAATTGGTCCGTGGTTTTCGTGCTTCACCCAGCATTCGGTTCCGGTCGTGGCCGACAGCTGTGGCCATTCGTATTGTGGCGTCGGAGCCATCTGTCCGTGGACAAGGCGGACCGCGGCCTCAAGCTCTTCAGTCGTGAATTGCATCATCTGCTCCTTCTGGGGCGAAGGCCGCGATCCCCGTCGCGCCCGAGAGTGCGGTGAGAAAGGCGTCAATCGCGGCATCGGCGCCGAAATCCGAAAGCGCTTCGCGGGCGCGCCGGGCTTGCGCCTGCTGCCGGGCGGGATCGGCAAGTGCGGCGATCGCATCGGCAAGGGTCGCGGCATCCTCGACCCGGACCGCCGCCTCTGCGGCGAAAAGCGCGGCATAGGCGGGTGTCGCGTTCGACACATGCGGCCCGGTCAGGATTGCCGAGCCGTGGGCGGCGGGTTCGAACGGCGTATGCCCGCCCCGGTCGGTGAGCGAACCGCCGACGAAGGTGATGCCGGCACCTGCATACCAGCGATCCATTTCGCCCAGCGTGTCGGCGAGATAGACGGGCGTTGCGACATCGGGTTCTGCCCCGCGCGAGCGGGTGGCGAAGGCAAGGCCGCTTGCTCGGATCGCCGCTTCGACCTCGTCGCGGCGGCGAGGGTGGCGGGGGGCGAGGATTAGATGGAGCGCCGGATTGGCGTTGTGTGCCCGGGCGAAGGCGTCGAGCACGATCTCCTCCTCTCCCTCATGGGTGGAGGCGGCGAGCACGGTCTGCGCGTGGGCGAAGGGCAGATCGTCGGCCACGGCCACGGTTGCGGCGGCGGCGGATTTCAGGACCATCACCGGGCCCATCCGGCCGGCAGGCAGGCCGAGTGCGGCGAAGCGGGCACGCGAGCCTTCGTCCTGCGGTGCGAGCCATGTGATCGTGGCCATGAGGCCGCGGGCAAGGCCGGCGACGTAGCCCCAGCGCCGGGCGCTGCGTTCGGAGAGGCGGGCGGAGAGGAGGAAAACCGGAATGCCGCGCTCGGCGGCCAGCGTGAGCCGGTTGGGCCAGAGTTCGTTCTCCACAACGATCAGTGCGGCGGGCCGGGTCGCGTCGAGGAACCGTGCCGTCGTGGCGGGGTCGTCATGCGGGGCGAGGCGGATTTCGGTCCCCGGCAGGCCCCATCGGCGGGTGAGATCGCGGCCGCTCACGCTGTTCGCGGTGATGACGAGGCGGAGGCCGGGCAGGCGGCGGCGCAGCGCATCGAGGATGGGCCGGGCGGCGGTCAGCTCACCATTCGATGCGCCGTGGAGCCAGATCAACGGCGCCTGGCCCTCTGGCGGCGCGGGGGGCGTGAGGCGCTCGGACAGGACGGGATCGGGTTTGATCGCACGACGGAGCCGGAGCGTGAGGGCCGAGACCCGGATGAGGAACTGGTAGAGCCGCATGGCGAAGCTGTGCCACGTGAGGGCGGGCGCGGCAATGGCGGGATGTGGCGGCGCGCTCCGGAACGAGCCCGGGCGCGCGCGGTCCGCCGGGGGCGCTGCCACAACCGTTCGTCGGTTCATGGAACCAATGAACGTCCCCCGAGGTATTTCAGGCAGGATGAAGCTCAGGTGCCGAGAATGGTGGGAAGCTTGAGACCATGCTCTTTCGCGCAGTCCTTCGCGATGTCGTAGCCCGCATCGGCGTGGCGCCAGACGCCGGAGGCGGGGTCATTCCAGAGCACCCGTTCGAGGCGTTTGGCGGCTTCCGCCGTGCCGTCGGCGACGATCACGACGCCGGAATGCTGGCTGAAGCCCATGCCGACCCCGCCGCCGTGATGGAGGCTGACCCAGGTTGCGCCGGACGCGGTGTTGACCAGCGCGTTCAGGAGCGGCCAGTCGGAGACGGCGTCGGAGCCGTCCTTCATGGCTTCCGTCTCGCGGTTGGGCGAGGCAACGGAGCCTGAATCGAGGTGGTCGCGGCCGATGACGATCGGGGCCTTGAGTTCGCCCGACGCCACCATCTCGTTGAACATCAGCCCGGCGCGGTGGCGGTCGCCGAGGCCGATCCAGCAGATCCGGGCGGGCAGGCCCTGAAACGCGATGCGGTCTGCGGCCATGTCGAGCCAGCGGTGGAGATGGGTGTTCTCCGGGAAGAGTTTCTTCATCGCCGCGTCGGTCTTCGCGATGTCCTCGGAATCGCCCGAAAGCGCGCACCAGCGGAACGGGCCGATACCCTTGCAGAAGAGGGGTCGGATATAGGCGGGGACGAAGCCCGGGAAGGCGAAGGCGTTTTCCAGCCCCTCCTCCTTCGCGACCTGACGGATGTTGTTGCCGTAATCGACGGTGGGTACGCCCGCCTCGTGGAATTCGACCATCGCGGCCACGTGCTTTTTCATCGAGGCACGGGCCTCGCGTTCGACGCGCTTCGGATCGGTTTCCTGCGCGGCGCGCCATTCGGCGACGGTCCAGCCCAAGGGCAGGTAGCCGTGGACCGGATCATGGGCAGATGTCTGGTCGGTGACGATGTCCGGGCGCGGGCCGCCGGCCTTCATGCGGGCCACGAGTTCGGGGACGATCTCGGCCGCGTTGCCGAGAAGGCCTACGGACTTCGCTTCGCCCTTCGCGGTCCACTCCGCAATCAGGGCAAGGGCCTCGTCCAGTGTCTTAGCTTTCTCGTCCAAGTATTTGGTACGCAGCCGGAAATCTATCCGCGTCTCGTCGCATTCGATAGCGAGGCAGGAGGCACCGGCGAAGACGGCGGCCAAGGGTTGAGCGCCGCCCATGCCGCCGAGGCCCGCCGTCAGGATCCATTTGCCCTTCAGGTCGCCGCCGTAGTGCTGGCGGCCGGCTTCGGCAAAAGTTTCGTAAGTTCCCTGCACAATGCCTTGTGTTCCAATGTAAATCCACGATCCGGCCGTCATCTGGCCGTACATCATCAACCCCTTGCGATCGAGCTCGTTGAAATGCTCCCACGTCGCCCAGTGCGGCACGAGGTTGGAGTTCGCGATCAGCACACGGGGGGCGTCGGCATGGGTCTTCACCACGGCGACCGGGCGGCCGGACTGGATCAGCAGCGTCTCGTCGGCCTCAAGCTCTTTCAGGGTCGCGACGATGCGGTCGAAATCGCCCCAGGACCGCGCGGCGCGGCCGATACCACCATAGACGACGAGTTCATGCGGGTTCTCGGCCACGTCGGGATGCAGGTTGTTCATCAGCATCCGGAGGGGGGCCTCGGTCAGCCAGCTTTTCGCGTTCAGCTCCGTTCCGGTCGGCGGATAGATATCGCGGGTGTTCTTGCGGTCGAGATCGAGCATGTGGCCTCCTTCAGGAAAGCGCGCCGGAGCGGTCGAGTTGGGTGAGAACCATGCCGAGCGTGGCACGGGTGGGTTCGGCGATGGCGGGGGCGAAGGTCCACGGTGCGGCCTCAGCCGCGAGATAGGCGCGCTGGGCGAGTTCCATCTGGATCGCGTGGACGCCCTCGGATGGACGGCCGTAATGGCGGGTGGTCCAGCCGCCCTTGAAGCGGCCGTTGACGACGGTTTCACCGGCGGCGCGGCAGGTTTCTGCGGTTGCCGCTTCGATGGTCGGGTCGCAGGTCCGGCCTTCATCGGTGCCGATGGAGAAGACCGGTAGGGTTCCCGGAAAAAGGAAGGGGATGACCGAGCGGATCGAGTGGCAGTCATAGAGGATGGCGATGCCGTGTTTTGCCTTCACCCGGGCGATCTCTTCGGCCAGCGCCGCATGGTAGGGGGCGTGGAACGCGTCGCGGCGGGCGAGGATTTCGTCCTCGGAGGGTTCCTGACCCTCGGCCCAGATCGGGTTGCCGTCGAAATCGGTGACGGGGCAGAGGCTCGTCGTGTTCTGGCCGGGATAGAGAGAGGCGCCCGCCGGATCGCGGTTGGCGTCGATGGCATAGCGGTGGACGTTCGACCGGACGACGGTCGCGCCGGAAAGCAGGCCGTCGTAAAGCTGGGTGATGTGCCAGTCGGTGTCGGCGAGTTGGCGGCCGTTGTCGTTCAGCCGCGCGGTGAGGCTGTCGGGCAGCCATGTCCCGCCGTGGGGCTGGCCGAGGATGACCGGGCCGTCGCCGCGTGTGACGTCGAAGACCTTCATGGCGCAAGGTCCGGCAGTGTCATCCCAGTCGCATCCGCGATCGCACCCGCGGCGATCAGGCGGGCGGCTGCTTCGAGGTCGGGTGCGAGGTAGCGGTCTTCCTTCAGCGCCGGAATATCCGTGCGGAGGCGGGCATGAACGTTTTGCAACGGCGCAGAGGTCTTCAGCGGCGCGCGGAACTCGATACCCTGCGCGGCACAGAGCAATTCGACGCCAAGGATGCGGTTCAGGTTCTCGACCATCCGGCCAAGGCGGCGCGCGCCGTGCGCGGCCATGCTGACATGGTCTTCCTGATTGGCGCTGGTCGGCGTCGAATCCGTCACCGTCGGGTGGGCGAGGTGCTTGTTCTCGCTCATCAGGGCCGCCGTCGTGACCTCGGCGATCATGTAGCCGGAGTTGAGGCCCGGATCGGGGGTCAGGAAGGGCGGCAGGTCGTGGCTGAGCGTCGGATCGACCATGAGGGCCACGCGGCGCTGCGCGATGGCGCCGATCTCGGCCAGCGCAAGCGCGATCATGTCGGCGGCGAAGCCCACCGGCTCGGCGTGGAAGTTGCCGCCGGAAACTATGAGGCCCGCTTCGGTCAGCACAAGCGGGTTGTCGGTGGCGGCATTGGCCTCCACCTCCAGCGTACCGGCGGCCTGCCTGAGGACGTCCATCGCGGCGCCCGTGACCTGCGGCTGGCAGCGGATGCAGTAGGGGTCCTGCACGCGGGTGTCGTCCTCGCGGTGGCTCTCGCGGATCTCGGATCCGTCGAGGAGGGCGCGCATGAAGGCCGCGGATTCGATCTGGCCGGGATGGCCCCTGAGCGTGTGGATTTCCGGCTGCAACGGCGCGGTGGAGCCCATGATCGCGTCAGTGGAGAGCGCCGACGTCACCAGTGCCGCCTGCGCCGCACGCCATCCGTCGAAGAGACCGGCAAGCGCGAAGGCGGTGGAAAACTGGGTGCCGTTGATGAAGGCGAGCCCTTCCTTGGGGCCGAGCGGAACGGGTTTCAGACCGGCCTTTGCCAATGCCTCCGCACCCGGCAGGACGGCGCCGCCGATCTCGGCCTCGCCCGCGCCGATCATCACGGCGGTCATGTGGGCAAGGGGGGCGAGGTCGCCCGACGCGCCCACGGAGCCTTGCGCGGGAATGACCGGTGTCACGCCCTTTTCGAGCATGTTTTCAAGAAGCTCGACCAGTTCCCAGCGCACGCCGGACGCACCCCGGCCAAGCGAGAGAAGCTTGAGCGCCATCATCAGGCGGGCATGGCGGCGCGGGATCGGGGCGCCGACGCCGCAGCAATGGCTGAGGATCAGGTTGCGCTGGAGGGTCGCGGTATCCTTCGGGGCAACCCGCACCGAGGCGAGCTTGCCGAAGCCGGTATTGACGCCATAGACCGGCGTGTCACCGGCGGCGGCTGCCGCGATGGCGGCGGCGGCGCGTTCGACGGCGGGTTTGGCCGTGCGGTCGAGACGGACGGGCAGTTCCTCGGCATAGACGCGCGCGAGGTCGGCGAGCGTGACAGCGCCGGGCTTAAGCGAGAGGGATGTCAATCCAGCCTCCGATGATGCGCTGGTGGAGCGGGTTGAAGCCGAAGCGATAGGAAAGCTCGGCCGGATGCTCGGCGTTCCAGACCGCGAAATCGGCGCGGAGGCCCGGCGCGATCTGCCCGCGATCTTCCAGCCCGAGCGCGCGGGCCGCGTTCCGCGTGGCCCCCGCCAGCGCCTCTTCCGGCGTCATGCGGAAGAGCGTGCAGGCCATGTTCATTGCCAGAAGCAGCGAGTTCATCGGCGAGGAGCCGGGATTGAGATCGGTCGCGACAGCCATCGGTACGCCGTGTTTGCGGAAAGGGCCGATGGGCGGCATCTGCGTTTCGCGGAGCGTGTAGAAGGCGCCGGGCAGGATTACGGCGGTGGTGCCGGCTTTTGCCATTGCCTGAACGCCCGCCTCGTCGAGATATTCGAGGTGATCGGCGGAGAGTGCGCCGTAGGACGCCGCCATCGCTGCGCCGCCGAGGTTGGAGAGCTGTTCCGCGTGGAGTTTCACCGGCAGGCCGAGTGCCTCTGCCGCGTCGAAGACCCGGGCGATCTGGCCGGGGGTGAAGGCGATGCCTTCGCAGAAGCCGTCCACGGCATCGACCAGCCCTTCGACATGGGCAGCCTTGAGCGCGGGGATGCAGACCTCGTCGATATAGGCGTCGGCGCGGTCCTTGTATTCCGTCGGAACGGCGTGCGCGGCGAGGAAGCTGGTGACGACCTCTACCGGGCGCAGCGCGGGAAGGCGCCGCGCGGCGCGCAGCATCTTCAACTCCGTCTCGATGTCGAGGCCGTAGCCCGACTTGACCTCTACCGTCGAAACGCCTTCGGCGATCAGCGCGTCGATCCGGGGCAGGGCTGCGGCGACGAGGTCATCCTCCGTTTCCTCGCGCGTCGCGCGCACGGTGGAGACGATGCCGCCGCCGGCGCGGGCGACCTCCTCGTAGCTGGCACCGGTCAGCCGCATCTCGAACTCGCCGGCGCGGTTTCCGCCGTGGACGAGGTGTGTGTGGCAGTCGATCAGCGCGGGCGTCAGCAGGCGCCCGCCGAGATCGTGATGGGGATAATGCGCAACCGCCGCCGGGATGTCGGACGCGGACCCGGCCCAGAGGATACCGTCGGGCGTTACCGCGACGGCCGCATCCTCGATCAGGCCGTAGGGCGTATCGCCAGCCATGGTCGCGGCGCGGCATTTGAGGAAGAGAGCATTGGGATGACGCATCGCTTTGCCCGCCAATGAAAGGAATGGGGTTGCCGACTCGCTTTCTACGCCAGTATAGATATTATGTCTATACATAATGGAGGTTGTCATGATCTTCGCCAGATGCGCGCTGCTGCCTTCGGGTTGGGCGCGGGACGTGCGGGTGACGGTGTCGGAGGGGCGTATCGCCGGTGTCCTGCCCGGGGTCCGGGCGGAGGTCGGAGACACGCGCGTCGACACGTTGCTGCCGGCGCTGTCCAACCTGCATTCGCATGCTTTTCAGCGCGCAATGGCGGGTATGACCGAATACCGCGCGGCGGGGCGCGAAAGCTTCTGGACCTGGCGCGAACTGATGTACCGCTTCCTCGACCGGCTGACGCCGGAACAGATGGAAGCCATCGCCGCGATGGTCTTCCTTGAGATGCAGGAAGCCGGATACGCGGCGGTGGGCGAGTTTCACTACGTCCATCACCAACCCGGCGGCGCGCGGTATGACGATATCGCGGAACTGTCGGTCCGCATCTTCGCGGCCGCATCCGCGACGGGGATCGGTCTGACGCATCTGCCGGTTCTCTATTCCTATGGTGGCGCGGGGCAGAAACCGCTTGCCGGCGGGCAGCTTCGCTTCGGCAATGAAGTCGCGGCCTTCGCCGAGCTTCTTGCCGTCGCGCGGCGGGCGGCGGGCGGCCTGCCGGCCGACACGGTCGTGGGGATCGCCCCGCATTCCCTGCGCGCCACCGCACCAGAGGAACTGGCCGACGCGCTGCCGCTGGCCGGCGGTGCGCCGATCCATATCCACATCGCCGAACAGCCGCAGGAGGTTGCCGACATCTCGGCTTGGCTCGGTGCGCGGCCGGTGGAATGGCTGCTCGACAATGTCGGTCCCGGCCCCGGCTGGTGTGCGATCCACGCCACCCACATGACCGATGACGAGACCGCGCGCCTTGCCCAGAGCGGCACGGTTGCGGGGCTTTGCCCGATCACCGAGGCCAATCTGGGCGACGGGCCGTTCAATGGGCCGGGCTGGATCGCGGCGGGGGGGGCGTTCGGGCTGGGATCGGATTCCAACGTCCGGATTTCGCTGGTCGAGGAACTGCGCACACTGGAATATTCGCAGCGGCTGCGCGATCTCGAACGGAATGTCATGGTGTCCGGGCAGGGCTCAGTCGGCGCGGCGTTATACACCGGCGCGGGGCGGGGCGGGGCGCAGGCGATTGGACGCGAAAGCGGAGAGATTGCGGCGGGCCGGCTCGCCGATCTGGTGGCGATCGACAGCGGCCACCCGGCGCTTTGCGCGCTGGGCGATGCGCAGCTTCTCGACGGCCTGTGCTTTGCCGCACCCGACAGCGTCGTTACCGATCTCTGGTCGGCGGGGCGTCACGCCGTGCGGGGTGGGCGACATGTCGCGCGGGATACGGTCGTTCCGGCCTATCGGCGCGCTGTGGCGGAACTGGTCGCGGGGCTCTGACCCGGGTTCAGGCCGACCGGGGCGCGAGGGTGACGAGCAGACCTGTCGCCCTTGTTCCGATCGCCGCCTCGTCGTCGAGAAGGGCGAGCGAGCCCGGCGTGAGGTCTTCGTCGCCGATACGGAACCGGCCGGAAAGGCAGAGAAGCGCCGCCCTGCCGGCGGGCCTTGTCACGGTGGAGACGAGCGTGACGGATGCGTCGATCCGGCCCGGATCGTAGATCACGTTGAGATCGCGGATCGGTCCGGCCAGCAACCGCCCGATCACAGGCAGGTCGCCCGGGAACGCCACCGGATCAAGTGGATGCGCGGCGATCGGTCCGCCAGCGGTCTCGAGAACAATGCCGGCCCCTTCGATCACCGTGAGAACCCGCGCAAGGCCGGGAAAGAAGGAAAACGGGCCGTCCGAGGCGACTTCGGCGATGGAAAGCCGCCAGAGAAGGCGGTCGCCATCATCCTCGCGCGCGATTTCATGGGTGACGCCGCCACCGTTCTTCCACGGCTGCGTGCGGAAATCGGCGGGCGAAATCAGGCGCATGGCGGGTTTTTCTTTTCCTCAGGCAAATCAGCGATATGATTGAGCAAATACCATTTGAGACAGCCTGTCCACGGTCGAGATGCCAGAACCAACGATGTCGAGCTACCGCGACGTGAAGGCGGAAATCCTGCGCCGGATCACCGACGGGGACTGGGCGCCGGGTGCCCTGCTGCCGGGAGAGGTGGAGCTGGCCGAAAGTTTCGGTGTCGCGCGCGCGACGGTGAACCGGGCGATGCGGGAACTGACGGAGGAGGGGCTGCTGGAACGCCGCCGCAAGGCCGGCACCCGCGTGCGGCCTTCGCCGTTGCGGGCAGCGCGCTTCTCGATCCCGCTGGTGCGGGAAGAGATCGAGGCGACGGGCGCATCCTACCGCTACGCGCTTCTTGAACGCGATCCCGTTGCGGCGCCGGACTGGCTGCGGGCGCGGCTGGGCCTGTCGAAGGGTGCGCGGGTCCTGCATGTCGCGTGCCTGCACAGCGCGGGCGGCGCGCCCTATCAGTTCGAGGACCGCTGGATTAACCTCGCTGCGCTTCCCGAGGCGGAGGAGGCCGATTTCGCCGGGTGCGGTCCGAACGAATGGCTGGTGCAGGCTGTGCCCTATTCCGAGGTGGAGATCAGCTTCCTGGCGACCGCAGCCGACGAACGTGTCGCGGAGTTCCTGTCGATGCGGGTGGGGGAGCCGGTCTTTACCGCGGAACGCACGACATGGTTCGACGGGCAGTCCATCACGCATGTGCGGCTTTCCCATGCGCGAGGCCACCGGATGACGACGCGCTACTAAAGCGTTTCGAGGCCTCGTTGATAAGGCAAGTATCAGAATTCGAACCAAAAGGGTTCGAGTTCTGATTCAGCGTGGAATTAAAACGCTGGAGGGCAGGAGCGCGATCTGCGGCAGCAGGGCCGCCAGCGCCTCGGCCGTCGCGGAGGGCGGGTTTGCCGCGTTCCGCGCGAGGACGATCGGCTCGTCGGCGCCCGCGTCCCGTATTGGCCGGGTGACGAGAGGGCGGCCATCGTAGCTGTGATCCGAGGCCGGCCGGGTATAGGTCAGGCCGACACCGAGCCTGTTCGCCGCGAAGCTGCGCATCATTTCCAGCGAATGTGCCCGCCAGGCGATGTCGGGGCTGAGGCCGGCACGGGTGAACAGGGCGCGCATGTGCGCGATGCTCAAACCCTGGTCGGCCAGGACCAGCGGCTCGCCGACGAGATCGGCCAGCAGCAGCGTGGATCGTGCAGCCAGCGGATGGTCGGCCGCCATCACCGCGTGCGGCGCGAGGCGGGCGATTTCCTGCCGCTCGACCGAGCTGTCGAAGCCGAGATCGTAGCTGATCGCCATCTCGATCCGGCCCTGCGCAAGGTCGGCCGCGAGCGCCTCGAACCCGCAGATGTGCGGGGTGATCGCGATCACGGGCCGCGCGGCCCCCGCGCGGGCAATCAGCGGCGCGAGGATCATCGGCGCCAGATCCTCGAAACAGCCGAGGGCGACGGGGGCCATGCTTGCCGGCGGATCGGCCGTCAGACGGGCGAGGTCGGAGAGGATGCGCTCCGCCTCGTCAAGAAAGCCGCGTCCGAAGGATGTGACCGCGATCGGGCCGCCGGGCCGCCGGAGAAAGAGCGGTTTGCCGATCTGCGCTTCGAGCGTCGAAAGCGCGACCGACAGGGCCGGTTGCGAGACGTGCAGCCGCTCTGCTGCGAGGGTTACGCCGCCGGCCTGCGCGACCGCGACGGCGTATTCAAGCTGGCGGATCGTGATGGATAGCATTTAGCTATGGCCTGAATTCAAATTTATTATTTGAGATTATATTGCGGCACCGGCAGGGTCGGGGCAAGCGAAACAGGAGGACGTCATGAACACCGCGCTTGTCACACCCGAGATGGTCGAGGCCTATCACCGGGATGGCGTCGTTCTGGTCAAGGGGCTTTGGAAGGACTGGGTCGACGTGATCCGCGCCGGCATCGAACGCAACATGGCCGAGCCGGGCCCCTATGCCGCCGAGAACCTGAAGCCGGGCGAGGGCGGGCGGTTCTTCGACGACTATTGCAACTGGCAGCGCATCCCGGAATTCGAAGAGGTCGTGCGCAACTCCGCCGTCGCGGATGTCGCGGCGGAACTGATGGGATCGGAGACGGTCCAGCTGTTCCATGATCACGTCCTCGTGAAGGAGCCGGGAACCACCAAGCAGACGCCGTGGCATCAGGACGGCCCCTACTATTTCGTCGAGGGGGGGCAGACGATCAGCTTCTGGTCGCCGGTCGATCCGGTGAAGGAGGCGTCGCTGCGCTGTGTCGCCGGTTCCCATAGGTGGGAGAAGGAAGTGCTGCCGACGCGCTGGCTGTCGGAGGAGAACTTCTATCCCAATCCCGAGAAGTACATGCCGGTGCCCGACCCCGATGCGGAGGGGATGCGGGTGATGGAATGGGAAATGGAACCGGGCGATGCGGTGGCCTTCAACTTCCGAACATTGCACGGCGCGCGCGGCAATCAGGCCGCCGCCCGGCGCCGGGCATTCTCGCTGCGCCTTGTCGGCGATGACGCGCGCTATGTCGAACGGCCGGGCCGGACCTCTCCCCCGTTCCCGGGGCACGATATGCGCGCGGGCGAGCGGCTGCGGGAGGACTGGTTCCCGTATCTCAAGGGTCGCGCGGCGTAAGGGCGCGCGCCTCGGCAGCGAATGGGCGGAGGGCAGAACAGCGCCCTCCGTTCGCCCCGTTGCCGTTCAAGCAGGTACGGACCGGTCGGCTGGACGGCATGAACCGACCTAAGCCGCCAGGAACGGCAGCGCCCGGGCAAGGACTGCAGCCGGGGCCTCGAGTTGCGGCAGGTGCCCGGCCCCCCGCAGTGTCCCGAACGCCGCTTGCGGCATCGTTCGATGCAGCGCCTGCCCGCGTTCGAGCGGAATCCACGGATCATCCTCCCCCCAGAGTATGAGCGTCGGGCAGCGCACCGCCCCGAACATGGGTTCGACCTCGGCTGTGAAGCGTTCATCGGCCTGCGCGAACTGGCGGTAGAAGCTGCCCCGGCCTTCGTCCGAGAGCCACGGCCTGACAAGCGCCTCGAAATCCTGCGGGTCAAGATCGTTTGCGAGGGCACCCCGGATATAGGCGCGCACGATCGCCTCGTGGATATGTGGCGGCAATCCGGTGAAGGCATCGACATGCCGCCCGACATGGTCGAAGAACGCCGACCCCCACGGACGCATGGCCACGACATTCATCAGCACGTAGCGTTCGTAGTCGCAACCGTGCAGCAGATGGGCGCGCAGGGTGGTTGCGCCGCCGAAGTCGTGCGCGACGACCGAAGGCCGCTCCAGCCCCCAGTGTATAAGCATGAAGGCGAAGGTTTCGCCCTGGACATCGAGCCCGGTCCGCTGATCCGCTCGCATCTCGGACTGGCCGTAGCCCGGCATGTCGTACCAATGGACGGCGAAGCGCTTCGCAAGCGCGGGGATCACGCGATGCCACGAATAGGACGACCACGGCCAGCCATGCGCGACCACGAGCGGCGGCCCGGAACCGGCCGACCCCCAGGCAATCTTGCCTGCGGGCGCATCGACCGTATGATCCACATTCCATTCCATGGGGGCGACAATAGCACCGCCGGGTGCATGCTGCATGGTCATTCGCACGTGGACGGATCGTCAGGATAACGGCCCCCCGGCTGCTCCCGTTCTTTGTAGCAGCCGCGCCTCGGCCTAGCCGTCGCCGCGTGCCACACTCCGGTACCAGGCGACGATCTTGGCCCGCTCCTCCTCCTCCATGAAAGAAGCGTTTGCGGGCGGCATCGCGTGGCTCGCGCCGGCCTGAAGGTAGATCTCGCGCGCCCATGAGGCGACCTGCGCCGGCGTCTCCAGCACGACGCCCTTGGGCGCCCAGGGGATCCCCTCGAAGAACGGTTCGGAGGCGTGGCACATTGAGCAGCGCCCAAGGACGATGCTTTCGACGTCCTCGAAGCCGTCTGCCGCCGCGAAACGTTCGGCAGCAGGCGTAAGGCGCGCCTCTTCCTCCGGTTTGGACATGTAGAGCGGTGCGGTGGAGAGCCAGGCAATCAGGAGGAAGAGAAGCACCGTCGCGAGCCAGGTCCAGGTCGGGTTGCCCTTACGTGCATGAAGCGAGTTGAAGTAGTGCCGGATCGTGACGCCCATCAGGAAGACGAGGCTCGCGATAAGCCAGTTGTACTCGGTCGCGAAGGCGAGCGGGTAGTGGTTCGACAGCATCATGAAGATGACCGGCAGCGTCAGGTAGTTGTTGTGGGTTGATCTGAGCTTGGCGATCTTGCCGTATTTCGGATCGGGCGTGCGGCCCGCGATCAGGTCCGCGACCACGACCTTCTGGTTTGGGATGATGACCATGAAGACGTTCGCCGACATGATCGTTGCGGTGATCGCGCCCAGATGAAGGAGCGCCGCGCGGCCCGAGAAGACCTGTGTGTAGAACCACGCCAGCGCGACGAGGATGATGTAGAGAAGCACCATCAGCGTCGTCGGGCTTTCGCCCAGCTTCGACTTGCAGAGCGTGTCGTAGAGCAGCCAGCCCGCAGCCAGGGATGCGAGGGAAATCAGGATCGCCTGCCAAACCGGGATGTCGAGCACGTTCGGGTCGACGAGGTAGAGATCCGCGCCAAGGTAATAGACGAGGAAGAGAAGCGCGAAGCCGGAAAGCCATGTCGCGTAGCTTTCCCATTTGAACCAGACAAGGTCGCCGGGCATCGTCTCGGGCGCCACGAGGTATTTCTGGATGTGGTAGAAGCCGCCGCCATGGACCTGCCATTCCTCGCCATCCGCGCCAGAGGCGAGGTTGCGGTCGCGGTGGAGCCCCAGATCGAGCGCGATGAAGTAGAAGGACGAGCCGATCCATGCGATCGCCGTGATGACATGCAGCCAGCGCACCGCGAATTCCAGCCATTCGCCCAGAACGATAAAGTCGTACATCCGCGCCTCCTTCAGTGTCTCCTGCGATTGAAGCTATACCGAAGCGCATCTTCCTGATAATTCTTAGAATATCTCAGAACTTTCAAAGAAACCCGAAGAATGTTGTGGGAGGGGGGTGCTGATGGCCTATGTCAACAACATCAAGATGTTCGTCAGGGTCTTTGAACTGGGTTCGATGTCTGCCGCGGCGCGGGATCAGCGCACGTCGCCGGCGGTCGCCTCGGCCCGGATCGCGGAACTTGAGAAGCGCCTTGGTGTGCGTCTTTTCAACCGCACCACGCGGCGATTGCAGCCGACCGAGAACGGCCGGCTGTTCTACGACGGCGCGCGCAAGGTGCTTGAGGCAATCGACGATGCGGAGGCGGCCGTCATGGCCTCTACCCAAAACCTGCGCGGGACGGTGTTCGTCGCCGCGCCGCTTGGAGTCGGACGGCGGTTCATCGCGCCGCATGTGCCGGATTTCAAGGATGCCTATCCGCAGATCGACGTGCGCCTGCGGCTGTCCGACCGCAAGATCGACGTGATCGCCGAAGGGCTCGACATGGCCTTCCATCTTGGAATGCTCGAGGATTCCACACTGAAGATGCGGCTGGTCGCGGAATGCCCGCGCATCCTTTGTGCCGCGCCATCCTATGTCGAGCGGCGCGGCGACCCCGGCAACGGCGACCGGCTGGTCGGTGACAAGCATGATTGCCTGAACCTTCGCTTTCCGGGCGCGCCCGAATTCCAGTGGACGCTTGTTACCGCCGAGGGTCCACGAAGGTTCGAAATCTCCGGCCCGTTCGAAACCGACGATGGCGACGTGCTGACGGGGTGGGCGCTTGACGGTCGGGGGATCGTGATGAAACCCTTGTTCGAGGTCGCGGAATACCTGCGCGAGGGGCGTCTGGTTCCGGTCGTCACGGAAACCCCGCCGGTGCCGGTGCAACTCACCTGTCTGACACAGCATCGACGGCTCCGAGATCCGAAGATACGCGTATTCACCGATTTTATCATCGCGCGGTGCCGCGTCGACCTTGCGCAGGCGCTGGCGGGGCGGTCGGCATCCGACCCGCAGGTTGAAGGCGATACGCCCCCGGATGTCATGGCGGAATCGGGGCACTGACACGCGGTGCCGGTTCGGCAAAAGGTGGTGCCGGAATCCGGCGCAAGGTGGCGTTCCGCGGATGACGAAGCCTGTGAGCTTTGCTATGCCTTCGACAGGCGGAGGCTGACGAATGAAACCCGAATTCCTGACGATCGCACGCCGGTCCCTGCTTCTGGCGTCGATGCCACCCGCTGTCAGCGACCGCCTGCTGTCGCAGGCCCATATCCGCAGCTTTGACCGGGGCGCCACGATCTTCCTGCAGGGCGAGCGGGCGAGCGCAATCTACATCGTCGCCGACGGATGGGTGAAGCTTTACCGGATCGCACCGAACGGAACCGAGGCCGTGGTCGGGGTGTTCACGAAAGGGTCGAGCTTCGGGGAGGCGGTCGCCCTTCGTAGCGACACCTATCCCGTTGCCGCCGAGGCGGTCACCGACTGCACGCTGGTCCGGATCGAGGCGGACACGTTCCTCAGGATGATCAGCGAAAGCCCGGAAATCGCGATCTCGATCCTGACTGCGACCTTCGCGCATCTTCATTCCCTCGTCGCGCAGGTCGAGCAACTGAAGGCGCAGACGGGATCACAGCGGGTGGCGGAGTTCCTGCTGGAGCTTGCGCATTGTCCGTCGGGTGCCTGCGATGTGACGCTGCCCTACGACAAGGTCCTGATCGCCGGCAGGCTTGGTATGAAGCCCGAAAGCCTTAGCCGCGCTTTCGCGCGTCTCAAGCATCAGGGCGTGACCATTCGCCAGAATGTCGCCCATATCCACGATATCGCGGCTTTGCGCGACTACGCGGAGGAAGACCCGGCACTCGCCTGGTCGAAAAGCTGATTTCATCAGCCGGCGATCGCCAGCGCAGCGAACAGGATCAGTAGCAACCCCAGCGCCAGATCGAAGCCCGACCGGATCGCCGGAGCGCGGGACAGGCCGAGATAGGCGGTCAGGATCAACCGCGCCTTGGCGCCGGCCAGCCCCAGAACCGTCAGGACAAACCCCGCGCCGCCGATGCCGGAGGCGGCCAGCGCGGTCGATGCGGCGGACAGGCAAAGCAGCATGATCCAGGCGCGGGTGACCGTCATAAGAGATAGACCACGGGGAAGAGCAGCACCCAGACCAGGTCGACCATGTGCCAGAACGCGGCACCGGCCTCGACGGCGCGCGGGCTGGCCACGATCGCCACGATCGCCAGCAGAACCATGCCGGCAATGACATGGGCCGCGTGGAAGCCGGTCAGCAGATAGGAGAAGGTGAAGAAGGTGTGGGTTTCGAACGAAATTCCCGCCGCTGCGAGGTCGGCATATTCCGTCCCCTTCAGGAGCAGGAAAAGCGCCCCGAGGGCGACGGCACCGAAGACCCGCCAGCGCAGGCGGCGCACCAGACCTTCCTCGGCAGCCTTCGTCGCCAGCGCCGCGAGCCAGCCGGACGTGACGAGCACGATCGTGTTCACCCCGGCGCCTGCCCGGTGGAGATACGATTGCGCTTCCGCAAAGCCCGCCGGGTCGGTGATGCGGACCGCGAGGAAGGCCGCGAGGCCCGCGCCGAAGACCGCAAGCTCGGACACGACAAGCACCCACATCATCAACTCGCCGGGCAACTGGTCGAGCGCGGAGCGGCGGTCTTCGGCCCCGTCGCTCATCCGAGCACGAGCTGCCGGTAGATCTGCGGCAATGTCTGGGTCAGTTTTTCCGGATGCGGCACAAGGGCGAAGGCACCCTGCCCGAAGATGCGCGGGAACCACGACTTGCCGTCGCGGTCGACGGTGATGCCGAAGACCGAATGCCCGGCGCGGCGCGCCTCGATGATCGCCATGCGGCTGTCCTCGATGCCGTGGCGGCCTTCGTAATGGTCAAGGTCGTTGGGCTTTCCGTCGGTGATGACAAGAAGCAGCCGGCGTTTGCGCGCCTCGCGGCTCAGCCTCGCCGAAACGTGGCGGATGGCGGCCCCGAGACGGGTGTAGTGGCCGGGTTTGAGCGCGGCGATGCGCCGTTCGGCCGTGTCCGACATCGGTTCGGAAAAATCCTTGACCGTCTGCACGAACACGCGCTTTCGCCGCAGGGAGGAAAAGGCGTGAATCGCGAAATCGTCGCCGCAAGCATCAAGGCCCCAAGCCAGTGCTGCCAGCGCCTCTCGCTCGATGTCGATCACGCTGCGGCCCTCATGGCCATGGCCGGGCAGGGCGCTTTCGGTGGAGCGCGAAACATCGAGCAGGATCGAGACGGCAAGGTCGCGGCGTTCGGGCCGGGTCTGGGTCCAGATGCGGTCGTTGCCCTCGCCACAGGCAAGCAGGTCGACCTGCGCGCGGACGGCGCGGTCGGTATCGAGCTCCTCGCCGTCGGGATGCCCGCGGATCGGCACGAGGGTGGGCCGAAGCGCCTCAAACTGGCGCCGGACGGCGCGGATACGGGCATTCGCCCGGGGATCGCCGCGAAACGGCGGCGTTTCGTGACTTTCCTCGGCGCGGGAGTGGAGGACGCGGGCATGGGCCGGCAGGTAAGCCCCGGTTCGGGTATCCCATTCCGGGTAGGTGGATTGGCCGGAAAGGGCCTCGCGGTCGACATCTTCGGGTGCGAGGTCCAGATGCAGTTTCAGCCGTGTGGCCGGGGCCTTAGAGACCTGCGCCAGCCCGATCTCATCCTGATCGTTCGCGGCCTTTCGCGCGGTGTCCTCGTCATCGTCCTCGACCCGGCGGTTGAGGTTGAGGAACTCCGTCATCGACAGGATCGCCTCGAACTTGTGGAGGATGAAGCTGTCGGCTCGTGCTGCCTGATCCGCCTTGCGACGGCGGGCGCGGCGGGCGGTCTTTTCCACGGCCTCTTCGGGCGTGCCCTCAGTCGCGCGGGTTTCCACGGCAGTTTCCTCGGAACGCGCGGTTTCGCGTAGGTCGAGCCAAAGGACGACCGGTCGAAACGGGCGGTAGCCGCGCGGTGCCATGGCGGGCAGCGCCGTGGCGGGCAGTGGCGCGGGATCGCCGAGTGCCTGACGGACGCGCGCCTCGACCGCCGCCTCGATTGGCGGCAGGGAAGCCGTGCGGCGGAACAGCAGCGTCGCATCGGCGAGGTTGCGGTAGAGGCGGCGGAACCCTGGTGCCGTGTCCAGCGCCGCGTCCGTCATGGCGCGCGCCGTTTCGATGGCCGCTAGGTCATTCCGGAGCGGATCGTCCCTGCCAGGTGGCGCCAGATGCCGCGCGGTTGATGCCGCGACGGCAAGCCAGAGATAGAGCGCCGCATTGGCTTCGCGCGCCGGAAAGGCGGCGAGGCTTTCGGGCAGGCGCAGGCTTGTCCAATCAAAACTGGCCCTCGGCGCGGCTTCGCGCCATGTTCCAAGACGCCGCAGGGTCGACAGGCGGTGATGGCTGATCTCCTCGGCGACGGGCTTGATATCGACCGCCGCGTCGCCGCCGAGTCCGCGAAACAGGACTGCCAGCCGTCCGCCCACCTCGGACAGGTGAACGCGGGCCCCATCGTGGACGGGTTCCCCGTCCAGACGGCTGGCAAGGACGTGCCACAGTTTCCCGACGGTTTCCTCGGGCTCCCATGGCTCGAATTCGATCCGTGGCATCGCCGGCCTCACCCGAATACGGCGGTCACGAGATCGCGGAGCCCGTCCTTCACATCCGGGTCATCGGCCAGAGGTTCGATCATCGCCACGCGCACGGCACGATCCACCGGCATCCCGTTGGCGATGAGAGTGGCGGCGTAGACGACGAGCCGGGTGGAAACGCCTTCCTCAAGATCCTGCCCCTTCATGGCCCGCAGCTTGTTGGCGAGCCGCACGAGAGGTTGCACGCGCTCCTCCGACAGGCCGGATTCCCGGGCAATGACAGGGATTTCATGCTCGGGCCGGGGGAAGGTGAATTCGAGCGACACGAACCGCTGGCGGGTCGAGGGTTTCAGTGTCTTGAGGATGTTCTGGTAGCCGGGATTGTAGGAGGCAACGAGAAGAAAGCCGGGCGCGGCCTCTAGTTCCTCGCCGGTCCGGTCGATCGGCAGCATGCGGCGGTCGTCGGTCAGGGGATGCAGGACGACGGTCACGTCCTTGCGGGCCTCGACCACCTCGTCGAGATAGCAGATCGCGCCTTCGCGCACGGCGCGCGTCAGGGGGCCGTCGACCCAGACCGTCTCGCCGCCCTTCAGGAGGTAACGCCCAATCAGGTCGGCCGCCGAAAGGTCGTCATGGCAGGCGACGGTGTAAAGCGGCCTTCCCAGTCGGTGTGCCATCGCCGCGACAAACCGGGTCTTGCCGCAGCCCGTCGGTCCCTTCAGCAGGATCGGGAGGTTATGGTCCGCCGCGGCGAGGAAGACGTCGCATTCGTCGCCCTGCGGCAGGTAGAAGGGGGCGTCCGCCGCCCCCTTCGTCTTGATCGAAGTGCCGTCCATGACGCTCACTCCGCCGGGCTCGTGACGCCGGGCTCGATGACCTCGCGCCGGGGCGCGAGGATGGCGTAGATGAAGAGAAGTACGCCAAGAACCACGGCCACGCCCGACGCAAAGCGCATGGCGTAGAAGACCCAGAGCTGCTCCTGCACTTCCATGTAACCCATGCCGAGGACGCGCTGGAGATGGGTCTGCACCGTGCCCGCGAAGGTCAGCGTGAACGTCATGAAGACGACGCCGCCGGACATCAGCCAGAACGAGGCCATGTTGAGCACCTGGTTATAGGGATCGCGCCCCTTCAGATGCGGCATAGCGTAGGAGATGATCGCAAGATTTAGGCAGACATAGGCGCCGTAGAAGGCGAGGTGCCCGTGCGCTGCTGTGATCTGGGTGCCGTGGCTGTAGTAGTTCACGCCGTGGAGCGTATGCAGGAAGCCCCAGACACCCGCGCCGAAGAAGGCGAGCGTCGCGCAGCCCAGTGACCACAGGAGCGCGGCCTTGTTCGGGTGGTCGCGGCGGCCCTTCCAGACCATGACGAAGGCGAAGGACATCATCGCGAAGAACGGCACGACTTCGAGGCTGGAGAAGATCGAACCGATCCACTGCCAGTAGCCCGGCGTGCCGATCCAGTAGTAGTGGTGCCCGGTCCCGAGGATGCCCGAGAAAAGGGCAAGCGCGGCGATGACGTAAAGCCATTTTTCCACCACCTCGCGGTCGACTCCCGTCAGCTTCAGCATCAGGAAGGCGAGGATCGAGGCCATGACCAGTTCCCACGTCCCCTCGACCCACAGGTGGACTACATACCACCAGTACATCTTGTCGAGCGCGAGGTTCGACGGGTTCACAAAGGCGAAGAGGAACAGAAGCGCCAGACCCCAGAGGCCGACGAGCAGAATGTTGGTGATCGCCGTTTTCTTGCCCGCCAGGACGGTCATCGACACGTTGTAAAGGAAGATCAGCGCGGCGACGACGATGCCGGCCTTTACCCAGCGGGGCTGTTCGAGGAATTCGCGCCCCTCGCGGCCCAGAAGGAAGTTCCCTTCGAAGAGGTTGAAGAAGTAGGTGACGACCACGCCCGCCGTGCCCAGCACGAAGATAGCCAGTTGCAGATAGGCGAGCTTCGGCGAATGGATCTCGCGCTCGGCCTCCTCGGGGATGAGGTAGTAGGCTGCACCGAAGAAGCCCAGAAGCAGCCAAACGATCAGACTGTTTGTGTGCAGCATGCGGGCGACGCTGAATGGCAGGATCTCCGACAGGAAGTTGCCGTCAACGTAGATCCAGCCGAGGACCAGACCCATTGAGACCTGGACGGCGAACAGCGCCATGGCCACCAGAAAGTAGGCCAGCGCGATCTTTTGCGATTGGTATTTCATGGTTCAGTCTCCTCAGCCCGCTTCGTTCGGCGGCCAGTCCTGCGCGCGAATCCGGTTCGTCCACAGCAGGAAGTCGGCCAGCTCGCGGTATTCCTGATCGGTCAGGTTGAACTGCGGCATCTGGCGGCGGCCCTCGATGCCGGTCGGCATCGCGTCCATCCAGACCTTGAGCGCCTCGAACGCGGCTTCGGGATCGTCGGCGACGCCCCAGCGGGTCATGACGTTAGCCAGTTCCGGGGCGAAGTACGCGCCTTCGCCGAGGATCGTGTGGCAGTTGATGCAGGCTTTCTTTTCCCAGATATGCTTGCCTGCGGCGACGCTTTCGGTCAGCGCGGCCGTGTCGGTGGATGTCGTGGTGATGTAACGGTGTGAATGGGCGGTCAGGCCCACGAAGATGATGATGAAGAAGAGAGACCCGCCGTAGAAGATGTTGCGGGCCATGCTCTTGGTCATGACTTCGCGCATGGCGGAATCCTTCCCGGAGCGGTTTCAGGTAACGCCGGTGTGATCCTTTGCGCGGGCGGCGGCCTTAACAAAAGTCAACCGTCGCTTGCCGCGGCCCGTTTCAGGCCAGGATTTCGAGCCTCGCACCCGGGAAAACCGCAAGCGCCGTGGCGATCTCGGTGCGGTTCATCAGGCAGAACGCGGTCGAGAGTGCATCGGCCACCGCAGCTCTCGGTGCGCTGACCGACACTGTCGACCAGAGCGCCGCGCGTCCGTCCGGCGAGAGGATATGCGGCTTGCCGTCGATCAGCGTGCCCCGGGGCGACGAGGTGGCGAGCGCCCGGTTCGTCAGCCGTGTTTCGGCCAGCGTCTCGCCGTGCGGTCCGGCGATTGTAGCGCGCCAGCCGCCGCCACCTGCGCGCTGGCCGAGTGCCTGCACCTCTCCCATGTCGATGAGCGCGTCGGAATAACCCTCGGTGCGCAGAAGTGCGGCGATCCGGTCGGCGGCCCAGCCCTGGGCGATGCCGTTGAAGGTCAGCGCCTGTCCTCGCGACAGGCGAATCTCGGCGGGTGCGTGCGACACCTGCCACCAGCCGGTCAGTGCGCGGGCGGCGGCGATGTTGGCGCCGCTGGCGATGGCGGTCCAGAGTGGTTGGACCGTGGGGTCAAACGCTCCGCCAGTCGCGTCATGGACCCTGCCGGCCAGCGCGGTCAGCGCGCGGAAATCCTCTGAAGGCCAGGCCAGCCGCCCGTCGCGGTTCAGACGGACCAGTTCCGAATCGCGGAACAGTGAGAACCGCGCCTCGATCCGCGCGATCTCCGTCTCGATCCGGCGGAACGTCCGGCGGGCGCGGACTACGTCCGCGCCGACGAGCCGAAGCGAAAGGGCGGCACCGAAGCCGGTGCCTTGCCATTCGGCGACCTCCGACGCGTCCACGCGGGTGGCGAGGGCGGCCGCTGTCACGGTAAGAAAGCGTCTGCGGTTCATGGCGCGGGCTTTGATTGGGTCGCGCGCGGCACTATCCAGACCCGCGGTGCCGGTGGCGGCAGAAGGTCGACCGCCCCGCGGCCCCTGATAGATACCTCGCAAACGCCCGTTGCGGTGATGGTAAACAGGCAGGCTGCGAGAGAAAAGCTTCCGACCCCCCCGGAAAACAGACGTTTCAGCATGTCACGCGGCCTCCGCCCGCGCCCGGCGCTTCAGCACCGGACATTGCGTCCCGTCATTCATGATGACCTGGCAGCGCAGGCACAGAACGCATTCGTTGGCATTGATGCGGCCGATTCCGTCGATCGCGCCGACGGTGCATTTCGTCTCGCAAAGCCGGCATTCCCGTCCGCATTGCGGCCTGCGCTTCAGCCAGTCGAAGATCTTGAGCTTCGCGGGTATGGCGAGGCCCGCGCCAAGCGGGCAGAGATACCGGCAGAAGAACCGTTCGATGAACAAACCCGCGCCGAGAAGCGCCAGAACGAAAAGCACGAAGGGCCATGCGCGGATGAAGCGAAGCGATATGGCGGTCTTGAAGGGTTCGACCTCGGCCGCGATCAGCGCAAGATGCATCGAGTAGAACGACAGTGCGAGGATGCCGACGAAGGCGGTGTACTTGATGACCCAGAGCCGTTCGTGAAGTGCCTGCGGCACGGCGATCTGCCTGACGCCTAGCCTTTGCGCGGCGGCGTTGGTCAGTTCCTGCAACGCTCCGAACGGGCAGAGCCAGCCGCAGTAGACGCCGCGGCCCCAGAACAGCATTCCGAGCGCGGTGAAGCCCCAGAGGATGAAGATCACCGGCTCGATCAGGAATGTCTCCCACCGGAAGCCGGTCAGGAGCGAATGGACGAAGGCCACGACCTGAACGACCGAAAGCTGGCCGTTCAGCCCCATGCCGAGAACAAGGAACGTTGTGGCAAGGAAGGTTAGCCGGCCCGCGCGCCAAAGGCGGGGCCGGCGGGTGATCCATTCCTGCGCGAACAGGATCAGCGTCAGGACCGCCAGCATCAGGGCGACGATGGCGATCTGCGCCCGTTTCGCAGCCCATGCCGAGACCCAGAGGGGCGCCGGATCGGGCGGCGGGGCAAGAAGGAAGGCGTCGGGAAGCTGGTAGGGGAGTGCGATGGTCATCGCGACTTCCCCTGCATCGCTCGGGCGGGCGGCCCGCACCTCTATCGAGAAGGGGCGCGTCGGGTCGATGTCCCGCGGCAGCGCGAAGAGGCTGATCTCCTTCATCTTCGGCGCGCCGTTGGCTGCAAGCTTCTTCTGCATATGGTAGCGGTCTTCGGTAGGCTGCCAGCGGGTATCGCCCTGCACGACGGTGAGCCGGTCGAACAGCCCGGTCCGCTTCCAGTCGGTTCCGCGATGGGAGTGGAGGCCGGATGACATGACGATCAGCGCGGCGCCGCCGGCGCCGAGATTTCCGACCGCCCGGGTGAAATCCTGCTGACCAAGCAGATTACGCCCCACTGTCGGCGGGTCGATGATGCCGGTCCAGAGATGCAGGAACGCGCCGGGGCCCGGCTCTACCGGCACGGTTGCCCCGGAGAGCGCCGTGGCGGCGTCGGCCATCGTTACACTGGTCTCGGTGATCGCACCCATCGCCAGAAGCGCGTCCCAAGTGGCGGACTCATAGCTCAGCCGGTCCATCCCCCCGCTTCCGGCGATCACGCCGCGCGCGATGGCGAGCGTGCGCGCCGTGCGCAGGATGCCGTCGCGGATGACGCCGGTCGATACGGTCGCGCGGCTGATCACGTCCGGCAGGCCGCCGGGCGCGGCTGCCGGTCCGCTTGAGCTGAGGTCGTAGCCGGCGAAACCCGAGACATAGGCGGCGATGTCTGCTTCCGAAATGCCGAGGGTCAAGACGGGTTCGTTGTGGCGCACCATGCGGGCGCCGCCGATCCGGCCCTCGGGCGTTACGGCGACCAGCACGTCGATCGGCCGACCGGAATAACCGACCGAGGCGGCGATTTCCCATGTCGATCCGATATGGCCCACGACGGTGCCGGCCTTTGTCACGGTCCAGCCCGGCACGCCGCCCGCCTCGCGCAGGATCTGGACGGGTGCTTCGAGCGACAGCATTTCTGCGGCCTCTGCTGGTGTTGGCGGACGCAGGTCTGGGGCGTCGCCGGAAAGCGGCCCGCCCGCATGAGCAGGGAGGGCGAGAAGCCGCAGGATCAGGATCAGGCGCATGAGGCGGATCATGCCCAATCCCATTGCGCAATCCGCCGCAGGCGCACCTTAACGAAAGTCAAGGAAGGCAGGTGGCGGTTGGCGTCAGGGTGCCGTCAGCCTCACCAGCTGAACGGAGAGATTCCATGACATCCCAAGCCAAATCAGTCCGGACTGTCCTCATGGGCAGCGCCGCACTGGCGCTGGGGCTTCTGGCCGCGCCGCTTTGCGCGCAGGAGAAGCCCAAGGAGCACGCCGACGGCCCCGCCGCGGCCTACGAACCCTCTATGACCACTCTCGGCCAGATCCAGGTCGAGATTCCGGGCCTGAAACCCGAAGATCCGGTCATGACGCAGGATGAGTTCCAGCGTGGGACGACGATCTATTTCGAGCGTTGCGCGGGTTGTCATGGCGTTCTGCGCAAGGGTGCGACCGGCAAGCCGCTTACGCCCGATCTGACGCGGGAACTGGGATACGACTACGTCCACAGCTTCATCACCTACGGTTCGCCCGCCGGGATGCCGAACTGGGGCACATCGGGCGAGCTTTCCGAGGCGGATGTCGACCTGATGGCCCGCTACGTCCTGCTTGATCCGCCGCAGCCGCCGGAATGGGGCATGCCGGAAATGAGGGACAGCTGGAAGGTCGTCGTGAAACCCGAGGACCGGCCGACCGAGAAGATGAACGATATCGACATCGACAACCTGATGTCCGTCACGCTGCGCGATGCGGGGCAGGTGGCCCTGATCGACGGCGGCACCTACGAGATACGGGCGGTGATCGACACCGGCTATGCCGTCCATATCAGCCGCATCTCCGCCTCTGGCCGCTATCTGTTCGTCATCGGGCGCGACGGCCTCGTCAACATGATCGACCTCTGGATGGAGACGCCCGCGACGGTCGCTTCGATCAAGATCGGCATCGAGGCGCGGTCGGTCGAGACCTCGAAATACGAAGGCTACGAGGACAAGTATGCGATCGCAGGCAGCTACTGGCCGCCGCAATACGTCATCATGGACGGCGATACGCTGGAGCCGCTCAAGATCGTCTCGACCCGCGGCATGATCTACGACGAACAGGTCTACCACCCGGAGCCCCGCGTGGCGTCGATCCTCTCGTCGCACTACAAGCCCGAGTTCATCGTGAACGTGAAGGAAACGGGGAAGATCCTTTTCGTCGACTACACCGACCTGAAGAACCTCAAGTCGACCGAGATCGAGGCGGAACGCTTCCTGCATGACGGCGGCTTCGACAGCACGCATCGCTACTTCCTTGTCGCGGCCAACGCGCGCGGCAAGATCGCGGTGGTCGATACCAAGGAAGACAAGCTGACCGCGCTGATCGAGACCGGCGGCCAGACACCGCATCCGGGCCGTGGCGCGAACTTCAATCACCCGGTCTACGGGCCGGTCTGGTCGACCTCGCACCTTGGCGATGAAAGCGTGGCGCTGATCGGCACGGACCCGGAAGGGCATCCCGACCATGCGTGGAAGATCGTCGACAGCTTTTATGCGCTGGGCGGCGGTTCGCTCTTCATCAAGACGCATCCGAACAGCCAGCATCTTTATGTCGATGCGCCGCTGAACCCGGAGGCCGAGGTGTCGGGTTCCGTCGCGGTCTTCGACATCGCCGCGATGGGCGGCGATCCCGATGTGGATCCGGAATTCACCACGCTCCCGATTGCCGAATGGGCGGGAATTCCCGAAGGCCAGCCGCGCGTCGTTCAGCCCGAATTCAACAAGGAGGGCACCGAGGTCTGGTTCTCGGTCTGGAACGGCAAAGAGCAGGAATCGGCCATCGTGGTGGTCGATGACAAGACGCTCGAACTGAAGACCGTCATCAAGGACCCTCGTCTGGTGACGCCGACCGGAAAGTTCAACGTCTTGAATACCCGCGACGACGTCTACTGACGGCGTACGGACGCCGGCGGGGGCTGACCCCTTGCCTCCGCCGGTGCATTTCCCGGATCCAGCCGAACGGACAAGTGATGAAAGACCAATCCGACAGGCATGCTGCGGGCCGCGTCCTGCTGATCGGCGCCGGGCCGGGTGATCCGGAGCTGATGACGATCAAGGCGCTCAGGGCGCTGCAATCGGCCGATGTTGTCGTTCATGACCGGCTGGTCAGCCCAGAGATCATGGCGCTGATCCCCCGCGACACGCGACGGATCGACGTTGGAAAGCTCCCGAATTTTCACAAGATTCCTCAGGACGCCATCAACGCCCTGCTGGTCGACCTGGCACGCGAAGGGCTGACGGTCGCGCGCCTGAAGGGCGGCGATCCGCTGATCTTCGGTCGCGGCAGCGAAGAGGCAGAGGCGCTGCGGGCTGCCGGCCTGCCTGTGACCTATATACCCGGCATAACCTCGGCCCAGGGTGCGGCCGCCTCGACCGGTGTGCCGTTGACCCATCGCGGGCTATCGAGCGGCGTGCGCTACGTCACGGGCCATCGCGCCTGTGATGCCGCGCTGGACCTCGACTGGGCATCTTTGGCCAGCGAGGACACCACGCTTGTCGTCTACATGGGCGTCTCGAACATCGCCGAGATCGCGCTTCAGCTGATGCGACACGGAATGCCGGCCCATCTTCCCGTCCTCGCGGTATCGGCCGCCACGACGCCGCGCGAGATTCGCCTTCTCTCGTGCCTTGGCCGGATCGGCACCGACATGGCGGCCGCCCGGTTCGCGGCGCCCGTCCTGTTCGTGATCGGCCACGTGGCCGGCATGTATCTCGCGATCGCCGCGGCGGATGCGGCGCTGTGCGACGGCGCCGGAATGGCGACCTATGCGTAGCGCCGCCCTCCTTCTCGCGCTGGCCATGCCTTGCGCCGCCGAAGTCGCGCCGGAACGCGCGGCGGAGCTGACGCACATGGTCACGCAGGATTGCGGGTCGTGCCACGGGCTGACGCGGAAGGGCGGGCTTGGCAGTCCGCTGACGGCGGACGCTCTTGATCATGCGGCACCGGAGACGCTTGCCGAAATCATTCTCGACGGGATTCCCGACACCGCGATGCCACCCTGGCGCCCGCTTCTTTCCGAGGAAGAGGCGCTGTGGATCGCCCGCTTTCTGAAACAGGACTGACCGATGAAACACCTTGTCGCCCTTTGTGCCCTGCTCATCCCGCCGGTCCTCGCCGAGGCCGGCGAACCGATCGCGACCGGCGATCTCGGCCTCGTCGTCGAACGCGCGTCGGGCAGCGTTCTGATCATCGACCGCTCCGACCACGGCGCAGTCGGCCGGGTGGAGGGGCTGGGCGATCTGTCCCATGCAAGCCTGACCTACAGCCCGGACGAACGCTTCGCCTATGTCTTCGGCCGCGATGGCGGACTGAGCAAGGTGGACATGCTTCAGCAGGAGGCCGTCGCCCGGACCGTGCAGGCGGGTAACTCCATCGGCGGCGCGATATCCGACGACGGGAAGCTTGTCGCGGTCTCGAACTACGAACCGGGCGGCGTGAAGGTCTTCGACGCCGATACGCTCAACCTCGTCGCCGACATTCCGGCAGCGGGAAAGACCATCGGCCTGGTCGATATACCGGGGCGACGTTTCGTCTGGACGGTGTGGGACACGGGCGAGGTTTTCCTTGGCGATTTCTCGGGCGAGGCGCCCGTCATCACCGCGTTGGGCAATGCTGGCGCGAACCCGTTTGACGCAGTCGTCACCGATGATGCGCATACCTATCTTGTCGGGCTGTTCGGCGAGAAGGGTGTCACGGCCTTCGATCTGTGGGCGGAGAAGCCGGGGCCCCGGAAGTTCCTGACCGACTACGGCAAAACGGGCGAGGACATGCCCGTCTACAAGATGCCCCATCTTCAGGGCTGGGCCTTTACCGAAGGCCAGTACGCATTGCCCGCGGTCGGCCGTCACGAGCTGCTCTGGGTGGACCGCGAAAGCCTGAAACAGGTGGCGGCCACGCCGGTGCATGGCCAGCCGGTCTTCGTGATCGCTCAGCCCGCATCGCCCTTCGTCTGGGTCAACTTTGCCACGCCGCTCAACGACACGGTGCAGGTGGTCGATTCGCGCTCTCACGAGGTGGTCGCGACGCTGACGCCCGGCAAGGCTATCCTGCACATGGAATTCGCCCCGCGCGGGGCTGAGGTCTGGATCAGTTCGCGGGACGACAACAAGGTGCTGATCTACGATACCCGCAGGCGCGAGAAGGTGGCGGAGATCGACGCGCAGGCGCCAAGCGGCATCTTCTTCACTGCCCGCGCGCATCAGCCGGGGCTGTAATCATGGAAGGCTGGGACCCCATCGACATCCGCCTGCTGGACGAGTTCCAGCGCGACCTGCCGCTGGTGGCGCGGCCGTTCTCAGCGATGGCGGCCGTGCTGTCCGTCGGCGAGGATGACGTCATCGCGCGCCTGGCGCGCCTGACGGCAAGCGGTGCGGTGACCCGCGTCGGCGCGACGGTGCGGCCGAACACTGCCGGGGCGTCGACGCTTGCCGCCATGGCCGTGCCGGCGGAGGCGATCGAGGAGGTCGCGGCGATTGTCGGCGCCGAGCCGGGCGTCAACCATTCCTATCTGCGGGAGGACGACTGGAACCTGTGGTTCGTCGCCACGGCACCGGATGGTGCCGCGCTTGAGGCAAGCCTCGCGCGGATCAGCGCCCGAACCGGGCTGCGTATCCTAGACCTCAGGCTTGTCCACGCCTTCAACATCGATCTCGGATTCCGGCTGACCGGCGACCGGCGGCCGATGGCGCCAGATCGGGGAACGGCTCCGGTCGACCTGTCCGACGGGGATCGCGAACTGCTCGCGGCGCTGTCACGGGGCCTTCCCCTCGTGCCGCGCCCGTTCGCCGCGCTCGGCCTCGACGAGACCGAGGCGCTGGCGCGGATCGCGACGTTTCTTCAGGCCCGCGTCATTACCCGGCTTGGGGTAATCGTGCGGCACCGCACACTGGGCTGGACCGCGAACGCGATGGTGGTCTGGGACCTGCCGGAGGAGCGGATCGCGGCGGCGGGAGCCGCGCTTGCCGGGCTGCCGGGCGTCACGCTCTGTTATCGGCGCAGGACGGTTCCCGGCGTCTGGCCCTACGCGCTTTACTGCATGATCCACGGGCGCACGCGGAAAGAGGCGCTGGCGGTTCTGGAACAGGCGCGGGCCCTGCCTGAGCTTTCCGGGGCGTCGGCAAGGCCGCTTTTCTCGACCCGCTGCTTCAAGCAGACCGGCGCGCTGATCGGGGTGGCGGCATGAGGCGTGCGCCGTTACCTGAAGGGACGCTCGACGCGATGGACCGCGCGCTTCTCAATGGCTTGCAGGAAGGTCTACCCGTCACGCGCCGGCCCTTCGCGCGGATCGCCGCCGATCTCGGAATGACCGAATGCGATGTCATCGACCGTGTGGCCCGCCTGCGCGAAATCGGGGCGATTACCCGTTTCGGCCCGTTCTACGACGCCGAGGCGATGGGCGGCGCTTTCTGTCTTTGCGCGATGGAAGTGCCCGCCGGACAGTTCGAAGCGGTCGTGACTTTGGTCAATGCGGTTCCCGAGGTTGCGCATAACTATGAACGCGCGCACCGGCTGAACATGTGGTTCGTACTCGCTTGCGAAACACCGGACGGGATCGCTGCTGCCGCGGAGCGCATCGAGCGGGAGACCGTGCTGACCGTGCTGTGTTTCCCGAAGGAAAAAGAGTTCTTCATCGGCTTCCGGGTCATGGCATGAGCATCGACGCAACAGACCGCCGGATCATCGCGGCCACGGCGGGCGGCCTGCCGCTGGCGCCCGAACCCTTCACAGCGGTCGCCGAATGGCTGGGCCTTGACGAGGGCGAGGTCCGCAGACGGCTCGTCGCCATGCAGGCAAGCGGCGTGATCCGCCGCATCGCCGTTGCGCCGAACCACTACGCGCTCGGCATGACCGCCAACGGGATGAGCGTTTGGGACGTTGACGATGCGACGGTCGACGATCTCGGCCCGAGGGTCGGCGCGCTCGACTTCGTGAGCCATTGCTACCGCCGCCCGCGCGCCCGGCCGGGCTGGCCCTACAACCTCTTCGCCATGCTGCATGGCGCATCGAGGGAGGAGGTCGAGGCGAAGCGCCGCGTCGTCTCCGACTTGCTCGGCCCCGCGTGCCGGAGTCACGACATCCTATATTCGACCCGCATCCTGAAGAAGACCGGATTGCGGCTGACCGGAGGTGCCTGACATGTTCCGACTGACCCAATACATGCACCAGCTTGTCGCGCCGACGCCCGTCCGCCGCCGCGCGGGGCCGGTCAAGCCGGTCGTCATCTGGAACCTCACGCGCCGTTGCAACCTGCGCTGCCGGCACTGCTACACGACATCTGCCGACGTTCCGTTCCCCGGAGAGCTGACGCATGAGCAGGCGATGGGTGTCCTTGACGACCTGAAGGCGTTCGGCATCCCCGCGCTGATCCTGTCTGGCGGCGAGCCGCTCAGCCGGTTCGATTTCTTCGAGCTTGCGGAGCGGGCGAAAGAGCTGGGCTTCCACCACCTGTCGCTGTCGACGAACGGGACGAGGATCGCGGAAAATATCGACCGCATCGCGGATATCGGTTTCGACTATGTCGGCATTTCCCTCGACGGTCTCGGCGCCATGAACGACTGGTTCCGGGGAGTCCGGGGCGCTTTCGACGAAGCCCTGACCGGAGTGCGGGCCTGCAAGGCCAGGGGGGTGAAGGTGGGGCTGCGCTTCACGATCACCGAGGCCAATGCCGGGTTCCTGCCCGGGATGCTCGACCTTTGCGATGCGGAAGGGGTGGACAAGTTCTACCTCAGCCATCTGGTCTATGCCGGGCGTGGCGACAAGCATCGCGGCGAGGATGCGGAGCATTCCCTCAGCCGCTCCGCCATGGACCTTCTCATGGAGCGCGCGTGGGATGCCGTGGCCGCCGGCAAGCCGCTGGAGGTGGTGACGGGCAACAACGATGCCGACGCGGTCTATTTCCTCAACTGGGCGGAACGGAAGTTCGGCAGCGCGAAGGCCGCTCATGTTCGGGCGCATCTGGAGGCATGGGGCGGCAATTCGTCGGGCCTCGGCGTCGCGAATATTGACCCGCAGGGCAAGGTGCACCCGGATACCTACTGGTCCGACTACACGGTCGGATCGGTGAAGGAGACCCCGTTCAGCGCGCTCTGGACCGGCGGCGACCCGATGCTTGCCACGCTGCGCACCCGCCCGCGTCCGCTGAAGGGCCGCTGTGGCGATTGCACATTCAAGGCGGTCTGCGGCGGTAATACCCGTATCCGCGCGCTTCAGGTGACGGGCGATCCCTGGGCCGAAGATCCCGCCTGCTACATGACCAATGCCGAGATCGGGGTAGGGGAGGGCGACCGCCTTACCGTGACGCCGTTCCGGGGGAAAAGCCATGATCCGGCTCATCGCTTCGTTTAGCCTTTTCGCGACGATGGCGGCGGCCGGCCCGGATGGCGCGGCGATCTATGCCGATCTCTGCTCCTCCTGCCATGCAGATACGCGGCTGGGTGGCACCGGGCCTGCACTGATCCCCGAAAGCCTCGGTCGCCTTCGCGGCGAGTCGCTTGAAGCGGTCATCACCGGCGGCCGCGTGATGACGCAGATGCCCGCATTCGGGGCAACGCTGACGCCCGAGGAAATCGCGGCCGTCGCGGAATATGTTTCCGCGCCGCTTCCCGAAAGCCCGGACTGGTCGGAGGCGGACATCGCCGAAAGCCGCGCGCTGAGCGCCGGCTATTCCCCCGCCACGACGCCGGTCTTCACCGCCGATCCGATGAACATCACGCTGGTCGTCGAGACCGGTGATAGCCATATCTCGGTCCTCGACGGCGACACGTTCGACGTGCTCGACCGGTTCGAAACACCCTTCGCCGTTCACGGTGGGCCGAAATTCTCGCCCGACGGGCGCTATGTGTTCGTCATGTCGCGCGATGGCTGGGTGCAGAAATACGATATCTGGTCGCTGCACGAGGTGGGCCGCGTGCGCGCCGGACTCAACAGCCGCAACATCGCGATGAGCCATGACGGCAAATGGCTTGCCGTCGCGAACTATCTTCCCACGACGCTGACGATCCTCTCGACCGACGACCTTACGGTTGCCAGGGTGATCGTCGTCGAGGGGCGCACGGGCGTGCCCAGCCGGGTTTCGGCGGTCTATCAGGCGCCCAACCGCAAGTCGTTCATCCTTGCCCTGAAGGACGTCCCGGAAATCTGGGAGGTGGCGACCGATCCCGACGCCGGCCCTTACCATGACGGTTTCGTCCACAGCCATGAGGCGGGGATGGAGGAAGCCCTCGCCTCGGAATCGGGGCTGTTCGCTCGCCGCCGGATCGATGTGTCCGCGCCGCTCGACGACTTCTTCTTCGACCCCGACTACCGGAACCTGATCGGCGCCAACCGCGCTGGCGAGACGGGCGTGGTCGTCAACCTCGCTGTCGGACGCGAGATCGCGGCCCTTCCCCTGCCGGGGATGCCGCATCTCGGCTCCGGCATCAGTTGGATGCGGAACGGCCATCGCGTGATGGCGGTGCCGCATCTGAACGAGGGCCGCATCAGCGTTATCGACATGAAGGACTGGCGCCTTGTCGCGACCATCGCGACATCCGGCCCCGGCTTCTTCCTGCGCTCGCATGACGGAACGCCGTATTTCTGGGCCGATGTCTTCACCGGTCCGAACAAGGGACAGATGCACATCATCGACAAGGCGACGCTGGAAGTGGTCAAGGTGCTGACACCCGAGCCCGGAAAGACCGTCGCCCACACGGAATTCACGCGGGACGGGCGCAACGCGCTGGTTTCGGTCTGGGATCAGGACGGTGCCGTCATCGTCTTTGATGCCGAGACGTTCGATGAGGTCAAGCGGCTGCCAATGGTCAAGCCGTCCGGGAAGTACAATGTCTGGAACAAGATCACCTTCGAAGACGGCACCAGCCACTGAGAACCTGTGGAAGCTGGGCGCGATCCTCTGGCCCTTCGTCGCCGGTGCCGTGGCGATCAACCTGTTCCTTCTGGGGCTGATCTTCCGCTCGGCCGGCTGGTTCGACGCCATCGCACCGCTCGATGCGTTGCTCTGGGCAATGCCGCTGTCCTTCCCTGCCACCTGGGCCGCTGCCCGCTGGCTTCACCGCCTGATCCGCGAGGCGGAAGAGCGGGCATAGCCCATGCCTAGTCTCCGACGTCTGTCCGGATTCTCATCGCAGAAATCATCGCTGCCGTCGTCCGTCCATCGTTGCCGTTGAGTGCTTGCCAGCGCCTTCTGACGCGGCAACTTCATTTCAGAACAGTCAGTTATAGGGCTCGTTGCCCGCTTGTGCAGACGGGTGTGCAGGGGGTGCGGTTTGGCGATCCTGCCGCCCGAATGAGGCGTCCGGCGAAAACTATTGACAGGTTGAATTCGCACGGCATACACAATGTATACCGGTCGACATGATGTATACATGGGCCGTTCGTCGTAGGGGGGAGACGATGGAAGAAACCGATCGGAGAGAGGCAAGCGTCTGCGACGTCCTTCGCGAAGACATCCTCTCGCTGGCCATCGCGCCGGGTTCAAATCTTGAGGAAAAAGCGCTCGCCGAGCGTTACAGCGTTTCCCGGACGCCCATCCGCGAGGCGTTGATCCGGCTTGCCGCCGAAGGACTGGTTGAGTTCCAATCCCGTCGCGGGGGCAGAGTCATTCCGATCATCCTGCCGAACCTGCCGCGCTATCTGGAAACGTCCAGCCTGATCCACCGCTCGCTCGCCCGGCTGGCTGCGGGCCGACGCCTTTCGCGGGACATCAGCAAGATTGACGCGGCAATGGCCGCGTTCCGTTCGGAAGCGTCGCAGATCGATATCTACGACTACCAGACGGTGATGCGCGCAGCCGCGGCAGAGAACGCGGTGTTCCATGCCGTCGCGGTGGGGGCGCACAACGTCTATCTTCTGGAGATTTTCGAGAAGCTGCGCCTGCAGGGCCAAAGGATGTTGCGCCTTGCCTTCGCATACCGGCCGCGCGGCCAGATGGACGTCGCGCGTTTCGCCGAAATCAGGGCCGAGCGGCTCGACACGCTCGCGACCCTGATCCGGGAGGGCGATGGCGGAGGGGCGGAGGCGCAAAGCAACCTGCTGCATTCCGACATGGTGGAACGGCTCATGGCCTACCTGTCCGAAAACCTCACCGACGATGTTCGGGTAGAGGACACTGACAACAATGGAGAATTCTAAGACCAAACCCAAGAGGACGCTCAACAGGAGGAATATGAATGTCATTCTTTGGAACTTCAGCGAAGGCGCTCATCGCCGCGATGGCCGTCGCCGCGACAACAGCATCGGCCCCGGCCGTCGCGCAGGAAATCGTCAAACTGGCCCATACAGAGGGTGAAGGCGACCTGCTTCAGAACCCGTACTGGACGTTTACCGAAGTCTTCGGACGCGCGCTTCAAAGCGAAAGCAACGGCCGTCTGACGCTGGAAGTCTATCCGAACGCACAGCTCGGGGATCTCGAGTCCCTCGCCGAGCAGACCGCGCGCGGTGTCGTGCAGATGTCCGCAGGGCTTAGCGCGGGTCACCTCGCGAGCTTCTTCCCCGACATCCAGATCCTTGAGATGCCCTACACGTTCCCCAGCACGGAAGTCGGCCGCATGGTTCTTGACGGTCCGTTCGGACAGGAGCTGTCCGATGCGCTTGCGGCCGAGAGCGGCATGCGCATCCTTGCCTACCTTCCGTCCGCCTTCCGGAACTTTTCCAACTCGGTTCACCCGATCAAATCGCCGGCCGACATGGAAGGCCTGAAAATCCGCGTGCAGCCGATCCCGGTTCACCTGGAAATCGTGAAGGCGCTTGGCGCATCGGCCACGCCGATCGCGTGGGGCGAGCTTTATAACGCCCTTCAGACCGGCGTTGTCGACGGGCAGGAAAACGCGCCCTACACGATGCTTCTCGCCAACCTGCATGAAGTTCAGAAGTTCTACACGCTGGACCACCACCTCCTGAACATGCCGATGGTCGTGATCAACGAGGAATACTTCCAGTCGCTCAGCCCCGAGGATCAGGCGATCTTCAAGTCCGCAGCGCGGCAGGCGACCTTCGCGATGCTCGGCATCATCCAGGCCAAGGAATCGCAGGACCTTCGCACCATCGCGGATGCCGGCGTGGAGATCTACCAACCGACCGCGGAAGAGTTCCAGCAGTTCGTCGACGCCACGCGTGAACCGCTGCGCGCCGTCCTTGCGGAAAACGTGGACGCGTCCTGGTTCGACAAGCTGGACGCCGCCATTGCCGAGGCCAAGGCGGACCTGGCTGCACGCTAAGCCATCCGGGGCCCGCGCCCTTCACGCGCGGGCCTCAGTCTATCGGGGAGGAGAAATCATGCGCGCGATTCTCGCGTTAAGTCGCATCTTGGCTTTCGCCGCGTCGTTCGTGGCACGGCTTCTACTTGTGGCGGTTGTCGCGATGCTCGTCGTGCAGGTTGTCCTGCGCTACGGCTTCTCCTACTCCCTCCCCTGGCCGGAAGAGGCCGCCCGCTACCTGATGATCTGGATCGTCATGCTCGCCGGCTCTCTGCTGGTGCGCGACGATCAACTGGTTCGCGTCGATTTCCTCGATCACCTCTGGCCGCAATCCTGGCTGGTCTGGCGCAACGCCGTCTTCAGGCTTCTGCTGTGCGCCATGCTCTGCGTCCTGGTCTGGCAGGGATGGGATCAGGCGGTGTTCTCGTACCGCAGGACGACCACTGCCCTGCAGATCTCCTGGTTCTGGCCATACCTGGCAATCCCTGTCGGAGCCTTTCTCATGCTGATCCAGATGCTTGCGCGCGTGATCGACGAGATTTCCACCGGCAAGATCCACGCCGCCGATATCGGGGAGGCCCTGTAATGAGCGTCGCACTGCTTTCCATCATCGGCCTTCTGTTCCTGCTGCTGCTTCTCGGCAGCCCCGTGATCTTCGCGATCGGTTTCGCCGCGTTGTCCTATTTCCTCGTCAAGCCGGGGATGGACACGATGCTCTCGATCTTCGCGCATAAGTTCTTCACCGGCATGGACGTCTTCATCTGGCTGTCGATCCCGCTTTTCATCATCGCGGGCGAGATCATGACGGCAACGAACATGACCGAGAGGCTGCTGTCGTTCTCGCGCCTGCTGGTCGGGCGCCTGCGCGGCGGCCTCGCCTATGTGAACGTCGTCGGCTCCATGCTCTTCGGTGGCGTTTCCGGATCCGCGCTTGCAGATATCGCCGCACTCGGACCGGTCGAAATCGACATGATGAAGAAGGACGGTTATGACCGCGACTTTTCGGCCGCGCTCACGGTCTGCTCGGCCGTCCAGGGGCCGATAATCCCGCCGAGCATCCCGCTCATCATATTTTCGAGCCTCACCAACACCTCGGTCGCCGCCCTCTTCCTTGCCGGGGCGATCCCGGGCATGATGCTTGGCCTTGGCATGATGATCGTGGTCTTCATCATGGCCCGCCGCCGCGGGTTTCCGGCGAACCCGATCGCCAATCTCAACATGCGTGTCGCTTTCGCCATCGTGATGGAGGCGTTCTGGGCGCTGTTCATGCCGCTCATCATCATCGGCGGCATTGTTTCGGGCGTGTTCACCGCGACCGAAGCCGCCGCCGTCGCTGTCGCCTATGCGCTGGTGATCGGCCTTGTCGCCTACCGCAATCTCAGCTTGACGAAGCTCTGGGAAATTCTTGACCGTTCGGCCCGCACGACCGCGTCGATCTACCTGATCGTCGGCTTTGCCACGATCATCAGCTGGATCATGGCGAACGAAAGGGTGCCTTCCGACCTGCAGGCCTTCATCGGCGATGTCGGCCTTCCCCTCTGGGTGCTGCTGCTTTGCCTCAACCTCTTCTTCCTGATCAACGGGCTCTGGATCGGCGATGCGGTGCAGCTGCTTCTCTTCGCGCCGCTCTTCACCCCGATTCTCGCGCAGATGGGCGTCGATCCGGTGCACTTCGGCGTCATCATGGTGATGAACGTGATGATCGGCCTGCTGACGCCACCCTATGGGCTCGGCCTTTATCTGGGCTCCGCGGTAAGCGGTGCCCCGCTTGGCCGGATCGTCGTGGCGAGCCTTCCCTTCCTCGCGTCATCGCTCATCGTGTTGATGCTTGTAACCTACATCCCGGCGCTGTCCCTGACGCTGCCCCGGATCTTCGGCTTCGTTCCCTGAGAATTCTGAAAGGACCCAAGGATGGTAACGTCTAAGGACTTGATCAACCTCTACCCGGCGCTCGTGACACCGTTCGACGGTGACGGCGCTGTGGACGGCGCGGCAATGGAAAGCCTGGTCGCCCGAATGTTCGCCGGGGGCGCCCATGGCGTGGTTCCGCTTGGCGGCACCGGTGAATACACGGCGATGAGCCCGCAGGAGCGGCGGAAAGCCGTCGAGCACACGGTGCGCGCCGCCGAAGGCAAGGGGCCGGTCGTCGCCGGTGTTCTGTCGCCGGGTTTTGCCGAGGCCGCTGCCGCCGGCCACGACTTCAAGGCGGCGGGCGCAGATGCGATCATGCTTCTGACTCCGTTCTATGCGATCGGGGATCAGAGGGGGCTTGCGGCCTATATCCGCCGCTTCCGCGAGACCGTCGACCTGCCCATCGTGCTCTACGAAATTCCGGTGAGGACGAATGTGAGTCTTGCACCCGAGACAATCGCCAGCCTCGCCGAGGACGGCACCGCGATCGGGATCAAGTTCTCCAACTACGATGTTCCGCGTTTCGCCCGCATTGCCGGGATGGTCGGCAACGATTTCGCGATGATGGGCGGTGAGGAGCCTTTGGTCGCGACGCATATCCAGATGGGCGCCTGCGGCGCCGTCCTGGCGACGGCCAACCTGTTCCCGCGCTACTGGGTGCATCTCTTCGAGCTTGCGAAGACCGACGCGGCGTCGGCCCTTCGCCATCAGCTTGCGTTCCAGCCGCTGCTCGATGCAGTGTTTGCCGAGTCAAACCCCGGCCCGCTGAAACGCGCGATGGAGATGATCGGCTATCCGGTAGGGGCCGCGCGGCTCCCGCTCGTTCCGCCATCCGCCGGGACGGAAGAGAAACTGAGAAACGCTCTGGCACCAATGCAGGCGGAATGGGGCGATGCTGACAACTGACGCGAGTGACCTGCGCGACCTGATCGAACTGGTCGGGCCGAAAGCCGTACGGACGGACAAGGAGGCCACGCCATTCATGACCGATTGGCGCGGCAGGCATCGGGGGAACGCGCTTGCCGCGATCTTGCCGGCCACGACCGACGAGGCGTCGCGCGTAGTCACGTTCTGCCGCGACCGGGGCATCACGATCTATCCGCAGGGCGGTAATACGGGCCTTTGCGCCGGCGGCGTTCCGCCGGAAGAAGAGCGCAGATGTATCGTGCTGTCCGCCGGCCGGATGCGGCGTATTCGCGAACTCGACGCGGTCGGGGACGTCGCCGTCGTCGAAGCCGGCGTTACATTGAGCGCACTGCACGATGCGGTGTTGTCGGAAGAGAGGCTGTTCCCGCTGCGTCTGGGTTCAGAAGGAACCGCGCAGATCGGCGGCCTGATCTCGACCAATGCCGGTGGGACCGGCGCCGTGCGCTACGGGGTGATGCGCGACCTCGTGCTTGGTCTTGAGGTCGTGATGCCCGACGGCAACGTGCTGCGGCGCCTGAGCGGCCTTCGCAAGGACAACCGCGGCTACGACTGGAAGCACCTTTTCATCGGTGGCGAGGGAAGCCTCGGATTCGTGACGGCTGCTGCGCTCAAGCTGTTTCCGGCGGTCAGGGACGAAGCCCATGCTGCCTGTGTCGTGGAAAGCCCGGAAGCCGCCGTCGCGCTGTTCGGGCGTTTGCGCAAGCGCTTCGACACCGCGATTCACGCCTTCGAACTCGTCTCGGGTGGCGAAGTCGCCCTTGCCCTCAAGCATGTCCCCGGCCTGCGCGCGCCGTTTGACCCGCTGCCGGAATGGATTCTGATGATCGAGCTCGGCAACTCCGACCCTGATGGGCGGCTGTCCGAAAGGTTGACCGGTTTCCTTGAACGGTCGCTGTCGGACGGGATGATCCTCGACGCCGTGATCCCGGCAACCGTGCAGCAGGCTGCGGACCTCTGGGCCGTCCGGCATTCACTTTCCGAAGCGAACAAGAAAGAGGGGCACGGGGTCGTCTTCGACATCGCCGTGCGCGTCTCGCGCGTTCCCGAATTTATCGCCGGGGCAACGGCCCTGATTGAACAGCTCATGCCGATAGCGGAACCGCTCTATGTCTGTCATCTGGGCGACGGAAACGTCCATGTCATCGCGATGATCCCACATGGCGCGCTGCCCGACCGTGTTTCACTCGACAACTCGGTCGCGCGGCTTCAGGAAGCCATACATGACCTTTCGGAAAGCATCGGCGGATCGTTCAGTGCCGAACACGGGATCGGCCGCAAGCTTGCGCCCGAACTCGCGCGGCGCTTGCCCCCGACCGAATGGAATACGATGCGCCAGATCAAGAGGGCGCTCGACCCGATGGATCTGTTCGCGCCGGGCGTCCTGATGCAGGCTTCCCCCGACGACGAATAACGAGAACGGCCATCTCGGGCGAAGCGAACGGACGACTCTTCAGCCAGGCAGGTCCGACCGATGACGGATGACTCTTCTTTCGACGAGATGCGCCGAACCGCCCGACGCAGGCTGCCGAGGGGGCTTTTCGACTACATCGACCGAGGCGTTGGCGACGAGCGCGCGCTGGCATCTCTGCGCGAGCGTCTGGGCGCCGTAGAGATCGTGCCGCGCGTTCTTCGGGCAAACAGCGCAAGGTCCATTACCTGCAACTTGTTCGGCGATATATGTGGTGCGCCCTTCGTGATCGCGCCGACAGCGATGGCGGGCCTGATCGAGCACGACGGCGAGATTGCGGTCGCGCGGGCCGCCACGCGTCTCGGGATTCCGATCTGCCTGTCGACCCAGTCGGTTATCTCCGTCGAACGTCTGCGCGATGCCGTGCCGGATGCGACTGTCTGGATGCAGCTCTACCTGTGGGAAGATCTCGATCTGTCAGCGGCGCTGATGAGACGGGCCGAGGCGAGCGGTGTGCGCGTCCTCGCGATGACAGTCGATACGCCCTACGGTGCGCGGAAGGAATGGAACCTCCGCAGCGGCTTTGGAATGCCATTCCGAATTTCGCGCAGCAGCGTCACGGACGTGCTGTTGCGGCCGGGATGGTTCCTGAAGGCGGTGGTGCCGTCGCTTCTGGGTGGTGGGCTACCGACACTCGAAAACTATCCGCGCGAGATGCGACCGCGGCTGCTCGGCAGGGCGACCGACCCGCGTGTGGCGCTGCGCGGAAACCTGAGCTGGGACGACGTGGCCTGGGTTCGGGACCATTGGAAGGGGCACCTGATTCTGAAGGGCGTCCTTTCACCCGACGACGCCCTCAAGGCTGCCGAATGCGGGGCCGACGGTATCGTGGTGTCGTCGCACGGCGCGCGCAACCTCGATGCGGCGCCGGCGCCGATTGATGCATTACCGGACATCGCAGGCGTCGCAGGGGAGCGGATGACGGTGCTTTCGGACAGCGGGGTACGCCGTGGCCTGGATGTCTTGCGCTACCAGATCCGGGGTGCGGAAGCCGTCATGATCGGCAGGCTGCCGCTTTGGGCACTCGCCGCGGGCGGCGAGCGCGGCGTTGCGGCGGCCCTCGCGGTCCTGCGTCAGGAATACATCGAGGCGCTTGACTTCACCGGTGCCGGGATCGCGGCCGCCGGGTGAAGTTCCAGCCTGTCTGGGCCGGATTTACAGACGCATTGATTTTCAGAACCGGACGATATGGTTGCTGCGAAGGTGACGGCGGGTGAGATGACCCACGGGCATCTGTCATGAGGCGTTCGGATAAAGGGGACTCCGCGAGAGGGTTTCGGCCGTTCGTGAGGTGGCTTCAAGGCCACGATCTACCTCTGAGTGAATGGCGTCGGTCTCCCCATGCGCAACACCCGCAAGCTTCGCGTGACCTCGGATCGTACCCTCTACCGCTTGCGCAATCTCGTCGGGCGCTCCTTTAAAAAAGCAGAAGAATGCCCGCCGCGTCGCCACCTATAACGACAAGACCTCGAACAGCCTTTGGCTACGCCGATTGTTGACAGGACCTAGCGGTGAAGGACCGCCGGCCAATTGCCGTCTGCACGCGTGACATTGCCGGGGATGTCCGCGGCCCAGATCGTGCGGACCTCGGTAGAGAAGTTCAGGTAGAGCCGCCCGTCGTGGATCGTGAAGGCCTCGGCCACCGTCGGTGCGATCGCGCCTTTCGACATGGCATAGGCGCAGTAGCCGCCGTATTGCGGCGCATAGGCGGCGGGGTTCATCTCGAACGCCTCCATTGCCTCGGCGGTCGCGAAATACCACGTTGCACCGCGCCACATCAGGGCGTGGCTCGCGGTGCCCATGACCGGCTGGCCCTGCTGGAAGTATGCAACCGGATCATAGCCAGATATGGCCACGCCACCCGGCGCGAAGACCTCCGGCTCATCGGCAAAGGCGGGTCGCAGGATCGTGCCCGCAACGGGAATCGCCAGGGCGAGGGCAAAGAGGGCGCGGCGGGTCAGCGTCATGTCGGCTCCTTCACGGGCGACGGCGCCCGGCTACCCGCACAACATGGCACCGCTGCCCGCGCCGCGAAAGATACCTCCCGCAAGCGTGATCCCCCGTAAGAAACCGGTGAACAGCCGTGCATCTACTGCGTGGAGGCGGCATAGAGCGCGACGGCCGCCGCGTTGGAGACGTTCAGCGATCCGAAGCCCCCGGCGAAGGGGATGCGAACGAGGCGATCACAGGTCTCTCGCGTCTTTTCGCGCAGCCCGGGCCCCTCGGCGCCCAGCACCAGCGCGACCGGCCGCCCCCCCGCGTGCACGAGTGCGTCGCCGAGCGTCGCCTCGCCCTCACCATCGAGGCCGAGAAGCAGATAGCCCATGGTGCGCAGCCGTTCCATCGCCTCGGCGAGGTTCCCGACACGCAGATAGGGCTGGCGTTCCAGCGCACCGCTCGCAGTCTTGGCAAGCGCACCGGTTTCGGGCGCCGAATGGCGTGCGGGCGCAATGACCGCGCGAGCTCCGAACACCTCCGCCGACCGAAGGATCGCACCGACATTGTGCGGGTCCGTCACCCGGTCGAGAAGGACGACAAGCGCCTTGCCCTCCCCACCCGCGCAGACCGCATCCAGCCCGCCCCAGGAAAGTGGCTTCACCTCCAGCGCCGCCCCCTGATGCACGCTGTCGGGGCCGAGCGGCACATGGCTATCGAACTTGCGCGGATCGACAATCTCGGCGGCAGGACCCTCGGCCACGGCGGCGTCCAGCCGGTCGGCAGCGTTCTTGGTCAGGACGAGCCTCAGTTTCTCGCGCCGCGGATTGAGCAACGCATCGCGCACGGCATGAAGCCCGAAAAGCCACACGGTCTCGGCGGCAGCCGCGCGGCGGGCACGTTCCTTCTCGACGACCCAGACGGGTTTTTTCATGCCTCTCGCCTCTCTGATCCGGCGCTACGGCGCGCCCGGCCCCGACTACTGCATGGCATGGGGTCTGTGAAGCCCCGCCGACAAGCCGCCGACCGCAACACAGCGAAACCGCACCCGTATTTGCTGTTGACGCTGTCCGCCCCGCACAGTAATCACCCCTCGCGTCGGGCGACGTGCTGCAAGGTGCGGCAGCGGACTGTAACTCCGCCGGGGAGACCCATGCCTGGTTCGATTCCAGGGTCGCCCACCATCCCCCCTCTCACTCATAGCCAGATATTACCACGCACGGTATTGTGCCGTGGTTTCCGCGCCTTGTGCGGACTAGGCTGGAATCCGGGCTTTCGCCGCGGGTGCAAACTCGCGGCGGCGCATCGCGAAAAGCGGCCATTCAAACCAAATCGGGATCGCCCTTAATGCGGCAGCGTGGCAGTGCTCAGACTTCGAAGCAGCTGTTCGTTGCAGGCGCGAGATGATCGGGCGCCGTCGACGAAACCGGACATTCACACGAGTACCTCGCACTACCGCCTCGGAACCGACGAGTTGACGGCAAAGCGGTCGTTTGCGGGGGGTGTGAATGGACGAAGTCATAGCTCCAAACTTGGTTGCGATGCTCTGGTCTGAGCCGGATGCACGACCCGTAATTCAGCCAAAGCCGTCCTACGATCCGGGATTCAGGTATCGCTTACAGAATCGGCATTCCCTGGCCGACATGCCTTCTTTTTGGACATCAGGTGTTTGCTGCCCCCCTCGATGCTGCGCCGCGTGATGTTAGCGCGACTATCTGCCAAGCTAATAACTAATAATCAGTCAGCCGTATGGGGGTCGGGCATCACCGCGTCGTCAGACATTTACGCTCACCGGTTCGGCACCGCGCAACCTAGGGCCGTTGGTGAAGTGCGCCTTTCAGTTCGGCTTCACGACGACGGTGTCACACGTATTCAAACCCTTCGCCAATCCGGTTCTTTAAAATCGCTTTTTCCGCGTCGAACGGGAGACGGCATCGAGGCAGTGCTTCTGAACACGGCCGGCGGCATTACCGGGGGCGATCGGTTTACAATCAGCGCGTGGGCGGGGTCGAAAGCCGAGCTGACATTAACGACGCAGGCGGCCGAGCGTGCCTACCGCGCGCAGCCGGAAGAAATCTCCGAGGTTGAAACACACCTTTTTGCAGAAAGCGGCGCGCGCTTAAATTGGCTGCCGCAAGAAACCATCCTGTTCAACCGGTGCGCGCTGCGGCGATCGCTGCGGATCAATCTGGCGCGTGACGCGCACCTATTGTTGGTCGAGCCCCTGATATTCGGGCGCGCCGCGATGGGCGAGACCCTGCGCGCAGTTCAGTTCTCGGACCGTGTCCGGATCTGGCGCAACGGCAAGCCGCTTCATCTCGATGGAATCGACCTTTCAGGCGACGCCTCCGAGCTAATGTCGCGTCCGGCAACCGGTGCTGGGGCCGGTGCAATGGCGCTCATCGTCTACCATGCACCAGACGCCTCCGTTCATCTGGATGCAATTAGAAGCAAACTACCTCCAACAGGTGGAGTCTCGCTCAAAGCCGATGAACTTCTCGTCCTGCGCGTTCTTGCGCCCGACAGTTTTTTTCTGCGGTGCACCCTTCTGCCCATTCTCGACCGCCTGACCAAGGGCAGGTTGCCGACCGTCTGGAGCCTTTGAACCATGCAGCTTACCCCACGCGAAAAAGAGAAACTCTTTGTCGCCATGGCCGCCGAGGTCGCGCGCAAGCGCCTGGCGCGCGGCGTGAAGCTCAACTTTCCAGAGGCAATCGCACTGATTACGGACTTCGTAGTCGAGGGCGCCCGCGACGGCAGGTCCGTGGCCGATATGATGGAGACGGGTTCCACCGTGCTCACCCGCGCGCAATGCCTCGAAGGTGTGCCCGAAATGATCCACGAGATCCAGGTAGAAGCGACTTTCCCCGACGGCACCAAGCTTGTCACCGTTCACGATCCGATCCGCTAGAAGTATCTGGAGCACAGCCATGAGAAAAACTGCCCTTACGATCATTCTTTCCCTGCTTGCCGGCGAGGCGTTGGCTAATCCCGGCGGGCACCTTCATCCTCACGGCAGCGAAATCTGGTTCGCATTTCTGGGAGCAGCGGCCGCACTTGGTGCCGTAGGCCTGTTTCGTGTGGCATCGGCGGCGCTGGCCAAGGCCAAGGCCGCGAAATGATACCGGGCGAAATCGTCTCGGGCGCCGACACTTTGATCCTGAACGCCGGGCGGGCCGCTATTGTGCTGATGGTCGCCAACGCCGGGGATCGTCCTGTCCAGGTTGGCAGCCACTACCATTTCGCCGAAAGCAACTCGGCACTCGTCTTCGACCGCGAAACGGCGCGGGGGATGCGGCTGGATATTCCCGCAGGGACGGCAGTGCGGTTTGAACCCGGCCAGCGCCGCAAGGTGCAACTGATCCCGATCGGCGGAGCCCGCCGCATCTTCGGTTTCAATCAGAAGGTCATGGGGGAGCTTTGACATGCCGCGAGAGATCGGCCGCGCCGCCTACGCCGCAATGTACGGCCCGACCGTCGGAGACCGCGTGAGGCTTGCCGATACGGATTTGTTCATCGAGGTTGAACGCGACCTGACGACCTATGGCGAGGAGGTGAAGTTCGGCGGTGGCAAAGTGATCCGCGACGGCATGGGCCAAAGTCAGGCTTCGCGGGCTGATGGCGCTGTCGATACGGTCATCACCAACGCGCTAATCGTCGATCACACCGGCGTCTACAAGGCCGACCTTGGGTTGAGAGACGGGCGCATCCACCGGATCGGCAAAGCGGGCAACCCCGACACCCAGCCCGGCGTCGATATCATAGTCGGGCCCGGCACCGAGGTAATTGCCGGCGAAGGCCGCATCCTGACGGCGGGCGGATTCGACAGCCACATCCACTTCATCTGCCCGCAGCAGGTAGAGGACGCGCTCCACTCGGGCATCACGACGATGCTTGGCGGTGGAACCGGGCCAGCCCATGGGACGCTCGCCACGACATGCACGCCAGGACCCTGGCATATCGGGCGGATGTTGCAGGCCGTCGACGGACTGGCAATGAACATCGGCATTTCGGGCAAAGGCAATGCATCACTTCCCGGCGCGCTGGTCGAGATGGTCGAGGCCGGCGCCTGCGCGATGAAGCTGCACGAAGACTGGGGCACGACACCCGCCGCCATCGACTGCTGTCTGTCTGTTGCCGACGACATGGACGTGCAGGTCATGATCCACACCGACACGCTGAACGAGTCGGGCTTCGTCGAGAACACCATCAATGCAATCAAGGGCCGCACGATCCACGCCTTCCACACCGAGGGTGCGGGCGGCGGGCATGCGCCTGACATTATCAAGATTTGCGGCGACGCCAACGTGCTGCCGTCGTCGACCAATCCCACACGACCCTTCACGGTGAATACGATCGAAGAGCATCTCGACATGCTGATGGTCTGCCACCACCTCGACAAGTCCATCCCCGAGGATGTGGCCTTTGCCGAAAGCCGCATCCGGCGCGAAACGATCGCCGCCGAGGACATCCTGCACGACTTGGGTGCATTCTCGATCATCGCGTCGGACAGCCAGGCGATGGGCCGGGTGGGCGAGGTAATAATCCGCACCTGGCAGACGGCGGACAAGATGAAGAAGCAGCGCGGCCGCTTGCCCGAGGAGACGGGTCAGAACGACAACTTCCGCGTCCGCCGCTACATTGCCAAATACACGATCAACCCGGCCATCGCCCACGGCGTCTCGCGCGAGATCGGATCGGTGCAGGAGGGCAAGCGCGCAGACCTTGTCCTGTGGCATCCGGCCTTCTTCGGCGTGAAGCCGGAAATGGTCCTGATGTCGGGCACCATCGTCTGCGCACAGATGGGTGATCCGAACGCCTCGATCCCGACGCCGCAGCCGGTCTATTCCCGCCCGATGTGGGGCTCGCTTGGCCGCTCGGTCGAGCGGACCGCCGTGACTTTCGTTTCGGCGGCGGCAGAGGCGGCGGGGATCCGGCAGAAACTCGGCCTCGCAAAGGACGTGTTCGCGGTCCACGGCACGCGCACGATCGGCAAGGCCGACATGGTTCTCAATACGGTGCTTCCGAAGATGGAGGTCGATCCCGAAACGTACGAGGTGCGCGCCGACGGTGAACTTCTGACTTGCCAGCCGGCGGAAGTCCTTCCCATGGCGCAACGCTACTTCCTGTTCTGAGGACGCAACATGCTGGAACTTCCCATCGCGCAGACGATCATCCGCAAGGGAGACTGGAGTGGGTGCGCCTTGCGCTGCACGCTCGACTACGCCGCCCGATTCCTCAGGCGAAAACGTCTTTCGACAGATTGCGGCCTGAGTTTTCTTGTGGACTTGCCGCAAACCACCTCGCTTGACGACGGGGATGCGATTTTGCTTCCCGACAGGCGGTATGTCGCGATCGTTGCGGCCAGGGAAGACCTGTTCGAGGTGCGCGGCAACCTTCCCCGGCTGGCCTGGCATATCGGCAATCGCCACACGCCCTGCCAGGTGGAGCGAGACCGGCTGCTCATCCAGCGCGATCCGGTGATCGAGCATATGCTTGAACATCTCGGCGCGATTGTCCGTCCCACGCGCGCGGCCTTCACGCCCGAGGGAGGCGCTTATGGCCACGGACGTACACATTCACACGAACACGGGCACACCACCCATGCACACTGACGCGACACTCGTCCTTGCCCAGTGGCTGTCGCCCGCCTTCCCAGTGGGTGCCTTCGCCTATTCGCACGGGCTGGAAACCGCAGTGCAGGACGGTGTGGTGAGCGGTGGCGAAACGCTGCGGGCCTGGCTGGAGGACGTTCTTTGCCATGGGACGGGGGCAAACGACGCCATCATCCTGGCGGCCGCCCACGCCGCACGCGACGAAGACGCGCTGGACCATGTCGATGCTTCGGCGCGTGCCTTCACCGCCTCGGCGGAACGGATGCGGGAAAGCCTGCTGATGGGGCGGGCCTTCGCGGCGACGGTATCCGCCAGTCACGGTATCGCCCTGTCGGATCTCGTCTATCCGGTCGCGGTTGGACGCGCAGCGCGGCTTGCCGGACTGCCGCTGGAACTGGTCCAAGCGATGTATCTGCAGGCGTTCGCGTCCAACATCGTCTCAGTCGCAGTCCGCCTGGTTCCGCTTGGGCAGACCGAAGGGCAGACGGTTCTTGCGCGCCTGACACCGATTTGCCGCAGGATCGCAACCGAAGTACGGGGGCGCAAGCTCGACGATCTCTCTGGCGCCGCGTTTCTGTCAGACATCGCCGCAATGCGGCACGAAACCTTGCACACAAGGCTCTTCCGATCATGACCACCCTTAACGGCCCCTTGCGTATTGGCATCGGCGGACCCGTAGGCGCCGGCAAGACTACACTGACGGCGTCGCTTGCGCGGTTGCTGTATCCGACACTGTCAGTCGGCGTCATCACGAACGACATCTACACGCGCGAGGACGCCGAGGCGTTGATGCGGATGCAGGTTCTGCCCTCCGACCGCATCATCGGGGTCGAGACCGGCGGCTGTCCCCATACCGCGATCCGCGAGGATGCCTCGATCAACCTTGCCGCCGTCGCCGAAATGCGCGCAAGGCACCCGGACGTCGAGATCGTGCTGATCGAAAGTGGAGGTGACAACCTTTCGGCCACCTTCAGCCCGGAACTCGCGGACGTCACGGTTTATGTCATTGACGTTGCCGCAGGCGAGGAAATTCCAAGGAAGGGCGGACCGGCGATCACGAAATCCGATCTACTTGTCATCAACAAGACCGATCTCGCACCCCATGTCGGTGCCTCGCTTGAGGTGATGGAGCGGGACGCGGCGCGGATGCGTGCGGGACGGCCCCATGTCTTTGCCTCGCTGCGCCACGGAAAGGGTATCGTAGAGATCGCCGTGCACCTGAGCAGTTTTGGCGGCTTTACAATGCCTGTGGGGATGGCCGGCGTTCTAACCGACCAGGCCGCCCCCCTTTAATCGACGCCGCTGTTTGGAGCATCGTTTCCCCCAAGGTTGACTAAGGGCGATAACTTTCGGCTGTCTTGCTGCTGACGATCACCGCCTAGGAAAGGCCTTGTCGCCAGGCTGGTCGAAGTTTTCACGTCCACTTATTTAGGGGCGGATAGCGCATTGCAGAGCCGCATCCGAACCGTCGCGCGCGCCCACCGGATGCTACCTCAAACCGGTAGGTGCGGCCGTTCCACTTGGGTAGTCTCCGACGAGCCTGATCTGCAGAGCCGGTGCCACCATTCGCTGCATGAAACGTACCGAGGCGTATTTTGGAGGCGGAGATGCTGCTCCACGATGACATCGGCCTCGTGGTCGTGGAATAGACCGACTGGGCCATCCGACGACGTTGCTATCAAGCAGTTTTCTTGGTGGAAGGATAAGACGCCTCGCCTGTCGGTCGCAACGGCAGGCGTCGTTATGTTGGTGAGATGACATGACGCGTCGCCATGGAAAACAGCTCTGCCTGTGACGCGATGCCGAGCTTGGCATAGGCGTGGTGTCGGTGAACCTTTACCGTCCCCTCGGATATGCCCAGATAGGCCGCCGCGGATGGCGTCGAGTGCCCTTGCAGGACGAGGCGGATGATCTCGGCCTCTCGCGGGCTGAGGGTGTCGGCGCCGAAGGTCTCGAAACTGTCCTCGACGAACTGCTTGTCGTCCGCGCGCGGCGCCAAGCTGTAGTCACCCCAGTTCATTTCGACAGCGGCCGCGATAATCGGGAACAGCGTTTGCAGGCGCACAAGCTGGGCCGGCCCGAACCGGGCGCGCCTTCGGGTCAGTGCGAACGACACGACGACCCAGTCCCGCTTACCGAGCCGGATCAGCGCGCCCGCTTCGTCGCTGACTCGGATGTTGCGATAGAAAGTGCGGTAGTATTCGGACCGGAAGAAGGCCTCTGGCACCAGGTCGAGCGTCCGGATGATCCCAGGTTCGCGACCGTTCCTACAGGCCTGGAATAACGGGTCCAGCAGATAAGGACCGGTGGCGTAGAACTGAATGGAAATGGCGGCCTGAACATCGTCCAGGTCGTGATACAGCGCGACAGGCGGCGCATTTTCCGAATAGCGCGTTGCGATCATGGAATCGAACGGGCAACAGGAATTGACGAACTGCCGGAGCGACACGGCAAAGCTCTCGCGGCCGATACTCTCCATGAGCGACGCGATTTGCGGCGCGAGAACATCGTCGAGGAGAAGAAGATCGCCTTCCTTTGGGCTTTCCAATGCCGTTCACCGCGTATCTATATCTAAGCGTATATATCCTTGCCTCAATTTACCCACATAGGCGAACCGGTCAATCTCGATCACGGCAAGTCGCTTTCCTGAGGGATGGACCAATGGCGAAAGATTCAAACGTCAATCCGAGCACGGGTGACCAAGCGTTCACGCGAGAGTCGGACTACGGAACCACAGCGGAGGCAACCTATGCAGGCGTCCTCAGCTTCATGCGCCGACGCTAAACGCGCGATCTTGCCGCCGCCGACCTGGCAATAATGGGGGTGCCATTCGATCGGGCGGTCTCCAGCCGGTCCGGAGCTCGGCACGGGCCCCGCGCGGTGCGGGCGGCATCAAGCCAAATCGCCTGAGAGCGGCAGCGACCGGGCGAGATGCCAAGTCTCAGTCATCAAGTCATGAACGGGAGAAAAAATGACACCACTCATGAAACACCTGCCCACGGGGGCGGCCACGGGAGCAGTGCTGATCTGCCTCGCTGCGCAATCCGGCGCACAGGAGAAAACCGTGAACGTGTTCAACTGGTTCGAGTATTTCGGTGAAACCACGCTATCCGACTTTGAAGCCAAACACGGCATTCGCGTCGTGTACGACAATTTCGACTCGCCCGAAGTGCTGGAAACGAAAGTGCTTACCGGCGGCAGCGGCTATGATGTCGTCTACCCGGGCTCCTACCAGATGGCGCTACACATTCCGGCCGGTGCGTATCAGAAGCTCGACAAATCGAAGCTGACAAACCTTGGCAATATTGATCCGAAGTTCATGGAGATCCTGGCCGTCTACGACCCGGGCAACGAATATGCGGTTCCCTACACCTGGGGCACGACCGGTATCGCATACGACTATGCCGAGGTCGAAGCCCGCTTGCCCGATGCGCCCGTCGACAGCCTACGGATGATCTTCGATCCCGAAATCGTATCGAAATTCGAGGATTGCGGGGTGTTCATTCTCAACTCGCCGGCATCGGTGACAGCGGCGGCCCTGACATATCTTGGCAAGGATCCAAACAGCGAAGATCCGGACGATCTTGAAGCCGCAATGGAGGTTCTGGCGCAGGTGCGCCCCTATCTCAGGCACTTCAACAATGGTCAGGTTATCAACGATCTGGCTGGCGGAAACCTGTGCCTCGCGATGGCGTACAACGGAGATGTTGGCCTTGCATATGTCCGCGCGGAGGAGGCAGGAAGACCGATCAACATCGCCTATTCCATCCCGAAAGAGGGCGCCGAGGTCTATTTTGACGTGATGGCGATACCGGCTGACGCGCCACATCCCGATGCGGCGCACAGCTTTATCAACTACATCCTGGAGCCCAGGGTCGCAGCTGACATAACGAACTACATCTACTTTGCCAACGCCAACGCCAAGGCAACCGAACTGGTCGCGGACAGAATCCGGAACGATCCCGGCACCTACCCGCCGGCGGAAGTCGAAGAAAAACTGTACCCCGTCGAACCGCATTCGCAAAAGTTCACGCGGCTGCTGAACAGGTCCTGGACCCGTTTCAAGAGCGGACAATAGGTGTAAATTTCAGACGTCGAGGTTTGCTCGGCCACCTCTCGAAGCGCAGCGGCGCCCCCAGACCGCCGCTGCAACAAATCAACGGGTGCGACATGCCCTTTCCGATCGCCGACAGATGGTTCGAAAAAAAGCGGATCGACGAAGACATCACCCTCATTTACGAACCCCACGTAGTGCCATTCCTGCGCTGCAACATCTGGCATATTCGCGGTCGCGATCGGGACCTGATAGTCGACACAGGCACGGGACTGGAAAGCCTTTCAAGGTTCGCGAAGAACATCCTCGGCCAGAAGGTGACGGCCGTGGCGACGCATGTTCACATGGACCATATCGGTTGCCACCACGAGTTCGACCACTGCCTGGTTCATCAACTTGAGGCCGAAGGGCTACGACATCCGAATGCCGAACTGACACTGGTGGATGACCGATTCGACCCGAACGACATCGCATCGATGTATCTGCCCGGGATCGACGCCCCGGACCTCGGCGGCCCGATGGTGACCGCGCTTCCCTATGAGGGATTCGATCTGAGGAACTATCGGCTGCGCCCGGCGCCCGGCGTCTCATGCGTCGGTGAGGGCGATATCGTGGATATCGGCAACCGGGCCTTCACGGTGTTGCACCTTCCCGGGCATTCGCCGGGGGGCATCGGGCTTTGGGAAGCGAAAACCGGCACCCTGTTCTCCGGCGACGCAGTCTATGACGGGCCGCTGATCGACGATCTGCACCATTCGGACCGCGCTATCTACGAGACCACGCTTAGGCGGTTGCAGGAGCTTCCCGTCAAAACGGTTCACGCCGGTCACGACCCGAGTTTTGGCCGCAAACGCCTGCTCCGGATCATCGATGAGCAACTGCGGAGATGGGACGCAGTCAGTCGCTAGCCGATGCCACTCTGACTGGCAGAAGTGTTTTGCTCCGACGGTTTGAAGAGGTCCGTAAGGTTCGTCAAAGCTGTCCTTGGCTCGACTGCGGCATAGTACGGCTCTGTCCACTTCACTTCCTCAAGCACCGAAAATGCCGAGGGACAAATGAAAGTCCGGTCTGGAGAACCAGAAGCCTCGAACCTCGGTGTCGTTCTTAACCATGTTGAATTTCGGTTTGTACCAACCAGAAGAGACCGAAAAGCAGGAGTGTGGCCGCTGCGGTTGAAGCGATCGTGCGGACCGTGTTCCAGAAGGTCCAGCGCGGCACGTAGGTCTGCGACCAGTAGTCGCGCGTGGCATCTGACGACAAAGCCAAACCTGAAAGCGCCTCATTCATCGGCACATTGAAGATGATTGTGACGCCGATACAGCCGACCAGGTAGACAATGGCTGCGATCAGGATCAGCAGTCCCGACGGGCCGCTCAAATTGAACCAGGCATATCCGTCGATCAATAGCGATACCGGAGCCATGCCGAGGAACAGCGTCATGAAAACCCAGCGGAAGACTTCGCGATTGATGACCTGCATGGCTTCGACGCCGCCGTCGTCGCTGGTGGCGGCCAGCGACCGCATGATGAAATCGGAAAACGCGAGAAAGACGCCCGCGACGAGTGCGTAGGCAATGACGGAGAACTGCATCAGCACAATGATGAAGGTGGACATTACGGGTTTCCTTCTTTTGGGGGGCATTCGGTTGGAACGAGTAGGCGGTCGCCGGATGCGACCGCCTGGCTTCGGGTCTTCAGTGCATGATCGCGTACAGCACGACGGTTTCGCAGAGGCTATCGGCCCAGAGGTCGACCACGGAGAGCTTGTCTTCCCAGCGGTCAATGATCTGGCCCGCGCATTCGTCGCGCACCTCCTCCTTCGTCATGCGATAGGCGAGGTTGGGCGTCAAAAAAGGGGGCGTGGACGCCTGATCGGGCGCACCAAGGGCGGCATGAACACAAAACTGCACGCCATCGGCGACAGCAAAGGTCGGCCTTTGAATCTGTTTGTGACCGCAGGACAGGTCAGTGACTATGAGGTGCCCCTCGAATTGTAGACGCTTTGCCCCCTAACTGTGAGGCGAGGAGGACGACATGGGGACAAGCAATTATAATGACGAGTTCAAGCGTGATGCGGTGCATCAGATTACGGTGCGTGGGTGTCCGGTTCGGGAGGTGTGCGGGCGTTGGGCGTCAGCACCTCGATCCGCCTCTGGCGCCTCCAATTGTCAGCATGGTCTAGGTGGATCACATCTGCGCGACCCGGTCTTTCACTACGCCTTTACAAACCTACATCATGGTGTGGAAGCGCGGCACCGGAACTGCTGCGCTTCAATTCACTGTCCCTCGTTCCGCGACTGGCGCCCGCTCCCTTGGAACGGGCGCCTTTTTCTGGCAAGGCTCGCGGCATGACCGACTATTCCGATGCCCAACTGCGCGACATCCTGACGACGACGAAAGTGGTCGCGGTCGTGGGTGTATCGCCCAACCCGGTCCGGCCGTCCTACTACGTGGCGCGCTACCTTGGGCTTAAGGGGTATACCGTCATCCCGGTCAATCCAGGCCATGCGGGCGGGGAAATCCTCGGGCGGACGGTCTATGCCGATCTGGCGTCGATCCCGAAGGACACGAAGGTGGACATGGTCGACATCTTCCGTCGGTCAGAGGCCGTGCCCGCCATCGTCGATGAAGCTATGGCGGAATTGCCCGGTCTTCGGACGATCTGGATGCAGATCGGCGTGACCCATCCGGAGGCCGCGTCGAAGGCCAAGGCGGCAGGGCTGAGGGTTATCCAGAACCGATGCCCGAAGATCGAGTATCAGCGGCTGTTCGGAGAGTTGCGCATGGGCGGCTTCGCAACCGGCACGATATCGTCGAAGCTTTGACCGGCGAGGCCGCCCTCGGGGGCATCGAGCCCCCTCGGACGGGCGGTCTGTCGCCCGCGCCTCCGGTGGGAGTATTTTCCACCAAGAAGAAGGTCAGGGACGCGCGGCTTTTTCCGCGAGGCCGGAGGTGCCTTCGCGCCGGGCAAGTTCCGCCTCGATATCGGCGAGCGCCACGTCGCGGGCGGCGCACATGACGAGGAGGTGGTAGAGGACGTCGGCGGCCTCGGACGTGAGGCGGGCCGGGTCGCCCTTCACTGCTTCGATGATCGCCTCGACGGCTTCCTCGCCGAATTTCTCGGCGCATTTCTCGGGGCCCTTCGACAGCAGTTTCGCGGTCCAGGAGCTTTCGGGATCGGCGCCCTTGCGGGCGGCGATGGTAGCGGCAAGTTGTTCCAGAACCGTCATGCAAGCCTCATCGGTATGCCAGCTGCGGCCATGTGTTCCTTGGCCTCGCGGATCGTGTAGTCGCCGAAATGGAAGATAGACGCGGCAAGGACGGCGGACGCGCCGCCCTTGGTCACGCCCTCGACGAGATGGTCGAGCGTACCGACACCGCCGGAGGCGATCACCGGCACGTCCACGGCGTCGGAGATCGCACGGGTCAGCGGCAGGTTGAAGCCCGCGCGTGTGCCGTCGCGGTCCATCGAGGTCAGGAGGATTTCGCCGGCGCCCTTAGCGGCGACGGTCCGAGCGAAGTCGACGGCGTCGATGCCGGTGGATTTGCGTCCGCCGTGGGTGAAAATCTCCCACCGGCCCGGCTGAACCGTCTTTGCGTCGATGGCGACCACGATGCACTGGCTGCCGAAGCGGTCGGCGGCTTGGGCGACCACGTCCGGGTTGGCGACGGCGGCGGAGTTGAAACTGACCTTGTCGGCCCCGGCCAGCAGCAAGGCGCGTACATCCTCCTGCGTCCTAACCCCGCCGCCGACGGTCAGCGGGATGTAGCACTGTTCGGCGGTGCGGGTGACGAGGTCGTACATCGTGCCGCGGTTTTCGTGCGTCGCGTGGATATCGAGGAAGCAAAGCTCGTCCGCGCCGGCCGCGTCATAGGCCTTGGCCGCCTCTACCGGGTCGCCCGCGTCGATCAGGTTGACGAAGTTGATGCCCTTGACCACGCGGCCCTCGGCTACGTCGAGACAGGGGATAATGCGGGTCTTGAGCATGTCCAAGCGGTCCGTTGCCGATCACGGCTTCTTTTATTGGCAAGGCCGGGCGAAGGCCAGAGCATTGGCGGGCAATGCGGAATGAAAGAAGGAGCTATGCCATGAAACGGATCGCCATCGCCCTGACGGCTGCCCTCTGGGCCGTGCCCGCGCTTTCGGAAGAGGTGACACGTGTTGCGGCGACAGGGAGCGTCGCCGAGGTCATGGACCGGCTGGAGGCCGCGGTGAACGGGGCAGGGGCAACCGTCTTTGCCCGCGTCGATCACGGTGCGGGGGCCGAAAGCGTCGGCACGCCGATCGGTGCGTCGCAGCTGCTGATCTTCGGCAACCCCGCGCTCGGTACGCCGGCGATGCAGGCCGATCCGCTGGCCGGGCTTTACCTGCCGCTGAAGGTCCTGGCCTACGAGGATGCCGAAGGCGCCGTCTGGCTTGTCTACGAGGAACCGGCAGAGACGTTCGAGGATCTCGAAATCCCCGCTGATGCAGAGGTCGTGGCCAAGATGTCCGGCGCGCTGGGCAAACTGACGGCGGCGGCAGCCGGCGGCTAGGCGCGGAGCGCCGCGAGCGCCGCCGGGAGGTCGATCGCACCGTCATAGAGCGCCCGGCCCGAGATCGCGCCGGCAATGACGCCGGTGTCGCGCAGCGTCACGAGATCGGCGAGCGAGGATACGCCGCCGGAGGCGATGACGGGGATGGTGACGGCACGGGCGAGCGCCTCGGTCGCCTCGACATTCGGTCCGGTCATCGCACCATCGCGCAGGATGTCGGTGTAGATGATCGCCGCCACGCCGGCATCCTCAAAGGAGCGGGCGAGATCGGTGACGAGGATATCGGTCTCTTCCGCCCAGCCTTTCGTCGCGACGCGGCCATTGCGCGCGTCGATGCCGACGGCGACCTTGCCGGGGAAGGCGCGGGCGGCGTCGCGAACGAGGGCGGGGTTCTCCACCGCGACCGTACCGAGGATGACGCGAGCCAGCCCCCTGGAGAGCCAGGCCTCGATCGTCGCCATGTCACGGATACCGCCGCCGAGCTGCGCGGGGACCTCGATCCGCCGCAGGATCGCCTCCACCGCCGCTGCGTTGACAGGTTCGCCCGCGAAGGCGCCGTTCAAATCGACGAGGTGGACCCATTCGCAACCGGCCGCCTCGAACTCCGCTGCTTGCGCGGCGGGGTCGTCGCCGAAGACGGTCGCCTTGTCCATCTCGCCGTGCAGCAGCCGCACGCACTGGCCGTCCTTCAGGTCGATGGCGGGGTAGAGGATCATGGCCGGCTCCGTCTCGGTTCGGCGCCTCTTGCCACAGGGGCAGGGTGATTGCAAAGGCGGTTCAACGCCACGTCACGCTTTACGCGGGCGCGGGGTTTCGTGGATGATGCGCGCGACATGTCAGGGAGGATTGAAGACATGAAGACGTTTGCGATTGCCGCGGTTCTGGCGCTTGCTGCGGGGGCGGCCGCCGCCGATCCGGTCGAGGGCGTGTGGCAGACGGAACCCGATGACGGTTCCTATGCGCATATCACGATGGCGCCCTGCGGGCCTGCTTTCTGCGGCAAGATTTCACGCACGTTCAACGGCAGCGGCGAATACACGTCGCCGAACCTCGGCAAGACGATCGTGATCGATATGGTGCCGAGCGGCAGCGGCGCCTACGCCGGCAAGGTCTGGCGGCCGTCTAACGACAAGATCTACATCGGTAAGATCCAGTTGAGCGGTGACAGCCTGCGGCTTGCGGGCTGCGTGGCGGGCGGGCTGCTCTGCTCGAAGCAGACCTGGCAACGGGTGAAGTAACTCAGCCGAAGACCGACCAGCCGGTCTGGCGGGCAAGCATCTCGACGGCCTCGGTGCCGAGCTTCGAGTTGCCCTGTTCGTTCAGCCCCGGCGACCAGACAGCGATTGAGGCGCGGCCGGGGGCGATGACGAGGATGCCCCCGCCGACGCCGGATTTCCCGGGCAGGCCGACGCGGTAGGCGAAATCACCCGATCCGTCATAGTGCCCGCAAGTCATCATCAGGGCGTTGATCCGGCGGACCCGCTCGGGCGACACGAGCCGTGGCATGTCCGGCACGCCCATCAGGAACCGCCCGGCACGGGCAAGCTGGGCGCAGGTCATCTCTACCGCGCATTGATGGAAATAGGCGCCGAGCGTGAGTTCGGGTGCGTTAGTCAGGTTGCCGAACGCCCGCATGTAGTGGGCGAGCGCGAAGTTCCGGTTGCCGGTCTCGGTTTCCGACCGCGCGACGCCCTGGTTGATGTGGATGTCGTCGTCGCCCGCTGCCGTGCGGATGAAGCGCAGGAGTTCGCCCAGATACTCGCGCGGCGCATGGGTCGACAGCACTGCGTCGGTAACGACGATGGCGCCGGCATTGATGAACGGGTTCCGGGGAAGGCCCCTTTCGTGTTCGAGCTGAAGGATCGAGTTGAAGGCAAGGCCCGACGGCTCCCGCCCGACGCGATCCCAGAGGCGGTCGCCAAGCCGGCCGAGCGCAAGGGCCAGCGCGAAGACCTTGGACACGCTCTGGATCGAGAATGGTACCTCGGCGTCGCCGACCGAAAGCTGGGTGCCGTCGGCGAGCACGATGGACATGGCGAACTGGCCGGGATCGACGGCGGCGAGTTCGGGGATGTAGTCCGCGACCCGCCCGCGGTTCGGGCTGAGGCGCATGGCGGCGTCGATCTCTTTCAGGATCGCCGCGATGTCCATCAGGGTCGCCAGGCCAGGAAATTGGCGATCAGCTTAAGCCCCGTTGCCTGGCTCTTTTCCGGGTGGAACTGGGTGCCGACCATCGTGTCGCGGCCGACGATGGCGGTGATCTTTCCGCCATAGTCGCAATGGGCGAGCAGATGGGCGGGGTCGGCCACCTTGAAATGGTAGGAATGGACGAAATAGGCGTGGCTGCCGCCCTCGATCCCGTCGAGAAGCGGGTGGGACCGGTCGATTACCAGATCGTTCCAGCCCATATGCGGAACCTTGAGCGCCGGGTCGGATGGCGCGATCCGCGCGACCTCGCCGCCGATCCAGTCGAAACCCTCGGTCTCCCCATATTCCAACCCGCGGGTCGCCATCATCTGCATCCCGATGCAGATGCCAAAGAAGGGGCGGGCGCGGACCGTCACGGCCTCCTCGATCGCGGCAAAGAGGCCGGTGGCGCCATAGAGCGCGGCCCGGCAGGCCGGAAAGGCGCCGTCGCCGGGCAGGACGATGCGGTCGGCCCGTGCCACGTCTTCCGGCCGGGCGGAGACGATGACGGAGCTGCTGCCGGTTTCCGCAGCAACGCGCTGAAAGGCCTTTTCGGCCGAGTGCAGGTTGCCGGAATCGTAGTCGACGATGACGGTCAGCATGGCGCTAGAGCGCGCCCTTGGTCGAGGGCAGCACCCCCTCGGCGCGCGGATCGGGTTCCACCGCCATGCGCAGCGCCTTCGCGACCGACTTGAACGCGGCCTCGGCGATGTGGTGGCTGTTTATGCCGTGGATGCGGTCCACATGCAGCGTGATTCCGCCATGTGTGCTGAGCGCCTGGAAGAATTCGCGCACCAGTTCGGTGTCGAACGTACCGATCTTCGCGGTCGGCAAATCGACGTTCCAGACAAGATAGGGCCGGCCCGACAAGTCGAGCGCCGTCGTCACCTGTGCATCGTCCATGGCGAGTGCGAAATGGCCGTAGCGGCGGATGCCCTTCTTGTCGCCAAGCGCCTTCGCCAGCGCCTGGCCGAGCGCGATCCCGGTATCCTCGACCGTGTGATGGTCGTCGATGTGCAGATCACCCTTGGCGCGAACCTTCATGTCGATCAGCGAATGCCGCGAAAGCTGGTCGAGCATGTGGTCAAAGAAGCCTACGCCCGTCTCGTTCGTATAGGTCCCGGTTCCGTCGAGGTTGATCTCGACGGCGATCTCGGTTTCCGCAGTCTTCCGCGTGATCGTGGCCTTGCGCATCCGTGCCTCCACTGCCTTCGGGCGCTTATAGGCGGAGGCGCGTGGCGTGAAAAGAGGCGTCCGCCCCGTTTGGTTGCGCAGGGTTTCGCCGGCAGGGACTCGTTTTTGTTGATTGCAATCGTGAATCGCCGTTAACTTTGAACCCTCGGGGATGGGGACAGACAACAAGGCTCATACATGGCCGGTGCTGCGATAAGACGCCCGTTTGGGCGCCTCAGGACACGTTTTTTTTGCGACATGGTGCGTGGCAATCGGGCCGGGCGTCGCAGGCGATCCCGGATCGCCCTTCTCGTGGCGGCGCTTCCGTTTCTGGCACTCGTGCAGCCTCTTCAGGCCGCGTCCGACCCCTATATTCATCCCCGCAAGCCGATAGCTGCGCCCGAAGGGTTCGCTGGAATATGCGATCGCTACCGCTGGGCCTGCGCGCGCGGCGGGACGGGTGGGCTGGCCGGTGCGCAGGCGGTGCGGGTCGCCAAGGCGATCAATGCTGCGGTCAACCGGACGACGCGGGCCATTTCGGACCGCCGCCAGTATGGAACGGAAGAAGTGTGGGCGCTGCCGACCGCCGCCGGTGGAGATTGCGAAGATATCGTGCTTCTCAAGAAGATGAAGCTGATCGGGGAAGGCGTTGCGCCCGACCGGCTTCTGATTGCGACGGTCCTTGACCGGCGCGGCGGGTCCCATGCTGTCCTCGTACTGCGCACCGAGGAAGAGGGGGACCTCGTTCTGGATAACCTCGGGAACCGTGTCGTGCCGTGGACCAAGACCGGATACAGCTTCCTCAGGATGCAGAATCCATCATCGCCGCGCAAATGGGACGCGGTTTTTGCCGGCGGTATGTTCGGCAGCTGAAGTTATTCGTCTTCATTCTTCCTGCCCGGCATGCACGCCTAGGACACGAAGGACGGCCCGCGTGATCACGCGGGCCGTGTCGTTTCAACCGGGTCAGAGAGCGTTTTCGCCCTGTTCGCCGGAATTGTCGGGCGCCTTGTCCTCGTCCTTGGAGTTGCGGCCGGGCCCGCCGACATTCTTGCCGGGACCTCCGACGTTCTTGCCAGGTCCGCCGACATTCTTGCCCGGGCCTCCGACGTTCTTCCCGGGGCCGCCGACGTTCTTGCCCGGACCGGGAGTTTCACCTCCGCCGGTTTCGCCGCCGCCGGTCTCACCCCCGTCACCCTCGTCGCCGCCATCCTCATCGCCGCCGGTTCCACCGCCGCCGTTCGGATTGTCGTCTCGCGGGGATTCCGGATTGGCCGGAGTCGTCGCTGTCGGCTGGCTGGTCAGTGCGACCGCAACAGCGGGGCATTGCTCCAGCGTATACTCGAGGATTTCGGGAAACTCGGCGCTTCTCTGGATGCTGCGGATTTCACGCCGCGTGAACATCTCACGTGCGCAGATACCATCGAGATACGACTGCGAGACAGCCGCATGAGCACTTCCACCGGTCACGACCGGCCCTACCAGTACTGTAGTTGCAAACAGCGCACACAAAATGTGCGACTTCGAGATAGCTTCCATGACACCACCCTCCGCATGGAAAATTTTAAAGTCAGTTTTGGCTAAAGAACGGCCAACACCTTTGACATACGACCTTGCCGCAACGGCAGGGCAAGTCAAGTTGACGACAAAATTGTGTCATCAATGTGGCCTTTGTGCCGGATTTTCGGCCATTCATGGCGGTCATGTACGAAATACCGGTTGAAATTCTGATACTTACTCGCCTATTGCTAGAGCGGCATTCTTCTACTGATTGTGGCGAATGATTGTCGCTATCGCGGCAGGGCGCGCGACCGCACAGGCGAGGCCCCGCATAGGCAAGCCGAAGCGGTCCCGAAGGGACCGTGTCGGCATTCAATCATGTTCCTGAAGTACCCACGGCGACCATCCGATCGCCGGTTTATTGGAGCGGGCGATGAGATTCGAACTCACGACCCTAACCTTGGCAAGGTTATGCTCTACCCCTGAGCTACGCCCGCATCCTTGGGTGGGAGCGATGTATAAAACCTCTCCGGTGGCCGCAAGAGGAAAGTTGTCGCCGGCGCGAAGATTCTTTCCGGGCGCGCGGAAACCGGCCGCATAGGGTCTCGGCCAGGGCGCGCCGGGCGGGTGTCAGGCCTCTCGCACCGCCTCATGCGATTCGACGGTGGCGTTAGCGTCCGCGTAAATGTCTGTGAAAGAAGGAAAAACTGGTTAGCGATATGCTAACGCGCACCCGAAGTATCGCCAAAGGCGGCCGGTCCAGCCGGATTGCCGAAGGAGGCGAAAAAGTGCCCTCCATTCGACGCAACTATGTCGAAATCCGGGCAAATTTCGGGTGCTGACTTGTTCTATCGCCGCAACGAGCGGGCGGATCCCGTCGGGACCGCATCCAAAACCGAAAGGACAAGACCATGTTCATGCAGACCGTTTCCGCCTTCCACGCCGCCGAACGCATCGCCCCCGCAACGATGGACGGAATCCTTCCCGGTGCGGCCGTGGCCGGTATCCTCGCCGGCAGTCTCGTGGAGACCCGCGCTGGCTGGCGACCGGTCGAGACACTTTCGCAGGGTGATGAAGTCTCGACTTATGACGGTGGTTTCCGCGCTGTGCGGCAGATCGCGCGGCGCCGCGCCAGACTTGCGTCCGTCACCGAGGTTGTCCATGTGCCGGGTGGTGCGCTCGGCAACTGCTGCGGCCTGAAACTCATGCCCGGTCAGCATGTCTTCGTCGCATCTTCGGTGGTTGAGCAGGTGCTGGACTGTGCGGGCGTGCTCGTTCGAGCAGACGCCCTTGTCGGACATCGCGGCACTTCCCGGCGGCCGTGCGTCAAGCCGGACGAAGCCTTCGAACTCCGCTTCGCAACCGATGAGATCGTGTATGTCAACTCCGGCATGCTGATCCACTGCGCTGCCACGGCCTCCCATGGTCTCGTGCCTGGCGGCGACTACTTCCGGTCGCTGGAAGGTGCGCGGGCTCGGGCGATGCTCGCGTTGATCGCGGCCGGTGCGACGACCACGGCAGGGCTTCCGGCCGCGGCGTGAGCGACGCGCCGGATTTTCGCTGAGGGCGGGGGCCTTGCGCCTCCGCCCCTGCGCATGGGTCGAATGCGTCACAGGCGGCGGCTGCGAAACATTGCCGTGCTTGCCTGTGTTTCCGCTGAACACGCGTCGCCTGATGCCTCCTCGCTCCGAAACGAGCGGCAGATTTCGCGGGCGCGGTCCTCGACCAGGCCGAGTTGCCGGTCCAGTCGGTCAAACCCGGCGCTGCGCTCTTCCCGGCTCGCTTCGCTATCCAGCCCCGACAGCCAGCCGAGCGCGCTGCGAAGCGTGCCGAGCGTCAGGACGACGTCTTCCAGAAGAAATGTCTCGATCTCCCGCTCGATATTGTCCGCCATGGTCTGACCCCGCTGCCCCGAGGGCAGACTACTGGCAGATTTCCTAACAACCGGCTAACCAGTGGCCGATGCGTGCAGGTCAGGCGTCGAGTTCCACCAGCAGGTCCTTTGCGTCGATCTGGCTGCCGGGCGTCACGAAAACGGCCTTCACGACAGCTGCCCTGTCGGCATGGATGCCGGTCTCCATCTTCATCGCCTCGATGGTCAGGAGAAGATCGCCGGCATTGACCTTCTGGCCCGCCGCCACGGCGACCGAGGCGACCGAACCCGGCATCGGCGCGCCGATCTGGTTCGGGTTGCCGTCCGCTGCCTTTGGCTTCGCCGCCGTTTGTGACTTCACCAGGCGGTTCGGCACGCGGATGACGCGTGGTTGCCCGTTCAGTTCGAAGAAGACCTTGACCTCGCCGTCCTCGGTCGTCTCACCCACAGCCTGAAGGCGGATTTCCAGAGTCTTTCCGGGGTCGATCTCGGCCACGATCTCGTCGCCCGGCTCCATCCCGTAGAAGAAGGTCCGGGTGGGCAGCGTCCGCACCGGGCCGTAGCTGCGGTGCCGGCCCATATAGTCGAGGAAGACCTTCGGATACATGAGGTACCCGTTCATGTCCTCGTCATCGACGGCGAAGCCCAGAAGCTCTTTCGAGACGGCGGCGCGGGTGGCCTCCAGATCGACGGGGGCAAGGTGTTTGCCCGGTCGTTCGGTGTTGGGCGCGTCGCCCTTCAGGACCTTGCGGGCAATGCCTTCCGGGAAACCGCCCGGCGGCTGGCCGAGATTGCCCCTGAGCATGTCGACTACGCTGTCGGGGAAGGCCACATCCGTGGCCGGGTCCTCCACCTGCGCGCGGGTGAGGTTCTGCGCGACCATCATGAGGGCCATGTCACCCACCACCTTGGAGGATGGCGTGACCTTGACGATGTCACCGAACATCTGGTTCGAGTCGGCATAGGCCTGCGCCACCTCGTGCCAGCGCTCCTCAAGCCCGAGAGACCGCGCCTGCGCCTTGAGGTTGGTGAACTGGCCGCCCGGCATTTCGTGCAGGTAAACCTCGGAGGCCGGTGCCTCCAGGCCGGACTCGAAGGCCGCGTATTCGTGGCGTACGCCTTCCCAGTAGTTGGAAATCTCGCGGATTGCCCCAATATCCAGCCCGGTGTCCCGGTCGGTATGGGCCAGCGCCTCGACAATGGAGCCAAGGCAGGGCTGCGAGGTGCCGCCGGAGAAGGCATCCATCGCTGCATCGACCGCGGCTACGCCCGCTTCGGCCGCGGCAAGAACCGTCGCGCCGGCGATGCCGCTCGTGTCATGGGTATGGAAGTGAATGGGCAGGCCGACTTCCTCTTTCAGGGCCTTGAACAGCACGCGCGCCGAGGCGGGCTTCAGCAGCCCCGCCATGTCCTTCAGGCCAAGCACATGCGCGCCCGCCGTCTTCAGTTCCTTCCCCATCGCGACGTAGTAGTTGAGATCGTATTTCGCACGGTCGGGGTTCAGGATGTCGCCGGTGTAACAGATCGCCGCTTCGCAGACCTTGTTGTTCTCGACCACCGCATCCATCGCGACGCGCATGTTCTCGACCCAGTTGAGGCTGTCGAAGACGCGGAATACGTCGATGCCGGTCTCGGCCGACTGGCGGACGAATTCGCGCACCACATTGTCGGGGTAGTTAGTGTAGCCGACCCCGTTCGAGGCCCTGAGCAACATCTGCGTCATCAGGTTCGGCATGGCGGCGCGCAGGTCGCGCAGCCGCTGCCATGGGCATTCCTGCAGGAAACGGTAGGCGACGTCGAACGTCGCGCCGCCCCAGCATTCGATGCTGAAAAGTTGCGGGAGGTTCGCGGCGTAGGCGGGCGCGACCTTGATCATGTCGATGGATCGCATCCGTGTCGCAAGCAGCGACTGGTGCCCGTCGCGCATCGTCGTATCGGTCAGCAGGAGCCGCTTCTGCGCCGACATCCAGTCGGCCACGGCCTGCGGGCCCTTCTCTTCCAGAAGGTTGCGGGTGCCGGGGGCAGGAGTCATGCGGAGCTTTGGCGGTCGCGGCGTCCGCGCCTCGGCCGACGGTTTCGGGCGGCCGGCGGTCTCGGGATGCCCGTTCACCGTGATGTCGGCGATATAGGTCAGGATCTTCGTCGCCCGGTCGCGGCGCTTCTTGAACTGGAAGAGGTCCGGCGTCGTGTCGATGAACTTGGTCGTATAGGTGTTGTCGAGGAAGGTCGGGTGCTTCAGCAGGTTCTCGACGAAGGCGATGTTGGTGGAGACACCACGGATGCGGAACTCGCGCAAGGCGCGGTCCATCCGGGCGATTGCCTGCGTCGGCGTCGGCGCCCAAGCGGTGACCTTCACCAAAAGTGAGTCGTAGTAGCGGGTAATGACACCGCCCGCGTAAGCCGTGCCGCCGTCCAGGCGGATGCCCATACCGGTCGCCGACCGGTAGGCGGTGATGCGTCCGTAGTCGGGGATGAAGTTGTTCTGCGGGTCCTCTGTCGTGACCCGGCATTGCAGCGCATGGCCCCGAAGCTCGACATCCTCCTGCCGCGCCACCCCGGTTGCCTCGGCCAGCGTCTTGCCCTCGGCGATCTTGATCTGGGACTGGACGATGTCGATGCCGGTCACCTCCTCGGTAACGGTGTGTTCGACCTGCACGCGGGGATTGACCTCGATGAAGTAGAAGGCGCCGGTGTCCATATCCATCAGGAATTCGACGGTGCCTGCGCATTCGTAGTTCACGTGGGCGCAGATGCGGCGGCCAAGCTCGCAAATCTCGGCGCGCTGTTCTTCGGTCAGGTAGGGCGCGGGGGCGCGTTCGACGACCTTCTGGTTGCGGCGCTGGACGGTGCAGTCGCGTTCGTAGAGGTGGTAGATCGAGCCGTGGCTGTCGCCGAGGATCTGAACCTCGACGTGCCGTGCGCGCAGGATCATCTTTTCAAGATAGCCTTCGCCGTTGCCGAAGGCGGCCTCGGCCTCACGCCGGCCCTCGCGGACCTTCTCGACCAGTTCCTCCGGCCCGTTGATCGGCCGCATGCCGCGCCCGCCGCCACCCCAGGAGGCCTTGAGCATCAGGGGATAGCCGATTTCGACCGCTTCCTTCTTGATCGCGTCGAAATCGTCGCCGAGTACTTCGGTCGCCGGGATGACCGGCACACCGGCCGCGATGGCGACACGGCGCGCCGACGCCTTGTCGCCAAGCGCCCGCATCGTCTCGGCCTTGGGACCGATGAAGGTGATGCCGGCGGCTGCGCAGGCCTCGACGAAATCGGGATTTTCGGAAAGCAGCCCGTAGCCGGGATGGATCGCATCGGCGCCACATTCCTTCGCCACCCGGATGATCTCGGGGATCGAGAGATAGGCCGCCACGGGGCCGAGTCCCTCGCCGATCCTGTAGGCCTCGTCGGATTTGAAGCGATGGAGCGACAGCTTGTCCTCCTCGGCATAGACCGCGACGGTCCGCTTGCCGAGTTCGGTCGCCGCGCGCATGACGCGGATCGCGATTTCACCGCGATTGGCTACAAGGATTTTCTTGAACTCGGTCATCAGTCCCTCCCGGTCGCGCGTGCCGAACAATAGGGATGCTGCGGCGCGGCGCAATACCCAGAACGACCGACTGTCAGGATTCGGTAACGTTTCGTTCTGCATATTCCCCCGCAGCCGGCGATCTGGCGCGATTGCGAAGCAATTCCGCCGAAAACGACGCTCACGCCGTTCGCAGGCATCCCGGAAGATCGGCCAGGCGTTTCGCGCCGATCTGGCCCATGTTCGCGGCCATGTCCTTGGCGAGGATGTCGATCAGATGCGCCGGCCCGCTCTCGCCGAGGGCGCCGAGTGCATAGTGCCAGGCGCGGCCCATCATGACAAAATCGGCACCAAGGGCGATGGCCCGCAGGATGTCGAGCCCGCCCTCGATCCCGCTGTCGAAGATGACGGGCAGCGTGGTCGCCGCGCGCACGGCGGGAAGCGCCTCGATCGTCGCGGGGGCCGCGTCGAATTGGCGCCCCGCATGGTTCGAGACCCAGATCGCGTCCGCGCCCTCATCCTGCAACCGCGCGGCGTCGTCGCCATTCAGGACGCCCTTGATGATCAGCGGCCCGTCCCAGGCGTCGCGGAGCGCCTTGAGGTAGTCCCAGTCGGGCGACGTGCGAAGCAGGTAGCCGATATGGGCGGTCGAGGAGAGGCTGACCGTATTGTCGGCATAGCCGTCCATGAGCCGCATCCGCGGCATCCCGGTCTTCAACGTGCCAAATGCCCAGGCGGGCCGCATCGCGACCTGTGCGAACAGCCGCGGCGTGAGCTTCGGGGGCTGGGTCAGGCCGGACCGTGTCTGCCGTTCCCGCCGGCTCGCCACCGGCACGTCCACGGTCAGGATGATCGCGGAAAACCCGGCGTCGCGGGCGCGCCGCAGCATGTCGGCGCGGATCTTGGGGTCGCGCGGCGGATACATCTGAAACCAGCCATGTTCACCCAGAACCGGCGCGACATGTTCCGGGGTCTGGCTGGCGACGGTGGACAGGGCGTATGGCAGTCCGGCTTCGCCCACGCTGCGGGCAAGGAGCCGTTCGGCATCGGGCCAGACAAGACCCGACATGCCGACCGGGGCCACGCCAAAGGGCAGGGGAAAGGTCTTGCCGAACAGGGTCGCGGTAAGGTCCGGCGCGAACTCTCCGTGCAGGATCGACGGGTTGAACAGCACTTCGTCAAGCTTGCGGCGGTTCCGGTGCAGCGTCGCCTCGGTCCCCGTCGCGCTGTCGAGATATTCCCAGACGAAATGCGGGATCCGGGCCCGCGCGCGGGCCTTCAGGTCGGAAATCGCGGGGAGCCGCTGGTCGAGTGTCATAGGGGCTTTCATGGCATCGCGCTCGCGAAAGTCCAGCGAAAGAAGGGGAACAGAGTGTGAACTTCTCTTTTAATCATTTTCCGATGCGGCTAGATTGCCACGCATGAGCAGTTCCGATGAATCTGACGCCTTCGAAGGCGCGTCCCTCTCTGCCCGGGCGATGGCCGTTCGGCCCGCGCCCCATCTCGTCGGGTTGAACCCGGCACAGCGGGAGGCGGTTGAAACGCTGGAAGGGCCGGTGCTGATGCTGGCCGGCGCGGGGACAGGCAAGACCCGGGCGCTCACCGCCCGCATCGCGCATCTTCTGGGGCGGGGCGCGGCGCGCCCGAACGAAATTCTGGCGGTGACCTTCACTAACAAGGCCGCGCGCGAGATGAAGGAACGCGTCGGGCGCCTGATGGGGCAGGCGATTGAGGGGATGCCGTGGATGGGCACATTCCACTCGATCAGCGTGAAGATCCTGCGTCGCCATGCAGAGCTGGTGGGCCTCAAGTCCAATTTCACGATCCTCGATACTGACGACCAGATCCGGCTGCTGAAACAGGTGATCGCGGCGGCGAACATCGACGAGAAGCGCTGGCCTGCACGTCAGCTCGCCGGGCTGATCGATCAATGGAAGAACCGCGCCCTGGGGCCGGAGCAGGTGCCCGCCTCGGACGCGAGTCATTTCAACAACATGGGGACCGAACTTTATGCGGCCTATCAGCAGCGCCTGCTGACGCTGAATGCCTGCGATTTCGGCGATCTGTTGCTGCATGTCGTCACGATCTTCCAGACCCATCCTGACATTCTCGAACAGTACCAGCGCTGGTTTCGCTACATCCTGGTCGACGAATATCAGGATACGAACATCGCCCAGTATCTCTGGCTGCGCCTCCTTGCCGCCAAACACAAGAACATCTGTTGTGTCGGCGATGACGACCAGTCGATCTATGGCTGGCGCGGTGCCGAGGTCGGCAACATCCTGCGGTTTGAAAAGGATTTTCCCGGCGCCAAGGTGATCCGGCTGGAACAGAACTACCGCTCTACCGAGCACATCCTCGCTGCCGCCTCGGGCCTGATCTCGGCCAATGCGGGACGACTCGGCAAGACCCTCTGGACCGAGGCGAAGGGCGGCGAAAAAGTGCGCCTCATCGGCCATTGGGACGGTGAGGAAGAGGCGCGCTGGATCGGGGAAGAGGCCGAAGCGATTCAGCGCGGTACGCGGGGGCGGGAACCGCGCGGCCTGAACGATCAGGCGATCCTTGTCCGTGCCTCCCACCAGATGCGCGCGTTCGAGGACCGGTTTCTGACCATCGGTCTGCCCTACCGAGTCATCGGCGGCCCGCGCTTTTACGAACGGCTCGAGATTCGCGATGCGATGGCCTATTTCCGGCTGGCCGTGTCGCCTGACGATGACCTTGCCTTCGAACGCGTGGTCAACACACCCAAACGCGGCCTCGGCGACAAGGCGCAGCAGACGATTCAGCGGCAGGCGCGCGAGGATGGCGTGAGCCTTCTGGAAGGCGCGCGCTATTGCATTGCCTCCGGCCAGATCGGTGGCAAGGGCGGTGCGCAGCTTCGTGCCTTTGTCGAGAACATCGACCGCTGGCACCGGGCGACGCTTTCGCCGGACTACGACCACGTGCGCCTTGCCGAAACGATCCTCGACGAATCCGGCTATACCGCCATGTGGCAGAACGACAAGACGCCCGAGGCGCCGGGGCGGCTCGAAAACCTCAAGGAACTGGTCAAGGCGCTGGAAAGTTTCGACAATCTTCAGGGCTTCCTCGAACATGTCTCGCTGATCATGGACAATGACAGCGAGGATGCCGAAGAGAAGATCACCATCATGACGCTGCACGCGGCGAAGGGGCTGGAATTTCCCGTGGTCTTCCTGCCGGGATGGGAGGACGGGCTCTTCCCGTCCCAGCGGTCGATGGATGAGAGTGGTCTCAAAGGCCTCGAAGAGGAGCGCCGCCTTGGCTATGTCGGCATCACCCGCGCCGAGGAGCTGTGCACCATCTCATTCGCCGGGAACCGCCGGGTCTACGGGCAGTGGCAAAGCCAATTTAAGTCACGGTTTATTGATGAACTGCCGAAAGAACATGTGGACGAACTGCCATCGGTGAATTTCCTCGGTGGCTACGGCTCTGCTGTGAGCTTCGGCGCGTCGCACATCGAGGACCGCGCCGCGCGGGCCGATGTCTACAACTCGCCGGGTTGGAAACGGATGCAGGACCGCGCAGGGGCCCGCCCTGTCAGCCAGCCGCGCGAGGCGCGCAACGTGGTGATCGACCTTGAAGCGGTCTCGGCCTTTACCCTTGGCGACCGGGTTTTCCACAAGAAGTTCGGCTACGGGTCCGTCGAGGGGATCGAGGGCGACAAGCTTGAAGTTGCCTTTGACAAGGCCGGGACCAAGCATGTCGTGGCCAGCTTTGTCGTCGCGGCCGAGGCGGCGGACGACATCCCGTTCTGACGCCATCCGGCGGTGCGAACGAAAAAGGCGGCGCCCAAAGGCACCGCCAGTCGCAATCACGATCCCGGGAAGAAGGTTGGGACCGCCGCAATCAGGTGAGGACCGGCGGCGCCTCAGGGAGGAGGAGTGGGCGCCGCCCGCCTTCACTTTGGCAATTCCGGTCAGACCGGAACCGCCGGAAGTTCGAAAATGCGGCGGTGACACGGAGGAGGAGGTCACCGCCGCACTTCGTTCCGCCGAACCCAGGGAGGAGGAGGGGCGCGGCGTTCCGGTTGGGCCTTTTGGCCCGAAAAGGTGCAGCGGCATCAGGGAGGAGGAGAGCCGCTGCGTCTGTCCCCGGCGCGAGGGAGGAGGAGCGCCGGAGGACGGAAACTTACTTGCCGTAGGCCGCTTCGAGGGCGACGCTTTCGATCGTCGAGCGATGCAGCCCGAGATCGTGCAGTTCGCGGTCGCTGAGCGAGTTCAGCTCGTTCACGGTCTGACGGTACATGCGATAGCGCTGACGGCTGTCGCGGAGAGAGTTCAGGAAGGCGGAAATCCGGTCGAAGAGACCGATTTCAACGCCACGGATTGCAGTCGAATGTGCCATTGCTCTTACTTTCGCGGTTCATCTCTAGCGCCGTTTTGTGCGCTGTTGGGGCTAACATGGACCCCATGCTGCATCTGCACAATACCCTCAATCATCAATGCTGCTATGCAGAAATCGCATGGCCTATCACGCCGATTTTACCTGCCGTAACGGTAACTTGGCCGAATTGCCCACGCCCTGAGCATCCGGGCTTGCCGTTGCCGCGAAAGGCGGCACATTGGGAACAATGCCGGAGGATTCCATGACCGTGACCCGCGACGCCGTTCTTGCCACCCTCTCCCGCCTGGCGCTGCCCGATGGCGGCGACCTCGTCTCACGCGACCTTGTGCGGGCCCTTTCCGTCGAGGGTGGCGCGGTCCGGTTTGTGATCGAGGCACCTGACCCGGACACCGCGCGCTGGATGGGGCCGGTGCGCGAGGCAGCAGAGGCGGCGATCCACGCGCTGCCCGGTGTGACATCGGCCTCCGTCGTGCTCACCGCGCACGGGCCGGCGCAACAGCGGGCGGGGCAAAAGACGACGCCCAGCTTGAAGATCGGCGGCCATCCGACGCCCCAGGCCGGTCCCGCCCGGATCGCCGGCGTCGACCGCATCCTTGCCGTCGGATCGGGGAAAGGTGGTGTCGGAAAGTCCACGGTGTCGTCGAACCTTGCCGTTGCGCTGGCGCGGCAGGGTCGTCGGGTCGGTCTGCTTGACGCCGATATCTATGGCCCCTCGCAGCCGCGCATGATGGGCGTGTCGAAGCGTCCGGCCTCGCCCGATGGTAAGACGATCATTCCCTTGCAGGCGCATGGCGTCACCTTCATGTCGATCGGTCTCATGCTGGAGGAGGGTGAGGCGGTCGTCTGGCGCGGCCCGATGCTGATGGGTGCGCTTCAGCAGATGCTGGGGCAGGTTGCCTGGGGCGACCTTGACGTTCTCATCGTCGATCTGCCGCCCGGCACGGGCGACGTGCAGCTTACACTTTGCCAGAAAAGCCATGTGACCGGAGCATTGATCGTTTCGACGCCTCAGGATGTGGCACTTCTCGATGCGCGCCGTGCAATCGACATGTTCGGCAAGCTCAAGACACCGATCCTCGGCCTGATCGAGAACATGTCCGCCTATATCTGCCCGAACTGCGGGCATGAGGCGCATATCTTCGGCCATGGCGGCGTGGCGGCAGAGGCCGACAAGCTTGGCGTGCCGTTCCTGGGGGAAATCCCGCTCAGCCTTGATGTGCGGCTGGCCGGCGACACCGGCACGCCGATCGCGGTGGGCGAAGGGCCGATCGCCGAGGCCTATGGGCGGCTTGCGCAGCGGCTGATCGGCGGCGGCATGGCCTGACCGGCCGCGCCCGCGCCGGGTTCCGGCGCGGGAAATCATGGGAGCTATCCAGAATCTTCGAATCATTAGGTGCGTCGAGTGCTGAATCTCACGCGATTCCGATGATTTTTGGCGCCTCTCCTCGCCGGCCTTGGCCCTGACCTGCATTTTTCTTCTAGTGCTTGGGATTTCATGGGATCAGGCGGTCATCAGAGAATTCGTCTATATATAGTAGGTGTAGGTGCTGTGATGGCAATTTGTCGTGACTTCTTTGATCAAATCCTACGAATTCCCGCTGACTTGACCAATCGAAAGCAAGGTGGGCAGGGAGCTTCTCTGCAAGTTTTTTCTTGCTTCCCGTAAATTCCCATGCCATCCCTTTAATCACAGATGAGGACGGGCCAGACGACGGGGCGCCAAGACCCCGAAAAAGGCGAAAGTCAGGTTTCATACAGGCACCCGCTTTCATCGAACCAAAGATCCGGCGCGCAAGCGAGCAGACATCCCCCCAGGTGGCATGCGCAGTCGGGCACCCAGTGATGGGACGAGGGCGGCGGATTGGGCAGTGGCAGCAGCCCAATCCGCCGTTTTCATTCTCGGGTCAGGAATGTTTCGGGGGGAGGGGACAGGTTAAGGAGCGCGGGCCGGTGGCACGCAGGTTCAGAGGCTCGGATACCTTCAAGGTGGACGCGAAAGGTCGCGTTTCCATCCCCGCGCCTTTCCGCCGCGTGATCGAGGCATCCGACCCCGACTGGAAAGACGGTCTTCGCCCCAACATCGTCATCGTTTATGGACCCGAGAGCCAGGACTGGCTCGAAGTCTATTCGATGGAGGCCGTGCACGAGATCGACGAGCAGATTGCGATCATGCAGCGTGGCTCCTCAGAGCGTCTGATCAACGAAGAGCGCATGTACGGCCAGTCAATCGAAGCGCAGATTGACGATGATGGGCGGCTGACGATCCCGCAGAAGCTTCGCGACAAGGTCGGGCTGAAGAGCGAGGCATTCTTCATCTCGGCCGGCGATTATTTCCGCATCTGGAACCCCGAGACCTACGAGGCGAAAGCGGCCCGCCGCAGCCAGCGCCTGTCGGACCAGTATCCCGAGGATTTCGACCCCAGAAGTCTCCTGCCACCCCTGCCGAGGGGATGACGATGGCCGCTGCCGCAGCCCGCATAAGCCCCTCTGCCCCTCACATTCCGGTTCTGTTGCGGCCGCTTCTTGAAGCGGTCGCGCCTGTCTCCGGGACTTGGGTCGATGGCACGTTCGGCGCCGGCGGATATGCGCGGGGTTTGCTCGACGCAGGGGCGGAGCGTGTCATCGGCATTGATCGCGACCCGAGCGTCTTTCGCATGGCCGAAGACTGGGCGGACGCCTGCGGCGACCGGTTGCGGCTTGTCGAAGGGACGTTTTCCGACCTCGACGCGCTGGCGGGAGAGCCGGTCGACGGTGTCGTCCTCGATCTCGGCGTCTCCTCCATGCAGCTCGATCAGGCTGAGAGGGGCTTTTCGTTCCAGAAGGACGGGCCGCTCGACATGCGGATGGGCGCGGATGGTCCGACCGCCGCCGACCTCGTGAACGAGGCGGGCGAAGGCGAAATTGCCGATATCCTGTTCCACTACGGAGAGGAGCGCGCGTCGCGCCGGATCGCCCGCGCCATCGTCGCGGCACGGCCGTTTGCGACGACACTGCAACTCGCCCAGGTTGTCGAACGCTGCCTGCCGCGCGCCAAACCGGGTCAGAGCCATCCGGCCACCCGCAGCTTCCAGGCGATCCGGATCGCCGTGAACGATGAATTCGGCCAACTTGCGGAAGGGTTGGAGGCGGCTGAGCGCGCATTGAAACCCGGCGGGCAACTGGCGGTCGTGACCTTCCATTCGCTGGAGGACCGGATCGTCAAGCGCTTCTTCCAGCTTCGTTCCGGGGCCGAAGGGCAGGGCAGCCGCTACGCGCCCGCCCGCGAACAGATCCGGCCCGCATTCACGCTCAAGACCCGCCGGGCGACGGGTCCGGATGACGACGAACTTGCCGAGAATCCGCGTGCGCGGTCGGCCAAGCTGCGCGTCGGCATCCGCACCGACAGTCCCGCCGGTGTGGCCGATCGCGCGGCACTCGGCCTGCCGAAGCCCGCGCTGGAGGGACGCAGATGATGCGCAACCTGTTCTACGTTCTCACCGCCCTTGCCGTCATGGCGCTGGCTTTCTGGGCCTATCGCGAGAATTATCGCACGCAGGCGGAGCTTGCCGAGGTTCGCGCGCTTCAGGGTGAAATCGGACAGCTGCGCGAAAGCCTGAGCGTTCTCAGGGCGGAATGGGCCTATCTCAACCGGCCCGACCGGCTGCGGGAGCTTGCGGACATCAACTTTGAACGGCTTGGCCTGCTACCTCTTGGTCCGGATCAGTTCGGTGGCGTCTCCGAGGTTCACTACCCGGCCGTCGCGCTGCCGCCGATCACTGAACCCGTCGATACGATTGCGCTTGGGGAGGCCACAGAATGACCCGGATTCCGCTTCGCCCGCTGGCGCGCATCCTGTCGGCCCGTGAGAAGGGCGAAAACCCCGACGCGATCGAGCGCGAGAATGTCCGCCTGCGCCACGAGGCGATGCGCGACCGTGCCCGCCTGCGCGCCGAAAGCCGGCTGCTGATCCTCGGCATGGCCTTCCTTGCCGCCTTTGTCACCGTCGGGTTCCGCATGGGCGTTCTCGCCGCGACCGAACCGGCAGAGCCGCAGAGCGCCGCGACGGGCGCATCGATCATCGCGCAGCGTGCCGACATCACCGATCGTCACGGGCGCATCCTTGCGACGAACCTAGTTACCCACTCGCTTTACGCGCAGCCGCAGCTGATGGTCGACCCGGCGCGCGCGGCTGCGGAACTGGCCGCCATCTTCCCCGACCTTGATGCCGAACGGCTCAAGAAGGACTTCTCGGGGCCGCGCAAGTTTCTGTGGGTAAAGAAGAAAATCTCGCCCGAACAGATGCAGCTGGTGCATGAGATCGGCGATCCCGGGTTGCTGTTCGGCCCGCGCGAGATGCGCCTTTACCCGAACGGCGCAATTGCGGCCCATATTCTTGGCGGCGCCGGATTCGGCCGAGAAGGCGTGCATTCGGCCGAGGTGGTCGGAACGGCCGGGGTCGAGAAGACATTCGACAACTGGCTGCGAGATCCCGCGAATGGCGGCGCGCCGCTGCAACTTTCGCTCGACCTGACGATCCAGTCGGCGGTGGAGGATGTCCTTTACGGCGGCATGAAGCTCATGAACGCGAAGGGCGCCGCAGCGATCCTGATGGATGCGCGGACCGGTGAGGTCGTGGCAATGGCCTCGCTTCCGGATTTCGATCCGAATACCCGGCCCGCACCGCTTCTCAAGGGTGACCCGTCCGACAGCCCGCTTTTCAACCGTGCGGTTCAGGGCGTCTACGAGCTTGGCTCCACCTTCAAGATATTTGCTGTGGCGCAGGCAATGGAACTTGGCCTGGTGAACGCGCAAACGATGGTCGAAACCAAGGGGCCGATGGTCTGGGGGCGGTTCAAGATCCGTGATTTCCACAACTACGGGCCGCAGCTTTCCGTCGCGGACGTCATCGTCAAATCTTCCAACATCGGTACGGCCCATATCGCTCAGATGATCGGCGGCGTGCGCCAGCAGGAATTCCTGCAAAAGCTCGGCATGTTCGACCCCACGTCGATCGAACTGGTCGAGGCGCCGACAGGCAAGCCGCTCAAACCCGTGAAATGGCCCGAGATCACGACCCTTACCGTCTCCTACGGGCACGGCATTGCGGCAAGCCCGCTGCACCTCGCGGCGGCCTACGCGTCGCTTGCGAACGGCGGCACGCGGGTCACGCCGACGATCCTCAAACGCGCAAGCGTGGAGCCGGGACCGCGCGTCGTGTCGGAGAATACGTCTGCCGTCGTTCGCGGCCTCCTGCGGCAGGTCGTGCAACGCGGCACGGCCAGCTTTGGCGAGGTTCCGGGCTACGCCGTCGGCGGCAAGACCGGCACGGCCGACAAGCCGAAACCGACGGGCGGCGGCTATTACAAGGACAAGGTGATCGCGACCTTTGCGTCGGTCTTTCCGGCACACGACCCGAAATACGTGCTCGTCGTCTCGCTCGACGAGCCGGTCGAGACCTCCGGCACGGAGCCGCGCCGGACTGCGGGCTGGACGGCCGTTCCGGTCGCCGCAGAAATCATCCGTCGCGCGGCGCCGCTTCTTGGCCTCCGGCCGGAGGTTGAACCCGCTGCGGATGCTGCTGTAACACTCGTGCGCAACTGAGGGCAGGCATGTGGCGGGAGCCGGGTTCATGGCGACGGAGACGAAATCGCTGGGCGAGCTGGGCCTGACCGCCCAGGGCGGGCGCGAGGCGCGCATCACGGGGCTGTCGGTCGACAGCCGGCAGGTCAAGCAAGGGCATCTCTTCGCCGCGCTGCCGGGCAGCCGGATGCATGGCGGTGAGTTCATCCAGTACGCGCTGCGCATGGGCGCGGCGGCGATTCTGACCGATCGCGAGGGGGCCGAGATCGCTCGGGCCGAACTTGCCGCTTCCGACGCCGCCCTGATCGTTGCCGAGGACCCGCGTCAGGCGCTGGCCTATACCGCCGCGCTCTGGTTCGAGCGGCAGCCCGAACTCATGGTCGCGGTGACGGGAACCTCCGGCAAGACGTCTGTCGCCACGTTCACGCGCCAGATCTGGCAGGCGTTGGGTCGCGTTTCGGCCAATCTCGGCACGATGGGCGTTCTGGGCGATTTCACCGCGCCGCTCGCCCATACCACGCCCGAACCGATCACGCTGCACCGCGTGCTGCGCCAGATGGCCGATGCCGGCGTCACCCATGCGGCGATGGAAGCATCGTCCCACGGCCTTGACCAGGGGCGGCTCGAGGGAGTGCGGCTCGACGCGGCGGCCTTCACCAATTTCAGCCAGGATCACCTCGACTATCACGCTGATTTCGATGAATATTTTGCCGCGAAAGCCGGGCTTTTCGCGCGCGTCCTGCCGGAAGACGGAACCGCAGTCATCAATATCGACGATCCGCGCGGACGCGAGATGCAGGAGATCGCGCGCAATCGCGGGCAGCGGCTTGTCACCATCGGGCGCAGCCCTGCGGCGGACCTCTGCATTACGTCACAGCGGTTTGACGCGACCGGGCAGGATCTGAGGTTCACGCATGAAGGCAAGCCGCATCTGGTGCGCCTGCCCCTGATCGGCGGCTTTCAGGCCGAGAATGCCCTTGCCGCCGCGGGCCTCGTGATCGCCGCCGGAGATCAGCCCGAGGCGGTGTTCGGCACTCTGCCCGGCCTCATAACCGTACGCGGTCGGATGGAGCTTGCCGCCAAGCGTGACAACGGTGCGACCGTCTTTGTGGACTATTCCCACAAGCCGGGTGCTCTGGCCTCGGCGCTCCAGTCGTTGCGCCCGCATGTCATGGGGCGCATCGTCGTCGTCTTTGGCGCCGGCGGCGACCGTGACCGCCTGAAGCGTCCGCTGATGGGCGAGGCAGCGGCCGAATTTGCCGATGTCGTTATCGTCACCGACGACAATCCGCGCACCGAGGACCCGGTGGCCATTCGCGCCGAGGTGATGGCGGGCTGTCCCGAGGCGACCGAGGTCGCCGACCGTGCCGAGGCGATCCTGCGGGGCGTCGACGCGCTGCAACCCGGCGACGCGCTGCTGATTGCCGGCAAGGGGCATGAGACGGGACAGATTGTCGGGACCGACACCTATCCGTTCGACGATGCCGAACAGGCCTCCGTCGCGGTCGCGGCGCTGGAAGGGCGGATCTGATGGCAGTGCTCTGGACCTCTGCCGAGGTCGAGGCCGCGACCGGCGGCCGCGCGACGCGCGTGTTCGAGGCATCGGGGATATCCATCGATACACGATCGCTTCAGCCGGGCGACCTGTTCGTGGCGCTGACCGATCAGCGCGACGGCCACGACTTCGTCGCCGACGCGCTGAAGAAGGGCGCCGGTGCGGCGCTCGTCTCGCGCGTGCCCGATGGCTGCGCCGAAACCGATCCGCTCGTGCTCGTGCCGGACGTGCTCGCGGCGCTGACGGCGCTGGGTTCAGCCGGCCGCGCGCGTTCGCAGGCGCGCGTCATCGCGGTGACCGGTTCCGTCGGGAAGACATCGACGAAAGAGATGCTGCGGGCAGTTCTGGCGGGGCAGGGCCGGGTTCATGCCGCCGAGGCGAGCTTCAATAACCATTGGGGCGTTCCGGTCACGCTGGCACGGCTGCCGATCGACGCCGATTTCGCCGTCGTGGAAATCGGCATGAACCATCCCGGAGAGATCGCGCCGCTTGCGCGTCTGACGCGCCCACATGTCGCGATGATCACCACGGTGGCGGCCGCGCATCTGGAGGCGTTCGACTCGCTCGAAGCCATTGCGCGTGAGAAGGCGGCGATCTTCGAGGGGCTGGAACCGGGCGGGATCGCGGTTATCCCGTCGGGCCTGCCGGTCACGCCGATCCTTGCGAATGCCGCCGCAAAGTATGCGGAGCGCGTTATCCGTTTCGGTGCGGAGGAGGCGGACGAGTATCGCCTGACGGACGCTGCGCTCGCGCTCGACACGACGGTGGTCCGGGCCCAAAGCCACGGCGCGCCGATCCTGTTCAAGGTCCAGAGCGCCGGCGCCCATTTCGCGCGGAACGCCCTTGGCGTTCTCGCAGTGGCCGAGGCGGTGGGGGCCGATCCGGCGGTCGCAGCCTGCGATATCGGGCAATGGCAGACGCCCTCCGGGCGCGGTCAGCGAGAGCGGATCTATCTCGACATCGTTGACGAAAACCTTGCCTTTGATCTGATCGACGATGCCTTCAACGCCAACCCGGCCTCGATGGCGGCGGCGCTCGACGTCCTCGGCGCCGCCGAGCCGCGCAACGGCGTCGGGAGGCATTCCGAAGGCCGGCGCATTGCCGTTCTCGGCGACATGCTGGAGCTTGGCCCGTCAGAGGCCGAGTTGCATCGCGCGATCGGCGACCATCCGGCGATGAAGGGCCTTCACCTTGTCCATTGCGTCGGGCCGCGGATGCGTTCGCTTTGGGATACGCTGCCTGACCGTCGGCGCGGCGAGTGGCATGCTACGGCGCAGGATCTTGCCGCGCGGGCGCATCAGCTTGCCGATGCAGGCGATATCGTGCTGGTCAAGGGGTCGAAAGGGTCCAGGGTCAGCCTTGTGGTTGACGCGCTCAGGAAACTGGGGCAACCGGGCGCCGGCGAAGCGCGGGGGACCGAGTAGATGTTGTATTGGCTGTCGAGCCTTTCCGAAGGGGGCGACCTCTTCAACCTGTTCCGCTACATCACCTTCCGCGCCGGCGCGGCCTTTTTCACGGCGCTGGTCTTCGGGTTCCTCTTCGGCCAGCCGCTGATCAATTTCCTGCGCCGCAAGCAGAAGAAGGGCCAGCCGATCCGCGACGACGGCCCGCAAAGCCACTTTGCCAAGGCCGGCACGCCGACAATGGGCGGGCTTCTGATCCTTTCGGCGCTTCTCGTCTCGACGCTGCTCTGGGCGCGGCTCGACAATCCCTATATCTGGATCGTCCTGTTCGTGACCTATTCCTTCGGCCTGATCGGTTTTGCGGACGACTATGCCAAGGTGACCAAGCAGAATACCAAGGGCGTCTCCTCACGCATGCGGATGCTGCTTGGTCTGCTGATCGCGGCTTTCGCGGGCGGGATGGCGGCCTATGTCCATCCGGCCGAACTGACGAACCAGCTCGCATTTCCGCTTTTCAAGAACGCTCTGTTCAATCTCGGATGGTTCTTCGTGCCCTTCGCGATGATCGTGGTCGTGGGGGCTGCCAATGCGGTGAACCTGACCGACGGGCTTGACGGGCTGGCCGTGATGCCCGTTATGATCGCCGCCGCCACTCTGGGAGTGATCGCCTATATCGTAGGCAACTTCAATTTCACCGAGTATCTGGGCGTCCACTACGTGCCCGGCACGGGCGAGATCCTGATCTTCACCGCCGCGCTGATCGGCGGGGGGCTCGGGTTCCTGTGGTACAACGCGCCGCCGGCCGCCGTCTTCATGGGCGATACCGGATCGCTCGCCCTCGGTGGCGCTTTGGGGGCCATCGCCGTGGTGACGAAGCACGAGATCGTGCTGGCCATCGTCGGCGGCCTCTTCGTGGTCGAGGCGCTGAGCGTCATCATCCAGGTCGCCTATTTCAAGCGCACCGGCAAGCGCGTCTTCCTCATGGCGCCGATCCACCACCATTTCGAGAAGAAGGGCTGGGCCGAGCCGCAGATCGTCATCCGCTTCTGGATCATCTCGTTGATCCTCGCGCTGATCGGGCTCGCGACGCTGAAAGTGCGCTGATGCGCGAAGCCGACCTCTACGCGCCCGTCAAGGCGCATCTCGAGGCGCAGGGCTATGAGGTGAAGGCGGAGATCGGCGATTGCGACGTGCTCGCCCGGAGGGGCGAGGAACCGCCGGTCGTGGTGGAACTGAAGCTGACCTTCTCGCTCGCGCTGGTGATGCAGGGCGTGGCGCGGCAGACGATGTTCGACCATGTCTATCTCGCCGTGCCCGTGTCGCCTGAACGCGGCTGGAAGCTGCGCTACCGCGATATCCTCCGCCTCTGCCGCCGGCTCGGCCTCGGACTTCTGGCCGTGAAGCCGGGCGATCCCGGCGCGGTGGAGGCGCATCTTGATCCCGGGCCCTACGCGCCGCGCCGGAACACGGCGAAAGCCAGCCGGCTTCTGCGCGAGTTCGAGCGGCGGGTGGGCGATCCGAATACCGGTGGCACGACCGGGACTAAGCGCATGACCGCCTACCGGCAGGAGGCGCTGCTTTGCGCTGCCCACCTTGCCGCCGAAGGTCCGTCCAAGGCGGCCGAGGTTGCCACGGCGACCGGGGTGGCGCGGGCCGGACGGATGCTCCGCGACGACCATTACGGCTGGTTCGAGCGGGTCGAACGCGGTATCTACGCGCTCACGCCCAAAGGGCTTGCCGAGACGGCGGGGCCGGGGCGCGCGCCCCAGTAAGGACCCGCCGATGACCCGCCCGCTCCATCCCACCGCCCTCGTCACCGGCGCCAATCGCGGTATCGGCAGGGCCATTGCGGAGGGGCTGGTTGCGAAGGGCTGCCGGGTGACGATCGGTGCGCGCGACTCGGCGGCCGGGGAGGAGGCCGCCCGCGCGCTCGGCTGCGCCTCGGTGCGCCTCGATCTGAAGGACCCCAACAGCTATTTCGCCGCGATGACGCAGGCGGGCGGCTTCGACATCCTCGTCAACAATGCCGGCGTCCTCGGCCACGCCTCGCTCCTCTCGCCCGAAAGCGATTTCGACACGGCCATGCAGGTGATGGTTGCGGGACCTCTCGATCTCATCCGGCTGAACCTGCCGCATTGGCGGGAAACGGGCTGGGGCCGGATCGTCAACCTCTCGTCCGACTGGGGCAGCTTCGATGCCGGGCTGGAAGGGCCCGGCGCCTATGGCGTCGCCAAGGCCGCGCTCAACGCGCTGACGAAGGCGCTGCCGCGCGACCTGCCGCAAGGCGTGAAGGTCAATGCGATGTGTCCGGGCTGGGTGGCAACACGGATGGGGGGACAGGCGGCCCCGCGCAGCCCCGAAAAGGGCGCCGAAACTGCGCTCTGGCTCGCGCTCCTGCCCGAGGACGGGCCGACCGGCGGGTTCTTCCGCGACGGCCGCCCGCTTGCCTGGTAGCTCAGCCGATTGCCACCAGCTCGATCTCGAAAGTCAGGTCCTTTCCCGCAAGCGGGTGGTTGGCGTCGAGGGTCACGGTTTCATCCGTCACTTCCACGACGGTCACGGCGATGGCGCGGCCGTCGGGTGAGCGCATCTGAAGTGCGGTGCCGACTTCCAGCGGGATGTTGTCGGGGATCTGGCCGCGCGGGACCGCATGGCTCGCATCGGGATTGCGCTGGCCGTAGGCTTCGTCCGCGACAACCGCGACCGTCTTCTTCTCGCCCACCGCCATTCCGGGCAGCGCCTTGTCCAGGCCGGGAATGATCTGGCCGGATCCGACCTGGAACTGAAGGGGATCGCGGCCTTCGGAACTGTCGAACTGGGTGCCGTCCTGCAACGTGCCGCGATAGTGGATACGCACGGTATCGCCCGTCTTTACCTGGGTCATGGCGTCCTTTCGGATATGTCGGGGTGAATTTCGAGGCCGCGTCCGGCGCGGGTTCTCACGTCATGCCAGCCTAGTGCCGGCGGGCAAGAAGGTAAACCCGGACAGACCCGCCCGGCCGTGCGGGCCGGAAGGCCGGTCTTGCGAGCGGGCGGGGCAGCGGGCATTGTCCGGGCCGGATCAGACGGGGGCGGTAGCATGATTCCGGTGCGGGGCTTTGACGGCAGGAAGGTCGCTGTTCTGGGGCTTGGCCGCTCCGGCCTTGCGACCACGCGGGCGCTTGTCGCCGGCGGGGCGGAGCCCTGCCTTTGGGACGACAGCCCCGAGGCGCGCGCGAAGGCCGAGGCCGAGGGGTTCACGCTGACCGACCTGACCCGCGCCAATGCCTGGGACGAGGTTGCGACGCTTGTTGTCTCACCCGGCATCCCGCACCTGTATCCGGAACCGAACAAGCTCATCGCGCGTGCGATGGCGGCGGGCGTGCCGGTCGACAACGATATCGGCCTCTTCTTCCGCTCTTGGGCGACGCCTGATTGGGACGAGATGGAGCAGACGCCGAAACTGATCGCAGTGACCGGGTCGAACGGGAAGTCGACGACGACGGCGCTTATCCATCACATCCTGAACGTCGCGGGAAAGCCCACGCAGATGGCAGGCAATATCGGACGCGGGGTGCTCGATCTCGACCCGGCTGAAGAGGGTGAGGTCGTGGTTCTGGAACTCAGCTCCTACCAGACTGAACTGGCGCGGGCGCTGACGCCGGATGTCGCGGTCTTCACCAATCTTTCGCCCGATCACCTCGACCGGCACGGCGGTCATGGCGGCTATTTCGCCGCCAAGCGCCGGCTGTTCGCGGAAGGCGGGCCGGACCGGGCCGTCGTCGGCGTGGACGAAGACGAGGGGCGGTTCCTCGCCGGCCAGCTTTCGCAGGGGCCGGGCGATGACCGGGTGATCCGGATCTCGTCGGGGACCAAGATCGACGGGCCGGGATGGTCCGTCTTCGCGCGCAAGGGGTTCCTGTCCGAATGGCGCAAGGGACGGCAGGTGGCCTCAATCGACCTGCGCGAGGTGAAGGGGCTTCCCGGCGCCCATAACCACCAGAATGCCTGCGCTGCCTATGCCGCCGTGCGCACGCTCGGCCTTGCGCCGAAGGTGATCGAGCAGGCCTTCCATTCCTTCGAGGGCCTGCCCCATCGCAGCCAGCTTGTCGGAGAGCGCGATGGCGTGCGGTTCGTCAACGATTCAAAGGCCACGAATGTGGATAGCGCCGGCAAGGCATTGCAGGCCTTTCCGCATATCCGCTGGATCGCCGGAGGGTTGGGCAAGGAAGGCGGCATCGCAGCGCTGAAGCCTTATCTGGGTTCGGTCGTGAAGGCCTATCTGATCGGCCATTCGGCCCGCGACTTCGCGCTGGAACTCGGCGATACGCCGCATGAAATTTGCGAGACGATGGAACGCGCAGTCGCCCGCGCGGCCGAGGAGGCCACGGCAGGTGAGACGGTTCTCCTCGCCCCGGCGGCGGCCTCGTTCGACCAGTATCCGAACTTCGAGAAACGCGGCGAGGATTTCACGGCGCGGGTTCGGGCGGTGATCGGCGCCTAGGCTGCGGTGGCAGGGATACGATTTCTCTACGAATGTTTGCTCGTCGCACCGGAGGAAGAGAGGAGATCGCATCATGAAAGGGCGCTGCACCTGCGGAGCGGTCCGCTATCGCCTTACCGACACACCACTTTTCGTTCACGCCTGCCACTGCACGTGGTGCCAGCGCGAAACCGGCGGGCCGCATGCTATAAACGCGATGATCGAGAGCGATTGCGTCGAGATCCTTGAAGGCGCGCCGGTTGAGGTGACGCTGCCTTCCGACTCCGGTGCCGGCCAGATCACGATCCGTTGCCCGCACTGCCAGATCGCGCTTTGGTCGCATTATTCCGGCGCCGGCCGGGTTTTTGCCTTCGTCCGGGCCGGAACGCTTGACGATCCCGCCGCCTGTCCGCCCGATATCCATATCTTCACCTCGACGAAGCTCCCCTGGTACGTCCTGCCCGATGGCGTTCCAGCGGTTCCCGAATTCTACCGCCGGAGCGATCACTGGCCCCCAAGCAGCCTTGCGCGGCGAGAGGCGGCGTTGGCGCGCTCCGGCTAACCTGAATTTCCGCCACGCTTTTCCTCTGGCGGGGCTTCTTTCGCTAGCGCCGCTGCGCGTTCTTCGCTACACTCCGCCTCAGACCCGGCAAACGGGCGAAGCAGAGGCAGTGTAGGCGGTATCCCATGACTGAGATGGTCTATGGCAGCATGCCCGTCCGGGCGGGCGAGCCGGTTCTTCCGCGTTGGTGGCGGACGATCGACAAATGGTCGTTGAGCGGCGTTCTCGTGCTTTTCGGTATCGGCCTGCTTCTGGGCCTCGCCGCCTCGGTCCCGTTGGCAGAGAAGAACGGGCTCGACCCCTTCTACTACGTTACGCGACAGGCGGTTTTTGGTGGCATGGCGATCCTTGCGATGCTGGTGACGTCGATGATGTCGCCGGATGTCGTGCGCCGGCTCGGTGTCATCGGTTTCGCCTGCGCCTTCGTCGCGCTGATCTTCCTGCCCGTCTTCGGGACGGACTTCGGCAAGGGTGCGACGCGCTGGTATTCGCTGGGCTTCGGCAGCTTCCAGCCCTCGGAATTCCTCAAGCCCGGCTTCGTCATCATATCCGCATGGCTGATGGCCGCGGCGCAGGATCTGGGCGGACCTCCGGGGCGGCTGTACTCGTTCGGCCTGACGCTCGTCATTGTCCTGATGCTCGCCCTTCAGCCCGATTTCGGGCAGGCATGTCTCATCCTGTTCGCCTGGGGCGTGATGTACTTCGTGGGCGGCGCGCCTTTCATGCTGCTGACGGTGATCGGCGGGCTGGTCGTCGCGGGTGGCATCTTCGCCTATGACGCGTCCGAACATTTCGCGCGCCGGATCGACGGGTTCCTCTCGGCCGACATCGACCCGAGAACGCAGATCGGCTACGCGACGAACGCCATTCAGGAGGGCGGTTTCTTCGGCGTCGGCGTAGGAGAGGGCACCGTCAAGTGGTCGCTGCCCGATGCCCATACCGATTTCATCATCGCGGTCGCGGCCGAGGAATACGGGCTGATCCTGGTGCTCGTCATCATTGCGCTATACGGCGCAATCACGGCGCGGTCGCTTTTCCGGCTGATGCGCGAACGCGATCCGTTCATCCGCCTCGCCGGAACGGGCCTTGCCTGCGCGTTTGGGGTACAGGCCCTGATCAATATGGGCGTCGCGGTGCGGCTTCTGCCCGCCAAGGGCATGACGCTGCCGTTCGTGAGCTATGGCGGGTCCTCGGTCATCGCGTCGGGGATCGCGCTTGGCATGCTTCTGGCCTTCACCCGCGCAAGGCCGCAGGGCCGGATCGGCGACTACCTGATCAAGCGGGGCCGGTGATGGCCGCGCCGCTTCTTCTGATCGCCGCCGGGGGAACCGGCGGGCATATGTTTCCGGCGCAGGCGCTTGCCGAGGCGGTGCTGGCGAAGGGCTGGCGCGTCAAGCTTTCGACCGACGCGCGCGGCGCGCGCTATGCCGGCGGCTTTCCGAAAACGGTGACGATCGAGCATGTGGCCTCCGCCACCTTCGCGCGGGGCGGGGTGCTGGCGAAACTCGCCGTGCCGTTCCGGATTGCGGGCGGTGCGGCAGGCGCGGTCATCGGGATGCTGCGCGACCGCCCCGACGTGGTCATCGGCTTCGGCGGCTATCCGTCGATCCCGGCCCTCGCGGCAGCGGTGGTGCTGAAGATCCCGCGCATGATCCACGAACAGAACGGCGTGCTTGGTCGGGTAAACGGCCTGTTCGCCCGCCGTGTCCGCTGGATCGCCTGCGGCACATGGCCGACCGCGCTGCCCGAAGGCGTCGAGGGGCATCATACCGGCAACCCGGTCCGGGCCGCCGTGCTGGACCGCGCCGGCGCGCCCTATATCCCGCCCGGTGACTACCCGATGAGCGTTGTCGTGATTGGCGGCAGCCAGGGTGCGCGCATCCTGTCGGATGTAGTGCCGGCCGCCTTCGCGGCCTTGCCTGACGGGTTGCGCGACAGGGTCCGTGTCGCCCATCAGGCCCGGCCCGAGGACCTTGACCGCGTGGTCGCCGCCTATGCGGCGGCAGGAATCCGGGCCGAGGTGATGCCTTTCTTCGACGATGTACCGAGCCGGTTTTCCGAGGCGCAGCTCGTGATCTCCCGTTCCGGCGCCTCTTCGGTCGCCGATATCTCGGTGATCGGCCGCCCGGCGATCCTTGTGCCCTTCGCCGCCGCCGCGGGCGATCATCAGAGCGCCAATGCCCGCGGGTTGGTCGAGGCCGAAGGCGCGATCCTCATTCCGGAATCCCGGCTTGACGCCGCCACGCTCGCGGGGCATGTCGCCACGGTTCTGGAAAATCCCGAAGCCGCGCAGCGCATGGCCCATGCGGCCCTTGCCTACGGCATCCCCGACGCCGCCGACCGCCTCGTGCAGATGGTCGAGGCCCTGACTGTGAAAGAGACGACATGAACGCCGCCACCAAACTGCCCGGCGAACTCGGGCCCATCCATTTCGTCGGTATCGGCGGCATCGGCATGTCCGGCATCGCCGAGGTGCTGATGACGCTCGGCTATCAGGTGCAGGGTTCGGATGCGAAGGCGTCGAAGATCACCGACCGGCTGGTGAAACTGGGCGCCACGTTCTTCGAGGGGCAGAAGGCAGAGAATATCGGCGAGGCTGCCGTCGTCGTCATCTCCTCCGCGATCAAGAAGGGCAACCCGGAGCTTGAGGAGGCGCGCAAGCGCGGCCTTCCCGTCGTCCGCCGGGCCGAAATGCTGGCGGAACTGATGCGGCTCCGCTCCAACGTCGCGGTCGCGGGCACGCATGGCAAGACCACGACTACGACCATGGTGGCGACGCTGCTCGACAAGGGCGGCTTCGATCCGACGGTCATCAACGGCGGCATCATCCACGCCTACGGCTCCAACGCGCGTGCTGGGGCCGGGGAATGGATGGTGGTCGAGGCGGATGAAAGCGACGGCAGCTTCAACCGCCTCCCCGCGACCATCGCCATCGTAACGAATATCGACCCCGAGCATATGGAGCACTGGGGCGATTTCGACCGGCTCCGTCAGGGATTCTACGATTTCGTCTCGAACATCCCGTTCTACGGCGCGGCCGTGTGCTGCACCGATCACCCGGAGGTGCAGACCCTTGTCGGCCGCGTCACGGACCGGCGGATCATCACCTTCGGCTTCAACACCCAGGCCGACGTGCGGGCCATGAACCTGCACTACGAAAACGGCGTCGCGCATTTCGACGTGGCGCTTCAGGGCGAGGAGGGGATGATCGAGGGCTGCACCCTGCCGATGCCGGGGGACCACAACGTCTCCAACGCGCTCGCCGCGGTCGCCGTCGCCCGCCACCTCGGCATGAAGAAGGACGAGATCCGCGCGGCCCTCGCCGGTTTCGGTGGCGTCAACCGCCGTTTCACGCGTGTGGGCGAGGTTCTTGGCGGGGTCACGATCATCGACGATTACGGCCACCACCCGGTAGAGATTGCGGCCGTCCTGAAAGCGGCACGGCAGGCCACGAAGGGCCGCGTCATCGCCGTCCATCAGCCGCACCGCTATACGCGGCTTCGCAGCCTCTTCGAGGATTTCTGCACCTGCTTCAACGAGGCCGACGTCGTCGCCATCGCCGATGTCTATTCCGCCGGCGAAGACGCGATCCCCGGCGCGTCCCGCGACGACCTTGTCGCGGGGCTGATCGCGCATGGCCATCGTCATGCCAGGGCCTTGCTTGACGAGGCCGATCTGGAGCGGCTGGTGAGGGAGCAGGCGCGGCCGGGGGACATGGTGGTATGCCTTGGCGCGGGCACGATTTCGGCCTGGGCCAATGCGCTGCCGGCGCTGTTCGGGGGGAAGGGCTGACCGGATGAGCACGCCGCTGATCCTTGCCTGTCTGTGGGTCCTCGCGGCGGCGGCCGTCGCGCTTTTGCCGATGCGGCTGCAATTCGTCTTTGGCTTCTTCCTCGCGCTGTCGGCCGTAGCGCTGATCGTATGGCTGTCGCTGAGTGTCAGCCCCTGGATCGGCCTTGCCGCGCTTGTGGGCTTTGTCTCGATGTTCCGCAAGCCACTGAGATATTTCGCGAAACGGCTTCTCGGATCTGCCGATACGGGGAGGGCACGCCATGAATGAATCGCTCCTTGCCGCCTGCCTCTGGGCCATCACCGCGACGGTCACGGCGATGCTACCGTCCCGCGACAAGCACTGGCGGGCGGCCTATCTTCTGATCGCGATCGGCATTCCGATCCTCGGCTACGTCACCTATCAGAACGGTCCCTGGGTGGGGCTTGTGGTACTGGCGGCGGGCGCCTCGATCCTGCGCTGGCCGCTCATCCACCTGTGGCGCTGGGCGCGCCGTCGCGGGGTGCGCTGAGTGCGTTCGGGCGTGGTTTTTCGCGTAGGTTCCCCGTAGGTCGGATGTAGTTTTCCCGTAGCTACGGGCGCACGCCATGCGTGCCAGGGGCGTGGCAGGAGCGCGAGGGTCATCGCTTTCGTCTTCCAGTCCCCGTGAGGCCGTCCGACGGCGACCTTTCGCCCGCCTTCCGGGGATGCTTGCGTTTGTGCTGCCCCCGCACTAACCGTCACGTCATGGCCATGACCCTTCCTTCCTCCCGGGGAACGCTGACCCCGGACCGGCCGCTTGCCGATCTGACCTGGCTTCGCGTGGGCGGGCCGGCGGAGTGGCTGTTCCAGCCCGCCGACCGCGATGACCTCGCGGCCTTCCTCGCGGCGCTGCCGGCGGATGTGCCGGTCTTTCCGATGGGCGTGGGGTCAAACCTCATCGTGCGGGACGGCGGTATTCGGGGCGTGGTGATCCGGCTCGGGCGCGGGTTCAACGCGATATCGGTCGAAGGGCGGCGGGTCCGTGCGGGGGCGGCGGCGCTTGATGCCCATGTCGCGCGGAAGGCGGCGGAGGCGGGGCTTGACCTTTCCTTCCTGCGCACCATCCCCGGCGCCGTCGGCGGCGCGGTGCGGATGAATGCGGGGTGCTACGGTTCCTACACCGCCGATCATTTCGTCGAGGCGACGGTGGTGATGCGCGACGGCTCCGTCCGGGTTTTCGGACCCGACGAGATGGGCTTTGCCTACCGCTCCTCGGCGCTTCCCGCAGGCGCGGTCGTGACCGAGGCGGTGTTCGAGGCCCCCGTAGGCGATCCTGCGGCGCTGGAGGCGAAGATGGCGGAGCAGATCGCGAAACGCGATGCATCGCAGCCGGTCAAGGACCGCTCGGCGGGCTCCACCTTCCGCAATCCTGCCGGGTTTTCCTCTACCGGGCGGGCCGATGACGTGCACGACCTGAAGGCCTGGAAACTGATCGACGGGGCCGGGTTGCGGGGCGCACGGCGGGGCGGGGCGCAGATGAGCGAGAAGCATCCCAACTTCCTCATCAATGCAGGCGGCGCGACGGCCGCCGACCTTGAAGAACTGGGCGAAGACGTCAGAAAAAGGGTTTTCCAAATCAGCGGTTTGACGCTAGAGTGGGAAATCATGCGCGTGGGCGAAAAAGCGCCCGAGGCAGACGCGTAGACAAAACAAGACAGCGGTCCGCAAAAGGACCGGAATGAGGCAAGATTGGCGGGCAAGTCGAGCAGGCGAGCCTCCAAGGTGGCGGTACTGATGGGCGGCCTCTCCGCAGAGCGGGAGGTGTCGCTGGTCACTGGGCGCGAATGCGCTGCCGCGCTGCGGGAGGCAGGATATCAGGTGGTCGAGGTCGATGCTGGCCGCGACGTGCCGGCGCGCCTTGCCGAGATCGATCCGGATGCCTGTTTCAACGCGCTGCATGGCCGCTGGGGCGAGGATGGCTGCGTTCAGGGCGTGCTGGAATGGCTGCGCATCCCCTATACCCATTCCGGAGTGCTGGCCTCGGCGCTTGCCATCGACAAGACCCGCTCCAAGGAGGTCTTTCGCGCGGTCGGCATTCCGGTTGTCGAGAGCCTGATCGCGCCGAAGGCGGAGGTGATGGCGCGGCATGTGATGGCGCCCCCTTACGTCGCCAAGCCGAATGCGGAAGGATCGTCGGTCGGGGTCTACATCGTTTCGAAGGACGCGAATACGCCGCCGCGTCTGGGCGACGAGATGCCCGACAGCGTGATGGTCGAGGAGTACGTGCCGGGGCGGGAACTGACGGTGTCGGTCCTTGGCGACCGGGCCATGTGCGTGACCGAAATCCATGCCGATGGCTGGTACGACTACCATGCGAAATACGCGCCCGGCGGGTCCACCCATACCTGCCCGGCCGCGATCCCCGAGGCGATCGCCGAGGCTGCGCGCGACTATGCGCTGCGCGCGCACAACGCGATCGGGTGCCGCGGGCTGTCGCGCTGCGATTTCCGCTGGGATGATACGCGCGGGCTGGCTGGTCTGTTCATTCTCGAGATCAATACCCAGCCCGGAATGACGCCGACCTCGCTCAGCCCCGAACAGGCGGCGGCGGAGGGGATGTCGTTCGCCGATCTTTGCGCCTGGATCGTGGAGGATGCCTCATGCGGTCGCTAGGTGGAGCCGACAGGCGCTATTCCGATCCGGCGCCGCGCCGCGATCCCGCGCCGTCACGGCTGGCGTTCCGGATCGAGCGGCTGTGGCTGACGCCGATGTTCCGGGTCGCGCTGCGTGTGGGCGTGCCCTTCGTTCTTGCCGCCTCGGTCGCGGGCGGATACCTCGCCGATGACGAGCGTCGCGCCAGCCTTCAGCAATCGCTGGCCGACCTGCGCCGTTCGGTCGAGGAGCGACCCGAGTTCATGGTGCGGCTGATGGCGATCGACGGCGCGTCGGAGCCGGTCGCAAAGGCGATCCGCGGGATGCTTCCGGTGACGCTGCCGGCCTCGTCCTTCCATATCGACCTTGGCGCGTTGCGTGCGGCGATCGCGCAGATCGACGCGGTGGCGGGGGCGGAGCTGCATATCCGGAAAGGCGGCGTTCTTCAGGTGACGGTGACGGAGCGCGAGCCGGTGATCCTGTGGCGGCAGGCGGCCGGCCTCGAGATGCTGGATGCGGGCGGCCACCGGGTTGCGACGCTTCTCGACCGGACCGCGCGGCCGGACCTTCCGGTGATTGCGGGCGAGGGCGCGGACGCGCTGGTCGGCGAGGCGATGGCGATCCTTGCCGCCGCCGGCCCGGTCGGCGACCGGATCCGCGGCCTTGTGCGGATGGGCGAGCGGCGCTGGGACATCGTGCTTGACCGCGATCAGCGCATCCTGCTGCCCGAGACCGATCCGGTTACCGCCGTTCAGCGGGTGATTGCGCTGGATCAGGCCGAGGATCTTCTGGGGCGGGACGTGGTCGTTGTCGACATGCGTGACGACCGCCGGCCGACGATCCGGCTCGCGGCGGGCGAGGGGGAGAAACTGACGATCATGAACACCGAGGTGACAGGGCAATGACCGATCTCTATCAGTCCCAGCGGGCGATGCGGAACATGCGCCGCGCAGCGATGCAGCGCGGCGTCGTTGCCGTGCTCGATGTCGGCTCGTCGAAGATCGCCTGCCTTGTCCTGCAGTTCGATGGAACGGAGGATATCCGCGAGGACGGGCTCGGCTCACTCGCCGGGCAATCGCAGTTCCGGGTAATCGGCGCGGCGACGACGCGGTCGCGCGGGGTGCGCTTCGGCGAGGTCGACGCGATGGCCGAGACCGAGCGCGCGATCCGTACGGCCGTGCAGGCGGCGCAAAAGATGGCGCAGACCCGCGTGGATCACGTCATCGCCTGCTTCTCCGGCGCGCGGCCGCGCAGCTACGGTCTGGCGGGCGAGATCGAGTTGCACGACGGTCAGGTGAGCGAGCAGGACGTGGCCCGTGTGCTTGCCGCCTGTGATGTGCCGGATTTCGGTGTGGGGCGCGAGGTGCTGCACGCCCATCCGGTGAATTTCGCGATCGACCACCGGTCCGGTCTTGGCGATCCGCGCGGGCATGTCGGCAACAAGCTGGCCGCCGACATGCATCTGCTGACGATCGACACGACGGCGGTGCAGAACCTTCTCCATTGCATCAAGCGCTGCGATCTGGAGATCGCGGGGCTGGCTTCGTCTTCGTACGTGTCGGGGCTGTCGAGCCTTGTCGAGGACGAGCAGGAACTGGGCGCGGCCTGCATCGACATGGGGGGCGGTGCGACCGGCCTTTCGATCTTCATCAAGAAACACATGATCTTTGCGGACTCGGTGCGGCTGGGTGGCGATCACGTTACCTCGGACATCTCGAAGGGACTTCAGGTGCCGCTTACGACGGCCGAGCGGATCAAGACGATCCATGGCGGCGTTCACGCGACCGGCATGGACGACCGCGAGATGATCGAGATCGGCTCCGACTGCGGCGACTGGGAGAAGGATCGCCGGCAGGTGAGCCGCACCGAACTGATCGGCATCATGCGGCCGCGTGTCGAGGAGATCCTGGAGGAGATCCGGGCGCTTCTGGACGCCGCCGGATTCGACCAGCTTCCCTCTCAGCAGATCGTGCTGACGGGCGGCGCGAGCCAGATTCCCGGGCTCGACATGCTGGCCGCGCGAATCCTCGGGCAGAACGTGCGACTCGGTCGGCCATTGAGGGTTCAGGGGCTGCCGCAGGCGGCGACAGGGGCGGCGTTCGCCTCAACCGTCGGTCTTTGCCTTTTCGCCGCGCACCCGCAGGACGAGTGGTGGGATTTCGAGATTCCGGCCGAACGTTATCCGGCGCGGTCGCTCAGAAGAGCCATGAAATGGTTTAAAGACAACTGGTAATCGCATCATCTTGAGGTGTCGGCGAAATGCCGCTTAACGCATGTAAGGAAACCCCAATATTTTGTGGTGCTTGGGCGTTTTTTTCGTGACCTTGCGGCATTCTGTGACTAAAATCGCACGAATTGCGGAAAAAGCGGCCGCTCGGGCCGGGGACAGACAGGCGGATAACCAATGGCATTGAACTTGACGATGAGTGAGCGCGAAGACCTGAAGCCACGGATCACCGTGTTCGGGGTTGGCGGGGCTGGCGGCAACGCCGTCAACAACATGATCGAGAAAGAGCTTCAAGGCGTGGAATTCGTCGTCGCGAATACCGACGCCCAGGCGCTTGCCCAGAGCCGGTCCAATGCCCGGGTGCAGATGGGTGTGAGGGTGACCGAAGGCCTCGGCGCGGGCGCCCGCCCGTCTGTCGGCGCCGCAGCCGCCGAGGAGACTATCGAGGAGATCGTCGATCACCTTGCGGGCGCTCACATGTGCTTCATTACGGCCGGCATGGGCGGAGGCACCGGTACCGGCGCCGCGCCGATCATCGCGCAGGCCGCGCGCGAACTGGGTGTGCTGACCGTCGGTGTCGTGACCAAGCCGTTCCAGTTCGAGGGCGGCAAGCGCATGCGCCAGGCCGATGACGGGATCGAGGCCCTTCAGAAGGTCGTCGATACGCTGATCATCATCCCGAACCAGAACCTGTTCCGCCTTGCCAACGAAAAGACCACCTTCACCGAAGCCTTCGCCATGGCCGACGACGTCCTTTACCAGGGCGTGAAGGGTGTCACCGACCTCATGGTCCGTCCCGGCCTGATCAACCTCGACTTCGCCGACGTGCGCGCGGTGATGGACGAGATGGGCAAGGCGATGATGGGCACGGGCGAGGCATCCGGCGAGGATCGCGCGGTGCAGGCGGCCGAGAAGGCCATCGCCAACCCGCTGCTGGACGAAATCAGCCTCAGGGGCGCCAAGGGCGTTCTTATCAACATCACCGGGGGCTCGGACCTCACGCTCTTCGAACTGGACGAGGCGGCGAACCGCATCCGCGAGGAAGTGGACCCCGACGCCAATATCATCGTCGGCTCCACGCTCGACGACAGCATGGAAGGCATGATGAGGGTTTCGGTTGTTGCGACCGGCATCGACGCCGCTGCCGAGCTGGTCGAAGTGCCGACGCCGCGCCGCCGTCTGGCCGAGCCGCTTCAGCCTACGACCCAGGTCGAGGAGCCGCAGCCCGAACCGGTGCGTGAGCCGGTCCGCGCCGAAGTCGCGCCGCAGCCGGTCGAGGCACAGCCCGAGCCGCGCCGCGAACCGGCGCCGACGGCGCGCGCATCCGACGAGCGCACGCTGTTCGACGCGCAGAGCGCCGGTGGCGATCTGCCGCCGCCCGCCTACCGGCCCGAGCAGAGCCAGCCTGCGCAGAACCTGCATGTCGAGGACGACCCGCATTCCTTCGTGGCGCCCCGTCCGCGCGCGCCGGGAACGCCGACGCCCGAGGCGTTGGCGCGGCTTCAGGCCGCCGTCAACCGCGCCCCGGGTCAGGGCCAGCGCGCGGCACAGCAGCCGGCACCCCGGCGGGCCGATCCGACCCCTCATTCGGCCGAGCGGCCGCGCTTCGGGATCAACTCTCTCCTGAACCGGATGACCGGCCATCCGGCCGAGCAGGCCGAGCGTCAGGCCCCGCCGATGCGCCAGCAGCCCCAGGCCCCTGCTGTCGCGTATGACGACGAGCCGGAGGCCGATCCGGACCAGGAACGGATCGAGATTCCGGCCTTCCTGCGGCGTCAGGCGAACTGATATCCAGTCACGTTTTGCAATGAAAGGGCCGGCGCAAGCCGGCCTTTTTGTTTTGTTTTACAGTTAGTTGTGGGACTCACTTCGATGGTTGGCAGGGCTTCGCCCAGATTTGGGAAAATTGTTACATTCCGTTGCAAAGAGTGAGTTGAGCTTGGGCCGCACCCCGATTACCTCAGCCTTGCGTAATGCCGGCACCCGTCCGGCAAGGGGTAAAACGTGCAAACGACGATCAGATCCTCCATCACTTTTGCAGGCGTCGGCCTTCACGGCGGGCTGCGCGTCCGCATGACGATTCACCCCGCTTCGGCAGAATACGGGATCTGGTTCCGCCGCACCGATGTGATCGGGCGCGACGCGATGGTGCAGGCGCATTGGTCGGCGGTGTCGAACGCGACACTCTGTACCGTCGTCTCGAACGCCGCGGGCACTTCGGTGTCCACGATCGAACATGTCATGGCGGCGCTGGCCGGCTGCGGCATCCACAACGCGCTGATCGAGATCGACGGACCGGAAGTGCCTATCCTCGACGGTTCCTCCGCGCCCTTCGCCGCGGGCATCATGGCGCGCGGTGTGCGTGTCCTTGACGCGCCGCTGCGCTGCTTCCGCATCCTCAAGCCGGTCGAAGTGCGCGATGGCGACGCCGTTGCCCGGCTGGAGCCGGCGGACGCGCTGGAAATCGATTTCGAGATCGATTTCGCGGACGCCGCGATCGGCCACCAGCACAAGCGGCTGCCGATGGCCAACGGCACCTTCCTGCGCGAACTCAGCGACAGCCGCACCTTCTGCCGTCAGGCCGATGTCGAGGCGATGCTGGAGCGTGGCCTCGCGCTTGGCGGTGCTCCGGGCGAGAACGCGGTCGTGTTCGATGGTGCGCGCGTGGTCAGCCCGGGCGGGCTGCGCCATGCGGACGAACCGGTACGCCACAAGATGCTGGATGCGCTTGGCGATCTCGCGCTCGCCGGGGCGCCGATCCTTGGCCGTTATGTCGGCAACCGGGCCGGGCACGCGATGACCAACAAGCTGCTGCGGGCGCTCTTTGCCGACCCTTCCGCGTTCCGTATCGTCGATTGCGACGAAGCGACGCGTCGGTTGCTGCCCGGCTCCGGCATCAACCGCGCCGATATTCCCGCCGTCGCCTGACGCGGCACAAAGCGCGAAAGGCGTTTTGCGCCCCGGATTTTTCTGTGCTAGACGAGGCGCATACTGGTTTCCCGACAGGGGCGGGGAACAGGAAAAAGTGATGCAGGAACGGGGTAGGCGGGCGATGGTTCGGGGCAGAAAAGCGGCAGGTTTTGTCGGCGGCCTCGTGCTGACCGTATTTCTGGCTGCCTGCGGCGGCGGCGGGAACGAGACGGATCTCGAAACGCTGGATGCCGAAACCATCTACAAGATCGGCGAGAACCGGCTGGCAAACCGCCGGCGCGGCGAAGAGGCAGTGACCTATTTCGCCGAGGTCGAGCGGCTCTATCCCTATTCCGAATGGGCCAAGCGCGCGCTGATCATGCAGGCCTTCGCCTATCACAAGGACCGCGACTACGAGAACAGCCGCGCCACGGCGCAGCGCTATATCGACACCTATCCGGCGGAAGAAGACGCGGCCTATGCGAAATACCTGCTGGCGCTGTCCTACTACGACCAGATCGACGAGGTCGGCCGCGACCAGGGCCTGACCTTCCAGGCGCTTCAGGCGCTTCGCGCGGTGATCGAGGAATATCCCGACAGCGAATACGCCAAGTCGTCGATCCTGAAGTTCGACCTCGCCTTCGACCACCTTGCGGCGAAGGAGATGGAGATCGGGCGCTACTACCTCAAGCGCAAGCACTATACTGCGGCGATCAACCGGTTCCGCGTCGTGGTGGAGAACTTCCAGACCACAACCCATACGCCCGAGGCGCTGCACCGGCTGGTTGAGGCCTATCTCTCGCTCGGCCTGACGGACGAGGCGCAGACGGCGGGCGCGATCCTTGGCCACAACTTCCAGTCCACAGTCTGGTACGAGGACAGCTATGCGCTGCTGACCGGCCGCGGCCTGAAGCCCGAGGCTAAGGGCGATGGCTGGCTCGCGAAGGTCTATCGCCAGGTCATCAAGGGCGAGTGGCTGTGACAAACGGATGGTGCGTGCGAGCACGCACCCTACGGGGCGGACATGCTTCGGTCGCTTGAAATCCGCGACATGCTGATCATCGACCGGCTGGAACTGGAGTTCAGGCCGGGGCTCAATGTGCTGACCGGAGAGACCGGGGCGGGCAAGTCGATCCTGCTCGACTGTCTCGGCTTTGTCCTCGGCTGGCGCGGCCGGGCGGAACTGGTGCGTTCGGGGGCGGATCAGGGCGACGTGACTGCGGTCTTCGATCTGCCGGAAGGGCACGCGGCGCGGGCGGTGCTGGAAGAGGCGGGGCTGGAGGCCGGGGACGAACTGGTCCTGCGGCGGGTAAACTCTGCCGACGGCCGCAAGACCGCCTGGGTGAACGACCGGCGGACCTCGGGAGAAGTGCTCCGGGCGCTGTCCGAGACGCTCGTCGAACTGCACGGCCAGCATGACGATCGCGGCCTTCTCAACCCGCGCGGGCACCGGCAGTTGCTCGATGCCTTTGCCGGGGCCGATACCGGGCCGGTCCGCGCGGCTTGGGCGGCACGTTCGGCGGCGCGGAAGGCGCTTGCCGGGGCCGAGGCAGCACTTGCGGCGATGCGGTCGGAAGAGGAATTCCTGCGCCATGCGGTGGGCGAGCTCGACAAGCTCGACCCGCAGCCGGGCGAGGAGGCGGAACTGGACGCGCGGCGGCGGATCATGCAGGCGTCGGTCCGCATTCGCGAGGATATCGTCCGCGCGGCGCAGGCGCTGGGTCCCGACGGCGCCGAGGGCCTGATGGCCGATGCGGCGCGCTGGCTGGAAGGCGCGGCGGACAAGGCCGAAGGCACGCTTGAGGAGGCGATCGCGGCGCTTGGCCGGGCGATCACCGAACTCGGCGAGGCCGCGCAGGGGGTGGAGACCTGCCTCGATCGGCTGACCTTCGATCCGCGCGAGATGGAGGCGGTCGAAGAACGCCTGTTCGCGATCCGGGGGCTGGCGCGCAAGCACGGCGTCCTGCCGGACGATCTTGGTACATTCGCCGAGGAATTGCGTGGACGGCTTGCCGCGCTCGACGGCGGGGAAGAGAACATCCGGGCGCTGAAGCAGGGGGTGGCGGAGGCCGATGCCGCCTATGAGGCCGCCGCCGGTGCGCTTGCCGGGTTGCGGCGCAGGGCCGCCGGGCGGCTCGACGCGGCCATCGCGGCCGAACTCGCGCCCTTGAAGATGGAGCGGGCGCATTTCGCCACCGTGATCGGCGCGGCGGAGCCGGGGCCGGAGGGGGCGGACCAGGTCGAGTTCACCGTCGCGACCAATCCCGGCGCGCCGGCGGGCCCCCTGAACCGCATCGCCTCGGGCGGTGAGCTGTCGCGTTTTCTCCTTGCCCTCAAGGTTGTGCTGGCGCGGGGTGGCGAGGCGCTGACGATGATCTTCGACGAGATCGACCGGGGTGTCGGCGGCGCGACGGCGGACGCCGTGGGACGGCGCCTCGCGCGGCTCGCGGAAAACGCCCAGATCCTCGTCGTCACCCACAGCCCGCAGGTGGCCGCGCGCGGTGCGCATCACTGGCGGGTGGAAAAACGCGTGTCGGAGGATGTGACGACCTCGACCGTGGTGCCGCTGCCGCCTGCGGCGCGGGTCGACGAGCTTGCCCGGATGCTGTCCGGCGAGAATGTCACCGATGCCGCGCGCGACGCGGCCCGCGCGTTGCTGGAAAGCTGATGGTTAAGAGGAGGCGCCCGGTTCCCGGGCGCCACGCGATGTCTCGCGCGCCCCGGTCCGGGACGCGCTCGGACCGCCTTCGGCGCGAAGGTATTTGGGGCAAGATGAAAGCACCGCACCCTTCACCTTGGTGAAAATACTTCCGCCGGAGGCGCCTGAGCGCCCCTCTAGGGGCGCGAGGCAAAAGGGATGGCCCGGAACGGGCCTCCTTTGGATCAGACCCGCCCCGCTTGCCTGACGCCGGGCTTTGGCATATCCGGGGGCAACCGCTGTTCAAGGATCGAACCCAGATGCGTCTTTCCCGCTATTTCCTGCCCGTTCTCAAGGAAAACCCCGCCGAGGCGCAGATCGTCTCGCACCGCTACATGTTGCGCGCGGGCATGATCAAGCAGCAGGCGGCCGGCATCTATTCCTGGCTGCCGATGGGGTTCCGCGTCCTCAAGCGGATCGAGCAGATCGTGCACGAGGAACAGATCCGCGCGGGTCACATCCCGATGCTGATGCCGACACTCCAGCCCGCTGACCTCTGGCGCGAGAGCGGGCGCTACGACGATTATGGCGAAGAGATGCTGCGCATCACCGACCGCCACAAGCGCGACATGCTCTACGGGCCGACGAACGAGGAGATGATCACCGATATCTTCCGCGCCCATGTCGGGTCCTACAAGGATCTGCCGCTGACGCTCTACCACATCCAGTGGAAGTTCCGGGACGAGATCCGCCCGCGCTTCGGCGTCATGCGGGGGCGCGAGTTCTACATGAAGGACGGCTACAACTTCGACCTGACGAAGGAAGACGCCCTTCACGCATATAACCGCCACCTGGTCAGCTACCTGCGCACCTATGAACGCATGGGCCTTCAGGCGATCCCGATGCGGGCCGACAGCGGCCCCATCGGCGGCGACGACACGCATGAATTCCTCGTCCTCGCCGCGACCGGTGAAAGCGAGGTCTTCTATGACAGCGAGATCACCGATCTGAAATTCGGCAACCGCGATATCGACTATGACGATCACGCCGCCTGCCGCGCGGTCTTGGAGGAGTTCACCTCGCGCTATGCCCGCACGGATGAGACGCATGACGAGGCGGTCTTCAACCAGATCCCCGAGGAACGCCGCCGTGTGGCCCGCGGGATTGAGGTGGGTCAGATCTTCTACTTCGGCACCAAGTATTCCGAACCGATGGGCGCGACCGTCGTCAACGACAAGGGCGAACGCGTGCCGGTCCATATGGGATCGCACGGCATCGGAGTGTCGCGGCTGGTCGGCGCGATCATCGAGGCGAGCCATGACGACAAGGGCATCATCTGGCCCGAGGGCGTGACGCCGTTCCATTGCGGGATCGTCAACCTCAAGCAGGGTGATGCCGCGACCGACGGGGCCTGTGGCGAGATCTATGCCGCGCTGGTGAAGGCCGGGCTGGAGCCGCTTTACGACGACCGCGACGAACGCGCGGGGGCCAAGTTCGCGACGATGGACCTGATTGGCCTGCCGTGGCGCATCACCGTCGGTCCGCGCGGGCTGGCTGCGGGCAAGGTGGAACTCACGTCGCGCCGCACGGGTGAGAGCGAGGAGATGAGTCCCGAGGCCGCGGTCGCGCGGGTCGCGGAAATCTACACCGGCCTCTGAGACCCTCCGGCGGACGGCACGCCGCGCTTGCCTGCCGGCCTCTCGGTAGGGCAGAGTTGGCACGGGGGCGCGCAGGAGGACACGGATGGTTCTGAGGATGCTGGCGCTTGCGGGCGGCGTTGCCGGGGCCGCGGGCCTTTCGCAGTTCCCCGAATTCTCGCAGCAATACCTTCAGCGGCTGGCCGGGCAGGTCGATGCGCTGAGCGAGGTGACCGCGGAATTCGACGCTTCGGCCGCGAAGGCCGGGTTGAGCCGGGAGGAGGCGCTGGCCTCGATGAGCGGGACCGCGTTTCTCGGCTACCGGCAGGATGATATGCGGCGGGCCTTCGCCCGGCAGGAAAGCCTGACCTCGGACCTGACGCTGCTGCGGGCGACCGGCCCGTTCGAGCGGGTGCTGCTGCCGCACCGGTTTGCCGACCGTGAGTTGCTTGAGGCGACATGGACGGATTTCCAGCCGGCGATGCCGGTCACGACGGCCGGACTGGCCACCGCCGGGGCGGGGTTCCTTGGCGGCTGGCTCGGGATCGGCGCGGTTCTGTCACTGGTGCTCGCGCCGTTCCGCAGGCGGCGTCCCACATAGCTATCACATTGCGGTGAGACGGCCGGGGCTGGGCGGGTTGCCCCGCCTTGACCCTGCCGGCCATTCGGCGCATGTCTCCCCGGACCGAACCGAGGAGAAGCCCTTGGCCACCGCGCCCTTTTCCGCCTTTGAATTCATGATCGCGTGGCGCTACCTGCGCGCACGTCGCGCCGAGGGCGGCGTCAGCGTCATGACCTGGATTTCGCTGATCGGCGTCGCCCTTGGCGTGATGGCGCTGGTGGCGACACTTGCAGTGCGCGCCGGGTTCCGGGCGGAGTTCGTTGACACGATCCTCGGCGCGAATGCCCATGTCTCGGTCAGCCGGGCGACCTGGGTGGATGAGGAGGGCGTTTCGTCGCGTGCGATCCCCGATGCGGGCGAGGTCGCCGCGGCGATCCGCGCGGTTCCGGGTGTCACGCGGGCCGCGCCGGTCATCCGGGGGCAGGCGATGGTGACATCGAACGACCGCTCCAACGTGGCGGAGGTCTATGGCATCACGCTGGACGACCTGAAGGCGATCCCGCGGGTCGCGGCGTCGGAGGACGCGCTTGGCGATATCGAGCGGTTCGCGGAGGGAATGGCGATCGGCGTCGGCATCGCCCGCGATCTTGGCATCGCGGTGGGCGACCGGGTCAAGCTGATCCAGCCGAACGGGACGAAGACCGCCTTTGGCACCAGCCCGCGCGTGAATGCCTATGAGGTTGTCTACATCTTCTCCGCCGGACGCTGGGATATCGACCGCACCCGCATCTACCTGCCGTATGAAGAGGCTGAGCCCTTCTTCAACCGCGAACGCGGCGCTGACGAGATCGAGATATTCGTCGCCGATCCCGAGGCGGTGGAAAGCTATGCGCCCGCACTTTACGAGGCCGGCGGAGAGGGCACGCTGCTCTGGACCTGGAAGGATGCGTCGGGCGCGTTTCTCAATGCGTTATCCATTGAGGACGACGTGATGTTCGTCATCCTCGCGCTGATCGTGCTGATCGCGGCTTTGAACATTACCTCGGGCCTTGTCATGCTGGTGAAGAACAAGGGCCGCGATATCGGCATCCTGAGAACGATGGGCCTGACGGAAGGGTCGATCCTGCGCGTGTTCTTCCTGTGCGGCGCCTTCACGGGCGTGATCGGCACCATCGCGGGCGTGATCCTCGGCTGCCTTCTCGCGCTGAACATCGACAGCATCATGTCGGCGATCAACTACTGGTCAGGTGGCGGGGCGTGGGACCCGTCGGTGAGGGGCATCTACCGGCTGCCGGCGGAATTGCGTGGCTGGGACATCTTCCGCGCGGTCGCGCTGGCGCTGACGCTCTCCTTCATCGTTACGATCTTCCCCGCGCGGCGCGCGGCGCGGATGAACCCGGTGGAGGCGCTGCGCTATGAGTGAGGCGGTGCTGACGCTTGAGGGCGTCGAGAAGACCTATCTGAAGGGAGCGCCGGGCGAGGTCCGGGTGCTTTCGGGCCTAGACCTGACCGTGGCACGGGGCGAGGTCGTGGCGCTGGTGGCCCCGTCGGGGGCGGGCAAGTCGACACTTCTGCACATCGCGGGGCTGCTCGACACCGCCGATGCCGGAACCGTTGCGATCGGCGGCAAGGTCATGACCGGCCTTTCCGACCGCGCGCGGACGGCGGCGCGACGCAATGACGTCGGGTTCATCTACCAGTTCCATCACCTGCTGCCGGAGTTCACCGCCGAGGAGAATATCGTCCTGCCGCAGCTTGCCAACGGCGTTCTGCGGGCCGGGGCGGATGCGCGGGCGCGCGACCTTCTGGCCCGGGTCGGCGTGGGGCACCGGGCCGCGCACCGACCGGCGGAACTGTCTGGCGGTGAACAGCAGCGCGTGGCCTTCTGCCGGGCGCTTGCCAACCAGCCGAAGCTTCTGCTCGCCGACGAGCCGACCGGCAACCTCGACCCGGCGACGGCCGATCAGGTTTTCGACGCGCTGATGGAGATTGTGCGCGAGACGGGGCTTGCGGCGCTGATCGCGACCCACAACCTCGACCTCGCGGCACGGATGGACCGGGTGCTGCGGCTGGAGGCGGGACATCTGTCCTGACAGCACGGTATGATCCCGATCAAGGCGTGTGCGGCAGCCGAGGTTCAGGATGCCGGAAACCAAACCGGAGTCACACGATGCGCAGACTTGCCCTGATAGCACTTATCGCCGCCGGCCCCGCTGCCGCCGGGGAGGACCTCGCGCTTGGCGCTGCCACGTTCGCGGGCGCCTGTGCGACCTGCCATGGTGCGGAAGCGAAGGGCGACGGGCCGATGACGCAGGTTCTGTCGGTCGATGTGCCGGACCTCACCGCGATCAGCGCCCGCAATGACGGAACGTTTCCGTGGCTACGCGTCGTCCATATCGTCGATGGACGCACGGGATTGCGGGGCCATGGCGGAGCCATGCCGGTTTTCGGTGCTACCTTCGCGGGTGATGCGGCGGTGGCGGATGCGCGCGACGGCACGCCCGTCATTGCCTCGGCGCGGATCCTTGCGGTGGTGGACTATCTTGCCTCGATCCAGCAAGAACCTTGATGAAGCAGGTGCATAACCCGACAGGAGGGACGATGATCAGGACGGCATTCGCGATCGTGGCGGTGGGGGCGGTCATCGCTGCCTGCGCGCCTGAGCGGCAGGTTTCCGGCCGGGCGCTTTACGCCGAGTTCTGTGTATCCTGCCACGGGACCAGCGGAAAAGGGGACGGGCCGGCGGCTGCCGCGCTTGGCAAGGCGCCGGCGGACCTGACCGGCATCGCCACGCGCAACGGCGGACAGTTCCCGATGGCCGAGGTGATGTCCACGATCGACGGCTATACCCGCCGCGGCGACCGCAGTTCCGTCATGCCGGAGCTTGGCACCGTGTTGCAGGAAGGCCCTCTGGTCATGGTCGATACCGGCGACGGCATCGCCACGCCGACGCCGGCCAATCTGGTCGCTCTCGCCAATCACCTCAGGACCCTACAGAAGTAGCGGCTGCGCTCAGAGCCTCTGAAAAACGCCTTAACAAATGAACGGGGCGTGCTAAGTTGTTGGCGGGGAAGGGTTCGTGCGAGGGAATGTCTCGGCATGCGCGAACTCCTGGACTTTTACCAGAGGAACTATTTCCGGTTACTCGCCGGTATGGCGCTGGTTGCCTTCCTCGTTCTGGCCTTCCTTCTGGGTTTTGCGAAAGGGTCCCCCAAGTCGATTTCAGAGCTTTCTGCCGATCTGTCACGCGATATCTCGTCGGTGCTGACGGCGGCCTGGACCCAGTCCCTCGACCCGGAACCGGTCCATTTTTTGCAGCCCGCGCGCCGACCGGGCACCGGCGTGACCGTGAACACAAGGGCTGGGCCGGATGACCTTGTCCTGTTGACGGGCTTTTTCGACGGGGATCCGGGATTGCGGCTTGTCCGCCGGGACGGGACGGTCGTCGCGCACTGGCCGGCCCGCGTCCACGATCTTCTGCCGGAGCAGAGGCGGCGCGCGAATTTTCCCAAGACCAACTGGAACATCGATCTGCACGGAGCGTTTGTCGAGCCAGACGGGTCCGTGCTTTTCAATCTTGAGTATCAGGGGCTGGTGAAGATGTCCCGCTGCGGCGCCGTCGAGTGGACGCTGCCTGAACGCACCCACCATACGCTCGAACCGGCCGCTGCGGGCGGCTATTGGGTCGGCGGCAGGGCGGTCAGCCGACAGCCAGACGATTCGGCGTTCTACCCGATCGCCAGCCCGCGGCGCAGCCGGGGGCGGATCGAGGATGACCTTATCCTCAGGGTCGGGCCGGATGGCAGGATCGTTACGTCGAAGTCGCTGTTCGAAATCCTCATGGAGAACGGGTTCGAGCCGCTCCTGACGGCGACCGGTGAAAGCATTGGCTCTGCCAGCCTGAACGACGGTGAGGTCCTGCACCTGAACAAGATCACGGAACTCGGAGCCGACCTCGCCCCGGCCTTCCCCGGTTTTGCCGCCGGCGATCTGGCCGTTTCGATCCGGGATTTCAACCTCGTGATCGTGGTCGATCCGCAGACCTGGAAGGTCAAGTGGCACTCGACCGGGCCCTGGATCCGGCAGCACAGCGTCCGGTTCATGTCGGACGGCACGATCAGCGTGTTCAACAACAACGCATACGACTTTCAAAGCGGGCCCGACGGGGTCACCGACCTCTCCCAGCCGCGGGTCACGAATATTCTGGCGGTAGAGCCGCTAACGGGCCGCGAGCGCATCCTCTATGGCGGCCGTCCCGGGCAGGAAATGCTGAGCGTCTTTCGCGGCTATCACCACGAGATGCCGGGCGGCGGGCTGATGATCACGGAACCGGAGGCGGGCCGCGCCTTCGAGGTCGACCGGACGGGCCGCACGGTCTGGGAATTCGTCAACCGCTACGACGAGACAAGGGTGATCGAGATGACGAGCGCGCGGGCCTTTCCGCTTGACTATTTCACGGTCAAGGACTGGTCCTGCCCGTGAGCGTCACATCAGGTCGACGATCGACTTTCCGAGCCTGAAGGGCGCCGCGAAGGCCACCAGGCAGAGGGCAAGAACCTGAAGCGTCAGGATGCCGGCATTGTCCTGCAACACCTGCCATTCGTCGCGCAGATGCATCACCTCGCCGATCAGGTCCTCGTAAGCCCGGGCGAGGACCTGGTATTCGCCCGCCACGCCCGCCACGCTGGGCGCCTGACGCAGCAGCGCGATTGCGGTGTCGGTCGCCTCGTCCCGCGCTGCGAAGGCGAGGAACTCGGCCTCGTCGAAGCGGGCGATCTCGTCCTCCATATCGCCGCTATCGCCGCGCGAGAACAGGCTGAGGCCGGCGAGCGGCGCGGCGCGTTCGGTCACGGCGATGAAAAGCGGCAGTTCGGCATTGCCGGCGGTGGAGGCCGAGAGGAATTCGACCTTGCCGCAGAGGTCGCGGATCGCCGCGCGGAAGCTTGCGGCGGGGTGGTCGACCTCGCAATGGGCAAGGCGGAAGCGCGCGGCGTCGCGGTCGAATTCGCGCGTCGCGGCATAGGCGATGTCGATCTGCCGGTCGAGGCGCGAGGAATCGTGGGCATAGACCCCCGCGATCACGGCCGTCAGCGCGCCGATCCCGCCGAGGCAGACCCAGAGCAGGTCGGCGATCTTCCACGCACGGGCCGAGACGTGGCGGCGGAAGAGGAAGGCGGTGAAGACGGAACCGGCGAGGAAGCAGAGGAGGATCAGCGGCAGCTGGTTGTCGTTGATGAAATCCATGTGCCCGCCCTTCGCCCCGCTTCGCCGTCCGTATGCCTTGCGTAGCGCAAGTGGAGGGCGGGCGTATAGCCTTTGTGCCTCGTGGGGTGTGGCCCGGCTCGTGTTCAGGTGCCCGAGGACCGAAAGGTGAAGTTCCAGTGGACCTTCGCCCGGTCCGATTGCCCGGAGGCGAAAGCCGGAGGGCAAGGGGCTATCCGCTTGCGCCGTTCGTCCGTAATCGGGCGGCGCCTGACTGGGTAGGCGCGGTAACGCGCCTGCCGGGGGGTGAGATCGGATCAGAAACGGTCCAGTGGACCGTTTCCCGGTCGAACGCCCGCCCGCGCCGGGCGGGCAGGGTGGCTAGGCGCGGCCGTCGAGGCAATGCCTCGACTTGTCGCGGGACAAATCGGGCGGGAAAGATAGCTAAGAGAAATCGGGTGTTTTCTGTCAACTATCTTGGTTATATTATTTTAGGTGAGAATGGATGATTGTCACCCAGAAGCTTCCGTATCCGGATTGCAGAGTCCCAGCGACTAGAAAGAACAACTCTATTTTCCAGGTGAGTTTCGTCCAAGGAACAATCTCTTTTTTGTTTGCTTTTAAAGATTTTATTGCTTCCGCGACGATCCGATCCTCTTCCGGAGCTTCGATCTCGACCTTTCCATTCATCCGTTTCTGAATGCTCAAGGCGTGGTCTGAAATCTCTGCGGCGGTCGTTGGGCCGAAAGGGTTCGGTATTCCTACCTTCTTTGAGAGTTCCGATAATTGAAGCATGTGCAAATCGAAGGTGAGGTTGAGACGTTCTTCATTAATTGTTCGGTGCGCTTCTAGCCGATTTAGTGAAGCTATTAGGGCATGCGTTTCTGCTGAGTGCGTAGCCTGCTCATATTGGAGGCGATGCCGTCCAAGAAAGAAAATTGCCCACGCAATTATAAGGGTTCCAGCCGCTTGAAACTCGACAGGGCGATTTTCGATAAGATGCGGTAGGCTGAAGTTTGCCCATATCGCTAGATAGCTTAGGGTGTAGAGAAGGGCACGAAGCCAGAAGGGCAACTTCTTAGTGAGCTTCACACATCCAGCTCCTCCACGAACCGCGCGTTCTCGCTGATATACTGGAACCGAAGCTCCGGCTTCTTGCCCATCAGCCGCTCGACGAGGTCGCCGGTCTCGCCCGGCACCTCGTCGTCGATCGAGACCCGGATCAGCTTCCGGGTCGCGGGGTTCATGGTCGTGTCTTTGAGGTCCTTGGCGTCCATCTCCCCCAGACCCTTGAAGCGCTGGACGTCGATCTTGCCCTTGCCGCCAAGGCCGGTGGCGAGCATGCGTTCCTTCTCGGCGTCATCCGCCACATAGATGCGTTTCGCTCCCTGCGTCAGCCGGTAGAGCGGCGGGCAGGCAAGGTAGAGGTGGCCCTTGTCGATCAGGGGCCGCATCTGGGTGAAGAAGAAGGTCATCAAGAGGGACGCGATGTGGGCGCCGTCCACGTCAGCGTCGGTCATGATGATGATCTTGTCATAGCGCAGGTCGTCGATGTTGAACCGCGTGCCGAGGCCGACGCCGAGCGCCTGCGTGAGATCGGAAATCTCCTGGTTGGTGCCGAGTTTCGAGGACGCGGCCCCCAGCACGTTGAGGATCTTGCCGCGAAGGGGCAGCAGCGCCTGCGTCGTCCGGTCGCGCGCCATCTTGGCCGAACCGCCAGCCGAGTCGCCCTCCACGATGAACAGCTCCGTCCCCTCGCGGTTGGTGGCGGAGCAGTCGACGAGCTTGCCGGGCAGGCGCAGCTTCTTGGTCGCCGTCTTGCGCGCCGTCTCCTTCTCCTGCCGGCGCCGCAGCCGTTCCTCGGCCCTCAGCACGAGGAAGTCGAGGATCGCGCCGGCGGACTTCGTGTCCGCCGCCAGCCAGTTGTCGAAATGGTCGCGCACTGCGCCTTCGGTCATGCGCTGCGCCGCCTCGGTCGCCAGCCGGTCCTTGGTCTGGCCGACGAATTGCGGTTCCCGGATGAAGCAGGACACCAGCGCGCAGCCCCCCGTGAGGAGGTCGTCGCGGGTGATCTGCCCGGCCTTCTTGTTGTTCACCAGTTCCCCGTAGGCGCGGATGCCCTTGAGGATCGCGGCCCAGAAGCCCGCCTCATGCGTGCCGCCCTCGGGCGTGGGAACCGTGTTGCAGTAGGACTGGATGAAGCCGTCGCGCGAGGGCGTCCAGTTGATCGCCCATTCGACGGAGCCGGGTTCGCCGAACTTGTCCTGAAAGCTGACCTTGCCCGCGAAGGGGCGGTCGGCATAGGTGGTCGATCCGTTCAGCTGTTCGTTCAGGTAGTCGGCGAGGCCGCCGGGGAAGTGGAACGTGGCCTCCGTCGGTGTTTCGCCGTCGTCGATGGCGGATTTCCAGCGGATTTCGACGCCCGAGAAGAGGTAGCCCTTGGAGCGCACCATCTTGAAGAGGCGCGCGGGCTTGAAGCGGTGATGGCCGAAGATCTCCTCATCCGCGTGGAAGGTCACCGAGGTGCCGCGCCGGTTCGGTGCGGCGCCGGTCTTCTCGACCGGGCCGAGCGGGATGCCGCGCGAGAAGCGCTGTTCGTAGAGTTCCTTGTTGCGGGCGACTTCGACGACCATGCTGTCGGAAAGCGCATTGACGACGGAGGCCCCGACGCCGTGCAGGCCGCCCGAGGTCTCGTACGCCTTGCCAGAGAACTTGCCGCCGGCATGGAGTGTGCAGAGGATCACCTCAAGCGCCGATTTGCCGGGGAATTTCGGGTGCGGGTCGATCGGGATGCCGCGACCGTTGTCGCGGATGGTGACCGCGTAGTCGGCATGGAGTTCGACCTCGATCCGGTTGGCGTGGCCCGCGACGGCCTCGTCCATCGAGTTGTCGAGCACTTCGGCGACAAGGTGATGGAGCGCGCGTTCGTCTGTGCCGCCGATATACATGCCCGGCCGCTTGCGGACCGGTTCCAGCCCTTCGAGGACTTCGATCGCGGATGCGTTGTAGTCGTCGCCGTTCTTGAAAAGGTCGTCGGCCATTGTGCTGCTCATTGTTCTGATTGGGTCCGGATTAGACCATGCGGGGCGGGGCGGGGCAAGCGGGCTTGGCCTTGCAATCGAGGGCGACCGCGCGAAATATAGTGCCGGAGCGGCGCGGGGCCACCAAGGAGGGCGGCATGTGGAACGAACGCTATGGGAGTGAGGAGTATCTGTTCGGAACGGAACCGGCAGATTTCCTGCTGCGCGCCCGGCCGTGGCTGCGCGAAGGCGACACGGCGCTGGCGATCGCGGATGGCGAGGGGCGGAACTCGGTCTGGCTGGCGGGGCAGGGGCTTCATGTGACCGCCTTCGACATGGCGCCGAACGCGGTCGCGAAGGCTCGCAAGTTGGCTAAGGCGCGGGGCGTGGCGGTCGATTTCCATGTGAACGACCTTGATGGCTGGGACTGGACGCGGACGCATGACGTCGTCGCCGGCATCTTCATCCAGTTCATCGGGCCGGAAGAACGGGCGCTGCTTTTCCAGCGGATCGGCGCGGCGCTGAGGCCCGGTGGCATGCTGCTGCTTCACGGCTATGCGCCGCGGCAGGTCGGCTATGGCACGGGCGGGCCGCCGGATGCCGAAAACATGTACACGCTCGACTTGCTGCACGGCGCTTTCGCGGGGTGGGAGGTTTTGCGGGCAGAGGATTTCGACGCCGAGGTCGATGAGGGCAAGGGCCATTCAGGGCGCTCGGCGCTGATTGATTTCATCGCGCGCAAGCCGGGATAGGTGACGAAACCGGATGGCCTTGCCGGGCCGGGCTGATAGTGTGGCCGAGGAAAAGCAGCCGGGAAAGGTGGATCAGCATGAAGGCAGAGGCGGTTGCCGACCATATCACTGGCTGGCTGAAAGATTACAGCGCCAAGGCCCGGACCAGGGGCTTCGTCGTCGGCGTGTCGGGTGGGATCGACAGTGCCGTCACTTCGGCCTTGTGCGCCCGCACGGGCCTGCCGACGCTGGTGGTCGAAATGCCGATCCATCAGGGCAAGGACCAGGTGAGCCGCGCGCGCGACCATATCGCGGCGCTGACGGCGCGCCACCCCGAGGTGGCGGGGCAGGAGGTCGAACTGACAGCGGTTTTCGACAGCCTCGTCGCGGCCCTTCCGGGAGAGCCGGAGGGCCCATCACGCGAGATGGCGTTGGTCAATACCCGTGCAAGGCTCAGGATGACGACGCTTTACTACCTCGCCGGTCTGCATGGTCGCCTCGTCGCTGGCACCGGCAACAAGGTCGAGGATTTCGGGATCGGCTTTTTCACCAAGTATGGTGATGGCGGCGTCGATCTGAGCCCGATTGCCGACCTGACCAAGACCGAGGTCTATGCGGTCGGTCGCGTGCTGGGCGTGAGCGACGCGATCCTGAAGGCACCGCCGACGGATGGCCTGTGGGGCGACAGCCGGACCGACGAGGACCAGATCGGCGCGAGCTATCCCGAGCTTGAATGGGCCATGGCGTTCAACGGCGACGAGGCCGGGCTGAGCCCGCGGCAGGCCGAGGTTCTGGCGATCTACCGCAGGCTGAACGCCGCGAACCAGCACAAGATGGTGCCGATCCCGGTCTGCGAGATCCCCCGCGCGTTTCGGTGAGACGCGCAAATGGCGTTAGTGCTGACGGAAGGGTAGTTCGCCGCCGCCAGATGAAGGTCCGAGATCGGAATTCAAGAAGCGAACTTCGCCTGCATTTGCCCCAGCGTTTGACGCGAACGTCTAGCTGTTGCTCAATGAGTGGACACCACTTGGTTTCGCCACGGTGTCCCGAGGATGAATATCCGCGTAGATCTCGATTATGTTGAACTCTGGATCGTGCAGAAACATCGTCCGATGGGCCCAGTCTTGATTGGTCGGTTTCTCGATCACGCCGGCGCCTTTTTGGGCCAGTTCCTCAAACGCTGCATCGACATCGGCAGGAGGGACCCGGACGCTCAACTGAACACATGCCGAGGTCTCTGGTATCCGCGGACCATCGTATGTCCGACCTCGAGGTCGGAGACCCAAGTACAACGAACCCACCCGGAAACCGACCCAGGCTCCCGGCGCCTCATCCTCGATCTCAAAGCCTATTACATCGCGATAAAACCGCTTCATTCTTTCAATATCGTCACAAAGAAGAATGACGTAGTCCATGCTGCGAATAGCGCCAAGGCCGGTCCTCGCTTTCATAGGTCAATCCCGAATTGCGGTGCCAAAGCCAAGATTTGCCGTGGCGCGAAGCAATTGCAAGATAGGCTCAGACCCGGCACGGACCTTGCCCGTTCGGTGGCAATGCGCCTCACGCCGGCTCGGCCAGTCGTTTCGCCCACATCGCCTTGAAGGCGGGACGTTCGTGGCAGGTCGACATCCAGCCCGCGATGGCGGGGAATTGATCAACCAGCCCCGGCGCGGATTGGGCGTAGCGGATGATCTCGGCCATGTTGATATCGGCGACGGTGAAGCGGCCTCCGACCATGTGGCCGTGTTCACGCAGATGCGAGTCGAGCACATGGAGCGGCCGGCGAAGGCGTGCGGTCTCGGCAGCGATCTCTGCTTCGCCCTCAGGTGTTGCGGCGCGGCCCTCGGCATGCGCGAACATGATGGCAAGCGCGTGCGGCTCGATCGCCGTCATGCCATAGAGCGCCCATTGCTCCATCAGCGCGTTTTCCTGCGCGTCCGAGGGCGCGAGCGGCCCGCCGGCCTTGCGCCCGATGTAGAGGTTCATGGCCAGCGATTCCGACAGAACGAAATCGCCGTCCTTCAGGACCGGCACGGCGCCCGCAGGGCTGATTGCCACGAAGCCGGGCGAGAGCGTGTTGAAAGGGGCGTCCGCCGCCCCGGGATCGGGCAGCCGGTAGCCTTGGATCACCGGAACGTGGTCGAACTCCATGTCCAGTTCCTCCAACAGCCAGAAGTTGCGCGAGGCGCGGCTGCGATAGACGCCGTAGATGGTAAGCATGGGGGCCTCCGGGTTGCGGACTGTCTGAATCGCTAGCGCGAATGGGGCGGCGGGGATAGCCCCTGCACGGCGAAACACACTGCTCCCCTGCGGGTTTGACACCGATCAAGGCCGATTTCGGCCCGATCTGCTAAGGATCACCCCCTGACGCGAATGGAGGGAAACGCATGGAGTCAACGCATATCGACAAGACCCCGACCGAAAAGGTCGAGGAAGAGGCCGGGACCACCACGACTGCACCGGTCGTTGAAACGGAGGCGCTCGAAACCGCGCCGCAGGCGGAATCCGCGCCGCCGCCGGCAAAGCCGGAGGGGCCGAAGCGCTTTCCCATCATCAATGCGAATGCGATCCGCCATGCCTTTGAAAGTGGCCGTTATCCCTATGCGCGCAAGCTGGCGCGGCGCAGCTATGAGGCCGAGAAGGCCAGGCTTCAGGCCGAGTTGCTGAAAGTGCAGAAATGGGCGCTGGAGACAGGGCAGAAGTTCGTCATCCTGTTCGAGGGTCGTGACGCTGCCGGCAAGGGCGGCACGATCAAGCGCTACATGGAGCATCTGAACCCCCGCTTCGCCCGCGTCGTGGCACTGAACAAGCCGACGGACGAGGAGCGGGGCCAGTGGTTCTTCCAGCGCTATATCGAGCATCTGCCAACCGCCGGCGAAATGGTCTTCTATGACCGGAGCTGGTACAACCGCGCGGGTGTCGAGCGGGTGATGGGCTTCTGTTCACCCACCGATTACCTCGAATTCATGCGCCAGGCGCCCGAGGTGGAGCGGATGCTCGTCCGGTCCGGTATCCGTCTCTACAAATACTGGTTCTCCGTCACGCAGACAGAGCAGCGCCGCCGGTTCGGCGCGCGCGAGACCGATCCGCTGAAACGCTGGAAGCTCTCGCCCATCGATAAGGCCTCGCTTGACAAGTGGGACGACTATACCGAGGCGAAGGAAGCGATGTTCTTCTATACCGATACCGCCGACGCGCCATGGACCATCGTCAAGTCGAACGACAAGAAGCGGGCGCGGCTGAACTGCATGCGCCATTTCCTCGCTTCGCTCGACTACCCCGACAAGGATCAGGAGATCGTGCAGGCGCCTGATCCGCTGATCGTCGGCAGGGCGAGCCATGTCGTTCACGGGGCGGACCATATCCTCGGTTCCTCGCTGCATCCCGATCTGCGGCGAAGCACCGGTCCTAGCGAGGTCGCGGCGAAGGCCGCGCCGAAAGCGGCGCCGGTACCGGTGGTGGAGCCTGCGCCCACACCCGTCACGGCCAAGGCACCGGCGGGAACGGCGCGCCGTTCGCCGCGCCGTGCCAGCAAGCCGGTACCGGCGGCCCCGAAATAGGGCGCAATTTTTAGGCGCTGGCCGAGCAAAGACTGGTCAACTGCCTGAAATTTGGGAAAACCTTTCCCGCGATATCGGCCATGAGCCGCCACATGGCCGATATTCCGCGCTTTCTCCGGCGTCGCCTATTCCATCTTGGCCGTGATGGCCCCATCTTGATGCTGCAATGCAGCAATGCGAGCGCAGAAAGAGATGGGACCATGACCGGATTCTACCAGCCGGGCCTTGCAGATCTCAGGATTACCCCGCGATTCCCGGTCGAACCGGGCTGGCGGGAGCGGCTGGCGGAGCATCTGCTCTCGCTCAACCCCGAGTCGCGGCTGAACCGGTTCCTTGCCTGGGCATCCGATTCGTCGATCCGCCGCTATGCGGAGACAACGACGCCGGTGCTGACGCTTGACGCGGTCGAAAACGGCCGGCTCGTCGGGATCGCGGAACTGCACCTGCAGAATGACCCTTTTCCGAAGGGCGAGATCGCGCTGTCGGTCGCGGAAGAGCGGCGCCGGGCGGGTGTCGGGCAGGCGCTATTCGATGCCGCGATCGAGGAAAGCCGCCGCCGCGGGGTGTGGGACATCTGGATCTACTACCTGACCCGCAACGACGCGATGCGGAAAATCTCCGGCCGTGCGGGGTTTGCGCGGGTTGCGGGCCACGACGGCTCGGTCGCGCAGGCCCAGGCGATGCCGACGCGTCCTCCGGGACGACTTCTCCTTCATTCGCCGGGCGGATCGCTGGTGATCTGACGCCGCCCGGGCGGCTGGACTTGGTGCCGGCTTGCGGATATGGCACGGCGATGGAGGACAAGCTGACATACAGTGCCCATGTGCGGGCGCTTCTCGTGCTGGGTTTGCCGTTGATCGGCTCGAACCTCGCGCAGATGGTGCTGCATGTCACCGACACCGTGATGCTGGGCTGGTACGGTGTGGAGGCGTTGGCCTCGGTCGTCCTCGGCGCCTCGACCTTCTTTATCCTTTTCATTCTTGGCGCGGGCTATTCCATCGCAATGGTGGGCATGGTCGCCTCTGCGCTGGGCAAGGGTGACGAGGTGCAGGTCAGGCGCGATACGCGGATGACGATGTGGCATTCGATCCTGTTCGGGATCGTGGTTCTGCCGGTCCTGTGGTGGTCGGGTCCGGTGCTTGAAACGCTCGGGCAGGAGCCGGCGCTGGCGGCACTGGCGCAGGACTATCTCAGGATCGCGGGCTTCGGCATGATCCCGGCCCTGTTGCTCAATACGCTCAAGGGCTATCTCTCGGCACTCGAACGCACGCAGGTCGTGCTCTGGGCGACTTTGGCGGGGGCGGTGGTCAATGTCGCGCTCAACTGGATGCTGATCTTCGGCAACTGGGGCGCGCCGGAGCTTGGCGTGCGCGGCGCGGCGACCGCGACGCTGGTGACGCAGGTCGTGACGGTCCTGCTGCTGGCACTTTACGCGGCCTGGCATCCGGCGCTTCGGAAGTTCCACCTGTTCCAACGTTTCTGGCGGCCCGACTGGCCGGCATTCGCGCGGGTCTGGCGGCTGGGCTGGCCGGTCGGCTTGACCGGGCTTGCCGAAGGCGGGCTGTTCAATGCGTCGGCGCTTATGATGGGCTGGGTCGGCACGGTGGAACTGGCGGCGCACGGGATCGCGCTGGAAGCGGCGGCGCTGGCCTTCATGGTCCATCTCGGCCTGTCGAACGCTGCCACCGTCCGGGTCGGCCGCGCCGAGGGCGAGGGCAACCCGGCCTCGCTGCGCGACGGGGCGCTGACGGCGATCGTGATGTCTGTCGGTTTCGGTCTTCTCGTCGTCGCGGTGTTCCTGATCCTGCCGGAGCAGATCGTCGGGCTGTTCCTGGACGAGAGCAAGCCGGGCGCAGAGGCGATTATCGCCTTCGGAACGGTGCTGCTGGCGGTTGCGGCCCTGTTCCAGATGTTCGACGCGGCGCAGGTCATGGCGCTTGGCCTGTTGCGCGGCGTGCAGGATACCGCCGGACCGCTCTGGATCAGCGTGATCAGCTATTGGCTGATCGGCATTCCCACCAGCTACGTTCTCGCATTCCCGCTGGGCCTTGGCGGGGTCGGGCTCTGGCTCGGCCTCACGGTCGGGCTTGCGGTTGCGGCGGTTCTGCTGATGTGGCGGTTCTGGGGAAGTTGGGAGCGTCGGATGCTCCGTGCGGCCTGAGGTTCTCGGCGCCGTTCAGGAACCGGTTCGCGTATTTGCCGCCTCGGCCTCTGCCAAACGCTCGGATTTCTTGCGGACAAGGACGGTGCGCAGGTCGTGCATTGCCAGAAGCAGCGCGTCGGTGACGGATTCGAGCTGATCGTCATCGGCCTTGGTCTGTGCCCAGTGCGCGGTCAGATTGAGATGGTCGACGGTGCGCAGAATGTCGTCGATATCGCGCCGGGCGAGCAGGTCGCGACGCTCCGCAAGCCAGTCGCGGATCACCGACATTTCGGCATCCGTCAGCTTGCGGTCGCCTTGCGGCCGGATCTCGCCGTTCTTGACGTTGATAACGGCGATCTGATCCATCTCGATCCGGCGTTGCCGGTTTTCCGTGTCGACCCGGAAAACGGCCGCGCCATTCTCGCGCGTCCGGAAATAGAATTCCGGCAGGTCGCCAGGCATCGGTTCCCCCTATCGCAGTCCCGCGCAGAACGTCTGGATGCGGCGGCAAGCCTCTTCCAGAGCGGTATCGGCGGTAGCGTAGCTGACGCGGAAGTTGGGCGAAAGGCCGAATGCGGCACCGAACACGACCGCAACGCCGGTCTCTTCCAGAAGTGCGGTCGCGAAGGCTTCGTCGTCCGCGATGACCGTTCCGCCGGACGAGGTCTTGCCGATGCAGCCCGAAATGTCGGGATAGACGTAGAACGCGCCTTCGGGGCGCGGGCAGGTGATACCCTTCGCCTGGTTCAGCATCGAGACAACCAGGTCGCGGCGGCGCTGGAACGTCACCTTGTTCTCGGCCAGGAAGTCCTGCGGTCCGTTCAGCGCCTCGACCGCGGCATATTGCGCGACCGAGCAGGGGTTCGAGGTCGATTGCGACTGGATCGTGCCCATCGCCTTGATCAGTTCGACTGGACCCGCCGCGTAGCCGATCCGCCAGCCGGTCATCGCATAGGCCTTGGAGACACCGTTGCAAGTCAACGTGCGGTGATAAAGGTCGGGTTCCACCTGCGCCGGCGAGACGAATTCGAAGTCGTCGAAGACGAGGTGTTCGTACATGTCGTCGGACATGATCCAGACCTGAGGGTGTTTCATAAGAACATCCGTCAAAGCCTTGAGCTCATTCTGTGAATAGCCCGCGCCCGTCGGGTTCGACGGTGAGTTGAAGATGAACCACTTGGTCTTCGGAGTGATTGCCGCTTCAAGCTTTTCCGCCGTCAGCTTGAAGTTGCTTTCGATCCCGCATTCGACGGCGACGGGCGTTCCACCCGCCAGAAGCACCATGTCGGGATAGCTGACCCAGTACGGCGCGGGAATGATGACCTCATCGCCGGGGTTCAGCGTGGCCATCAGCGCGTTATACAGCGTCTGCTTGCCGCCGGTCCCGACGGTGATCTGGTTCGGCTTGTAGGAAAGCCCGTTCTCGCGCGCGAACTTGGCGCAGATCGCCTCTTTCAACTCCGGGATGCCGTCCACGGCCGTGTACTTCGTTTTGCCCTCGTCGATGGCGCGCTTGGCGGCTGCCTTGATGTTGTCTGGCGTGTCGAAATCCGGCTCTCCGGCGCCAAGGCCGATCACGTCCTTCCCGGCGGCCTTCAGTTCCCGCGCCTTGTTCGTCACTGCGATGGTCGGGGACGGCTTCACGCGGCTGAGCGTGTCGGAAATGAATGGCATCGGTCGGACTCCGGTTTGTAATCGCCGGACCCATGTCTTAGATTGCGGCCAAACCGCATTCAAGCGACATCAGGAAGGATTTTCCTTTGACCATTGACGCGATTGAGACACCCGCCGACACAAACGAGAACTGGTTCAGCAATGAAGCCGCTACCTTTGGCGACCGGCTCGCCGCTGCGCGAGAGGCCGCGCGGCTCAGCCAGGCCGACCTTGCCCAAAGGCTCGGCGTCAAGACCAGGGTCATTGAGCATTGGGAAGCCGACGCGAAGGAGCCTCGGGCCAACCGGCTGCAGATGGTCGCCGGGATTCTCGGCGTGTCGCTGATGTGGCTGCTGACGGGCGAGGGCGACGGCGTTGCCGCTCCCGAGGAAGAGGGCGCGGGCGCGGAAGATCTGCGCGGCGTGCTTGGCGAAGTCAGCGAAGTACGCGCTGCGATGAGCGTTCTGACCAGCCGGCTTGGCCGGTTGGAAAAGCGGCTGCGGCGCAACGCGGCGGCATCGTGAGCGAAACGCCGGAAGCGCAGCGTAAGCGCATGACAATGCGGTCATGGCGGCGCGGCACGAAAGAGATGGACCTGATCCTTGGCCCGTTCGCCGAGGCCCGGTTGCCGGGTATGGCGGAGGGCGTGCTTACGCTTTTCGATGCGCTGCTGGCCGAGAATGACCAGGATCTCTATCCGTGGATGACCGGCGCGGTCGAGCCGCCGGAGCGGTTCGCCGCCCTTGTCTCCGAGATCGCCGCCTTTGCGCGGGCACGCCATCAGCCGGGTGGCTGATGCCCTTCCACGGAGCTTAACGGAAAATTCGTCCTTTCCGCCCAGTCTGCCCTTGGGCAGCGGCGAAAGACGGAGAAGGCAATGACCGTTCATGCACGGGTAGATGGTGGCGCCCAGCCGGGGTTGACCCGCGGCTATGTGGAGACGCTCGGGCTGGTGGAGCGCCTGCACCGGCTGCTGTTGGACGTCATCAAGGACGAGTTCGAGCGGCTCGGGCTGGTTGAGATCAGCGCGGTGCAGGCGCTGCTCTTGTTCAATATCGGCGAGAACGAGGTCTCTGCCGGCGAACTCAAGACACGCGGCTACTATCAGGGCTCCAATGTCAGCTACAACCTGAAGAAGCTTGTCGAGGCAGGGTACATGCACCACGAACGCTGCGAGTCCGACCGGCGCTCGGTCCGGGTGCGGCTGACCGGGCGCGGCCGGGACGTGCATGACGCAGTTGCGGCGCTGTTCCGCCGCCATGCCGAAGCGCTTCAGGCGCGCGGTGTGATAGGGTTCGAGAGCGGCGCAGAGGTCAATGCGATCCTGCGGCGGGTGGAACGGTTCTGGACCGATCAGATTCGCTATATCTACTGACCATAGCGTTTCGTGGTTACGTTGATTCAGAATTCGAACCTTTTTCGTTCGAATTCTGATAGTTGCTGTTTCGATCGAAACCCGAAACGCTTCAGATCCCGACTTGTGTGTTTAGTCCGCTGTCCGGGCCAATCCGGCGATCAGAGCGGGGGTAAGGCGGAACTGCGCGGTCAGATCGTGGTCGAACAGCGCAGCTTCGATCCGCGTGCCGGCGCCGATATTGTGCACGACCATCGGCGTGCCGTCGGGCGCAAGGCAGTCGGTGACGATCATTACATGCGGCCGGTTGCCCGGAACGCGCGACGTGACGATGTCGTCGGGCAGGAAATCCGCGCCGGTGCGGCCGAGCGGGACGCGCGCGCCTGCGCGTGTGAGGAAGGTTTCGAGATTGGGCACCCGGCGGTGGTCGATATTCGAGTCCGGCCGCGTCAGCCCCCAAAGGGCGGGATAGGCAGTGAAAGCGGATTTCATGTCGCGGTTCACCGCTAGCTGAAGGTCGATACCATGCGCTGTACGCAGCGCACGGATCAGGACGTCCGAACAGACGCCCCGGTCTGACGCCACATCACCGCCGAGAAAGGCGAGCGCCACATAGGCCGGGTCGTAGCGGCGGGTCACGCCGACCTGCGCTTCCGCCGACGCGACAAGCCGGGCGGCGTCGGGCGTGGTCGCGAGGCGCGGCTTTTCGGCGGGCGGTGCAGGTGGAACCACCGCGCCGGTCACAATCTGGGCGACGATGCGCGCCTCGCGCGGCCGGGCAAGAACCGCCATGGCAGTGCCTGTGGTGGCTGCAGTCGCAGCTGCAAGAAGAAGATACCGGCGTCTCATTCGTTCTTTCCCGTCCTCTCCACCCCTATCTGGCGGCGTGCAGCGATGTGGTCAATTCCGGTCCGGGTAAGGCAGGAGAAAGCGCACTGACGGCAAGGTCAGACAGTTCGCGCAACAGCTTGCGTTCCATCGCCTCGGCGAAATCCTCGAAACCAAGCGCGGCCTCGACGAAGGCGTCGGGGCCACGGATCACGTCGGTCCGGAACCAGGCGATGAGCTGTGCGATCTCCGGGTCGCCGCCGTCCCAGCCCTCGTCGCTGTCCACCCCGATCACCAGCGCGTTGACGGTGACCTGCGGCCGACGGTCGGGAAGTTGGACGTCGCGCGGGGTGATGCCGGAATTGTTCAGCCCGTCGCCGGTCAGGTCGAGCGTCGCGCGCCAGCAATTCGGCCGCTTTGCAAGAAGCGCATCACCGTAAATCATTGCCGCGCCGACGCCCGTCGCGGGTGAGCGTTCGATCCGGATCGCCGTCGCGATGGCCGAGGCGGCCCTGTCGAGCGCGGCATCGTCGGTGATCTCGGTCCAGGCAAGAATGGTTCGTTGATGGTCCGCGCCGGACCAGTCGAAGACCGCGAGCGATACCGGGTTATCCAATGTCTGGAGCAGTGCCGCGCGTATCGGCGGGGCGGTCAGCGCCCGAGCAAGCCCTTGGGTCTGCAAGCCAAACTCCCGTGCGTCGACCGAGCCGGAGACGTCGAGGCCGATGGCGAGTGCCTGTCTGCACCCTGCCGCCGCAGACCCGGCGCCGAGCATCAGGAGCGCGCAGAACAGATACGGCGTCATCCTCCGTCCCCATCCGCCGGCAGCCCACCGAGGAGCTGTTCGGTCAGTTCGCGTTCAAGCTTGCGACGGATCGCGCGGGGGAAGTCCTCTTCCGTCCGGGCGATTTCCACGAAGGCACCGGGGCCGTGGATGACGCGGGCGCGGTAGTAGAAGGCGATATCAGCCTCGTGCCCACCGATCGGCAGGCCGTTGACAAGCAATCCTTCGAAGTCATCGCGGGCGTAGATATCCTCAGGGCCCAAGCCGTCATTTGACCGGCCGTCGCCAGAGATGTCGAGCGTGCGTGCGTCGCAGACCGGTGCTCGCGCGATCAGACCCCGCCCGAATTCGAGGGCTGCGCCCAGGCCTGTCGGCAGGTGGTCCGCGCCCCGGTCATACGTGTCGATCCTGTCCATGATCGCGTTTAGGTCGGCTGCGCTCTCGACCATGACCCAGTCGACGATCATGTCCTGATGGGCCTGTCCCGACCACTCGTAGACCGCGAAGGCGACACGGTTTTCGGGTTTCAGGAACGCCTCCTGAATCACCGGGTCGGCAAGGGCCGCGATCAGCCCGTCGCGCTGGATCTGGTAGTCGCGCGCGTCGACGGAGCGCGACACGTCGATCCCGAGCGCGAGCGCCAGACGGCAGGCGGCATCGGCAGGCGCAGCGCCAAGAATAGCGATGGACAGGCTCGCCGCGAGCACCCTCATCCGGGGCCGTCCCGGTCCAGCATCCCTATCACCGGACCTTCGAGCTCGCGCAGCAGTTTCATGCGCATCGCGGCCTCGAAATCCAAGAAGTCGCGGGCTTCGATCACGAAAGCGCCGGGGCCGCGGATCAGCGTCTTGCGATAGTAGTCCGCCATCCCGTTGTCGCTTGCCGCGATGGCGAGTCCGTTCACCGTTACCCGGTCGAGCGGAAATTCACGGTAGGCGAGGTCGGGTGGAAATCCTTCATTGTTGCGTCCGTCGCCGGACACGTCGAGCTTTTGGCGGTCACAGTCCGGCCCGTCGCGAAAAAGCCCTGCAGCGTGGCCAAGCGCATAGCCGAGAGCGGTCGGCATGTCGTCATGGCCACGCTCGCTTGCCGCGACGATGGCGGCGACGGCGGCAAGGTCGTCGGCGGACTCGATCGTGGTCCAGGGCAGCAGCATGTCCTGCTGGTAGCGTCCGCTCCATTCGAAGACGGAAAGCGCGACATGGCTTTCGCCGAAGGCGAGGAACGCCTCGGCGACATCCTCGGCGAGGAGCGCGCGGGCAAGCCCTTGGCGCTGCAACTGGTCCTCGTCCCGGTCGACCGAGGCCGAGACATCGAGCGCGAGAAGAAGCGCGAGGCGGCATGAGGCCGGCGCCGGCCCCGCGGCCAGCGCGAGCGTGAGTGCGAGGGCGGCTGCCCTTACCAATGTCCCGTGCTGGCCATGCTCGCCCAGGGTTCGGCCGGGGCCAGCGCGGCACCGGCCTGAAGCAGTTCGACCGAGACGTTGTCGGGCGAGCGGACGAAGGCCATGCGTCCGTCGCGCGGCGGACGGTTGATCGTCACGCCATTCGCCTGCAGATGGGCGCAGGTGGCGTAGATGTCGTCGACCTCATAGGCCAGGTGCCCGAAATGGCGGCTGTCGGAGGGCAGGGCATCGTCGCCGTCCCAGTTGTATGTCAGCTCCACCGGGCAGTCCGGCTGGCCCGGCGGCGCCATGAAGACCAGCGTGAAGCGGCCCTGTTCGCTCTCCATGCGCCGCGTCTCCTCAAGCCCGAGAAGCCGGTAGAACGCCATCGACGCGTCCAGATCCTTCACCCTTACCATCGTGTGCAGATATTTCAGCGCCATGCCGGTCCTCCCGTCGGTTTCGCCTGAGCCTACCGCCCGGCCGCGCCCGCGCCAAGCCGGGTGCCGGCCACATTTCCGGCATCGGGCCGAAAAATTCCGCCCGCTACCGTGTATCGCGTTTACCGCGGCCGCGCCCCATAGATATAGTGGGCGACGATTCGAGATGCGGAGGAAGAGAGATGACGCTGACCCCCGAACAACTGGCCGAGATCGCCGAGGCGCGAAGCGAGACGAAGGCGACTCTGCGGGCGACGGCCGAGGGGATGGAAAAGCACCTCTATGTCGCCCACGAAGTGCTCGACCACGGCCTTGTCCGGGTCATCGACTATATGGGCGACGACAGCGCCATCACCCAGGCCGCGCGCGTCAGCTACGGCAAGGGCACCAAACATGTGACCAATGACGAGGGGCTGATCCGCTACCTCATGCGCCACTGGCACTCGACGCCGTTCGAGATGTGCGAGGTCAAGTTCCACGTCAAGCTGCCGGTCTTCGTCGCCCGCCAGTGGATCCGCCACCGCACCGCCAACGTGAACGAATACTCCGCCCGCTACTCGATCCTCGACCGCGAATTCTATATCCCCGCGCCCGAACACCTCGCCGCGCAATCGACGGTGAACAATCAGGGCCGGGGGGAGCTGTTGCAGGGCGAAGAGGCGCAGCGCGTGCTCGACATCCTGCGGGACGACGCGACGCGGGCCTATGACCACTACGAGGACATGCTTTCGCAGGACGGCCAGAAGGGGCTGGCGCGAGAGCTTGCGCGCATGAACCTGCCCGCCAATGTCTATACGCAATGGTACTGGAAGGTCGACCTGCACAACCTCTTCCATTTCCTCAGGCTCCGCGCCGACGCCCACGCCCAATACGAGATCCGCGCCTATGCCGAGACCATGTGCGACATCGTCCGCGACTGGGTGCCCTTGGCCTACGGCGCGTTCGAGGACTACCGGATGGGCGGGGTCAACCTGTCGGCGAAGGGGGTCGAGGTCCTGAAGCGCCGGCTCGCCGGCGAGACGGTGACGCAGGAGAATTCCGGCATGAGCAAGGGCGAATGGCGGGAGTTTGAGGGGGTTTGGGGGTGAGGGCATGGCCAACAACACAGCCATTGAAGATATAATCAGCGACGTCGAGCGCGTTCAAAATTTCGAAAGTCAAACGCTTGTCCAGAGAGATCGTCTGGGTGAGATGGCATTCGAGAATGCTGTGAAACCAGCCCAGCAACTAATCGAGCTTTTTCGGAAGCTATCCACAGATATCATTTGGCATTTGCCTCCTCATCAAAACGAGGCCGTCCAGCGGCAGGCCAAATCTGTATACTCCTTATTTGACCAGATATTAACGTTTAAGCTTGGCGGGAATGATCCAGAAGTCCAGAAGCAGCAGTTTGTGGAACAGTTGTCCTCCGCGTTCCAGCCTGCCTTCACCGAATTGCATCCACTCATATCTTATGCAGCTGCAACGACTGTCGATTTCTCATCGCTTGAGTCCCGAGGCCGCGCTGCGCTTCAAACAATAAATGATGAGAAAGAAGAAATTCTCAACACAATTCGGGCGACTTCCGAAGACGCCAAGGCCGTACTCCAAGAAGTGCGAGATGCTGCCGCTGAACAAGGGGTGACACAACAAGCGCGGTATTTCGCCGAGGAGGCAACTAGGCACGAGAACGCCGCAAAAAAGTGGCTTATGGCTAGCGTGATTGCGGGAGTCTTTGTGCTGGCATACGCCGTGTTGACCCTGTTTGTGTATAGGTGGCTATCTCCACAAAACACCTTTGAAAGCGTGCAGATGGTATTAAGTAAAGTTTTGATATTTGCAGTGTTGGCATACGCTCTACTTCAATGCGTAAGGAATTATTCTGCGCATCGACACAACTCGGTTACCAACAAGCATCGGCAAAACGCACTAATGACATACAAGACACTTGCCGAAGCGGGTAGTACGATAGAGGCACGGGATGCGGTCCTTCAACATGCAGCGGCAGCGGTTTACGCACCCAATGATAGCGGCTACCTAAAGAAGGAGGAGCGGGGGTTTGGTTCGTCGTTGCCTATCGCCATTTCGCCACGTAGCCTCTTGAGTGGGGCAACTCCCTCAGAATAACGAGCCTTAGCAAGCCGTAGGGTGCGTGCTCGCACGCACCATTCGCGGGGCCAGACGGTGCGTGCGATCACGCACCTTGCACCTCCCCCACACCCGCCCGGTTCGCTTGCGGACCGGGCTGCGCCCGACCCTCCGGCCCTCCGCTTCCGCCCCGAGCATTCTCCATCCCTCCCCCGAACGCACAGACTTTGCCCGCCGCGTCAGGGAATATTTATCCACAGACTGTCATCGCTGTGTTACGATTCCGTCATCCTGTTGTTGCAAAGGCCCCGCGATGCTCCGCTGCCTTCTTCTTGCCGTTACGATCCTGCCGGCTTCGGGCGGGGCGGTCGGGGCGTTCACGCCGCTGACCGAGGTCTGGTGCGCCCGGCGCGATGCGCTTGTCGAGAAGCTTTCCACGCAGTTTCAGGCGGCCATGGTCGGGCAGGGGGTGCGCGATCGCGACAGCGTCATGGAGCTTTGGGCCGACCCGGCGGGCGAATGGACGCTGGTCCTCAGCTATGCCGGCGGGCGGTCCTGCGTCGTGTCGATGGGCGAGGCCTGGGACATGGTCGGACCGGCAGCCGGCGGATAGCGCCCGGACGCCGCCGCCGGCTTGATCGGGGCACGCGGCCCCACCGTTCAGTATACCGCCGGAACCTTGCCGCCGCGGAGGTCGCGGACGAGGTGTTCGTGCGTGTCCTCCCACGCTGTGAAGCGCAGATAGGCCTCGCGCATGAGGTCGGCGCGGTCCCGGCCGCGGGCCAGGTCCAGTGCGGCCAGTTCTTCTTCTGTCAGGAAATGCGTTTTGACGGAATTGTAGGCCACCGAACATTGCACGATCTCGGCCGCCTGCAGGCGGGCTTCGGTCGCGGCTGTGTCGCAGGCGTAGTAAAAAGCAAGCAGAACAAGGAAATCAGTCATCGGAACACCCTTTCTTGCGGGGCCGATAGGCCGTCTAATCGGACGGATTGCGCTGGCCCCTCGTAAGAACCCCGGAGCGCTTCCGGGCAAGGTGACTTGAATGACAACATTCTGCGCCTCGGCGGCGGGGCCGGGTAGTCCGGAATACCGCCAAACGGGGTCTGCCGAAGGGCTGGATATCCTGACCTCTCGCCGGCGGCTCGGTTCGCGGCGTGCACCGCACCCTTGCAGGAGGGGCGGCTATCGCCGTGCCGTCATTCCGCCGCCAGCAGTGCCAGCCGGATGCGTTCGCGCAGCGAGCGGCGCTTCATCGCGATGGATACGACATAAGCGTCCGGGCCAACCCGTGCCGTGATCTGGCCAAGTGTCGGCGTCTGGTCGAAATACTCCTCGCGCGTCCGCTTGCCATCCGTGGTCACGGTCACGCAGAACCGTGAAATCCGCGCCAGCGCCCGCTTGCGGCCATCGCGTGCGCGTTCGCTCAACCGCCGTCCCGTCTCGGTCGACAGGCGGTCGATTAGCTCGATAGAAACAGTCATGTGCCCCCTTTCCCGCGACCCCGTGAGGGCAGGGTCGCGCGAAACATCGTCTTGAAAGCGGCGGGCCGGGTAGGCCGGTCCAAACGCCTTCATTCTTGCTAAAAGCACCGAAATCCGAGTGCAACCAGATGCATTGTTGACGGGTCGGGAACGCCGGATTCCTGCCGATCGTGCTCGGATTTCCGCCGACCGAAATGCCGCCGGTCGGGCGAAGCGGCAAAACTCCGCCGGCGGGTTGCGCGCTGGCGGATTCCGGTATCTACCGGGGTGAAATGGACGAGGGGGGACGGATGATCCTGTACGGGCTGGCAAGCTGCGATACCTGCCGCAAGGCGCGCAAGGCGCTGGAGGCGGCGGGGCGCGATGTGACGTTCCGCGACGTGCGGCAGGAACCGCTCGATTCCGCGACGCGGGCCCGGTTTCTGGGCGCATTCGGTGACCGGCTGATCAACCGCTCCTCCACCACCTGGCGCGGGCTTGACCCGGAGGCGCGGGACGCTGCGCCCGAGGCGCTGATAGAGGCTCATCCGAGCCTGATGAAACGGCCGGTGATCGAGGCGGAAGGGCGACTTTACCTCGGCTGGGGCGCAGAGGTGCAGGCAGCCCTTCTCAAATGAAAACGGCCCGCGCCGGCGGGCCGTTCGGGAAGTCTGGCGGACCGGTTGTCAGAGAATCTTGAGGTCACCGGCCGAGGCACGCCCGTCGCGCCCGTCCTGCATTTCGTAGGATACTTTCTGGTTGTCCGTAAGCGTCTTCAGCCCGGCGCGCTCGACCGCCGAGATGTGTACGAATACATCTTTGCCGCCGTCGTCGGGGGCGATGAATCCGTAGCCTTTCGTCCCATTGAACCATTTCACGGTTCCAGTGGCCATCCGTTATTCCTCCGTCGTAAATCCCCAGGCGCCATTGCCGGGGGCCGTGCAGCCTGGTCTTTCGGGTCTCCCGGCTGCCCCGTGTCGAGGGAGGCGGTAGGAAAGTCCGCGTTCACGCCGAGCGAATCATGAGCGATTCCCTGAAAAAATCAAGAAATTTGGCAAAACCCGTGCCTTAGGCGCGTTTCCGGGCAAGGAGCCGGTCAAGCGAGAGCGGGCCCGCGCCCATCAGGACAAGCGAGGCGAGGAGGAAGACCCAGAGCGCCCGCTGGTCGAGGATGAGCGCGCCCGAGGCGCTGTCGAACCAGCGTCCGAGATCGTCCCCGCCGACGCCGTGGCCGATGATGTCGGTCGCGCTTTGGACGAGGACGAAGCCGATCATGCCGAGGCTCGCCAGACGTGTGAACAGGCCGACAAGGACGAGAAGCGGCAGAATGATCTCGGCCCAGGTGCCGACCGTGACCACGGCCCAGTGGAAGAAGCCGAGTTGCGCGAAGTCGTATCCAACGGCTTCGACGGCCTTCGGGAAGATCTGGATATAGGCGCCGTCAGAGGGGCGGAAGAGGCCGGTGATCCCGTCGCCGACCTTGGTTCGCGCCGAGTTCCAGAAATAGACGAGGAGGACACCGGCAAAGACCAGCCGTGCGAGCGTCGGGAGCGCGGCGGGCGCGAGGCGGCCGAGGCCGGCGGCAAGGCGGTCGTAGAGGGCGATCACGTCTGGTCTCCGGGGATTATTGCGGTGATGGCGCGCGTTGAAAGAAGCAGCCCGAGCGTTGCGGTAAGATCGAATGTGCCGCCGGACTCGAGGGCCTCGGCAACGGTGGCGCCGGCGAGAAGCCCGACGACGAAGGGGGCCGCGCCATCAGGCAGACGATGGGGTTCGGGATCGTAGTCGGGCCGGGCGATCAGCACATCCTCGGCGACCGTCGCCGTCGGCGGGGCGGTACCGCGCGCGTTGGCCGACCAGATCGCGTGGACCGGCCAGCGCGAGCGAATGAGGCGGAGCGCGGGGGCCAAGCGAAGGCGAGAGCCGACAAGCGCGTCGGGGGACAGCTTTTGCAGCGCCTCCGGTGCGACCGGTTCAGCGTCGGCGGCATGATAGGCCTCGCGCAGCGCCAGTTCGAGTCGGGCCACGTCGGGCAAGTAGCCGAGATGCGCAACCGGCGGGAAGGTTTCGAGAAAGGCGGGCATCGCTTCACCGTAGAACATCATCACCGGCGAGGCCGGTGGATGGGCGCGGACATGTTCGCGCGCCATGGCGGTGAAGAACTCCTCGCCCACGAGCTTGCGGATGACCGGGAAGGCTTGCCGCAGCGCCTCGGTCAGGGAGACGGTGACATTGTTCCTGTAGACGTCGAAGCGACGCCCGGCCGGCCGGCCCTGCGGATCGGTCAGGTCGGCCGGCGCCGGACGCTCCGGGTCCAGCAGTGCAGCGCGGAACTCTGCCTGGCTCATGCCAGAACCTTGTCAAGGATGCGGGCGGCGCGCGCGGCTTCCTCGGCCAGCACCGGCCAGTCCGGCACATCGTTGTCCCATTCGATCAGAGTGGGCTTCGGGCCGCTCAGGCGGATCGTGTGGTCGTAGAGCTGCCAGACCGGATCGACGACTTCGGAGCCGTGGGCGTCGATAAGGAGCCGCGCGCCGGTGTCATCGGCATCCTCGTCATGGCCGCCAAGGTGGATTTCACCCACGAGACGATGTGGAAAACGGTCGATGTAGTCGTAGGGGTCCGTCTGCCGGTTCGTGCAGGAGACGTAGACGTTGTTGACGTCGAGCAGGAGGCCGCACCCCGTGCGCCTGGCGATCTCGCTCAGGAACTCGATCTCGTCGAGATTGGTCTCCGTGAAGTTCACATAGACCGACGGATTTTCCAGCAACATCCGCCGGCCGACATGGTCCTGCACCTCGTCGATATGCGACACGACGCGCGCCAGTGTTTCGCCCGTATAGGGCAGCGGCAGGAGGTCGTTGAGGAACTCCGCGTCATGGGTCGACCAGGCGAGGTGTTCGGAAAAGCTTGCTGGCTGCAGCCAGCCGCAAAGGTGTTTCAGCCGGGTGAGGTGGTCGCGGTTCAGGGGGCCTTCTCCACCGATGGAGAGGCCGACGCCGTGAACCGACATCGGAAAGCGTTCGGCAAGGTGACGCAGCTGAGCAAGAGGGCGGCCGCCGTCACCCATGTAGTTTTCTGCATGGATTTCCAGCCATTCGACCGGGCCGGAGGTATTCAGAATGTCGGAAAAGTGCTGCGGCTTGTAGCCCACACCGGGGCGCGCCGGAAGCTCTGATCGTGCGGATTGGTCAAGCATCTTGTCCCCCGGATGTTCGTTGTCCGGCCCCCCCGGCGGTTTGACGGGAGGGCCGTATTCAGATCAGCCTTGCGGCAGGTCGCGGTCGAGGGCTTCGAGCGAACCCATGCGGCCGTCCGGCAGTTCCATCGTGGCACAGGATCCGGCCGGGACGAGTTTCCAGGCGTTGCCCTGATAGTCCACCTTGGAGGTGCCGGCGCAGGTCGTGCCCGGACCGGCGGCGCAGTCGTTCTGACCGGCCAGTGCCACACCGAAGCACTTTTCCTTGGCTTCCTGAGCCGAGGCGGGGGTAACGAAGTGAGCGGAAAGTGCGGCCGCGAGCGAGCCTGCGACGGCGAGGGTCTTCATCGAGTGAGACATGGATACATCCCTTGTTGCTGTCCAATGATGTCGTGCTTTCGACAATCAGGACCGTAATGCGAGGATATTCCGTAAGCCATTCACGAAAATGTGGACCACGGCGGCGTGAACATCTGAAACAGCTTTCAGCGCGCCCGTCCCGTCGAAAAACCCTCCCGCCCCGTCTTGCGGTATGGCGAGAAGGTTGTTGATTTTGAAAGGTTATTTCAAGTCCGGCGGGGTCGCTTCGTCGACGAAGGCGGCAATCGCCGCGGCAAGGTCGAAGGTTTCGGTCCGGTTCTCTCCGAGCCGACGAACTGAAACAGTTCTATCTTCGACCTCCTTCATGCCGATGGCAAGGATCACGGGGACTTTACCGACGGAATGCTCGCGAACCTTGTAGTTGATCTTCTCGTTCCGCGTATCGGCCTCTGCCCGCAGCCCCGCATCGCGCAGCTTCGCCACGACCTCGTTCACATAGCCATCCGCGTCCGAGACGATGGAGGCCACAACGATCTGACGCGGAGCAAGCCAGAACGGAAGTTTGCCGGCATAGTTCTCGATCAGGATGCCGATGAACCGCTCGAAGCTGCCGAGAATCGCCCGGTGCAGCATGACCGGGCGGTGCTTCGCCCCATCTTCGCCGACATATTCCGCGCCGAGCCGCATCGGAAGGTTGAAGTCGGCCTGGAAGGTGCCGCACTGCCATTCCCGCCCGATCGCGTCGGTCAGCTTGAAGTCGAGCTTCGGCCCGTAGAAAGCGCCTTCGCCGGGGTCGACCTCGTAGTCGTTCCTGACCTTGCGGATCGCGTTCTCAAGCGCGGTCTCGGCCTTGTCCCAGATCTCGTCCGAACCCACGCGGACGTCCGGGCGGGTGGAGAGCTTGATGTCGAACTTCTTGAAGCCGAGGTCTTCGTAGATCGAAGAGAGAAGCTCCAGGAAGCCCGCGCATTCGCTTTCGATCTGATCCTCGGTGCAGAAGATATGGGCATCGTCCTGCGTGAAGCCGCGCACCCGCATCAGGCCGTGCATGGAGCCCGAGCTTTCGTAACGGTGGCACGAACCGAACTCGGCCATCCGCAGGGGCAGGTCGCGGTAGGATTTAAGGCCCTGATTGTAGACCTGCACGTGGCAGGGGCAGTTCATCGGCTTCAGCGCGTTGATGCGCTTTTCCTTGGCATGTTCCTCCTCGACCTCGACGATGAACATGTTCTCGCGGTAGGCCTCCCAATGCCCCGAGCGTTCCCAGAGGATGCGATCCACGACCTGCGGGGTCTTGATCTCCTTGTAGCCGGCGCGGATCAGCCGGCGGCGCATGTAGTCTTCCAGCGCGCGGTAGATGGACCAGCCGTTCGGATGCCAGAAGACCATGCCCGGCGCTTCTTCCTGAAGGTGGAACAGCTCCATCTCGCGCCCCAACTTGCGGTGGTCGCGTTTCGCGGCCTCTTCCAGCATCGTCAGATGGGCCTTCAGATCCTCGCGGTTCTTGAAGGCCACGCCGTAGATGCGCTGGAGTTGCTTCTTGGTGTGATCGCCGCGCCAGTAGGCGCCCGCAACCGACATCAGCTTGAAAGCGTCGGCGGGAAGCTGGCCGGTATGCTGAAGGTGGGGGCCGCGGCAGAGATCCTGCCAGTGGCCGTGCCAGTACATGCGCAAGGGCTCGTCGCCTGGGATCGCCTCGATCAGCTCGACCTTGAACGGTTCATTCTTGCGGATGTAGTGCTCGATCGCGCGCGAACGGTCCCAGACCTCGGTCCGGACCGCGTCGCGTTCGTTGATGATCGCCTTCATCTCCTTTTCGATCAGGCCGAGATCCTCCGGTGTGAAGGGTTCATCCCGGTCGAAGTCGTAGTACCAGCCGTTCTCGATCACCGGGCCGATGGTGACCTTGACCTCGGGCCAGAGCTTCTGCACGGCGCGGGCCATGACATGGGCGAAGTCGTGGCGGATGAGTTCGAGCGCCTGCGCGTCGTCCTTCATCGTGTGGATAGCGATTTTCGCGTCGGCCTCGATCGGCCACTGAAGGTCCCAGTGCTTGCCGTCGATGCTGGCCGAGATCGCGGCCTTGGCGAGCGAGGGCGCGATGGATGCTGCCACCTCGGCGGCGGTCACGCCCTTGGCGTATTCACGCGCATTGCCATCGGGAAAGGTCAGGGAAATCTGGGTCATGCCCATGCTCCTCGTCGGTTTGGCGCCCACGGAACGCCCGGTTGCGGGTTATGTCGCGCTCTATTTGGTCAATCGCGGGGGCGAAGTCAACGGCCGGGGGTTCCACCCCCGGACCCCCGGGAGTATTTAGGCCAAGAAGAAGCAGGGGGACGGGATGAGCATGTATTTCGACACGGCCGAGGGGCGGCGGATCGCCTACGACCGGACCGAGGGAAAGGGGCCGGGCGTCGTGTTCCTCGGCGGTTTCCGGTCCGACAAGGAGGGCACCAAAGCGCTGGCGCTGGAGGATTGGGCGCGGCGGCACGGTCATTCCTTCCTGCGGTTCGACTATTCGGGGCACGGCATGTCGGACGGCGAATTCCTCGACGGATCGATCGGCGACTGGTTCGAGGATGCGCGGGCCGCGATCCTCGGGCTGACGGAGGGGCCGCAGGTGCTGGTCGGGTCGTCCATGGGGGGCTGGATCGCGCTGCTGATGGCGCGCGAACATCCTGCGAACGTGGCTGGCCTCATCACTGTCGCCGCCGCGCCGGACTTCACCGAGGATGGTATGTGGGCGGAGTTCTCGGAGGAGCAGCGGCGGGAACTGATGGAGGCAGGGCAGGTGGCGCTGCCGTCGGACTATTCCGACGAGCCCTATGTCATCACCCGCCGGCTGATCGAGGAAGGACGCGAACGGCTTGTCCTGCGCACGCCGCTGCCGCTTTCCATGCCGGTGCGGATGCTTCAGGGAACAGCCGATACCGATGTGCCGGTATCGGTCGCGGTGCGGCTGATCGAGCATGTGACCGGGCCGGATATCCGGCTGACGCTGGTCAAGGATGCCGATCACCGGTTTTCGAGCCCGGATTGCGTGAAGCTGATCGAGTTGAGCGTGCAGAAGGTGGTGCAGCGGATCGGGGCGGCAGGTGCGTAGGATCGCGCGGCCGCTCGGCGCGATCCTCGCCGTCCTTGCGCTGGCGTTGTCGGCGGCGTTCCTGTTCGGGCCGCGCGAGCGGCTGGACCTGATCCCGGATTTCGATGCCGGCCGGCTTCCGGGCGACCTCGATGCCTATCTCGCGGCGCGCGAGGCAGTGGTGGGGGGGATCACGCCGGGTGCGGAGAAGCGTATCCTATGGGCCGGGGCGCCGGGTGAGCGGACGGGGTGGGCGGTCGTCTATCTTCACGGGTTCTCGGCCACATCCGAGGAGATCCGGCCGGTGCCGGACCTCGTGGCCGAAGGGCTGGGCGCAAACCTCTATTTCGTGCGTTTTGCCGGGCACGGGCTTGGCCCCGACCGGTTCGCGGGGCCGGTCGCGAATGACTGGATGGTCGATCTCGCCGAGGCACTGGCGATCGGGCGGCGGATCGGCGAGCGCGTGCTGGTGATCGCGACCTCAACCGGCGGCACGATCGCCGCCGAGGGCGCATTGCAGCCGAACCTTGCGGATGCGATGGACAGCATCGTATTCATCTCGCCGAATTTCGGGATCCGGGCCGACGCCGCGCGGCTTCTGACCTGGCCGATGGCGCGGGACTGGGTTCCGGTGGTGGCTGGACGTGAACGGTGTTTCGAGCCGATCAATGCCGATCACGCCCGGTTCTGGACCACCTGCTACCCGACGGCCGCCCTGTTCCAGATGGCCGCGCTCGCGGCGCATGCGGCCGATGCCGACTATTCCGGGGTGACGATTCCGGCGCTGTTCCTCTTCGCTGACGCTGATCTGGTCGTTTCACCCGCAGCCACGCGGAGGGTGGCGGCGGGCTGGGGTGGGGACGTGACGACAGAAGAGGTTGCGCCGGGCGACGGCGATGATCCCTATTCCCATGTGATCGCGGGCGACATCCTCAGCCCGTCGATGACCGCGCCGGTTGTGGCGACGATCGTCGACTGGGCGATGCGGCGGTAGGACCTTGCGCGCCGCGCGGGGTCAGACGGCGCGGATCGCAGTCTTGGCGCCGCGGCGCGCGCGCGGCGTGCCGGAGTTGCGGTCGAAGAAGTCAAGCACCAGCGGCCGGATATTGTTGCGCCAGGACTTGCCGGCGAAAATGCCGTAGTGGCCGGCACCCGGTTCCAGATGGCTCGCCTTCTTCTCGTCGGGCAGGCCGGTGCAGAGGCCAAGCGCGGCGTAGCACTGGCCGGGGGCGGAGATGTCGTCCTCTTCGCCCTCGATCACATGGACCGCGACATCGGTGATTCGGCCGATATCGACGCGCTTGCCATCGACCTCGAAGACATTGCGGGCAATCTCCCGCTCCTTGAAGACGCGTTCCACCGTGGTGAGGTAGAACTCCGCCGTCATGTCCATGACGGAAAGGTATTCGTCATAGAAGCGGTTATGGGCGTCGCGTTCGCCGCCTTCGCCCTTCGATGAGGCGAGGATCTTGTCGGTGAAGGCTTGGGCGTGGCGGTCGAGGTTCATCGAGATGAACGAGGCGAGTTGTAGCAGGCCCGGGTAAACCAGCCGGCCCGCGCCGGCATACTTGAACCCGATGCGCTGGATCGCGAGATGTTCGAGCTGGCCCATCGTCAGGCGCCGGCCGAAATCGGTGACTTCGGTGGGGGCCGCGTCGGGGTCGATCGGGCCGCCGATCAGGGTCAGCGTACGGGGCTGCGCCTCCGGCTCCTCATCGGCAAGGAGTGCTGTCGCGGCAAGGGTGATCGGTGCCGGCTGGCAAACCGCGACAACGTGCAGGTCGGGGCCGAGATGGCGCATGAAGTCAACGAGATAGCGGGTGTAGTCCTCAATATCGAACTTGCCGGCGCTGACCGGGATATCGCGGGCATTGTGCCAGTCCGTCACGTAGACGTCACAGTCCGGCAGCAGACTGATCACGGTCGAGCGCAGGAGTGTCGAGTAGTGGCCCGACATTGGAGCGACGAGCAGGACGCGGCGTGGCATCGGATCGCGGCCGAGCACCTTGAAATGGATCAGATCGCCAAAGGGCCGTTCGACGAGATTTTCGATCTCGACCAGATGATCGCGGTCATCTGAGCCGACCACGGTCCGGATACCCCAGTCGGGCTTGATCACCATCCGCGCGAAGCTGCGCTCGGTCACGCGGCCCCAGGCCGACATGACCTTGAAGATCGGATGCGGCATGAGGCCCCAGATCGGGTAGGATGCCATCGCACGGGCGGAGGCGCCGAGCCACTCGTTCGTGTTGCGGGCGCTTTCCATCAAGTCGTACGACAACATATTCTTCATGGCATCCCCTTCGCCGATACTAGTACCGATTCGCGGATTTTACCGCGGGCGCAACATCGGCTATGCTGCAGTGCAACAGAGTAGGGAGGAACGACAAAGATGACAACAGGGCTTGCGACCCCCCCCGAAAATCTTGAAAAACTGACCGCCAACCTCGCGCGGGTAGAGGAACTGACGCAGCGGCTGATTCAGGCGCTGTCGCAGAAAAGGCTTCCGAATCCGTCTGTTGAGGCGCCGGGAGGCGGGCTTTTCGCCAACGCCGTCGCTGCCTACTGGAAAGAGGCGATGGACAATCCGGGCAAGCTGATCGAACAGCAGGCTGCCTATTGGGGGAAGACGCTGAAGCATTACCTCGATGCCCAGCACGCGCTGGCAGGGGGCAAGATTTCAGCGCCCGAGGACGACACGCCGACCGACCGGCGGTTTTCAAACCCCCTCTGGAAGACGCATCCCTACTTCAACTTCGTGAAGCAGCAGTATTTCCGCAACGTGGCGGCGATGGAGCAGGCGCTGGTGAATATCGGCGACCTCGAGCCGCACGAGCGCAAGCGCGTTGAGCATTTCGCACGCCAGCTCATGGACATGATGGCGCCGACAAATTTCCTTGGCACCAATCCCGACGCGCTTGAGCGCGCCGTGGAGACGGAGGGGGAAAGCCTTGTCAAAGGGCTTGAGAACCTCGTGCGCGATATCGAGGAAAACCGCGGCGACCTGCTGGTCCGGCTGGCCGATCCCGACGCTTTCCAGCTTGGCGAGAACGTCGGGGCGACGCCGGGGGCGGTGGTCTTCCGCAACCGCATGATCGAACTCATCCAGTACGCGCCGACGACCGAGAAGGTTCACGCGACGCCGGTGGTGATCTTCCCGCCCTGGATCAACAAGTTCTACATCATGGACCTGAAGCCCACGAACAGTCTTATCAAGTATATCGTCGATCAGGGCTACACGCTGTTCGTGGTGAGCTGGAAGAACCCGGACAAGAGCTATTCGGATGTCGGGCTCGACCAGTATGTCGAGGAAGGGTTCATCGCGGCCATCGAGCAAGCCAAGCGCATCACCGGCGAGAAGAAGGTCAACGCGGTTGGCTACTGTATCGCGGGCACAACGCTGACCCTCACGCAGGCGGTGCTGTCCAAACGCGGCGACAAGTCCGTGAACTCGGCCACGTATTTCACCACGCTCACCGATTTCTCCGATCCGGGTGAGGTGTCGGTCTTCCTCGACGACGATTTCATCGACGGGATCGAGGCGCAGGTGAAGAAGGACGGCTATCTTGACAAGTATTTCATGGCGCGGACCTTCTCGTTCCTGCGGTCGAACGACCTCGTTTATGCACCGGCGATCCGCAACTACATGATGGGCGAGGCGCCGCCGGCCTTCGACCTCCTGTTCTGGAATGGTGACGGAACGAACCTGCCGGCCCGCATGGCGGTCGAGTATCTGCGCTGGATCTGTCAGGACAACCGGCTTGCCGACGGCCGGATCGAAATCTGCGGCGAGACGATCGGCCTGAAGGACGTGAAGATCCCGCTTTTCGCGGTTGCCTGCGAGGCTGACCACATCGCGCCCTGGAAAGGGTCGTTCAGTGGGATCCGGCAGTTCGGCTCGAAGGAAAAGACATTCGTCGTATCTGAATCCGGCCACATCGCCGGGATCATCAATCCTCCGACAAAGGACAAGTACGGGCACTACACGAACGATGGTGAAATGGACGAGGCCGACGCCTGGCTGAAGTCGGCCGAGTTCCACAAGGGCAGCTGGTGGCCGCGCTGGGAGGCTTGGCTGAAAGGCCGGTCCGGCAAGATGGTTGCGGCGCGAGAGCCCGGTGATTCGCAGCATCCGATCCTTGCTCCGGCACCCGGAACTTACGTGACGGAAGTCCCAAGCATCTGATCTCGCAGGAAGAAAACTTTTTTCTGCGGTGCAGCAAAAAACCTTGAAATGCTGCGCTGCAGAAACTATCTTGTTTGCAGACGCAGATAGGGCAGTAAGCCCATGCCAGGAGATAGACAGATGCAGAAGACCCAGGACTTCACCAAAGTTATGCAGGACATGGCCGCCAACTTCCCGGTCGACGCGAAAGCGTTCCAGGACACGTTCAAGACCTCGGCCGCTTTCGGCGAGAAGGTTGCGAAGGTTGCCCTCGAAGCCGCTGAGAAGTCGAACGAGATTTCGGCCAAGTGGACGAAAGACACGCTTTCCAAGGTTGGCGCGCTGACCAAAGTCAAGGACGAGCCGGCCGACTACTCGAAAGCCGTTTCGGACTTCGCTTCGGCCGCTGCCGAAATGGCCGCTGAAAATCTCGCCGCCTTCGCCGAAGTTGCGAAGAAGGCCCAGATGGAAACCGTCGAGCTGATGCTTGCTGCTGGCAAGGACTTCTCCGAAGACGCGACCGCTGCGGTCAAGAAAGCCCAGGCGGAAGTCACCACGGCTGCGAAAAAAGCCGCCGCTGCGGTGAAGTAAGAATACGGTCTCCGAAACTCCTCCCTGTCGGAGAGACCGGACTGGCGGGCACCTGGTGCCCGCCTTTTTCTTTTTTCGTTCTTTTTGTTGTGTTTTCTGCCGCGCGGCTTAATCATCGCTGCGATGCCAAAAAAATCCTGGGGAGGATAGGCGATGGCCGACGACGCCAAGCCGCTGTTGATCAAGCGTTACGCCAGCCGCCGGCTGTACAACACCGAGACCAGTGACTACGTGACGCTTGAGGATATCGCGGCCTTCATACGCGACGGGCGCGAGGTTCAGATCGTGGATCTGAAGTCGGGTGACGACCTGACGCGGCAATACCTGCTGCAGATCATCGCGGAGCATGAGAGCCGCGGCGAAAGCGTGCTGCCGATCGACGTTCTGACCGACCTTGTGCGGAGCTACACGACAAGCGCCCAGAGCGTCGTGCCGCAATTCCTTGCCGCGTCCTTCGAAATGCTGCGCGAGGGCCAGTCGAAGATGTTGGAAAACCTCTCGACCTTCCCGAACCCGATGTCGTCGATGCCTGGCTTCGACGCGCTTCAGCGTCAGCAGCAGGCGTTTTTGCGGTCGATCATGGGCGGTTTCGCCGGTTCTTCTGGGCCGGTGCCCGAGGATGACGACGAACCCGAGGCGGCGCCGAAGGGCAGGGCGAAGGCGGAAAGCGGCGAAGATCTCGCCGCGATCAAGAAGCAGCTCGCCGACCTTCAGGACAAGCTTTCCAAGCTGTGATCCCGACCGGGGCCTGACCCCGGCCGGGATGTGGCTTCCTGGCTTTGCGCTGCCTCAAGCGAAAGCCGAACCGCTTGATCAGGCCGCCTTGACCTCGCGTGCCGCCTCGGTCAGCGCGTTGACGATCACGTCGAGATCCTCGCGCGTAAGGCGGGCGGGCAGGCGCACGTCACAAGCCCGCATCAGCATCGCACGCGTCTTCGGCAGCTCCGGTAGGTCGCCCAGGAACTGCCAATTCCAGAAGGCGCGGGCATTGTCCTTGGACAGCCCGAAGACCTGAACCGACACGCCGCGCCGGGCGGCGGCGGCCTGGAAGGCCCGCGCCTCGTCGTCGGTCGCGAAGCCGGAAAGGTTGAACTGGAGTGAGTCCGGCGCGCGTTCCTCCTTCGGCAGCGCCGGCGGCACCACCATCCAAGGCGAGCGGTTCAGCCTCTCGGCGACGTAGTCGTGGTTGCCCCGCCCGGCCGCCACGCGCCCGTCGATGGCGGGTATCTGCGGGCGGATGACCGCCGCCGACAGGTTCTGCATCCGGACATTGTAGAGCGGCAGCTTGTTCTGCCAGTGATGGAAGCTGTTCTGTAGGCCCGGGTGCTTCTTCCAGTTATGTTCATAAGCGCCCGACATGATTATGGCGCGGGCCGCCAGTTCGGGATCATCCGTGACGAACATTCCGCCTTCGCCGGCATTGACCAGCTTGTAGGACTGGAACGAGAAGCAGCCGATCTTTCCGATCGTGCCGATCTTGCGTCCGTTCCACAGCGTGCCGAGCGAGTGGGCCGCGTCCTCGACCACGGGCAGGCCGCGCGCGTCGCACTCGGCCATGATCGCATCCATGTCCGAGGTATGGCCGCGCATATGGCTGATAAGAACCGCGTCCGCGTCGTCGAGCTTGGCGTGGAAGTCGTCGAGGTCGATGCGGAAGTTGTCGCCGACCTCTACCAGGACCGGCGTGCAGTCTGCATGGACGACGGCGGAGGGAACGGCGGCGAAGGTGAAGGCGGGGATCAGAACGCGCGCGCCGCGGGGAAGGTCCAGCGCCTTGAGCGCGAGGAAGAGCGCGGCCGAGCAGGACGATACCGCAAGCGCGTAGCGGCAACCCATGAACTCGGCGAATTCGGCCTCAAGCAGCGCGACGGGGGCGCCTTCGGGGGCGGTGTAGCGGAACAGATCGCCAGAGGAGAGCAGGCGGTCGATTTCGGCGCGCGCGGCGTCGGGGATCGGTTCTGCCTGATAGACGTCGGGGGCCTGCCTCGGGTGAAGCGCCAGCGTGGCTACGGACATGGTTCACCTTTTTGAAATCTTATATTTCAGATTTCTTTATCTTATGCCCGCGCAAAAGGCCACAGGCCGCCTGCAGGCGGCCCGTGAATTGTTTGTGACAGTGACTTATACGTTCAGCAGCAGATGCTCGCGTTCCCAGGGGCTGATGACCTGAAGGAACTCTTTGTATTCGTTGCGCTTTACCGCTTCGTAGAGGTCGCAGAACTCCGCCCCTAGCGCGTCGCGCACCGGCTGGCATTCGGAGAAGAGGTCGAGCGCGTCGCCAAGCGTTGTCGGAATCTCGTCGGCGTTGATGTAGGCATTTCCCTTCGCCTCGGGGCGGGGCATCCTCTTGTCCATCAATCCGAGATAGCCGCAGACCATGGTCGCGACCATGCCGAGATAGGGGTTGCAGTCCATTCCCGGCAACCGGTTTTCCAGCCGCCGCGCGGCGGGTTCGGAGATCGGGACGCGAAGACCCGTCGTCCGGTTGTCGCGGCCCCATTCGAGGTTGATGGGGGCGGCGAAGTCCGGGACGTAGCGGCGGTAGGAGTTCACGTAGGGAGCCATCAGCGCCACCACTGCCGGAAGGTAGTTCTGCATCCCGGCGATGAAATGCATGAAGGCGTCGGTTTCCTGACCCTTCGCATCGGCAAAGATGTTCTTGCCGGTCTTGATGTCGACCACCGACTGGTGGATGTGCATCGCGCTGCCTGGCTCGCCCTCGATCGGCTTGGCCATGAAGGTGGCAAAACTGTCGTGGCGGAGCGCCGCCTCACGGATCAGCCGCTTGAAGTAAAAGACCTCGTCGGCGAGCACGACCGGATCGCCGTGGCTGAGGTTCAGTTCGACCTGACCGGCGCCGCCTTCCTGGACGATGCCGTCGATCTCCAGGCCTTGGGCCTCGGCGAAGTCGTAGATGTCGTCGATCACACGGCCGTATTCGTCGACGGCGGACATCGAATAGGCCTGGTTCGCCATCACCCGCCGGCCCGACCGCCCGACAGGCGGGATGACCGGCTGGTTCGGGTCGATGTTGCGGGCGACGATGTAGAACTCCATCTCCGGCGCGACGATCGGCTTCCAGCCCTGTTCGGCGTAGAGGGCGACCACGCGCTTGAGCACGTTGCGCGGTGCGAGGGGCACAGGCTCACCCTTCTGGTCGAGGACGTCGTGGATGACCTGAAGGGTCCAGTCCGCAGTCCACGGAACGGCCGTCGCTGTTGTGAAGTCCGGCACCAGAACCATGTCGGGTTCGGTGAACTCACTTTCGTCGGGCATGTCGGCGTAGTCGCCGGTGATGGTCTGGGCGAAAATCGAGTTCGGCAGGTGGAAGAACTTCTGCTTGCCGAATTTCGAGGCTGGCATCGCCTTGCCCTTGGCCACGCCGGCGAGGTCGGAGACGAGGCATTCGACCTCATCCAGCCGACGGTCGGCGATGTATTCCTGGGCGGCTTCTGGCAGTTTCTGAGTCCAGTCGGACATGGGACACACTGTCTTTCAGTTGCGGTTCTGTTTGAAGAAATCCGCGATCCGGTCTGCGACCGCGGCTGAGGAATTGCTGTCGGTGAAACGTGCGCGGGCCGAGTCCATCAACGCATCGGGGACAAGCCCCTTGCCGCGCGTCGTCATCAACCCGTCGATGAAGTCGTTGCCGTATTCGGGATGGGCCTGAACGGTGTAGGCCCGGTCGCCGTAGAGAAGGGCGGCATGTTCGCAAAACGCGTTCGTGCCAACCGTTTCGGCGGTGTCGGGTTTTGCCACGACCTGATCCTGATGCCAGGCATTCAGCTTCACCGGCGCGCCGCCGAAATCATAGTCCTGAGGCCCGACGGCCCAGCCGCCGGCGAATTTCTCGACCTTTCCGCCCATCGCCTGCGCGATGATCTGGTGGCCGAAACAGATGCCGACCATGGGCACGTTCTCGGCATAGGCCGACCGGATGAATGCCTCGAGCGGTTTGATGAAAGGGTGATCCTCGTAAGCGCCATGCCGCGAGCCGGTGATGAGCCAGCCGTCGCAATCGTGAACGCTTTCGGGGAATTCCATCCCCTCGACATGGTAGGAGGTGAAGTCGAGACCACGCCCGGCAAGCAGCCGGACGAACATGTCGGGATAGTCGCCCATTTTGTCCTTCAGGACATCGGGGGCCTGGCCGGTCTGTAGGATGCCGATACGCATGAAAGTCACTCGGTCAGATTTCATCGAAGGTAGTGTGGTCCCGCGCGCCGGCGCAAGAAAAAGCGCGCCGGCTCAGACGGTGTCCAGATAGATCTCGGTCTTCTCCTCGGGCGACAGTTCCGCCATGTAGTGCAGTTCCTGACGCTTGGTCATCACGAGGTTGCGGATCAGTTCCTTGGGGAAGATGCGGGCAACCATCTCGCTGTTCTCGAAGGTGTCGATCGCCTCTTCCCACGTCTCGCAAAGCAGCGGCAGACCTTCGATCGCATAGGCATTGCCGGTGATCGGTTCGGGCGGGGTCATCTTGTCCTCGATGCCGATCAAAGCCGCGCCAAGGATCCCGGCGAGCATCAGGTAAGGGTTGACGTCGCCGCCCGCGACGCGGTGTTCGATCCGCCGCGCCTTGGGGTTGCCTGACGGGATGCGGAGTGCCGAGGTGCGGTTTTCATAGGCCCAGCAAATGGCGTTCGGAGCATGCGATTCGGGGACAAGCCGGTCATAGCTGTTGGAATGCGGCGCAAACAAAAGCGTGCAGTCGCGCATCGCGGCGAGGCAGCCGGCGACGGCATGTTTCAGCATCTCAGAGCCTTCCGGTCCTTCGTTGTCGAAGACGTTGTCGCCGTCCTTGTCGATGACCGAGAAATGGGTGTGCAGCCCGTTGCCCGAATATTCGGGATAGGGCTTGGCCATGAAGCTGGCGGCGAAGCCGTGATGGCGGGCCATGCCCTTCAGGAGCATCTTGAAGAGCCACGCATCGTCGGCAGCGCGAAGCGCATCGTCGCAATGCATCAGGTTGATTTCGAACTGGCCAAGACCGGATTCGGAAATCGCGGTGTCGGCCGGGATGTCCATCTCTTCGCAGGCGTCGTAGAGGTCGGTGAAGAACGTGTCGAAGGCGTCGAGCGCCCGGATCGACATGATCTCGGCCGCCTTGCGGCGCTTGCCTGAGCGGGGTGAGGTCGGAACCTGAAGCGTCTTGCCGCTGTCATCGATCAGGAAGAATTCCAGCTCCATCGCGCAGACCGGCGTCAGGCCAAGAGCCTTGTAGCGCTTGACGATGCGCGACAGAGCGTGGCGCGGATCGCCCTCGTAGGGTTTGCCGCTTTCGCGGAACATCCAGATCGGCAGCAGCGCCGAGGGGCTGCCAAGCCACGGCATCGGCATGAAGCCGCGTTCCGTGGGCATGAGGACGCCATCCTTGTCGCCCGACTCGAAGACCAGCGGGCTGTCTTCGATATCCTCGCCCCAGATGTCGAGATTGAGCACCGACATCGGATAGCGGGTGCCGTTTTCGACAACGGTATCGGCGAACCGCACCGGCACGCGCTTGCCGCGCGGCTGGCCGTTGAGATCGGCGGCGGCCACACGGATCGTGCGCACCTCTGGGTGTTTTCTGAGCCAGTTCTTCATCGTCTCACCTGAACGGGTCCGAGCTTGAGTTCCGAAACCGCCTTGGTCGGGACGTTTCAGTCCGCCCGGCAGCATCGGCCCATGCCCTTGGGCCTTAGCTGTTTATGATCAAATTAGGCTATGGTGGTATCGTTCGCTACCAAGCGCCAGAAAACAAGAGCGACTCTCGTCTTCATAATTTGATCAAATCATAGATACTACCGGATCAACTGCGGACGCAAGCGAATTCTGCTGCGCCCTGCCTGAGGCAGGTGGCGGTTCAGGTGGGCGTTCACCCGGCCGAAGATCGTGATGATGACTAGCGTAAGCAGGATGAAATAGCCCGCAAGGATCGGGTAGGGGATGAACGGGTTGAACGTCTTGTCCGCGAAGTAGTTCGCGTAATAGAGCGCGTCGCCCTGCTGCTTCGTCGTCGGGAACCCCGAGAAGAAAACCAGCGTCGTCGCGTGGAAGAGAAAGATCGCCTCGTTCGTATAGGCCGGCCAGCCAAGGCGCAGCATCGTTGGCCAGATTACCCGGCGAAAGCGCGACCAGCCCGCCATGCCGTAGGCGTCCGCGGCCTCGACGTCTCCCTTCGGGATGGATTGCAGCGCCCCGAAGAAAATCTCGGCCGAATAGGCGGCGGTGTTGAGGAACAGGACGATCAGAGCGCCAAGCGCGGCCGCCGTCAGCGGCGCGAGCACCGGGTAAGAGGATTTCAGGCTGAGAAACAGGAAGTAGGCGAAGAAGAACTGGATGAAGAGCGGCGATCCGCGGAAGACAAAGACGAACCATTCAGCCGGCTTCCTGAGCCACGGGTTGTGTGCCGCCTTCGCCATCGCCACGGCTGTCGCCAGGATAAAACCGGAGACGAGCGCCAGCGTGCCGAAATAGATGTTCCAGATCATGCCGGAACCGATCAGCGTGAACTGCTGGCAGAGCGTGAAGTCCGACCGCGGCAGCAGGCGCTCGCCATAGCCGAGGCTGCGAAGTCCGTAGTCCGCGATTGTGTCCCAGCAACTCATGCCGCTGCCTTTCGCTGCTTTTCGCCGCCCATTGTCGCCTGGCCCTTGGTCAGGCGCCGCATGATCTTGTCGAGCACGATTTCCGAGACGCGCGTGAAGGCGAGGTAGAAGACCAGCAGCGCCGCGAAATACCACATGCGCCAGTCCGGGTGGGGGTAGTCGGTGAACTGCGCCGTCTTCGACCCGCCAAGCTCCCGCGCCCAGTAGACGATGTCTTCGACGCCGAGAAGGAACAGGAGCGGTGTTGCCTTGATAAGCACCATCCAGAGGTTCGAGAGGCCCGGCAGCGCGTAGACCCACATCTGTGGCACGAGAATCCGCCAGAAGCTCTGGCGGTGGGTCATCCCGTAGGCTTCGGCCGTCTCGATCTGGGCGCGGGGAACCGCTTGCATCGCGCCGTAAAGCACGTTGGCGGCGAAGGCGCCAAAGACGATGGCGAAGGTCAGGACGGCAAGGAAGAAGCCATAGGTTTCATGCACCCATTGCGCGGCATTGCCGAGCGGCAGCTTCGCCTCGGGGCAGACCCGGAAGTCGTTGCCCTGCCAGATTTCCTGATCCCAGTCCGGACATTTGACCTGATGCCGGACCCATTCGAAGGCCTGGTCGAGGGCGATGACGAAGAACAGGAAGAAGGCAATGTCCGGTACGCCGCGCACGATCGAGATGTAGATCTTGCCGAACCAGGCGAGCGGCCGGAACCGGCTGCGCGCCGCCGTGGCGCCGCCAAATCCGAACAGAAGCGCCGCCGGAGCAGTGATCGCAAGCAGGAGAAGCACTGTGCCCACGGCCCAGTACATCGACTGATGCTTGCCCGTCGTGAGATAGCAGGACAGCCATTTCACGCCTTCGAGCGCGTCGGGATCGGTGCAGAAACTGAACATGGGTCAAAGCGGGCGGGGCCGTCCGGCCCCGCCCATTATCCTCAGAAGACCAGCGCTTCGTCGCCGAACCACTTCTTGATCATGTCGTTCAGCGTGCCGTCGTCCTTCATCGACTGGATCGCCGCGTCGAACTTTCCTTTCAATTCGCCGTCCGATTCCCGAACGCCCATGCCGACGCCGCCGCCGAGCGGCACATCTTCACCGGCAAAGACCAGTTCGCCGCCGGATTCGTTGACGATCGGCACAAGGAAGTCCTTGTCGGCCAGCACCGCGTCGGCCTCGCCGTTGCGCACGGCTGCAATGGTTTCATCCGGCGTCGGGAACTCCAGCAGCGTCGCGCCGGTTTCGGCGACATGGCCGGCCTGGATCGTCGCGGTTTGCGCCGCGATGATGCCTGATAGGTCCACATCCGCAGAAAGCGCGACGTAGGCCGAGGCCGCGGGCGGGATGTAGTTCTGCGTGAAGTCGATGACTTCATCACGTTCGTCGGTGATCGACATGCCGGCGATGATCGTGTCGTAGTTGCCCGAGACGAGGTTCGGGATGATCGAATCCCACTCGTTCGTCACCCATTCGCAGGTCAGTTCCGCCCGCGCGCACAGCTCGTCGCCCAGTTCGCGCTCGAACCCGTCGACCTCGCCCGCATCGTTGATGAAGTTGTACGGAGGGTAGGCGCCCTCGGTGCCCATGCGCACTGTCTGGGCAGAGGCAAGCCCCGCGGTCAGCGCCAGTGCGGCGACAGAAAGAACAAGCTTTTTCATTAGATTACTCCCAGTCTTGTTGAGCTGCTTTGATAGTCAGGCCGCAATGGTCGCGCTCAGGAACCCTTGCAGGCGTTCGGTTTTCGGGTTGCCGAAAAGCTCGGCCGGGGGGCCTTCTTCTTCGATCTTGCCCTGATGAAGAAAGACGACGTGGTCCGAGACGTCGGCCGCAAGCCGCATGTCGTGGGTAACGATGATCATTGTGCGGTGCTCTTCAGCCAGCGCCTTGATCACCTTCACGACCTCTTGCTGCAATTCGGGGTCGAGCGCTGAAGTCGGCTCATCGAAGAGAAGCGCCGTAGGTTCCATGCAAAGTGCGCGGGCGATTGCCGCGCGCTGCTGCTGGCCGCCCGAAAGCTGGGCCGGGAAGGCATCGCACTTGTCGCCGATGCCGACTTTGTCGAGGTACTTTCGTGCGGCCGCCTCGACCTCGGCGCGGTCGCGCTTCAGGACCGTCAGCGGCGCCTCCATGACGTTTTGCAGGATCGTCATGTGGGCCCACAGGTTGAACTGTTGGAACACCATCGACAGGTTGGTGCGGATGCGAATGACCTGCGCGCGGTCGGCGGGATGGCGGGCAAGGCCTTCGCCTCTCCACGCTACCTTCTCGCCCTTGAAGATGACGTCGCCCTGCTGGCTGTCCTCCAGAAGGTTGCAGCAACGCAGGAGTGTCGACTTGCCCGATCCGGACGATCCGATGAGCGATACGACCTCGCCGCGCCTTGCCGCCAGAGAGACGCCCTTGAGCACCTCAAGCTGGCCATAGGCCTTGTGAAGGTCGCGAATTTCGATGACCGGTGTTTCTTTTTCTGTCACTGGCATTTTCTCCCCGGCGCAGAGTAGGGCGGATATTTTGTCCGTTTACAATGCGCTTTTTGTTCGCCGTGGCGTCAAATTCCGAGCGATCTGCTCAGTTCACGGGCACATCCTGCGACGGCGGCGGGGGCGTTGGCACCGCGAGGTAGGCCTCGGCCGGAACCGTCGCAAGGCTTTCGATCATCAGCGCCGCGCGGTCCGCCGGGGCAAGCGCGCGGATGGCCGCGTTGACCGCGCGCGCGATTGCGGCGCGGTCGCGGCCCTTGGCCGTAATCAGCGGCAGGCCGGGTGTGGGCGCGGTGTGCCCGATGACACGGAGGCGTCCGGCGAGGTCGGGCTGGTGCGCAACGATCAGCCGCCAGGTCACCGCGTCGATCGCGGCGATGTCGGCGCGCCCCTCGGCGACGGCACGGGCGCTTTCGCGGTGCGCGCCGGTGTGGCGGGTATGGGTGAAGACGGCGGGTGCGACATGGTTCTGCGCCGCCGCCCAGCCCGACTGGCTGTCCTGCCCGTTGAAGGCAAGTGTCCGGTCGATGAAGTCAGCGATCTCGCCCGCTTCGTCGGCGCGGGTGACGAATTCCGAATAGTAATGTCCCGACGGGGCGTCCGGCAGGCCGTAATCGGGGGTCGCCACCAGTTCCACATGCCCGTGCAGGCGCGTCCGGTAGGGCATTCCGCAAGTCTGGCCGAGGACCAGATCCGGGCTTTCCCAGATGTCCCACAGGCTCCCGCTCCGGGTCAGATGCGTGGGCGCCGCGATACCCTCGTCGGCCAGCGCCTCGCGCGTGAGCGCCCACAGTCGGTCATGCTCGGCCGCGACTTGCGGCCAGTCGTACATCGCAAGGCTGGCGATCATTTCGGTTTGTTCTCGACGTTTTGTCTGGCAACCGCGCGGTCGCGGTCATTGATTCCCAGGAGGTCGGCCGTCACCCGGATCATGGCGTCCTCGCGCGGGTCGCGGTCGTCGTCCGACAAGGCAACTGACCAAAGCGCTTCCATGAGGCTCATCCGGTCCTCGTGCGGCACCGCATCTTTTAGCGCGCGGGTGAAGCGGACGGTGTCGGGGGCTTCCGCCTCCAGTTCCTCGGCCTCGGTCCTGAGCCTTGCCGCCTCGAACGGCGACAGGCCGTATCGCAGGCCCAGGATGCGGTCGATGCGCGCACGCTCGGGGTCGGTATAGTCCTCGTCGGCCCGCGCGAGGCGAACCAGCAAGGCGGCGAGCGCGACCTGCGCGTCGGGCGCAGGCAGGGGCGCGGGCTCCGGTGTCAGGAGCTGGGAAAGAAGGCGGCCGAACATGAGCGCCATATAGGCGGAATTCCGGGCGTCTGCAAAGCGTATGCGCGTTCGCGCCGGCTATCAGGCGACGACGAAGCCTTCGGGAATTGCGGCTTCCTCTTTCTCGCGCAGCGCGAGGGCAAGCACGGGCAACAGCGTGAAAATCGTGCCGATGCCCCACCAGGCAAGCAATCCGGTCCAGACCGGCAGACCGAAAGCGAGGACGGCAATGAGCGCGGCCGCGATACCAGTGGCGGTTCCAGCGATAAGTGCGCCAAAGATCATGGCCATTCCCCTTCTCCTACGTCCCGAGGATCATTCAACGCCGATATTGCGGCGGGAATGGGGAGCGGCCACGGCAGGGAGAGGGAAAGTTCATGGAGGCCGGTGCCCGGCTCCGGCGGCGAAAGCGTATTGGCCGGCTGGCCGCGCAATGGCTTCGCTGCTAGATTCGGAAAAAAGGCGCGACGAGGCGGGGAGAGGGCGGAGACGTATGCCAGACGACGAGGCAGAAGCCAGTCGAGCGGACTGGACGTGCTGGGACGAAGCACGGCTTCGCGCCGAAGTTCCGGTCTTCATCAACAGTTTCGAGCAGCCGACCTATGTTCGCGACAGCGTGGCGTGGTTTCACAGGCATGGTTTCGGCAATATCACCATTTTCGATCAAGGCTCCGTCTCGGACGAATTGCGTGGCTATTTCGGTTCGGCCGAGTTCGCCCGCTGCGCGCGGCTGTGGGACTTCCGCAAGAATATCGGCCCGCGCCGGGCCGTCCGGCGTTGCGTCGCGCTGAACGGCATCGAGCAGCCGATGATCTTCACTGATCCGGACCTTGAACTGCCCGAACCGCCATGCGCAGAATTCATGATCAAGATGGTCACGCTCGCCCGGCGCTACGACGTTGTGAAGATCGGTCCGGCACTTGATATCTTCGACGCCGAACGCATCGACCTCGACATGGATATCGGGAACGGATTCACGGTCGCACGCTACTACCGGCGGTTCTTCCAGAACGAGGTCGAGCCGGACACCTATCTGAACGGGATCGATACGACCTTCTTTCTCTACGTTCCACGCGCTCAACCCCGGTCGGAGGACATCCTGTCATCCCAGCCCCGCATCCCGGCCATCCGCCTCGCCGGAAAGGGATTTCTGGCAGGACACCGGCCGTGGATGTTCGATACCGGCATGGGTGAGGCGGAAACGGCATTCTACCGTAGCCGGACCTCGACCGTTTCGACCCTGTTTGGTCGGTCGGAATAACGCGGCCCACGCGGTCAGTATTTCGACGGAACGTAAAGCGCGCGCGGCAGGACGGCGCGCTCATAGTCGGGGTTGAACACGCGGTTTGGCAGCGTGATATCCTCGTGCGGAACCTCGCCGTAGGGGACGAGGCTGAGCAGATGGTCGATGCAGTTCAGCCGCGCCCGCTTCTTGTCATTGCCCTCGACGATGTACCAGGGCGCCTCGGGGATATTGGTGCGATGCAGCATCTCTTCCTTGGCCTTGGTATACTGTTCCCAGCGCACCCGGGATTGCAGGTCCATGGGCGAAAGCTTCCATTGCTTCATGGGATCGTGGATGCGCATGAGGAAGCGCATCTGCTGTTCCTCGTCGGTGATCGAGAACCAGTATTTCACCAGCCGGATGCCGGAGCGGACCAGCATCCGTTCGAATTCCGGCACGTCGTTGAAGAAGTTCTCGACCTGCGCCTCGGATGCAAAGCCCATCACGCGTTCGACCCCGGCGCGGTTGTACCAGGACCGGTCGAACAGCACGATCTCGCCGCCCGCCGGCAGGTGCGGAACGTAGCGCTGGAAATACCACTGGCTTTTTTCGCGGTCGGTCGGCGCGGGCAGCGCCACGACGCGCGCCACGCGGGGATTGAGCCGCTGGGTGATCCGCTTGATCACGCCGCCCTTGCCGGCGCTGTCGCGACCCTCGAAGACGACCACGACCTTTTCCTTGGAGTGCTGTACCCAGTCCTGCAGCTTGATGAGTTCGGACTGAAGACGGATCAGGGCGTTGAAATAAGCCCTCCGGTCGATCATTTCCGGATGATGGCTCTGGTAGATCCTCTTGATCTCCATCGAGAGCACCGCATCCTCCAGCTCAAGCTCGTAATCCTCGTCGAGCGTGTCGGCGAGTTCGGCCTCAAGCCAATCCTGAGAGGGTGTGGTGTCGTCGGTCATCGCGGGCTCCGTTGCGGCAGAATCGGACGGCTTAGATCACGGCAGGATGACGGGCACATGACAGGTGCCTTGCCTCAGCCGGCCCCGCCGCGCATCTCGCGGAAGCGTTCGACCATCATGCGGTATTCGGTCGGAATATCGCGGATCGACAGAAGCCCGATGCAGGCGTCGCCCTCCATCACCGGCAGGTGGCGGAAATGGCCCTCGGACATCATGCGGATGGCGTCGGCGAGGCCGGCCTCGGCGGCGACGGTTTTTGGCGTGCCGGTCATCACCTCGGCCACCGTGGCGGTGGCCGGGTCCGCGTCCTGCGCGACGCAGCGCCGGATCACGTCACGCTCGGAAAGGACGCCGGCGAGGGTGCCGCCGTCGAGCACGACGAGCGCGCCGATATCGTGGTGGTCGAGGATATGGGCAGCCTCCCGGACCGTGGCCGCGGGGGAGACGGAGGGAACGGGGCGGTCGCCCAGAACGTCGCGGACGGAACGGATGAGCATGGACGCCTCCCTTGGATTTGCGTGCCTTGATTTAGGCGAGGGTCGCGCGGTTGGGAAGGGGGAGGTACGGTCGAGCAGGGCTCTGCGGAGTCAGAGGGCACCTCGACCTACCGTCTCAGGCGGCGTGATAACTGCGGCGCCAAGATCAGAAGGCCTACAATCATGACTATTCCGCTTTCGCCGCCCACATATTCTTCCACGAATGGCGACGACGCCTCCGAGAGTTTTCCAGCAACGCTCCAGAACGTGTTCACGGCAGCATGGGCGATGGCGACCGGCCAGATGCTCGCGCTGGTCAAGCGAAGGTAGCCGTAAAAGACCCCCGCGAGGGTCAAGGTGGCAAGAAACAGCGGCACGACATAGAGCTTGTTGCCGGTCGGGTGATAGAGGTCGGTCAGTAGGATCAGTGGCAGATGCCAGACGCCATGCAGGAAGCCTACGACGATCATTGCCGTCAAGGTACCGAGCGGCATGAATCTGGGCAGCAGGTACCCGCGCCAGCCGATTTCCTCGGTAAGTGCAAGTAGGACACTGATTATCAGGCCGATGAGGGAACTGACAACAATGCGGGGTAGCGATCCCGCCGCATCTGGGCGAATAGTGATAAGATCGAGCAACATCAGAACCAAAAGGCTAGCGCCAAAGATCACCGCGGGCGCGCCGACCGCGAGACCGATACCCCGAAAACCGATCCTGAGGATTCCTAGGCTGTCGATGAAGCCGCCGCGCGCGTTCCTCGGAACGAATAGCGCAAAGACAATCAGTACTGCGGCAGCTGGTGTCACCATCGTCAGAGCAAGTGCACCGTCACCCAACTCTCTACCGAAAAGCGCGATGGCGATGGCAAGGCCAAGCGCCGAAAGATAGAAGACCGCAACATGAGTAAGCTCAACTTTCGGCACGAAGGCAAACCCCGAAAAGCCCGCTGGACCGGAACATTGGAAAGGTGCGAGACCAGTCGAATAGTACTACCACAACACCAGCAAACGCTAGCGTGGTCCTAGCACCCAGATTGCAGATCGCCGATACCTGACGGCACAATTCGCAAGCTGGGCTTTCGGCTGAGAGTGTTGACTAAACCAGCCGCTCCACCTCCTTCGCCGCCCGCACGAAATCCGCGAACAGCGGATGGGGGGCGAAGGGTTTGGACTTCAGTTCGGGATGGAACTGGACGCCGATGAACCACGGATGGTCCTTCCACTCGACAATCTCCGGCAGCCGTCCGTCCGGGCTCATGCCCGAGAACACCAACCCGCATTTCTCAAGCTTCTCGCGGTATTTCACATCCACCTCGTAGCGGTGGCGGTGGCGTTCCTCGATATCCGTCGTGCCATAGACCTCGGCCACTCTGGAGCCGTCCTTCAAATGCGCGGAGTAGGCGCCGAGGCGCATCGTGCCGCCCTTGTCGTCGCCCACCTTGCGGGCGACCGTGTGGTTGCCCTGCACCCATTCCTTGAGGTGATAGACGACCGGTTCGAACCGCTTCGCGCCCTTCTCGTGGTCGAACTCCTCAGACCCGGCCTTGGTCACGCCGGCGACGTTCCGCGCGGCCTCGATCACCGCCATCTGCATGCCAAGGCAGATGCCGAGATAGGGGATCTGCTTTTCCCGGGCGAACTGCGCGGCCTTGATCTTGCCCTCGGTCCCCCGCTCGCCAAAGCCGCCGGGGACGAGGATCGCGTGGAAGTTCTCAAGATAGGGCGCGGGGTCCTCGGCCTCGAATATCTCGGCGTCGATCCATTCGGCCTTGACCCGTACACGGTTCGCCATACCGCCATGGGTCAGCGCCTCGGCGATGGATTTATAGGCGTCCTCAAGCTGCGTGTACTTGCCAACGATGGCGACGCGAACCTCGCCCTCCGCATGTTCCAGCCGGTCCATGACATCGGTCCAGCGGTCCAGATTGGGTTTCGGCGCGGGCGAAATGCCGAAGGCGTCGAGCACCGCCTGATCGAGCCCGACGCGGTGATAGGCCAGCGGCGCTTCATAGATCGACTTCAGATCGTAGGCGGGGATCACCGCCTCCGGACGGACGTTGCAGAACAGCGCGATCTTGGCGCGCTCCTTCTCCGGGATCTCGTGTTCCGAGCGGCAGACCAGCACATCGGGCTGCAGGCCGATGGAGCGAAGCTCCTTCACGGAGTGCTGGGTCGGCTTGGTCTTCAATTCGCCGCTTGCCGCGAGATAGGGCAGGAGCGTCAGGTGCATGAAGATGCATTCGCCGCGCGGACGTTCCTGCGCGAACTGGCGGATCGCCTCGAAGAAGGGCAGGCCTTCGATATCGCCGACCGTGCCGCCGATCTCGCAGAGCATGAAATCGACCTCATCCTCGCCAATAGAGATGAAGTCCTTGATTTCATTGGTGACATGCGGGATCACCTGGATCGTCTTGCCGAGGTAGTCGCCGCGGCGCTCCTTCTCCAGCACGTTGGAATAGATGCGCCCCGAGGAGATCGAGTCGGTCTTGCGGGCATGGACCCCGGTGAAACGTTCGTAGTGGCCAAGGTCGAGGTCGGTCTCCGCCCCGTCGTCGGTCACGAAGACCTCGCCATGTTCGAAGGGCGACATCGTGCCGGGATCGACGTTCAGGTAGGGGTCGAGTTTCCGGAGCCGGACCGAGAAGCCGCGCGCCTGGAGCAATGCGCCGAGCGCGGCGGAGGCAAGCCCTTTGCCAAGCGAGGAAACCACACCGCCGGTGATGAAAACGTAACGCGCCATGCTCGTGAAGCTCCCGTGACTGCCTCAAATTTCTCAGGTTCGCGGCGCCCGGTGGTGACGCCGTATCACGGGATTTAAGAAGTAACAGATTCGCGATCTGCCCGCAACCGGACCGCAAAGTGTTGTGGTGGGCTTTGACCGTCAGGTCAAAGCGTTGTGGTCGGTGGTTAATCCGCGGCAGGCGGGGCAAGCGGCGCGTCGCCGGAGGCCGGCGGCAGCAGATCGCCTTCGGGAAGGGCCGGTGCCGCAGGCGCATCGGCGTTTTCGGCGGGCGCCGGTGCGGCGCTGTCGAGAACCGAATTCCCGTCCGATGTCTGCGCCGTCAGCAGCGTAAGGGCGAGAGCCGTGGCCATGAAGCCCGCGCCGAAGACCCAGGTCAGCTTGGTAAGCGCGTTTGCCGCGCCGCGCGCCGACATCGCGCCGCCGCCCGAGAGAAGCCCGCCGCCTTCCGACCGCTGCAGAAGCACGACCCCGATCAGGAGCAGTGCAAGGATCAGCAGAACGGTAAGCAGAACGTTTTCCATCGAGGCCCGGTATCCCGTATCGTCGTGACGCGCCTATCTAGGCGCAACCCGGCGGGGCCGCAACCCCTCAGTCGCCGAGATCGTCCATGTCGGCCTGACCGGACAGGTGGCGGCGCACATGGCTCCAACTCAGCCCGACGCCGAGGATGACCGAAAGCGCGAGGATGCCGAGCCAGGCGTTGAGCGACGGATTGTCGAGCCGCAGCAGCCCGCGGTCGATCAGAACCCAGGCAAGTGCGGCGACCAGTGCGGCGACCAGCAGCATCCCGAAGGCGCCGATGGATCGCAACGTCGCCCGCAGGTAGATCACGTAGCCGACGAAAAGCACGAGGCCGGCAAGCACGATCATCGGCATCTGGTCGGAGAACGAGCTTTGCGCCCAATGGGTGAAGCTCCAGCCCGTCGGGTTGTAGGTGGCCGACAAGAGCCCGAATGCCGCGAGCCAGCGCGCGAGAAATCCCATCTGCGGTCTCCTTTTCCGCCGGGGCTATCGCGGCAGGGTGGCGCTGTCCAGAAAAACCGGTTCCGTCCGCTCGTCAGCCCCGCTATACGGTGCCGGGTTTGCCATTGAAGGAGCGGTTCGCATGGCCAATGTCGTGGTAGTCGGTGCCCAGTGGGGCGACGAGGGCAAGGGCAAGATCGTCGACTGGCTCTCCGAACGCGCCGACGTGATCGCGCGCTTCCAGGGTGGGCACAATGCCGGCCACACACTCGTCATCGACGGCAAGGTCTACAAGCTGAACGCGCTGCCCTCGGGCGTGGTGCGGGGCGGCAAACTTTCGGTCATCGGCAACGGCGTGGTGCTCGACCCGTGGCACCTCGTCGGCGAGATCGAGAAGATACGCGAGCAAGGGGTGGAGATCACGCCGGATACGCTGATGATCGCCGAGAACACGCCCCTGATCCTGCCCTATCACGGTGAACTCGACAGGGCGCGCGAGGCGCAGGCGAATGTCGCGAAGATCGGGACGACGGGGCGCGGCATCGGGCCGGCCTATGAGGACAAGGTCGGGCGCCGGGTGATCCGGGTTGCCGATCTGGCGGACCCGGCGACGCTGGAACTCCGCGTGGATCGTGCGCTTGTCCACCACAACGCGCTGCGCGCAGGTCTCGGGATGGACCCGATCGACCGCGACGATATCATCGCCAAGCTGAATGCGGTGTCGCCCGAAATCCTGAAATACGCCGCTCCCGTGTGGAAGGTGATGAACGAGGCGCGCCGCGCGGGCAAGCGCATCCTTTTCGAGGGCGCGCAGGGCTCGCTTCTCGACATCGACTTCGGAACCTATCCGTTCGTGACCTCGTCGAACGTCATCGCCGGGCAGGCGGCGACCGGCGTGGGCCTTGGCCCCAACGCCGTCGACTTCGTCCTTGGCATCGTCAAGGCCTACACGACCCGGGTGGGCGAGGGGCCGTTCCCGACCGAGCTTTTCGACGATGACGGCGACCGTCTCGGGACGCGCGGGCGCGAATTCGGCACCGTCACCGGTCGCAAGCGCCGCTGCGGCTGGTTCGACGCGGTCCTCGTACGCCAGACCTGTGCGATTTCCGGCATCAACGGCATCGCGCTGACCAAGCTCGACGTGCTCGACGGGTTCGAGACGATCCGCATCTGTACCGGCTACGAACTTGACGGCCAGATACTTGACTACCTGCCGACCGCGGCAGATCAGCAGGCCCGCTGCAAACCGGTCTACGAAGAGGTCGAGGGCTGGTCAGAGTCGACAGAAGGCGCGCGGAGCTGGAACGACCTGCCGGGCGCTGCGGTGAAGTATGTCCGCCGGATCGAGGAGCTGATCCAGTGCCCGGTCGCGATGCTGTCGACCTCGCCGGAACGCGACGACACGATCCTCGTCACCGATCCCTTCTCCGACTGATGGCACTGTCCTGGCATAGCCGGCGCCGGTTCGCGCTCCTGATCCTGCTGGTCGGGCTTCCGCTCTACATCGTGGCGGCGGTGAGCCTTGTCGGCTGGATCGACGGGCGGTTCGGCCGGCCGCCGATCTGGGCCGAACTGCTGATCTATGTCGGGCTTGGCTTTCTCTGGATGCTTCCGTTCCGCTTCGTGTTCCGGGGGATCGGCAAGGCCGCCCCCGAAACGGAAACGGAGCGGCCCGGGGACCGCTCCGACTGATCTTTTCGGCCTTGCCGTCGCTTCAGCGCGTGGCGGTCCGTGCCTCGGTCATGAATTTCGACGCATCGGTGATCATGAACTGGCCACGGCTGATCTTCTGGATCTTGCCCTCGCGCAGCAGCATCCCGAACGAACGCAGACCGTCTTCGCGGCTGAAGTCCGAAACCTCGGACACATGCGCGACCTTCTGCAGGATCTGCGGGCGCGAGAAGTGCGGCCGGCCTTCGACCGTCGCGGTATAGGCAGCGGCGGCTTCGAGCAAGTCGGACAGGCCGTTTGCGCCGAGCTTCTCAGCGAAATCGGCAAAACTCCGGGCCTCTTCCGGCGAGATCGGCAGCGGCTCGGCCTCGGCGGCCGGTTCAGTGCCGAAACCGGAAAGTTCTTCCTCGCCCTCCGGCGCGGCGCTTATCCGGCGCGGCCGAACGAGCATGGTGCGTGGTGCTGCGCGGGGGCCGGTGTCGATACGCTGTTCCGAGACGAGCACGAGCGGCGTCGGACGGGTTTCGACCGTCGGGCGGGCAGTCGCTTGCGACGGCTCGACATCGGGCCGGCGCGGGCGCACTGCCTTGGATAGGTCGTCGCGGTAGCGGTCGAGGTCGGTCGTCGTGTCGCCGCCGAGTTCGGACGGCGCATCGCGCGACTTCAGCTTGCGGTCGGCGACGGTCGCGGCCACGGCGGCCTTCAGGTGCGAGATCGCCGAGAAGCGGCGGCGGTTCTCGTCCCCTTCGAGTTTCGAGCGCGCCTCTTCCATCAGGCGTTCGACCGAGGCTTCCTCATCATCGGATGCGTTTTCAAGGATGGCGCGGCCCTCATGGGCGTCGCGGCGGGCTTCGCGGGCGACGGCGGCGAGCTGGCGCTGCAATTCGTCCTCTTCGCTCGGGTCGAAAGCGCCGTCGTCAATTGCCGCGCCGATGCCGGCCATAAGGGCTGCGTGTTCCTCTTCCTCGACGGACAGTTGCGGTTCCTGCGGTTCAACCTCGTCGATGAGGTCGTCGCCGAAATCGTCGTCATCCTCGTCATTCAGCGCGGCGAAGATCGCCGAGCGGCGGTCGTCCTCGGGGCTTTCGGCGAGATCGGTGGGAAGCGCGACGGCTTCTGCCTCTGCCTGGTCCTCGGCTTCCGGGGCCTTTTCCTCGACTGCGTGGTCCTCGTGGCGCATGCGGATGATGCGGGCGCGGGCGCGCTTGAAGAAGCTGGCGCCCTGCTCTGGCTCGTCATCGCCTGCTGGGGCCTCTTCCTCGGTCGGCTGGTCGGCCGCCACCGGGTCTTCGGTGCGCCAGGCGCTGAGATCAAGGGCGGCTTCCGTCGGGGCGGCGGGGAGGTCGTCATCAGGTTCGTCACCGTCAAAGTTCTCGGCCACGGCTTCTTCCGCCGCTTCCACCATGATCTCTTCGGCAGTGGCTGCTTCTGCGACGAGGTCGTCGGCGTCGTCTTCCGCGATGTCCGCGGTCGCGAACTCCTCGGTTTCGGCCTCGGCCTCTTCCGTTTCGGCATACGCATCTTCTGCCGCTTCGGTTTCGAAGCTCTCGTCTTCCGCGAATGCGTCCTCTGCCGGCGCCGCAACCGGGGCGTCCGCTCCTGGCACCATGTCCGCCGCGGTGTGTTCGCGAGTGGCGAAATCGTCACCGATATCGAGATCGAAGCCGAAATCGTCGGACGCGCTGGCGCTGAAGTCGGTGGCGGGTTCTTCGTCCTCGAACTCTGGCATTGTGGCGCCTGCGGCCGCCTGGTTGGCGGCGACGGCGGCGCGAATCCGCATCAGCTTGGCGGCGACGCTTTCGGGTTCCGCGTCGGCATCGGCGGGTTCCGGTTGCTGTTCGGCGGCGGGCGGTGCGGTTTCGACGGGCTGTTCGGCGGCCACTTGCGGCGCCTGGGCCTCGGGCATGACAGGCGCGGCGGGTTCGACCACGGCGATTGGCGCAGGGGCAGCCGGCGCTGGCGCCGCGACTGCGGCAGTTTCGTCCTGCGCGCGCAGGACCACGCCGTGTTCGCTGATCTTCGCCTCGACCCGGCGCTGGATCTCACGCTCTGCGATCCGGTGCAACATTTCGGCGTCCGGGGTCGGCGGTTCCGCCCCGAAATACCGGTCGTCGGCGGCGAGGTCGCGGAAATACTCCGCAATCGCCTTCATCGTCGAGAACGGCTCCTCGAACCCTTCGAGGGTGCAGGAGAACGTGCCGTAGGACACCGTGAGGATCTTACTTGCACCGACCATGGATTGTTCTCTTTCTGCTATCGCCTTTTTTGCAGGCTGTACGGCAACTTGTCCTGTATCGTGGACAAAAACAGGTTAATTGAAGGATTTTTTCTGGCCAATATTGTGTCTTTTTGCCTTATTCGTCATCAATGCGCCCATGCGAGCAGGTATTTTCCAGTCAAATGCGCCGGTCACCCTTCTGGGCGCAGGCGAAACGACCCCTACCTGTCTCGGAAGGGCACTGGCTCTCGCTCCGACCCTTGTAGCAGCCGATGGTGGCGCGAATGTGGCGCTAGCCGCAGGGCATGTTCCCGATGCCGTGATCGGCGACCTCGATTCGCTCGATCCCGCAAGCCGTGCGTCGATCCCGGCGGAACGGATTTGGGGGATAGCAGAGCAGGAGACGACCGATTTCGAGAAGTGCCTGATGCGGATCGAGGCGCCTTTCATCCTCGGCCTCGGCTTCACCGGCGCCCGGCTTGATCATGCGCTGGCAGTCTGGACCGGTCTGGTGCGCCATGCCGCGCGGCGCTGCGTGATCCTGGGCGCCGAGGACGTCGTCTTCGTCGCGCCGCGCAGCTGCGTGCTCGACCTTGCGCCGGGGACGCGGGTGTCGCTTTTCCCGATGGGACCGGTCACCGGCCGTTCGGAGGGTCTGTACTGGCCGATCGACGGCCTCACCTTCGCGCCGGATGGCAGGATCGGAACCTCGAACCGGGCGACCGGCCCCGTAGCACTGGAATTCGACGCCGAACGGATGCTGGTGCTGCTGCCGCGCGGCTGTCTGGACGCCGCTATCGCAGCTCTGGCGCCGGCGGCTCGACCGTGAGGCGCGCGGCGCGGGCGACCTGCCGTTCGCGGTGGATGACGTAGAGGCCGGACCCCACGATGACCGCGACGCCGGCCCAGGTCAGCGCGTCCGGGAAATCGTCGAAGATGAGATAGCCGAACAATGTCGCCGTCACGATCTCCAGATAGTGGAGCGGGGCGAGTGTCGCCGAGGGCGCGAATTTAAGCGCGTAGGTCATCGCCATGTGGCTGACGGTGGCCGCGATGCCGACCGAGGCGCACCAGAGCCAGAAGATCCCCTCGGGCGCGGTCAGTGCGAGCGACGGTTCGCCCGCCGCGTCGCCGGCCACGAGCAGGGGGACACAGAGAAGCGCGGCGACGAGCGCGGTATGGAACTGCATCGGCACTGGGTGCATCTCGCGCGAGAGGTGGCGCGTGACGAGCATGTAGGCGGCGAAGGTGACGGCAGTGCCGAGCGGGAAGAGCGCGACCGGGCCGAAGGCCGCGAAAGACGGCTGGATAACCAGAAGCGCACCGGCGAAACCCACGGCCGACGCCACGAGCCGGCGCGGCCCGACCTGTTCGGCCAGGACGAGCTTGCCGATCAGCAGGATGATGAAAGGCTCAACGAAGGCGATGGCGAGCGCGTCGGCGATCGGCATGACGCGCACGGCCGCGACGAAGCAATAGGTCGCGAGGATCGACATCGTGGCGCGCAGGAGCGTGAGGCTGAGGGTGCGCCGCGTCAGCCGGAAAGACTGCCCCATCAGCAGGACGACCGGCAGCATCAATGCGCCCTGGACGACGAAACGGCCAAGCGTGACCACACCGACAGGCACCGCCTGAGCCGCAAGTTTCGCGGCGACGTCGATCAGCGGCGCGAAGATACAAAAGCAGATCATCAGCGCGATGCCGGCGAGGATGCGGTCGTTGGTCTCCATCCTGCCCGGCTAGCGGGAGCCCGCACCGGCGTCCAGCCCGATTGCGACGCGGCGCGACGGTTTCTTCCCTCGCAGGGTTGCAGGCGTCAGGCGGCGCGCAGACGCGCCAGCCGGCGTTCGCGGGCGATGATGTAGAGGCCAGCCCCCATCGTGACCGCGATGCCGAGGGCGGCTAGACCGTTCGGGAGCTGCGCGAAGATCGCCCAGCCGATGAGCGTGGCGAAGGGGATTTCGAGATATTGCATCGGCGCGAGGGTGGAGGTCGGTGCGAAGCGGAGCGAGCCGGTCATCATGAGATGGGCCACGGTGCCGAGCAGCCCGAGCGCGAGAAGCAGGGCCGCATCGCGGGCCTCCGGCAGGACGGGATCGAAGTCCGGCAGCCCACTGCCTTCGGCCAACGCCAGAAGCGGCAGGAGCAGAGCGGAGGCGGCGAGGCCGGAGACGGCCTGAAGGGTGACGGCATCGGTCTCCCGGGCGATCTGGCGCGTTACCAGCATGAAGAGGGCGAAGACGACGGCGACGACAAGCGGCAGGAGCGCGGGCGCGCCGATGCTGGCGAAGTTCGGCTGGATCACAAGCAGGGTCCCGACGAAGCCGACGGCGCAGGCAGCGAGCCGGTGGGGACCCACTTCCTCGCCGAGGACGAGATGGCCGAGAAGCAGCATGAGGAAGGGCATGACGAAGGCGATGGCGACCGCATCGGCCAGCGGCATGTGGCGGAGCGCCAGGAACATCGCGGATATGCCGACGATATGGAGCGCGGTGCGCAGGAGAGTGAGGCCGAAGACCCGGCGCGGCATCCGGAACCGCAGGCCCACGGCAAGGCCCAGCGGCACCAGAACCGCCGCCTGGATCGCGAAGCGCACGGCGACAAGTTCGAGGAGCGGCAGGCGCGGTCCGAGCAGCTTGGCGATTGAATCGCCGAGCGGGGCGACGATGCAGAAGCCGAGCATCAGGAGGATGCCGAGAAGGGGTCGGTCGGGTTGCATGGCGCGGAGGCTAAAACGTTTCGGGCTTCGGTTGAAGCAGCAACTATCGGAATTCGAAAGAAAAAGGCTCGAATTCCGATTCAACGAAAGCCCGAAAACGCTGTAGGGCGGGAGCCCGATCGCCGAGATCCGAATTGCGGCCCTTCGGGCCAGTACATGTCTCGCCACCCCGGCGGGGCCGGGGCAGCTCGGGTCGCCTCCGGCGGAAGTACTTTTCAGACAGAAAGTGGGCCTGTCAGCAGTTCGGGATGTTGACGGCGAGGCCGCCGAGTGAGGTTTCCTTGTATTTCTCGTGCATGTCGTGCCCCGTCTGGCGCATCGTCTCGATCGCGGAATCGAGCGGCACGAAGTGCTTGCCATCGCCCCTGAGCGCCAGCGAGGCGGCCGAAACCGCCTTGATCGCGCCAAGCCCGTTTCTTTCAATGCAGGGCACCTGCACCAGCCCCTTCACCGGGTCGCAGGTCATGCCGAGGTGATGTTCCAGCGCGATCTCCGCTGCGTTCTCCACCTGCTCGGGCGTGCCACCCATCACGGCACAAAGGCCCGCCGCGGACATTGCGGCGGCCGAGCCGACCTCGGCCTGACAACCGCATTCCGCACCCGATATCGAGGCATTGTGCTTGCACAGGCCCCCGATCGCGGCAGCGGTCAGGAGGAAATCGCCGATCTTCGATTGTGTCGCGCCCGGGACGTGGTCCAGCCAGTAGCGGATCACCGCGGGCAGCACGCCGGCCGCGCCGTTCGTGGGCGCGGTCACGACCTGACCGCCGGCGGCATTCTCCTCGTTCACCGCCATCGCATAGACGCTCATCCAGTCGTTGATGACATGAGGCGCGGTGATGTTCAGGCCCCGTTCGGCCTTCAGCGCCTCGTGGATACCCTTCGCGCGCCGACGGACCTTCAGGCCGCCCGGCAGGATGCCATCGGCGGCAAGCCCGCGTTCGATGCAATCGTTCATCACTTGCCAGAGGCGGGCCATGCCCTCGTCCAGATCCCTGGCGGAGCGGAAATGAAGTTCATTGGCGCGCTTCATCTCGGCAATCGACTTGCCGGAGGCGGCAGCCATTTCCAGCATCTCGGCGGCTTTCTGGAACGGGTAGGGACAGCCCGAGGGTTTTTTCGCTTTCGCGCCGGCGCTTGCGTGTTCGCTTGCCGTAAGGACGAAGCCGCCGCCGATGGAATAGTAGGTTTCCTGCAGGATCACGTCGCCCTGCGCGTCGGTCGCCATCAGGATCATGCCATTGGCATGGCCGGGGAGGGCGGGCCCGTAGTCGAAGGCGAGATCGGCGTCCGGCCGGAATTGCAGCACCGGCAGGCCGGGTGGCGTGACAGCGCCCGTTTCGGCGATGGCGGCCAGTGCGGCCTCGGCTTTCTCATGGTCGTAGGTGTCGGGCAGGAAGCCCGCGAGGCCGAGGATCGTCGCGCGGTCGGTCGCGTGCCCCTTGCCGGTGAAGGCAAGCGAGCCGTGGAGCGATGCTTTCAGCCCGTGGGCGTGAAACGGCGAGGCGCGGAGCGCGTCGAGGAAGCGCGCGCCCGCGACCATCGGCCCCATCGTATGGGAGGAAGACGGGCCGACGCCCACCTTGAACATGTCAAAGACGGAGAGGAACATCGGGACGGGCCTTTCAGGTCGCGCTGCCCTCTGGCGGGCGTGCAAGGGAGGGTTTGGTGAATATCGTCTCGCCCAGCCCTTCCGCAAGGGCCGCCTTTCGTGCGGCAGGGCGTGTTTCCATCGCCGCGGCGATAGCGTGGAGCGATGGCACGGCGGTGAGGTCGAACCACTGCGTCCCGTCTTTCGGGTAGAGGGCAAGCCATCGCAGGAGGCAGGCTACGTAGTAGCCGAGAACGGAAGGCAAGTCCGGGGTGAACCAATCCGGGCGCGTCGCCGCCATCGCATCGACGAGGCCCAGATGGCTGGTCAGCCGTCTACGCGTCGCCTCGGCAAAGGGTGCGATGCAGTCCGGGCTGCCGGCGTGGCGGTCAGGATAGAAATGCAGCCGGATATCGGCGTGAAGCGTGTTTGAGGTGAAGAACAGCCATTTCAGGAAGGCGGCACGTTCCGGCGTGCCGGGCGGTGGAGCCAGCGCGCCATGCCGCTCGCTGAGCCAGAGCAGGATTGCGGCAGTCTCGAAGATCGGGCCGTCGGGTGTTTCCAGCGCCGGGATCAGGCCGTTCGGGTTGAGTGTCCGGTAGCTCTCCGAATCCTGCGCCCGGATACGGCGGTCGATGAGCCGCGTTTCACAGGGCTGGCCCAGTTCCTCCAGCGTCAGCCGGACGATCAGCGAGGCGTTGTCGGGGGCGTAGTGCAGGATATACATGGGCGCGCTCCGGATCCTTGGTTCTTATCCTTCGCCTCCGGCCCGGAGGGGCGGCGGAAAGCGACGCTTTTCGGTTGAAAGCGCGCGGCTTGCGGAATGCGTCTGCTGGACAGCGCGGTGCGGGCCATGCCGAAGTCGTGACCGGCGGCATTTGCCCCTCGCACCCCGCCGCCATCTTTCCTATAACCGGGGCGCGCCACCTCTCGGAGAAACACATGTCTGCGAACCTATCCCCCATCGACAAGGCGAAGTTTGCCGCCGCGAAACGCGCGGTCGCGCTGATCGAGAACGGCATGCGCGTCGGCCTCGGCACCGGATCGACCGCGGCGTGGATGGTGCGCGTCCTGGGCGAACGTGTGCGCGACGAGGGGTTGCGGATCACCGGGGTGCCGACCTCTACCCGCACCGCCGACCTCGCGCGTGAGATGGGGATCAAGGTGGTGACGCTGGACGAGGCGAAATGGCTCGACCTCACGATCGACGGCACCGACGAATTCGACCGCGATCTCAACCTCATCAAGGGCGGGGGCGGCGCGCTCCTGCAGGAGAAGATCGTGGCGACCGCATCGGACCGGATGGTGGTGATCGCCGATCCCGGCAAGGAGGTCGCGCAGCTTGGCGCATTCCCGTTGCCGATCGAGGTCATCGGCTTCGGCTGGCAGGCGACCCGCGCGCTGGTCGAGGAGATGCTGGTATCGCTTGACGTTCTCGGGCGCGAGGTGACGCTGAGGATGAACGGCGACCAGCCCTATGCCACCGACGAGGGTAACCGCATCCTCGACCTGCATCTTGGACGGATCGGCAATCCGCGCCAGCTCGCGCTCGTGCTCAACCAGGTGCCGGGTGTCGTGGAAAACGGGCTTTTCATCGACATTTGCGATCAGGTGATCATTGGTCATGCCGATGGCCGGGTCGAGACGCGCGACATCCGCACCGGTTCGGTCGAGCGCGGCCGGGTGGAGCTTGCCGAGACGGAAAACCTCTTCGCCGATCTCGGCGAGTGACGGGTGACGGGGACGCGATGACTTTCGACTACGATCTCTTTGTCATTGGCGGCGGGTCGGGCGGTGTCCGCGCGGCGCGGATCGCGGCGAGCGAGTATGGCGCCAAGGTTGCGCTGGCCGAGGAATACCGCATGGGCGGCACCTGCGTCATTCGGGGCTGCGTCCCGAAAAAGCTGATGGTCTTCGCGTCGTCCTACGCGGCCGCGATGGAGGATGCGCGGTCTTATGGCTGGGAGGTGACGGCCGGCGCGTTCGACTGGACGGCGTTTCGCGCCCGGCTCGATGCCGAACTTGACCGGCTTGAAGGCGTCTACCGTGCCGGTCTGGACGGCGCGGGCGTGACGATCCACGATAGCCGCGCGACGATGGAGGACCCGCACACGGTGCGGCTTGCCACGGGCGAAACCGTCACGGCCAAGCATATCCTTATTGCGACGGGCGGGCGGCCCTTTCTGCCGGAGGTGGCCGTGTCCGCAGGGGCGATGACCTCGAACGACATCTTCAAGATGGAGGCGCTGCCACGGTCGGTCCTGATCGTCGGCGGCGGTTTCATCGCCTGCGAATTCGCGTGCATTCTGAACGGGATGGGCGTCAACGTTACGCAGTATTACCGGGGCGAACAGATTCTGCGTGGTTTCGACGGCGAGGCGCGGGGCCATATCGCCGAATTGATGCGCGAAAGCGGCGTGAACTTGCATGTCGGCACCGATGTAATTGAAATGAAACCGGTGGACGGCGGCACCTGGGTCAAGTCCACCGACGGGCGCGAGGCGGTATACGAACAGGTCGTCTACGCGACCGGGCGGGTGCCGAATACAGAGGGGCTCGGACTCGACAAACTCGGCGTGAAACTTGGCCGCAAGGGCGAGGTGGTCGTCGACGAATGGTCACAAACCGCCGTGCCGTCGATCTACGCGGTGGGCGACGTGACCGACCGGATCAACCTGACGCCGGTCGCGATCCGCGAGGGCCACGCCTTCGCCGACACGGTTTTCGGCGCGAAGGCGGTCAAGGCCGATCACGACCTTGTCGCCAGCGCCGTCTTCACCCAGCCCGAATTCGGCACCGTCGGCATGACCGAGGAAGAAGCCCGCGACCAACGCCCCATCGAGGTCTACGCGACCTCGTTCCGACCGATGCAGTCGGCCTTTGCCGGGCGGCCCGACCGGGTGATGATGAAGCTGGTCGTCTGCACCGAAACGCGAAAGGTTCTGGGCTGCCATATCGTCGCGCCGGGCGCGGGCGAGATGATCCAGCTTGCAGCGATCGCGATCAAGATGGGCGCGACGAAAGAGGATTTCGACCGGACCGTGGCCGTGCATCCGGTAATGGCCGAGGAACTCGTGACATTGAGAAAGCCGGTGCGGGCGGCTTGAAATTCGCGCCGGGACAACCAGTTGGGAAGTGAGATTGAGATGAACGAAGTGCAGGGGGAAATGTCCTGATGTCTGGAAGCGGAGGTCCTTGGGGCGGCGGCGGGTCCGGTGGCGGCGACGACAAAGACCGGCCGGGTGGCCGTGGCGGTCGGCGGCCGGGCGAGGGGTCGCAAATCCCCGAGATCGAGGAAATCATGAAGAAGGGCACCGAACAGCTCAAGGTGCTCATGGGTGGCCGTGGCGGTGGTCCACGCGGCCCTTCGGGCGGCGGCGGACGGCCCACGGGGCCAATCTTCACGCGCGGGACGCTCGGCCTCGGCGTCCTTGCCGCGATTGGCATGTGGGCGTTTGCCTCGTTCTACACGGTCAAGCCGGAAGAACAGTCCGTTGAACTGTTCCTCGGCAAGTTCTCCTCCATCGGCATGCCGGGTCTGAACTTTGCGCCTTGGCCCCTGGTTACGGCGAACGTCATCCCGGTCACGCCGGAACGGACCGAAGATATCGGCGTCGGGCGCGGCGGGCAGGGCGACAGCGGGCTGATGCTGACCGGCGACGAGAATATCGTCGACATCGACTTCCAGGTCGTCTGGAACATCAACGATTCGCAGAAATACCTGTTCAACCTGCGTGACCCGGAACTGACGATCAACGCGGTGGCCGAAGCGTCGATGCGCGAAATCATCGCCCAGTCACAGCTTGCGCCGATCCTCAACCGCGACCGCGGCGTCATCGCGGAGCGGCTGAAGGAACTGATCCAGTCCACGCTCGACAGCTACGAATCCGGGCTGAATATCGTGCGGGTCAACTTCGACCGCGCCGACCCGCCGCGCGAGGTCATCGACGCGTTCAAGAACGTGCAATCCGCCGAACAGCAGCGCGACCGCTTGCAGAAAGAGGCCGACGCCTATGCCAACACGGTTCTCGCCGGGGCGCGCGGTCAGGCAGCCCAGCTTCTGGAAGAGGCCGAAGGCTACCGCGCCCAGGTCGTGAACCAAGCCGAAGGTGAGGCGAGCCGCTTCAGCGCGGTTCTGGCCGAATATGCCAAGGCGCCGGAAGTCACCCGCAAGCGTCTCTATCTGGAAACGCTAGAAGAGGTGCTGGGCCGGGTCGACAAGGTGATCATCGACGAAAATCAGGGCGGGCAGGGGGTCGTTCCCTATCTGCCGCTGAACGAACTGGGCAAGAAGCCCGCGACGGCCGGGGGGACGAACTGATGAACCGCGCAACGCTCTTTCTGCCCGTTCTCGTCCTCGCGATAGCGGCGGCACTTTCGTCCATCTTCATCGTTGATGAGCGTGAAAAGGCGCTCGTCCTCCAGTTCGGCCAGATCAAGGCCGTGCGGGAGGAGCCGGGGCTCTACTTCAAGATGCCGCTGATTCAGGAGGTCGTGCGCTATGACGACCGTATCCTTGGCCTTGATGTGGAACCGTTGGAGGTAACGCCGCTAGACGACCGCCGTCTGGTCGTGGACGCGTTCGCGCGGTACCGCATCGTCGATGTGCAGCGCTTCCGTCAGGCCGTCGGTGCTTCCGGCGAGGCGCTGGCCGAAAACCGCATCGACACGATCCTGCGCGCCCAGACGCGTGAGGTTCTGGGTTCGGTTACATCCTCTGAGATCCTCTCGGCCGACCGCGCTAGCCTTGCCGGCCGCATCCGCGACGCGTCGCGTTCGGAGGCCTCGACGCTTGGCGTCGAGATCATCGACGTGCGGCTTAAGCGCACCGACCTGCCCGAGCAGAACCTCGACGCGACCTTCGCCCGGATGCGGGCGGAACGCGAACGCGAGGCCGCTGACGAGATCGCGCGCGGTAACGAGGCGGCGCAGCGGGTACGGGCGCAGGCCGACCGGACCAAGGTGGAACTGGTTTCCGACGCCCAGCGTCAGGCCGAGATCATCCGCGGCGAGGCCGATGCCCGGCGCAACGCGATCTTTGCCGACGCCTACGGCGCGGACCCGGAGTTCTTCGACTTCTACCGCTCGCTCGCGGCATACCGGGAATCGCTCCTGGCGGGCAACTCGACGATGGTCATGGCGCCGGACAGCGAGTTCTTCAACTACCTGAAGTCGACCGAGCGGGCCAAGTGATGGGGGGCTTCGCGCTCCTGCTGCTGGCCGTCGGGCTGGTGCTGACGCTGGAGGGGCTGGTGCTTGCACTGGCCCCTTCGCGTATTGACGAACTTCTCGACCTCATTCGCCGGATGCCGGTAGAGACGCGCCGGAATCTGGGCCTCGGCGCAATGGCGCTCGGTCTCGCGCTCGTTTGGCTTGCGGGCGGGCTCTCGGGCTGAGACAATCGGGGCGGCAGTCGCAAGAGGCGATCACATCGAGTTGAGCGGGCGCGACTGTGTTTGATTTGTCGTCGCAAGTGCCTAACTCAATGATGCGGCCACGCAGCCGGCAGCCGTCGTTGCGGCAGGGCTGCGAAGAAACAAGGGAGTTTGGAGTGAAACCTCAGGTTAAGACTCTTAGCGCCAGCCCGCAGAGACCGATGACGGTCGCCGGGATGGTGTGGGCAATCCTCATGGCGCTGATGCTGGCGTTCAGCCAGATCACCTCGGCAGAGGCGCGCGCTGCGCCGGAAAGCTTCGCCGATCTCGCCGAGCGGATCAGCCCATCGGTTGTCAACATCACGACGACGACGACCGTTGCGGCGCCGACCGAAGGCGGCCCGATCGTTCCCGAAGGCTCGCCCTTCGAGGATTTCTTCCGCGAGTTCGGCAATCCGAACGCACCGCGCGGCCCGCGCCGCTCGAACGCGCTCGGCTCCGGCTTCGTGATTTCGGAAGACGGCTACATCGTCACCAACAACCACGTCATCGAGGGCGCGGACGAAGTGTCGATCGAATTCTTCTCGGGCCGGACGCTCGACGCCAAGATCGTCGGCACCGACCCGAAGACCGATATCGCGCTTCTGAAGGTCGAAAGCAGCGAGCCGCTGCCTTTTGTGAATTTCGGCAACAGCGACACGATGCGCGTGGGCGACTGGGTCATGGCGATGGGCAACCCGCTTGGCCAGGGCTTCTCGGTTTCCGCCGGTATCGTCTCGGCCCGCAACCGCGAACTTTCTGGCACCTATGACGACTTCATCCAGACCGACGCCGCGATCAACCGGGGCAACTCGGGCGGCCCGCTGTTCAACATGGACGGCGAGGTGATCGGCGTGAATACCGCGATCCTGTCGCCCAATGGCGGCTCCATCGGCATCGGGTTCTCGATGGCCTCGAACGTCGTGTCCAAAGTCGTGACCCAGCTTCGCGATTTCGGCGAAACCCGGCGCGGCTGGCTTGGCGTTCGGATCCAGGACGTGACGCCGGACGTGGCCGAGGCGATGGGCCTCGCCGATGCGAAGGGCGCGCTTGTGACCGACGTGCCGGAAGGCCCGGCGAAAGACGCCGGCATGCTGTCGGGCGATGTCATCACCACATTCGACGGTGCTGACGTGTCCGACACGCGCGATCTCGTCCGCCGCGTGGCCGATGCCGATGTGGGCAGGGCCGTGCGCGTCGTCGTCCTGCGCGAAGGCGAAAGCCAGACGCTTCTCATCACGCTTGGACGCCGCGAACTGGCCGAGGGCGAGGCGGTCCCCGCTTCGGTCGAGTCGACCGAGCCGGTGGAAAGCGAGATACTCGGTATGACGCTCGGGACGCTCGGCGAAGAGCAGCGCGAGCAGATGGGGCTGCCGGCGGGCACTGAGGGCCTTCTTGTCACCGGGATCGACGAGACCAGCGAAGCCTTCGGCAAGGGGCTACGCTCGGGCGACCTGATCACCGAAGCAGGCCAGCAGAAGATCGCGTCGATCGCCGATTTCGAGGCGCGTATCGACGAGGCGAAGGAGGCCGGGCGCAAGTCGCTGCTGCTTCTGATCCGCCGCGACGGCGATCCCCGCTTTGTGGCCTTGTCGGTCGAATAGTCCGCACCCGTGACGGAAACGAGCGAAAGCGCCCTTCGGGGCGCTTTCTTGCTTTTGCGGCCGGTTCATCGCCGTGTGACGGTGCGGGATCTTCCGGTGACGAGGATATAGGCGGCAAGGCTCCCGACCACGATGGCGCCGCCGAGGATCATCGCCGGTGTCATCGCCTCTCCGGCGCCAAGCCAGACCCATGCGGGTCCGAGCACGGTTTCAAGCAGCATGAGAAGGCTCACATTGGCGGCCTCGGTGTGGCGCGAGGCGAAGGTCAACGCGAGGAACGAGACCGGCAGGATGGCAGTGCCCGTGACCGCGATTGCCCAAGGATTCCCTGCGCCGAGCGTGCCCGCAGGCGCTGCGGCCAGACCGATCAACCCGGCAAGAAGCGCGCCCGCCCCGATCAGTGGAATGATCGGCAGGCTGCGGGTGCTGCGGATGATGACAAAGCCAATCGCCAGCATCCCGGCGACGGCAAGACCCGCCGCCGCGCCGACAAGCGATGTGCGGTTGAACGCGACATCCGTATCGCCGCCTCCGAAGACGGCGATGGCGATGCCGCCCATCACGGCCGCCATCGCTGCCCATGTTGCGGGCCTTGTAGGCTCTCCGGTGAGCATGCGGGCGAGGAGGGCGGCGCAGATCGGCATGGTTGCCACGCCGAACAGCACGACCGCGACCGGCGCATGGGCCACGCCAAGGCTGAAGATCGTGGCATTCGCGCCGTGGCAGAGGATGACGCCGCCGCCCGCGAGCGTGGCGAGAGCACGGAGATCGGCCATCCGGTCGCGCGCGGTCAGCAGCCAGATCGTGATGAGCAACCCGCCCATGAGCAACCCGCGCCAGGCAAGCATGGCAAACCCCTCCATCCCCGACCAGCGCATCAGAAGCGTATCAGGTGTCAGGACGAGTGCGCCGAAACAGGCCAGGCCAAGGCCGAAGAGAGGATGACGGGTCATGGCGATCCGGGGTGGTTTCCCCGGTCATAAGGCGGCGGACAGGGCGCGCGCAATCCTTTCGCGGCACTCACCCTTCGCCATCGGGCGCGAGGAGCGTGTCGAGCAGATCGGTGATGTCCTCGATCTCCTCGGCCACGATGTGGACGACCTCGCTCTCCCGCTGCAGCCGGCCAGTCACTCGCAGAAGCCGGCCGGCGACGACTGCGCGGCGGAAACGTTGGAACACTTTCTGCCAGATCACGACATTGGCGACGCCCGTCTCGTCCTCAAGCGTGAGGAAGGTCACGCCCTTCGCCGTTCCCGGCCGCTGTCGCACCAGGACCAGTCCCGCCACCGTGACCCGCGCGCCGCGCGGCGGCTCGTTCAGCCGCGCATGGGGTAGGGCAAAGGGCGGGCGCGGCCAGTCCGCAAGCGGTGCATAATCGGTCAGCATGAGAACAATAATAGAACATTTCTTGCGGACTGCTACAATCCCAAGAAGTGTTCTGGCTTCAATCGACGCTTGCGGGACAAATCTGCCCTTCAGCTTGCGCCGGGGTAATGAAATGCGTTTCGCGCCTCGTCGACTTCAGAGCGGATCACGCAGCCCTTAGCATGATCGTTCACCAGCCCCATTGCCTGCATGAAGGCATAAACCGTGGTGGGGCCGACAAACTTCCAGCCTCTTTTGCGCAACGCTTTTGCCAGTTTCTCGGACGCTGGCGAGACAGAGCGGCTTTGCGGGGCCGCGTCCTCGTTCTGTGGCTCGAACCGCCAGAGAAACGCTGCCAGTGATCCCTCGGCGTCAACAAGTTCGCAGGCGCGGCGGGCGTTGTTGATGACAGCTTCGATCTTGCCACGGTGACGGACAATGCCGGGGTTCGCCAGCAATCGTTCCACGTCGGTCTCATCGAACAGCGCGACCTTGCGGAAATCGAAGCCCTCAAACGCGTCGCGGAAATTCTCCCGCTTGGCCAGAATCGTGCGCCAGCTCAGACCCGACTGGAAGCTTTCAAGGCAGATTTTCTCGAACAGCCGGATGTCGTCTGCGACCGGGAAACCCCATTCCTGATCGTGATAGGCGAAGAACTCCGGCGCTGCGGAGGACCAGCGGCAACGCGGGCGGCCATCGGGCCCGGGGACGGTTCCGCTCATGCCGGTGCCCTGAGGAAATCCAGTGCAGCCACCGTCTGCTTCGGGGCGATCTCATGCGTTTCGGCCACAACGACATTCTGTGCCACGAACGGGTCCGCGGCGATGCGGGCGTCGTGCTCGGCCCGGCTTTCGCCGGCGGCAAGGATCGCGCCTCCGGCTGAGGGATGAAGCGAACCGACGCAGAGGAATGCGCCATCGGCGAAGCCTTGTGCAAGCCAGCCGTTATGAGCCGCCATGTATTCCGGCGCTGCGGCCCGGTTCTCCGAGAATTTCAGGAAAGTTACGAACATTGGCTCTCCTTTGCGGCGTGGGGCAGGTTCGGCAAGGCTGACAGCCAGCTCTCTATTCTGGCGACCTCGGTCCGGATGAAGGCTTCGTCGCGGAAGGCCACGGCCATGACCGCGACGCCCTGGGACCATGACAGGATATGCATGGCCAGTTGCTCAGCGCGGTCGCCGGCGCCCAGCACCCGGAACTGCCCGGCAAGCCAATCGCGGAACAGGCCAAAGATTTCGGCCGCGTGCGTCTGTGCAACGTGATCGAGCTTGGCGAGTTCGGTGCAGAGTGTGCCCACAGGGCAGCCGAACGCCATGATCTTGGACCGATTGGCGATCAGCATGTGCACGAAGGAAAGAATGCGGTCACGCGGGCCGGCGCCATCGGCCTGCCATGAGTCCAGCATGATGCGTGTACTCATCACGCGGCGCCGGATCACCGCATTCAGAATGTCATCCTTGGTCTTGAAGTGGTGGTAGAAATTGCCGCGCGAGATACCCACGGCGGCAGCGATCTCGGCAAAGGACGTAGCTTCGTATCCACCCTCGTAGAAGAGCGTGTCCGCTTTCTCGATGATCAGTTCGCGTGTTGAGGTCACGGGCATGTTAGGTCGATCGTCCTAGTTGCCGGAAACAACTAGGACAATTGACCTATAGCGTCAATGACGAATGTCGTGAAAGGGCTGAAAGTGGCTCCGTACACTGAGATACTTTCAACCTTCAGCGCTTCTCAGCCGCTTCGACCGAGGCGTGGAAATCATCGCTTGCATTGCGCCTTGGGAACGGTGCATCCGGCACCGGCAGACCCAGATGCCGGCAAAGCGGCTCCCATCCGGACCCGACAGGATAGATCAGGAGCCGTTCCGGAGCGATCGTCGCCTTCACCTCCTCGACATGGGCCTCATATGTTGCGATCGCGTGATCGCGATCCCTGAGCTGCGCGCCGAACACACGTTCGGTGAGAACCGCTGCGCCGAGCGATTCGGGATTCTCGACATCAATGACCGTCAGAATCGTACGCTCGAAACTCTCCCACCAGCTTTCCGCTGTCCGCCATGTCAGGATCACCTTGGCCTCCGGAAAGAACTCCGCCAGTTCGCGCCAGTAGGCAGCCGAGGGCCAGTCAACGCAGGACGAATACCCCTTCAACAGTTCAGGCCAGTCCGGTGCCGCCCCCCGCACCAGCGACAGCCACATCTGCCGCTGCCTGTCATCGGGCAGAACCTCGAACATGTGATGGCAGGGACCCATCCCCAGCATGTTCAATGCCTCGCGCATGGAATCCGTTCCGGTGCGACCGAACCCGGCCCCGACCACCTTCAGCATGCCCCCCTCCCTTGCAGAATTTCCACAGGTTACCACGGAAATGCCAAAGGGGTGGAGCATGGCGCGCGGAGAGGCTAGATACGCAGAAACTTCGGAGCGGATGGAACGAGTCGATGGCGAAGATCACCTATGTCGAATTCAACGGAACCGAGCATGTCGTCGACGTGGCGAACGGACTCACGGTGATGGAGGGGGCGCGCGACAACGGCATTCCGGGGATCGAGGCCGATTGCGGCGGGGCCTGCGCCTGTTCGACCTGCCATGTCTATGTCGATCCTGCCTGGGTCGAGAAGCTTCCCGCGAAGGATTCGATGGAAGAGGACATGCTCGATTTCGCCTACGAACCCGATCCGGCCCGCTCGCGACTGACCTGCCAGCTGAAGGTGTCTGACGCGCTCGAGGGGCTTAAGGTCTTCATGCCGGAAAAGCAGATCTGATGCGCCGGCTGGCGCTTGCCGCGGCGTTCCTTGCCGTCGCCAGTGCCGCCGGGGCCGATATCACCGGCGCCCGATACGACGATCCCACGACGCGCTACGATCACGGCGTTCTCGGTGATGCCGTGGAATTTGGTGCGCTCGTCATGGAGATGTCGCCGGGCCCCGCCCGCCGTCTCACCCTGCCGCAAAACCGCGTCTTCGAAGATATCGCCCCGCGCCTCGCCGATCTCGACGGCGATGGCACGCCCGAGATCATCGCGGTCGAAACCGACCTTGCGCGTGGCGCGCGCCTCTCGGTTTACGATGAGGCGGGGCTGGTCGCTGCCACCCCTTTCATCGGCCGCCGCCACCGCTGGCTCGCCCCGGTCGGCGCCGCCGATCTCGACGGCGACGGGCGGGTCGAGATTGCCTATGTCGAAACTCCGCATCTCGGCAAGGTCCTGAAGATCGTCCGGCTCGAGGGCGGTCGCCTTGTCCCGGTCGCTGAGGCGCATGGCCTGACCAATCACCGTATCGGCGATCCGCTCATCCAGGGCCGCATGGCCACGTGCGACGGCCACCCGACGATCCTCACGGCGAGCGCCGACTGGCGCCGGATCATCGGAACGGCACTGTCCGGAGGCGGGCTCGTTTCCCGCGATCTCGGCAGCTACGCCGGTCCTGACAGCTTCTCCGACATCGAAGGCTGCAACTGACCGCACCTCCACTTTCTGTCCGGAAATACTTTGGGGGTCCGGGGGTGAAACCCCCGGCGGGTCGGCCCGCAGCAGGCGGGACGAAACCCTGTAGCATTTCGGGACCATGTTGACTCAGAATTCGAGCCTTTTTCGTTCGAATTCTGATCGGCCCTGTCTCAATCGAAACCCGAAACGCTTTAAAGCGCCCGCCAACCGATATCGCGCCGGCAGAATCCGCCCGGCCAGTCGATCTGGTCAACAAGCCCATAGGCCCGGTCGCGCGCCTCGGCGAGGATTGCCCCCCGTGCCGTCACGTTCAACACCCGGCCGCCCGATGCGATGACAGAGCCGTCGCGCTCGGCCGTTCCGGCGTGGAAGACCATGTGCGCGGAATCCTCCGGAAGTTCCCCGAGACCGCGGATCTGCGAGCCCTTCGCATAGGCGCCGGGATAACCTTCTGCCGCCATCACCACCGTCAGCGCGTGATCCTCGGCCCAGTTGACCTCGATCCCGCCCAGACGTTCCTCGGCGCAGGCATGGATCAGATCAAAGGCTTGCGCGCCAAGCCGCATCATCAGGACCTGGCATTCGGGATCGCCGAAGCGGACGTTGTATTCGACAAGCCGCGGGCGGCCGTCCTTGATCATCAGCCCGACATAGAGCACGCCCTGAAACGGTGTGCCGCGCCGGGCCATCTCGGCGACCGTGGGGCGCACGATCTCGTCCATCGCGCGGGCCAGCACCGTGTCGTTCAGCACCGGGGCAGGGGAATAGGCGCCCATGCCCCCGGTATTGGGGCCCGTGTCGCCGTCTCCGACCCGCTTGTGATCCTGCGCCGTACCCACTTCCAGCACGTCCTTGCCGTCACAAAGAACGAAGAGCGAGGCTTCCTCGCCCTCCATGAATTCCTCGATCACCACCTCGGCGCCGGCCGCGCCGAACTCTCCGCCGAACATGTCGGCGACGGCGTCGAGCGCCTCGGCCTCGCTCATCGCGACGATCACGCCCTTGCCGGCGGCAAGCCCGTCGGCCTTGATCACGATCGGCGCGCCTTCCTGCCGGATATAGGCCTCCGCTGCCGCGCGGTCGGTGAAGCGCGCATAGCCCGCCGTGGGCGCGCCGCAGGCGTCACAAATCTCCTTGGTGAAGGCCTTCGATGCCTCCAGCCGCGCGGCCGCCGCCGAAGGGCCGAATGTCAGGATGCCGGCCGCGCGAAGCGCGTCCGCCACGCCCTCGGCCAAAGGCGCCTCCGGCCCGACGATCACGAAATCGACCGCGTTTTCCTCGGCGAAGGTGACGACCGCTGCGCCATCGAGAATGTCGAGATCGGCGCATTCCGCCAGCATCGCGATCCCGGCATTGCCCGGCGCCACGATCAGCCGGTCGCACTTCGGGTTCTGCTTGACCGCCCAGGCCAGCGCATGTTCGCGCCCGCCGCCGCCGAGAATGAGGATGTTCATTGCCGCTCCCGCTTGGCCTCGCTTGCGCTGCGTTCTAAGGTCGGCCAGAGCCGGAGGCAAGGCAGGCAATGGACATCTTCGAAGAGGCCGACAGCCCGGGCCGCAATGCCCATGAATTCACCGTCTCGGAAATCTCCGGCGCGGTGAAGCGCGCGATCGAGGGTGAGTTCGGCCATGTCCGGGTCAGGGGCGAGATCGGTCGGGTCTCGCGGCCGGCCTCGGGGCACCTCTACTTCGATCTCAAGGACGACCGCTCGGTCCTTGCCGCCATCTCCTGGAAGGGGCAGGCCGCCCGGCTTTCCGTGCAGCCCGAGGAAGGGATGGAGGTGGTCGCGACAGGCCGTCTCACGACCTTCCCCGGCCAGTCGAAATACCAGCTCATCGTCGAGGAGATCGCGCCGGCGGGGCAGGGCGCGCTGATGCTGATGCTAGAAAAGCGCCGCAAGGCACTCGCCGCCGAGGGGCTGTTCGATGCGTCCCGTAAGAAGCCGCTGCCGTTCCTGCCCGAGGTGATTGGGGTCGTCACCTCGCCCTCCGGTGCGGTGATCCGCGACATCCTTCACCGGTTGCGTGACCGGTTCCCGCGCACCGTCCTGATCTGGCCCGTGGCGGTGCAGGGCGAAAAATCCGCGCCCGAGGTCGCCGCCGCGATCCGCGGTTTCAATACGCTGACGCCGGGCGGCGCGATCCCGCGGCCCGACCTCCTGATCGTCGCGCGCGGCGGCGGCTCGCTCGAAGATCTCTGGGGCTTCAACGAGGAAATCGTGGTCCGCGCCGCCGCCGAAAGCGCGATACCGCTTATCTCAGCCGTCGGGCATGAGACCGACACGACGCTTATCGACCACGCCGCCGATCGCCGCGCGCCGACGCCCACGGCGGCGGCCGAGATGGCGGTGCCGGTGCGTCTGGATCTTCTGTCGTGGGTGCAGGAACAGGGCGCGCGGCTGTCGCGCGCGCTGTCGCACCGGCTCGACACCCGGCGCCAGCGCCTCACCGATCTTGGCCGCGCGCTTGGCCGGCCCGAGGCCCTCGTTGACCCGGCGCGCCAGAGCCTCGACCAATGGTCCGACCGTCTCGGCCCCGCGCTTCGTGCCGCCGCGACCCGCAAGCATGCCGAGTTCAACGGCGTCGCGGGCCGGCTTCATCCAGGCATTCTTGCGGGTCATGTCGCGCGCGAGCGTCGCTTTCTTGCCGAACGCGCCGGCCGCCTCGCGCCTGCGGTGCAACGTCTCGCCCGCGACGCGGCGCGGGACAACCAGCGCCGCCGCGCCGATCTCGTACGGCTTGGCGAGCGGCTGGCGGCGGCCGAACGGATCCGCCTCGACGGCCTCGCCGAAAGGCTTGCCAGTCTCGACCGGACCCGGCTGACGCTTGGCTACACCGAAACGCTGAAACGCGGCTTCGCCGTCATCCGCAGCGAGGGCGGGATCGTCACGACGAGGGACCAGGCCGAGAGCGCCCAGGCGATCGAGATCGAGTTCCAGGACGGACGCCTGCCGGTCGTTTCTGGCACAGCCGCGAAACCAAGGCGGTCGAAATCCGACCCGCCGCCGGATCAGGGCAGCCTGTTCTGATCGCACCCACTTCCACTTGGATCAAATATCCCGGGAGGGTCCGGGAGGGCAGCGCCCTCCCGGCGGGTCGGATCGCGTCAGCGATCCGAAACCGATCATCTCACACGCCGAGATTGGGGCCGAGGCATGCCATCGGATCGGGGCTTTCCTCGACCGCGATCAGCGGCAGCCCGAATGGATCGCCCCGGAAGCGCGCCAGAAGCCCCTCGTCGCTGCTCCAGAACGTCCAGCATTGCGGTTCGCTGTTGTCCTCGTAGACGAAGCAGATGTCGCCGGCCTCCTCGTACCACTCGCCCTTCCGGCAATCGTCGCCGAGAAAGGCCCAGATCACCTTGCGGTCCGGCAGATACTGCTCGACGCCGTAGGGTTCGCCACCGGAATTGTAGTAGAGCGTCCGGCCCCGGGTCGCCGCATCGAACGCCGCCGCGTCAAGCGGTGTGCCAGGTTCCGCCGCCGGGGCGGCAATGGGCAGGGCGATCAGAAGGGCGGCTTGAAGGGCGCGGCGCATGGGAACTCCGGCATCGGGTACGCTGGGGATCACAATGTCAGAAACCCGGTGGTCCGGCCAGCCCGCGTGATGTCCGTTGCTGCCGTCAGGCCGCCATTCGCCGCTTTGCCGCCGCCAGCCGGCGGTCCATGATCCGGTGCCACAGCGGCGGCACCAGCGCGATCGTTGCCATCGTTGGCAGCGAATAGGGCAGCATAGGCGCGGCATTGCCGGGAGAGAAGCGAAGCTCAGGGAAGCGCCGCGAGGGATGCGCGTGGTGATCGGCATGGCGCGGCGCGTTCAGCATCATCCGTCCCGAGAACGAATGCGGCGCGTCCCAGCTATGCTGCGGTCCGGCGGGCTCAAGTGTGCCGGACGGCAGTTCGCGCCGCAGCAATCCGTAATGCTGCACATAGTCCGACAGCAGCAGTTGAAGCTGCGCATGGCCACACAGGAGAAGGTAGGCGATCAGCCCGTCGAAACCGAAGAAGGTCAGCGCCAGCGCGATGCAGAGCGCGCCGCCGGCGAGGTAGATCGTGTAGGGGTTCACGTCGAACCGGCCTTCGCCCTTGCGGGTTCCGCGCCGGTTCTGCTCCATCTCGTAACCGGCGATGAAAGCCCCCGGCCAGGCCCGTGCGGCGAAGAGGTAGAAGCCCTCGCCCTCGGCGGCGGTGTTGGGATCGTCGGTCGTCGCGACAAAGCGGTGATGCACGAGCCGGTGCGCCGAGGTGTGGTGGCCGAACAGCATCGAGATGTAGACCCACATGCCAAGACGGTAGAGTCGGCTGTCAGACCGGTGGATCAGCTCATGCGCGTTGGAGTTCGAGACCTGACCGAACCACAGGCCGAACGCGAGAAACGTTGCGGTCCAGCCGAAAAACCCGTGTGCCGCACCACCCGCGAGGGGCCAGAGCGCGACAGGCAGCAGAAGGAAATGCAGCACGGCGAGAAGCGTTGACAGCCGGTCGGCTGCCTCCCCGGCCAGTGGGCCGGCGTCGTCCTTTCCGCCCCGGGGCGCGAATTCGTCGGCGGCGAAGACGAAGGCAGTCATCCAGAGGAACGCCACGAGGCTGAACGGCCCGCCGAACATGGCGGCGAGCACGAGCAGGGGGACGGGTGCGAGTGTGGCGAAAAGGAAAGGGGCGACGGGGCGCCACGGTGTCCAGGCCGCGCGCAGCCGTGCCCCGGGCGGTATCGAAGGCGTCTTTTCCGGGGTGCCGGGGCCGTCCGCCCGGCCTTCCTGCCGCGCCAGGGCGGCCACGGCCAGATTGATCGCGGTATCATCGACGGCTTCGCCTATCGGTTCTTCCGGGTGGTGCGGCCCGTCGGCAGCGGCAAGTGCCGCGCCCTCATCGTTCAGCTCGCCCGTTTCCTCGGGCGTTTCCGATTCCGTCGCAACCGCGGTTCCGCCGTCTTCTTCGGTTTCCGTTTCGTCCGCCACGCGCATACCGGCCTCATCCTCCGCCCCGGCTTCGGCCCGGTCTTCGGCGGGTGGAGCAATGTCCTCGTCCATCCGACCCTCGCAGGTGGTGCGCGTTTCGGCAACCACGTCACCGGGGTCCGACCTCGAGGCGTCGCCGGCCTGAACCGGCGCGGGCATCTCAGCCTCTTGCTGGGCCGTGGGGGTCGGTCCGCTTTCGGGGGCATCAGACGGCACGGTTGCCGCGCTTTCGGTCGGCGCATCGGCGGATATGGGTGCGGGCCGTGCGGCTGCGGCCCGCGCGGCGGCCGGACGGATGATTGCCCTCGGCGCTTTCGTCCGAATGCCGGTGCGGGGCGGCGCGGGCGGGGTGGCGGCCTGCGACGCCGGCGGGGTCATTGACGGGGATGCCGGTGGTTCCGCCACCGTCCCTTCGATGCCGTCTGGTATCTCGTCGGCCGTTTGGCGATCCGCGGCCGCCGTGTCGTCCCCGGTGGACAGGGCCGAAATCACCGCCAGCATTGTCTCCGCATCATGGTCGGCGCCGTCCTCCTCCACCGGGGCGGGCGCTTGAGCGGCTGTATCCGCTTCGCCGTCTACCGTCACGGTTTCGGCCGTCGGGCGGTCCTCCGGCACGACGGCGCTGCCGTCGAGCGGATCGGGCGTGACCGCTTCGGCGTCGGTGGACTCCGCGCCGCGGCGGCGCCATGAGAGACGGAACGGAAAACTCATGGAGCCGTGAATACGGGATATTTGGGGCAAAATCTTGGCAATGCGTCAGCCCGGCCCATGCCCGGCGCGCGCAATCGTTCCCCGACGTCAGACGCTCTGCCGATTGACCCATGCTTCGCGTCGTGCGACCTGCCACCGGACCGGACGGAGAACCCACATGCCGCTTGTGGCAGCAATCTTTCTTGCGGCGGGCGCCATCTTCGCCGCGATCTATGGCGCTGCATGCTGTTGGCGGCCAAGCTCGTGGCCGAGAACGGCGGTCAAGACCGCAAGCGTCGCCGCGCTGGTCCCGGCATCGGCGGTGCTGGGCGCGCCTCTGGCGATCACCCTCGGCCTCTTGCTCGGTGCGGCCGGTGATTTCTTCCTGTCGCGGCCGGGGGAGCGGGCATTTCTGGCTGGAATGGCGGCCTTCGGGGCCGGGCATCTCGCCTATGCCTGGGTTTTCTGGGCGTCGGGAAGCACGGTGGCAGTCATTCCAGTGGCGGCGCTCGTCCTGATCGCATTGTCGACCGAGGTCTGGCTTGCGCCCCATACGGGTGCGCTGCTCTGGCCGGTCAGGGCCTATGTGGCGCTCATCGCGCTCATGGCGCTCGCCGCGCTCGCGCTCGGGCCTGTGCACCGCCTCGCTCCGATCGGTGCCGGGCTTTTCGTGTTCTCCGATCTCATGCTTGCGATTGAACGCTTCGTCACCACCGATCCGCGCCTTGGGCGGGCGCTGTCCCACCTGCTCTGGGCCGCCTATTGGTCGGGGCAGGCGCTGATCCTTTGGGGCATGGCGGCTGGCGCGGCTTCGTGACCCTTCCATCGCCCGGCTGAAACGACTAGGTGAGGGACGGGGCAAACCAGCCGGGACCGTGCATGTCGTTCTTCAGCAAGCTCAAGAACAAGCTGTTCAAGTCGTCGTCCAAGCTCGAGGAGGGGCTGGAGGCTATCGTCGCCGAAGGTGACGACGCCGGGGCTATGCCTGCGGGCGAACCCGAACCGATGCCGGAACCGCAGCCTGCGCCTGAGCCGGAACCACAACCCGAACCTGCGCCCGAGCAGGAACCGCAACCCGAGCAGGAACCGGAACCAGAACCCCAACCGGAGATCGTTCCCGAGCCTGTTCCTGAGCCAGAACCGGCCTCCGCGCCGGCGCCTGAACCTGCACCCGTCGAAATACCGCGTCCGACGCCGGAGGCACCCCCCGCCGCACCGGTCGAGCTGCCCGAGCCCGGTCCGGTGGAACTGCCCGGCCCCACACCCCTGGAACCTGGGGGTGCCGCACCGGCCCCCACGGCCGCGCGGCCCGGAATTCTCGGCCGCCTCTTCGGGCGGACGGAGGCCCCCGCCGCGCTACGCAGGGTGCTGGACGACGCGATGCTTGAAAGCCTCGAGGAACTGCTGATCCAGTCCGACATGGGCGTCGATACCTCGCTCCGCGTTGCGGCCAACCTTGCCGAGGGACGGATGGGCCGAAAGCTCTCCGTGCCCGAAATCAAGGGTCTGCTGGCCGCAGAGGTTACCCGGATCATGGAGCCTGTGGCCAAGCCGATGCCGCTTTACCCTAAGCGGCCGCAGGTCGTGCTGGTGGTGGGCGTCAACGGTTCCGGCAAGACCACGACGATCGGCAAGCTGGCAAGCCAGTTCCGCGCGGCCGGCAAGAAGGTGGTCATCGCTGCCGGCGACACGTTCCGCGCAGCGGCGGTCGAGCAGCTTCAGGTCTGGGGCGAAAGGGCCGGGGTTCCGGTCATGACCGCGCCCGAAGGTTCCGATCCCGCCAGCCTCGCCTTCGACGCGATGGCGAAGGCGCAGGCGGAAGGCGCGGACCTGCTGATGATCGACACTGCCGGCCGCCTTCAGAACCGCCAGGACCTGATGGAGGAACTGGCCAAGATCGTCCGAGTGATCCGGAAGAAAGACCCGGACGCGCCGCACAACACGCTTCTTGTGCTGGACGCCACGACCGGGCAGAACGCGCTCTCCCAGGTCGATATCTTCCGCAAGATCGCCGATGTCTCGGGCCTCGTGATGACCAAGCTCGACGGCACCGCCAAGGGCGGCGTCCTCGTCGCGCTCGCCGACAAGTTCGGCCTTCCGATCCACGCAATCGGCGTTGGCGAGACGATCGAGGACCTTTCGCCGTTCGACCCCGAGGAATTCGCCCGCGCGCTTGTCGGGGTCGAGGACTGATTCCGGAGCATGACCGATTGGCTGATCTCGCTTGAAGGCACCGAGTCGGGGCGGCAGGTGGCGATGGCGCTGGCGCTTCTGGCGGCATTCCTGCACGCGCTGTTCGGCGCGCTCCAGAAGGGGCGCCACGATCCGTGGACCAGCCGCGCGGCCATCGACATCGCCTATGCGTTGATGGCGCTGCCTTTCGCGCTGTTCGTCGTGCCCTGGCCGGAACCGCATATGTGGCCGATCTTCGCCGGGGCCTTCGTGATCCATACCGGCTACAAGATCGCGCAGGCGATGACCTACAGCCGGGGCGCCTATGCGGTGGTCTATCCGGTCGTGCGTGGCACCGGGCCTTTCTTCGCGGTGATCGGTGCGGGACTGATCTTCGGAGAGCATTTTACGCCGGGGCAATGGGCCGGCGTCGCGGTGCTGATGGCGGGGATATTCGGTCTGGCCATATATAACCTCCGCACGATCACGGTCGATCGCGACACGATGGTCCCTGCACTGGGCTGGGCGGTCGTCACCGGCGCTTTCGTCGCCGCCTACACCACCTACGACGCCTACGGCATCCGCGCCACGGCGGACCCCTTCACTTTCCTCGCCTGGTTCTTCCTCATCGACGGCCTTTTCATGCCGGTCTATACGTTCCAGAGGTGGCGGACCTTGCCGAAGGCCGAGGTTCTGCCGCTTATGAAACGCGGCGTCGTCGGCGCAATCGTCGCCTATTTCAGCTTTGGTGCGATCCTGCTTGCGACCCGGATCGGCCGTGTGGGAGAGGCCGCGGTGCTGCGGGAAACCTCGGTCGTCTTCTCGGCGCTCATCGCCTGGCTGGTGCTGGGCGACCGGGTCGGGCCGAGGCGGCTGACATTGATGGTTCTGATCGCGGCAGGCGCGGTCATCGTGAAACTGGCGGGGTAGGGCGGATGGCCGGACGCAAGATCAATCCATGGCTGAAGCAGGGGCTGGAGCTTGGCCCCGTCATCGCCTTCTTCGCGGCCTTCATGTGGCTCAAGGACCGGACTGTGACGGTCGGGGGCACCGAATACGGCGGATTCATCCTGGCGACGGCCGGCTTCGTTCCTCTTCTGATCGTGACGACCCTGATCCTGTGGCGGCTGACCGGCCGCCTGTCGCCGATGCAGATCGCGACGCTGGTGCTGGTCACGGTTTTCGGCGGCCTTTCGGTCTGGTTCAACGACGAGCGGTTCTTCAAGATGAAGCCCACGCTCATCTACCTGCTATTCGCCGGCATCCTCGGCTGGGGACTGGCGCGGGGTAAATCCTACCTCGCGCTGGTGCTGGAAGATGCCGTGCCGCTGAAGCATGAGGGCTGGATGATCCTGACCCGTCGACTGGCCGTCTTTTTTGCGGCTCTAGCCCTGCTGAACGAGGTGATCTGGCGCACGATGTCGGATCAGGCCTGGGTCAACTTCAAGACGTTCGGCCTGATCGCGGCGATCTTCGTCTTCTTCATGGCGCAGGGCGGGCTTTTCAAGCGGTATGCCGTGGAAGAGTCGAACGACGGCTGAACGGGCCGCGTTTCCCCTGCCATCACCGGATCCGCGCGGTTCGCGGGGCCGGGATGTTCTGTGCAAGCGGTCAGCGGCGGAACAGTACGCTTTGTGCCGTACGGTCCGACTGCAGGTTCGACCGGTTTTCGGAGGAGAGTGCGCGTCCGCGCTGCACACCGGGCCGGCTGCCGACCTCGTCAAGCCAGCGCTTCATGTGCGGCTTGTCGTCGAGTGTCTGCTCCTGCCCCTCCCAGAGCGAGGCCCATCCCCAGGTCGCCATGTCCGCGATGGAGAAGAAATCTCCCGCCATAAAGCGGTTCTTTGCCAGTTGGCGGTCAAGGACGCCGTAAAGCCGCGCCACCTCGGCCCGGTAGCGATCCTTGGCATAGGGAAGATCCTGCGGCGGTTCCAGAGCGGGCGCATATTTGATGAAATGGTGCGCCTGGCCCGCCATCGGGCCGACGCCACCCATCTGCCACATCAGCCACTGATCGACCGCGATGCGGTCGCGTTCCGTTTCGCCGTAAAACGCCCCGGTCTTGCGGGCGAGGTATTGCAGGATCGCGCCGGATTCGAAGATCGAGACGGGCGCGCCGTCAGGCCCGTCCGGATCGATGATCGCGGGCATCCGGTTGTTCGGCGCGATCTTCAGGAATTCGGGTGCGAACTGCTCCCCCGCGCCGATATTCACGAGGTTCACGTTATAGGGCAGCGCCATCTCTTCCAGCGCGATCGAGATTTTCCAGCCGTTCGGCGTCGGCCAGTAGAAGAGTTCGATGGGGGCGGCCATATCCGTTCCTTTCATGGGCGTGTCCACTTCCGATCTGGGCGCGTGCCGGGGTCAGCGCAATGTGCGCATTCGCACAGGGGTCTCAGCCAAGATCGTCAAGCACTTCCTGTGAGGTCAGGTAGTGGCGCACCGACCAGTAGCAGGCTTGCTGCTCGGGCTTGGCGCAATGCACGACATGTCCGCCCACGAGGACACGCCAGTTCCCGTTCGGCTGCGCCTCGATCGGCCAGGACTGGCCGGCGAAGCTGACTTCGCCATGGGGGGAGGATTTCGAAACGGGCGGTGTCCCGACGCAGGCGGCAAGGACGACGGGAAGGGCGATCAGGGCAGGCAGGCGCGGCATGGTTCAGAGCTTTCCGGCTGGGATCGGGCGCTCAGTTGACCGCAATTCCCCCGGTATCGCAAGCCGTTGCCCAGTCTTCGTTCCCGGCTTCGGCGGCCTCAGGCACCTTTGCCGTCAGCCGGTGAAGGGGCAATGCGCCGGGCGTCGCGATCAGCGCACGATACAGCGCGAAGACGCCCGGCCGCATGTAGGAGGACCAGTGGCAGATCCGTCGCTCCGGTCCGCCGATCGCGTAGCCGAGCATGTTGAGATGCGCGAGCGTCTCGGCGCAGTCGATCCGGAGGTCGGCCCAGCCGGCATGACGCGCGGAATGCCCCGCGCCTGCCGGGCGGTCGAACCCGCCGGAAGCAAGGAAGGACGCGAACAGGTCGAACAGCCGGTTCTCGCGGCTCGTGACGTTGATGATTTCGGTCCGGGCGCCGCCGCGTGTCGCGAACGCCTCCTCCACCTCGGAGCGCAGGACGGCCGGGAAGAGCAGGATGGCCCGGTCTATGTCGCCCGCATTGATCGCGGGAAGTGCCGACAGCATCACCCGTGCGCCCAGGCTGTGGGCGATCACCGTGACACGGCGGCTGGGCGATACGGCACGGACCCGGCCGACAAGGGCCGCGAGCGCCAGCCCGGCGCGGCGGGCCTCGGCGCGGGCGCGCCAGAAACTGCCGTAGGCGTTCCATCCGAAGGCAATGCCGAGGTCGCCGCCGTCGGGGGTGACGCCAAGATGCGGCGGCCAGGGAAGATCGCCGTCCGGAAGCGACGTGGCATGGGAGAAGATGGTGTCGTGCGGATCGCGTCCCCGGATGCCCGGCCCGTAGCGGAACCCGTGGACGAGGATGGGAACCGGCCGGTCGGGCGGCAGTTTTGCGAGCAGATCAACCAGATCCGGTTGATTCAGGTCTCTGTAGCGCCACAGGCTGCCGTTGGCATTGACATGCAGGAGCGTCATTCTCGCCTCCACAAGATGTTGTGGCTGTTAAGTAGCGCGGACATACGACGACCGCATGACGGCTTTGAATCGGTTTCGCGACGCAGTTGACCACGCGCGCACTTCGCGCTATCGCAGCGATGTGGCGATTTGTTCACCGGATTGCGGGCCACGTTAAACATGCCGCTAAAGAGGTCGGAGGCTTGCGCCCCCACCCGTCCCGGTGGGGGTTTTTTGTTGCCGGAGGGCAAGATGGACGACTGGAAGCCACGCACGAAACTCATCCACAGCGGCGCACGGCGCAGCCAGTACGGCGAGATGTCGGAGGCGATCTTTCTCACCCAGGGCTTCGTCTATGACAGCGCCGAGCAGGCCGAGGCGAGGTTCATCGAGTCCGGGGCGGACGAATTCATCTACGCCCGCTACGGCAACCCGACCGTGCGCATGTTTGAGGAACGCATTGCCGCGATCGAGAGGACCGAGGATGCCTTCGCAACCGCCTCAGGCATGGCCGCGGTGAACGGCGCTCTGACCGCGTTGCTCAAGGCCGGCGATCACGTCGTGGCGGCCCGCGCACTGTTCGGCTCCTGCCTCTACGTGCTGGAAATCCTCGGCCGGTTCGGGGTCGAGGTGACGCTCGTCGATGGCACCGACCTTGACCAGTGGCGCTCGGCCGTGCGCCAGGACACCAAGGCGGTGTTTCTTGAGTCGGTGTCGAACCCGACGCTGGAGGTGATCGACGTCAAGTCAGTGGCCGAGATCGCCCACGCGAAGGGCGCGACGGTCATCGTGGACAATGTCTTTGCCACGCCGACCTTCTCGAAGGCCGTCGAACTCGGCGCCGATGTCGTCGTCTATTCGGCGACGAAACATATCGACGGTGGCGGACGCTGCCTTGGCGGGGTGGTCTGCGGAACCAGGGCCTATATCCGCAAGGTGCTGGAGCCCTACCTGAAGCATACCGGCGCGGCGATGAGTCCGTTCAACGCCTGGGTCATGCTGAAGGGGTTGGAAACGCTGGACCTGCGCGTGCGCCAGCAGGCGTCAAACGCGCTTGAGATAGCCGAAGCGCTGGACGGGCATCCAAAGCTGGAAAGTGTGATCTATCCCGGCCTGAAGGCCCATGCCCAGCACACCATCGCGATGGAACAGATGGGGGCAGGCGGCACCGTCGTGACGCTTGAGGTGAAAGGCGGGCAGGCGGCGGCCTTCCGCTTCCTCAACGCGCTTGAGATCGTGAAAATCTCCAACAACCTCGGTGATGCCAAATCCATCATCACCCATCCCGCGACGACGACCCACCAGCGGCTTCCCGAGGAGCAGAAGGCGACGCTTGGCATCACGCCCGGTCTGGTCCGGCTTTCGGTCGGGATCGAGGATGCTGAGGACCTTCTGGCCGATCTGACGCGGGCGCTGGGTGCGGTCTGAGGTCGCGAATGCTTCATCGGATACCGCGTAGGGTTGGACAAGCACCGGGGCGACCCACATAATGGGTTGTCCGGAGTGGTCCGGTTCAATCAGGGGCGTGCGATGAATTTCGTCGGCGATATCGATCGGGAGCCCGGCAGGGCCGAGGCGGAGGAGGCTCTGGCCGTTCTGCGCGCGTGGGCGGAGCGTGCCGACCCGAGCGAGGTGGCGCGGCTCGACCCCGCGATCGCGCGGCTTCTTCCGGGGCGTGAAGTCGGAAATTATCCAGACCTGTCAAGATCGTATCCTGAAAACTTCACGCCAGATGCCAGCTATCGCGCCTCCATGCCTGACCTTCAGAATGGCCCGTCCAGCCTGATCGTTGGTGCACAGGCGCAGATCCAGCATGTCGGCATCTCGAACTTCCGCCTGCCGATCGTCTTCCATACCCGGGACGGCGGCGACATCACGCTGGAGACCTCCGTCACCGGTACGGTGAGTCTCATCGGCGAAAAGAAGGGCATCAACATGAGCCGCATCATGCGGTCGTTTTATGCCCATGCCGAGCGGACATTTTCCTTCTCGGTCCTTGCCGCCGTGCTGGAGGACTACAAGAAGGACCATGACAGCGTCGACGCGCGGCTGATGATGCGCTTCTCTTTTCCGGCGCGGGTCGCATCGCTGCGCTCCGGCCTGACCGGCTGGCAGTATTACGACATCGCGTTGGAACTGATGGAGCGCGAAGGGCGCCAGAAGCGGATCACCCATCTCGACTACGTCTATTCCTCGACCTGCCCCTGTTCGCTGGAACTTTCCGAACATGCGCGTCAGGCGCGCGGTCAACTCGCCACGCCGCATTCGCAGCGTTCCGTCGCGCGGATTTCAGTGGTGGAGGAGGGCGGCAAGCGGCTCTGGTACGAAGATCTGATCGACCTTGCCCGCGCGGCCGTGCCCACCGAAACGCAGGTGATGGTCAAGCGTGAGGACGAACAGGCCTTTGCCGAGCTCAACGCCGCCAACCCTATCTTTGTCGAGGACGCGGCACGCAGCTTTGCCGAGCGGCTTCTGGCCGACCCGCGGATCGGCGATTTCCGCATCGTGGCGAGCCATCAGGAAAGCCTGCATTCCCACGATGCGGTGTCGATCCTGACGGAAGGGCCGACTTTCGTGGCCGAGAGCATCGACCCGAGGCTTTTCTCGTCGCTCCACAAGTCGGGCTGACGGTCAGGCGGGTGGGCGGAGACCGGCGAGCAGTTTTCGCATCAGCCTCCCAAGCTCTGCGCTTTCGTCCGGTGCGAGCGCCGAAAGAACCCGCGTTTCGTTCTCTGCATGAGCCGGCAGTGCGCGCTCGATCAGCGTGCGGCCTTCCTCGGTAAGAGCGACCAGCGTGCCGCGCCGGTCGGCCGGGTTCGGGCGCCGTTCGATGTAGCCCGCCTTTTCAAGTCGGTCGAGCCGTGCCGTCATCCCGCCCGAGGACATCATCGTCACGTCGTATAGCTGCGTCGGCGTCAGCTCATAGGGCGCGCCAGAGCGGCGGAGCGCGGCCAGAACGTCGAATTCGCCGGCCTGAAGGCCGAATCCGGCGATAACCGGCGTCAGGTGGTCGCGGTCGATCACCAAAGCAAGCTCCGACAAACGCCCGATCACTTCCATGGCGGCGGTGTCCATCTGGGGCATTTCCCGTGCCCATTGCGAGACGGCATGGGCGGCTCGATCCATTTGTCTTGACATCAAGATACTTATCATTAAGTTAGTCTATGAAAAGATATTACCCTCTCTCGGAGATCAGTCAAATGGCGGATGCTGTTTCCTGCGTGGGCCATGTGCCCGGCGCAAAAGGGCCGGGGCTTGCAGCGCCGGTCCTTCTTCTCGCGGTCGGCACGCTGATTGCGGGCTCCGTCGCGTTGTCGAAGCTGGCTGCGTCGGCAGGGGCGCCGATGCTTGGCTACCTTACCTCGGTCTGGTTGATCGCCGGCGCCGTTCTCGCGGTGCCGGCGCTCGCGCAGCGCGGCGGCCGGGGCCTTGGCCGGGTGCTTCCCTACTGCACCGTGGCGGGGCTTCTGATGGCCGCGCCAAGCGCGATGGGCTACCTGTCCGTGGCCCATACCGGCGCGGGCTTCATTTCCCTGACATTTGCCTTTCCGGTGCTGATGACCTGGCTCATCGCCCGGCTGCTTCGTATGGACGGCGCGCGGCCGGGGCAGGGGGCGGGCGTCGCTGCGGCCCTGCTGGGCGGCGTGCTTCTCGCCTCGGGCAAGCTGGACGAGACCGGTGGCCCCGGGGGCGGCGCGTTCTGGGTGCTGGTCGCATCGGGCATTCCCGTTGCCCTCGCTCTCGGGAACATCTTCCGCAGCCGCTACTGGCCCGCCGGCGAACGGCCGCTGCCGCTCGCGGCGCTTTCGGTCCTGTGCGGCGCAGCACTTGTGCTGCCGGCGGCGGTGTTCAGCGAGGGTGCACGCCTTCCGCTTCTGTGGAGCGATCCGGGCATCGTGGTGCTGGTCCTTGCCGGTGCGGTGGTGGTGGCAGCGCAGTTCGCGTTGCAGTTCCGGCTGCAGGAACTGGCCGGTCCGGTCTATATGAGCCAGATCGGCGGCGTGGCCGCCATGGCGGGCGCGATTCTCGCTGTCGTTGCGCAGGGTGAGGGGCTGCCCCCGGCCTTCTGGCCCGCCGCCGCGCTCATCGCGGTCGGAACGGTTGTGTTCCAGCGCGCAGCCCGTGCGGGTTGAGCCATCTTGACACTGACGGGGCGGCGGCTCATCCCTTCGCCCACCATGATCGACCTGCGCCCCGTCGGATATGTCATCGGTCTCATCATCGCCGCACTCGGGATGGCGATGCTTGCACCGTGGTTTCTCGACACGTTTCTGGGCGACGGCAATGCCCATGCGTTCGCGGAAGCTGCTCTCGTCACCGTTCTCGCCGGGTTGCTGACGGCTCTGGCCTGCCAGAACCATGCCGGCAACAGCCTGTCAGTCCGGCAGGCCTTTCTTCTGACCTTGGGGATATGGTTGTTCATTCCGCTGTTCGGCGCGCTGCCATTCCTGTTCGGCCTGCCGGGGATGCGTCTGGTCGACGCCTATTTCGAAGCGGCATCCGGAATTACCACGACCGGCGCATCGGTGCTGCCGGACGTCGACCACCTGCCGGCCGGTATCAACCTCTGGCGTGCGATGCTGAACTGGCTTGGCGGTCTTGGCATCGCGTTCATCGCGATGATCTTTCTGCCGGTGATGCGGGTGGGGGGGATGCAGTTCTTCCGCACCGAAGGGTTCGACACGTTCGGAAAGGTGCTGCCGCGCGCGACCGATATCGCGGGCCAGCTGTTCATCGTCTATGTCGGGCTGACGGTTGCCTGCATGGGCAGCTACAGCCTTGCCGGTATGCCCACCTTCGATGCGGTTCTGCACGCATTGGCGACGATTGCGACAGGCGGCTTTTCACCGCGTGCCGCTTCCTTCTCCGGTTACGCGCCGGTCGTGCACTACACGGCCGCCCTGTTCATGCTGCTCGGCAGCCTTCCCTATATCCGCTACGTCCAGCTTGTCCGCGGCAGTGCTGCGCCGCTCTGGCGCGATCCGCAGGTGCGGGCCTATCTGCTCTGGGTGGGTGGCGCGGTTGTCGCCGTCGCGGCCTGGCGTGCGGCAACAAGCGGCGACGGGCTTGAACCGAGCTTTCGCGGGGCGCTCTTCAACCTGATCTCGATCATGTCCTCGACCGGCTTCGGCGCGGGTTCCTTTGCGACCTGGGGTGGCTTCGCTCTGATCGTGGCCATGTGGCTTGGCGTCATCGGTGCCTGTTCGGGGTCAAGCGCGGCGGGTCTGTCGGTGTTTCGGGTGCAGGTGCTTCTCAGCGGGCTTGCGGCCGAGATCCGGCGCATCCACTCGTCCCACCGCGTCGTACCGGTAAAATACGCGCGGCGCAGGGTCGACCGCGATACGCTCGATGCGATCACCCTCTACCTCGGCGCCTACCTTCTGACATTCGGCGTCGTCGCGGTGCTGATCGTCGATACCGGCGTGGATTTCGAGTCGGCGATCTTCGCCGCTTGGACCTCGATCGGAAATATCGGGTACGGCTATGGACCTCTGGTGGAGCGGACCGGCACCTTCATCGACTTTCCCGACCCCGCCAAGCTCCTCATGATCCTCGCGATGATCATGGGGCGGTTGTCGCTGCTGTCGGTCTTCGTGATCGCCCTGCCGCGGTTCTGGCGGGACTGACGGGCCACTCAGCGGCCCCGGAAGGGCCGGCCCGCTTGACAGGATCGCGGGGCGCGGCCATGGGTCAGGGATGCTCGATCTGCGCCCCGTCGGATATGTCATCGGCCTTCTCGCTGCGGTTCTCGGGGCGACCATGGTCATCCCGATGGCGGTGGATATCGGCTATGGGAACGGTCACTGGCCGGCCTTCCTGCAGAGCGCCGTCGTGACCGGACTGGGCGGCGGCCTTCTGGCGCTCGCCTGCGCCAACGGGGTGCGCGAAAAGCTGTCGTTGCAACAGACGTTCCTGATGGCAACGGGTGTCTGGGTCATTCTGCCGCTGTTCGGCGCGCTACCGTTCTACTTCGGTGCGACGGGCGCGCGGGTCGTGGACGCGGTCTTCGAATCGATGTCGGGCTTGACCACGACGGGGGCGACCGTCTTCATCGGTCTCGACTCGTTTCCGCAAGGGCTGCTGCTCTGGCGTTCGATGCTTCAGTGGTTCGGGGGGGTCGGCATCATCGTTGTCGCGATGGTCTTCCTGCCCGAACTGCGGGTCGGCGGGATGCAGATCTTCCGCTCCGAAGGGTTCGACACGGGCGGCAAGGTGCTGCCGCGCGCAGCCCAGATCGCGGCCCAGATCATGGGCGTCTATGTCGTCCTGACGCTGCTCTGCGGCCTGTCCTATCTGGCCGTCGGCATGGACGGGTTCGATGCGACAAACCACGCCATGACGACGATCGCGACCGGGGGGTTCTCCACCTCCGACGCGTCATTCGGGCGCTATCAGGGCGCGCCGGAATATGTCTCGTCCTTCTACATGATCGCTGCGGCACTGCCGTTCGTGCGCTATGTCCAACTGCTTGCCGGAAGCGCCGGTCCGCTGTGGCGGGACGTGCAGGTGCGCGGGTTTCTCTGGACCCTTGCCGTGCTGATCGCGGTGATCTGGGCCTACCGCGTCTTCCTGCGCGGCGACGGAGTTGCCCACGCGCTCCGCGAGGCGGTGTTCAACGTAACCTCGATCATTACCGGAACCGGCTTCGCGAGTGCCGACTACCAGCTTTGGGGCACGTTCTCGATCGTGCTTTTCTTCTTCATTGGCCTTATCGGCGGTTGCGCCGGATCGACCTGCTGTTCGGTCAAGATTTTCCGCTACCAGCTTCTGATCGCGGCAGTGCGCGCGCAGATCCGCCGCATCCACTCGCCGAACGGAATCTTTACGCCACGTTATGCCGGCCGGCCGGTCACCGAGGAAGTCCTGTCCTCGGTCATGAGCTTTCTTGGCCTCTTTGTCGTCAGTCTCGGCCTGATTGCCGTGTCGCTGGCGCTGACCGGGCTGGATTTCACCACCTCGATCTCAGGCGCCGCGACCGCGATCGCCAATATCGGACCGGGGCTGGGCGAGATCATCGGTCCTGCCGGCAACTTCGCGGCCATCAACGATGTCGCGAAATGGATTCTGACCGGGGCGATGCTGCTTGGCCGGCTCGAACTTCTGGTTGTTCTGGTCCTGTTTCTGCCGCGTTTCTGGAAGGCCTGACCGCCCTCCAGCAGCCCGGCCGCCTTGACGGTCAGTTCCAGCAGGAGACGAGAACGGTAAGATCGCGCCCGATGATGGCAAGATCCTCCGGCGCGAGCGTTCGGCTATCGCCAGATGTCGCCGCCGGCTCGCCACCAAGGCCCGCTTCGGCCAGAACGGCGCTGATCGCCGATCCGTCGAGCGCAAGGCCGACATCGTCGGGAAGAATCCGCCCGGCGTCGTTCGCGCGCGGCAGAAGCATGCCGATCACCGACCCCGTCGCGTCGAGAACCGGGCCGCCAGCATCACCGGCCAGGGTCTTCACGCTCAGCCGGGTGATCCCGGCCTCTCCGTCAAGGCCTTCGGCCGCGGCCATGGTGCCGAAACTCAGAACGGCTGAATCAAGGGCGTCCTCGTAGGAAAAGCCCGCGACCGCAACTTCGGACGACACGCGGCCATCGGCAAAACGCGCATGCGCGCGCGGGGCGAGCGTTGTGGCTGGCTTGAGCACGACAAGGCCCGATGCATCGTCGTGGAGTGCGATATCGGCGGCCATCTGACTGTCAAGCGTGACGCGCCCGCAGTTGGCAAGCACTTCGTCGGTCGTCGCGACAAGGCCGGTGCCGTCGATATAGAAGCCGGAACGCGAGAGCGTAGGCCGGCGGATCTCAAGACCGGAAACCAGATCCGCCCGGTTTTCGGCCAGCGGCGCGCCAAGACCGGGATCGAGCGTCACATCGCCCGCCGGGCGGAACGCGGCTTTCATCGCGTCGAGGATACGGGCCGCCCGGGCCTCCTCCTCCGGTGGCCAGACGAGCGCGAAGCCGTGGATCGCACCACCTTTCAGTTCCGCCTGGGTGTAGGAATGCAGCCGGCTGTTCTGTCCGCTCAGCGTGAACGAGGTCCGGCCAAGTCCACGCTCACCGGACACTGGCACGATTTCGAGCGTCTGCATGACTTCGTACAAACCGGCCAGCGTCGCCTGATCTCCCTGCTGCGAAATCAGGATCGCCCGGAAGCCGGAGCCGTCCCTCTCCCGGTAATGCGCGAAGGGCGGGGCGTAGCGATCGAACTCGACCAGTGCCGTCGGCAGTGCGATTTCGATCCCGGCTTCCGCATCCGCGACCGTGGCAAGGCCGATCGCGTCGCGTTCCGCCTCGTATTCCTCGATCAGGGCCGCACGCTGCCGGGTGGTCAGGATGCCAGTCGCATCGGCGCCGCGGGCGCCCTGCCATGCGGCCATCGACCGCCGCGTACCCGGGCCGAACGCACCGTCGATGGCGCCGGCGTAGAAGCCCTGCCATTGCAGCGCCTCCTGCAATTCCCGCCGTTCTTCTCCAAGCAGCAGGCTTTCGGAGCGGCGCGCCTCGGCCGGCGTCTCGTCGGGCAAAGCCTCGGGCAGAGCGGCAACTTCCGGTTCTGCTTCCGGTGCGGACACGGACGGGGCCGGGGTGGCGCCGCCGACCGGCCAGAACTGCTGACCGAACCGCGCCGAATCCGCGATGTAGCTGTCGCCGGGGATCAGGCGCTCGCCCCGCAACAGTTCAAGCTGGCGCTGGGCCTCTTCGGGCGAGAACGGGCCGAGCGCGATGGCATACCAGCCGGTCGTCATCGCGAAGCCGTTCACGTTCGGGAAAACGCCGGAATAGGCGCGGGCGCGCTCTTCCCCCTCGCGCAACGAAGGCTGGGCCTCGATCTGGACCCATGTGTCCTGCGCCGCGACCACGGTCGCCATCAGGGACAACACCAACCCGCAGAGAAAACCGCTCAAACGCATCCGCCAAAACCCCTCGACGTTTCTTATCGGAACGAATCCGCTGCCGAAACTATCAGGATCGCGCGCGGGGTCACGCCACAATCGCCTGCCGGCCAATTGACCGCCCGGCGGCTGTTGCCTATTGAGAACGCGTTTTTCGTCCCAAGCCACAGGCTCGACATGACCGCAACGGCCCCCCGTTCCTTTCAGGAGATCATCCTGCGCCTTCAGACCTACTGGGCGGGTAAGGGCTGCGCCGTACTGCAGCCCTACGACATGGAGGTGGGCGCTGGGACATTTCACCCCGCCACGACGCTGCGCGCGCTCGGCACGCGCCCGTGGGCGGCGGCCTATGTCCAGCCCTCGCGCCGCCCGACCGATGGGCGGTATGGTGAAAACCCGAACCGTTTGCAGCACTACTACCAGTACCAGGTGCTCATCAAACCCTCGCCGCCGGACCTTCAGGAACTCTATCTCGGCTCGCTTGCCGCGATCGGGATCGACATGGCGCTGCACGACATCCGTTTTGTCGAGGACGACTGGGAAAGCCCGACGCTGGGTGCCTGGGGGCTCGGCTGGGAAGTCTGGTGCGACGGGATGGAAGTGAGCCAGTTCACCTATTTCCAGCAGGTCGGCGGCCATGACTGCCATCCGGTTTCGGGCGAACTGACCTACGGCCTCGAACGGCTGGCGATGTATGTCCTTGGCATCGACCATGTCATGGACATGCCGTTCAACGATCCCGGCGCGCCCATCCCGTTGAAATATGGCGATATCTTCCGCCAGACCGAACAGGAATATTCCCGCTGGAACTTCGATCAGGCCGATACCGGGATGCTTCTGAAGCATTTCGAGGACGCCGAGGCCGAATGCGAACGCATCCTTGCCGCAGACCAGACGGACGGGGCAGGGCGCCGCATCGTCATGGCCCATCCGGCCTACGACCAGTGCATCAAGGCCAGCCACCTCTTCAACCTGCTCGACGCGCGGGGCGTGATCTCGGTGACCGAGCGGCAGGCCTATATCGGCCGCGTCCGCGCGCTTGCCAAGAAATGCGCCGACGCTTTCGTCACGACCGCAGCCGGTGGCGCGGAAGGGGCTGCGGCGTGAGTGGCCGGCTTGTCGCAGGATTTCTCATGATTGCCGCGCTCGCCGCCGGGGTGGCTGTCTATTACCTTCAGGTCTATGGCTTCTATCGCGGGGTCGATGCGGGATCGGATGCGTCGGTGATCCGGCTCACCGGCCTGTCTGGCGTTGCCGAAGCCGTTCCGACAGAGGCGTTCGAGGGGATCGACGCCGATTCCTCGCCGATCCGCTTCCGGGCCTGCTTCACCATCCCGCTCAGCCAGGCGATGCTGAGCGAGACCTTCGCCCCCTATGACGGGGCCGAGCCGCGCATCGCGCCGACGTGGTTCTCCTGCTTCGATGCCGAACAGATCGGCGCCGATATCGAAAATGGCCGCGCCCTGACCTTCCTGTCGGAAAAGAACATCCAGCCCGGCTTCGACCGTGTCGTCGCGGTCTATCCCGACGGCCGGGCCTTTGCCTGGCACCAACCGAATGAAAGCGCGGAACAGTAGATGCCGGACCTTCTCATCGAACTCTTCTCCGAAGAAATCCCCGCGCGGATGCAGGCGAGGGCCCGCGACGACCTGAAGAAGCTTGTCACCGACGGGCTGGTCGAGGCCGGGCTGACCTATGCCGGTGCCCATGCCCTTTCCACCCCCCGCCGCCTGACGCTGGCGGTGGAGGGGCTGACGGCAGAAAGCCGTGCGGTGCGCGAGGAGCGGAAAGGCCCCGCGACGACCGCGCCGGAACAAGCGGTGCAGGGCTTCCTGCGCTCGACAGGGCTGACGATGGATCAGCTTGAGGTGCGGGAGGCCGGCAAGGGGCAGGCCTATTTCGCGGTGATCGAAAAGCCGGGGCGCAAGGCGGCGGAGATTGTCGCCGAGGTGCTGGAGGCCACCATCCGCAATTTCCCCTGGCCGAAGTCGATGCGCTGGGGGGCGGGGTCCTTGCGCTGGGTGCGGCCGCTGCATTCGATCCTGTGTCTGCTGAGCGATGAGGGTGAGGCCGAGGTCGTGGCGCTTGATATCGACGGCATCGCCTCGGGCAACCAGACACGCGGCCATCGCTTCCTTGCGCCGGAGGCGTTTTCTGTAACCTCCTTCGATGATTACGCGGCGAAGCTGAAGCGTGCGAAAGTGATGCTCGACCCCGAGGAACGGGCCGAGCACATCTGGCACGACGCCACCAACGCCGCCTTCGCCGCGGGGCTAGAGGTGGTCGAGGACAGGGGCCTGCTGACCGAGGTCGCGGGGCTCGTTGAATGGCCCGTCGTGCTGATGGGCCGGATCGGCGAGGATTTCCTTGGCCTGCCGCCCGAGGTGTTGCAGACCTCGATGAAGGAACACCAGAAGTTCTTCTCTTGCCGCAACGCGAAGACAGGGCGGATCGAGGGCTTCATCACGGTCGCGAACAATGACCCCACCGATCATGGCGCGACGATCCTTGCGGGGAACCAGAAGGTGCTTTCGGCGCGGCTTAGCGACGCAAAGTTCTTCTGGGAGAATGACGTGCGGGTCGTTGCTGATGTGGGTCTGGAAGGCATGGCCGAGGGGCTGGCCCATGTCACCTTCCACAACAAGCTCGGGTCTCAGAAGGACCGCATCGACCGGATCGAGGCGCTGGCGCGCGAAATCGCGCCCTTGGTCGGTGCGAAACCCGATCTGGCGGCAGAGGCCGCGCGGGTGGCCAAGGCCGACCTGCAATCCGCGATGGTCGGCGAATTCCCCGAACTTCAGGGCACGATGGGCGTCTACTACGCCAAGGCCGCCGGTCTGCCCGAGGCGGTGGCCAATGCCTGCAAGGAACACTACCAGCCACTCGGGCCGTCGGACGCCGTGCCGAATGATCCGGTTTCCGTGGCCGTGGCGCTCGCCGACAAGATCGACACGCTGACCGGCTTCTGGGCGATCGACGAGAAGCCCACCGGGTCGAAGGACCCGTTCGCGCTGAGAAGGGCGGCGTTGGGGGTTGTCAGGCTAATACTTGGCAACGACCTAAGGCTTTCTTTGCTCCCGCTATTGAACAAGAGCTTCTCCAATATCGGCCTTTGGTCCGAGGGCGCTCAAGAGAAGGCCGACGAAGCTGTCCGGAAAAGTGAGACAAGGCGGAGCGAGATTGTAGTTGAACTTGCAACAGCTGCGTCGGAAGCGGCGCGACGTCCACTTCAAGAGGAATTGTCGCGCCTGAATGCGGAGGAATTCTCGCTGATAAAGGCAGCAAACCTCACCCGGGAGCTATGCAAGGAAATAACTCGCAACGTACCTATTGCCCAAGGTGAACTCCCTGCGTTCAACTACGACCGCCTCAAGGTCCATCTCCGCGATGAGGGCATCCGGCATGACGTCATCGATGCCTGCCTTGCCATGCCCGGCAATGACGACCTGACGCTCTTGGTCAAACGCGCCGAGGCGCTGTCGGCCTTCCTCAAGACCGATGACGGCGAAAACCTGATCCAAGGCTTCAAGCGGGCGAACAACATCCTGACGCAGGCCGAGGAAAAGGACGGGGTCGAGTATTCCTACGGCGCCGATCCGAAATTCGCCGAGGATGCCTCCGAACGCACGCTCTTTGCCGCGCTCGACAAGGCCGAGGCTGCCATCGCCCCCGCGATGAAGGCCGAGGATTTCGGTGCGGCCATGTCCGCCATGGCCTCGCTTCGCGCGCCCATCGACGCGTTCTTCGAGGCGGTGCAGGTCAATACCGACAACGAAATCGTCCGGCGGAACCGGCTGAACCTGCTCAGCCGCATCCGCACGATCTGTCTGAGCGTCGCCGATCTGACAAAGCTGGAAGGGTAGGGATCTGACTTTAGCGGTGTCGCCCGGCCGAAGGCCGGGCAGCACCCGACCCTCCCCCGGGTCGGGTGCACGTTTCAGGCCCGCTCCGAACGGTCGTGTGGCAGGGCGACGCTGCCGGCGCCCTGCCTGGATGACGCGCCACGTGCGCCTTCCCAGGGTCGGGCGCTGCCCTTCTCACGTCGAACTACCCTTCCGCGGTAAACTGCGCCGCGGCCACCGCCCAGCCCTGCGGGCCGTCCACCAGCACCGCCGACAGGATCGCGCCCACGCGTCCAGCATCGGACCCGTCGGCGTTCAGGATGCCCGAGAGCACATAGCGCTGCATCACCTGCGCGGCACCCGGCGCGATCTGGCGCTGCTTGGTCCGCCCGGTCACGAGCTTCGCCCGCGAAAACGCGCCGGCCATCTCGCCCGCGAGCGTTTCGGCGATCGCCTTGCGCCCCTCGGCCCAGTGGCCGGTCAGCGTCAGGAAATCGGCATCCTCGGCAAAAAGTTCGGCGATGGCCTTCACGTCGCGGGCCGACCAGGCATTGGCAAAGGCGCGGGGGAAGGCGTCGGGCGATGGCAGGGTCACTGGTTCACCTCCACCACCTTGCCGGGGTTGAGGATGCCGTCCGGGTCGAGCGCCCGCTTGATCCGCGCCATCACTTCCCATGCCTCGCCATGCTCCATCGCCATCAGGTCCTTCTTGCCCATGCCCACCCCGTGTTCGCCGGTGATCGTGCCGCCGAGCCGGAGCGCGCGTTCGGCCATGCGGTGGGCGAGCGCCTTGGCGGTTTTCAGTTCTTCGGGATTGCCCCGGTCGATCAGCAGGATCGCGTGGAAATTGCCGTCGCCGACATGGCCGAGGATCGGCCCGGGGATGCCGCTTGCGGTGATGTCGGCGCGTGTCTCGCGCACGGCCTCCGCCAGCCGCGAGCTCGGCACGCACATGTCGGTCACAAGCCCCATGCAGCCGGGACGCGAGGCGATGCAGGCCGGGTAGGCGCCGTGGCGCATCTTCCACAGGCGGTTGCGGTCCTCGGTCGTGGTCGCCCAGTCGAAATGCCCGCCTCCCATCTCGGCCACGACCTCGCCGAAGCGCCGGGCATCCTCGGCGGCGGAGGTGTCGGAGCCGTGGAATTCGACCATCAGATGCGGCTTTTCGGGAAGCTGCGTGCCGTTCGCGGCGTTGAAGATCGCCGCTGTCGTCTCGTCCACGAATTCGATCCGGGCCATGGGGATGCCCATCTGGATCGTCGCGATCACCGTCATGACGGCGGCGTCGAATGTGTCGAAGGCGCAGACGGCGGCGGAAATCGCCTCGGGCTGGCCATGAAGCTTGAGCGTCAGCTCGGTGATGATTCCGAGCGTGCCCTCGGAGCCGACGAAAAGGCCGGTCAGGTCGTAGCCGGCGGACGACTTGCGCGCGCCCGACCCGGTGCGGATCACCCGCCCGTCGGCGAGAACCACCTCAAGCGCCATCACGTTGTCGCGCATCGTGCCATAACGAACCGCCGTGGTGCCCGAGGCGCGCGTCGCCGCCATGCCGCCCAGCGAGGCATCGGCGCCGGGATCGACCGGGAACATAAGGCCGGTGGCGCGAAGTTCGGTATTCAGCGCCTCGCGCGTCACACCCGGCTGGACGACGGCCTGCATGTCCTCGGCCCGCACCTCCAGCACCCGGTTCATCTGCGTGAGGTCGAGGCTGACGCCGCCACGGATCGCCAGCGCGTGCCCTTCAAGCGAGGTTCCGGTGCCCCAGGCGGTAACCGGACAGCCGTGGCGGGCGCAGGTCGCGACGATGCGCGCGACTTCCTCCGTCGTTTCCGGATAGGCCACGGCGTCGGGCAAGGCCTCGGGAAACCATGTCTCGTTCCGAGCGTGGCTTGCGCGTTCGGGCTTGGAGCGCGCAAGGCGATCTCCTAAGAAGGTTGTCAGTTCGGCAAGTGCGGCGTCGTGGGGCATTCTGACCTCGGGGCGGGCGCGGGGACCCTAGGCCAAGCGGGCGGCCCGGGAAAGCCCTGACACAAGTGGCCTGCGGAAAAGTGCCGGGTGGAGGAGAAGTCCCCGAACGCAGCAGCGCGTATGACAGGCGCGGTCCGGGCCGAGCTGGCGCGGGCGTTTCATGTCATGCGCGCGCGCGGCCCAAGCCAGATCCAGTTCTGGTTCATCGCGCTTGCGATCGGGGTCGCGGCGGGCTTTGCCGCGCTGTTCTTCCGCAAGGGCATCTCGGCGCTTCAGACGTTCCTTTATGGCAGCGACGACCTGCAGCTTGCCTCTGTCGCCGGTGAATTGCCGTGGTGGTGGGTGCTGGTGATCCCGATCTTCGGTGGACTGGTCGTCGGGCTGATCCTTGACCGGTTCACGCCGGACGGCCGCGTGCGGGCGGTCGCCGACGTGATCGAAGGCGCGGCGATGAACGAGGGGCGCGTCGAGCGGCGCGCCGGTCTCGCCTCGGCGGCGGCCTCGCTCATCACGCTCGGGTCGGGCGGTTCCTCGGGGCGGGAAGGGCCGGTCGTCCATCTGGCCGCGGTCATCTCGACCTGGGTGTCGAACCGGATCAATGCCAACGGGATCACCGGCCGCGACCTGCTTGGCTGCGCCGTGGCGGCAGCCGTCTCGGCCAGCTTCAACGCGCCGATCGCGGGGGCGATCTTCGCGCTTGAGGTCGTACTCAGGCATTTCGCGGTTCACGCCTTCGCGCCGATCGCCATCGCATCGGTTGCCGGCACCGTCATCAACCGGCTGGAATTCGGCGGTGTGACTGAGTTCACGCTGCCGGCCGAGGGCGGGCTGGCCTTCTATGTCGAACTGCCGGCCTTCCTGCTGCTGGGCCTTGTCTCCGGGTTGGTGGCGGTGGTCCTCATGAAGACGGTGATCTTTGCCGAGGATGTCGGCAACCGGCTTCAGCGTGCGACCGGCATCCCGCGTTATCTGCGGCCGATGCTTGCGGGCGCGGTGCTCGGCGCGCTGGCGATCCCGTTTCCCCATATCATCGGCGTTGGGTACGAGACGACATCGGCGGCGCTGACCGGACAGATCGGGCTGGGGGCCGCGATCCTTTATGCCGTGGTCAAGGTTGTGGCGGTCTCGGTCACGATGGGGGGGCGGATGGGCGGTGGCATGTTCTCACCTGCGCTGGTCGTCGGTTCGCTGACCGGGCTTGCCTTCGGGCTGATTGCGACCGGTATCCTGCCCGAAGTGTCGGGTGCAGAGACGGTCTACGCCCTGGCGGGGATGGGCGCGGTGGCGGCTGCGGTCCTTGGTGCGCCGATCTCCACCACACTCATCGTTTTTGAGCTGACGGGCGACTGGGAGACGGGGCTGGCCGTCATGACGGCGGTGTCACTTTCGACGGCACTTGCCTCGCGGATTGTCGACCGGTCGTTCTTCCTGACCCAGCTTGAGCGGCGGGGGGTTCACCTGGCTGCCGGTCCGCAGGCCTATCTTGGCGAGACGATCCGTCTCTCTGACATCCTGCGGCCGATGACACATCGCCGCGCCGCGTCCGAGGCTGCGTGTCGCGACATGATCGAGGAAGGCACGGTCCTGGGTGAGACGCAGATGCTGGAAACCGCGCTCAGGACGTTTGAGCGGACCGGGGCGGATTTCATCCCTGTCACCCGCCAGGGCGCTGACGGGATGGCGGAACTCGTCGGCGCGGTCTTCCAGACCGATGCGCTTCGCGCCTATGCAAGGGCATTGGCCGAGACAGCGGCGGAAGAGCACAGCTGAGGCGAGACGCCCTTCTGCCTATTCGACGACGATGACCTTGCCGGTCAGCGCCCCCTCGACGCTCTTGGCGTAGGCGCGTCCGACCCGGTCCGAGGGCACCGTCTCGTGTCCGAGGAAGAATGCGCCATATCTTGGTTTCGACACGTCCAGCAGGCCGGGGCTGACAGCGTTGATCCGCAGCCCGCGCGGCATCTCGATCGCAGCGCCGGTGACGAAACCGCCAAGCGCCCCGTTCGCCGTGGCAGCGCCAGTGCCTTGCCGGATCGGGTCGCGGTCCAGAACGCCGCTTGTCAGGGTGAAGGAACCACCATCGGACACAAAATCCAAGCCGACCAGAACGAGGTTGACCTGCCCCATCACCTTGTTCGTCAGCCCAAGCGTGAATTGATCGTGGGTAAAATCGGTGAGCGGGCCGAAATGAACCGAACCGGCCGTCGAAATGACCGCGTCGACCGTGCCGCAAGTGCGGTACATCGCCTCGATCGAGGCCCTGTCCGAGATATCCACCTGCGCATCGGCACCGTTTCGGCCTGCCTTGATGATCTCATGACGCGGTGAGAGTTCCGCGCAGGCCGCGCGGCCGATATCGCCTTCGGCCCCGACAATCAGAATTCGCATTGTGCTGATCCCCCGTTGCGGCGGTCTAAAGCCGCTCGACCGTCACCTTGTCCGGGTAGAAGGCGAGGTGGCCCGCGATCGCCTCCATCCCTTCCTTCGGGCTCTCGTAGCTCCAGGCGGCATCGTTGATGGGGCCGCTTTTCGCGGCGATCGTGAAGTAATTCGCCGCGCCCTTGAAAGGACAGACCGTCTGCTTGTCGCTGGGGTCCAGGAATGCCATCGCGATGTCCTCGCGCGGGAAGTAGATCACCGGCGGGTAGCTGCCTTCGCTGAGCTCCAGCGCCTGTTTCGTTTCGCCGATCACTGCACCGCCTGCGCGCACCACCCAGGTACCGCTGGCCTCGCGAATACGGATATCGCCTGCCATATCGTCCTCCATTGCCCCAGGGGGCCAGTTTCCTCGAACAGTCTTTCAGGAATATGTCAGACCGGTTCCGTCGCTCCGGCAAGCCAGTCGCGCGCCGGCGCCGAGACGCGCGGGCCAATCCGCGCTGCCACCTCGGCGTGGTAGGCATTGAGCCATGCCCGCTCTGCCCCGGTCAAGACGGCTGCGTCGATCAGCCGCCGGTCGATGGGCACCCAGGTCAGCGTCCGGAAGGCCAGCATCTTGCGGTGATCGTCGCCGTCGGGCAGGGCGGGCGCCTCCTCGACAAGGACGAGGTTCTCGATCCGGATGCCGAAGGCGCCCTCGCGGTAATATCCCGGCTCGTTCGACAGGATCATCCCGGCTTCCAGCGGCACGTCGCCGGTGCGGGAAAGCCGCTGCGGCCCCTCATGCACAGAGAGATAAGCGCCGACGCCGTGGCCCGTGCCGTGGTCGAAGTCCTGCCCGGCGAGCCAGAGGTTGTAGCGCGCGATGCTGTCGAGATGGGCGCCCGCGATGCCCTTTGGCCAGCGCAGCCGTGAAATCGCGATCATCCCTTGCAGGACACGCGTGAAGGCGGCGCGCGCCTCCGGGTCGGGCGCGCCAATCGCGATCGTCCGGGTGATGTCGGTCGTGCCGTCGACATACTGGCCGCCGGAGTCGACGACGACGATCTCGCCGTCTCGCAGGGGTCGGTTGGTGTCGTCGGTGACGCGGTAATGCATGATCGCGCCGTTCGGGCCGGTGCCGCAGATCGTCTCGAAGCTGATTTCCTTTAGTGCGTTGGTGGCCCGACGGAACCCTTCGAGCTTCTTCACAACGTCGATCTCGGTCAGCGCCCCCTTCGTCGCCTCCGCATCTAGCCAGGCGAGGAATTCGACCATCGCGGCCCCGTCACGCAGATGCGCCTCGGCCATGCCGGCGATCTCGGCCGGGTTCTTGCGCGCCTTCGGCAGAAGGCAGGGATCGGGCCCCCAGGCGATCGCGGCGCCGGCCTCACCCAGTTCGAGCGGAACCTGCAAGGGGGCGGTGGCGGGATCGACCCGGACCGGGCCTTTCAGCGTCCGCAGCGCGGGCGCGAAGGCCGCGGGCGGGCGGATGGTGACGTCGCTGCCCAGATGCGCGCGGACCTCGGGCGAAAGTTTCTCGGCCGCGATGAAAAGCGTCATGCGGCCGGTGTCGTGCAGGATCGCGAAGGCCTGGACGACGGGGTTGCGCTCGATATCCGAGCCGCGGATGTTCAGTAGCCAGGAGATGGAGTCGGGCAGGGTGAGAACGGCGGCGTTCTGACCGGCGGCCGTGATGTCCCGGCCGATCCGCGCGCGCTTGTCGGCGGCGGTCTCGCCCGCGAATTCGAGCGGTTGGATCGCGACCGGGCCAAGCGGCAGCTGTGGCCGATCCTGCCAGACTGAATCGACATGATTATCGGTTTCACAAAGGGTTACGCTGCTTCCTTTGAGCGCCTCGTGAAGCGCCTCAATCTCCTTGTGGGTGTGCAGCCACGGGTCGAAACCGATCCGCCCGCCCTCCGGTAATTGCTGGAGCAGCCAGTCGCCCGGTTTCACCTCCGGCCACGGGACGGGTGTGTAGGCGGCCAGATCCACCTGCGCCTTGACCTGCGTCCGGTAGCGGCCGTCGATGAAGACGCCCGCAATCGCCGGAAGCACGATGCAGAACCCCGCCGATCCCATGAACCCGGTGAGCCAGGCAAGCCGCTGGTCCGCCTGCGCGACATATTCGCCCTGATGCGCGTCGGCGCGCGGCACGATGAAACCGTCGAGCCCGGCGCGCCTCAATTCCGCCCTGAGCACCGCGAGCCGGGGCGGTCCCTGTTCGGGGCGGGCGGTCGTTTCGAAGGTCTGGAACATCGGGCCCCCGCTCATAGGTTTCTGTGGATGGCAGGTCGGGTCTGTCAGCTCGCCCGCTTCATCCCCATCACCCGCGCGCGTGCGCGGGGATCACTGTCGAATAGGCTCGCGAGCTGTTCGGTCATCGCTCCGGCGAGCTGCTCGACATCGGTGATTGTCACGGCGCGCTGGTAGTATCGCGTCACGTCATGGCCGATGCCGATGGCTATCAGTTCCACCGCCTTGCGCTTTTCCACCATCGCGATCACGTCGCGCAGATGTTTTTCCAGATAATTCGCTGGGTTGACGGACAAGGTTGAGTCGTCCACCGGCGCCCCGTCGGAAATCACCATCAGGATCTTGCGCTGCTCCGGGCGGTGGATCACCCGGCGGTGCGCCCATTCCAGCGCCTCGCCGTCGATGTTCTCCTTCAGGAGGCCTTCCTTCATCATGAGCCCGAGGTTGGGCCGCGCCCGCCGCCACGGTGCGTCCGCGCCCTTGTAGATGATGTGGCGAAGATCGTTCAGCCGCCCGGGTTGCTGGTCGCGGCCCGCCGCCAGCCAGCGCTCGCGGCTCTGGCCGCCCTTCCAGGCGCGGGTAGTGAAGCCGAGAATCTCGACCTTCACCTGACAGCGTTCGAGCGTGCGCGCCAGAACATCGGCGCAGATCGCGGCGATGGAGATCGGGCGACCGCGCATGGAGCCGGAATTGTCGAGCAAGAGCGTCACGACGGTGTCGCGGAACTCCATGTCCTTCTCGACCTTGAAGGACAGCGGTGTCGTCGGGTTTGCGACCACGCGGGCGAGGCGGCCGGCGTCGAGGATACCTTCCTCGCGATCGAACTCCCAAGACCGGTTCTGTTGCGCCTGCAAACGACGCTGAAGCTTGTTGGCCAGTCGGCTGACCGCGCCCTTCAGCGGTTCAAGCTGCTGGTCGAGATAGGCGCGAAGACGTTCCAGTTCCGCCGGTTCGGCCAATTCTTCGGCCTTGATTTCCTCATCAAAATCAGTGGTGTAGACGGCATAGTTCGGGTCGGCGTCGGAATAGGGGGCGGGCGGCGGCGGCTCCAGCGGCGCCTCGCCCTCGGGCATCTCTGCCTCTTCGCCGTCCTCCATGTCGGCCATCTCGTCCATCGAGACTTCGGCCTGGGACTGATCGTCCTGATCCTCTTGAGACTGCTCGGGACTTGCCTCGGATTCCTCGGATTGCTCCTCGCCCTCTTCGCTTTCGGGCGTCTCCTGTTCCTCGGCCTCCGCCTCGTCGCCCTCGGCGTTGTCCTCCATGTCCGGGTCGTCGCCCAGCTGGTCGCCGTAGCCAAGGTCCTTGATCACCTGCCGGGCGAGGCGGGCGAAGGCGGCCTGATCGGCGAGGACGTCGTCGATGCGGTCGAGCGTGCCGCCCGCCTGTTCCTCGATGAAGGGACGCCAGAGCTCCATGACGTTCTGGGCGCCGCCGGGCATGGTGCGGCCGGTGGCGAGGTGACGAACGAGGTAGCCGGCGGCCTGCGCGAGTGGTGCGTCCTGCGCGGCGCGGATCTGATCGTAGCCGCGTTTCGCTGCCTCGGCCCCGATCTTGGCGTCGATATTGCCGAGCGTGCCGGGCATAGCGCGGGCGCCGACAGCCTCGCAACGCGCGGTTTCCATTGCGTCGTAAAGGTCACGCGCCATCTGGCCCTGCGGCAGGTACTTCGCCGCGACCTTCGGGTCATGGTGACGGTGTCGCAGTGCGAAGGCGTCCGCCGTGCCGCGCGCGATCAGCACCTCATCCCGCGTCATCCGGCGCGAGACCTGCGGCAGTCGCATATTCTCGCCCGCCATGCCCGGCGGATCGACGGAGTAGGAGACCGTCAGGTCCGGGTCGTCGGCCATTGTCTTCGTGGCCTCGGCGAGCGCCTTCTTGAACGGATCGGCGGGGTTGTCGGAGCGTTGGGTCATGTGCCGAACCTAGTAGTCTTCGCCGACCAAAAGTCTTTCAAAGACTTTTGGCAAATTCCTTTGGAAGGAATTTGCGCGCGTTTCATCACCGGATGCTCTGGCTCGCAGCGCTCTCGGGCAGTTCCTCGTCGAAGCAGCGCTGGTAGAACTCGGCGACGGTCTGCCGCTCCAGCTCGTCGCATTTGTTCAGGAAGGTGAGCCGGAACGCATAGCCCACATTGCGGAAGATCTCGGCGTTCTGAGCCCAGTTGATGACCGTCCGGGGGCTCATGACGGTCGACAGGTCGCCGTTCATGAATGCGGTCCGCGTCAGGTCCGCGACCGTCACCATCTGGCCGATCTGCTTGCGGCCCTTTTCGGTGTTGTAGTGCGGGTTCTTGGCCAGAACGATCGCGGTTTCCGCGTCATGCGACAGGTAGTTCAGCGTCGCCACGAGGCTCCAGCGGTCCATCTGCGCCTGGTTGATCTGCTGGACGCCGTGATAGAGGCCCGTGGTGTCGCCAAGGCCGACCGTGTTCGACGTTGCGAAGAGGCGGAAGGACGGGTGGGGCGTGATGATCTCGTTCTGGTCGAGAAGCGTCAGCTTGCCATCATGCTCCAGAACGCGCTGGATCACGAACATGACGTCGGCGCGGCCGGCGTCGTATTCGTCGAAAACGATGGCGACGGGGTTCCTGAGCGCCCAGGGCAGGATGCCCTCGTGGAATTCGGTCACCTGCTTGCCGTCGCGCAGCTTGATCGCGTCCTTGCCGATAAGGTCGATCCGGCTGATATGGCTGTCGAGATTGACGCGTACCGCCGGCCAGTTCAGATGCGCCGCGACCTGTTCGATATGGGTCGACTTACCGGTGCCGTGATAGCCCTGAATCATCACCCGACGGTTATAGGCAAAGCCCGCGAGGATCGCGAGCGTGGTGTCGGGGTCGAACTTGTAGGTCGGGTCGATGTCCGGAACCCGGTCGGTCTTTTCGGCAAAGCCCTTGACCTTCATGTCGGTGTCGATCCCGAACACCTCCCGGACGGAGATTTCCTCGGTGGGTTTCGCAATCGTATCGAGCATCGTATCCGCCATGTCTTGATCCGCGCGCGGGCAGGGGGCCCACGTGCCACCCGGCTTTGATGGAGCATATCGGCGGGGGGCGCAAGGGGACGGGGCGATGTCCCGCAGGGGATTTCCGGCTTCGCGGTTCGGGCAGGGCGGCAGGTCAGGTTTCGGCGATCACGGGATTGCGATTGGCGAAGGCTCCACTTTTGCGATGAAAACCCCCATCTTTGGGCCATGTTCGGGACAGAGTACCCGGTTTGACGAAGGAGAGGGCAATGATGACACGCAGGGCCATGCTCGCGCTTGGCGGGGCCGGGATCGCCATTCTGTCCGGTGCCGGCCGGATGTCTGCGGGCGAAAGCTTCGAGATCACGCGGAGCGAGGCGGAATGGCGCGCGCTTCTGACGCCGGCGCAGTTCCGGGTGCTGCGCGAGGAAGATACCGAGCGCGCCTTCACCAGCCCGCTGAATGACGAGAAGCGCGCCGGAACCTTCCATTGCGCCGGCTGCGACCTGCCGCTTTATTCGTCGAAGACCAAGTACGACAGTGGCACAGGCTGGCCGTCTTTCTGGGAGCCGCTGAAGAATGCGGTCCGCACCAAGCCTGACTGGGGCATCCTCGGCAAGCGGACCGAGGTCCATTGCCGCCGCTGCGGCGGGCATCTGGGTCATGTCTTCAACGACGGGCCGAAGCCGACCGGAAAGCGCTATTGCATGAACGGCGTGGCGATGACGTTCCGAACGGCCTGAGGCTTCCTCTGAAAGCAACTTTGGTGGCGGCGTCACGATCTTCGTGGCGCTGCTTTGCTGTGCCGGCGGACGGCCCGCGTGGCGACTGTTCCTGCGCCAGTAAATAACTGACAAAAATACTTGACATTCCTTGCTCATACTGGACTGAAATAGTCAACTATTTGTGAAGAGGACTCTCATGCCCCGGTCGATCCAATCCGCCGCCATCGCGCTCGCCTGTCTTGCCGTCCCCGCACATGCGGAGCTGAATTCATTGGAACTCCTCGGGAAATCCTTTTTCTTCGATCCCGGCCTTTCGGTGAACGGAAACCAGTCCTGTTCCTCCTGCCACGATCCAGATCAGGGCTTCTCAAGTCCGCACGGCCACTTCAACGCAATGGGCGCGGTTGTCCAGGGTTCCGTCGCGGGGCGTTTCGGCAACCGGAAGCCGCCGACTGCGGCCTATTCCAGTCCCGGTCCGGTGCTTCACCATACGTTCGAGGACGGTGAAATCCTGTTCGTTGGCGGCGCATTCCACGATGGCCGGGCAACCGGTCACGCGCTGGGAACGCCGGTGGCCGATCAGGCGCTGGCCCCCTTCACCAACCCGGCAGAGATGGCGCTGCCGCATCCGGCCTGCGTCGTCCAGCGTGTCTGCGCGACCGGCTATGCGGCCGATCTCGCGGCGGAGTGGGGTGAAGGCATCTGCCAGATCGCCTTCCCCGAAGGGCTCGACGCCGCCTGCGCCGATCCCGACGCTGAGATCGTGATCGACGACGAGGATATCGCGGCGGCAATCGACGGGGCGATGGCCGCCATCGGGCGGTCGCTTGCCGCCTATGAGGCTTCGGACGAGGTCAACCGGTTCAGCTCGCGCTTCGACAAGTGGCAGCGCGGTGAGGGTATGTTGAGCGCGGCGGAACTACGCGGCTTCGACCTGTTCCGGGACAAGGCACTGTGTGCGGAATGCCATATCCTCGACCGGGGGCCGCATGGTGAACCCGCACTTTTCACCGATTTCACCTATGACAATCTTGGCGTTCCGCGCAATGCGGACAATCCGTGGTACGGCCAGACGGGCCTCAACCCCGAAGGCGCGGCCTGGATCGACCGCGGCCTTGCGAACACGCTTGAGGGCGATCCGACCTACGCCGCCCATGCCCCGGGCCTGCTTGGCGCGCAGAAGGTGCCGACGCTGCGCAACATCAACAAGCGCATCACCGCCGATACGGAACGTGCCTACATGCACAACGGCTATTTCAAGACGCTGGAGGCCGTCGTCAGCTTCTATAACACCCGCGATGTGCTGCCGCGCTGCGAGGGCGATCTGAGCGAGGCCGAGGCGCTGGCGGCGAAATGCTGGCCCGCGCCGGAGGTGGAGGCGACGATGAACAAAGACGAACTCGGCAACCTCAAGCTGACGCCGGCTGAAGAGGCCGACCTCGTCGCCTTCCTCAAGACGCTTGATGACGAATAGGGGTCCGTTCGTCGATCTGGTTTAACCGGGGCAGGGGGCGGCGCCCCCGGCTTCCACGTCAGTCGCGGAAGTTGCGGCTGTCCTTGATCTGGTCCCAGGCCCAGACGACTTCCTGAAGCCGCTCCTCATCGTCACGGTTGCCGCCGTTCATGTCGGGATGCAGGTCTTTCACGAGGGATTTGTACTGCTTGCGGATCTCGACCTTGGTCCAGCTGTCCTTGGCCTCGAGGATTTCGATTGCCTTGCGTTCGGTCGGGGGCAGCTTGCGGCCGGCGGTACGGCCGGGATTCTGCGTGGCGTTTGCGCCGAGGATCTCCATCGGGTCCTCGATCCCAAGACGGGCCCAGGCGCGATCTTCGACGCCTTTCTTGCCGAACGGTTTCGTGTCGCGGCCCCAGACCCTGTCCTTGTCGAGAAATTGCTGGAACTCCTCGTCGGTCTGGCCCTGGAAGAAGTTCCATTTGAGATTGTATTCGCGGATATGGTCGCGGCAGAACCAGAAGTAGTCCTCAAGCTGGTCCGGCGATTTCGGCGCACGGTATTGCCCGGCCAGGTCGCAGCCCGGATGGTCGCACACCCGGGTCGAGGTATCGAAGGCGCCGGACATGCCGCGCTTGCCCTTGGACCGTCGTTTCTTGTCGGAAGCGGCGGAAATATCGAAGCCGAATGGATCGGATCTGGTCATGTGCGCGTCTCTGGGGTTGCCATTCTCGACTCGGGGGCCAGAGTTTAGGGTATTTCCCGGCGCATGAAAGGGGGGAAGAAAAAATGGCTGTCAGTGATGAGATCAGGACGCGGCTTGAGGCGGCTTTTCACCCCTTCCGGCTGGAGGTCGTTGATGAAAGCGACGCGCATCGTGGCCATTCGGGCTACCGGGACGGCGGCGAGAGCCATTTCCGCGTGACTCTACGTGCCGCCGATCTGGCGGGGATGAGTCTGATCGCGCAACATCGCGCGGTTCATGCCGCCCTTGGCCCCGACCTGATCGGCCGGATTCACGCGCTCGCGCTGGATGTCGGCAGCTGACTATTCCGCCGGGCGCAGAACCAGCGGCGGACAGGCCCCGGCCTTGCGTCCGGTGCTGCGGACCCGGCGCGGGCGGATGCGGTTCGCAAGCTCCGCCTCGCGCTTTGCGGGCGCTTCAACCAGCTGCATCGCACGGACCGGCCGGCGGAAGACCATCACTTCCCTCTCCCCGGTGACGGTGAAGACGAGGAAGCGGCGTTTCGCGAACGGAACCTTGTCGCAGCGGACGAACTCCCATCCGCTGCCCGAAAGCAGGCCTGCTTCGTTCTCGAGGGTTCCGGCAAGCGCGTCGCCCTCATTCATCAACCGTCCGTTCCTGTCGACCTGCCGTGACACTGGCAAAAATTTGTATTCGAACATTTCGGGCCCCCACCCATTTCCGTCGTCATGATTGACGAAGGCGGAAGGTGCGGCAAGTGAACTGTGGCGACTTTGTGGCAATAACATGTCTGAATTGCGAAGCGTGCGGATGCAATATGACATCTATAATGCTGTTTTTTAAGTGTTTTTGTTGCCGTGCCAAAAGCGAGCCGCCGGATAATGCGGTTGTTCCCGGGCGCAGAACAAATCCTGCGCCGTCAGGTCATTTTGGTTAACCGGGCGACACCGGCCGAAAATCGGGATCGTCTGTTCAGGCGTCCTTGGAGGGTTCAGAGCCGGAATCGGGCGTGTCTTCCTGCGCGCCGTCTAGGGGCCTCGCAGGGGCGGGATCGGCTGCGATACGGACTGGCGGCGCCTTGCCGGCGGGTGCCTCGGCGGTCAGCAACTTGCGCGGCGCTTCTTCGACCGGCACTTCAGAGACCGGGCGGCGGAAGACCATGACGGAATGATAGACCGTGGTTCGGCGCGTCAGGCCCGACCGCTCTTCGGCGGGCAGCGTGTCGGCGCGGACGAATTCCCAGCCGTCGCGGCCAAGGTCGTTCATCATGCTGGTGAGGGCCTGGGCAAAGCGGTCGGCGGGAGTCTTGGCGCCCCGTGCCTTCTCGCCCCGGTTGGGGGCTGGCACGACCTTGTACTCGAAATACTGCATAACGGCCTCACTCGCTCCGATTGCGGACCCGCGCCCCCTTAACCGAAGCGGGGCTTTCGGGCAAGGGCGGGGTCCGCACGGGAGCGAAGGATCAAAGACCGAGTTTCTCGGCGACGATCTGGTTGACGGCCGCAGGATTGGCCTTGCCGCCGGTCGCTTTCAGCACCTGGCCGACGAACCACCCGGCGAGTTTGGGGTTGGCCTTGGCCTTCTCGACCTGTGCCGGGTTCGCCGCGATGACCTCGTCCACGGCCTTTTCGATGGCGCCGGTATCGGTGACCTGCTTCATCCCGTGTTGTGCTGCTACCTCGGCGGGATCGCCGCCCTCGGTCCACAGGATCTCGAACAGGTCCTTGGCCATCTTGCCGGAAATGTCACCCTTGGCGATCAGGTCAATGACGCCACCAAGCTGCGCGGCGGAGATGGGGCTTTCCGCGATGGCGTGGCCTTCCTTGTTGAGCCGCCCGAACAGCTCGTTGATGACCCAGTTCGCAGCCTGCTTGCCGTCGCGGCCCTTCGCCACCTCCTCGAAGAAGGCGGCGTTCTCGACCTCGGCGGTCAGCACGTTGGCGTCGTATTCGGTCATGCCGTAATCGGTCACGAACCGCGCTTTCTTGGCATCCGGAAGCTCCGGCATCGTCGCGGCGATGTCGTCGACCCAGGCCTGCTCGATCTCCAGCGGCAGCAGGTCGGGATCAGGGAAGTAGCGGTAGTCATGCGCTTCTTCCTTCGACCGCATTGACCGCGTCTCGCCCTTGTCGGGATCGTAGAGGCGGGTTTCCTGCACCACTTTGCCGCCATCCTCGATGATGGCGATCTGGCGGCGGGCCTCATATTCGATGGCGGCTTGGATGAACCGCATGGAGTTCATGTTCTTGATCTCGCAGCGCGTGCCGAGATGGCTGAAATCCTGCGTCGCCTGGTATTTCTCATAATCGCCCGGCCGACAGACCGAGACGTTCACGTCCGCGCGCAGGTTGCCGTTCTGCATGTTGCCGTCGCAGGTGCCGAGATAGCGCATGATCTGGCGCAGCTTGCCGACATAGGCGGCGGCTTCCTCCGGGCCCCGGATATCGGGGCGCGAGACGATTTCCATCAGCGCGACGCCGGTACGGTTGAGATCGACGAAGGACATGGTCGGGTCAAGGTCGTGGATCGACTTGCCCGCGTCCTGCTCCATATGAATGCGCTCGATACGGACCCGGCGGGCGATGCCCGGAGCCATGTCGACGATCACCTCGCCCTCACCGACGATCGGGTGGTAGAGTTGGCTGATCTGATAGCCCTGCGGCAGGTCGGGGTAGAAATAGTTCTTGCGGTCGAAGGCCGAGACGAGGTTGATCTTCGCCTTGAGTCCGAGGCCAGTCTTCACCGCCTGCGCCACGCAGAATTCGTTGATGACGGGCAGCATCCCCGGCATCGCCGCATCGACGAAGGCGACGTTGGAGTTGGGCTCCATCCCGAATTCGGTCGACGCGCCAGAGAAGAGCTTGGCCCTGGACGAAACCTGCGCGTGGACTTCCAGCCCGATGACAAGCTCCCAGTCCTCCTTGGCGCCGGAAATCACCTTGGGTTTCGGGGCTTCGTAGGTCAGATCGAGCATGGGGCGGTCCTTCGGCTGTCCGGCCCGCTTTCTACGGGAGAGGGCCCGGAGCGGCAAGTGGCTCTGTCGTCCGCACCGGCGGGGGCTGCGGGCGGTCAGTGCAGTCCGCGTGCCGCTGCCTCGGTTTCATAGTCGTCGGCTGCGGCCGCGAAGGGGGACAGATCCCAGGCGAGCGTCTGGAGCCGCCCGTGGCGGTCGGCGAAGTCGAAGCGCCACGCCCCGCCGCCGCGCAGTGCGGCATAAAGCTCTGCCGCCGCGTCGCCGGTAAACACGCAGGCCCCGCCAGAGAGGCAGTCGGCTGCATCGGTCGACCAGATGGGTGCTCCACCCTGTTCGATCCGATTGCCGCCGCGCGTGAAGCGGGTGCCGGGTTCCGACCCGTATTCGATCCGCACGCCGCCGGCATCGGGCGTGACGAAGACGAAATGCGCAGCGAAGGCCGGGCGTGGGGAAAACACGTCGACATAGCGGATGTAACAGCGTTGGTGCAGCGCGCCGTCCTCGGCCCGCTCGTCACAGACCGAATCCCACAGGCCGAATGCCTTCTGGTGCGTCACTACCCAGTCGCTGGGCGTGTCGTTGCCATCCCGATCCTGTGCAAGTGCGGGGCCGGTGAGAAGGCAGAGGAGAAGGGCGAAAGAACGCATATGTCCTTCATAGCGCGGTATGCGCCCTTCCGGCTTCACGATCGGGCGAGCGGTCAGCCGATCTTGAACGCGCGCGCGATCTCGTCCAGCGCATCTTTCTGCCGGTCGGAGACGGCGGCATTGCGGCCCGACGCGGCGACGTCGTTCAGAACCGCCATCAGCGGCGTGAAGCTGCCCGCGCGGTCGATCTTGGCCAGCCGCCGCGACAGCCGCGCGATCGCCGGCTGCGGGCCATTCGCCTCGTTCACCAGCCAGCGACCCAGAATCAGCGTCTCTTCGGCGTCTTTCATACCTTGCCCCGTATGTGCCTGAAGCGATTTCAGAAGCGCGTCCTGCTGTTCGGCCGTCGGCAGGCCGCCGAGTTCCAGGAATGCGATCGCCAGCGCGCCAATTGCGAGCGGCGGTTCCTCGATCGAGTCGACGGGATGGGTATCGAGCCTGCGGCGAAAGCCGAGGCGACGCGCGGCAGCCAGTACATCCTGCGCTACTCCCGCAATTTCATGCGTCATTTCAGCGGCATTGCGCATTCGCATGATCCAGATGAAAGCGACCGTGATTGCGCCGATGAGGCCGAGAATGATGGGCATGGGCGGGCTCCTGAATCACCTTTTGCCGGAACCGTATTCCGGCAGAACGGCGAAAATCAGGCAAGGTTCCGCCGATTGTTGTCAAGCCCCGTTGCGCGGCCGCGGGATTTCGCAGACCTTCCGCGGCGCCGGCGCGCAGGACCGGTGCAATCGGGCTGTTGTCCTCATGCCTCTCCGCACCGCCCGGCCGCTGGCTTTCGCCCTTCTTCTCCTTCCGCTCGGCTGTGTCCAGCCGGTGGACGCCGAAGTCGGTCAGGCCGCGTTCCTGCCGGCGATGCGCTGGGACCACCGGCCGGAGGCCGAGGACTGGACCGCCGCCACCCTTGCCGCGCTGCGCGCGGAAGGCGCAGTGCTGGCGACCACGGTTCCGGCGGACATCGACGAGTTCTGTCCGAAATACCCCGAGGCGACGATGCCCGAACGGCGCGCGTTCTGGGCGGGTCTGCTCTCATCGCTCGCCAAGCACGAAAGCACGTGGAACCCGACCGCCAAGGGCGGTGGCGGGCGCTGGGTCGGCTTGATGCAGATCGCGCCACAGACCGCGCGTGCCTATGATTGCGAGCTGCCTGAAGGCAGGGGCCTGACCGATGGCAGCGCGAACCTCGCCTGTGCCGTTCGGATCGCGGCGCATCAGGTCGAACGTGACGGGGCAATCGTGCGGAACGGCTCCAGTGGCTGGCGCGGGATCGCAAGGGACTGGGCGCCGATGCGCGCAGAGAAAAAGCGCGCAGACATCGCCGCGTGGACGCGGGCACAGGACTACTGCGGCTGAAGCCGCCTCCGGCCCGTCGTTCAGGCCGTGATGCGGATGCCCCGGACGCCGAATTCCCGCATCAGCTTGTCGGGCGCCACCGTCTCGACACCGGGCAGCGCCACGGTCGAACCATCGCGCATGGAAACCACGCAGATCGTCTGGCCATCGACGTCGGGCCCGATGCTGACGCCGACAATCCTGTCGAACGTCACGCTGTGCCGCCGCATGCCTGTGAACCATGTCAGCCGGTCGCCGGTCAGCCGGAACCCCCGCGTCGGCGTCGTGATCAGACGCAGCAGAACCAGCGCCACATAGATCGCCGCCAATGCCGGAACGAGGGCATTCAGCTGAAGCTTCAGACCGAGATAGACGGCCGCCATGCCCACGCCGAGCGCGAAATACATGCCGGGCCGACGCCCCTGGCCACGCCATTCAAATGTATCAACCACCACCATGGGTTAACTTTACCTCAGTGCCGCGCGTTCGGACAATGCCGGGTATCTTGGGGAAAGCAGCTTTCGCGCGGCAGAAACAATTTGATTTAATTCAGTAAATTAACTGATATCCTACGTTGTTTTTACGCGCAAGCGTTGAAACGCGTTCAGCCGGAAGGCGAGCGATTCGGATCACTCTAGCGCCCGCCGCTGACATCGAGAACGGCACCCGTGACGTAAGACGCATCCCCGGATGTGAGCCACAGGATCGTGCGCGCCACCTCGTATGGCTGGCCGGCACGCCCCATCGGGATCGCCGTCGCAAGGGTCCGGGCGCGATCGGGCTGTCCGCCTTTCGCGTGTATGTCGGTCTCAATCACGCCGGGGCGGACGGAGACGACGCGGACGCCCTCGGCGGCGACTTCCTCGGCCAAGCCCTTCGTCATGATGTCGAGCCCGGCCTTGGACGATGCATAGTCCACATATTGCCCCGCCGAGCCGAGCCGGGCGGCGGCAGAAGAGACATTGACGATCACGCCGCCGGCGCCGCCGTGTTTCGTCGACATCCGCCGCGCGGCCAGCCCGGCAAGCAGGAACGGCGCGGTAAGATTGACGGCGAACATGCGGGTCACGCGCTCGGGCGACATGTCTTCGACCCGCGCGGCCGCATCCACGATGCCGGCATTGTTGACCAGCGCGTCGAGGCGGGGAAAGGCCGCGTCAAATGCCGCCATGAGGCGTTGGGGCGCGAATTGGTCCGAGAGATCGGCCTGCAGGACTTCCGCCCTGCCACCGGCATCGGCCACCGCCTGCGCCGTCAGATCCGCCCCCGCGCGGTTGCGGTTGTAATGCACCGCGACGTCCCAGCCGTCGCGCGCCATCTGGCGGGCGGTTTCCTGGCCGATCCCGTCCGACGCGCCGGTGATGAGCGCAACCTTACGCATGGGCGCCGCGGATGCGCCCGGCCATCTCCGTCAGGTCGCGGCTGAGGCCGGGCGAGGCAAGGATGCGATCCAGCTCCGTCCCGATCAGCGCCTGCCGGTCGGCATCGTAGCGCGACCATGTCTCGAACGCCGTCGACATCCGCGCCGTAGTCTGCGGGTTGACCGGGTCGAGCTTCAGCAGCCAGTCGGCGTAGAAGCGATAAGCGTCGCCGGAGGTGTGATGGAAGCCTGCGTGATTGGCGCTGAGGGCACCTAGCAGCGCGCGGAAGCGGTTGGGGTTCTTCCAGTCGAAATCGGGATGTTCCGCCAGCCGGGCGGCCGTCGCGGCGGCCTGATCCGGTTCGGCATGGCCAACCTGCACCGCGAACCACTTGTCGATGACCAGCCGGTTGCCGCGCCAGCGGTCGTAGAAGGCTGCGACCTCGCGCGTACCGCGCCCGCTTTCGATGATGCAGGTCAGGGCCCCGTAGGCTTCGGTCATATTGGACGCGCTCGCGAAGAGCGAGGCCGCGCGGGTGCCGTGGTCGATCTGGTTGAGAAGGCCGAGACAGGCCAGCCTGAGTGCCCGCGCGCCGGCCGAGGCCGCGTCGGGTGAGAAGGGCCCGTCCGTCGCCAGCGCCTCGTAGGTCGCTGTCAGCGGCTTCTGCAACTGCCGCGCGATGGCCTTGGCAAGGGTTTTTCGATGATCGTGGATCGCGACGGGGTCCGGCACATGCCCGGCATCGTGGAGGGTCTGTGCGAGGTCATCCTCGGATGGCAGCCTGAGGCAAAGCGCGCGGAACGCGGGGTCCAGGCTTTCGTCGGTCAGGAGCGCGCCGAGCGCGTCGATATAGCTGCCCGACGGCTCCGCCCCCTTGCCGATCATGCGGATCAGCACATCCTTGGCGAGCGCCCGGCCGGCCTCCCACTTGTTGAACGGGTCGGTGTCGTGGGCAAGGAGGAAGGCACGCTCCTGCGCGTCGACCTCGCGGTCGAGCACAACGGGCGCGGAGAAACCGCGCAGGATCGAGGCCACGGGGCGGGAGGCGAGCCCGTCGAAACGGAAGCTTTGCGTGACCTTCGTCATTTCCAGAACGGTCGTCGGCACAACCTCGTCTCCGTTCGGATTGAGCAGCCCGACCGCGATGGGGATCACGCGCGGCGGCTTTTCGTCCTGCCCCGGCGTCGGCGCGGTCTTCTGGTGGAAGGTGAGCGTATAGGTGCCACCCGCGTCAGCGGGAGACCACGCCTCGGACACGGTAAGGCGCGGCGTTCCGGCATCGGTGTACCAGCGCTTGAACTGGGTCAGGTCGCGGTCCGTCGCGTCCTCAAAGACCTTCAGCCAGTCCTCGATCGTTGCGGCATCGCCATCGTGGCGGTCGAAATAGAGGTCGAGTGCCTCGCGGTAGCTGTCATCGCCGACAAGCCGCTTCAGCATCCCGATGACCTCGGCGCCCTTCTCGTAGACGGTTGCCGTGTAGAAATTGTTGATCTCGACATATCTGTCGGGCCGGACGGGATGGGCGAGGGGGCCCATGTCCTCACGGAACTGGCGTGCGCGCAGTGTCAGCACATCGTCGATCCGCTTGACCGGGGCCGAGCGCATGTCGGATGTGAACTGCTGGTCGCGGAAGACCGTGAGACCCTCCTTGAGGCAAAGCTGGAACCAGTCGCGGCAGGTGATGCGATTGCCGGTCCAGTTGTGGAAGTATTCGTGCGCGATGACGCCTTCGATCCGTTCGAAATCGGCGTCCGTTGCCGTCTCGGGGCTGGCGAGAACGAGCTTGGAGTTGAAAATGTTCAATCCCTTGTTCTCCATCGCTCCCATATTGAAGTCATCGACGGCAACAATGTTGAAAATATCCAAATCATACTCGCGGCCATAAACCTCCTCATCCCACTTCATCGAGCGCTTCAGACTGTCCATCGCGTAGGCGCAACGGTCCTCGTCGCCGGCGCGGACCCAGATCGCGAGGTCGACGTTGCGGCCGGATGCGGTGGTGAAGCTGTCGCGCACCGCAACAAGCTCGCCGGCGACCAGGGCGAAAAGATAGGCGGGCTTCGGCCACGGATCGGTCCATTCGGCCCATCCGTCACCGCTGCCCGACGGATTTCCGTTCGACAGGAGGACCGGCATGTCGCTTTCGATCCGCACCTTGAACGGCGCCATCACGTCGGGCCGGTCGGGATAGAAGGTGATCTTGCGGAACCCTTCGGCCTCGCACTGGGTGCAGTAAATACCGCCCGACATGTAGAGCCCCTCGAGCGCGGTGTTGCCCTTGGGGTCGATCTCCACCTCGGCTTCCCAGGTGAAGGGGCCGTCCGGCATCTGGTCGGCCGGCAGCGTCAGCCCGGTTTCGTCCTTGACCGGCTGAACAGCCCTGCCATCGACAGATGCCGAGCAGAGCGTCAGCATCTCTCCGTCCAGCCGCAGGCCGTGCCGGCCGGGACGGTCCGGGTTCGGCGCGAAGCCGATGCGCGCGACGATACGAGTCGCGTCCGGCGACAGCCGGAAGGTCAGGTCGACGCCGGTCACGGTGAAGGGGTAGGGGGCGTAGTCGGCAAGAAGCGTCGGTTGCGGGGCGGCGTCCTTCATCGGGCTCTCCGGATGGTTTCGGGGCGGACGTTAGGCGCTCCGCCCGGGCACCGCAACCGGCCGGCGATCAGCCGGCGCCGACATGGGCGGAGAGCTTGGCCAGCGTCTGCTGCCCGAGTTCGGCCGCGCCGAAGCCCTTCGCGGCCTCGAACTCTTCTTCGGTCACGAAGGTCATGGAGAGCGTGACTTTCGTGCGCCCAGCCAGATCCTCGAACCGGACGCTTGCATCGGCATGCTTTGGTCCGTTCTCGCCCCACAGAAGCGTATAGTCGATACCGGTCATCGGCCGGTGGCGGATCGCGTGGTGGTGGTTGGGATAGTTCGCCCCGTCGGGGCCGATCATGTCGAACACCCATTCCCCGCCGTCGCGGAGGTCGATCCGCCGTGTGCGGCAGGAGAAGCCGTCGGGCCCCCACCATTGCGGCAGCGCTTCCGGGTCTGTCCATGCCGACCATACGGTCGCGAGCGGCGCCGCGATCATCCGTTCGATCACCATCGTGCGGTTGTCGCCGCCGCTCATTTCATCAGGCCCTGTGCATATTCCTCAAGCTGCGTCACGACGGTGCCCCAGCCGTCATAGAAGCCCATCGCCTTGTGCGCATCGGCCTTTTCGGCTGAACGGTGACGGGCGATCGCGGTGTATTTCGTCTTGCCGCTGTCGGCATCCTCGAAAAGCACGATGGCGGTCATGAAAGGGTCCGGCGCGGGCTTCCAGCCTTCGGTGTAGGTATCGGTGAAGACGAGCTTTTCGTTCTCGATGACCTCAAGGTAGACGCCGTTGTTCTGCATTTCCTGCCCGTCGACATCGAATGTCGTCTCGAAGACACCGCCCACGCGCGGGTCTAGCCGGCAATGCGTGACTTTATGCGGGCGCGGCACGAAGAAGTGGGGCAGGTGCTTCTCCTCGGTCCAGCATTGGAACAGCAGGTGCCGCGGGGCATTCACTGTGCGTTCGAGGATGAGGTCGAGGGTCGGATCAAGTTCCATCGTCATTGTCCTGCATGAGGGTTTGAACATAGGCATCGAGGCGGTCGAGGCGCCCCTCCCAGATGGCGCGCTGTTCGTCGAGCCATGAGCGGACCGGGGTGAACGCACCGGGGACGAGTGTCACGGTGCGGACGCGGCCATCCTTCGCGGTCTCGACAAGGCCCGAGGCCTCGAGCCTGCGGACATGGGCAAGAAACGAGGGCAGCGCCATTTCGAAGGGGGCGGAAAGCTCAGTCACGGTCGCCGGCCCGCGCGCCAGTCTGTCAAGGATCGCGCGGCGGGTGGGATCGCCGAGCGCCTGAAAGAGGATGTCGAGCTGACCGGGGGAGAGGTTCATCTGGGTCCTTATACTTAGGATTAAAACTAAGTATCGTCTTCTGCCGAGTCGCGCAAGGATAATTAGCTGATCTCCTAAGTATCTTGCGGATGCCCCGCCTGGCGGAAAAAGGACGCTCTGCGGCGTTGCCGGACGGAATCGGCTCCTGTAGGTCTTGGAGAGCGGCATATCGTCGTATGCAGAAAAGGGTTGGGCATGACGCGAGTTGAGCGAAACGGGCTTCAGGTGGCCGGTGAACTTGCCAGCTTCATCGAGAATGAGGCGTTGCCGGGCACCGGTGTGACGCCGGACGGATTCTGGAAGGGATTTGCCGGCATCGTCCGCGACCTTGGTCCGAAGAACCGGGCGCTTCTGGAAAAGCGCGACGCGCTGCAGCAGAAGATCGACGCATGGCACATCGCCCGCCGCGGCGAGGCGCATGACCACGAGGCCTACAAGACCTTTCTGGCGGAGATCGGCTACCTTCTGCCGGAAGGCCCGGAGTTTGCGATCGAGACCGCGAATACCGATCCTGAGATCGCGAGCGTGCCCGGCCCCCAGCTTGTCGTTCCGATCACTAACGCGCGCTATGCGCTGAACGCGGCCAATGCGCGCTGGGGAAGCCTTTATGACTGCCTCTACGGGACAGATGCGATGGGCTCGCTGCCGCCCAAGGGCGGCTACGAGCGCGGACGGGGCGCGCGCGTCGTGGCGCGGGCGCGGGTGTTCCTGGATGAGGCGTTCCCGATCGAGGGCGCGAGTCATGCCGATGTGCGCCGCTACTATGTCAAGGATGGTGCGCTTCTGATCGACGACCTTCCGCTGGTGCATCCCGAGAAGTTCGCGGGCTATCGCGGCAATCCGCGTGCGCCCGAAGCGGTCCTGCTGCGCAACAACGGGCTTCATGTGGAACTGGTCTTCGACCGCGCGCATTTCATCGGCGCGCGCGATCAGGCCTGTCTGGCTGATGTGCGGCTGGAAAGCGCGATGTCCGCGATCATGGATTGCGAGGATTCGGTCGCCTGCGTCGACGCCGAGGACAAGGTGCAGGCCTATTCCAACTGGCTTGGCCTGATGAAGGGCGATCTGGAGGACACGTTCGACAAGGGCGGCCGCACCGTCAGCCGCCGGCTCGAAGCGGACCGGGACTATACCGCGCCGGACGGTTCGGAACTGACCGTCAAGGGTCGTGCGCTGATGTTGGTGCGCAATGTCGGCCATCTCATGACCAATCCCGCGATTTTGGACGCTGAGGGCCGCGAGGTTTTCGAGGGTTTGATGGATGCCATGGTCACGGTCGCGATCGCGATCCACGACCTGAAGAAGACGGGCGGTGACCGCAATTCGCATCATGGATCGGTCTATGTCGTGAAACCCAAGATGCACGGACCGGAAGAAGTGGCCTTCGCCGACGAGATCTTCACCCGGGTGGAGGAGGCGCTGGGCCTGCCGCAGCACACGGTCAAGATCGGCATCATGGATGAGGAGCGGCGGACCTCCGTCAACCTCAAGGAATGCATCCGCGCGGCAAAGAACCGGGTGGCGTTCATCAATACCGGCTTCCTCGACCGGACCGGGGACGAGATTCATACGTCGATGGAGGCCGGCCCCTTCAGCCGTAAGGACTTCATCAAGCGCAAGGCGTGGATCTCGGGCTACGAGAATCAGAATGTCGATATCGGGCTGGAATGCGGGCTGTCCGGTCGCGCACAGATCGGCAAGGGGATGTGGGCCATCCCCGACATGATGGCCGCGATGCTGGAGCAGAAGATCGAGCATCCGAAGGCCGGGGCGAACTGCGCCTGGGTGCCGTCGCCCACGGCGGCGACGCTGCACGCGCTGCATTATCACAAGGTCGATGTGTTTGCCGTTCAGGCGAAGCTGAATAAGGGCGGGCGCCGGGCTTATGTTGATACGATCCTCGATATCCCGCTCGCGGCCTACCGAAAGTGGACGCCCGATCAGGTCCGGCGCGAGGTGGAAAACAACTGCCAGGGCATCCTCGGCTACGTGGTGCGCTGGGTCGATCAGGGCGTGGGATGCTCCAAGGTGCCGGATATCAACGATGTCGGGTTGATGGAGGACCGCGCGACCTGTCGGATCTCGGCGCAGCATGTGGCGAACTGGCTCCACCACGGCGTGGTGAGCCGTGACGAGGTGATGGATGCGCTGAAGAAGATGGCCGGGGTCGTTGACCGGCAGAACGCGGGCGACCCGCTCTACCGGCCGATGGCGTCGGGCTATCAGGGCATCGCCTTCCAGGCGGCATGCGATCTGATTTTCCTCGGTCGCGAGCAGCCTTCAGGTTATACCGAGCCGGTGCTTCACCGCAGGCGGGCCGAGGTTAAGGCCGCCGGCTGACGGCACGCTGCGGAAATCGGGACGAACGGGACCAGAATGAAAGGGCATCGCCATGCTTGGAATTGACGTCGCGCGCGTGATTGTCGCCGAGACACTTAAGGCCGGGGCAGAGATGAAGCCGCTTTCGGTCGTCGTGCTGGATGCCGGCGGCCATGTCATCGCTTTCGAACGCTCTGATGGTGCCGCGCCCGGCCGGTTCGACATCGCACGGGCAAAGGCCCATGGCGCCGTGATGCTCGGCATGGGAGGGCGGGCGCAGATGGCCCGGGCGGAAAGCCAGGCCTATTTCATGGCGGCCCTCAGCGGGGTCTATGAGGGCAAGATCCTGCCGGTGCCGGGCGGTGTTCTGGTGCGTGATGCGGGCGGCGCAGTGGTCGGGGCGGTGGGCGTGACTGGAGATACGTCCGACAATGACGCCGCAGCAGCCGAGGCCGGCATCCGCGCCGCCGGCTTCGAGCCGGAAGCCTGATCATCCGCCCCGTTGGGCGTTTTGCGCGCCCGCGATCTGCGCCCGTTCGCAGGGCATCTGTGCACGCGGCGGGGCTTTCCCTCGGCACAGCTCCCGCCTATCCTGTTGGATGGGGGAGTTAGAGCGGGAACAGGCATGTCACGGCCGGTCGTCGGCATCATTGGCAACATGAACCTCATCAATGATGAGTATCCGGTCCATGCCGGCGGCGTCACCAATTCGTCGGCCATCGCCCTGGTTTCCGGCTGCATGCCGCTTCTCATCCCCGCCGACCCACGTTTTGTCAGCGTGGAGGAACTGATGGCGGCCTGCGACGGCTTCCTCCTGACCGGCGGGCGGCCGAACGTGCATCCCGAGGAGTACGGAGAACAGCCGACCGAGGCGCATGGCGCCTTTGATCGTTGCCGTGACGCGATCACGCTGCCGCTTGTCCGCGCCTGTGTCGAGCGTGGGCAACCCTTTCTTGGTATCTGCCGGGGGTTTCAGGAGGTCAATGTCGCGATGGGCGGCACGCTCTACCCCGAAATCCGCGACCTGCCGGGGCGGATGAACCACAGAATGCCGCCAGACGGCACGCTGGAGGAGAAGTTCGCCCTCCGTCATGCCGTCCGCTTCACCGAGGGCGGGGTCTTCCATCGCCTGTTCGGCGCGGCAGAGGTGATGACGAACACCTTGCACGGCCAGGGGATCAAGGTGGCGGGGCGACGGATCGTGATCGAGGGCCGCGCGCCCGACGGTACGCCCGAGGCGCTTTACGTCGATGGCGCCCCGGGGTTCACCCTGTCGGTGCAGTGGCACCCGGAATGGAACGCGACGAATGATCCCGTCTCGCGGCCGCTGTTCGAGGCGTTCGGGGCCGCGGTGAGGGCCTGGGCCGACGGATCGGGCGCGGCCACGCGGCTCAGGACGGCGTGACCGCTGCCGCAGCGCGGCGCATTGTTCCTCAGGCTGACAGCTTGCGCCCTGCCTTGGTCTTCTGCGGTGTGCGTACCCGGTGCCGGCGAAGGAACGCGGCCTCATGCGCTTTCAGGCTGCGCCGGGCCGTCGGTCCATAGGCGGAAATGACATTCGTCGCGTCCCGCAGATCCGGGAAGATCGCCAGAACCTCTTCGCGCGCGGCATCCTCCAGCGCGGACATGGCCGAGGTGCCGGGGTGGAAGCTTTCGCTCGCCGCACCGTTGGCAAAGACGATCTCGTGCCGGTCGAAGAGCAGGTGGAAATACTCCACCTCGCCGCCCGTGATGATGTGCGCCGACCTGCCGTCAACCAGGTGTTTTGCCGCGGCAAGAACCTCGGCCTCACCGAACAGCAGTTCCGCCTGCCAGCCGGACAGCAGCATCCGGTGCTGTTGCGACACCGTCAGATCGCGAGTATTGCCGAACGCCCCGGCGCGGATCTCGACGGGGGCCAGCGGTCCGATCGCCGCTACCTTGCGCGACCCGACCCAGCGAAGCTCCTGCGCTCCGTGGTCGTGAGTTAGGACCATATCACCGGCCTTCAGCCGCTCGATCGGCACGTCGCCGCCGGGCGTCATGATCAGCGTTCCGCGCGTGAAGCAGGGAATGCCGATTGCGCGCAGTTCCGCACCGGTATCGACCTGATCTCGGGTGACACCGACTAGCGTGAGCGTCTCGCCGTTCGGGAAGATAAGGATGGCGTCGCCGGTCCCGTCGCCATTGGTGTCGCTCACGGTGACGTCGAAGACGTTGACGGGATTGCCCTGCGCGTCGGTCAGCCCGGAAACATCGACGAGGTCACGACCGGTATAGGTCCCGTCGCCATTGTCGATCGGTGCTTCGAATCCGACGACGACATCGTTGCCAAGACCGTCGTCGAGAATGACGAGGTCAGCATTGCCATCGCCCGCGCCGAGATCGAGCGAGTCGTTACCGGCGCCGCCAGCAAGGGTGTCCGAGCCGGTGCCGCCGGCCAGCGTATCATCGCCCGAGCCGCCGGTCAGCGAATCGTCGCCCGCCCCGGCATCGACGTTCACGCCGGTCGTCGCCGCCGCCGCGTTGACGACATCGTCGCCGGAGCCAAGCTGGACCGACTCGATCTCGCTGAAGGTCGCGGTGGAGCTGCCATCGGCGATCGTCCCCGCCTCATTCCCGCTGAAGGTCAGGGTCGTATCCTGCGTCAGCGCGGTCGCGTCGATCGTGTCGCCGTTAGTTTCGCCGGCCTCCCCGCCGACAATGGTGTCATTGCCGTAGGCTCCGGACAGAAGGAACGTGTCGTCGCCATCCGCACCGACGAGCGAATCCGCCCCGGCGCCGCCGTCGATCGTGTCGTCGCCATCGGTCTCGCCCACGGCGGTGAAATGAATGTCGGACACCCAAAGGAACTGGCCTGCCGTGCCACCCTGATCATAGTCGATCTCAAGGTAGCTGACCGGCCCGGCGATGGTGACGAGGGCGGAGCCGCTTGCGTCTGATGTACCCCAGGAGCCGGACCCGGCAACCGTCGGCGAGGTGCCCGTCGTGGTGCTGCCCTGATAAGTGATCGAGACGGGGACGAGGTTGCCATCCGCGTCGTAGGCGCGGATCGTGACCTCATCCACCCAGGCGTTTGCATCGACATCGGACAGGCGGAACGACACGTCGGTAACGTCGTTCGAGAACCCCGATCCGCCGACTGCGGAGAAATCGACCGTTGTCGTGGAGGTGTTGCCCGTCGTCGAACCGCCGCCAAGAACCATGTTGGAATTTGCGTCGAAGGGTTCGCCCGAGCCGACATAGATCGTGTCGGTCGATTCAGCGGTCATCGTGGCGCTGTTGCCGTCGTTGCTGAACGACACGGCCACATTGATGCCGCCGGTGTTCTGCGTGAAGCCTGCACTCAGGTCGGCCTCGTCCGCGCCGGCGGCGGACCAGTCGAGGAACAGATCCTGATCGGCAACCGTCGAACCGCCAATGATGGTGTCGTTGCCGGCGCCGCCGGACAGCGAGTTGCTGCCGCTGCCGCCATGCAGCGAATCCGCGCCGGCGCCGCCAAGGACGGTATCGTCGCCGCTGCCGGCATAGACGGTGTCGTTGCCGCCCATCGCGTCGATGTAGTCGTCATTACCGCTGGTGCCGGGCAGGGCGGCGTCCGCGTTGTCGACCATGTCAGAACCCGACGAGGCGGGTTCCTGATAGGTGGCGTCGATGAAGTCGTTCCCGGTCGTGCCGTCGACGACCCCGTCGTCGAAGCCGGTCAGGTCGCGGTTGGCGGTGGATCCGGAATATGTGTCGCCGACGTTGCTGTTGAGCGTGATCGACTGGATCGGTTTCGCCTCGTAGGCGGTGGTATCCGCGTTGTCGACCGTTTCAGGGAACAGGAAAAGATTGCCCGCGGTGTCCTGCACGATGACCGCCGAGACGGTTGCGGTCGTCCCGTCGGCATAGGTGATCGTCGCATTGTAAATCGCGCCGGCGTCATAAGTCAGAGTGGTTGCGCCCGATCCGAGATCGGTCGTGAACGTATCGTTGGACGTGTTGTTGTTCTGATTGAGGGTGCCGTCACCATTCAGGTCGTTCGTCGTCACGGAGACGACATGGGCAAAGAGCGGGTCGGCACCGCTTCCATAAGTTTGCCCGACGAACGCAGCGGTATTGGCGTTTTCGGCGGTATTGTTGCCCTCGGTCGGGTCCATCTGGGTCGCGGAGGACCCGAGGTAAATCGCATTGAAGGTTGTCGGCATTCATTCCACCACTCGTTACGCACCGCCCATGTACCGCTAGATGCAGGCCCCGACGGCTAACCCGCGGATATGGCATAAAGTTGTCGCGACTGTGATTCCAGCCTCGAATCTCGCGGATAGTCGTAACCACAGGGTGAATTTTTCTCGGTATCCGTGCGAGCCCATTTCTCGGTCGCGCATAGGGCGAAACCCGCCGTGGGGGCGCCTCGGTCAGAGATTCGTTCTGACCCGCCAGAGTTCCGGGAAGAGTTCCACTTCGAGCATCCGCCGGAGATAGGGAACGCCTCCGGTCCCTCCGGTCCCGCGTTTCAGGCCGATCACCCGCTCTACCGTCGTGACGTGGTTGAAGCGCCAGCGGCGGAAGTAGTCCTCGAAATCGACAAGTTTCTCAGCGAGTTCGTAGACCGCCCAATGCGCTTCCGGGTCCTCGTAGACCGTGCGCCAGGCCGCTTGCACTTCGGCGTCGGGCGTCCATGGCGCATGCGTGTCGCGGGTGAGTACGGCTTCGGGAAGGACAAGGCCGGCCCGGTGTGCTGCCCGCAACGCTTCGTCATAGAGCGATGGGCGGGAAAGTTCGGCTTCGAGCTTCGTCACGATGTCCGGGCGGTGCGCGTGCGGTTTCAGCATTGCCGGGTTGCGGTTGCCGACCGCGAACTCGATCAGCCGGTATTGCCACGACTGGAACCCCGATGACGCACCAAGCGCGGAACGGAAGCGGGTGTAGTCCGAGGGCGTCATGGTACGCAGGACATCCCAGGCAGAGTTGAGCTGCTCCATGATCCGCGCGACGCGGGCAAGCATCTTGAAGGCGGGCTGCAACTGGTCGGCCGCGATCGCTTTGCGGGCGGCATCAAGCTCGTGCAGCATCAGCTTCATCCAAAGCTCGGACGTCTGGTGCTGGATAACAAAGAGCAGTTCGTCGTGCGCGTCACTCAGCGGTTTTTGCGCTGTCAGAATACGGTCGAGCGCGAGGTAGTCGCCGTAGGACATCGCGTCGGCGAAGGACATTTTCGCGCCGTCGGCGGCGGGATCGTAGGGATCGGTCATGAGACAGGGTCCAGATCAAGTTTCATCGCATAATCAAGTGGTTCAGGGTCGTCCGTCACGACGGGATGGCCATCGAGAGGCGGCGGATCGGGGTCGAACTCCCAGCCGTTCCGCCGAAGGAAGGGCCGCGCCAGGCGGCTGGCCCAGACTGTCAACCGGGGCATCGACCCCGCGCGCGCTTCCGCCAGGATGGCGTCATAGAGTTTCTGGGCAAGGCCACTTCGACGGTACTCGGGGCGGACGAAAGCCATGTTGAGGTAGCCGCTTTTCTCCAGCATGAAGAAACCGGCGACGCGGGCGTCAACCTCCGCGACGACGGTGAAATGCCCGGACAGCCAGCTACCCCAGTCCGCCGGCATTTCTGCCGTCGGCGCCCAGTCGATCAGGTCTGTCTCGCGATAGTGTGTCGCCGCACCGATGCGGACGGCTTCGTAGAAGACATCATGCGTCGCCTCGGCATCCGAGTCGTGGAATCGACGAATGACGATGCCGTCCGTCATGTGACCTTCGCCCGGGTCCTGAAATCGGGCCGGTCCCAGCTTGCCGTTGCCATGATATCCGCAAGGATCGCAGTGGCCTCTTCGACGTCTTCCATCGTGGTGTAGAGCGGCGTAAAGCCGAAACGCAGGATGTCCGGTGCGCGGAAATCGCCGATCACGCCCCGCGCGATCAGTGCCTGCATGATCGCGTAGCCCTCCGGGTGGCGGAGGCTGACCTGGCTGCCGCGCCCGGCCGGGTCGCGCGGTGAGGCAAGGGCGAGGGTGGGGCAGGTGGCCTCAACGCCGCGGATGAATGCTTGCGACAAGGCGATGGACCGGGCGCGGATGTCGGCCATGTCGATCCGGTCCCAGATATCCATCGACGCGTCGAGCGCGGCCATCTGGAGGATCGGCGGCGTGCCGACGCGCATCCGCTCGATCCCGGCACCGGGGCGATAGTCGAGGTCGAAGGCGAACGGCGCGTCGTGGCCGAGCCAGCCGGAGAGGGCAGGGCGCGCCTTTTCGGCGAGGTGTGGCGCGACATAGATGAAGGCGGGGCCGCCGGGGCCGGAATTGAGATACTTGTAGGTGCAGCCCACCGCGAAATCGGCACCCGCCCCGGCCAGATCGACCTCGATCGCGCCGGCGGAATGGGCAAGGTCCCAGACGACCAGCGCGCCCGTCGCGTGCGCCTTGGCGATCAGGCGCGCCATGTCGTGCTTTCGCCCGGTGCGGTAGTCGACTTCAGTCAGCATCAACACAGCGAGGTCCGGGCCGATCGCGTCCTCCACCGCCTCGGGTGCGACGGTGCGGAGTTCGTAGCCCTGACCGAGCGTGCGCACCAGCCCGTCGGCCATGTAGAGATCGGACGGGAAGTTGCCGGTATCCGACAGGATCACCCGGCGGTCGGGCCGAAGCTCAAGCGCCGAGGCCAGCGCCTGATAGACCTTGATCGAGAGCGTGTCGCCAAGAACGACAGTCCCCTTTTCCGCGCCGATCAACCGCCCGATCCGGTCGCCGAGGCGGCGGGGTAGGTCCATCCAGCCCGCACGGTTCCACGCGGTGATCAGCATCTTTCCCCATTCCCCGGTCACGCAATCGGCCACCCGCGCGGCGGCGGCACATGGCAACGGGCCGAGAGAATTGCCGTCGAGATAGATCACCCCTTCGGGCAGGTCGAACATCTCACGCGTCGCCGCGAAATCGGTAGCCACGGTGCTGCCTCCGTCGTTTCAGGCCAGGTTGATTGTGCCAAGAATTATTTCATACTTAAAATAATTCCGCATGCATCGCCAGCGAAATCGGATCTGCTGTGTCGACCTGTCAATATGGGCGGCCAAACGACCTGCCATAACGCCTTCCGGTCTTGCGTTTTGAGGCTTGCCGGCCTTAGGGTCCCCACCAACTTGGGGACAGGACACGCCGCATGGCGAAAGACATCGACTTTCCGCCGGTCTGGCTGGCCGGGTTTGCCGCGGTAGGCGGGGTTCTCGGATTGGCGCTGCCGATCCGTCTTGCCTATAACGAGGTCATCGGCTCCGTTCTGATCGTGGCCGGGTTCGTCTTGGTCCTCACGGCGGCAGCCCAGATGATGATCGCCCGGACCACGCTGATCCCCCGTCGCGACCCTGACGCGCTGGTCACGTCCGGCGTGTTCCGCTTCAGCCGAAATCCGATCTATCTTGGTGATGCGATCGTTCTGGCCGGCCTGCTTATCGCGTGGGACGCGCTGATTTCGCTGCCGCTTGTGGCCGTGTTCGTGCTGGTCATCACCCGGCGCTTCATCCTCGAGGAGGAGGGGCGTCTGCTGCGGCTTTTCGGCGAGCCTTATGGGGATTACATGGCCACGACGCGACGTTGGCTCTAGCTGCGCGAAAACGTTGTTGCCGCAATGCGGCGTCGCGGAGTAATAATCTTGCGCGACCGAGAAAAAGGCCGGGCGGTCCTGCGACGGAGTGCTCGGCCATCGTGGAAAGGGAGATACAGTGAAGATCGGGGTACCTAAGGAAATCCACGAAGGCGAGGCGCGTGTCGCGCTGACGCCCGACTCTGCCGGACAACTGACGAAGCTTGGTCACGAATGCCTTGTCGAAACCGGCGCCGGGATCGCGGCGGGGTTCTCCGACAAGGCCTATGAGGCCGCTGGCGTCAAGGTCGTGAAGACGGCTGCCGCTCTGTTCAAGGAAGCCGATGTCGTCGCCAAGGTGCGGCCACCCTCGGAGGCTGAGGTGAAGCGTCTCTCGAAGGGGCAGACGCTGATTTCATTCTTTTATCCGGCCCAGAACGAAAAGCTTCTTGAGCTTGCAAACAAACAGGGCGCGACCGTCGTTGCCATGGATATGGTGCCGCGTATCTCCCGCGCGCAGAAGATGGACGCGCTGTCGTCGATGGCCAATATCGCGGGTTACCGCGCGGTCATCGAAGCGGGCAACAATTTCGGCCGTTTCTTCACCGGACAGGTGACGGCGGCCGGAAAGGTGCCGCCCGCCAAGGTTCTGGTCGTTGGCGCCGGTGTTGCGGGGCTTGCCGCGATCGGTACGTCCACCTCGCTCGGCGCGATCACCTACGCCTTCGACGTGCGGCCCGAGGTCGCCGAACAGATCGAATCGATGGGCGCGGAATTCGTCTATCTCGACTTCGCCGAGAGCCAGACCGACGGCGCGGCGACAGGCGGCTATGCAGCCCCTTCCTCGCCTGAGTTCCGGGAGGCACAGCTCAAGAAGTTCCGCGAGCTTGCGCCCGAGATGGACATCGTCATCACCACGGCCCTGATCCCCGGCCGCGATGCGCCGGTTCTCTGGACCAAGGACATGGTCGAGGCGATGAAGCCGGGCTCGGTCATCGTCGACCTTGCGGCAGAGCGTGGCGGCAACTGCGAACTGACGAAGCCGGACGAGAAGATCGTCACCGACAACGGCGTGACCATTGTCGGCTACACGGACTTCCCGAGCCGCATGGCGACGCAATCGTCAACGCTTTATGCCAACAACATCCGTCACATGATGTTCGACCTGACGCCGGGCAAGGACGGTGTCGTAAACCACAACATGGAAGACGACGTGATCCGGGGCGCGACCGTGACCCATGACGGTGCGATCACCTTCCCGCCGCCACCGCCGAAGATCGCGGCCATCGCGGCACAGAAGCCGAAGGAAAAGGCGCGCGAACTGACGGTCGAGGAAAAACGGGCGCAGGAAGTGGCGGCCTTCAAGGCGCAGACCCGCAGCCAGGTCACGCTTCTGGCAATCGGCGCGGCGCTGCTTCTGGGCATCGGCCTTGTGGCCCCGGCAAGCTTCATGCAGCACTTTATCGTCTTCGTGCTGTCGGTCTTCGTCGGGTTCCAGGTGATCTGGAACGTGTCGCATTCGCTGCACACGCCGCTGATGGCGGTCACCAACGCGATCTCGTCGATTATCATCCTGGGTGCATTGATGCAGATCGGATCGGGGTCCTTCCTCGTGATCCTCTTGGCGGCGCTGTCGATATTCATGGCCGGAATCAACATCTTCGGCGGTTTCCTTGTCACCCGGCGCATGCTCGCCATGTTCCAGAAATCGTAAGGGGGCCGCTCAGATGGAATTCGGTTTCACCACGGCCGCCTATGTCGTTGCGGCAGTTCTCTTCATCCTCTCGCTCGGCGGGCTTTCCGGGCAGGAAAGCGCCAAGCGCGCGGTCTGGTACGGCATCGTCGGCATGGCGCTTGCCGTTGCCGCGACGCTGATCGGTCCGGGCTCGGGCCTGTGGCTTTTGTCGCTCCTCCTGATCGCCGGTGGCGGGATCATCGGCACCTATGTCGCGAACAAGGTCCAGATGACCGAGATGCCGCAGCTTGTTGCCGCGATGCATTCGCTGGTCGGTCTGGCGGCGGTCTTTGTCGGCTTCAACGCCCATTTCGAGCTTGGCAACGTGCTTTCGATGACCGAGGAAGCCCGCCACGGGCTGGAGGGCTTCGCGGCCGTTCTGGCGCACAAATCACCGGTCGAACAGTCGATCCTCAGGGTCGAGCTTTTCCTCGGCATCTTTATCGGTGCCGTGACCTTCACCGGTTCGGTCATCGCTTTCGGCAAACTCGCTGGAAAGGTGACATCCAAGGCTGAAAAGTTGCCCGGCGGGCATATGCTGAACGCTGCTGCTGCGGCACTCTCGGTCCTCTGCCTCATCTGGTACTTCAACACGGGCGGTTTCTTCCCGCTCTTCCTGATGACGCTGGCAGCCCTCTTCATCGGCTATCATCTGATCATGGGGATCGGGGGCGCGGACATGCCCGTCGTCGTGTCGATGCTGAACAGCTACTCGGGCTGGGCCGCGGCGGCGATCGGCTTCTCGCTTGGCAATGATCTCCTGATCGTCACCGGCGCGCTCGTCGGCTCCTCCGGTGCGATCCTGAGCTACATCATGTGCAAGGCGATGAACCGGTCCTTCATCAGCGTCATCCTCGGCGGTTTCGGCAACACGGCCGGTCCGGCGATGGAGATCGCAGGCGAGCAGATCGCCATCGACGCGGATGGCGTGGCCGCCGCGCTGAACGACGCCGACTCCGTCATCATCGTGCCGGGTTACGGCATGGCGGTGGCGCAGGCGCAGCAGTCAGTCGCAGAACTGACCCGCAAGCTGCGGGCCCGGGGCAAGGAAGTGCGCTTTGGCATTCACCCCGTCGCGGGCCGGTTGCCGGGCCACATGAACGTGCTGCTGGCCGAGGCCAAGGTGCCTTACGACATCGTGCTGGAGATGGACGAGATCAATGACGACTTCCCCTCGACCGATGTCGCCATCGTCATCGGCTCGAACGACATCGTGAACCCGGCCGCGCAGGAAGACCCCAACAGCCCCATCGCCGGGATGCCGGTGCTGGAGGTCTGGAAGGCGAAACAGGTCTTCGTCTCGAAGCGCGGGCAGGGGACCGGCTATTCCGGGATTGAGAACCCGCTGTTCTACAAGGACAATACGCGGATGTTCTACGGCGATGCCAAGGCGTCGGTGGACAGCCTGCTGCCGATGCTCGAGTGATAACACTTTCCGTGAAAGAAGCTGTGCCCCGGACCTGCAAAGTCTCGGGTGCAGTCTTCTTGAAGGAGCTGAAGGGCTGGATTGAACTCTCCACCCACGCAATAGCCTGGCGAAAAAAGCAAAGCGATCAACGGGTTATTTGTACTCTGGTCGGTTGAACTCGGTTTCGGTTTTACTGTACAGGCGGTCCAGCGAACCCAAACGAGAATTTAGGAGAATTGAATGAAATTTGCAAAGTTTGCTATCTCAATTTTAGCCAGTTTGTCGCTCGCGGCCTGCGTCGCGGGATCGGAGCAAGGGGCTTCGACCTCAGCGACGAAGCAAGTTGCCAAGGAGCCGCCACGGACGCCAGAGTTTTTTGCAAGCAAAGGTTTCCAGAACTTCACTTATTCCGCTTCGGGGAAAACCTATGTCGTGTATTTCAAACGCGACCGCCTAGCTCGAGCCGACAAGATTGTGACGCATGTCACCCGTGGCACCCCGTTCACCGCGACCACCGCGGATGATGCTGAGGTGCAGAATATGCTGAGGGACGCCTATCGTGCCCAAGATCTGTGTGGTGCAGGTCTGCACCCCGGATTGATCGATCTGGGCTACGGTCCCTTTATCGCTGGCGATGTTCCAATGTGGAGCGCCTATGTGCGATGCTCGGAAAAGAAACAGGAAAATACCTGACTTCGCGGCGGGCTATTCAGCCCGCCAAAATCACATGATGCATTGAACGCGGAGAGGTTTTCCGTCACTCGTTCTCAACAATAGCCACGCCCGCACTGCGTCCCCAACGTGACATCGGCCTAGGACGCTGATTGATGTTGTATTCGCTTCGACATCTCTGATGTTCTTCGTTTCGAAGGACAGTAAGCAGAAAATTGTAGCTGCGTTAGTGTCCCACTTCATAGTGCTACTCAGATACTGGCGTTGCAGAAAAACAAGTATACTTCCGTGTGCATGCCCGGCGGCAGCGATCCCCCTGTATTCCGCCTGTGAATGGGTAATGTGACAGCGCATCCGAACCGGCCCTGAACATGATCGACGACCATCCCCTTCGCTACGCGCTTGTAAACGAACTCCACGCCCGGCCCTTCCCCTCGCTCGACGTGCCCTGCCATGCCGCCTATGTCGCGGTGAAGCAGCCGGTCGACGCACATAACCGCGACCGTCAGGCGGACCGCGCGCATCTTCTCGCGCTGCTCGATCGGCACGGCACCGCGCATCCGCCCGAAGGAGCGACACACCATGCCGGCAGGGTCGGGCGGCATGACCTGAAGTGGGAAAGTCATACGGAATTCGTGACCTATTCCGCCTTCAGCAAGGGCGTGGGCGAGCGTCCCTTCAACCCGGCCGAGGCAGAGGTCTTTCCCGCAGACTGGCTCGCGCGCGCGCCGGGCAAGCGGGTCGCCGCGATCCTGATCCGGGTGGAGCCGCTGCCCGAAAACCTCGCTGACGTTCGAACCCGGCTTGAAGACTGGTTCGTGCCGGAAAGCCTTGCCTGCTCGTCGGTGCTCGATGAAGCGGCGATCATCGCCGGCGACTTTCAGATCGACCCGGCGGGTTATATGCGCTTCGCGGTGTTCGTGCGCCCGGGGACCGGTGCGCGCCGCGTGGGGCGCATCGTCCAGCGGCTTTGCGAGGTCGAGACCTACCGCGCCATGTCGATGCTTGGCCTTGGCCGCGCGCGTGAGCTGAACGCCCGGTTGAACGCGCTCGACCCCAAGCTGTCCGACCTCGTCGCGGCGATGTCCGATACGGGCCGCGACGCCGAGGACACGCTGCATGAGCTTCTCGCGATCTCGGCCGATCTCGAAGCGCTGGCGACGCGCCATGCCTTCCGCTTCGGCGCGACGGGCGCTTATGAGGCAATCGTGAACCAGCGCGTCCAGGTCTTGCGCGAGACGCGTTTCAACGGTCGTCAGACCTTCGCGGAATTCATGATGCGCCGCTACGACCCGGCGATGCGCACGGTCAAGTCGGCCGAGCAGAGGTTGGAGCAGATGTCGGCCCGCGCCGCCCGCGCGGGCGAACTGTTACAGACGCGGGTGGATGTCGAGCGTTCAGCGCAGAACCAGAAGCTGCTTGAGAGCATGGACCGCAGGGCCGACCTCGCGCTCCGGCTCCAGAACACGGTCGAGGGGCTTTCGGTCGTGGCGATCAGCTACTACGCCGTCAACCTCGCGGCCTATGTCGCCTACCCGATGACAGAGCCGCTCGGCCTCTCCAAGGGCCTCGTGACGGCACTGCTGACGCCCGCTGTCATGCTGCTTGTCTGGATGCTGATACGGCGGATCCGGAAGCGGATGCACTAAGCGCCCGGTCGGCAGCCTTGGCGCCTGCGACGATGGCCAGAAGCGTGAGGATCGCGGCGACCGACAGGGTCGGGACGCCGGCAAGCCCCGCACCGACCGTGCATCCGCCCGCAAGCACGCCGCCCACGCCCATCAGAACGGCCCCAGAGAGGTAGCGCCCGGTTTCGCGCGGGCTGACGAAGCTCTGCCAGCGGAAGCGGCCCGCGAGGAGCGACAGCGCCGCCGCGCCGGCAAGGACACCGCCGATAAGCCCGGTGCCGAAGCCCGCTGGGATCGAGCTGGAAGCGACCGTCCAGAACAGCGTGTCGGCAGCCGGCGCGGTGAACGAGAGGCTTTCGAGTGCGATCGGGTCGAATTCGTCGAACAGGACGAAACCCGTGCCGACCCATGCCACTGGGACAAGCGCGCCGATCAGCGCCGCGCCGAGAAGCGCTGCGGGACGATTTCCCGACCTCAGGGCGACCGAAAGCGCCCCCGCCGCTGTGACGGAGGCCCAAAGGAGCGCGCCGCCCGGCAGGTTAGCAAGCGAGACCGCGTCGCCGAGTGTGACCGTATAGCTGCCAAGCGCCGTGCGGACCGGCGCCAGAATGCCCTTCAGCGTCGCGTGGGCGGCGATGGCGAAGACGAGCATAACCGTCAGGGCGCGCAGGTTGCCCGTTCCGGCCAGCACCGTCAGCCGCGATGCGCAGCCGCGCGTCAGGACCATTCCGGCGCCGAACAGGAGGCCGCCGAGAAGGATCGCCGCGACCGGCAGGTCCGCGGCCATGAACCGGTGTTAATCGAAGCTGATCCAGCCGAGTTGGACGGCGGCTTGTGTCCCGGCGACCGCGACGGCGAGCGCCATGAGCCAGACCCCGAGCGCCGCGCGGCGATCACTGCCTTCGCCCACAAGCCCTCGGCGCAGGCAGAACCGCGTCGCCTCGGCCAGCGCCCCGAAGGCGAGCCCGATGAGAAGACCGAAAAGGACCGAAACCTCGCGCGGCCCCAGCACCTCGAATCCCAGCGTCTCGAACATCTCCACATCTCCGCATATCGGAATTTGTTCCCGGATAGCGCGGGATTTACCCGGAGAAAATGGGAAGGATCGCCGGTGCCCGGCGCATTGTCGGGAAAATATTCCTGAATCTTCCCTGCAACGGAAGATCAATCCCCCAATCGCCCCGCGAAGGCCCAAGGTTTCTTGCGCCGCGGCCCTTGCCGCGACGCCGTCCTTATCTTTCTTGCAGGCGAATTTCCCGGGGCGGGTCGGCAGGAAAGCGGCCGAAACCCTATCGCCCGCGAATCCTCGGGTCGAGCGCGTCGCGCAGCCCGTCGCCGATGTAGTTGACCGACAGCACCGTGAGCGAGATCGCAACGCCCGGCAGGATCACCCGGATCGGGTAAAGCTGCATCTGGTCGACCGCGTCAAAGAGGATGCGCCCCCAGGTCGGGAAGTCCGGCGGGAAGCCGAGGCCGAGGAAGGACAGCGCCGATTCCGTGATGATCGCATTGGCGATGCCAAGCGTGGCAGAGACCATGATCGGGCTCATCACGTTCGGCAGGATGTGGCGCATCACCATCCGCCGCGACGGCGTGCCGATGGAGCGCGCGGCCAGCACGTATTCGCGTTCCTTCAGCGCCAGAACCTCGCCGCGCACGATCCGCGCGGTCTGCATCCAGCTTGTCACGCCGATGGCGAAAACGATGAGGAAGAAAATTCCCGTCTCCGGTCCGAACCGCTGTGACAGGGGTTCGCGGAAGAGGGTGACCATCAGCAACAGAAGCGGCAGCAGGGGCAGTGACAGGAAAAGGTCGGTCATCCCCATCAGGAAGCCCTCGACCCGCTTGAAGAAGCCCGCCACGACCCCGATCAGCGTGCCGAGGAACAGCGACAGCAGCATCGCCGTCATGCCGACGGCAATAGAGACCTTGCCGCCCGCCATGAGCCGCGCGAGAAGGTCGCGGCCGAGTTGATCGGTGCCGAACGGATGGGCGAGGCTCGGCCCCTGGTTGCGGGCGCGGATGTCGACATAGGTCGGATCGATCGACCAGATCCACGGACCGACCGTCACCGCGAGGATGATGGCGACGAAGATAAAGAGCCCGGCAAGCGCGCCCTTGTGGGTCTTGAACTGGTCCCACACGTCCCACCACTGGTTGCGGGGCGGCTTCAGCGCCTGGTCGACCTTTTGCGCGGAAAGCTCAGTCATAGCGGATCCTCGGGTCGAGCACGCCGTAGAGAATGTCGGCGATCAGGTTGAACATGACCGTCAGGAAGGCGAACATGAAGGTCAGCGTCTGCACCATCGGCAGGTCGTTGGCGTAGATCGCCACGATCAGAAGCTGGCCCAGCCCGTTCACCTTGAACACCTGTTCGGTGATGATCGCGCCACCGAAGATGGTCGGGATGCCGAGCGCGATCACGGTCACGACCGGGATCAGCGAGTTGCGCAGCACGTGCTTCAGCACGACGACCTTCTCGCTCATCCCCTTGGCGCGCGCGGTGCGGACGTAGTCCTGCCCGAGATTGTCGAGCATCGAGGCGCGCATGAAGCGGCTGATCTGGCTGGCATTGAAAAGGGCCAGAACCGTGACCGGCATGATCATCTGCTTGACCTGCTTCCAGAAGCTCGCGGCGTCCGTGACCTCAAGGGTCGTGTCGTAGATCGAGGGGAACCACTGCAGCTTGACCGCGAAGATGATGATCAGCACGACACCGGTGAAGAAGGTCGGGACCGAGAAGCCGATCATCGAGACGAACGTGCCGATCTGGTCGAACCACGAATATTGCCGGTAAGCGGAGATGATGCCGATGGGCAGCGCGATGATGACGCCCACGAGATAGGCAAGGCCGACGACCCAGAGCGTCTGCGGCAGGCGCTGCCAGATCACGTCCATCGCGGGTGAGCGGAACTGCCACGAAATGATCCTCTGGCCACCTTCGCTGAACGAGGTGCCGAGCCAGCCGTCGATCATGTAGAGCGGCTCGGTCCAGAAGAACTGTTTGAGCCAGAGGAGATAGCGCACCCAACCCGGCTGATCGAGGCCAAGCGCGATGCGCATCTTCTCTCGCACCTCCGGCGGTACCGTCAGTGGCTGGTCGGCCAGCGGATCGCCCGGCGCCAGTTCCAGAAGCATGAAGATGACGAAACTGATGAACAGAAGCGTCGGGATCGCGATCAGCAGCCGTCGGATCGTATAGGTGAGCATCGGCGTCTCGGTTCAGCAGTCTTGCGAAAAGGGCCGCCCCGACCCTTGAGCCGGGGCGGCGGAGAACTCCGTCAGCGACGGATCATTTCATGCGGTACCAGTCGGCTGCGTTCCACAGCTCGCTGTCCCAGGTGTTCAGCACCACGCCGCCAAGCGTGTTCGAACGCGCGGACACCCGGCCACGGTCGACCAGCGCCACGACTGTGTAGCTGTCCTTGGTCAGCATGTCGTTGAGCGTCTTGGCGATCTCGCCGCGCTTTTCCAGGTCGCCGGTCCGGCTGAGTTCGGCCAGAAGGGCATCATAGGCCGGGTCACAGTAGCGGTTGATGTTCTCACCCTGCCACTGCTTGTCGGGCGTCGGCGCCTTGTCGCAGCCATACTGCGCCAGATAGGGCTCAGGGTCGGTGCCGTCGAAGTTGTTGGCGTACATTTCCACGTCCGCGTAGAACTTCTGGAACGTATCCGGCGAGCCCGGATCGCCGCCGAAATAGACCGAGGCGTCGATATTCTTCAGCTCGGTCTCGACCCCGATTTCCGTCCACCATTGCTTGATCAGCGCCTGGAAGTCCTGACGCACGGCGTTGGTGGAGGTCTGGTAAAGCACCTTCAGACGCACGCCGTCGGCGTTCACGCGGACGCCGTCAGCGCCGGGGGTGAAGCCGGCTTCCTCGAGCAGCGCCTTCGCGCCCTCGATGTCCTGCGTCAGGCAGTCGGTGTTGTCGGAGGCGTATAGCTCCGGCGCCGGGACGAGGTTGCAGGTCGGACGGCCGGCCTGACCGTAGCCCACCTCAACCAGAAGGTCGCGGTCGATCGCCATGGAAAGCGCCTTGCGCACGCGCAGGTCCGACAAGAACGGATGCGGATGCGCGGCGGTCGAACGCTCGCCTTCCGGCAGGTCGGGCGAGGGGTCGGTCCAGTTCATCTCGATCCGCTCGACGAGCGTACCGAAAGCCGAGATCGCCTCGCCCTTACCGGCGGCCGCCATGCCGGCAAGCACGTCCGGCGCAAGCTGGAGGTTCCAGGCGTAGTCGAATTCGCCGGTCTCGAGAACCGCGCGACCGGCAGCCGCCGCGTCGCCGCCGCCCTTGAAGGTCAGCGTGGCGAAGGCGGGTTTCGCCGGATCGCGGTAGTTCGGGTTGGCCGACATGGAGATCACGTCGTTCGGCTTGAACTCATCCACCGAGAAGGGGCCGGTGCCGATCGGGCCGAAGTTCGCGTCGGTGCATTCCGGGGCTTTTGCACCCAGGCAGTTTTCGAACTGCGCCTTCTGGATGATCGGCGACTGGCCGCCCATGAAGGGGCCATAGGGGTTTGGCTTCGGTTCCTTGAAGGTGACCTTGACAGTCAGGTCGTCGACGGCCTCGACCTTGTCCACGCCCTCGAACTTTGCAAGCTGCGCGCAGCCGCCTTCGGGGTGCATGCAGTATTCAGCGGTAAAGACCACGTCGGCCGAGGTCACGGGCGAGCCGTCAGACCAAAGCAGGCCAGACTTCAGCTTCCAGGTGATCGATGTCAGGTCCTCGGACACGCCACCATTGCCGACGGTCGGGATATCCTCGGCGAGGTAGGGCACGAGGTTGCCTTTCTCGTCATAACGGCCGAGCGGCTCGATCACGAGGCTCGCGCTTTCGATGTCCTTGGTGCCCGACGAAAGGTAGGGGTTCAGGATCGAAGGCGCTTGCCAGTAGATGATGTTCACATGGCCGTCGGCGCCGCGTTCAGCGAAGGCCGCCGGGGCCATCGCGAACGAAGCCGCCGCGCCCAGTAGCGCTGTCTTCATTTTCATGTCGTTCTCCTTGTTGGGTGCTCTTGAGCCTCGTTCGCCGCCGCTTGACCGGCGGTCTTGTCGGTGTCGGAATAGAGGTGGCAGGCCACGTAGCGGCCGTGCTCCACCTCCCGGAATTCTGGTTCGACCTGCTTGCAGAGGTCGAAGACCTTCGGACAGCGGGTGCAGAAGTTGCAACCTTTCGGCGGGTTTGCGGGCGAGGGCACATCGCCCGTCAGGATGATGCGCCGGCGACCCGCCTCGATGTTCGGGTCGGGTTCGGGCACCGCAGAGAGAAGCGCCTGCGTATAAGGGTGAAGCGGCTTGTCGTAGAGCGCGTCGCGCGGCGCCAGTTCAATGATCTGGCCCAGATACATGACCGCGACGCGGTCGGCGATGTGGCGCACCATCGACAGGTCGTGGCTGATGAAGAGATAGGTCAGCCCCAGCCGGTCCTGAAGCTCTTCCAGCAGGTTGACCACCTGCGCCTGGATCGACACGTCTAGCGCGGCAATCGGTTCGTCGCACACGATGAATTTCGGGTTGAGCGCCAGGGCGCGGGCGATACCAATTCGCTGGCGCTGGCCGCCCGAGAATTCGTGCGGATAGCGGTTGGCGAAGTTCCGGTTGAGGCCGACGGCATCCATCAGCTCGTATATCCGGTCGAGCTTCTCGGCCTTGGAAAGCTTCGTGTGTTCTTCCAGCGGTTCGCCGATGATGGCGGCCACTGTCATGCGCGGATTGAGGCTTGCCTGCGGGTCCTGAAAGACCATCTGCATCGTCGGGCGCAGGTGGCGAAGGTCGGATTGCCCGGTCTGGCCGATCTCTGCCCCGTCGATCCGGATGGAGCCCGCCGTGGGGTCATAGAGACGCAGCACTGCGCGTCCGCAGGTGGACTTGCCGCAGCCGGATTCGCCGACCAGGCCAAGCGTCTCCCCCTCGAAGATGTCGAAGGACACGTTGTCGACCGCCTTCACGTCGCCGATATGGCTGCGGAAGACCCCGGCTGTGATCGGGAAATACATCTTCAACCCGCGCACCTCGACGAGCTTCTTGCGGTCGGTCTTCGGTGCGGTGTCAAGCATCGGCGGCTCCGTTCTCCGGGTCCCAGAAGCACGCCGCGTCATGGCCGGGTCCGACCGGACGGCGAACCGGGTTTTCCCGTTCGCACCGGTCGAACGCATGCGGGCAACGGCGGCGGAAAGCGCAGGCCGAGGGCGCTTCGGTCAGGATCGGCGGCTGGCCTTCAATGACGTTCAGCTTCGCCTCGCGTTCACCCCGAACATGCGGGATCGTCTTCAGCAGCGCGCGCGTGTAGGGGTGGCGCGGATTGCCGAAAAGCTCTTTCACCGGCCCCTGTTCGACGATCTGGCCGCCATACATGACCAGCACGCGGTCGGCGATGCCGGCGATGACGCCAAGGTCGTGCGTGATCCAGACGATCGCCATGCCGAGCTTCTGGCGCAGCTCCTTCACCAGTTCGAGGATCTGCGCCTGAATCGTCACGTCGAGCGCGGTCGTGGGTTCGTCCGCGATCAGGACCTTCGGGTCGCAGGCAAGCGCGATTGCGATCATCACCCGCTGCCGCATCCCGCCCGAGAACTGGTGTGGATAGTCTTTCAGGCGGCGCTCCGCGTCGGGAATTCCGACAAGCTCGAGCAGCTCCTTCGCCCTTGTCCGGGCCGCGGACTTGTCGAGGCCCATGTGTTTCCGAAGCGGTTCCATGATCTGGTAGCCGACCGTGAAGACCGGATTGAGAGAGGTCATCGGGTCCTGAAAGATGAAGCCGATATCCGAGCCACGCACATTCCGCAGGTGGTCTTGGGAACATTTCAGAAGGTCGCTGCCGTCGAAAAGAACCTGACCGTCACGCACCTCGGCTGGAGGCGAGGGGAGAAGGCCGATCAGCGACATCATGGTGACCGACTTGCCCGAACCACTCTCGCCCACGACGCCAAGAAGCTCGCCGGGCTTAAGGTCGAAGCTGACAGAATTCACGGCGTGGACTTCGCCGCCGCGTGTCCGAAAAATCGTCTTGAGATCCTTGACGTCAAGGACAGACGCGGCCCCATCGGGCATATGACACTCCCCGTCGGTATTGTCTTTATTGGAACCTGGTCTTTCGCCGGCTCGTTGTGTCCGAGTGTTAGCGAATTTCGGCCAAGCGGCAACACTGAATAATGCGGCGTATCGCGGGGTAATTTCAGACAATCCGCCGGCGTGGTCCGGCATATCGCCGGGCCTTGACGGCGCTCATGCGCCGCGTGAGGGTCGGCCGGCCAACGTACCGGAGACCATCGCAATGCCGTTCCCGATTCATGACAGAACCCCCGTCCGCTTTCCGGGGCCGCCCCCGAAGGCCGCCGATGTGGTCGTGATCGGAGGCGGCGTAGTCGGCGTCATGACGGCCTGGTTTCTGTCGAAACGCGGTGCGCGGGTCGTGCTGTGCGAAAAAGGGCGCGTCGCGGGCGAACAGTCGAGCCGCAACTGGGGCTGGGTGCGCCAGCAGGGGCGCGACCCGGCGGAACTGCCGATCATGATCGAGGCGCTGGCGATCTGGAAGGGGCTGGAAGCAGAGGCCGAGGCCGATCTTGGCTTCCGTCAGGCCGGCGTCTTCTATGCTGCCAATACCGCGAGCGACATGGCGGACTATGAGGCATGGCTGGTCCACGCGCGCACGCACGGGCTGGATACAAGGTTGATCTCGTCCTCGGAACTCGCAGACTTCCTGCCGAACGGTGCGGGCTGGGTCGGCGGCATCTGGACTGCATCCGATGCGCGGGCGGAGCCGTGGATCGCGGTGCCGAACCTTGCCGCCGCCGCCGTGCGTCGTGGTGTCACCATCGTCGAGAACTGTGCCGTGCGGGCGCTTGATATTGCTGGCGGTCGGGTCGCGGGTGTCGTGACGGAGGCCGGTCGGATCGCGGCGGATCGCGTGGTGGTGGCGGGTGGCGCATGGTCGTCGCTCTTCCTGCGCCGCCACGGCGTGAACCTGCCGCAGCTCTCGGTCCGCGCCACGGTCGCGGCAACCGTGCCCTTGCCGGACTTCTGGTCCGCAGCCGCAGCAGACAGCCATTTCGCGATCCGGCGCAGGCAGGATGGCGGCTATACGCTGACGCCCGGCCATTTCCACGAGTTCTTTATCGGCCCTGACGCGTTCCGCCATCTTCGGTCCTTCCTGCCGCAGATCCGCAAGGACATCTCCGGCACGCGCTTCCTGCCACTGGCGCCGAGCGGCTATCCCGATGCGTGGATGACACCGCGGCGATGGCCGGAGGATGGCGAAAGCCCTTTCGAGCGGATGCGCATTCTCGATCCGGCGCCCAACAAGGCGATGGTCGAGCGGTTACGCAAGCGTTTCGCCGAAGCCTTTCCGCAGATCGGGCTTCCCGGGATCGCCACGACCTGGGCGGGGATGATCGACACGATGCCGGACGTGGTGCCGGTGATCGACCACGCTGCGTCGCTGCCGGGGCTGACCATCGCCACCGGCATGTCGGGGCATGGTTTCGGCATCGGTCCTGGCATCGGGCGGGTGGTCGCGGACATGGTCGGGGGCAGGGCGCCTGGTCACGACCTCTCGCGTTTCCGGCTCTCGCGGTTCTCCGACGGATCGGAAATCAGGATCGGCCCGTCGCTCTGAGCGCCCTCAGAGCTTGTCGCGGAGCGAGAACCAGACCATTGCCAGAACCAGCAGCGGCCAGCGAAAGGCGATGCCGCCGGGGAAGGGGCGCGTCGGGACGCCTGCCATCAGGTCGAAACGCTCCGCCTGACCGGCAATCGCCTCGGCGGCGAGCTTGCCACCCAGCGTTGCCATCGCGACACCGTGGCCGGAATAGCCCGAGGCCGAAAGGATGTTGCCCGCCAGCCGCTCAAAATGCGGCATCCGGTTCATCGTGATGCCAAGCGTGCCGCCCCAGGCATGGGTGATCGTGGCGTCCTTCAACTGGGGATAGATCTCCAGCATCGGCTTGCGGACCAGCGCGGCAATGTCGCCCGGGAAGCGGTAGCCATAGCTTTCCGCACCGCCGAAAAGCAGCCGGTGATCGTCCGAGAAGCGGAAGTAGTTGATGACGAACTTGGTGTCCGCAACGGCGTGATTGCCGCGGATGAAGGTTTCCTGCGCCTCCGCCGTCATCGGCTCTGTCGCGACGATGAAGTTGTTGATCGGCATGACGCGCGTCGCGACGTGCCGGTTCAGGTCGCCCAGATAGCCGTTGCAGGCCAGTACAACATGCCCCGCACTGATCCGCGCCCTGGCCGTCGTGACCTGCGCCGGTGCGCCGTCGGCGATCTCGGTGACCTTGGAGCCCTCGAATATCCGCACGCCCTTTGCGGCGGCGGCGCGGGCAAGGCCGAAGGCGTAGCGCAAGGGATGCAGGTGGCCGCCACCCATGTCTATGTCGCCACCGTGATAGGCGGGCGATCCGACCATATGGCGCATCTCCTCGCGGTCGAGCGGGCGGATGAGGTCGTAGCCGTAGTCACGCGCCATCTTTTCCGCGTAGTGGGCCGCATGCGGGACATAACGTGTGCGGTGACAGGCGTGGATGATGCCGGGCGCGAAACCGGCCTCGGGCGCGTGTTCCGCCGCAAGTGCCCTGGTCAGCGCCACGCTTTCCTGTGCGAGGTCCCAGAGCGCGCGGGCACGGTCAAGGCCGACCATCTTCTCGAGGTCTTCCTGATCGAGCCGCTGGCCGGTACCGACCTGGCCGCCATTGCGGCCCGAAGCGCCCCAGCCGACACGGTGGGCGTCAAGCAGGATCACGTCGTATCCGCGCCCGGCCAGGTGGAGCGCCGCCGAAAGGCCGGTGAAGCCCGCGCCAATGACACAGGCATCGCAGGTCAGATCGCCGGCGGCCTCGGGGTATGGTCCCGGTGCCTCGGCGCTGTCGGCATACCAGGACCGGGGGTATTCCCCGGTCCTGTCATTCGCGTAGAGGATGTCCATGAAGCCCCGCTCAGGCCGCTTTCAGCAGGCCGTCCGCCTTGATCCCGGCATAGGTTTCATCGAGCGATTTCGTCGCGCGGGCGATGAAGACGTCGATTTCCTCTGGCTTGATGACAAGGGGCGGCGAAATGATCATGCGGTCGCCGACATGGCGCATCACGAGGTTGTTGGCGAAACAGTGCTCGCGGCAGCGATAGCCGATCGTGCCGGTCTCGGACGCAAAGGCAGCACGGGTGGACTTGTTAGGCGTCAGGGCGATCGTGCCCATGAGACCGATCAGCCGTGCCTCGCCGACCAGCGGGTGATCGGCCAGCGCCGTCCACTTCTCGGCCAGATAGGGGTGGGCCACGTTGCGGACATGGTCGATGACATTTTCCTCTTCCATGATCTCCAGATTGCGCAGGGCGACGGCGGCGGCGACCGGGTGGCCGCAATAGGTGTAGCCGTGGTTGAAGTCCTCGCCCGAATTCGCGATCGTGTTGTAGACCTCGTCGCAGATGATCGAACCGCCGATGGGCGCGTAGCCCGACGACAGGCCCTTGGCGATGGTCATGATATGCGGCTTGATGCCGAGTGTCTGGCTGCCGAACCAGTTGCCGGTGCGGCCGAAACCGGTGATGACCTCATCGGCGATCAGCAGGATGCCGTACTTGTCGCAGATGCGCTGAATCTCGGGCCAGTAGGTCGAGGGCGGGATAACCACGCCACCCGCGCCCTGAACCGGCTCACCGATAAAGGCCGCGACCCGGTCGACGCCGAGCTCGTTGATCTTGTCCTCAAGTTCGCGGGCGCGAAGCAGGCCGAATTCCTCGGGCGTCATGTCGCCGCCCTCTTCGTACCAGTGCGGCTGGCCGATATGCACGATATTCGGGATCGGCAGGCCGCCCTGGGCGTGGATGCCGGCCATGCCGCCAAGCGATCCGCCACCCATGGTGGAGCCGTGATAGCCGTTCTTGCGGGCGATGATGATGTTCTTCTCGGACTTGCCCTTCACTTCCCAATAGCGGCGGACAAGGCGGATATTGGTGTCGTTCGCTTCAGAGCCGGAGCCCGCGTAGAACACATGGTTCAGATCGCCAGGTGCCAGTTCCGCGATCTTCGCGGCAAGTGCGATGGCGGGCACGTGGCTGGTCTGGAAGAAGGTGTTGTAATAGCAGAGCTCTTCCATCTGACGGGCGGCGACTTCGGCAAGATCCTTGCGGCCGTAGCCGAGGTTCACGCACCAGAGACCGGCCATGCCGTCAAGAATCTCATGCCCCTCGCTGTCGGTCAGGTAGACGCCCTTGCCGCGGGTGATGATCCGCGCGCCCTTCTTGGCAAGCGCGGCATCTTCGGTGAACGGATGCATGTGATGGGCGGCATCGAGACGCTGGAGTTCGGTCGTCGACATGTGGTTCGTGATATGCGTCATGGTTCGCTCAGTCCTGTCTGTCAGGGTCTCTTGCCGCGTGGCGGTCTTCGGGCGCGATTGCCTTCCCGCGAACCGCCCCCTTCGGAGGGGTTGGCCGGGGATTCGGTGGCGGCACGGAGAGGGTGCAGTCTTTGTCTCAGGATATGATCAAAACAGCGGATGTCAATCCAATTTGATCAAATTAATTATCTTCCAGACTGATCCTCACCTGGTCGATTCCCTGCTGGATATCGTCCTGGATCGCGCGGGCGAGGGCGCCAGCGTCTCCGGCCCGCATCGCTGCCAGCGCCTCCTGATGGCGGTCCGGCAGGCTCGACGTGCCATAGCGACCGCACACGACCCTGAGAGAGGGGCCGAAGCGCAGCCAGAGTGAATTCGCCATCGACTGCAGGATCGGCGCCCCGGCATATTCATATAGCGCGAAGTGGAACTGATAGTTGCTGAGCAGGTAGCGGTGCACGTCCCCTGTATCTATTGCCCTGCTGACCGTCGCGTCGATCTCCTCAAAGCGCGAGATGTCCCGGGCGGTCAGTTGGCTGGCGGCCAGCTCTGCCAGTTTGGGTTCGATGGCCAAGCGGGCGAAGGCCAACTCATCCAGCTGCGAAAGCGTAAGCTCGGGTACCGAAACCCGTCGGTTGTCGCGCAGTTCGAGCGCGCCCTCGGCAATAAGCCGTCGGATCGCCTCGCGCACCGGGGTCATGCCGGCCTCAAGCGTCGCGGTGAGGCCCTGAATGGTGACGGGCTGGCCCGGCGTGAGCTGCCCGAACAGGATCATGTCCCGCAGACGGCAATAGGTGATTTCGTGCGAAGGCACTTTTCTGGGCGATTCGTCCGCGTCACGCACGTTTTTCATCCGTCGTCCTTGACAAGGGCTGCACGAAATTCCGTTTCTACCATAATAGATTGCGCTTCTCGGAAATGCCATGTTGATTTGAGTCGAAAAATTTGATCAAAATGGCAGAACAAGAAGGTGAATACCCGTCGGAAGGCCATTTGGCCAACCACTCCAACAGACCTTAGGAGGTACAATGAAGTTTTCGGGGATGACGATCGCGGCGGCGCTGGTGGCGTCCGGCGCAGCCTGGGCCGAAGAGGTCCATGTCTACAACTGGTCCGACTATATCGACGAAGAACTGCTGACGAAGTTCGAAGAAGAAACCGGAATCGACCTGACCTACGACGTCTTCGATTCCAACGAGATTCTCGAGACCAAGCTTCTCGCCGGCGGGTCCGGCTATGACGTCGTGGTGCCGTCGGGCACCTTCCTGTCGCGCCAGATCCAGGCAGGAGCGTTCCAGAAGCTCGACAAGTCGAAGCTGCCGAACCTCGCCAATATGTGGCCTGCGATCTCGGAGCGGACCGAGAAGTATGACCCGGGCAATGAATACTCAATCAACTACATGTGGGGATCGACCGGTATCGGCGTGAACATCAACAAGGTCAAGGAAGTCCTTGGCGAGGATGCGCCAGTAGGCTCGCTCGCACTCGTCTTCGATCCCGCGAACATGGAAAAGCTCGCCTCTTGCGGCGTGCACATGCTCGACGCGCCGACCGAGATCATTCCGGCCGCGCTGACCTATCTGGGCGAGGAATCCGACGCACAGGACTTCGAGACGATCGAGAAGGTGGAGCCGGTCCTGACCGCCATCGCGCCTTTCGTGCAGAAGTTCCACTCTTCCGAGTACATCAACGCACTTGCCAACGGCGACATCTGCGTGGCGTTCGGCTGGTCGGGTGACATCTTCCAGGCGCAGGCGCGCGCATCAGAGGCCGACAACGGCGTCGAGATCGAGTATCACATCCCGTCGGAAGGCGCGCTGATGTGGTTCGACCAGATGGCGATCCCGGTGGACGCGCCGAACGTTGACGCGGCGCACAAGTTCCTCGACTTCATCATGGACGCCCACAATGCGGCGGCCGCGTCGAACTACGTCTACTATCCGAACGGCAACCTCGCCTCGCAGGAATTCCTCGCCGAAGACGTCATCGGCGATCCGGCGATCTATCCGGACGAAGAGACGCTGAACAACCTCTACACGACCACGACATGGGATCCGAAGGTCAACCGCAACGTCACGCGGCTCTGGACCAAGATCAAGTCGGGCACCTGATCGCCTGATGCCAGAACGCCCCGCGCCGGACCGGCGCGGGGCAATCCATTCCAAACGAGGACATCATGGCCCAGCCCGCGAACCGCCCGGTCTTCGCCCCGTGGACCGATCCCAACGAAAAGCCGCTGATCCGCTTCCAGAACGTCACCAAGCGTTTTGGCGAGTTCACGGCAATCGACAACATCACGATCGACATCTACCGCCGCGAATTCTTCGCTCTGCTCGGCCCGTCGGGCTGCGGCAAGACCACGCTGATGCGGATGCTTGCCGGGTTCGAGACTCCGACCGAAGGCACGATCCTTCTCGACGGGCAGGACATCGCGCCGATCCCGCCGAACAAGCGGGCGACGAACATGATGTTCCAGAGTTACGCGCTGTTTCCGCATCTGACCGTCTGGGACAACATCGCTTTCGGCCTGCGGCGCTCCGACATGCCGAAAGACCAGATACCGGCCCGCGTCGAAGAGATGCTGAAACTCGTGCGGCTCGAGAAATTCGCGCGGCGCAAGCCGCACCAGATTTCCGGCGGCCAGCGCCAGCGCGTCGCGCTCGCTCGCTCGCTGGCCAAGGCGCCGAAGCTCTTGCTGCTGGACGAACCGCTCGGCGCGCTCGACAAGAAGCTTCGCCAGGATACGCAGTTCGAACTGATGGATATCCAGGAAAAGACCGGCACCACATTCGTGATCGTTACCCACGACCAGGAAGAGGCGATGACGGTCGCGAGCCGGGTCGCGGTCATGGATCATGGCCGCATGATCCAGGTCGACACGCCGGACCGGATCTACGAGACGCCGAACTCCGTCTATGTCGCGGATTTCATCGGTGACGTGAACATCATCGCCGGCACTGCGACGCCTAAGGGCGACGACAAGGTCTCGATTGTCTGGGCCGAGGGGCAGGCGCCGATTGCGGCGACCGCGCCCGGTGCGCTGACGCCCGGCACGCCGGTCCATTTCGCGATCCGGCCGGAAAAGGTGGCGATTGCCACGCAGAAACCGGAAGACCGCGCGAATGTAATTGAGGGAACGGTCGAGGATATCGCCTATCTGGGCAATATCTCTACCTATAAGGTCGCGCTGCCCGGCGGGCAGATGATCAAGGCGCAGGTCGCCAATGATCGCCGGATCGCGCGCCGGAACATCACCTGGGAAGACAAGGTCTGGCTGTCCTTCACCGACACCGCCGGCGTTGTCCTTCTGAACTGAGGAGCCGGTCATGAACTTCCGCCGCCTCTTCCTGATCTTCACGCCCTACACCTGGCTGCTGATCTTTTTCCTCATCCCCTTCGCGATCGTCCTGAAGATCTCGCTGTCGGACTACGCGATATCCATCCCGCCCTATACGCCGGTCCTTGATCTGGAAGCAGGATGGGCGGGCGTGAAGGAGTTCCTGAGCGCGCTCGACTTTGAGAATTTCACCTTTCTCACCTCGGATGCGCTCTACTACACCGCCTATCTGTCGAGCCTGAAGATCGCCTTCATATCGACAGTGATCACGCTTATCGTCGGCTATCCCATCGCCTACGGCATGGCGCAGGCACCGGACGAATGGCGCCCGACGCTGATGATGCTGGTGATCCTGCCGTTCTGGACCTCGTTCCTGATCCGCGTCTATTCGTGGATCGGAATCCTTTCGAACGAAGGGTTCCTCAACCAGTTCCTGATGTGGACCGGCATCATCGACGCGCCGCTCCAGATCCTCAACACGAACACCGCAGTCTATACCGGTATCGTCTATACCTACCTGCCGTTCATGATCCTGCCGATCTACTCGGCGCTGGAGAAGCTTGACGGATCGCTGATCGAGGCGGCCGAGGATCTTGGCTGCTCCAGGCTGCAGGCCTTTTGGCTTGTCACCTTTCCGCTGTCGCGCCCCGGCGTGATCGCGGGCTGCTTTCTCGTCTTCATCCCGGCGCTGGGCGAATTCGTCATCCCGTCGCTGCTCGGCGGGTCGTCCACTCTGATGATCGGCAAGGTGCTGTTCGAGGAGTTCTTCGTCAACCGCGACTGGCCGGTGGCCTCTGCGGTAGCGGTGGTGCTTCTTCTCATCCTCATCATCCCGATCGTGCTCTTCCAGCGTAACGAACAGAAACAGAGGGAGGCCGAAGGATGAACCGCCGCTTTTCCTGGTTCAACGCGACCTCCCTCACGCTGGGCTTCGCGTTCCTCTACCTGCCGATGATCATCCTCGTGATCTTTTCTTTCAACCAATCCAAGCTGGTCACGGTCTGGGCGGGTTTCTCGACCAAGTGGTATGTCGAGTTGTTCCGTGACGAGGCGTTCCTGAACGCGGCTTGGGTGACACTGAAAGTGGCGGTCGTTTCGTCGACGGTTTCGACGCTTCTTGGCACCATGGCGGCCTATGTGCTGGTGCGCGCCGGGCGGTTCCAGGGGCGGACGTTGTTTTCCGGCATGATCTATGCGCCGCTTGTCATGCCCGAGGTGATCACCGGTCTTGCGATGCTTCTTCTGTTTATCTCGATCGGGCTTGATCGCGGGGTGTTCACGATCATTCTGGCGCATGTCACCTTCACGATGTGCTTCGTCTCGGTCGTCGTCTCTTCGCGGCTGGCGACCTTCGACAAGTCGCTGGAAGAGGCCGCGCTTGACCTCGGCTGCACACCGTTTGACGCTTTCAAATCGGTCACCCTTCCGATCATCGCGCCCGCGGTGATCTCGGGCTGGCTTCTGGCCTTCACGCTGTCGCTTGACGACCTCGTCATCGCGCAGTTCGTGGCCGGCCCCTCGGCGACGACGTTGCCGATGAAAATCTTCTCGTCGGTGCGGCTTGGCGTAAGCCCGCAGATCAACGCGCTTTCGACGATCATGATCTCCATCGTCACGGTCGGTGTCATTACCGCGTCGCTGGTGTCGAAACGGTCGATCGCCCGGCAACGTGCCGAGGAACAGGCGGCGGTGCGGAACTGAGCCACTTCCCGTGAAGCGCATCTATGAACAGAACGGCTACGGGCCGGGGCCGGTGGCGGACTGCTACTGGGACACGACCGTCGCGCGACCACCGCGCGGCGGCGCGCTTCGGGGCGAGGTGCAGGCAGAGGTCGCCGTCGTGGGCGCCGGGTTTACCGGCCTTTCCGCCGCGATCCACCTTGCCCGCGATGCCGGTGCCGATGTCGCTGTCCTTGAGGCCGAAAGCGTTGGCTGGGGCGCGTCGGGTCGCAATGGCGGGTTTGCCTGCATCGGCGGCACGAAAGCATCCGACGCCGCCCTGACGCGCCGTTTCGGCGCGGCCGGGATGGCAGAATGGCACCGGACACAGGTTGCCACCGTCGAACTCGTTTCCGATCTTCTGGATCGCTACGGGATCGACGCCGACGCCCATTCGCGGGGCGGCGAGGCCGTCCTGGCCCACCGGCCGAAGGATTTCGCAGGGCTCCGCGCCGAGGCTGCGGAGCTTGAAGCGGCTTACGGTGTGCAGGTTGACGTGATCGGGCCGGGGGAACTTGCCCAGGAGGGGCTGTCAGCGCCGGGATTTCACGGGGCCATCCGGTTTCCGCTGGGTTTTGCCCTCAATCCTCTGAAATACGTCCTCGGCCTTGCGCAGGCGGCGCGGGAGGCGGGCGTCCGGATCTACGAAGGGTCGCCCGTCGTGGGGATCGAACGGATCACGACGGGCTACCGGCTGACGACGCCCGATGGCACGCTGATCGCGAAGAAGCTCATCATCGCCACAAACGGCTATTCGAGCGAGGATGTGCCCGGCTGGATGGCGGGGCGCTACCTGCCGGCGCAATCCGCCGTCCTTGTCACGCGCGAGTTGAGCGAGGACGAGATCGCGGCGCAGGGCTGGTCGAGCGACCTGATGGCCTACGACACGCGCAACCTTCTGCACTATTTCCGACTGATGCCGAACCGGCGGTTCCTGTTCGGGATGCGCGGCGGCACCAGTGCCTCCGCTGCGGCGCAGGGGCAGATGAAGGTGCATATCCGTGCCGATTTCGAGGCGATGTTCCCCGCCTGGGCAAGGATCGAAACGCAACATTTCTGGTCGGGCTTCGTTTGCCTCACGCGCAATCTCACCCCGTATGCGGGGCCGATCGGCGACTGGCCGGATGCCTGGGCCGGGTTTGCCTATCACGGTAACGGCGTGGCGCTCGGCACCTATACGGGCAAGCTGCTGGCAGATATTGCGACCGGGCAGGGGGGAGTGCCCGCGCTGATGGCAGCGCCGCCGTCCCGATTTCCCTTCGGCGGCATGCGCCGCGCGCTCCTGCCGCTTGCCTATCGGTGGTACGGGTTCGTCGATCGCGGCTGAACGGGGACCGAACCGGCCTTGCGGTCGGGGAGGAATTCAAAGACGATCCTGTCAGGACACGGCCACTGCCGCCGAGATACTCGCCCGAGGGAGCCTCACATGCCCATCAAGAACCGCTTTGCCGAGCTTTTGCCGGAAATCTCCGGCTGGCGCCGGGATTTCCACGAGAACCCCGAACTCCTGTTCGATACCTATCGCACCGCTAGCAAGGTCGCGGACCTGCTGCGCGACTTTGGCTGCGACGAGGTGGTCGAGGGGATCGGCCGGACCGGCGTCGTTGGCGTGATCAAGGGCAAGAGTGACACAAAGGGCAAGGTCATCGGGCTTCGCGCGGACATGGATGCCCTGCCGATCATCGAGGCGACCGGTCTTGACTACGCCTCGAAGACGCCGGGCGTGATGCATGCCTGTGGCCATGACGGTCACACGGCCATGCTTCTCGGCGCGGCGAAGTACCTTGCCGAGACACGGAATTTCGATGGTACGACCGTGGTGATCTTCCAGCCGGCGGAAGAGGGCGGCGGTGGCGGGCGCGAGATGTGCGAAGACGGGATGATGGAGCGGTTCCGCATCCAGGAGGTCTACGGAATGCACAACTGGCCCGGCCGGCCGGTCGGCAGCTTCTCGATCCGTTCAGGTGCGTTCTTCGCCGCCACAGATCAGTTCGAGATCAAGGTCGAGGGGCTCGGCGGGCACGCCGCCAAGCCGCACGAGACCATCGACACGACCGTTGTCGCCAGCCAGATAGTCATCGCACTGCAGACCATCGCGAGCCGCAACGTGGATCCGACGATGCAGCTTGTTGTCTCAGTCACCAGCTTTGAGACCGAGTCGAAAGCTTTCAACGTGATCCCGCAGCATGTGGCGCTGCGCGGCACGGTTCGCACGCTCGACCGCGATGTCCGCAAGCTGGCCGAGAAGCGGCTGATCAAGATCGCCGAGGCGACCGCGGACGCCTACGGAGCGACGGCGCATGTCAACTACATGCGCGGCTATCCGGTGATGGTGAATACCGAGGCGGAAACCGAATTCGCGGCCAGTGTCGCGGCGAAGGTCGGCGGCAATTGCGAAGAGGCACCGCTGATCATGGGCGGCGAGGACTTCGCCTACATGCTCGAGGAACGGCCCGGTGCCTACATCCTTGTCGGCAACGGCGATACGGCGATGGTCCATCATCCCGAATACAACTTCAATGACGACGCGATCCCGGCCGGTTGCTCCTGGTGGGCGGGCATCGTCGAGGAGCGGATGCCGGCGGCGTGAAGGCGGACGGAAGCGATACCAGACCGTTCCTCCTGCTCCAGCTCCGGCCTGAGGCCGAGGCGGCCGATGACGAGTATGCGGCTTTCCTGAGCAAAGGCGGCCTGCGCCCGGAAGAGGTGCACCGGATCAGGCTCGATGAGGCGCCGATCCCGGACGGTCTCGACCTTGATGACTATTCCGGGGTCATCGTCGGCGGCGGCCCGGGCTGCGTCAGCGACCCGCCGGAGCAGAAGTCGCCGGTTGAGGCACGGATCGAGGCGGCGGTACTTGGCCTCATGCCCGAGATTACCGCGCGCGACTTTCCCTTCCTCGGCTGCTGCTATGGCATTGGCGTTCTCGGCCACCACCTCGGTGGAGATGTCGGCAAGGAGCGCTATGGCGAGCCTGTCGGCGCGACGCTCTGTGAACGGACGGTTGAGGGCGCGGCGGATCCGCTGCTGGCTGGTCTGCCCGACCGTTTCAACGCCTTCGTCGGTCACAAGGAGGCGCTGCAATCCTTGCCAGACGGGGCGGTGCATCTTCTGTCGTCAGGCCCGTGTCCGTTCCAGATGATCCGCCATGGCCAGAACGTCTACGCCACGCAGTTCCATCCGGAGGCGGACAGCGACGGGTTCGAGCTTCGGATTCGCATCTACCGCAACAAGGGGTATTTCCCGCCCGCAGACGCGGATCGCCTGATCGCGCACTGCCGCAAAAGCGACGTGTATGTGCCCGAGCGGATCCTTGGCGCATTCGTCAGGCGCTATCGCCGCTCGTGACCACACGATAGACCCGATACTGCTGCCGTAGCGTCATGAGATCAACACGACTTCATTGCCGCAATCGCGCTTGTGTCGGGCGAATGCCGTGCCTAACTATTCCCCTATAAGTGATTGAACTAAAGGGAAGTAACGTGAAAAAATTGCTGGCCTTGGCCGCGAGTGTGATGCTTGCCTCCGTATCGCCGTCCTTTGGCGCGGATTTCTCCGTTCCGGTCGACAAGAACTTTTCCGAAGGCTCCCTCGACTGGACCGGCGGAAACTCCAAGTCCTATACCTATGTCTGGTCGGTCATAGCCGTGAAAGGCGAAGTGGCGATCTGCGGCGCCGGTCAGTTCCGCAACCCGACGATGGCCGCTGCAAACAAGAAGATGATGAGGACATCCTATGTCCAGATGGGCGACAGGACGATCCTGAAGGACATGACGTTCTTCACGCGCGTCGCCTATCGTGAGCCGCTTGGCACGGCGCAGGCGACCTGCCGCGGGACGGGTATTCCGGCAAAGGACGCAAAGGGACAGTTCATGCTTGTCATCCCCGGCGGCCGGGCACGGATCTGACGACGGTCAGGCGGCAACCACGCGCATGTTCTTCGGCGTGACACCATAGGCCGAGCGGAAATTCCGGGTGAAATGCGAGGTCGATTTGTAGCCGCAGGCCAGCGCCACCTCGGTGACCGAAAGTTCTGTCTGCAAGAGAAGCTGGTGCGCCTTGTCGAGGCGCATCTGCATGTAGAAGTTCATCGGTGTCGTGTCGAGATAGCGCGCGAACAGGCGTTCGGTCTGGCGCACCGACATTGCCGCGATGTCGGCGATCTCCTGTGCCGAAAGCGGGTTTTCGAGATTGGCCTCCATGCAGCTCAGCACCTTGACGAGGCGCGGGTTCCGGATGCCATAGCGTGATTGCAGCGACACTTTCTGGCGTGAACTGGGGCTGCGCACGCCATTGCACACCATCTGGTCGGCGATCCGCGCTGCAAGGTTTGCGCCGTGGCTTTCCGCGATCAGGTGCATCATCAGATCGGCGGCCACGCCGCCGCCCGGCGCCGTCGGCCGCCGCCCGAGTGCGAAGGCCGCCCGGCTGATCCGGACCACCGGGAACTCCTCGGCGAAACCTTCGGCTTCCGCCCAATGGACCGCGCATTCCTCGCCGTCGAGAAGACCGGCCCGCGCCAGCGCGTAGACACCCATGCAGAGAGCACCGACCTTCACCCCATGCGTGGCCTCGCGCCGCAGCAAGTGACTCAGCCGCGGGGACGAACTGCGGCGCAGGTCCGTTCCACCAATGACGATCAGCGTGTGCCCCCGTCCGAGCGGGGCGAACGCGGCGTCCACCATCAACGTGAAGCCGTTGGAGCAGGTGGCCGGCTCGCCATCGAGTGAAACGACGCGCCAGGAATAGGCCGCCCGTCCGAGAAACTGGTTGGCGAGACGCATCGGCTCGATCGCGGATGCCAGCGACAAGTGGGAAAACCCGTCGAGCAGAAGAAAGGTGAACCGGGCCGTTTCCACACCGGACCCGGCAATGGCAAGGCTGACTTTCTGGGCAGCACGGATCGGGCTTTGGTCGGTCATGCGGCGAGGCCTCCTTGGAAGGATCGCGGCCGGGGAAACCGGAGTCGCGGCTGATTGCGGACTTTCCCCGATTTCAGTGGTTCTGAGTTGGACAAATGCGGCAAATCTGCATTAGAATTGCGTCACCTTTGTCGCGAAATGGCCTGACATGCCGGATACCGCACTCCAGCACCGCCCGCGTCTCCGTGTCGGGATCATTCCCGCGCGCCGCTTCACGCTCGCCGCAATGGCGAATTTCATCGACGTCCTGCGGCTGGCGGCGGATGAAGGAGACCGGTCACGGCCGATCCTGTGCAGCTGGCGGCTGATCGCCCCGACGCTCGACCCGGTCGAAAGCAGTTGCGGGCTGACGGTGCAGCCGGATGAACGGCTGGGCGATCCGAAGCGGTTCGACTATATCGTCGTCGCCGGCGGGCTGATCGGACGGTCGCAGAACCCGCATCCCGAAGTTACGGCCTTCCTGCGCACGGCAGCGGCGGCGAAGGTGCCCCTTGTCGGTCTCTGCACGGGGGCATTCGTCTTGCACCGCGCGGGCCTGATGCAGGGCTACAAATGCTGCGTAAGCTGGTTTCATCGTGAGGACTTTCTTGAGGAATTCGAAGGCCTTATACCGATTTCCGATCAGGTGTTCGTTGTCGACCGCGATCGCCTGACCTGTTCGGGTGGGGCATCGACCGCGCATCTCGCCGCGTTCCTCGTCGATCGTCATGTCAGCCGGGCTGCGGCGCGGAAAAGCCTGTCGATCCTGATCATGGACGAAGCGATCGCGGCCGAGCGTCCGCAGCCCGGCCTGCCGCTCGATCTCGACGCCCGCGATGCGCTGGTGAAGCGCGCGCTCCTGCTGATGCAGCAAAGCCCGGAGGCACCGCTTCCGGTCGGGCGGCTTTCAGAGCGGCTCGGCGTCAGCCGGCGCAAGCTGGAACGGCGCTTCGTCGCCGCGCTTGGCATCACACCGGCCGAGGCCGGCCGGCGCGTCCGGCTCGCCCAGGCGCGGGCGCTTCTGGAACATGGCGGGCGCACGGTGACGGAGATCGCGGCCGAGACCGGGTTCTGCGACGGGTCGCATTTCATCCGGGTCTTTCGGGATGCAGAGGGGATGACCCCGGACGCATGGCGCCGGGTGCAGGCGGAATAGCGGCGCGGGCGGTCAGCCGCCGGTATGGCTCATATGACGCGAGACCTGGCCACGCACCTTCTGGCGGGAATAGTCGAAATCGTGACCCTTGGGCTTACGCGCGATCGCGGCGCGGATTGCGGATTCAAGCGGCGCGTCGTCCGCGGCCGCGCGAAGAGGCGCGCGCAGGTCGGCGTTGTCTTCCTGCCCGAGGCACATGAACAACTCGCCGGTGCAGGTCACCCGAACCCGGTTGCAGCTTTCGCAGAAATTGTGGGTGAGCGGCGTGATGAAGCCGATCTTCTGTCCCGTCTCCTCCACGCGTACATAGCGCGCGGGTCCGCCCGTGCGTTCGGAAAGCTCGGTCAGGGTGTAACGCTCGGCCAGCCGCGCGCGCAGGTCCTTCAGCGGCCAGTACTGGTCAAGCCGCATCTCCTCGCCCATCTCGCCCATCGGCATCACTTCGATGAAAGTCAGGTCGTGGTCCTCGGCTGCGCACCAGTCGAGAAGGGGGAACAGTTCCTCCTCGTTGAAGCCCTTGAGCGCGACGGTGTTGATCTTGACCCTGAGCCCCGCCTTCTTCGCGGCCTCGACCCCCTCCAGCACCTGCGGCAGCCGGCCCCAGCGCGTGATCGCCTGGAACTTCGCCGCGTCGAGCGTGTCGAGCGAGACATTGACCCGGCGGATGCCGATGGCGGCAAGCTCGCTTGCAAAGCGTGCCAGCTGCGAGCCGTTCGTGGTCAGCGTCAGTTCCTTCAGCGCACCGGTTTCCAGATGGCGCGAGATCGTCCTGAAGAAGGTCATGATATCGCGGCGCACGAGGGGTTCACCCCCGGTGATGCGTAGCTTTTCCACCCCCAGCCGGATGAAGGTTGAACACAGCCGGTCCAGTTCCTCCAGCGTCAGCAGGTCCTTCTTTGGCAGGAACTGCATGTGTTCGGCCATGCAATAGGTGCAGCGGAAGTCGCAGCGATCCGTCACCGAGACGCGCAGGTAGGAGATCGGCCGGGCAAAGGGGTCGATGAGCTTGGTCATCCGTCGAAACTATGCCTGCGGCAGGGACGCGGCAAGGGGAAACGGGGGGCGACTTTCGTGCCGCCAGTGTGACCGTTCGCGGGTGGAATGGCGCAACGCCGCGATGTCAGAGGTATTTCGCCGCTTCCTTGCGGGCGAAAGGTTTCAGGCGAGAACCATGGGTCTCAAGGAAAGCCGTGACGCGGGCCGCGTCGTGTTTCGAGAGGTCCCGCAGCCACCATGCGACGGCTTTCTGGATGAACCAGTCGCGGTCGTCGGCATAGGAGGCTGCCCAGCCGAGGACGCGGTCACGGATGGCAAGGTCCTGCTCGGACGGGTGGTTCTGCTTCGTCCAGGGAAGCGTGATGACCAAAGCGGCGCGGCGGGTCCACATGTGGTCGGACCGGGTCCAGGTTTCGACCTCGTCGATGCGGGCGGGATCGGCGACAAGGCGGCGTTCGCCCGCGTCGCAGGCATGGTCGGCGATGGCCCAGCTATCGAATCCCGGCACCCAGGAGGCGATGAGGCGCCAGACGGGTTCGTCCTCCCTGATCCGTGCCTGAGTGAGGAGTTTGGCGGCCGCGATCCGGGCCTCGAAGATGTCGGTCCGCCAGAACTGGTCGGCAAGCGCGGTGCGTTCGGGCAGGGTGAGGGTCTGCCGCCAGCCTTTGGCGAGGTCGTTCAGTACTGGGTTGGGGATGCCGAGGACCGTGCGCGTCTGCTTGTGATAGGTGGCCATGCCCTCGGCGCGGCCGGGTTCGATCCCGGCCTTCAGCTGGGCCAACGCGTCGTCGAGTGTCATTCCACCGTGACCGACTTGGCGAGGTTCCTCGGCTGGTCCACATCGGTGCCCTTGGCCACGGCGGCGTGGTATGCCAGAAGCTGTGCGGGCAGGGCGTAGAGGATGGGGGCGAAGATCGCCGGAACCTCCGGCATGGTCAGCGTCTTCCAGGTGCCGAGGCCCGCCTCTTCCGCGCCTTTCGGGTCGGTGATCAGGATCACCTTGCCGTGGCGTGCCATCACCTCCTGCATGTTCGACACGGTCTTGTCGAAAAGCGTGTCGCGGGGGGCGAGGACGACGACGGGAACGGTTTTGTCGATCAGTGCGATCGGGCCGTGCTTGAGTTCGCCTGACGCATATCCTTCGGCGTGGATATAGCTGATTTCTTTGAGCTTCAGCGCGCCTTCAAGCGCCAGCGGGAACATCGACCCGCGTCCGAGGAAAAGCACGTCCTGCGCTTCGGCGACGGCAGCGGCGGTGACGGCGATGGTCGCTTCGCGCGACAGCGCCTGGTTCATGAGGCCGGGCAGGGTGACGAGGGTCCCGATATGCGCGGCCAGCGCCGCATCGTCGATCCGGCCGCGATCATGGGCGGCCTTGAGCGCGAGAAGCAGCAGAACGGTAAGCTGGCAGGTAAACGCCTTGGTGGAGGCGACGCCAACCTCCACGCCTGCAAGGATCGGCAGCGCGATGTCGCTTTCCCGCGCGATGGACGAGGTCGGCACGTTCACGATGGCGACGATCTTTGCCACTTTCTCGTTCGCGTAACGAAGGGCCGCGAGCGTGTCGGCGGTTTCCCCCGACTGGCTGACGAAGACTGCGTAGGAGTTTTCCGGCAAGGGCGGTTCGCGGTAGCGGAATTCCGAAGCGATATCGACCTCGCAGGGCAAGCCGGCGAGGCTTTCGAACCAGTATTTCGCTGTGAGGCAGGCATAGTTCGCCGTGCCGCAGGCCACCAGCGTCAGCCGGTCGAGCGTCGAGAAATCGAGGCCCTCGGGCAGGTTGATCTTCCCGCCCCGGCAGTAATGCCTGATGGCATCGGCCAGAACGATCGGCTGTTCCGCAATCTCCTTGGCCATGAAATGCTTGTAGCCGGCCTTTTCGATGCGGGTCGCCTCGATCTGGATCTGGGTGAGGTCGCGGTTCGCCCGGCGGCCTGAGGCATCGAAGATCTCGACCCCCTTGCGGGTGACGAAGGCATAGTCGCCTTCCTCAAGATAGGTGATCCGGTCGGTCATGGGGGCGAGCGCGATGGCGTCGGAACCCACGAACATCTCCCCGTCGCCATGGCCGATGGCCAGAGGCGAGCCCTTGCGGGCGGCGATCATCAGGTCTTCCTCGCCGTCGAAAAGGAAGAGAAGCGCGAACGCACCCTCGAGCCGTTTCAGCGTCGCGGTGGCGGCGTCGCGGGCGGACATGCCCTCGTCCATGTAGTGCCTGGCGAGAAGGGCGACGGTTTCGGTGTCGGTCTCGGTTTCCGCCGCCAGACCCTTTTCGGCAAGTTCTGACCGCAGTTCGCGGAAGTTCTCGATGATGCCGTTATGGACGACGGCGACGGGGCCGGAGCGGTGCGGGTGGGCGTTGACCACGGTCGCAGCGCCATGCGTGGCCCAGCGTGTATGGCCGATCCCGGACTTGCCGGCGAGCGGTTCGTGCACCAGCAGGTCGGACAGGTTGACGAGCTTGCCCACCGCCCGGCGACGGTCGAGCGCGCCCGCGTTGACCGTGGCGATACCGGCGGAATCGTAGCCGCGATATTCCAGTCGCTTCAGCGCCTCCACAAGGATCGGGGCGACTTCATGGCTGCCGAGGACACCGACAATTCCACACATTATTGCTTCTCTTTCTGCCTGCGGGCCTTCTCGGCCTTGAGCTTTTCGAACAATTTCCGCGCCAGACCGGGCTTGACCACCTGCGCCGCGCGGCCCAGGGCCACCGCGTCGTCCGGCACATCCGCCGTGATGACGGAGCCGGAGCCGGTCAGCGCCCCCGCGCCGATCTTCACCGGTGCGACCAGCATCGTGTCCGAGCCGATGAAGGCGCGCGCGCCGATTTCGGTCCGGTGTTTCAGAACGCCGTCGTAGTTGCAGGTCACGGTGCCCGCGCCGATATTCGTGTGCTCGCCGACATGGGCGTCGCCGAGATAGGTCAGGTGTCCGACCTTCACGCCCTCGTCGAGAATGGCGTTCTTGATCTCGACGAAGTTGCCGACATGCACGTCCTCGGCCAGTTCCGCGCCGGGGCGGAGACGGGCGAACGGGCCAACGGTCGCGCCGCGCGAGATGTGGCAGCCTTCGAGGTGGCAGAAGGCGCGGATCTCGGCGCCGCTTTCGACGGTCACGCTGGGGCCGAAAACGACATTGGGCGCGATCACCGTGTCGCGGCCGATGACAGTGTCATAGGCGAAGAAGACGGTTTCGGGCGCCGCCATCGTCACGCCGTTCTCCTGCGCCTCGGCGCGGGCGCGGGCCTGGAACGACGCCTCCGCCTGCGCCAGTTGCGCGCGGGTGTCGACGCCGAGCGTCTCGGCTTCGTCGCAGGTCACGACAGAGGCAGAGCGCCCCCGGGCGCGGGCGAGGGCCACGACCTCGGTCAGATAGTATTCCCCGGCCGCGTTCTTGTTCGACAGCAGGGGGACGAGATCGGCCAACAGGCCCGCGTCGACAGCCATCAGACCGCCGTTGCAAAGGGTGATCGCGCGCTCCGCCTCGGTCGCGTCCTTGGCCTCGACGATGCGGTCCAGCATGTCGCCTTTCATGATCAGGCGGGCATAGCGGAGCGGATTGACCGGCTCGAAGCCGAGAACGGTGATATCGGTCGGCGACCCGGCCAGCGCCTCCAGCGTCTCGGCCCGGATCAGCGGCGTGTCGCCGAAGAGGACAAGCACCTTGCCGGCAAAGCCGTCAAGCGCGGGCAGCGCCTGGGCAACAGCATGGCCGGTGCCGAGCCGTTCGGCCTGCTCGACCACGATGACCTCTTCATCGACTTCGCGCGCGGCGCGTTCGACGGCCTCGCGCTCATGCCCGGTCACGACGATCATGCGCTCCGGCTCCAGCGTCGCGCCGGCGCGCATCGCGTGGGCGAGGACCGGGGCACCGGCGACCTTGTGCAGGACTTTCGGCAGGTCGGAGTTCATCCTTGTGCCCTGTCCGGCGGCGAGAATGATGAGCGCTGTGGCCATGAATGGTGCTTTCCTTCGGATTGCGCCCGTTTTAACCAAGGCCCCGAAGGCCGCAAGGGGGTGGGCATCACAAGTCCTTTCGGCAGATTACAGGGAGAGGCGCGCGATGCGTACGGTGATCTTCGACCTCGACGGCACACTCGCGGATACGTCCGCCGACCTGATCGCGGCGGCCAATGCCTGTTTTCGCGGGCTGGGCGTGGGCGACATGCTCGACCCGGTCGCGGATGCGCTGACCGCGTTTCACGGCGGTCGCGCGATGCTCAGGCTCGGCTTCTCACGGCTGGGGCAGGGGGGCGATGCCGAAGTTGACGCGCAATACCCCGTCCTTCTGGCCGCGTACGAGGAAGGCATCGACCGTGAAACCCGGCTTTATCCCGGCGCGGCCGACGCGGTGCGGGACCTGCGCGCGGCTGGCTATGCAACGGGCATCTGCACCAACAAACCCGAACGTCTGGCAGAGATCCTGGTGACGCGTCTCGGCGTGCGCGACCTTTTCGGGTCTCTCATCGGGGCCGACACGCTGCCGGTGAGAAAGCCCGACCCCGCGCCCTACAGGCTTTCGGTTGAGCGGGCGGGCGGATCGGTCGAACGCTCGGTCCTGATCGGTGATACCGACACCGACCGCAAGACGGGCATCGCGGCAGGTGTGCCCGTGGCGCTCGTGACCTTCGGGCCGGCCGGGGCCGGCGTGGCGGATTTCGCGCCCGAGGCGCTGGTCGACGATTTCGCCGGACTGGCGGAGGTCGTGCGCAGGCTTGTCGGCTGACGGTGTGACGGCGATTGACGGCGGCGGGCGGGCACGGGACAAGGGCATATGACGGAACGGTTCGACGGCAGTTTCACCCAGCAGGAACCGATCCCCGAGGCGGGGATCGAGGCCGCGCTGCATGTCCTGCGCCACGGGCGTCTGCACCGCTACAACACCGCGCCGGGAGAGATCGCGGAAGCCGCCTTGCTGGAGGAGGAGTTCGCCGCTTTCACCGGCGCGAAATACTGCCTTGCCGTTGCCTCCGGCGGCTATGCCATCGGCTGTGCCCTGCGAGCGGCGGGCGTGGGGCCGGGGACGAAAGTTCTGACCAATGCCTTTACGCTTGCCCCGGTGCCGGGCGCGATCGCGGGTGTCGGGGCGGAGCCGGTCTTTGTCGACACGACCGACGCGCTGACCATCGACCTCGATGACCTCAAGCGCAAGATCTACGAGAGCGGCGCACCGATCCTGCTTCTCAGCCACATGCGCGGCCATATCTGCGACATGGACCGGCTGATGGCGATCTGTGCCGACGGCCGGGTCGCGGTGATCGAGGATTGCGCCCATACGATGGGGGCGTCGTGGAACGACACGCCGTCCGGCCGCCACGGGCTTGCTGCCTGCTATTCGACCCAGACCTACAAGCATATCAATTCAGGCGAGGGCGGATTGCTGACCTCGGACAATGCCGACCTGATGGCACGGGCGATCATGCTGTCGGGCAGCTACATGCTCTACGAACGCCACCGGGCCGCGCCGCCGCCCGAGGCATTCGCGCAGGTGAAATACGTCACGCCCAACATTTCCGGCCGGATGGACAACCTCCGCGCGGCGATCCTGCGCCCGCAACTGGCCGATCTTCCGGCGCAGATCGCACGGTGGAATACGCTTTACCGGGTGGTGGAGGCAGGACTTGCCGCGACACCTGGCCTGCAACTGATCCCGCGCCCGGAAGCTGAAGCCTACGTTGCCTCGTCCTTCCAGTTCCTGCTGCCGGACTGGCCGGCGGACAAGGTGCGCGCGGTTCTCGCCCGCGCGGCGGCGCGCGGGGTCGAGCTGAAATGGTTCGGCCATACGGAGCCCACGGGCTTTACCTCGCGCCATGACAGCTGGCGCTATGCCAGGCCGCAGGACCTGCCGCAGACTGACCGGGTTCTTGCCGGCCTCGTCGACATGCGTCTGCCGCTGACCTTCTCGCCCGACGATGCAGCCCTCATCGCCCGGATCATCCGCGCCGAGGTTTCCGCCGTCCATCAGGGCGCGACTGCCGGGCCGAGCACGGTGCCGGCTGCCGACTGATCGCATTCTTCATGTCGGGACCGGCACGGGCGGCCTCCGCCCGTGCAAACCCATTGACCCGAATCGGCCTTTCCCGCTATGAATTGAACACACGTTCATTTCTTTGGAGGCCGCCGATGTTCACCGCATCCATGAAGTTCCACCTCGGCGATGAGATCGAGGCGCTGCGCGACCTTGTGCACCGCTGGGCGCAGGACCGGGTGAAGCCGATGGCGGCCGAGATCGACCGCACGAACGAGTTTCCGGCCGAACTCTGGAAAGAGATGGGCGATCTGGGCCTTCTCGGCATCACGGTGGCCGAGGAATATGGCGGGGCGGGGATGGGTTACCTCGCCCATTGCGTCGCGGTGGAGGAGATTGCGCGGGCTTCCGCCTCGGTCTCGCTCTCCTACGGCGCGCATTCGAACCTCTGCGTCAATCAGATCAAGCTGAACGCCAACGAGGAGCAGAAGCGGAAATACCTGCCGGGCCTGATTTCGGGCGAGAGTGTCGGTGCGCTTGCGATGTCAGAGGCCGGGGCGGGGTCCGACGTCGTGTCGATGAAGCTCCGCGCCGAGAAGAAGAACGGCTATTACAAGCTGAACGGCACCAAGTTCTGGATCACCAACGGCCCGGACGCCGACACGTTGGTCGTCTATGCCAAGACCGACCCCGAGGCCGGATCGAAGGGCATTACGGCGTTTATCGTCGAAAAGACCATGAAGGGCTTCTCGACCTCCAAGCATTTCGACAAGCTCGGGATGCGCGGGTCGAACACGGCCGAGCTGATCTTCGAGGATGTCGAGGTGCCGTTCGAGAACGTGCTGGGCGAAGAGGGCAGGGGCGTGCGTGTCCTGATGTCCGGTCTCGACTACGAACGGGTCGTCCTTTCGGCCATCGGCCCCGGCATCATGGCCGCCTGTCTGGATGAGGTCATGCCCTATATCGCGCAGCGCAAGCAGTTCGGCCAGCCGATCGGAAGCTTCCAGCTGATGCAGGCGAAGATCGCCGACATGTATACCAAGATGAACTCGTCGCGCGCCTATACCTACGAAGTCGCCAAGGCCTGCGACCGGGGTGAGGTCACGCGCCAAGACGCTGCGGCATGCGTGCTCTATGCGTCTGAGGAGGCGATGGTCGTCGCGCATCAGGCAGTGCAGGCGATGGGTGGCACCGGCTTCATGAACGAAACCCCGGTCGCGCGCATCTTCCGCGATGCCAAGCTGATGGAAATCGGCGCGGGAACGAGCGAGATTCGCCGCATGCTGATCGGGCGGGAATTGATGGGGGCGATGGGGTGAGACGCGCGTCACCCGCCACGAAAAAAGGGCGCGCCCCCTACCTGACGCGCCCTCTTCCGTCCCCCGTCCGGTTCAGGTGTTCAGAACTTCATGACGTAGGACACACCGACGACCAGCGGGTCGATCTCGGCCGTGCCGATGGGCGCACCGTTCAGCGACACGTCGGTGTCGATATCCATCCAGCGCAGTTCGGTCCGGACCGCGCCCTTGTCGGACAGGGCGAAGTCGACACCGGCCTTGAGCGCCAAGCTGAGGCTGTCATCCATCTTGACATTGCCGAGCGCGGATTTCTCGCTGAAGAACATGGTGTAGTTGATGCCGGCCCCGAAGAACGGCGTGACCTTGCCGGCGGTGGGAACGTGATAGACCAGCGACAGGGTGGGCGGCAGGTGCTTGGTCGTCGCCGTGCCGACGCCCGCGATGGTCGCGGTATGCTTGAACGGCGTCGCGGCGAGCAGCTCCACACCGATATTGTCCCACGGGAAATACTCGACGGTGATGGTCGGGCGGATGTTCTCGTCCACCGTGGTCGCGGCGCCGGCCAGAAGGCCGTTGTCGTCCTTTGGCGAGACGTAGCCAAGGCCAAGGCCGAGCGTCCAGTCACCGGCGGATTGCGCGAAGGCGGGCGCGGCAGCAAGCAGGGCGGCGGCGATCGGAAGCAGTTTCTTATACATAGCGTTTCTCTCCTTTTTCGCGCGCAGCACCGCCATAGCAGGTCGCACTTTTGGGACCTTGACCTGAATCAAGATTTTGCTGCGACGCAGCGGAAAGAGGGTGCGACATGTTGCCCGCACCGCCAAAGATGCAAAGCTGTGGAGGCCCGCGCATGAAACTCGTCTCTCAGGCCCTGACCGGCAGCGATGCCTTCCGCGCCAACCGCGCCGCACACGAGGCGATGCTGGCGCAGATTGCCGAAGCGGCCGGGCGCGCCGCCGCCGGGGGCGGCGAGAAATCTCTCGCCCGCCACGTCGCGCGCGGCAAGATGCCGCCGCGCGAGCGGGTGGCGAACCTTCTGGACGCCGGAAGCCCCTTCCTCGAAATCGGAGCGACAGCGGCCCACGGCCTTTACGGTGGCGATGCGCCTGCCGCCGGAGTCATTGCAGGGATCGGTCGGGTTCACGGCCAGGAGGTCATGGTGGTGGCGAACGATGCCACGGTGAAGGGCGGCACCTATTACCCGATGACGGTGAAGAAACACCTCCGCGCGCAGGAGATCGCCGAGCAGAACCACTTGCCCTGTGTCTATCTCGTCGATTCAGGCGGCGCCAACCTGCCCAACCAGGATGAGGTCTTCCCCGACCGCGACCATTTCGGCCGCATCTTCTTCAACCAGGCGAACATGTCGGCGAAGGGCATTCCCCAGATCGCCGTGGTCATGGGGTCCTGCACGGCGGGCGGCGCCTACGTTCCGGCGATGTCCGATGTCTCGATCATCGTGAGGGAACAGGGGACGATCTTCCTTGCCGGCCCTCCCCTCGTGAAGGCCGCGACGGGCGAGGTCGTGACGGCCGAGGACCTTGGCGGTGGCGACGTGCATACGCGCCTGTCGGGTGTCGCCGACTATCTCGCCGAGGATGACGCGCATGCGCTGGCCCTCGCCCGACGCGCGGTCGGGCACCTGAACCGCACGAGGCCGCAGACCGTGCAGTGGCAAAGCCCCGAGGACCCGGCCTACGACCCCCAGGAGATCCTCGGTATCGTCCCGGCCGACCTGCGCACGCCCTACGACATCCGCGAGGTCATCGCCCGGATCGTCGACGGCTCCCGCTTTGACGAATTCAAGCCGCGCTTCGGCGAGACGCTGGTCACCGGCTTCGCCCATGTCAAAGGCTGCCCTGTCGGGATCGTCGCCAATAATGGTGTCCTCTTCTCAGAAAGCGCGATCAAGGGCGCGCATTTCATCGAACTTTGCGCCCAGCGGAAGATCCCGCTCGTCTTTCTTCAGAACATCACCGGCTTCATGGTCGGGCGGAAATACGAAAACGAAGGCATCGCCCGGCACGGCGCCAAGATGGTGACGGCGGTGGCGACGGCCGCCGTCCCGAAGATCACCATGCTGGTCGGCGGATCGTTCGGCGCGGGCAACTACGGCATGGCGGGACGCGCCTATTCTCCCCGCTTCCTCTGGACCTGGCCGAACAGCCGTATCTCGGTCATGGGCGGCGAACAGGCGGCAGGCGTTCTCGCCACCGTCAAACGCGACGGGATCGAGCGGGCAGGGGGCGCTTGGTCGGCCGAGGAGGAGGCTGAATTCAAGCGCCCGACGATCGAAATGTTCGAGGAGCAGTCCCACCCGCTCTACGCCTCCGCCCGGCTCTGGGATGATGGCATCATCGACCCGCGCAAGTCGCGCGAGGTTTTGGCCCTGTCCCTGTCGGCGGCGCTGAACGCACCCATCGACGACACGCGCTTCGGCGTCTTCAGGATGTGACCATGGCGCGCCGCGGACATAATGCGATCCCGCGCCGCAGGGCGGGCCCCCGGCCGCGCCGGTACCGGCGCGCCACCGATCCGCGCTTCTACCTCAGCGCGGTCATCGTCGTCGCATCCGTCGGCCTCGTCGCGCTTCCGGCCCTTGCCGACTTCTACCTCGCCGCCGCCCGTCCGACGGCCGAGCCGGGCGAAAGCTGCCGCATCTATCAGGTCGTCGACGGCGACACGGTGCGCATGTGGTGCCCCCGGCGGGGCAGCATCAAGGCGCGGTTCACCGGCTTCGACACGCCGGAACTTTTTTCACCGGCCTGCCCGTCCGAACTCGCCGCCGCGATGCGGGCGAGCTGGGCACTCCGGCTCACGCTCCTGCGTGCCGGCGAGGTGCGGCTGGTGCACGAAGGCACGGATCGCTACGGCCGCGCGCTCGTCACGGCCTTCATCGACGGCGCGCCGCTCGCCGGCAGGATGATCGCTGCCGGTCGTGCCCGCGCCTATTCCGGCGGCCAGCGGCAGGGGTGGTGCGCATGACGCGAACCCTCCCCCTTCCCGCTTCTTCTTGGAAAAAACACTCCACGGGGGTCCGGGGGTGTGAAACCCCCGGCCTTGCCACAAGGACTGACCCATGTTTCACAAGATACTGATTGCCAACCGGGGCGAGATCGCCTGCCGGATCATCGACACCTGCCGCAGGCTCGGCGTGGCCACGGTCGCGGTCTATTCCGACGCCGACGCGACGGCGCGCCATGTGGCGCTGGCCGATGAGGCGGTCCATATCGGCGGCCCGGCACCAAGGGACAGCTACCTGCGCGGCGACGCGATCATCGCGGCGGCGCAGACAACCGGCGCGCAGGCGATCCATCCCGGTTACGGGTTCCTCTCCGAAAACCCCGATTTCGTCGACGCGGTCGAGGCGGCCGGGCTGACCTTCATCGGCCCGTCCTCGCAGGCAATCCGGGCGATGGGGCTGAAAGACGCCGCCAAGGCGCTGATGGAAAAGGCCGGCGTTCCGGTCGTGCCCGGTTATCACGGTGCGGAGCAGGACCCGGCCCATCTTGCCGGCGCGGCCGAGGCCATCGGCTATCCGGTGCTGATCAAGGCCGTTGCCGGAGGCGGCGGCAAGGGGATGCGCCTTGTCGAGGCCGCTGCCGACTTTTCCGCAGCGCTTGACAGCGCGCAGGGCGAGGCGCGGACCGCCTTCGGCAACCCTGCCGTCCTGATCGAGAAATACATCCAGAAGCCGCGCCATATCGAGGTTCAGGTCTTCGGCGACGGCACCCGCGCCGTCCATCTCTACGAACGTGACTGTTCGCTTCAGCGCCGCCATCAGAAGGTGATCGAGGAGGCGCCCGCGCCGGGCATGACGGCAGAGATGCGGGCGGCGATGGGCGATGCGGCGGTGCGCGCCGCCGAGGCCATCGGCTACAGCGGCGCCGGCACCGTGGAGTTCATCGTCGACGGGTCCGACGGCCTCCATCCCGACCGGTTCTGGTTCATGGAGATGAATACCCGCCTTCAGGTCGAGCATCCCGTGACCGAGGCGGTGACGGGGATTGACCTTGTCGAGTGGCAGCTCCGCGTCGCGAGCGGAGAGCCGCTCACCTCGCGGCAGGAGGACATCCCCCTGCGCGGTCACGCCTTCGAGGCGCGGCTTTACGCCGAGGACGTGCCGGCTGGCTTCCTGCCCGCGACCGGCACGCTGACCCACCTGCATTTCGCCCGAGGTGCGCGCGCCGATACCGGCGTGCGCCCCGGCGACGCGATCAGCCCGTGGTACGACCCGATGATCGCCAAGATCATCGTCCACGGCCCGACGCGGGCCATCGCGCTTTCGAAACTGCGGGCGGCACTTGCGGCGACCGAGGTGGCCGGGTCGGTCACCAACCTGTCCTTCCTGGGCGCGCTTGCGCGTCACGAAGGGTTCGGCGCGGGCGAGGTCGATACCGGCCTGATCGGCCGGGACCTTGCCGGCCTGATCGAGGCAGCAGAACCTGGCCTTGCCGTGCGTGCGCTGGCGGTTCTGGGCGCGGCCGGGCTGGCCGATGGCGGTCCGGGGCTGTCGGGCTTCGCGCTCTGGGCGCCGCTGCGGCGCACGGTGACGCTCGACGGGCTCTCCGCCACGGTCGAGGTGCGCGCGGCCGGCCATGCCGTTGTCACGATCGACGGCGAGGAGGCCGATTGCCGCCTCAGAACCGGCACATGGTGGGTGAACGACCGCCCCGCCGGCGCCCGCGTCGTGCTGACCCCCGGCACCGTCTCGGTCTTCGGGCCGGGTGCCTATCACTTCGACCTCGTCGACCCGCTCGACCGGCAGGCCGATGCGGCCGGGGGCGGGCTGACGCTGTCGCCGATGCCGGGCCTTGTAAAAGCGGTTCATGTCGCGGCGGGGCAGGTTGTTTCCGCGGGCGACCGGCTGGCCGTGCTGGAGGCGATGAAGATGGAGCATACCCTGACTGCCAGCCGCGACGGCACGGTGGCGGAGGTGTTCGTGGCCGCCGGAACGCAGGTCGAAGCCGGCGCGGCGCTGGTGCGGCTTGAGGAGGAAGACGCGGCATGATCCGGCTTCATCATGTCGCGCTCTCCCGCTCCACGCGGGTTCTCTGGCTCCTGAAGGAGATGGGGCTTGATTGCGACGTGGTCCGCTACTCCATCACCGACGGCTCGCTCCGCCAGCCCGGATTTCTTGAAAAGTCCCCAGCCGGACGGGTGCCGGCCCTGGAGATCGACGGGCTGACCTTGTTCGAAAGCGGCGCGATCACCGAATACCTTTGCGAGACGCGGCCAGAACACGGTTTCGGCCGCCCGCCCGGTCACCCGGAGCGGGTGCAATGGCTGGAATGGATGCACTTCGCCGAGACGATGGCTCATCTCATCGCCAACCTGAACCTGCAATGGGTGTTCTTGCGCGACCCGGCGACGCGTTCGGCGACGGTCCTGAAGATCGAAACGAAGCGGCTGGCCAACACGATGAAACCGCTCGAGCGGACGCTCGCGTCGCAGGACTACGTGTTGCCGTCGGGATTCTCCGGCGCCGATACGATGCTGGGCTACAACCTGCTGGCGGCACCGCATTTCGTGCGTCTCGACGACTTTCCGAACATTCGCGCCTATCTGGACCGGATCGCAGCCCGGCCGGCCTATCAGGCCGCCCGTGCGGCGGACGGCGAACAGCAATTCTACTCGCAGGATTTCTACGATGCCGACACGCTCTGACGTTGAAATCGTCGAAATGGGGCCGCGCGACGGGCTCCAGAACGAAAAGCGGATTATCCCCACGGCGGAGAAGATCGTGCTCGTCGATCTGCTCAGCCGGGCGGGGTTTCGGCGGATCGAAGTGGCAAGCTTCGTCAGCCCCAAATGGGTGCCGCAGATGGCCGACAGCGCCGAGGTGCTGGCAGGCATCGCCCGTGCGCCCGGCGTGCGCTATGCGGCGCTGACGCCCAACATGAAGGGCTACGACGGGGCGAAGGCCGCGCGGGCGGACGAGGTCGCGATCTTCGCCTCGGCATCCGAGGGCTTTTCGAGGGCCAACCTCAACTGCACCATCACTGAGAGCCTAGACCGGTTCCGCCCCGTGACGGAGGCGGCGAGGGCGGATGGTATCCCGGTCCGGGGCTATGTTTCGGTCGTCACCGACTGCCCCTACGACGGCAGGATTGCGCCCGAAGCGGTGGCTCGGGTGACGGCCGCCTTGCGCGACATGGGCTGTTACGAGATCAGCCTTGGCGACACGATCGGGCAGGGGCGGCCCGAGACGATCGACGCCATGCTTGGCGCGGTGCTTGAGGAAATGCCGGCGGAACGGCTTGCCGGGCATTACCACGACACTGCCGGGCGGGCGCTTGCCAATATCGACGCATCGCTGGCGCGTGGGCTTCGCGTCTTCGATGCGGCGGTGGGCGGACTTGGCGGCTGCCCCTACGCGCCCGGCGCTGCGGGCAATGTCGCGACCGAGGCGGTGGCGGCGCATCTGGCGTCGCTTGGCCATGCGACGGGCCTTGATCCGGCGGTTCTGGCTGAGGCGGGAGCGATGGCACAAAGAATGCGAGGCGCATGATGTACGAGACGATTTCACTCGATTGCGACGACCGGGGCGTTGCGCGGCTGACGCTGAACCGGCCCGAGAAACACAATGCACTGTCGGCTGCGATGATCGCGGAACTGACTGAAGCGGCCGGGCGTCTCGGCCGCGATCCGGCGGTTCGGGCGATCGTCCTGACCGGGGCGGGCGAGAGTTTCTGCGCGGGCGGTGATCTTGGCTGGATGCGCGAGCAGATGGCAGCGGACGGGGCAACGCGCGCGAAGGAGGCGACCAAGCTCGCCATGATGCTGAACGCGCTCAACACCTGTCCGAAGCCCGTGATCGGGCGGGTGCAGGGCAACGCCTTTGGCGGCGGTGTCGGCATGGCTTCCGTCTCTGACGTGGCGATCGCGGCGGATGGTGCGAGGTTCGGCCTGACCGAAACGAAGCTTGGCCTGATCCCCGCGACGATCGGCCCCTATGTGCTCGCCCGCATGGGCGAGGCGATGGCGCGGCGGGTCTTCATGTCGGCGCGTCTGTTCGGTGCGCCAGAAGCGGTGACGCTCGGCCTTGTCGCTAGGACCGTGCCGGCCGCCGATCTCGACGCCGCGGTGGAGGCAGAGGTGGCGCCCTATCTCTCCTGTGCCCCGGGCGCGGTTGCCGAGGCGAAGGCGCTTGCCCGACGTCTCGGCCCGCGCATAGACGAAGCAGTGATCGCCGAGACGATCCAGGCGCTGGTCCTACGCTGGGAAAGCGCGGAGGCGGTCGAGGGAATCGGCGCATTCTTCGAAAAACGCCCGCCGGCCTGGAAATCGTGATATCGCGCCCGGCTGGCGGATCGCCCGACCGAAATGTCAGCGATAACCGCCCGCCGGCACCGGCATTTTCTGCCTTTCGGCGGACAGATTGGGAACCGCCTTCGGTTGACCCCGTCTGGGCGGGGGAGTAAACGGGCCAGAGCCATTCTGCGCACGCTCGGCCTGTGCGAGACGTAAGGAGTCACCGGTGAACGAACTTCTGCGAGAGTACCTTCCCATCCTCATCTTCCTCGCCATGGCTGTCGGCCTTGGCCTTGTGCTGATACTCGCCGCCGCGATCCTCGCGGTCCGCAATCCCGATCCGGAGAAGGTCTCGGCCTATGAATGCGGCTTCAACGCCTTCGACGACGCGCGAATGAAGTTCGATGTGCGCTTCTACCTCGTCTCGATCCTCTTCATCATCTTCGACCTCGAAGTGGCCTTCCTCTTCCCCTGGGCGGTGGCGTTCAAGGACATCTCGACGGTCGGGTTCTGGTCGATGATGGTGTTCCTTGCCGTGCTGACCATCGGCTTTGCTTACGAATGGAAGAAGGGGGCGATGGAATGGGCGTGATGACGGGGGCGAACACCGCCGGCGCCGACCGCGAGGTCGCGACCGAGGCGCTGAACCGGGAACTGCAGGACAAGGGCTTCCTGCTGACCACGACCGAGGACATCATCAACTGGGCGCGGAACGGCTCCTTGCACTGGATGACCTTTGGCCTTGCCTGCTGCGCCGTCGAGATGATGCATACCTCGATGCCGCGCTACGACCTTGAGCGCTTTGGCACCGCGCCCCGCGCCTCCCCCCGCCAGTCGGACCTGATGATCGTCGCCGGCACGCTCACCAACAAGATGGCCCCCGCGCTCCGCAAGGTCTACGACCAGATGCCCGAGCCGCGCTACGTGATCTCGATGGGCTCCTGCGCCAATGGCGGCGGCTACTACCATTACAGCTATTCGGTGGTCCGTGGCTGCGACCGGATCGTGCCGGTCGACATCTACGTCCCCGGCTGCCCGCCGACCGCCGAGGCGCTTCTGTACGGCATCCTGCAATTGCAGCGGAAAATCCGCCGCACCGGCACGCTCGTTCGCTGAGGAGACCCGACCATGTCCGAAGCCCTTCAGGAACTGGCCGTCCATATCGAGTTGAAGCGCCCCGACGAGGTCGTGGCGACCGAGGTTGCATTTGGCGAGCTGAATGTCACCGTGACGCTCGCGGGCCTCACCGACTTCGTGGAGTTCCTGCGCGCCGACCGGACCTGCCGGTTCGGGACGCTCGTCGACATCACGGCGGTCGACTACCCGGAACGCGTAGCGCGGTTCGATGTCGTCTACCATTTCCTCTCGATGTACCAGAACGCGCGCATCCGCATCCGCGTGCAGTGCCGCGAGGATGAGATGGTGCCCTCGATCACCGGCATCCACCCCTCGGCCAACTGGTTCGAGCGGGAGGTCTACGACATGTTCGGGATCATCTTCTCGGGTCACTCCGACCTGCGGCGCATTCTTACGGACTACGGCTTCCGGGGCCATCCGCTCCGGAAGGACTTCCCGACCACGGGCTATACCGAGGTGCGCTATGACGAGGCGCTGAAACGCGTCGTCTATGAGCCGGTGAAACTGGTGCAGGACTACCGGCAGTTCGATTTCATGTCCCCCTGGGAGGGCGCGGAATACATCCTGCCGGGCGACGAAAAACAGGGGGCGAAATGATGGACGGTTCCCGTGGTTATGAAGACGCGCTGACCGGCGAACAGCGGATCCGCAACTTCAACATCAACTTTGGCCCGCAACACCCTGCGGCGCATGGCGTTTTGCGGCTGGTGCTTGAGCTTGACGGCGAGGTTGTGGAACGTTGTGACCCGCATATCGGGCTGCTCCATCGCGGTACCGAGAAGCTGATGGAAAGCCGCACCTACCTTCAGAACCTGCCGTATTTCGACCGGCTCGACTATGTGGCGCCGATGAACCAGGAACATGCCTGGTGCCTCGCGATCGAGAAGCTGACCGGCACCGTCGTGCCGCGCCGGGGGCAGTTGATCCGGGTGCTGTATTCCGAGATTGGCCGTATCCTGAACCACCTGCTGAACGTGACGACGCAGGCCCTTGACGTCGGCGCGCTGACCCCGCCGCTCTGGGGCTTCGAGGAACGCGAAAAGCTCATGGTCTTCTACGAACGGGCCTGCGGCGCGCGGCTTCACGCCGCCTATTTCCGCCCCGGCGGCGTGCATCAGGACCTGCCCGACGACCTTCTGAACGATATCGAGGAATGGGCGACGGAATTCCCGAAGGTCATCGACGATCTCGACGGGCTTCTGACGGAAAACCGCATCTTCAAGCAGCGCAACGCCGATATCGGCATCGTGCACGAGGAAGACGTGCTGCGCTGGGGCTATTCCGGCGTCATGGTGCGCGGCTCGGGCATGGCCTGGGACCTGCGCCGGGCGCAGCCCTATGAGTGCTATGACGAGTTCGACTTCAATATCCCGGTCGGCAAGAACGGCGACTGCTATGACCGTTACCTTTGCCGGATGGAAGAGATGCGTCAATCGACGTCGATCATCCATCAGGCCATCGCGAAACTCCGTGCGCCCGAGGGCAAGGGTGATGTGCTGGCGCGCGGCAAGATCACCCCGCCGAAACGGGGCGAGATGAAGCGGTCGATGGAGGCGCTGATCCATCACTTCAAGCTTTACACCGAGGGCTTCCACGTCCCAGCGGGCGAGGTCTATGCCGCCATCGAGGCGCCCAAGGGCGAGTTCGGCGTCTACCTGGTCGCCGACGGGTCGAACAAACCCTACCGCGCCAAGATCCGCGCGCCCGGCTATCCGCACCTCCAATCCATAGACTGGATGGCCAAGGGCCACCTTCTGGCCGACGTCGCCGCGATCATCGGCACGATGGATGTCGTGTTCGGGGAGATCGACCGGTGATCTTGGTGGCCGCAATAACCTTGGGTATTGCTGCTGGGTTTATCCCTTACGCTATTCCTACGGGTCAGATCGTATTCTGGCTCTCTTCCACGTTGCAGTAGGATCTGACCGAATGCTCCGCCGCCTGTACCACGAACAGCCCGCCTCTTTCGAATTCACGCCTGCGAACCTCGCCTGGGCGAAGGGGCAGATCACCAAGTACCCCGAGGGCCGTCAAGCCAGCGCCATCATCCCGCTTCTGTGGCGGGCGCAGGAGCAGGAGGGCTGGCTCTCCCGCGCGGCCATCGAACATGTCGCCGACATGCTGGGCATGGCGCATATAAGGGCGCTGGAAGTAGCGACCTTCTACTTCATGTTTCAGCTGCAACCCGTTGGTTCCGTTGCGCATATCCAGATCTGCGGCACGACCTCCTGCATGATCTGCGGGGCCGAGGACCTGATCCGTGTCTGCAAGGAAAAGATCGCGCCGAACGCGCATCAGCTTTCCGCCGACGGCAAGTTCAGCTGGGAAGAGGTCGAATGCCTCGGCGCCTGCACCAACGCGCCCATGGCCCAGATCGGTAAGGATTATTACGAGGACCTGACGGTCGAGAGCCTTTCCCGGCTTCTCGACGACATGGCCGCCGGCAAAGTCCCGGCGCCGGGTCCGCAGAACGGCCGTTATGCATCCGAACCGCTCAAGGGGCTGACGAGCCTCAAGGAATTCGAAAGCGGGCGGACGAAATTCAATGCCTCTGCCCAGCTCGCGGCCGATATCGGCGATACGATCAAGCGCATCGACGGCACCGAGGTGCCGCTCCTGACACCTTGGCTCGGTAAGGGTGGCGCGGGCGATGTGGCCGCACCCGTCAAACCCAAGGCCGCCGCAAAGGCCAAGGCCCCGGCGAAGCCGAAGGCGCCGACAAAAGCCGCCGAGCCGGCCGCGAAAGAGGCTGCCCCGAAGGCGGCTTCGGGCAAGCCGAAGAAGCCCCGCGCGCTGAAGGAGCCGCGCAAGGGCGGGGCGGACGATCTGAAGATGATCAAGGGTGTCGGACCGAAGCTGGAGAAGCTTCTCAACAGCCTCGGGTTCTATCATTTCGACCAGGTTGCGAAATGGACGGCAGATGAGCTGGCATGGGTCGACGACAACCTCGAAGGGTTCAAGGGCCGGGCGAGCCGCGACAACTGGATCGAGCAGGCGACGCTGCTCGCTTCCGGCGGCCAGACCGAGTTCTCGAAGCGAGTGAAGAAAGGCGACGTGTACTGAGAACCAGTAGCTGGGAGTTGGAGTGATGTCGGGAACCAGAAGTGAGGATTGCCGCAGGACGTCCTGGATCGCGGCGGCGGTCGCGGGGGCGCTGGTGGCGCTCGTTTTCCTGTTCGGTGCCGGCTATTCGTTTCTCGCGTCGCTCGTCATAGGACTTGTCGTCTGCGCCGTGCTCGGTTTCGTGCTGGGCGCTGTCTTCTGCGGCCAGGCGGTCGATACTGCACCCGTGCAGGCCGCCCCGCTCGCCGGGCCGGCTTCCGCCCCGGTCGTGACGCCGGAACCTGCGCCGCTCGCTGCCGATCCGACGCCGCCGGTTGAAGAGCCGGTGGCCCGCGACGCCGCCCCCGGCCTTGCCGCCGGTCTTGACGCGGCACTCGCGAAGTCCAAGGACGAGCCGATCGCCGCGCCGGAACTCCTCTCCGCGCCGCGCGAAGGCCGGGCGGACGACCTGAAGCTTATCAAGGGGGTCGGGCCGAAGCTCGAGGCCCTTCTGAACGAGGTTGGGGTCTGGCATTTCGACCAGATCGCCGCGTGGAAGGCGAAGGACATCGCCTTCGTCGACGAAAAGATGGTGGGCTTTCACGGCCGCATTACCCGTGACGAATGGGTCAAGCAGGCCAAGCTGCTGGCCAAGGGCGGGAGCACCGAGTTTTCCAAGCGCGCCCGGAAGGCGGGCGCGAAATGAGGGCATGAATGACGAGGCCTGAGCGACAGGACATGACCCTTGCCCGCGAAGCCCGCCTTGTGGCGGTGGTGATCGCGGCGACGATGGTCCTGTGGCTCGGGGCGCAATGGCTGGGAGGGAAGGCCGGTTGGGATACCCGCTATGTCTTCCTGTTCGACCTGGCCGCACTGGCAGCGTTCATCTGGGCGCTGGCCGTAACCTGGCGGATCTGGCGGCGTCAGCAGCGCCAGGGAAATGAGGAACCATGATGCTGAAAGATCAGGACCGGATCTTTACCAACCTCTACGGGATGCACGACCGCTCCCTCGCGGGCGCGAAGAAGCGCGGCCACTGGAACGGCACGCGGGAAATCCTCGCGCGCGGGCGCGATGCGATCATCGACGAGGTCAAGGCCTCCGGTCTGCGCGGCCGGGGCGGGGCGGGCTTTCCGACCGGGCTGAAATGGTCCTTCATGCCGAAACAGTCGGATGGGCGCCCCTCCTACCTCGTCGTGAATGCCGACGAATCCGAGCCCGGCACCTGCAAGGACAGGGAGATCATGCGCCACGATCCGCATACGCTGATCGAGGGCTGCCTGATCGCCTCCTTCGCGATGGGGGCGAATGCCTGCTACATCTATATCCGGGGCGAATATATCCGCGAGCGCGAGGCGCTGCAGGCCGCGATCGACGCCTGCTACGACGCCGGGCTGATCGGCAAGAACGCCTGCAAGTCCGGTTTCGATTTCGATCTCTACCTTCATCACGGCGCGGGCGCCTATATCTGCGGCGAGGAAACCGCGCTTCTGGAAAGTCTTGAAGGCAAGAAGGGCATGCCGCGGATGAAGCCGCCGTTCCCGGCGGGTGCGGGGCTTTACGGCTGCCCGACCACGGTCAACAACGTCGAGAGCATCGCGGTCGTACCGACGATCCTGCGGCGCGGCGCGGACTGGTTCGCCAGCTTCGGGCGGCCCAACAATACCGGGACGAAGCTTTTCGGCATATCCGGCCACGTCGCCAACCCCTGCGTCGTCGAAGAGGCGATGTCCATCCCGCTCAAGGAATTGCTGGAGAAGCATTGCGGCGGCGTGCGCGGCGGCTGGAAGAACCTCAAGGCGGTCATTCCGGGCGGGTCCTCGGTCCCGATGCTGAACGCCGAGCAGTGCGAAGACGCGATCATGGATTTCGACTGGCTGCGCGAGCAGCGCTCGGGCCTCGGGACGGCGGCGGTGATCGTGATGGATCAGTCGACCGACGTCATCAAGGCGATCTGGCGGCTGTCAAAGTTCTACAAGCATGAGTCCTGCGGCCAATGCACCCCCTGCCGCGAAGGGACCGGCTGGATGATGCGGGTCATGGACCGGCTGGTGAAGGGCGAGGCGGAGATCGAGGAGATCGACATGCTGCTTTCCGTCACGAAACAGGTCGAGGGCCACACGATCTGCGCGCTCGGCGACGCTGCCGCCTGGCCGATCCAGGGCCTCGTGCGCCACTTCCGCGAGGAAATCGAGGATCGCATCAAGGCGAAGAAAACGGGCCGAACCGGCGCGATGGCGGCGGAGTAAAATGAACGAGAGCGAAATTGTTGCATTCTACGTTGTGCCAACAGTGGCCGTACTCGATCTGGTTGCGAGTTTCGGGCTCTTTCGCGCGCTGCGCCGCGTTGGTCTTGGGGCGCTTTGGTCGTTTGCTCCGGTCGCGACCGCGCTTGCGTGGATTCTCGCAATGGCGATGATCTACTGGGGGATTGCGACGACGTTGGAAGCGCTATCGATCTATCTCGTGTTCAAAATTGCTTGGACGGCAGTTGCAGTCCGTTTCGGCTTCGGTCGTTGGCCCAGCACCGGCAGCGCAGAGGTATCCGTCCAATGAACTCACGCCACCACCACACGGAACTGAAGGTCGGGCGCCTGGTCGCGCCCTCCGGCAATCCGTGCCTTGGCCCGCGTGGCAGCGCAATGAGGTGGAGGGGCGCATGAACATGGCTGCATGCCGCTCTGCGGGTTTTGCCGGGGCCGCGCTTCTCGCGCTCGTGGGCTGCGGGGCGTCGGATGGCGCGGACGCAATCGACCCGGCCCGCAAGACGCGCGCGCCGGCTGACGTTGTTCGCGCCGCTATCGCCTCGGGAACCGCCGAGGAGATCTCGCGCCAATGCAGCGGGGAATTCCGGTACAACCGCGACCATGAGAATGAGGTCCAGACCGCGCTGGCCACGAAATACGGCGCCAACGGGGTGCCCGGCTGGGCCGAGAATCCGGATGGTATCATGTCGGAACTCGAGATTCAGGACGCGGCCATTGCCTATATCCAGCGACGGAGGATCGTCATGACGCAGGCGGAAACCTGGTGCGCGGCGGGCCGGCTGGAAGTGGAGCGACAAACCGAGATCGGGAAATATCTGGTCGCGCGCTAGGGTGCCGCGACCGGCACAGTCAAGGGGCGTTCGGTCGGCAAGGACGGGAACGGCCGGGAAAATGGGAAAGAACTGATGTCCAACCTCCGCACGATCATCATCGACGGCATCGAAATCGAGGTCGATCCCTCGCTGACGCTCATTCAGGCCTGCGAAGCGGCCGGGGTGGAGATCCCGCGCTTCTGCTATCACGAACGCCTGTCGATCGCCGGCAACTGCCGGATGTGTCTGGTGGAGGTCGTCGGCGGCCCGCCGAAACCCGCCGCCTCCTGCGCGATGCAGGTTCGTGACCTGCGGCCCGGCCCGAATGGCGAGCCTTCGGTGATCAAGACCAACTCGCCCATGGTCAAGAAGGCGCGCGAAGGCGTGATGGAGTTCCTGCTGATCAACCATCCATTGGATTGCCCGATCTGCGATCAGGGCGGGGAATGCGATTTGCAAGACCAGGCAATGGCTTACGGCGTGGATTTCTCCCGCTATCGCGAGCCGAAGCGGGCGACCGAAGACCTCGATCTGGGTCCGCTGGTGGCCACGACGATGACCCGCTGCATCTCCTGCACCCGCTGTGTGCGCTTCACGACCGAGGTCGCGGGTATCACCCAGATGGGCCAGACGGGCCGGGGCGAGGATGCCGAGATCACGTCCTACCTGAACACCACTTTGGACAGCAATCTTCAGGGCAATATCATCGACCTTTGCCCGGTCGGCGCGCTGACCTCCAAACCGTATGCCTTCACCGCGCGGCCGTGGGAACTGACCAAGACCGAGACCATCGACGTGATGGACGCGCTTGGGTCGAACATCCGCGTCGACACCAAGGGGCGTGAGGTCAAGCGTATCCTGCCGCGCAACCATGACGGCGTGAACGAGGAGTGGATCAGTGACAAGACGCGCTTCGTCTGGGACGGGCTGCGCCGCCAGCGACTCGACGTGCCCTATATCCGCGAGAGCGGCAAGCTCCGGAAGGCGACTTGGGCCGAGGCGCTGAGCGCAGCCGCGACGGCGATGAAGGGCAAGAAGGTTGCGGGCCTGATCGGCGATCTGGCCCCGGTTGAGGCCGCGTTCAGCCTCAAGCAATTGATCGAGGGGCAGGGCGGCACCGTCGAATGCCGTACCGATGGCGCGAAGCTGCCCGAAGGCAACCGTTCGGCCTATGTCGGAAATGCCCGGATCGAGGATATCGACGGCGCGAAATTCATCCTGCTGGTCGGGACCAACCCACGCAACGAAGCGCCGGTACTGAACGCCCGCATCCGCAAGGCCTGGACCAATGGCGCGCTCGTCGGTCTGGTGGGTGAAGCTGTCGATCTGACCTATCCCTATCACCATGCCGGAACCGACCGTGCCGCCCTTCAGGCGACCCTGGACCGGGATCACGGCGACGTTCTCGACGCGCCTTCGTTGGTGATCGTGGGGCAAGGTGCTCTGCGCGAGGCCGACGGCGTGGCGGTGCTGGCCGCAGCGATGAAGATCTGCGAGCAGTCCAAGTCGAAGCTGATGGTCCTGCACACGGCGGCCAGCCGCGTGGGTGCCATGGATGTGGGCGCTGTGACTGAGGGCGGCCTGGCCAAGGCGATCGACGGGGTCGAGGTGGTCTACAACCTTGGCGCCGACGAGGTGGAGATCGCGCCGGGCGCGACGGTGATCTATCAGGGCAGCCACGGCGACCGTGGCGCGCACCGCGCCGACATCATCCTGCCCGCCGCCGCCTACACGGAAGAGAATGGCCTGTTCGTCAACACCGAAGGGCGGCCGCAGCTTTCCATGCGGGCGGGCTTTGCTCCCGGCGAGGCGAAGGAGAACTGGGCGATCCTGCGTGCATTGTCCGCCGAACTCGGCGCGACGCTGCCGTGGGATTCGCTGGCCGTTCTGCGGCAGGCACTGGTCGCGGCGCATCCGCATCTCGGCCAGATTGACACGGTCGCGGAAAACGACTGGCAGCCGCTGCCGGCGAAGGCCCTGGGAAAGGCCGATTTCGTGAATGCGGTCAAGGACTTCTACCTGACGAACCCGATCGCGCGCGCCTCGCAACTCATGGCCGAGCTTTCCTCAATGGCCGGGGCGCGCGGCGACAAACCGATGGCGGCGGAGTAGGGAATGACCAGACGGACCGCGATACCGGCCCTGATGCTCGTCTTCGGCGGCGCGCTGTCGGCCTGCGCGGAAACCGATACCGCGACCCGGGCACCGGTCTATGGCAGTGCGGAGCATCACGCGCTGGGCGAAGATCTGCACGCGTTTTTCGTGACGATGGAGCGCGCGTCCGGACCGGAGCAGGTCGAGGATTATGCCGACTGTGTCGTCGCGGGCTATGCCTTGGAAAAAGACTACGGATTCGCGCGCAAGGTGCGGGTTTATGTGAAGGAAGAGGGTGGCGTTTGGAGCGCGGATGCTGTTTACAGCATCACGCCGGCACTGCCCCGCGGAGCAACCAAGATCGACGCGGGCGTGGCGGCGGCCGATTGCGCCGAACGCGGCATACCGACGGTCTGAGGAAGGACGGCTGAGGGACAAAGAATGGCAGAGTTTCTGGCAACACCACTGGGCACCTTCCTCCTGATCCTTGTGCAGGGTCTTGGCATCATCGCCTTCGTGATGCTCTCGCTCCTCTTCCTCGTCTATGGCGACCGGAAGATCTGGGCGGCGGTGCAGATGCGCAAGGGGCCGAACGTCGTCGGCGCCTTCGGGTTGCTGCAATCGGTGGCCGATGCGCTGAAATACGTCGTCAAGGAAATCGTGGTTCCGGCTGGGTCGGACAAGTTCGTCTTCTTCCTGGCGCCCATGCTCTCCTTCGTCCTCGCCGTGCTGGCATGGGCGGTGGTCCCGTTCCATCCGGGCTGGGTTCTGGCCGACATCAACGTCGCCATCCTCTTTGTCTTCGCCGTCTCCTCGCTTGAGGTCTACGGCGTGATCATGGGCGGCTGGGCGTCGAACTCCAAATACCCGTTCCTCGGGTCGCTCCGCTCGGCGGCACAGATGATCTCCTATGAGGTCTCGCTGGGTCTGATCATCATCGGCATCATCATCTCCACCGGCTCGATGAACTTCTCTTCCATCGTCGCGGCGCAGGACGGGGATTTCGGGCTGTTCAACTGGTACTGGCTGCCGCACCTGCCGATGGTCGTGCTGTTCTTCATCTCGGCGCTGGCCGAAACCAACCGCCCGCCCTTCGACCTGCCGGAAGCGGAATCGGAGCTCGTCGCGGGTTTCATGGTCGAATATTCCTCGACCCCCTACCTTCTCTTCATGGCGGGCGAGTACATCGCGATCTTCCTGATGTGCGCCCTCATCTCGCTTCTGTTCTTCGGCGGCTGGCTGTCGCCCATCCCGTTCCTGCCGGATGGCTGGTGGTGGATGGTCGCCAAGATGTGGGTCTTCTTCTTCCTCTTCGCGATGGTGAAGGCCATCGTCCCGCGCTACCGCTACGACCAGCTCATGCGGATCGGCTGGAAGGTGTTCCTGCCCCTGTCGATCGGCTGGGTCGTGATCGTCTCGTTCCTTGCGAAATTCGAAGTGCTCGGCGGCTTCTGGGCGCGCTGGGCGATTGGGGGCTGACATGGCCAATATCGACTATACCCGCGCCGCCAAGTACTTTCTGCTGGTCGATTTTATCAAGGGTTTCGGCCTTGGCATGAAGTACTTCTTCGCCCCCAAGGCGACGCTGAACTACCCGCATGAGAAGGGGCCGCTCAGCCCCCGCTTCCGTGGCGAGCATGCGCTGCGCCGCTATCCGAACGGCGAGGAACGCTGCATCGCCTGCAAGCTTTGCGAGGCGATCTGCCCCGCACAGGCGATCACCATCGACGCCGAGCCGCGCGAGGACGGCAGCCGCCGCACCACGCGCTACGACATCGACATGACCAAGTGCATCTATTGCGGCTTCTGTCAGGAGGCCTGCCCGGTCGATGCCATCGTCGAGGGGCCGAATTTCGAATTCGCGACCGAAACGCGCGAGGAGCTGTTCTACGACAAGGCCAAACTGCTGTCCAACGGCGAGCGCTGGGAAGCCGAGATCGCCCGCAACCTTGAACTGGACGCGCCCTACAGATGACCCTTTGCCTGACACATATCGCACCCGGTTGGGGCACGGGCAGCGCCCGGCCCGAGGGTGGGCGTGAAGCGCCCGCCCTGGGGGGCGGGTCGGGCGCTGCCCGTGCTTGCGCACGGGCGGAAGGTGGCGAGGTATCGCAATGACCGACGCCTTCGGAAAACTCTTCCAGCAGATGATGGAGCAGGGCCAGGAGATGGCCCGCGCCTTCAATCCTGCCTTGGAGAATTTCAAGGGCGTCGAACTCGACAAGCTCTTCCCCACCATGTCGAAGGACATGATGGAGATGTGGTTCGGCAAGACCTTCAACCGCGAGGGGCTTGATGCCCGGACACGGCTTCTGGTCACGGTGGCTGCGCTGACCGTCCTTGGTGCGCAGGCAGAACCGCAGATGAAGCTGACGATCCGCCACGCGCTTGAGGCCGGGGCGACGAAGCGGGAGATCGCGGAAGTGATCTACCAGATGAGCATGTTCGGCGGCGTGCCCGCCATGACCCGCGCGCTGGAAATCGCGCAGAAGGTCTTCGACGAGATGGGGGACAACGCATGAGTGTCATGGTCTTCGCCTTCTACCTCTTCGCCATCACGGCGGTGGCCTCGGGCCTCATGGTGGTCATGGCGCGCAACCCGGTCCATTCGGTCCTGTGGCTGATCCTCGCCTTCCTCTCCTCGGCGGGCCTCTTCGTGCTGCTGGGCGCAGAGTTCGTGGCGATGCTGCTGATCATCGTCTATGTCGGCGCCGTCGCGGTGCTGTTCCTCTTCGTCGTCATGATGCTCGACGTTGATTTCGCCGAACTGAAGGGCGAGATGGCGCGCTACATGCCGCTTGGTCTTCTGATCGGCGTGGTGATCCTGATGCAGCTCGGGATCGCCTTCGGGGCGTGGGAGACGGCCGAGACAGCCGAAGCCATGCGCGGCGCGGCGACGCCCGTCGACATGCAGAATACGGCTGCGCTGGGGATGCTGATCTACGACAAATACATTCTCTTGTTCCAACTCGCCGGCCTGATCCTTCTGGTCGCCATGATCGGGGCGATTGTGCTGACGCTGCGCCACCGCAAGGACGTCAAGCGTCAGAACGTGCTTCAACAGATGTGGCGCGATCCGGCCAAGGCGATGGAACTGAAGGACGTGAAGCCGGGGCAGGGGCTTTGAGAACCAACCGTACCGTCTAGTCGGTGCGGGACGAAAGAAATCGGGCCGAGCCCGGAGGGACGAAAATGATCGGACTGACACATTACCTTGGCGTTGCCGCCGCATTGTTCGTGATCGGCATCTTCGGCATCTTCCTCAACCGGAAGAACGTCATCGTCATCCTGATGTCGATCGAGCTGATGCTGCTGGCGGTCAATATCAACTTCGTCGCCTTCTCGGCCTATCTGCATGACCTTGTGGGCCAGGTCTTCACGATGTTCGTCCTGACTGTCGCCGCCGCCGAGGCCGCGATCGGCCTTGCGATCCTCGTCTGTTTCTTCCGCAACCGCGGCACTATCGACGTCGAAGACGTCAACGTGATGAAAGGGTAAAGAGCCATGACGTCCATCATCCTCTTTGCCCCGCTCATCGGCGCGATCATCGGCGGCTTCGGCTGGCGCGTGATCGGCGAGACGGGCGCGCAGGTGGTCACGACGGGCCTGTTGTTCCTGGCCTGCCTGCTGTCGTGGATCGTCTTCCTTGGTTTCGACGGCACGACCCAGCACATCCATATCCTCGACTACATCCGCTCGGGGACGCTGGACACGGCATGGTCGATCCGTCTCGACCGGCTGACCGCGATCATGCTGATCGTGGTGACGACGGTCTCGGCGCTCGTCCACCTCTATTCCTGGGGCTACATGGCCCATGACGAGAACTGGCGCGAGGGCGAAAGCTACAAGCCCCGCTTCTTCGCCTATCTGTCGTTCTTCACCTTCGCCATGCTGATGCTGGTGACGGCCGACAACCTTGTCCAAATGTTCTTCGGGTGGGAGGGCGTCGGCGTCGCCTCCTACCTCCTGATCGGGTTCTATTACCGCAAGGCATCCGCCAACGCCGCCGCGATCAAGGCCTTCGTGGTTAACCGGGTGGGTGACTTCGGCTTCGCGCTCGGTATCGCGGGGCTGTTCTTCCTGACCGACAGCATCGGCATGGACGACATCTTCGCCGCCGCGCCGACGCTGGCCGAGACGCAGTTGTCGTTCCTCTGGACCGACTGGAACGCGGCGAACCTTCTGGCCTTCCTCTTGTTCGTCGGCGCGATGGGCAAATCGGCGCAGCTTTTCCTCCACACCTGGCTGCCGGACGCGATGGAGGGCCCGACGCCGGTCTCCGCCCTCATCCACGCCGCGACCATGGTGACGGCGGGGGTCTTCCTTGTCTGCCGCATGTCGCCGCTTTTCGAATACGCGCCGGAGGCGAAGAGCTTCGTGATGTATATCGGTGCCGCGACGGCGTTCTTTGCGGCGACCGTGGGCCTTGTCCAGAACGACATCAAGCGCGTCATCGCCTATTCGACTTGTTCGCAGCTTGGCTACATGTTCGTGGCTGCGGGTGCGGGCGTCTATGGCGCGGCGATGTTCCACCTCTTCACGCACGCCTTCTTCAAGGCGATGCTGTTCCTTGGCGCCGGTTCGGTCATCCATGCGATGCACCATGAGCAGGACATGCGAAACTACGGCGGCCTTCGCAAGAAAATCCCCTACACGTTCTGGGCGATGATGATCGGCACGCTGGCCATTACCGGCGTGGGCATTCCCCTGACCGCGATCGGCTTTGCTGGCTTCCTGTCGAAGGACGCGATCATCGAAAGCGCCTATGCCTCGGGCAACGGCTTCGCGTTCTGGGCGCTCGTCGTCGCGGCGCTGTTTACCTCGTTCTACTCGTGGCGGCTCATGTTCATGACGTTCTACGGGACCGAACGCGGTGACCATCACGCGCATGAGCATGCGCATGAAAGCCCGATGACCATGGTCGCACCGCTTGGCGTGCTCGCCCTCGGCGCGATCTTTGCCGGGATGCTCTGGTACAAACCCTTCTTCGGCGATCACGACCGGATGGTCAGCTTCTTCGCCATGCCGCATCACGTCGAGGCCGGGGCAGAACATGCCGCGGCGGCGGACGCGACGGATGACCACGCTGCCGCGACCGAGCATTCTGCTTCCGAGACCCCGGCTGAAGGCGATCACGCCGCGACCGAGGCTGCGGCGGCGGACGACAATGCCGCGATGGCCGGACATGCGCCGGAAGGGGCGATCTACATGTCCGAGGCCTCCAACAAGGTTCTCGACGACGCGCACCATGCGCCGAAATGGGTCAAGGCCTCGCCCTTCGTCGTCATGCTGATCGGCCTCTTCACGGCTTATGTCTTCTACATCCGCGACCCGTCGATCCCCGGCCGTCTGGCGGAACAGCAGCCGATCCTCTACCGGTTCCTGCTCAACAAGTGGTATTTCGACGAGGTCTATGACGCGATCTTCGTGAACCCGGCGCGGCGGCTTGGCGCCTTCCTCTGGAAGAAGGGCGATGGCAACGTCATCGACGGGACGATCAACGGCGTCGCGATGGGCTTCATCCCGACGCTGACCCGGATCGCGAGCCGGATCCAGTCGGGCTACATCTTCACCTACGCCTTCGCGATGGTCATCGGCATCGCGCTACTTCTCACCTGGATGACGCTCTCGGGGGGCGCGCACTAATGGAAAACCTGCTTTCCATCATCACCTTCGTTCCCCTTGTGGCGGCGGCGATCCTTGCCCTGTTCCTGAAGGGCGACGATCCGGCGGCACAGGCGAACGCCAAATGGCTCGCCCTGATCGCGACCTCGGCGACGTTCCTCGTCTCGCTGTTCCTGCTCTCGGGCTTCGATCCGGCCGATACCGGGTTCCAGTTCGTCGAGGAGCGGGAATGGATCATGGGCTTCCGCTACAAGGTCGGCGTCGACGGAATCTCCGTCCTCTTCGTGCTGCTGACCACGTTCCTGATGCCGATCACGATCCTGTCGACCTGGGATGTGTCGGTCCGGGTGAAGGAATACATGGTCGCCTTCCTGGTCCTCGAAGGGCTGATGATCGGTGTCTTCGTGGCGCTTGACCTCGTCCTCTTCTACCTGTTCTTCGAGGCGGGCCTTATTCCGATGTTCCTGATCATCGGCATCTGGGGCGGGAAGGAGCGGATCTACGCGGCCTTCAAGTTCTTCCTCTACACCTTCCTCGGCTCGGTTCTGATGCTGGTTGCGATGATCGCGATGTATGTCGATGCCGGCACGACCGACATTCCGACGCTGCTCGCCCACCAGTTCTCGTCCGAGGCGCTGAACATCCTCGGCTTCCGGGTCGTGGGGGGTATGCAGACGCTCTTGTGGCTGGCGTTCTTTGCCTCGTTCGCGGTCAAGATGCCGATGTGGCCGGTCCATACCTGGCTGCCCGACGCCCACGTCCAGGCGCCGACGGCGGGGTCTGTCGTTCTGGCGGCGATCCTTCTGAAGATGGGCGGCTACGGCTTCTTGCGCTTCTCGCTTCCGATGTTCCCGATCGCCTCGGACATGCTTGCCGGGCTGGTCTTCTGGATGTCGGCCATCGCCATTGTCTACACCTCGCTCGTGGCGCTGGCGCAGTCCGACATGAAGAAGCTGATCGCCTATTCCTCGGTCGCGCATATGGGCTACGTGACGATGGGCATCTTCACCGCGAACCAGCAGGGCATCGATGGCGCGATCTTCCAGATGCTCAGCCACGGCTTCATCTCCGGCGCGCTCTTCCTTTGTGTCGGCGTGATCTACGACCGGATGCACACGCGCGAGATCGACGCCTATGGTGGACTCGTGAACCGGATGCCGGCCTATGCGCTGATCTTCATGTTCTTCACCATGGCCAATGTCGGCCTGCCGGGAACCTCCGGTTTCGTGGGTGAGTTCCTGACACTGATTGGGATCTTCCAGGCCAACACCTGGGTGGCGCTGTTCGCGACCTCGGGCGTGATCCTGTCGGCGGCCTATGCGCTCTGGCTCTACCGCCGGGTCGTGTTCGGCGACCTTATCAAGGAATCGCTCCGCACGATCACCGACATGACGCGCCGCGAAAAGGCGATCTTCGCGCCGCTGATTGCGATGACGCTGATCCTTGGCGTTTATCCGAGCCTTGTCACCGACATCATCGGCCCGTCGGTCGAGGCACTGATTTCTGACTACCACGCCGCGATCCCGGCCGATTCCGGGCTCCGGGTTGCCAGCCACTGAGGACGACACGCGATGATTTCCGCAGATTTCTCCGCCATCCTGCCCGAAGTGGTCCTGGTCATATACGCGATGGCCGCGCTGATAGGCGCCGTCTACACCGGCAAGGATGAACTGACCGGCACGCTGACCTGGGCGACCGTCGCGGTCTTTGTCGGCATCGCCGCCTGGATCGGGCTGTCGGCGCCCGGCGACGTTATGGCCTTCGGCGGCATGTTCAATGACGACGCCTTCGCGCGCTTTGCCAAGGTGACGGTGCTTCTGGGCGCGGCGGCCGTGCTGGCGATGAGCCAGGACTACATGGCGCGCCGGGGCCTTGGCCGGTTCGAATTCCCGATCCTCATCGCCTTTGCGGTGGTCGGGATGATGATCATGGTCTCCGCCGGCGACCTGATGTCGCTTTACATGGGGCTGGAGCTGCAGTCTCTGTCGCTCTACGTCGTCGCGTCCCTGCGCCGCGACAGCGTGAAATCGACCGAAGCGGGGCTGAAATACTTCGTCCTCGGCGCGCTGTCCTCGGGTCTGCTGCTTTACGGCGCCTCGCTGACCTACGGCTTTACCGGCACGACCCTTTTCGACGGGATCATCGAGACGATCCGTGGCGGCCATGTCTCAATCGGCCTGCTCTTCGGCCTTGTCTTCATGATCACTGGCCTTGCCTTCAAGGTGTCCGCCGTTCCGTTCCACATGTGGACGCCCGATGTCTACGAAGGCTCGCCGACGCCGGTCACGGCCTTCTTCGCGACGGCGCCGAAAGTTGCCGCGATGGCGCTGTTCGCGCGCCTCCTGCACGACGCCTTCGGCGCGGCGGTCAGCGACTGGAGCCAGGTTGTCGGCCTCATTGCGGTGCTGTCGATGTTCCTCGGCGCGATCGCCGCGATCGGGCAGCGCAACATCAAGCGGCTTATGGCCTATTCCTCGATCACGCATATGGGCTTCGCGCTGCTTGGCCTTGCAGCCGGGACGCAGGCCGGCGTGCAGGCGATGCTGATCTACATGGCGATCTACGTCGCGATGAATGTCGGCACCTTCGCCTTCATCCTGTCGATGGAGCGGGACGGCCAGCCGGTGACGGATATCGACGCGCTGAACCTCTATTCGAAGCAGGCGCCAATCCGCGCGCTGGCGATGATGGTGCTCTTGTTCAGCCTCGCCGGCGTGCCGCCGATGCTTGGCTTCTTCGCGAAGTGGGGCGTGCTGATGGCGGCCGTGAATGCCGGGATGGTCTGGCTTGCGGTTGCGGGGGCCGTCGCCTCGGTGATCAGCGCGTTCTACTACCTGCGCATCGTCTATTTCATGTATTTCGGCACCGAGACCGACGCCCTCGACGGGCGGATCGTTCCGGCGCAGATGGTGCTTCTGGCAGCCTCGGCGCTCCTGATGGTTGTCGGTATCGTCAACCTCTTCGGGATCGAGGGGGCCGCGGCGGCGGCGGCCGAAGTTCTTGTCCGCTGAGCGGGCGGGCAACCTTTCGGCCTGGCCCGACGGCGTGGCGCGCCACGTCCTCGGCGAAGTCGACAGCACCAATTCCGAGGCGCAGCGCCTTGCGTCGCACCTGACGCAGCCAAGCTGGATTCTCGCGCGCCGCCAGACCGCGGCGCGCGGCCGCCGCGGGCGGGAGTGGGTCTCGCCCGAAGGGAATTTCGCGGCCTCGCTGGTGATGCGCCCGTCCGGCGCGCCCGCTGAGGCCGCGCTGAGAAGTTTCGTGGCTGCCCTCGCGCTCGCCGATACGCTGGAAACGGTCTGCGGACCCTGCGCGACCGTCGCGCTCAAATGGCCGAATGACGTGCTGCTGAACGGCGGCAAGGTCGCCGGCATCCTGCTGGAAAGTGTGGGCCAGGGCGGATCGGTCCGCCATCTTGTTATCGGGATCGGCGTCAACCTTGTCGCCGCGCCGCCCAAAGAGGTGGTGGAGCCAGGCGCAATGGTTCCGGTTTCGGTTCTCGGAGAGACCGGCATCCGCATCGCGCCGGAGGAGTTCCTCGACTATCTCGCCGCCGCCTTTGCCCGATGGGAAGCGCAGCTTGTCACCTACGGCTTCGCGCCGATCCGCAACGCCTGGCTGTCCCGCGCGGCAAAGCTTGGCCAGAAGATCACCGCGCGCACCGTGACAGAGGCGATCGAGGGCACGTTCGAAACCATCGCCGAGGATGGCGCCCTGGTGCTCGCCACAGCGCAGGGGCGGCGCAACGTCCCGGCCGCCGACATATTCTTCTGAGGGAGGGTCCATGCTCCTCTGCATCGACACCGGCAATACCAACACCGTCTTCTCCGTCTGGGACGGAGAGCGGTTTCGTTGCACCCTGCGCACCACGACCGAACATCAGCGCACGGCCGACCAGTATTTCGTGTGGTTCTCCACGCTGATGGAGCATCACAAGGTGCCGGTGGAGATCGACGCGGTCATCATCTCGTCCACCGTGCCGCGCGTCGTCTTCAACCTGCGCGTCCTCTGTGACCGCTATTTCAACACCCGGCCCCTTGTCGTGGGCAAGCCGGACTGCGCGCTTCCCGTGGCGCCGCGCGTCGATCAGGGCACGACCGTCGGCCCCGACCGTCTGGTCAACACGGTGGGCGGGTTTGACCGCCACGGCGGTGATATCGTGATCGTCGATTTCGGCACGGCCACGACCTTTGACGTGGTCGATACAGACGGCGCCTATATCGGCGGCGTGATCTCTCCCGGCGTCAACACCTCGCTCGAGGCGCTGCACATGGCGGCGGCGGCGCTGCCGCATGTCGATGTCACAAAGCCGCAATCCGCCATCGGCACGAATACGGTTGCCTGTATGCAGTCGGGTATCTACTGGGGCTATGTCGGTCTTGTCGAAGGCATCGTCCGCCAGATCCGGATCGAGCGGGAGCGGCCGATGAAAGTGATCGCGACCGGCGGTCTTGCGCCGCTCTTCGATCAGGGCACCGACATCTTCGACAGCGTCGAAGACGATCTGACACTGCACGGGCTGGTCCTGATCCACCGTTACAACAAGGAAGTGGAACCCGCATGAGCGCGAAAGACCGCCTGATCTACCTGCCGCTGGGCGGCGCCGGTGAAATCGGCATGAACTGCTATGTCTACGGCTATGGCCCGGCGGGGAAAGAACGGTTGATCGTCGTCGATCTGGGCGTGACCTTCCCCGACATGGACACGACCCCCGGTGTAGATCTAATCATGGCCGATACGACCTGGCTTCAGGAAAATGCGGGCCGGATCGACGCGATCTTCATTACCCACGCGCATGAGGATCATATCGGCGCGCTCGGCCTGCTCTGGCACCTGCTGAAGGCGCCCGTCTATGCCCGCGCCTTTACCGGCGCCATCGCCAAGCTGAAAATGGAGGAGAAGGGCCAGCCGCTTGACGCGATCCGTGTCGTGAAGCCGCGCCCCGAAACGATCGAGGCCGGCCCGTTCCGGGTGCAGTTCGTACCCGTCAGCCATTCGATCCCGGAAAGCTCCGCGCTTGTCATCGATACGCCGGCGGGCCGGATCGTTCACAGCGGTGACTTCAAGCTCGACGGTACGCCGATCGTCGGTGAGCCGTTCGATCCTGAGGAATGGCACGCCATCGCGCGCGAAGGTAACGGCGTCAAGGTGCTGGCCTGCGACTCAACCAACGTCTTCTCGCCCCATCCCGGGCGGTCCGAGGTGACGCTGGCGGGCCCGCTATCCGAACTGATCGCCGCGCAACAGGGGATGGTCGTTGCGACGACCTTCGCGTCCAACGTGGCGCGGCTGAAGACACTGGCCGAGGCGGGCAGGGCGGCAGGCCGGTCGGTCTGCATGTTGGGCCGGGCGATGAAGAAGATGATCACAGCGGCGGTGGAGACCGGCGTGCTGACCGACTTTCCGGCGATCATCCAGCCGGAAGAGGCGGTAGAGGTGCCACGCGGCAATCTGATGCTGATCGTGACCGGAAGCCAGGGCGAAAGGCGAGCGGCGTCGGCGGCCTTGTCGCGCGGCAAGTATCTTGGGCTGGAGATGAAGGAAGGGGATACGTTCCTGTTCTCGTCCAAGACGATCCCCGGCAACGAGCGCGGTGTCATCCGTATCATGAACGCCTATTCGGAGATCGGCGTCGACGTGATCGACGATCGCGGCGGACTCTACCACGTTTCAGGCCATGCCAACCGGCCTGATCTGGAGGCGGTCCATGACCTCCTGAATCCGAAGATCCTGCTGCCGATGCATGGTGAACACCGCCATCTGCGCGAGCATTGCAACATCGCCATCAGCAAGGGCATCGCGGCAGAACTTGCGACCAACGGGTCGGTCGTCGACCTGACGGGGAACGAACCCGAGGTGGTCGAGTATATCGAAGCTGGCCGGACCTATCTGGACGGAACGGTCCTGATCGGGGCGATGGATGGCGTCGTGCGCGACCGTATCCGGATGGCGCTGAACGGACATGTCCTCGTGACGCTCATCCTCGACGAGGAGGATCAGCCGCTGGGCGAGGCCTGGGTCGAGACGATGGGTCTGCCCGAGCGCACCGGCAACGGCGCCGCGCTGATCGAGTTGCTGGAGGTGGACCTGGACGAGTATCTCGGCAACGCCGCCGACAAGGTCCTGCGCGATGACGGCAAGATCGAGGAAGCCATGAAGCGGATAGTGCGGCAGGTGGCGATGGAGGCGGTCGGCAAGAAGCCCGAAGTCACCGTCGTGACCAGCAGGCTTGTCGCGGACTAACGGGCTAAGGCCCGGAACTGTTCAGCACCGGGCGCGGCGGATGCCGGTTCGGGGCTGCCCGGCGGCAGACAAGACAGCCGCCGGAAGGCGGGATCGAATACTGACTTCGTCCGCCCGCCGTTAGCGGAAAGACCGACAGCTACATCGACCGAGGTTCAGGCCTGTTCGGTCTTGATCCCGCGCATCAGGAAATCGGGCACGTGGTCGCCCATGCCGACGACCGGCGGGTCACGATCTTCGCTGCGGCGATCGCCCTTGCGGTTTTCACGGCGATCATCGCGCTTGCCCTGACGGGGTTCCGCTTTGCGCTCCGGCTTCGGCTCGGGCCTGCGTTCGGCACGCGCCTCCGGCTTGGGCTCTGGCTTCGCCTCGGGGGCAGCGGCTTCCAGCGGCACCATCGGTGCCTCTTCGCCATGAGGCTTCACGGGCCGGCGCTTGTGGTCGTCGCGGTCGCGGGAACCGCGGCCCCGGGCCTTGTCCTTGCCGTCGTCCTTGCGCGGCGGTCGCTGGGCGGCTTCGGAGAGGGCAAAGCCCTCGGGCGCGGCGACGCGCGGCAGCGATTTCTTGACCAGACCCTCGATCGCGTCGAGATATTTCTGATCCGCCGGGGTAGCGATCGTGACGGCGACACCCTTGCGGCCGGCACGGCCCGTGCGGCCGATGCGATGAACGTAGTCCTCGGCATGGCTCGGCACGTCGAAGTTGAAGACGTGGCTCACGGCCGGAATATCCAGCCCGCGCGCGGCAACGTCGGAGGCGACAAGGAAGCGGAGCGAACCGTCGCGGAAGCCGTCGAGCGTCTTCATCCGCTGGCTCTGGTCAAGATCGCCGTGGATCGGGGCGGCGTTGAAGCCGTATTTCTTCAGCGATTTGGCGAGGATGTCCACCTCGGTCTTGCGGTTGCAGAAGAGGATCGCGTTGGTGCAGGCCTCGCCCTCTGCCTCGATCACGGCGCGCAGAAGCTCCCGCTTCTGCTTGGCCGACTGGTCCTTGCGGGTCGGCGTGATCTCGATAAGCCGCTGTTCGATCGTTTCGGAGGTGGTGGCCTGGCGGGCGACCTCGATCCGGGCGGGTGCGTGCAGGAAAGTGTTGGTAATCCGCTCGATCTCCGGCGCCATCGTGGCGCTGAAGAACAGCGTCTGGCGGGTGAACGGGGTAAGCTGGAAGATCCGCTCGATATCCGGGATGAAGCCCATGTCGAGCATCCGGTCGGCCTCGTCCACCACCATGATCTGCACGCCGGTCAGCAGAAGCTTGCCGCGCTCGAAATGGTCGAGAAGCCGGCCCGGCGTCGCGATCAGCACGTCGACTCCGCGATCGATCAGCTTGTCCTGCTCGCCGAAGCTCACGCCGCCGATCAGTAGCGCCTTGGTCAATTTGGTATGCTTCGAATAGGTGTCGAAGTTCTCAGCCACCTGCGCGGCAAGTTCGCGTGTCGGCGCAAGCACCAGCGACCGCGGCATACGCGCGCGGGCGCGGCCCCGGCCGAGAAGCGTGATCATCGGCAGCGTGAACGAGGCGGTCTTGCCAGTCCCGGTCTGGGCGATGCCAAGCACGTCCTTGCCTTCAAGCGCGTGCGGGATCGCACCGGCCTGAATCGGGGTGGGGGTTTCGTAGCCGGCTTCGGAAATGGCTTGCAGGACCTTGGGGTCCAGCTTGAGGTCGGAAAATTTTGTCATTGGCGTCCATCGAATGCGGTATCGGACCGCAAGTGTGAAGGGACGCGACTTCCGGGCGCCCCGGCGAATTCCCACCGTATGTGGGGATTGTCAGGCACGTAATGCATATCGCGCCGCAGGTCAATCGGAGGGACCCCGGGGCGTTGTGGCGGCCGCTGCATCAGTCTAGGCTCCCCCTGCCGGACAAAGCAAAGAGCGGCCTTGATTTGGATATCCATGTCATCAACCTTGCGCGGCGGCCTGACCGGCTTGACCAGATCGCCGGGCAGCTCGACGCGCTCGGTCTCGGCTGGAACCGTGTGGAGGCGGTGGACGCATCCGACGCGGAGGCGGATGATCTGCATGACGCGTTCGGCCGGGGATCGCGCACCTATCCCGCGACCACGGGCGACATCGGATGTACACTGACCCATCAGCGGCTGTGGCGGGAGATCGCCGCCTCTGGCAGACCGGCCGTCGTGCTGGAGGATGATGCCCGGCTGTCCGAGAATTTCGCACGCCTGATGCGGTGCGACTTTGCCGGAATGATGCGGCGCCATGACATGGGGGCGGTGAAGCTTGAATTCTGGCCGGGGCCGCAGAAAAGCAGGCGTTTCCCGGCCGGCGAGTTGATCGGCCCGGTCGCGGGCGACATCCGGCTTTACCGGCTTCGGAGTTCGTTCCTCGGCACCTGCGGCTATGTCATGACCCCGGCGGGAGCCGCGCTGATGGCAGAGCGGTTCGCGCATCTGAAGGTGCCGGTGGACCACGCGCTGTTCGGGCGAGAGGCGGCAATGGGTTTCCGTCTGCTGCGCCCCGGCTTTCTCAATCCGGCCCCGGTCCTGCATGACGCAGAGACCTTCGGTTCGGACATCCGCACCGAACGTCTGGCGCTGCGGCTTGACGAGACTCCGCGCACGCTCTTCCGTCGGTTTCGCGACTGGCAGGTTGCGGCGCGCCTCAGGCGAGAGATATGGGCGGGGCGCACCGAACGGGTGGAAATGCGGTTCGCCGGCGGGGCCGGGCGCGCGACCTGACGCATACGTCAACACCGTTGGCGAATTCGCGACAAACGTGTATTCTTCGCGCCATTGAACTGAAGTTTTATTTCCATGGAGGGTATTATGCCCAATGTCGTCCCGAACGACTGGATGCCGAATGCGCAGATGAAGCGCATTCACGTCCACTGGACTGCCGGAAACCACCGTGCGAATTCGACCGACGAGAAATCCTATCACATCCTGATCGAGGGTGACGGCGCGCTTGTGCGCGGAAAGCGGTCAATAGCCGCGAATGCGCCCGGATCGGGAATGACGCCGGCAAGCCATACGCTTAACGCCAATACCGGCGCCATCGGCGTGTCGATGTGTTGCATGACCGGCGCGCACGAAAGCCCGTTCGATGCCGGCAAGGCACCGATGACGCAGATCCAATGGGACAAGATGACCGAGGTCGTCGCCGAACTTGCCAAACACTACGACATCCGGGTCACGCCGGTCACGATCCTGACCCATGCCGAGGTGCAGCCGAACCTCAATATCAAGCAGAAGAACAAGTGGGACGTGACGCGGCTGGCTTTCGACGAGTCCGTGCGCGGGCATCAGGCGGTTGGCGACCTCATGCGCCGGACGATTGCCGAAATCCTCGACGGAAAGAATGGCGAGGAGGGACCGCAGCCGATCCCGGACGAGATGAAGTTGCCGCGCTACAAGGTCACGGATGTCCATCCCTCGACGCTGAATGTCCGTGACGCACCGAACGGCGCCAAGGTCGGGTCGCTGCCCGAACGCACGATCGTGGAGAGGATCGCCGTGGTCGGCAACTGGTTCCAGATCCGCACCCGCTCTGGCCATATCGGCTGGGTGTTTTCCGACTTCCTGAAGGCGGTGGACTGATACTGACCCGCCGGCGGGTCAGATCATCATTTCCTTCGTCGCCGAAAGCGTCAGTTCGGGGTGGTCGCGGACGATCCGGTCGATGTCCCACTGAAGCCGGGTCAGGTAGACGATGTCGCCGTCGTGATCGTGGGCGATATGTCCCTTGTTGGCGTTGACGAACTTGTCGACATCCGCCTTCGGCCCAGTGACCCAACGGGCCGAGGTGAATTGCGAAGGCTCGAACCGGACCGGGAGCGAGTATTCGATCTCGATCCGGCTGGCGAGCACGTCGAACTGCAGCGCGCCGACGACGCCGACGATGAAGCCCGAGCCGATGGCGGGCTTGAAGACCTTGGCGGCCCCTTCCTCTGCAAACTGCATCAGCGCCTTTTCAAGGTGCTTGGCCTTCATCGGATCGCCCGCGCGTACCGTCTGGAGAAGTTCCGGCGCGAAGGATGGGATGCCGGTGAAGCGCAACGCTTCGCCTTCCGTCAGCGCGTCGCCGATGCGAAGCTGCCCGTGGTTCGGGATGCCGATGATATCGCCGGCCCAGGCTTCGTCCGCCAACTCCCGGTCAGCGGCGAGGAAGAGGACGGGGTTGGAGATCGCCATCGGCTTTTTCGAGCGCACATGGGTCAGCTTCATTCCGCGCGTGAAATGGCCCGAAGCCATGCGGACAAAGGCCACCCTGTCGCGGTGCTTGGGGTCCATGTTGGCCTGCACCTTGAAGACAAAACCGGCGACCTTGCTTTCTTCCGGCGCGATCTGGCGTTCGGTCGCGTTCTGCGGCTGCGGTTCCGGCCCATAATTGCCGATCCCGCTCATCAGTTCCTTGACCCCGAAAGAGTTGATGGCCGAGCCGAACCAGATCGGCGTCAGATGGCCTTCGAGGAACGCCTGCCGGTCGAAGGCGGGCAGAAGTTCGCGCGCCATCTCCAACTCCTCGCGCAGCTTTGCGAGCTGTTCGGCGGGGATATGGTCGGCGAGTTTCGGATCGCCCAGCCCCTCGATCTTGATCGATTCCGCGACCCGGTTGCGGTCGGCCCGGTCCATGAGTTCCAGCCGGTCGTTCAGAATGTCGTAGCAGCCGAGGAAATCGCGGCCCATGCCGATGGGCCAGGAGGCCGGTGTCACGTCGATGGCGAGGTTTTCCTGGATCTCGTCGATGATCTCGAACGTGTCGCGCGCCTCGCGGTCCATCTTGTTGCAGAAGGTCAGGATCGGCAGGTCGCGCAGACGGCAGACCTCGAAAAGCTTCCGCGTCTGGCTTTCCACACCTTTCGCCCCGTCGATCACCATGATCGCGGCATCGACGGCGGTCAGCGTGCGGTAGGTGTCTTCGGAGAAATCGCTGTGGCCCGGCGTGTCCACCAGATTGAACCGGTAATTGCCGAAATCGAAGGACATGGCGGAGGCCGAGACCGAGATGCCCCGATCCTGTTCCAGCTTCATGAAGTCCGACCGCGTCCGCCGTGCCTCGCCCTTGGCGCGGACCTGTCCGGCCATCTGGATCGCGCCGCCGAACAGCAGGAACTTTTCCGTCAGCGTGGTCTTTCCCGCATCCGGGTGCGAGATGATGGCAAAGGTCCGGCGCCGGGCGATCTCCGGCGGTAGGGCGGGACGGTTGGTGGCTGCGTGTGGCATGGCGCGCCGTATACTTGGATGCTGGGGCAATGGGAAGATGCACCGGCAGCCTGGACCCGGCCGCCGGTCCGCCCCGGTCTCAGCGCGCGGGAGGGCGGCGAAGGAAGGTCGCCCGTGCCGCCTCGTCGAGAAGCTCGCGCCCGGCTTCGGTACCGAAATGCTGAACCTGGCTCAGGCCGGGAAACCGCGCCCGCACCTCCTCGGCCAGATCGGGGGGAAGCTGGCTGACCGTCGCTTCGTTGACCATCTGGCTTTCGGCGGGGATGCCCTCGGCGTAGATGACTTCGTGATGGTCAAAGACGAGGCTGTGGTAGTCCACGAAGCCGCCTTCGCGGCGGGTCACGATGTCTCCGTCGACAAGATGGCGGGCCTGGACCAGAAGCTCCGCCGTCCCGCCGATCCGGCGCCGCCGCTGATAGATGAAGATGCGGTGATGCGGGCTGACGACGAGATCGCTTGAATTCCCAAGCGCGCCTGAGGCGATCACCACCGGGGCGAAGCCGCCCACCGCGCGCAGCGTCGCCTTGCCGATCCAGCGAACCGGCTGCGGGCCGCGATCGCGGGTGAGCACCATGTCGCCGGGCGCCAACGCCTCGATCTGGCGCGGTTCGCCGCCCGGCAGGGTGATCATCGTGCCGGCAGCGAAGGCAGAGCAGACGATATCGGCGATCCGGACCCCGTCGATCGCCTCGCGCAGGTCAATCAGCGTGTAGTCCGTCCGTGGCGCGATCGGCGAGAGGGGCAGGGCGAAGTCCCGCCCCGAGGCCGGATGGTGGAGGATCAGCGTTTCCACCCGGTCACCGTCCGCGGCCATCAGCGTGAGAAGCGAGATAAGTTCTACCGGCTCGCCGGCGCGGCCGATCTCGGTCCCGTGGGCAAGGGTCTGATGCCGTGTGCCATCCGAGGTGGCGTGCAGGGCCAGCGTGACCGGCCGGGCATCGTGCACGAGGCGGTAGACGTCGCCGGGTTCGCACAGACCCACCTCGGCGATCGGATCGCCAAGATTGGCGCCGCTCGCGACCCTGAATACAGTCGCCTCGTAGGCTTGCACGACATGGGCGGGCAGGGATGTCTGCTCGTTCTTGGCCATCTTGTTGTCTGGTCCCGGCAAGTGGTTTGGGGCGCCGCAGCCGCCTTAGCAGTGTGCCGGCCTTTGCGTCAACGGATCGTGCCCTTTGGCATCGACGGCGGCACTGGCCGAGCGCGCCGCTTTCGCTATGCTGTTCGCCGCAACAGGAGGTGAGAAGCGATGGATCTGGGAATTCGGGGCAAGAGGGCGCTGGTCTGCGCATCGTCGAAGGGACTTGGGCGCGGCTGTGCCGAGGCGCTGGCAGCAGCGGGCGTCGATCTGGTGATGAACGCACGCGGGGCGGAGGCGCTGGCCAGCACGGCAGAGGCGATCCGCAAGGCGCATGGCGTGAGCGTCACCGAGGTCGCGGCGGATGTCACGACCGAAGCCGGGCGCGACGCGGTGCTGAAGGCGGCCGGGGCCGTCGATATCCTCGTGACCAATGCGGGCGGGCCGCCGCCCGGGCTCTGGTCGGACTGGGACCGGGAGGATTTCATCCGCGCGCTTGATGCCAACATGCTGGCGCCGATCGCGCTGATGAAGGCGCTCTTGCCGGGGATGATGGAGCGCGGCTGGGGCCGGGTGGTCAACATCACCTCGCAATCGGTCAAGGCGCCGATCCCGCAGCTCGGCCTGTCCAACGCGGCGCGCACGGGGCTGACGGGCTATGTCGCGGGCACGTCGCGGCAGGTGGCGCCGGCCGGTGTCACGATCAACAACCTCCTTCCCGGTATCCATGCGACTGACCGGGCCGACGCGCTTGACGACGGTGTGGCGGGCGCGCAGGGCATTTCGCGCGACGAGGCGCGCGCGAACCGTGCCGCGACGATCCCCGCGCGGCGCTACGGCACGCGGGAAGAGTTCGGTGCGATGTGCGCCTTTCTCTGTTCCCGCCATGCCGGCTTCATTGTCGGCCAGAACATCCTTCTTGACGGCGGTGCGACGAACGCGACGCTTTGACCCGCCCCGCGACCACCCGGCGGCTTGCGGGCCGCCGCCGGGGCTGTTATCCGGTCATAAACCCGAGAAAATCTATCGGGCAAGGGGATCGCCGTGACTGCCGCACCGCCGAGACTGGAGGTTCAGAACCTTGTTCGCCGCTACGACGGGCGGACGGTCGTCGACGATGTGTCGCTGAAGATCGAAGCGGGGCAGGTGACCTGCCTGCTCGGCCCCTCGGGCTGCGGCAAGTCGACAACGCTGAGGATGATCGCTGGCGTCGACATGCAGGACGAGGGGCGCATCCATGTCGACGGAAACCTCGTTTGCGACACGGTGTTCCGGGTGCCGCCCGAACGCCGTTCCATCGGACTCATGTTTCAGGATTTCGCACTTTTCCCGCATCTGAGCGTCGCCGAGAACATCGCCTTCGGCCTGCCGCGCGGTGGCGCGGGGCGTCGGGTGGAGGAACTGCTCGACCGGGTGTCGCTGTCGGGTTTCTCGCCGAAATACCCGCATGAGCTGTCGGGCGGCGAACAGCAGCGGGTGGCGCTTGCAAGGGCGCTTGCCCCCAACCCGCGCATCCTTCTGATGGATGAGCCGTTTTCGGGCCTCGACGAACGCCTGCGGGACGGTATCAGGGACGACACGCTGGCGCTTCTGAAAGAGGAGGGGACGGCCGTCCTCCTCGTCACGCATGAGCCGCATGAGGCGATGCGGATGGCGGACGAGATCGCGCTGATGCGCGCTGGCCGGATCGTGCAGCAGGGTGCGCCCTACAACATCTACAACGCGCCAGTGGATCGAGAAGCGGCGGCATTCTTCTCTGATATCAATATATTGAGGGGCGAAGTTAAGGGCGCCCTGACGCGCACGCCATTCGGAGAGTTCCTCGCGCCCGGCGTGCCCGACGGCACCGAGGTCGAGATCGCTATCCGCCCGCAGCATGTGAAGATCGACTTCGACCGCGCCGGGCGCGGCCCCAGCCCGACGCCGGTCGACGGCACCGCCGCCCGCGCCGTGGTCGAACGTGCGCGCTTCATGGGGCGTGAAAGCCTCGTGGAGTTCCGGCTGGACGATGGGGACGAGATTCTCAAGGCCACCGTGCCCGCCGTCTTCCTGCCGAAGCCCGGCACCGTGATGTGGTTGATGATCCGCCGGGATCGCTGCTTCGTGTTTCCGCGCAGGGGCTAAGGGTCAGGCGGGCGTGATCCGGGCGAGGTAGTCCTCCACCGTCTTGCCCGGTTCCGGCAGGAAAGCGCCACCATCATGCGCAAGGGACGTAACAAGATCGACGCGGAAAACACTGAAATCGTTCTTGTAATCGTTCCAGCATGTGAGGGTCCAGACCCTGCCCCAGTAGTCCAGGTGAAGGGGCCGGACACGCGCGGCCGTCGCGCCGCGATAGGACAGGGCCAATGTCAGATGTTCGCGCACCGCCCGGCGGATCAGGCCCAGATGCGGCGCGGCGCGGGCAGCCTCGGCGCTTGAAAAGACGAATGTGTCGGAACCTGTATCTCCGGCATCGGCCGGCGAGACGGCAGCGATCTTTGCCCTGAGGCCGGCCGCCGCCCGCGCCAGGACCGGGTCGGCCGCGCCGCCGACCAGTGACAGCCCGAGGCGGAGCACCTCGAATTCGTCCTTGGTCAGCACCATTGGCGGCAGTGTCACTGGATCGCGCAGGACGTAGCCGATGCCGCGTTCTCCGGTGACCGGCAGGCCGCGATCGGCAAGCGTCGCCATGTCGCGCCAGATCGTGCGGGCCGAAACCCCGAGCGTCCGCGCCAGATCGGCGGAGCGGTGCAGCCGACCGTCGCGCAGGATGCGAAGAAGCTGAAAGAGGCGATCGTTCCGGCGCATGGCGGTATTCCTGGGTAGCAACTGACAAAATACTGTCAGTTGCTACCCGCCCGCAAGGCCCTCACGGCACCGTACACGCCGATTGCCGCTTTGAGGCCGCGTGGTGAGGGACTACATCGGTAAGGCAACTGAACGGGCGCGGCGCGCGCGTCCGAGGGAGACGAACATGTTCAACAACATCGGCATTCCGGGCCTTCTTCTGATCGCTGTCGTGGTCCTCGTGCTTTTCGGGCGCGGCAAGGTCTCCTCGCTCATGGGCGAGGTCGGCAAGGGAATCACGGCTTTCAAGAAGGGCGTTAAGGACGGCACCGACGAGATCGAGAAGGCCTCGGCCGAAAACGCCCGCGACGTGACCCCTGAAACGGAGAAGGACAAGGCCTGAGCCCTGTCTTTCGCGTGAGGGAATTGCACGCACATGTTTGACATCGGCTGGAGCGAGCTTCTGCTCATCGGCATCGTGTCGCTGATCGTGGTCGGGCCGAAGGACCTGCCCGGCATGTTCCGTACGCTTGGCCGGTTCACCGCCAAGCTGCGCTCCATGGGACGTGAGTTCCAGCGGGCGATGGATGACGCCGCGCGCGAGACCGGCGTCAAGGAGGCGGCGGACGAGCTGAAGGCAATGACCACGAAGAAGAACCTCGGCCTCGACAAGCTGGAACAGGCAGCGTCGAGCTTCGAGAAATGGCAGCCGGCGCGCTCCACGACGCCGAAAGGGCCGGCGACGCAGGCACTGGCCGACAAGAAGGCGGCGGAGGCGGCGGCGCGGAAAGCTGCGGCCCAGCCCGCCGATCCGGCACCCGCGCCGGCGGCCCCGTCCAAGGCGAAGCCAGCCGCAAAACCGGCGGCAAAGCCGAAGACCAAGCCGAAGACCAAGCCGAAGACCGCCGCACCCGCCAAGACGGCCGCGAAAGCCCCTGAGAAGGCTGCGAAATACGCGTCCGGCAAGCCCCGCGCGAAGAAGGGCGAAGCATGACCAAGGCAGATGACATCGACGACTCCACGGCGCCGCTGATCGAGCACCTGGCAGAACTTCGGACCCGCCTGATGTGGTCGCTCGCGGCGTTCCTGGTTGCGATGGTGGTCTGCTTCTCGTTCGGCGGGGCGATCCTCGATTTCCTCCTCGTGCCGATCGAGCAGACGATGCGCGACCTCGGCAACGAGAACCCGGTGATGCAGTACACCGCGCCGCAGGAGTATTTCTTTACCCTGATCCGGATCTCCATGGTGGGCGGTCTGGCCCTGTCCTTCCCGGTCATCGCCTACCAGCTCTGGCGGTTCGTGGCGCCGGGCCTCTACCGCAACGAAAAACAGGCGTTCCTGCCGTTCCTCGTCGCCTCGCCTGCGCTGTTCCTCACCGGCGCGGCCTTCGCCCACTATGTCGTCGTGCCGCTGGCGATGAAGTTCTTCCTCGGCTTCGCCGATCTGCCGTCCTATGTCGCGGCGGTCTTCAGCGGCGACGAAGCCGGCGTCGCCAGCCCCGATACCGGTATCGACATCGTGTTCAACGGCAAGGTCAACGAAACGCTCGACATCACGCTGAAGATGATCGTCGCCTTTGGCCTCTGCTTCCAGCTTCCCGTCCTCCTGACGCTCATGGGGAAGGCCGGGCTGGCAAGCTCTCGTGGGCTGAGAAGCGTGCGGAAATACGCGGTCGTCGGCATTCTCGTCGTCGCCGCGATCGTCACGCCGCCCGATGTGACGACGCAGGTGCTGCTGTTCACGGTTGTCTACGGGCTTTACGAGATTTCCATCTTCCTCGTCGCCTGGGTTGAGCGGAAGAAGGATGCGGAAGCGCGCGCGGAAGGCATCATCGGTGAGGATGAAAGCCTGTTCGACATCGAGGACGACGAAGAAGAAGACCCGAAGGCATGAACGACGACGCCCTGATCCGCATCGCCGAGGCGCTGGAACGGATCGCACCGGCCCCGCTCCGCGCGCCCGATTTCGACGATGCCGACGCCTATATCTGGCATGTTGCGCCCGACCGGCTGCAGCCTGTGGCCGAGGTGAACCGGGTGGAGATCGACCTGCTCGTCGGGATCACGCGCTCGCGCGATACGCTGCTTGACAACACTGTCCAGTTCGCGCGTGGCCTGCCGGCGAACAACGCCCTCCTGTGGGGTGCGCGCGGGATGGGGAAATCCTCGCTCGTGAAGGCGGTACACGCGGCGGTTCACCAGCAGGGCCTGCGGCTGAAACTGGTCGAAGTGCATCGCGAGGACCTGCCGTCCATCGGCCGGCTCCTGACTCACCTTCGCGCGGCCCGCGAACACCGTTTCGTGCTCTTTTGCGACGACCTGTCGTTCAGCCATGACGACCAGCATTACAAGAGCCTGAAGGCCGTGCTCGACGGGGGGGTGGAGGGGCGGCCGGCGAATGTCCTTTTCTACGCAACCTCGAACCGCCGCCATCTGATGCCGCGCGACATGATCGAGAACGAACGCTCGACGGCGATCAACCCGTCCGAGGCGGTGGAGGAGAAAGTCTCGCTCTCCGACCGGTTCGGCCTTTGGCTCGGCTTCCATCCGTGCAGCCAGGAGGACTACCTCGCGATGATCCGGGGATATTGCGTCGCCTACGGCGTGGAGATTTCGGACGCCGATCTGCGGGCCGAGGCGATCGAGTGGCAGGCCACGCGCGGCGCGCGGTCGGGCCGCGTGGCCTGGCAATATTTCACCGATCTCGCGGGGCGGCGCGGCGTCACGCTCTGAGCGGTGCACCCCCTGCCACTTTCTGTCCGGAAATACTTCGGGGGTGAGGCCCGGCTTTCGCCGGGCCGAGGGGGCAGCGCCCCCTCCTGTCAGACCTGGAGCGCAAACGTGGAACGCTTTATTGCAGGAAGGGCATCGGATCAACGCTGTCGAAACCCTGCCGGACCTCGAAATGCACGAAGGCCGGGTCCGACTTGCGCACTGTCGCGATCTTCTGCCCACGCGACACTTTCGCGCCCTTGGCGACGGCGATGTTGTCGATATTGGCATAGACCGTCAGCAGGTTGCCCTCGTGCCGGATGACGAGGATCGGCACCTGATCGGTATCCTTGGTGATCGCCGCAACCGTTCCGCCGTCTGCCGCCGTCACAGCCGCGCCGGCGCTCGCGGCGATGTCGATGCCTTCGTTCTTCTTCTTTTGGTAGCCGCGGATGATCTTGCCCTGGACCGGCATGGCAAGCTTGGAGTTCGACGCCGCCGTCGTCTGCGACCCGAGGTCAGGCTGCTTCGGGGTGGCGACGGGCGCCGCTGCGGGCTGGGTCTTTTCCTCCGGAAGCGGCTTGGAGGCCGAGGGCGGGGTCGGCGTGGGCGATCCCGCACCCGGTGCTGTCACTACCTCGCGCGGGGCGCCGGCGCTCGACGTGACCGGGATCAGCAGCGTCTGGCCTTCGCGCACGGCAAGGTCGGGGCCAAGCCCGTTCCAGTCGGCCAGCGCCTTGACGTTGACGTTGTAGAGCCGGGAAACGGAATAGGCGGTCTCTCCGCGCATCACCCGGTGGCGGATCGGTTCGGTTGCCGCGATGGCGCCCGAGGCGGTCGGCTGGCGAGTCGTCGCTGTGGTTCCGCCGGCGCGGTCTATCGCGCCTGACGCGATCTCGGTCACGTCGATCCGGCCGCCCGGCGTCACGGGGGATGGGGTCAGGCCGCCGACGACCCGACGCGGCAGCGCCAGAACCTCGCCATCGCGCAGCACGGTGCCGGGCGCCACGGCGTTGTAGCTTGCCAGTTCGCGCGGCGGGATGCCGATGCGGGCGGCGACGCTTTCGACCGTGTCGCCGCGCCGTGCCACGGCGATCTGGTAGTTCGGATAGGTGATCACGCCGCGCGCATCCGGCTGCGGCCGGGGCTGCGTCGCGTTGTTTGCCGCCGCTGTCGTATCAAGGCCGGCATTCCCGAAATTCCGCATGTCGATGTCGAAATTCCCATCGGGGTCGCAGGCGGCGAGCGCCATCAGACTGCCCCCCAGAAGGGCCGCATGCATGAACCGTCGTTGGCGGGAGATCGTCATGGCTCGCATCCTCATGTCACTCGCCCCGTTGGCCGGGCGTTCGTGGTTACCAAGCGGGCTGGTTGTTCAGTCCTGTCCCAGCCCCTCGACCAGCGGCACGAAGCGCACCGGCCGGAGTTCCTCGTATTCGTAGCCGTGCGGCATCCGCGTGACCTTGATCAGGCTCTGCACCGTGTCGGACTGCCCCACCGGCAACACCATGATACCGCCTTCGCGCAACTGAGCCAAGAGCGGGCCGGGCGGATCTTCTGCCGCGGCGGTGACGATGATGCGGTCGAACGGCGCCTGGTCCGGCAGGCCGTGGCTGCCATCCCCGGCAAGCGTCGTGATATTGGTGAGACCAAGCACAGAAAAGAGCGTCTCGGCTTCGCGCACGAGGCGGCGATGGCGGTCGACGGTGTAGACCCGGCGCGCGAGGTGAGAAAGGATCGCGGCCTGATAGCCGGACCCGGTGCCGACCTCCAGCACCTTGTCGCGCGGGCTGACTGCAAGCGCCTGGGTCATGAGGCCAACGACGGAGGGTTGGCTGATCGTCTGGCCGCAGGCGATCGGCAGCGGCGTGTCCTCATAGGCGCGTTCGGCGAAAAGGCCCTTCACGAACGCGCCGCGATCAACCCGCTCCATCGCCGTCAACACGCGGGCATCGGTCACGCCCTTGGAGCGGAGCGCGTAGAGAAACCGCATCTTCCGCTCCGCGAGGTCGGTCATGCGAGCCGCGCCTCCAGCTCGGCGAGCGCATCATGCGCCGTCAGGTCCGCGCGCATCGGCGTGACCGAGATATAACCCTCGAGGTTGACCGCGACATCGGTGCCCGGTGCCGTCGGGTGGTGCTGCGGCCCGCCGGTGATCCACAGGAACTTCCGCCCCGAGGGCGAGATATGCGGCTCCACCCCGAAGAAGGTGTCGGTGCGGTAGCCCTGCGCCGCGACCTTGATCCCCTTCACTGCTTTTGCGCCGACGGGCGGGAAGTTGACGTTGTAGAACAGCCGGTAGTCGCCCTTGTCCCACAGCCCCTTGTCGAGAAGCGCGCGCACAACCGCGACACCATGGTCGCGCGCGGCCTCGAACGGATTGTCGAGGTCCTGCGTCGCCGGCCCCATGAACTGCGACAGCGCGATGGCCGGCACGCCCTGAAGCGCGGCTTCCAATGCGCCGCCGATCGTGCCGGAATAAAGCACGTTCTCGGCCGCGTTGTTGCCCCGGTTGACGCCCGAGAGGACGAGGTCGGGCCGTCCGCCCTGAAGCACGTCGTAGATCCCGGCGAGAACGCAGTCGGCGGGGCTGCCTTCGGCGGCATAGCGCCGTGGCCCGAGCTTCGCGATCATCATCGGATGGGTATAGCTGATGCAATGGCCGACGCCGGACTGCTCGAAGGCGGGGGCGACGGTCCAGACCTCGCCCGAGGGGCCGGCAATCGCCTCTGCGATGGCCGTCAGGACTTCGAGCCCCGGCGCGTTGATCCCGTCGTCGTTCGTGATGAGGATGCGCATGCCCGTCCCGCCTTTCGTCGCCCCTGATTAGACGAGCGGGGGAGGAGCGTAAAGCGCTGCTTGCCCCGCTGCTGTCAGAGCGCGGCCAGCATGCGCGCGGCTTCGGCGTGTATGTCGGCGAGCGCGGCGCGATCCTCGCCGGGGAAGAAGCGCGCGCGGGTGGCGGTCGCCATCGGTGCAGGGCTTTCGATCAGGACGCGCGGCCCGATCTTTTCGCTTTCCGCCTGCCAGGTCCGCGCGAGGGCGATCTGCGCGGCCTTGGTCGCCCCATAGGCACCGAAGAACTTTTCGCCGCCCCTCGGGTCGTCGAAGAAAAGCGCGGTCCCCTCGCTCGCCCGCAGCAGCGGCTCCAGCATCGGGATCAGGGCGGCGGTGGCGCGCAGGTTGCAGGCGACGGATTTGTCGAAATCCTTCGGGTCCAGGTGGCCTGCCGGCGACAGGGGCGCGGCGTGGATCGCGGCATGGGCCCAGAGGTCGAGCCGGCCCCAGCGGTCGGCGATGGACCGGGCGAGATGCGCCATGGCGCCGTCATCGGTCACGTCAAGCGGCGCGAGTGTTGTCGATCCGCCGGCGGCCTGTATCCGGTCGTCCAGCTCTTCCAGCGCGCCGGTCGTGCGGGCGACTGCGATGACATGCCAGCCGGCCGCGCCAAGCGCGGAGGCCACGGCGAAGCCGAGCCCGCGGGAGGCGCCGGTGACAAGGGCGAGTCTGGTCTGGGAAGCGTCGTTCATGGCGCCCCTTTCGCATCGGGCGCGTGGCAATTCAACAGAATTGATTGACTTGCCGCCGCGCCGCAGCGAAATTGCGGCCCAAACTGACCCAGAGGAAGGATTCCGCTGATGACCCTCGCGAAGGCCCTCGTGCCCTCCCAGTCGCTTCTTACCCGTGCACTCATGGTTGTGGGCGGATCGCTCTTCATTGCCATCGCGGCGCAGCTCTCCGTGCCGATGCTGCCGGTGCCGATGACGCTGCAGACGCTGGCGATCATGATCGTCGGCCTGACCTTCGGCGCGCGGATGGGCGCGCTGACGCTGCTTGCCTATCTGGGCGAGGGTGCGATGGGCCTGCCGGTCTTCGCCAATGCGGGCAACGGCGCGGCTTTCTTCGGCCCGACGGGCGGCTTCCTCGTGGGCTTCGTCCTCGTGGCGGCGGTTGTCGGCTATGCCGCCGACCGGGGCGTCAAGGGCTTCGTCGGTACCGCGGCGGTGGCGCTTCTGGCCTCGGCGCTTCTCTACATTCCGGGCGTTGCCTGGGCGATGTCGCTGGCCGAGGTCGCCGGGATCGACACCGCGAAATGGGGCGCCGACAGCTTCGGCATGATCTGGCAGTACTACATGGCGCCGTTCCTGATCGGCGATGCCGTGAAGGCCGTGCTGGCGGCGCTGGTCGTCACCGGCGGCTGGGTGGCGCTGAAGGCCCGTAAGGGCTGACGACGCGCCCACTATTGACAAAGGCTCAAACGCCGCCCTCCGGGGCGGCGTTTTCCTTTGGATCAGACTTCGTCGTGAAGCCGGGAAAGGGCGGTCTCGCACATGCCGTAGGGTTCCCACTCGCAGCCCTGACACAGTGTCTTCAGACTGCCCGGCGGCACGTTCTCGCGGATGCGCGCCTTGGCCTCGCCCCAGGTCAGGGTCTCGCGCGGTTCAAGCCGCAAAGCGGCTGCATGGGCGCGGTCGAGCACCTTGATCTTCGGCTCGTTGGTGCAAAGCCGCCCGCGCCGCTTGGGACAGGGGGCGCAGATATCGTCGGTCGCGCCCGTCACCTCGATCTTCGTCGCATCACCGCCCTCGGCGCGCAGACGCCCCATGACGATGGCATCCATGTTGGCGGTGAAGGCGTCGGAATAGCCCTTGCCCTCGAAACCGAGCGAGCAGAGGAAATGGTGGGGGCGGTAGCGGATCGGGCGATCGCTCACTCCGCCGCCTTCATCGCGAAGCCCTTGGCGATCTGGTCGGCCGGTGCCACCGGGTATTCGCCCGAGAAGCAGGCGTCGCAATATTGCGGGCAGGCGGCGTTGCGTCCTCCGGCCTCGCCTGCGGCGCGGTAGAGGCCGTCGAGCGAGATGAACTTCAGCGAATCCACCCCGATCCAGTCGCGCATCTCATCCTCCGACATCGTTGCGGCAAGAAGCTTGTCGCGGTCGGGCGTGTCGACCCCGTAGAAGCAAGGCCAGGCGGTCGGGGGGCTTGCGATGCGGAAATGCACCTCGGCCGCGCCGGCGTCGAGGATCATGTCCTTGATCTTGCGGCTGGTGGTGCCGCGCACGACCGAATCGTCGACGAGGATCACCCGCTTGCCCTGAATAAGCGCGCGATTGACGTTGAGCTTCAGGCGTACACCCATGTTGCGGATCTGCTCGGTCGGCTCGATGAAGGTCCGGCCCATATACTGGTTGCGGATGATCCCCATGCCGTAGGGGATGCCGCTTTCCGCCGCATAGCCGATGGCCGCCGGCGTGCCGCTGTCGGGTACCGGGCAGACCAGATCGGCCTCGACCGGGCTTTCCTTGGCCAGTTCCACGCCGATCTGGCGGCGCGTCTCGTAGACCGAACGACCGCCGAGGATGCTGTCCGGTCTTGAGAAATACACATGCTCGAAGATGCAGAAGCGCGACTTCGCCGGGCCGAAGGGGCGTGAGCTTTCAACCTTACCCTTGGAGATCACGACCATCTCGCCCGGTTCGACCTCGCGCACGAACTCGGCGCCGATGATGTCGAGCCCGCAGGTCTCGGACGAAAGCGCGTAGCCCTCGTCGCCGACCTTGCCGAGGACCAGCGGCCGCACGCCAAGCGGGTCACGGACGCCGATGAGCTTCGTGCGGGTCATGGCAATGACCGAGAAGGCACCTTCGACCGCGCGGAGCGCGTCCTTCATCCGTTCGGGGATCGACTTCTGGATCGACCGCGCCATCAGGTGGATGATGCATTCGCTGTCGGACGAGGACTGGAAGATCGCGCCGCGCTCGATCAGGTCGCGGCGAAGCTGGGTCGCGTTGGTCAGGTTACCGTTGTGGGCCAGCGCGCAGCCACCCATCGCGAATTCGCCGAAGAAGGGTTGTACGTCGCGGATCGCGGTATTGCCCTTGGAGCCGGCGGTGGAGTAGCGCACATGGCCGATCGCCAGTGCGCCGGGCAGGGTTTCCATCACCCCGGCCTTGGTGAAGTTGTCGCGCACATAGCCGAAGCGGCGGGCGGAGTTGAAACCGTCATTCGGGTCGTACGAGACGATCCCGCCGGCTTCCTGACCGCGATGCTGGAGGGCGTGCATCCCGAGGGCGACGAAATTGGCGGCCTCTGCGACGCCGATCACGCCGAAGACTCCGCACTCCTCCTTCAACTTGTCATCGTCGAAGGGGTGGCTCAGGAATGGGCGCATTGGCCGTGTCTCCGAATCCGGGGCATGGGGGTTTGCCCCCATTTAGTGACTGGCGCGGCACATGTCACGCCCGTGTCACATGACACGGCGCTTCACGATGCCGATTTCTGCACGTCGCCCGCGGTTCAGTTGCCGCTGGACGGCGCTGTCAGCGTCTTGGCGCCGGTATCGGAGGCACCGGTATCGGTTCCGATCGGAGCGCCGCAATCACCGACGAGTTCCTGGTAGCGTTCCATGATCCAGCGCGGCGCGTCGTCCGGAACCTCCTGGTTCAGCCTGTCCTGGAGCGAGGCGAAGACCTCGGCCGACCGCGACTTGTCCACGACGGGCACGGTCGAGTTCACCAGAACCCGGTCATAGACCACGAAGGCCACCGCTACGAGGAGGATGCCGCGCAGGACACCGAACAGAAAGCCAAGGCCCTGGTCGATCGAGCCGAGCGCGGAGCGCTGGATCGCCGAGGAAAAGAGCGGCGTGAAGATCGACATGACGATCAGAGACAGCGCGAAAACCGCCGCGAAGGCCGCGATGATCGACAATTCGCAGCTATCGCCGAGGAATTTGTCCAGAACCGGGATCTGCTGGATCAGCGGTTCGGCCTGTGGCGCGAAGATGAAGGCCAGCACCGCCGCCGCGACCCAGCCGGCGATGGCCAGGACTTCCCGCACCAACCCGCGCCCGTAGGCGAGGATCGCCGAGACGAGAATAATCACCGCCACGATGGCGTCGACTATCGTGAAACCTTCCATGCCCTCGCTCCTTGCACTCAGCCTGCCGCGAACATCTCGCCGACAAACGTCACCAGATCGGGCATCTTTCGTACCCGTATCCCGTCATCGCCGTCGATCTTGGACCGATCAGGGGCGACTGCCTGTGAGAAACCAAGTTTTCGCGCTTCTTTCAACCTGTTTTCCGCTTGCCCGACGGGGCGGAGTGCGCCGGACAGGCTGATTTCACCGAAAACAACCATATCGGGAGGCAGCGCCACGTCTTCTCTCGCAGAGAGCAGGGCCGCGGCGACGGCCAGATCGGCGGCGGGTTCGCTTACGCGCATCCCTCCGGCAACGTTTAGAAAGACATCGAGCCCGGCAAAGGGGATTCCGCAGCGCGCCTCGAGCACCGCGAGAATGGTCGAAAGCCGGCCGGAATCGAGCCCGACGACGGTTCGGCGCGGCGTGCCGAGTGGCGAGGGTGCAACAAGTGCCTGAATTTCGGTAAGAACCGGGCGGGTTCCCTCGATTCCTGCAAAAACCGCCGATCCGGGGCTGGATTGTCCACGTTCCGATAAAAATAGCGCAGACGGATTCGCGACCTCGGCAAGGCCGCCGCCGGTCATCTCGAAGACCCCGATCTCGTCGGCTGGACCAAAGCGGTTCTTGACCGCGCGCAGGATGCGGAACTGGTGGCCGCGCTCGCCCTCAAAGTAAAGGACGGTATCGACCATGTGCTCCACCACGCGGGGGCCGGCGATCTGTCCCTCTTTGGTGACGTGGCCGACGAGGATCACGGCGCTGCCCCGCCTCTTGGCGAAGGTCACGAGTTCATGCGCGGCGGCGCGGACCTGGCTGACCGATCCGGGTGCGGCCTCGACATGGTCGGCCCACATCGTCTGGATCGAATCGATAATGACAAGGTCGGGTCGCGCGGCATCGAGCGTCGTCAGGATGTCGCGGAGGTTGGTCTCTGCGGCGAGCGAGACCGGCGCATCCGCGAGGCCCAGCCGGCCGGCACGCATCCGGACCTGCGCCGAAGCTTCCTCGCCGGATATGTAGAGGCACGACAGGCCAGCGCGCGCGAAGCTTGCAGCGGCCTGCAAAAGAAGGGTGGATTTGCCGATGCCGGGATCGCCGCCGACGAGGATCGCCGAGGCGGGAACGAGGCCGCCGCCAAGCACGCGGTCAAGCTCCTCCATGCCGGAGGCGGCGCGGGCGGGGGGCGTCTCTTCCGTGGCGAGTGTCGTCAGCGCGATCCGCTTGCCCTTCGCGGCCCCGAGCGTCTTGGTCGCGGGTCCTGCCGAAAGCGGTGCTTCCTCAACGATGGAGTTCCATGCGCCGCAGGCGTCGCAGCGACCGGCCCATTTGCCGTGTGCCGCGCCGCAGGAGGTGCAGGTAAAGGACTGTGCCGCTGCTTTTGCCATGCCGTCTTGTGCCCGAGGCCGCAGTCCGGATCAAGCGGCCACTAGCGGGCGCGGGCGGGCATACGTGCGCGCTCGGTCAGATGGGAGATGGCAAGGCTCGCGAGGATGCAGGCGGTGAAGAGGTAAAGGCCCCAGGCGGTTTCCACCCTGCCGACGCCGACGCCTTTGGCAATGACGATATAGAGCGCGATGAGGAAGATGTCGGCCATGGCCAGCCTGCCAAGCAGGTGCAGCACGCCCAGAATGCGCGGCGAGGCCAGACGGAACTGCACGAGGGCCAGCCCGATCGTCTTCATGTAGGGCGCGAAGATCGCCAGAAACGTGACGGCAAGGGCGAGGATCACGTCCTTCTCCCACAAGGCCTGAAGCCCTGTCACGACCGAGATCGAATCGAGGTCGAAGAACGGCAGCAGGCCAGCACGCAGAAGCGGGGCGAACCACGACAGCGGGAAAAGGACCAGAAGCAGGAGATTGGCGGCGCGCAACATGGCCCCCGAATACAGGAGGCCCGAGCCGGAGCAAAGCCCGCTTGTCAGGATATCCGGCGGCGCGGGCGGCGGGGGCGGCGGTAGCGTATAACCAGCACCGTGATCCACAGCCAGAAGCTGAACCACGACAGGGCAAGCGCCATGGCATGGGGTGGCCCGAATTCCGCGCCTCCGGTCGTGATCCCGCGCGCTGTGGCGATGCAAACGCCTACATTGAACAGAAGCGCCGCGCCGGATGCGACGACCCCCGCGAGATACCAGTTTCCGTTGCGGCCGCGCTGCCGTGTGTAGTGGAGTCGCCTGAGACAGGCCAGCAAGCCAAGGATCGGCGGGCCGCAGAAAACGGTGACAAGGATATAGAACGCAGGCAAAGCACTTTGAGCGGAAGTCATCTAACACCTCCAGCCCCCGGTCGTCCGGTTCCTCAAGGGTAGTCCCGGGTGGAAGTGGTGTCAAATGCGTCGGGCGGCGATCAGCGTACGGCCTCGATCGGTCCCTCGGCGCGGCCGTGGATGAACTGCTGGACGTAAGGGTCTGCTGTGGTGTCCATTTCCTTGATCGGGCCTGTCCACTGGATGACGCCGTCATGCAGCATTGCGACCCGGTCGGCAATGGCGCGGACCGAGGACATGTCGTGCGTGATCGTCATCGCGGTCGCCCCCATCTCGGTCACGATCTCGCGGATCAGCTCGTTGATGACGCCTGCCATGATCGGGTCGAGGCCGGTCGTCGGTTCGTCGAAGAAGATGATTTCGGGGTCTGCGGCGATGGCACGGGCGAGGCCCACGCGCTTCTGCATGCCGCCGGAAAGCTCGGCGGGAAGGAGGTCTGCGGTCTCGGGCTTCAGGCCCACGCGACGCAGCTTTTCGATTGCGATTTCGCGCGCCTCGGCCTTCGGGCGCTTCAGCGATCCGCGCAGAAGGCGGAAGGCGACGTTCTGCCAGACCGGCAGGCTGTCGAAAAGCGCGCCGCCCTGGAAGAGCATCCCGAAGCGGGCCAGGAAGGCGTCGCGGGCTGCGGTCTCCACATCCTCGCCATCCAGCAGGATCGTGCCGCTGTCCGGATGAACAAGGCCAAGGATGCACTTGAGAAGAACGGATTTTCCGGTGCCGGAGCCGCCGATGATCACCATACTTTCGCCCGACGGAATCGTCAGGTCGATGCCGCGCAGGACGCGGTTCTTGCCGAATGCCTTGTGAACGCCCTGAAGCTCGATCATGCGGAGAAGAAGACCTCCGTCAGGATGTAGTTCGTGGCCAGGATCAGGACCGACGCTGCGACGACGGCCGCCTTGGTGGCGCGGCCCACGCCCTGCGCGCCGCGCCCGGAATTCATGCCGTAGTAACAGCCCATCAGCGCCACGATGAACCCGAAGGCAGCCCCTTTCCAAAGGCCCGAGATGATGTCCCATGCCTCAAGGAATTCGCGCGTGTTCTTGAGATAGGTGGCGGGGTTGAAGCCCAGCCGGTTCACGCCGACCAGATAGCCGCCGAAAATCCCGATACTGTCGCCCACGGCAACCAGCACAGGCACCGCGAGCGTAGCGGCCAGAACGCGCGGAACCGTCAGGTATTTCATTGGGTTGGTGGACAAGGTCGTCAGGGCGTCGATCTGCTCTGTCACCTTCATGGTGCCGATCTCGGCAGCGATGGAGGAGGCCACGCGTGCCGCCACCATCAGCCCGCCAAGGACCGGCCCAAGTTCCCGAACCATGCCGATGGCGACGATGGAGGGCACGACCGCCTCGGCCGAGAACCGCGCGCCACCAGCGTAGATCTGGAGCGCGAGCGCCCCCCCGGTGAAAAGCGCGGTCATGCCGACGACCGGCAGGCTGAACCAGCCGATCTGCATCAGGGCGGCAAGGAACTCTTTCGGGTAGAAGGGCGGGCGCAGAAGGTGGCTGATCGTCTCGCCCGCGAAGATCGCGATCCGGCCGAGCGTTGCAAAACCGGAGAGGACGACGCGGCCAAGTGCCGCGAGAGGGGCCAGAACGCTCATACGGCGCCCATATAGGTCCGCCGGTAGCGATGGCCGAGCGAGGTGAGGATTTCGTAGCCGATAGTCCCCGCCGCTTCCGCCAGCGCGTCGACCCCCTGCTGCGGGCAGATTATGTCAAGGGCGTCGGGCACCTGCGCCAGATGGGTCACGTCGACGCCCATCATGTCCATCGACACGCGGCCGGCGAGCGGGCAGAGCGTGTCGCCCGCGAAGATCTTCGCCCGGCCTGTCATGGCGCGGATCAGCCCGTCGGCGTAGCCGGCGGCGAGCGTCGCGATGCGGGCGGGCGCGGCGGCGGTCCAGGTGTTTCCGTAGCCTACCGTCTCGCCTGCCGCGACGTCGCGGGTCTGGATGACGGGAAGGGAAAGCCGCACGACAGGGGCCGCTTCGGCGAAGGGAAGGCCGCCGTAAAGACCGATGCCGGGGCGGGTGACGTCGAAATGGAAGTCGGGGCCAAGAAGGATGCCGCCGGTGGCGGACAACGAACGGGGCACGCCGGTTCCGTCGCTCATGCGGCGGAAGGCGGCCAACTGGGCCGCGTTCATCGGGTGGTCCGGCTCGTCCGCGCAGGCGAGGTGCGACATGATCAGTTGCGGCTTTTCGGCCAGAACTTCCGCCGCCATCGCCCGCCAGTCGGCTTCCTCCAGACCAAGCCGGTTCATGCCGGTGTCAAGCTGGATGCCGAACGGGTGGCCGGGCAGCGCGTCTCGATGGCGGCTGAGTTGTCCGGCGGAGTTTAGAAGCGGGATGAGGTTCGCTCCGCGCAGGATCGCGGTATCGCCCGCCATATGGCCGGAAAAGATGTAGATATCCGGCGCTTCACCAAGCGCGTCGCGAAGGGCCGCACCCTCTTCGGCAAGGGCTACGAAGAACCTGCGCGCGCCCGTTGACACGAGCGCTTTGCCAACCGTGTCCGCCCCCAGCCCGTAGGCGTCGGCCTTGATCACGGCCCCGGCCTCGGCGCCGCCCGACGCATGCGCCAACGCGCTCCAGTTCGCGCGGATCGCGTCAAGGTCGATGGTGAGGGTTCCGCAAGCCATGTCGGGTCTTTTGGCAGGCGCGCCGGGACGAGGCAAGGGCCGTTTGGCCCCGGCCCCGATCTGCATCAGGGAATGTCGAAGTTGCGGCGGTTGCGCTGCCATATCTTCTCGCCGATCCGGCAGTCATAGGGCGCGCGGGCCTGCACGCGGATCAGGCGTTCAGGCTCGGCCCCGGCAATTTCCAGAACCAGCTTACGCGTCACCGCATCAGCGAAGTCGGGCCATTCGCGGACCGGAACGACGAAGGCGCCGGGTCCGCCGATCACGCATTCGGCGTAGTAGAGGTCGAGGTCGTCGATACGCCAGGCCGCACCGCCGGCGTCGTGGGTCATCAGTGGCAGCCCGTTGATGACGATGCCGGCACCCACGACCTCGTCCCGCGCCTCGGTCACGAGGCCGCCCTGATTGTTCGGCCCGTCGCCGGAAATGTCGATCACGCGCCGCAGCCCGTTGAAACCGTTCGAACCGATGAGAAAGGCGCCGTGGCGAAGGGCGGAGGAGATCGAGGTCCGGCTTTGGGTGACGGTCTTGCGCCGCTCAAGTTCCGCAGCGAAGGCGTTCAGATCGGCGCGCCCCTCGATCAGGGTCCAGTCCTGCACGACCGTATGTCGGAATTCACCGGCCCATTCGACATAGGCCAGCGCGATGCGGCCGGTCAGCGCACGGCCGAGCGCTGCCGCGACACTGTCGCTTCGCAGCGCCTCGGCATAGCCGCGCCGTTGCAGTTCCAGTTCTGCCGGCGACATGGAGCGGGAAACGTCGACGAGAAGAAGCAACTCCAGATCCACCTCTTCCGCGCGGGCGGGGAGAGCGAGGCAGAAGAGGAGGAGAAGCATGCGGCGCATGGCCGGAAGGGTCGCAGGGGTCGACCCGCCTGTCCAATCACAAAGGAGCGCGGATCAGAACCCGTCGCCGCCGCCCTGTTGCCATGGCTTGACGAGGTTGCCGAAGCGGGTGAAGCGGCCCTCGAAGCTGAGTTCGACCGTGCCGATCGGACCGTGGCGCTGCTTGCCGATGATGACCTCGGCCTTGCCGTGCACCTGCTCCATGATCTCCTGCCACTTGGCCATGCCCTCAAGGTCATGATCGCCCGGCTTCTCGCGTTCCTTGTAGTATTCCTCGCGGAACACGAACATGACGACGTCGGCGTCCTGCTCGATCGAGCCGGATTCCCTGAGGTCGGAGAGCTGCGGCCGCTTGTCGTCGCGGCTTTCGACCTGGCGGGAAAGCTGCGAGAGCGCCACGACCGGGATGCTAAGCTCCTTCGCCAAGGCCTTGAGGCCCATGGAGATTTCTGCGATCTCCTGCACCCGGTTATCGCCCTTCCCGGTACCGCGCAGAAGCTGGAGATAGTCGACGAAGACGACGTCGAGCCCGTGGGTCCGTTTCAGTCGCCGGCAGCGGGCGGCCACCTGGGAAATCGGCAGGGCGGGCGTGTCGTCGATGTAGAGCGGGCAGGTTTCCAATGCCTTGGCGGCCTCGACGAAGCGGCGGAATTCGCTCTCGGTCATGTCGCCGCGGCGGATCTGCTCGGACGGCACTTCGGAGGCTTCGGAAAGAATCCGGGCAGCAAGCTGCTCGGACGACATTTCGAGCGAGAAGAAGCCGACCACGCCGCCATTCACCGCGCCTTCGGACCCGTCGGGCCGACGACCGCGCTTGTAGGCCTTGGCGATATTGAACGCGACGTTGGTCGCGAGCGAGGTTTTCCCCATCGACGGGCGACCCGCGAGGATCAGAAGATCGGAGGGATGCAAGCCGCCCAGCTTCTTGTCGAGATCGGCAAGGCCGGTCGAGATCCCCGACAGCGCCCCGTCGCGCTGGTAGGCGGCCAGCGCGGTCTGCACCGCCTCTGTCGTGGCCTTCAGGAACGATACGAAGCCCTTCTCGGCGGTGCCCTGTTCGGCCAGCGTGTAAAGCCGCTGCTCGGCCTCGGTAATCTGTTCCTTGGGGTCGTTGTCGACCTCGATGGTCCGCGCGCGGTCGGTAATGTCCTGGCCAAGCCGCATCAGTTCGCGCCGGACCGCGAGGTCGTAGATCATCTGCGCGTAGTCGCGCGCCGCGAAGGCCGAGATCGCGGCACCGGCCAGCCGCGCGAGATAGGCGGGTCCGCCAAGCGCGGCGAGTCCTTCGTCCTCCTCGAGATAGCCCTTGAGCGTCACCGGCGAGGCCAGCGCGTTCTTCTGGATCCGCGCCACCGCGATCTCGAAGATCCGCTGGTGGACCGGCTCGAAGAAATGATCCGCCTTCACCAACGCCGCGATGCGGTCGTAGATGTCGTTGTTTGTCAGGATCGCGCCAAGGAGTTGCTGCTCGGCCTCGATATTGTGCGGAAGCGTTTCCGTCTCGGGCGCGTCCTTGACCGCCCGAATGGTCGCCACGTCGTTCATCACTGTCCCCCGTTTCGGCCACGGGATATGCGCCATCGCGCAAGGCGGCGCAAATTGTATATCGCTGTGGATGTCCTGTGGACAATGCGCCAGGGTCGCATGTTGCGGCCGTCAGCGTCATTTTGTCAATATGTGGTGGTGGCGGTGCGGGAAGGCGTCGCCGCCCCACACTCACATTTACGTAACGTCAGTTCTTGGCGCGTGCGTCCTGCCACGCCCGTGGTGCAGTCAGGAAGGTTTCGACCTCTGAAAGCGTCACGGAATCGAAGGCCCCCGATTCGCGCGCCTCAGCCAGCACGTCCCACCAGGTGCAGAGGTGGTGCAGGTTCACGCCATGGGCGCCAAGCGTCTCGACCGTCTGCGGGAAGATGCCGTAGTAGAAGATCACCGCCGTGTGGGCACAGGTCGCACCGGTCTCGCGGATCGCGTCGACGAAGGAGAGTTTGGAGCCGCCGTCGGTGGTAAGGTCCTCGACCAGCAGCACGCGCTGGCCCTCGCTCATCGCGCCCTCGATCCGGGCGTTGCGCCCGTAGCCTTTGGGCTTCTTGCGCACATAGGTCATCGGCAGCGCCAGCCGCTCGGCCACCATCGCGGCGAAGGGGATGCCCGCCGTCTCGCCGCCCGCGATGTTGTCGAAGGCCTCGAAGCCCGCCTCGCGCATGACCGTGACGGCGAGGAAGTCCATCAGTGTCGAGCGGATGCGGGGGAAGGAGATGAGCTTGCGGCAGTCGATATAGGTCGGCGAAGGCAGGCCGGAGGCAAGCGTGAAAGGCTCGGCCGCGTTGAAATGCACCGCCTTGATCTCGAGAAGCATGCGCGCGGTCAGCCGGGCGATTTCCTCTTTCGGCGGGAAGGAGCTTGGGATCATCTCATGTCCTTTCTTGCGTTCATCTTGCTCTAAATACATCCCGCGGAGCGGCCCGCTGCTCGGACGGGAGCCTCCGGCGGAGGTATTTCGGGCAAGATGAAAGGGTCAGTCGTTCACATGCCAGTAGACCGGGAAGCCCGGGTCGAAAACGGTGACGGGACCGGCGGGGCCGGTGATCTTGGCGGGCCATTCGGCGGCTGCGCCGGATTTCGTCAGGGTCAGGGTGCCCTCGTTCGGCGGCAGTCCATAGAAAGCCGCGCCGTTCAGCGAGGTGAAGGCCTCGAGCCGCGCGAGCGCGCCTTCCTCCTCGAACACATGGGCGAGGAGCGCCATCGTGTTCGTCGCGGTGAAGCAGCCGGCGCAGCCGCAGGCATGTTCCTTGAGGTGATCGGGATGCGGCGCGGAATCGGTGCCGAGGAAATACCGCGCATCGCCGCCGGTCGCCGCCTTGCGGAGGGCCAACCGGTGCGTTTCGCGCTTGGCCACGGGCAGACAGTAGTAATGCGGCCTGATCCCACCGGCGAGGATATGGTTGCGGTTGATGATCAGGTGATGGGTGGTGATCGTGCCGGCGAGGTTCTTCTCGGTCTCGCCGATATAGGCGACGCCGTCCTTCGTCGTCACATGCTCCATGATGACCCTGAGGCCGGGCGTCCGCCGCCGGATGGGGTCGAGCACGCGGTCGATGAAGACCGCCTCGCGGTCGAAGATGTCGATATCGGGGTCCGTCACCTCGCCGTGGACGCAGAGCGGCAGGCCTATCTCGGCCATCGTCTCGAGAACGGCGCGCACCTTGTCGAAGTCCTTCACCCCCGACTGGGAGTTGGTGGTGGCCCCGGCGGGGTAGAGTTTCACCGCTTTCACGAGGCCCGAGGCATGGGCGGCGGCGACGTCCTTCGGATCGGTCGCCTCGGTCAGGTAGAGCGTCATCAGCGGCTCGAACGCCATGCCCTTCGGCAGCGCCGCCATGATCCGGTCGCGGTAGGCGGTCGCGTCACGCGCCGTCACCACCGGCGGCACGAGGTTCGGCATGATGATTGCGCGGGCGAAATGGCGGGCGGTTTCCGGCAGGACGGCCTTCAGCATCGCGCCGTCGCGCAGGTGCAGGTGCATGTCGTCGGGGCGGCGGAGCGTGATGGAGCTGGTCATGGCCTTGGCCCTACACCCTCGCGCGGGGCAATTCCACTCTCCGGGCGGGGCCCTGTGCAGAAATTTCGACGCTGGCAGGGCGATCACGCGCGCTCTCCGAGAATTGTCCGCAGTGATCGGGCAAGGCGTGGTAGGATGGTGTGATCGGGGCCAGACGTGCGTCGCGCCCGAATCCCTCCGACTGGCCGCGTGGCGCGCGGTGCCCTTTGATGGCAAAGCGGGGGTAGAACCATGGTCAAGACAATAGGGAATCCGTTGTCATGGGGAACCGCCATCCTTGGCGGGGCAGGGCATGACATCGGTGAAGTCGCGCGCGAACTGGGTGGAACCGACGCCGCGCCGCCCGAGGTGCGGCGCATCGGCACCGCCGATCTTCGCGCGGCGCTGAGGCTCGGCCTCGACGATTTCATGGCGCTCAGGACCGATGTGGTCGCGGCTTGTCTGCTCTATCCGGTGATCGGCGCCTGCCTGATCTGGGCCGCCTTCAACCGCAGCCTGCTGCCGCTCGTTTTTCCCCTGATCTCGGGCTTTGCGTTGATCGGCCCGGCCGCGGCGGTCGGGCTTTACGAGATGAGCCGGCAGCGCGAGGCGGGCAAACCCGCCAACTGGGCCACTGGCTTCGCCGTGCTTGCCTCACCGCGCTTCGGCGCGATCTTCGTCCTTGCGGTTGCGCATTTCTTCGTCTTCTTCCTGTGGATTCTGACAGCCTATGGCGTGTTTCTGATGACGATGGGGCCTGAGGTTCCGGCCTCCGCCTCGGACTTCTTCGCTGCGGTTCTGACCACCGGGCCGGGCTGGGCGATGATCGCGCTGGGCATTCCGGTCGGCTTCCTCTTCGCGCTTGCCGTGCTCGCGAGCAGCGTGGTCTCTTTCCCGCTGCTGATCGACCGCCCGGTCGGGCTTCCTGTCGCGGTGATCACCTCGCTCCGCGTTGCGCGGAAGAGCCCCGTGACGGTCGCGGCCTGGGGGCTTTTCGTGGCTGCTGCGCTTGTTCTCGGATCGCTTCCGATGCTTTTGGGGCTTGCTGTGGTCATTCCGGTTCTCGGTCACGCGACCTGGCACCTTTACCGGCGCGCGGTTTCGCGCAGCTGATACGGTTTTCCGGGGGCGGCGGGCGCTTTCCGCCGATCCGGCCGCGTTTGCGGCCTGCGGCTTGCGTCGGCGGTCCGGTCGGCGCAGGATCGGCGGCAGGGGCGCAGCAAGGCGCTTGGAACGAGCAGGCGAGTGAATGAAACTCCTATTTCCGATCCTCACGGCCGCATCCCTGGCGGCCTGTACGCAGGATCCGGGCTTCAAACGTGTCAGCGGTATTCGGGAGGCGACGGCGGCCGAGGTTGCCCAATGCAGCTACATCGCGGATTTCCGGATGACGCCCGGCGTCTATGGCCCGCTCGCCGAGCAGGGGTTGCGCTACGCGCGCAACAAGATCCTCGCCGATGCGCAGGCGGCCGGGGCCAATACGGTCGTGTTCGACCAGGTCACCCCCGGCGCCGATGTCTATGAGATTCACGCCGTCGCCTACCGTTGCTGACGGCGGCAGGGTCAGCGCCGCGCGGCGACCGGCAGTCTTTGCCCGGATGCTGCGAGGTCGGATTCGAGCCGTTCCGCGCGGGCATGGTACTCTGGCAGATTGAGCCGCGAAGCGACATTCCGGCAGAGAAGTGCCGCGAGGTAGACGCGACCATCGGAGTCGAGCCGCGCAAGCAGGTTGTCCAGATAGGGCCGGTAATTGCGCCGCGTTCGGTAGAAGATGTGGAACAGCTTGGCGTCAAGGCTGTTGGTGCTGGCGGCCGAAAGGACCGACGGCAGGATCTGCATCTCGGACAGTGCCCGGGCGACATTGCGCCCGAGGTTGCGGCAGGGCAGTAGCGTGACGTGCTTTCGCGCGAAAAGGGCCGCATGCATCGCGTCGAGGTTCTGCTCCGGGTCGAAGATCACGAACGCCGCAGAGGCGGCATCGATCATGTCGGGCGCGAAGCCGTAGCGGTCGGTGAAGCAGAGCCGGCGCGATTCCGCGAAGCGCGGATCCCAGCCCGCCACATGCGGGTCGAGCGTTGCCTGCGGCTGCACCAGGACCACCGTTGCGCCCGGCGCCGCGACCGAAAAGGCCGCCGCCGCGTATCCGCCCATGCCGGCGCCGTAGAACACGACCCGTTCGAATTCGTCGAAGAAGTCGCGGTCCACCAGATGGTCGAAGAACGCATAGACTTCGGGCGCGCGATACCAGGTCTCCGTCCCGGCGATGATGCACAAATGCGACCAGCCCCGGTCGCGCGCAACGCGCCCGCCGAGGGATGAAGCCGCAGAAGGGTCTTCCCCAATTTCAGCCACCGTCTCGAACGTCACAAGCAGGGTCGGGCTGGCATTGTTGAAGATCGCGGCATGATCCGCGCCCAGCCTTCTGAAACTACCCTTAACCTTGCCCGATCGCCGAACCCTGTTGAACCAATTCTGCATAACAGAAGAGGACGGGCCGCGCTGGCTCGTACCGTTACCGTGCATTCGACACCACACCCATGTGCATCTGTGCCTGATTCTGCGGCGCGAAGTCGGAAATGTGCAAGTGGCCTATTCGTGAGGTCGTTGTTTTTATTACAAATTATTTAGAAAACTGTTTCCCGCAAATCCGTCAATCGACTTGACTGCCGGCCTCTGTTTCTGGCGATGAGGTTGCGGCCCCCCGGGCGGCGTGAGTCGCGAGAAAGTGATGCTCGTCCGCTGACAGCACGCGACTGGCTGGTGTCATGAGCAGTCGGCCGTAGAGTGCCCTATATGGCTCTTCCGCCATAAGTGACTGAAAACGCTCTTTTCTCCAGGAAACTGCGGCCTGGTGGAGCGGGCCAAGCCGTTCGTCCGCGCGCAAAGCTTCGCGCAGCGGGGAAGAGCGTGGCGAGAGTGCCGCAATGGAATGGTCCTCGACCGAATCGAAATTGCGCTCGACCCAATAGGACATGTCGAAGGCGGAGGTCTCGCGGTTGGCACGGCCGCGGTTGCATTTCACGACATAGCTTTCCATCGCGCCGAGAGGATAGTGGTTAAGCTGCGCGAGCGTATAGTTGTCACGTCCGTAGTCGGAGAAGATCCGCCGCGTGTGAAAGGCTGGTGGCAACGCGCGGCCGGAGCCGTCGAACCAGCGCTGCCCGGCCATACGTGCGCGGTCCGGCTGGCGCGGGCGATGGACGCCAAGCTTGCCGTAGCTGCCGTCGTTGCGAAATAGCGTCTTGAACATCGCCGCGCGCCACGGCCATCCCATGACGGCAGGCGCTGCGCGGATGAATTGTTCGGGCACGGGGCGGTCATAATAGGCGCGGATGCCGGCATTACCGAACAGCCGCCAAGTAAGCGGGATCGCCGTCGCTTCCGGCAGCGCTTCCAGAAGCGCGCCAACGGTGCGGTCGCCGACATGGATGTTCACAAACTCGTCGATATCAAGCACCAGCACCCAGCCGGCCTGTGCCCTTGCGGGGTGCCGGTCCGCCGCCTTCAGCGCGCTCCATTGCGGGCCCTTGTCGTGCGGACCGTCATTGCGGACATGAGTCAGCCATCCCATGTCCTGAAGCCGGTCGAGCATTCGGTCGGTGCCATCGTCGCAATCGTTCGAGAAGACGAGGAAATCGGTGAAGCCGGCTGCCCGATGGTGGGCGAGCCAGTCGATGAGAAACGCACCCTCATTCCTGACGGTGAGGATGGCGAGAACGCCAGTCTCGCCGTCGGATATCTTGCGTGGCGTCCTGTCGGGCATGGGCCTGCGATTGTCTGACATGCTCGTCTCTGCCGATGGTTAGCACGTCTCTGCCGGCGCGCAAACCGGACGGTCAGGCCGGGTCCGATGATGCGCGCGGCCAAAGCTGGCGGGCGGCGAGCGTCGCGCCAGCGGCCAGCAGCCCGAGCAGGACAGCCGTCGTCGTCATCCCGGCCCACGCGCCCAGCGTCCCGGCCAGCGGATAGGCGACAAGCCAGCAGCCATGCGACAGCGCGAACTGCGCGGCGAAGAGGGCCGGACGCCCCGCCGCGTCGGCCGAGCGGCGCAGGAGCCTCCCGGTGGGTGTCAGGATCGCCGAGTAAAGCAGTCCGGTCACCGCCATCCAGATAAGGTAGGCAGGCCAGAATTCCGCCCCGAAGGCCGGCGCGAGCGCGAGGATGATGGACCCGAAAACGAGCGAGACGGCGAGACCTCCGGCCCCGGCCAGCATGATCGGCCGGTCCGGCACATGGTCGAGAAGCCGGGGCAGGGCGAGGGCCGCCGCCATGGAGCCGAGCCCGAAGGCCCCCGTCGCCAGCGCCACCTCCGCCTTGCCGCGTCCGAAGAGCTCCGCCACGATCACGGCGGTATTGACGATCACCATCGCCCCACCCGCCGCCGCCGCGAGGTTGAGCGCCAGAAGACCGCGCAGCCGCGGCGTCGCAAGATAGAGCCGGACCCCCGACAGGGTGCGCTGCCAGGTGCTTGCCGGCGGCCGCTCCGCCGGGCGTGGGGGGCTTGCCCAGGCCACCAGCGCGGCCGAGCCGAGAAAGCCGAGGGCGGTTCCGAAAAAGAGCCCCGTCGCGGGAACGACCGCAAGGAGCAGCACGGCCAGCGCGGGGCTTGCGAGGTTCTCGATATCGAGGGCGAGCCGGGACAGAGACAACGCGCGGGTATAGGTGTGCTCATCGGGCAGGATATCGGGGATCGTCGCCTGAAATGTCGGCGTGAAGGCGGCAGAGGCCGCCTGCAGGACGAAGATCAGCGCGTAAATCTGCCAGACTTCCGATACGAAGGGCAGGCACAGCGCGACGGCGGCCCGGATCAGGTCGAGCGTCACCAGAAGTCCGCGCCGGGGCAGGCCGCCGAGGATCGCGTTCGCCAGCGGCGCAAGCGTGACATAGGCCACCATCTTCAACGCCAGCGCGTAGCCGAGCACGAGCCCGCCCCGCGCCCCGGCAAGATCGTAGGCCAGAAGCGCCAGCGCGATGGTCAGAAGGCCCGTTCCGAGCAGCGCGGTCACCTGCGCCGCGAAGAGCCGCGCGAAACCCTTGTGGGCGAGGGGGGAGAGAAGGTCCACGTGCGCTCAGGCCCGCCGCAGCGCCGCCGTCAGCACCCCCATCCCGATCAGCGCCGAACCGCCGGCGCGGTTAAGCCAGAGAAGCGTTCCGGGCCGGCGAATCCGCGCGCGCATCCGGTCGGCGAGCAGTGCATAGGCCAGCGCGTTGATTGCCGCCAGCGATACGAACGTCGCGATCAGGATCGCGAATTGCGGCGCCAGTGCCGTGTCCGGCCGCAGGAACTGCGGCACGAAGGCGATGAAGAAGGCGATGGATTTGGGGTTGAGTGCGGTCACCGCCGCGGCATGGCCGAAGACCCCGCGCGCGGGCAGCGTGCCTGATGCGCCGAGGCCCTCATGGGGCGCCGGGGAACTTCTCAGAAGCTTGACGCCAAGCCAGATGAGATAGACGGCACCGATCCATTTCAGGACGTTGAAAAGCGTGGCAGAGGCCAGGATCAGCGCCCCAAGCCCGGCAAGCGATGCCGTCATCGCGATGAAGTCGCCAAGCGCGACCCCCGCCGCCGTGGCGACCGCGACCCTGCGCCCTTGTGTCAGCGCATAGCTCATCACCAGAAGAACCGTCGGCCCCGGAATGAGGAGAAGAACGGTGGAGGCGGCGACAAAGGCCAGCCACAGGTCGAGGGGCATGATCGACTCCCGTGTTGCGGATCGCGCCGAGCCAGCCACGCGCGCGTGGCGCTGTCAATGGTCGCGCTTGTCCCCGATGTGAATGCCGACGAGCGGGGCGACAAGGATCACGAAGAAGATGCGGACGAGGTGGTGGGCGACGACAAAGCCGACATCGGCCCCCGCCACGATGGCGATGATGGCCATCTCGGCCTGGCCTCCGGGCAGGAAGGCAAGCAGAACGTCGACGAAGGGCGCGGTCGAGACCTGCGCCACGACCGCGATGAACCCCGTCGAGACCAGCGCGAGGAGCGCCGCGAAGGCAAGGCCCGCGCCGACATCGACGCGCAGTTCGCGTGCCGTGATCCCGGAATACTTCGCGCCGACCGAGATGCCGATGAAGAATTGCGCGGCCCAGATCAGTTCTGCAGCGGGCCGGTGCTCGATCACCCCGGCGAGGCTCAGCGCCGCGGTCAGGATGAGCGGCCCGAGGATCGACGCGCCGAAAAGGCGCACCCGCTCCGCGATCTTCCAGCCGACCGGCCCGGCGATCAGCATGATGACGGTCTCGGACGCGGGCAGGTCGCTGAGGAACTGGCCCGGCGGACGCGTGAGGTCGGCGCCCCAGATCGCGGTCATCAGGAACGGTGCGAGCGTGACGATGACGAGGACGCGGGTCGCGTGGACGAGGCTCATCGCGCGCACGTCGCCGCCGGCCTCCTCGCCGAAGATCAGCATGTCCTGCAATCCGCCGGGCATCGCGGAGTAGAAGGCCGTGGGCGGGTCGAAGCCCATCACCTTGCGGAAGAACGGATAGCCGATCGCGCCGATCACGACGACGTAGAGCGGCACCAGCGCGATGGACAGTCCGTGCGCAGGCAGCCCGGCGATCAGCGCCGGCGTGACGGTAGAGCCGATCGCGACCCCGAGATAGGAGCGCATGAAGGCGCCCGCCGCCCCCATGTCGCGCAGCCTCAGCCCGCAGACGGCGGAGACAAGACAACCAAGCATCGGCCCGAGGAGAAGCGGCAGCGGCCACCCCGCGGCAAGGAAGATGCCGGTGCCCGCGAGGGCGGCGGCCAGGGTTCTCGGGCGGGCTCGGTCAGGGCGCATCGTATTGGCCTTAAGTCGCATGGGCCGGCGCGGCAACGCCTCTTGACCCTGCCGCCCGGCCCCACCAGCATGACCCCAGCCTGACAGGAGCCTGACGTGACCGCCATCCCCGCCACGATCGACGCCGTCGAAGAGATGCTTGCCGGAGAGGGCTATGTCTGCGGGCGCTCGCTCGCAACCGTCGTCTATCTGGGCCTTCGACTGCGCCGGCCGCTCTTTCTCGAAGGCGAGGCGGGCGTCGGCAAGACCGAGATTGCAAAGGCGATCGCATCGGGACTCGGGCGCCGTCTCATCCGGCTGCAATGCTACGAGGGCCTTGATGCGGCATCTGCGGTCTACGACTGGAATTTTGCGGCCCAGATGATCGCGATCCGCACCGCGGAAGCGGCAGGTGGCGCCGACCGCGATGCGCTCAGGGCGGAGCTTTTCACCGAGGACTACCTGATCGAACGCCCGCTTCTTGCCGCGATGCGCCCGCAGCCGGGCGGCGCGCCGGTCCTTCTCATCGACGAGCTCGACCGCACGGATGAGCCTTTCGAGGCCTTCCTTCTTGAAGCGCTGTCGGACTTTCAGGTCACGATTCCGGAACTCGGCACGATCAGCGCGGCCGAGCCGCCGATCGTCATCCTCACCTCGAACCGAACGCGCGAGGTTCACGACGCGTTGAAACGGCGCTGCCTTTACCATTGGGTCGACTATCCGAATTTCGACCGCGAGATGGAGATCATCGCGGCGCGGGCGCCAGAAGCGTCAGAGACGCTCTCGCGCGAGGTCGTGGCCTTCGTCCAGAAGCTCCGGCGCGAGGACCTGTTCAAGAAGCCCGGCGTCGCCGAGACGATCGACTGGGCCAAATGCCTGCTCGCGCTCGATGTGATCGCGCTCTCGCCTGAGGTTATCGCCGACACGCTTGGCGCGATCCTTAAATACCAGGACGACATCCAGAAGATCGCGGGCTCCCCGGCGCGGAAGCTTCTGGACGAGGTGCGCGCCGAACGCGCGCCCGAGTGATGCCCGTCGAGTCCCTTCATCTTGCCGGAAATACCTCGGGGGTGCGGGGGCAGGGCCCCCGCGCGGCACCGGATGGCTGAGGCGCTTCCCCTCGATCTTCCCGATGACGGCAAGCTGGCCGCCAACATCGCCCACTTCGCCCGGGCGCTGCGCAAGGCCGGGCTGAAGATCGGGCCGGGCCGGGTCATCGACGCGATCCGCGCCGTCGAGGCGGTCGGTTTCACCGAGCGGCGTGATTTCTACTGGGTCCTGCACGCGAGCTTCGTCTCGCGCCCGGAGGAGCAGGCGGTATTCGCGCAGATCTTCCGGCTCTACTGGCGCGATCCTCGCTACATCGAGCATATGATGAGCCTAATGCTGCCCGCGATCCACGGCGTTCAGGAAGAGCGTGGCGCGGCCCCGGCCGAGAAGCGCGCGGCCGAGGCGCTGCTTGACGGCGCCGACCGGCCCGCGCCCCCCCGGGCGGAGACAACCGGCGAAGAGGTCGAGATCGTCGCCGATGCGCGCGCGACCATCTCGGCCGAGGAACGGCTCCGCACGCTCGATTTCGAGCAGATGTCGACCGATGAGATCGCCGCCGCGAAGCGGATGATCGCTCGGCTGCGCCTACCGGTGGAGCCGCTGGCGTCGCGCCGCACGCGGTCCGACCCGTTCGGCCCGCTCGCGGATTGGCGGCGGACGATGCGCGCGGCGGCGCGCCGGGGCGGTGAAGTCCACGAATTCGCCACCCGCAACCGCCGCCGGCGCTGGCCCAATCTTGTCGTTCTGTGCGACATCTCCGGTTCGATGTCGCAGTACAGCCGCATGGTCCTGCATTTTGTCCATGCCGTTGCCAACCAGAAGGGCGCGGGCTGGGCAAAGGTCCACGCCTTCACCTTCGGCACCCGTCTGACCAACATCACCCGCCATCTGTCGCGCCGCGATGTCGACGCCGCGCTTGCCGCCGCGGGCGCGGAGGCGCAGGACTGGGAAGGCGGCACCCGGATCGGCGCGTGCCTGCATGCCTTCAACCGCGACTGGTCGCGGCGGGTGACGGGGCAGGGGGCGGTCGTGCTCCTGATCACCGACGGGCTCGACCGTGATCCGGAACTGTCGCTTGCGCGCGAGATGGAAAGGTTGCACCTTTCCGTGCGCCGGCTGATCTGGGTCAATCCGCTGCTGCGCTGGGACGGTTTCGTGCCGAAGGCACGTGGCATCGTCGCGATGCTCCCGCATGTCGACAGTTTCCGCGCCGGCCATTCCGTCGCCTCGCTCGAGGCGCTCGGCGCGGTGGTGAGCGCATCGGGCGACAGCGGCGAGAAGGCCCGCCTGATGCGGGTGATCGGCGGATAGACGCCGGTTGCCCGCCGCTCGCCGCTCCGTGATGGGAACCGGGCCGCTCCGATGTGCATTAATCCCCCTTGAAACCGTAACTAGTGGGAGATTGGACCATGCGCCGCACCTGGAACACCACCACCGCGCTCATCACCGGCATGTCGCTTGCCTTGCCACTGCCGGTCCGGGCACAGGAGGCCGGCGGTCTGCCGGCGACGATGTGCGCGGATGGCAGCGCCGTGCCCTGCGCCTCCGGCGTGCCGGAACTTCCCGTGGCGGACATGGTTTGCGAGGACGGCGCGGACCTGCCCTGCGCCGCGGCGGTCATGGCCGTGCCGAAGGATGCAATGATCTGCGCCGACGGCGCTGCGCTTCCCTGCGCTGACGGCGTCACTGCCAGCCTGAAGCCGGAGATGGTCGGGGTGCTCGCCACGATGCGCGCGCAGGCGGAGGCCGAGAAGGCCGCGATGGCTGAAACCGCCACCGTGCCGGAAGCCACGGAGAGCGCAGAGGCCGCGCCCGAGGTGGTGGAGGCCGTCCCCGAAGAAGTGGCCCCCGAACAAGCCGCCCCGGAAGAAACGGTTCCGGAAGAAACAACTGCTCTGCCCGAAACGGTCGAGTCGGAACCGGCGCCGGCTTACACGGCCGAAGCGGAGGCAGAACCCGCTCCGGACGCCGGCGAAACCGCCGGGGCCGATGCCACCGATGCGGCTGCCACGGACGAGGCAGCGCTCGCCGAGGCGCTTGCCGCCGAAGAAGCCGCCGCGCCGGAAGAGCCTGCGGCAGAACCCGAGGCGACGGCGACCGATGCGCCCGCTGCCGGAGACGCGGCCGACGCCAACGGCGCCGCCGAAACGGACGCCGCCGCTGCGGAACCCGTGCCCGAACTGCCGGTACAGCCCGACGCAGCGTCCGGCGAAGCGCCGGTTGCTGCCGCCACGGACATCACCGCAGAGGCAGAGGCCGAAGCGATGGTCACGGAAGAGGTCGTGACCGAGGAAACCGCGCGGTCGTCCGACGAAGACTTCGCGAACAAGGTCAACGAAACCGCCTCCGCCAGCCAGAACGCCGCTTCGCGCGACGATGGCGGGCTGTCGAAGGGCGAAAAGGCGATCCTCCTCGGCCTCGGCGCGGTGGCCGTCGGTGCGCTTTTGTCGAACAACCGCAAGGTGGAACTGAATTCGGGTGACCGCGTGGTGGTGACACGGGACGACGGGTCCTACCAGATCATCAAGGACGACAACGCGCTCTTGCGTCAGCCGGGTTCGACTGTGCGGACAGAGACCTTCGCCGACGGCTCGACCCGGACGACGGTGACGCGGGCGGACGGCTCGCAGATCGTGACGATCCGGGACGCGGAATATCGCGTCCTGCGCCGCGCGCACGTCGCCGTGGACGGGACTGAAACCCTGCTGATCGACGACACGGTCGCCGCCGAACCCGTCGATCTTGCCGAACTGCCGCAACCGGCGCCGCAGCCCGCCTTCTCAGCCGATGCCGACGAGGAGGCGCTGCGCGCGGCCCTAGCGCGGCAGGCTGCCTTCGACCGGCGCTTCTCGCTCGCCCAGGTGCGCGACATCGCGGAGGTTCGGGCGCTCGTTCCGGTCATCGACCTCGACGCGATCACGTTCGAGACGGGATCGGCGGCGATCCGGCCGGATCAGGCACGCTCGCTCTCGCGGCTGGGCCGGCTGATCCGCAGCTATGTCGACGAGGACCCGCGCGAGGTGTTCCTGATCGAGGGGCATACCGATGCGGTTGGCTCTGCGGCCTATAACCTCGCGCTCTCGGACAGGCGGGCGGAATCGGTGGCACTTGCGCTGACCGAGTATTTCGCCGTGCCGCCCGAGAATATGGTGGTTCAGGGCTACGGCGAAGGCTTCCTGAAGGTGCAGACCGAGGAGGCGGAGCGCGCCAACCGGCGTGCCAGCGTGCGGCGGATCACGGAGCTTCTGCGGCAGGCGGCGAACTGATCCCGCCTTTGCGCATGAAACGGGTCGCGCCCCAGCAGGGCGCGCGGCATTCCTTCGTGTGAAAGACGAAGGAGGCGAACCGTGACGTTGTTTTTCGAACCGATAGACACTGGCTGGGTCCGGGCCGTCCGCGCGGGCGGGCCGGACGCCTACGGCCAGCCGGCAGAGCATGTGACGGCGGAGGGGACCGGCAACCCCTGCCGCCACTGTCTTGATTTCGTGGCCGAAGGGGCAGGGATGCTGATCCTTGCCCACCGGCCCTTTCCGGCGCTGCAACCCTATGCCGAAACCGGCCCGATCTTCCTTTGCGCCGAGGATTGCGCGCCCTGGCGGGGGGACAGCGTGCCGCCTGTGATGACGTCGAGCGCGGACTATCTGCTCAAGGGCTACACGCCGGATCACCGCATTCTCTACGGCACCGGCCGCGTGGTGCCGAGAGGCGAAGCGGAAGCCTATGCCGAAACCCTGCTGGCAGATCCGCGCGTGGCTTTTGTCGACGTTCGGTCATCCCGCAACAACTGTTTCCAGCTTCGCATCCGCCGCGCGCCGGACTGAGGCGCGCTCCGGTCTCCGACCAATTGCCACTGGCGGACGCTTCCCGGGCCGCCCATATTGGCGGCGGGGGTATCACTCATGGACCGCGCAGACCACGACAGCATTCCCGAAATCGCGCTTGGCTGGCATCGCGCCGGTCGAGGCGCGGCAATCGCGACGGTGATCGAGACATGGGGATCCGCACCGCGTCCGGTCGGAAGCCAGCTTGCCGTGTCCGGAGCGGGCGAGATGATGGGGTCCGTCTCGGGCGGCTGTGTCGAGGGCGCCGTCGTCGAGGAAGCGCGCGAGGCGCTCGCCGACGGCATGTCACGCGTGCTGACCTACGGCGTCAGCGATGAGGAGGCGTTCGCCGTGGGACTCGCCTGCGGCGGAACGATCCGCGTCCTCGTGGAGCCTGTCGGCCCGCAACTGCCCGAGGCCATTCTGGCCGAAATTGTCGCCGCTCGCGCCGGCAGGGTGCCGGTCGCCTATGTGGTCGACCTTGACACCCGGGCGCGGCGGCTGGCCCCGAAAGGCGGCGCGCTCGCGGATCGGTTCCGCACCGACAAGTCCGGTGTCGAAGGGGCGGAGTTCGTGGCGATCCACAACCCGCCGCTCCGCATGATCGTAGTGGGCGCCGTCCACATCGCGCAGGCGCTTCTGCCGATGGCGCGGGCCTGTGGCTACGACCCGCTTCTTGTCGATCCGCGCGAGGCTTTCGCCTCGTCTGAGCGGTTTCCGGGGCATGCGATCAGCCACGACTGGCCGGACGAGGCGCTTGCCGCCGCCGGCCTTGACGCGCGCACGGCGGTCGTGACGCTGACCCACGATCCGAAACTCGACGACCCCGCGATCCGCACCGCGCTCGGGTCGGAAGTGTTTTATCTCGGCTGCCTCGGCTCCACGCGGACCCATGCCAAACGGGTGGCACGGCTGCGGGAGGCGGGGTTCCCGGATGAGCAGATCGGCCGCATCCATGCGCCGGTTGGTGCCGATATCGGCGCGAAGTCGCCCGGAGAGATCGCTGTTTCCATCATGGCGCAGATCACCGAGGTCCTGAGGCGGGGGGCATGAGGTTCGGGCCGGTTCCGGTTGCCGAGGCCGCCGGTGCGGTGCTCGCGCATTCGGTGGTCACGGGCGGGCGCAAGCTGGGCAAGGGGCGGGTTCTGACGCCGGCGGATATCGCGGTTCTTGCCGCCGAGGGGCGCGCCGAAGTGACCGTTGCACGGCTCGACCCCGGCGATATTGGCGAAGATGCGGCCGCGGCGCGGCTTGCCGCGGCACTGGTTCCCGATCCGGTCGCGGCGGGGCTGAAACTGTCCGCCCCCCATGCCGGACGCGTCAATCTGAACGCGGTCGGGCCGGGGATCGCCGAAATCAACACCGCCGCGATCCACGCGCTGAACCGCATCGACCCGGCGCTGACGCTCGCCGTGCTTGCGCCCTTCACGCGGGTGGGGGCGGGGACGCTTGTCGGCACCGTCAAGGTCATAACGTACGCGGTTGCCGGTGATGCGCTCGACGACGCCTGCCGGGTGGCACGGGGGGCGGTTCGGGTGCGGCCCGTTGCGCTGCGGTCGGCGGGGTTGATCCTGACCGAGCCCGGGGGCGCCAAACTGGCCGAAAAGGGCCGGAACGCGGTTGCCGCGCGCCTGCGGGCGCTGGGCATGGAGCTGGCCGAGGTGGTGACGGTTCCCCATGATGTCGCGGCGGTGGCCACGGCGCTTGGCTCGGTCGCTGGCGATATGGCGCTGATCCTGACCGGCGCGGCGACCTCCGACCTGCATGACGTGGCGCCTGAAGCCGTGCGGCGGGCGGGTGGAACGGTGGTGCGGTTCGGAATGCCGGTCGATCCGGGAAACCTCTTGTTTCACGGAAGGCTTGGCGACCGCCCGGTCATCGGACTGCCGGGCTGTGCGCGATCGCCGGCGCTGAACGGCGCGGACTGGGTTCTGGAGCGGTTGGCCTGCGGTCTTGCGGTCACGGATGACGACATCGCTGCAATGGGCGTGGGCGGGCTTTTGAAGGAAATCCTGATCAGGCCGCAGCCGCGCGAACGCCGCGCGCAGCGCTGAGCGGCGTCAGGACGCGAAGGCGCGGAACAGGTCGGAAAGCCGCGCAGCCTCTGCCTCGGTCCCGAAGGGCGCGTTGACGATGAAGAGGCCGGAGCCGGTCATGCCGTGGCCGTCGCGTGCCGGCGCGAACTGCACCTCGTGACGCAGCGCCTTCGGCAGCCCCGCCGCCTCCAGCGCGGAGAGCATCGGCAGGTGCGCCTGCGTCCGCAGGATCGGATACCAGAGCGCGATCACGCCGACATTCCACTTGGCGTGCAGTTTCGTGATCAGTGCGGGCAGGGTGGCGTAGTCGGCCTTCACCTCATAGCTCGGGTCGATTAGCATCAGCCCGCGGCGCGGCTCTGGCGGGGTGCGGGCCAGCGCGAAGGCCGGACCGTCTTCCTGCCGGCAATCGGCACCATAGAGTGTCATCACCTGCGCCAGTTCCGCGAATTCGCGCGGATGCAACTCGGCCAGCGCGATCCTGTCACCGGGCCGAAGCGACATCGCCGCGACAAGCGGTGAGCCGGGATAGGCCTGCGCGCCATAGTGTGCGCGCACCGATCCAAGGACGCGGCGATAGGGATGGTTGGGCGCAAACAGCGCCTCCGCCCGGCCGATGCCGGCCACGGCCTCTCCGGTCTTGACCGCCTCGGCGGCATCCAGCGCGTAAAGCCCGCGCCCGGAATGGGTTTCGAGATAGGAGAGCGGCTTGTCCTTCGCCGTCAGGTAGTCGAGCATCCACGCAAGAAGCGCGTGCTTGTGGACATCGGCGAGATTTCCGGCGTGGTAGATATGCTGGTAGGAAAGCATGTGTCCGGTCCGGAATGAAAAGGCCCTCCGCGCCGGGAGGGCCTGCAACCTCGGATGCGACCGGCCTATTTCGGGCCGATCATCATCACCATCTGGCGGCCTTCGAGCTTCGGCATGTTCTCGATCTTGCCGATTTCCTCGACATCGGCGGCGACCCTCTTGAGCAGGTCGAGACCGAGTTCCTGGTGCGCCATCTCGCGGCCGCGGAAGCGCAGCGTGACCTTCACCTTGTCGCCCTCTTCGAGGAACTTCTTCACCGAGCGCATCTTGACATCGTAGTCGTGAGTATCGGTTCCGGGGCGGAACTTGATTTCCTTGATCTCGATGATCTTCTGCTTCTTGCGCGCCTCGGCCTCTTTCTTCTGCTGTTCGTATTTGAACTTGCCGAAATCCATGATCTTGCAGACCGGCGGCTCCGCATTCGGAGAAATCTCGACGAGGTCGAGCCCGACCTCCTCGGCAAGCGCCATGGCGCGGGCGGGGGTCACGACACCGATATTCTCGCCTTCGGCGCCGATCAGGCGAATCTCCGGGGCGCGGATGCGGTCATTGACGCGGGGTCCCGTATCGCGTTGCGGCGGGGCGTTGTGCGGTCTGCGGGCTATGGTGGCACTCCTTCTCGTGGTGGCCGGGATCAGGTGGGGCGCAAACTAGTCTTCCGCAATGGCTGATTCAAGCCGGATTCCGGGGCTTTGTGTGCAACCGCTTCCCTCTACGCGGGCTTTCTGTCATAGCGGCGGCGCACCCGACGTGCCTTCGAACCAATAAGGACCGAGACATGAACAAGAATATTCTCATTGCCGCGCTGCTCGTCGTGCTGGCTGGTGGCGGCTACTGGTACTACAGCTCCGCGCAGCAGGCCGCCGAAGAGGCCGCCGCGATGAAGGCCGCCGAAGAGGCTGCCGCTGCGGCCAAGGCCGCCGAGGAAGAAGCCGCCGCGAAGGCTGCCGAAGAAGCCAAGGCCGCCGAAGAAGCCGCCGCTGCCGCGGCAGCAGAGGCCGAAGCTGCCGCCGCTGCGGCTGCCGCCGAGGCCGAAGCTGCTGCTGCCGAGGCCGCCGAAGCGGTTGAGGGCGCCGCTGACGCCGCTGCCGAAGCAGTCGAAGGCGCTGCCGACGCCGCGACCGAGGCGGCCTCCGATGCCGCCGGTGCCGTCGCCGACCTCTTCGACCCGGCGAACTTCGACGCCGACGCCGTCAACGGCGCGATCGACGGCTCCTCGCTCGACGATGCGACGAAGGCCACGCTGAAGGCTACCGTCGATGCCGCGAAGGACAGCCCCGAACTGCTCGGGGCTGCGCTTCAGCAGGTCAAGGCCGCGCTGGGCCTCTGACCCTCACGGCAGACTAAATAGGAACGCCGCGCGGTGACGATCCGCGCGGCTTTTTTCTGTACATCCGAATACAGCGTTGGTCCGGATTGAGCCCATATTACCTGATGCTGCGCTCTGCACCAACGACAGCAATGCGCAGAAAGCTGGGTTGGGGCACGGTTTTCTGAGACAGATCTGAGCGCTATTTCCGGATAGAACGGGAGTAGACAGATGACTGACAGCAACACGGATACAACATGCGCAACAGAGGGCGCGGCCCCGGCGACGCGC
>JAUIFH010000012.1 GCA_030429495.1 Alphaproteobacteria bacterium | reverse complement strand
GCGCCGCCGAGCCTGTCATCGCGAAGCCGACAAGGGCCATCATCGCCAGCCCGAGCACATGCCACACGATCGCTTTCAGAACAGTCCTTCTGCCGGTTTCCATTCACATACCTTTCCCCTCCTTTCTGGCTAGTCCGGCGGTCGGAACTTGCGAATTCCGAATATGATTAACATTTCTAATCAAATGTGATTTTATTAACGCTATGCGAGTAAAGATCGACAAACGAGACCGCGCGAACCTGTTTCGTGAACGCCTGAGCCAGGCGATGACGGAAAAGTCGGAAACCCAGAGCGGACTTGCCCGCCTCGTGGGGGTTGATCGTTCGACCGTTTCGCAGCTTCTGACGGGTCAGGGTGCCCGGCTCCCGAACGCACAGGTCGTCGCGGAATGCGCCGCGGCGCTTGGCGTGTCGGCGGATTGGCTTCTGGGACTGACGGAGCGGCCCGAACGCCTTGCCGATCTGCTCGCCACGTCGATGACGATGACTGAAGCGCCGCGCGCTTTGGTCGACGAAACGATCTTCGCATGGCACCGGGAGGCGGCAGGCTACAAGATCCGCCACGTCCCGGCGACGTTGCCGGACATGCTCAAAACCCGCGCGATGCTGCACTGGGAATACCAGCCGCAACTCGGCCGGACCGTGAACCAGGCGATCGGCGCGTCAGAAGACCGGCTGAACCTGATGGCGCGCTCCGGCTCCGACTACGAGATTGCGCTGCCGCGCCACGAACTCGAAGCCTTCGCGCGGGCGGAGGGCTATTATCGCGGCCTGCCGGACGAGGTTCGCAAGGAACAGATCGCGCGGCTGATGGACCTGTACGATCAGCTCTACCCCGCACTCCGCATCTACGTCTTCGACGCGCGGCGGGTGTTTTCGGCGCCGGTCACGATCTTCGGGCCGCTTCTCGCGGTGCTCTACCTTGGCCGGCACTACATCGCATTCCGCGATTCAGCCCGGGTCACGAGCTTCGCCTCGCATTTCGACTGGCTCGTGCGCGAGGCCGATTTCGGCGCCCGCGATTTCCCGCGCCTGCTCGACGAGATGGAAGCCGAGGTTGCGCGCTGAAAACCCGCGTGTGCAGGTTCAGGAAAACGCCATCCAGACGCCGACCCCGGCTAGGAGCGCGCCGAACACCACATTGAGCATCCGCGCCCTTTCCGGCACCGCGAACATCGCCGCGAGACGGTCACCCACATAGGTCCAGACCGAGAACGCAACGAGGTTGTTGAGGGTAAAAATCGTCGTGATGAACAGGACCGGCAGCAACCGGCCGGCATCGGACGGCGCAAGGAACTGGGTAAACATCAGCGCAATGATGACATAGGCCTTGGGATTGAGCAGTAAGAGAACGGCGCCGTCGGTGAAACTGGCCGGCCGCGCGTCCGCAGCGCCTTCATGCGTGCCCGACCGGAACAACCGCCATGCGATCCAGAGCACATAGGCCGATCCGGCGATCTTCAGCGCGCCGAAGAGTGCCGGAATCCCGTCCATCGCGGCGATGAGGCCAAGGCCGATCCCCGCGGTCACGATCCAGGTGGCGATGTGATACCCGGCGCTTGCCGGAAGTGTCGACCGGAAACCGAACCGCGCACCGTTGGCAGCGAAAAACAGGTTGCCCGGCCCGGGGCTGTAGGCCAGCGGAAACAGGAACAGGATCAATGCGATAGCGGTCTGGGTCATGAGGCGTCCTCGTCATTCGGACGCTATAGAACCGTCAGGAGCTGGCGTGATCGACCCGGTTCCTGCGCATTGTGCCGGCAGGCCGGTCAGAGCGGCCGCAACCCCGCCGGATCGTAGCCGTTGAACCGCAGCACATCGCGCGCGGCCTGCATCAGGTCCGGGCGCGGTTCCGGAGTGCGCGAAAGGACGCGCGCGAAACTGCGCGACGGCGTCCCGATCACCGCCACGCGGTAGTCGGCATCGACCCACAGCACCCAGAGCACCTCCTCGCCCGCGCCCATCGGTCGGGTGATGCGACCGGGGCCGGTCACCCGCGCCTCGGTCACGAAGGCGCGCGCCCCGGTCGGGCCGCAGGCCGTTCCGGTCACGCGGTAGCGGTCCCGCCCGGTAACGGTCCAAGTCTCAGCCAGCGGGCCGCAGGCGCGGTCGGAGCCCAGCACCGCGGCAACGTGCCAGACATCGGCGAAGCGGGCGACGTCGAACAGAGCCGCCGAGGACATGCCCGGTGCCTCCGGGCCTTTCGGTCCCGTTGCGCAACCCGCGACCGCCAGCGCGAGGAGGATCGCGGCAAGGGATGGAAAGGCAGGCATGCGCAGGGGCATTCTCGTCTCCGCTGGATCAATCGGGCCGCGCCACACTCGCCGAGAGCGCGCCTGCACGCAAGCGCCGCTTGCGCGCCACGACTTTGCAGAATACGAAATCTCTTGATGAAAACCGCAAAGCCGATCTTCGCCCCGGATACCACGCCGCTGACCGTTGCGGTGCTGGTCCTCGCCGACACCAACGCATTGTCGCTTGCCGCAGCGGTCGATCCGATGCGCGCCGCCAACCGGCGTGCCGGACAGGCGCTGTTTTCCTGGCGTTACTACTCGGCGACGGGCGGAACCGTGCCCCTGACCGCCGGGTTCGGGATCGAAACCGCGCCGATCACCGACCGGATCGACGCCGATATTCTGATGGTTGTCGCGGGCTTCCGACTGATGGAACAGGCGACACCTGCCCTGCTGGCCCGGTTGCGCCGCCTCGCGCCCCGGCTGCGCGCGATGATTGGCATCGACGGCGGGCCGTGGTTTCTTGCGCTGGCCGGGCTTCTCGACAGGCGGGCGGCGACGGTGCATTGGGAAGACCTCGAAAGCTTTGCCGACCGTTTTCTGGCAATCGACGTGCGACAGGACCGCTATGTGATCTCCGGCCCCTTCGTGACGACCGGCGGCGCGGCGCCCTGCCTCGACATGATGCTGGAACTGATCCGCGCGCGCGGCGGCGCCGAACTTGCGCTTCGCGTTGCGGGCGCATTTCTATACGAGCCCGTCCATGCCGCGACGGTCCCGCAACAGGCGGTATCGGCAGCCCGCCTTGCACGGGGCGACCCCGCGCTCGGCCAGGCAATCGCACTGATGGAAGCCGCGATAGAGGACCCGGTGCCGGTCGCCGCCATCGCGCAGCGTGTCGGCCTGTCGCAGCGCCGGTTGGAGATGCTGTTCGCCGAACGCCTCGGAACCAGCCCCGGCCGGTTCTTCCGCGACCTGAGGCTTGATGAGGCACGCCGGATGATCACCGATACCCGGCTCCCGCTCGGTGAAATCGCATTCAGGGCCGGGTTTTCCGGTCAGGTCGCGTTCGCCCGCGCGTTTCGCGCCCGCTTCGGCATGACAGCCTCTGCCCTCCGCCGCCCGGCCGAAGCGCGTCAGTAGGGCATCGGATGGGCCTTGTGGGCTGCCGCGATCTCGGCCAGCACATCCTCACCCAACGTCAGATCGGCGGCAACAAGCGCGTTTTCCAACTGGCCGCATGTCGTCGCGCCGGCGATCGGCACGATGGGGAACGGCCGGGTCAGCGTCCAGGCCAGTGCCATCTGGACAGGGTCGAGACCGGCCCGCGCCGCAATCCCGAGATAGGCTGATACCGCCTCCCAGACGCGGGGCGTGATCCGACCGCCGAGATTGGGGTTTTGCTCCCGCCGCGACCCGGCGGGGATCACATCGCCTGCGTATTTCCCGCTCAGAAGCCCCGCGCCTGCCGGGGAGAAAGCCAGAAGCGTGACGGCCTCGTTGTGGCCAAGCTCGGCAAGGTCGGTATCGTAGAGCCGGCAGAGCAGGGAATATTCGTTCTGGATCGAGGCCGGACGCGGCCCCGCGCCCTGATCGGCAAGGCGGAGCCACTGCGCCATCCCCCAGGCGCTTTCATTTGACAGCCCCCAATGCCGTATCTTGCCTTCGGCAACGAGCGCGGAAAGCGTGGCGAGGCAATCCTCCATATTGGCGATGACCGCCGCGCGGTCCTGCTTCGAAGGGTCGTAGGCCCAGTTCTGGCGGAACATGTAGCTGCCGCGATTGGGCCAGTGGAACTGGTATAGGTCGACATGGTCCGTGCGCAGACGGCGAAGCGAGGCCTCCAGCGCCTTTCGGATCGTGGGGCCGTCGATCACCTCGTCCTTGTCGCGCGCAAGGCCGCCCTCGCCCGCGATCTTGGTGGCGATCACCCAGTCGTCACGCCGTCCGCCCTTTGCGATCCAGTTGCCGATGATCTCCTCGGTCCGCCCGACCGTCTCCTTCCGGATCGGGTTGACCGGATACATCTCGGCGGTATCCATGAAATTGACCCCGCGCTCGGCGGCAAGGTCGATCTGGTCATGGGCCCCATCCTCCGGCGTCTGGGTGCCCCAGGTCATTGTCCCGAGGCAGATCGCCGACACCCCGAGATCCGTCGCACCGAGCCTGATTTGTCGCATGGCCACCCTCCGTCCTCTGCGGCGCGACCTTGGCCCGGCGGCATGTCCGGCGTCAAGCGGCGCACCCCGGCGGGCGCCGCCCCGGCGTCCGGTATATTCCAAGGCGCGATATTGAGAACAAAAATAGAACATACTATCCTGCGGTCATGACGACTCAGGACCTCGCCCGGCTGATCTCCCGCCATCAGCGCCGGCCCCGCACGGCGCTGCCCTTCCTTGGTGCGCTCGCGCTCGCGCGGGGGCGCGTGCACGAATTCTGCGGCCCGGCGCGGCGCACGCTGGCGCTGATGGCGGCACGGGGAATGGAAAAGCGGGGAACGGAAGGGACGGTTCTCTGGCTCCGTCCCGGCTGGCTGCCGGAACGGCTTTTCCCCGAGGGCGTGCTTTCGTTCCTCGAACCCGGCCGGATCATCTTCGTCACCCCGCGCCGGCCCGAGGACCTGTTGTGGTGTTTCGAGGAAAGCCTGCGCGGTGGCGCGGCGGCGCTGGTCGTCGCCGAACTTCCCGAACCGCCGCACCTGACCCCCGTCCGCCGCCTGCAGCTTGCCGCCGAGACCGGGGCAGAGGAAGGAGCCGTGACGCCCACCGGGCTGATGCTGACCCCGGGCCGGGGCGGCGCGCCCGGGGTCGAGACCCGCTGGCACCTCGCCCCGGGCCACACACATCGCGAAACCCGCTGGCAGCTCGACCGTCTGCGCGCCCGCGCCGACCCGCCGCAGAGCTGGATCATCTCTGCCCGCGCGGACAGCCCCGACTTTACTCTTGCGCGGATGAAACCGGCGGATCACATCGCGCCGGGGCAGGCTGCATCCTCACGCGGAAATGATGGCCCGGAGACGGGGTAGCGACTATACTTCGGCCCACATCCAAGCGCGCCCGTCCCCGCCAGCGAGTCGTCATGCGCCGCCGAACCTTCCTGACCACACTGTCGGCCGCGGCAGGTGTCCTTTGCACCGCGCCGGCCATCGCAGCGGCGCGGCACTACAGCCTCGACACCACCCAGTCGACCGTCGGATTCGAAACCGACTTCGGCCCCGACAAGATCACCGGATCAATGCCCGTGATCCGCGCCGACCTTGCCATCGACTTCCGGAACCTTGCCGCATCCAGTGTCAGCGTGGCGCTCGACGCGACCGCGGCGCGCGCAAGCTTCCCCTTCGCGGCGCAGGCGCTGAAAGGGCCACGGGTTCTCGACGCCGCGACCTATCCAAGCGTGACATTCGAAAGCCGGGCCGTCCGCCGCGAAGGCGACGAGGCCGGCATCGACGGGCTGCTCACCATCCGCGGCGTGACCCGCCCGGCGACACTGCACGCCGCGATATACCGTCAGGCCGGGACCGATCCGGGCGACCTGTCGCGGCTGACGATCCACCTGACCGGCGCGCTTCGGCGCAGCGATTTCGGCGCGACCGGCTGGTCCGACCTCGTCGGTGACGAGGTCCGGATCAGGATCGTCGCCCGGATCGCGCAGGTAGCCTGAGATGGCTGCGCCCCGCGCCGGGTTCGGGCTGCCGACGCGGGTCCTTCACTGGGTCATGGCATTCGGCATTCTCGGCACCTTCGCGCTTGGCGCCTATGTCGCACGGATGGAGGTCGGCCTTGGCAATCTCTGGCTTTTCGGGCTGCACAAGACGATTGGGGCCGTCCTGCTCGCCCTCGCGATGGCACGCATTGTCTGGCACGGGATCGCCCCGCCGCCCGGCCCCTTGCCGGGGCCGCCGGAATGGCAGATGACGCTGGCCCGTGCGGCCCACCGCGCGCTCTACGCGCTTATGCTGGGCGTGCCGGTCAGCGGCTGGGCGCGCGCATCGGCGTCCGGACTGGACGTGGTGATCTTCGGGCGGCTTACGCTGCCCGCGATCGCACCCGCCTCGCCGGCGGTGGAGGATGCGCTGGCCTTGCTGCATCGCGGGCTCGCCTGGGGCTTCCTGGCGGTCATTCTTCTTCACGTCGCAGGCGCATTGAAACGCGCCATCGGCGCGCGCGATGGCACCCTGCGCCGGATGCTCCGGGGCTAGCCGCAACCCGCATACCACCGACAGGTGTCGCCAAGGGGCCATTTTGCGCTGTCAAAGTGCGCGCAAAGTGACCATGGTGGCAACCAAATAACCGACCCCGACCGACGATGCGCCTGCTTATCTCCTTCGCTGCCCTGTTCCTTTCGGTCATCTTCCTCCAGCTCGGCACCGGCGGGGTCGCGCCGCTCGACGCGCTGTCGGGCGTTGCGCTGGGGTTTTCCAAGTCCGAGATCGGTGTCCTGGGCTCGTCCCACTTCTTCGGCTTCTTCATCGGCTGCTGGTGGGCGCCCCGCCTGATGGGCACGGTCGGCCATTCGCGCGCCTTTGCAGCATTCACCGCCGCCGGCACGATCGGACTGATCGCCCACATGATGGTGGTCAATCCCTGGGCCTGGGCCGGGCTGCGGGTGCTGTCGGGCCTCTGCGTCGCGGGCGCCTATACGGTCATCGAAGCCTGGCTTCAGGCCAAGGTGACGAACGAGACGCGCGGACGAGCGATGGGCCTTTACCGCGTCGTCGACATCATGGGATCGCTCGGCGCCCAGCTCGTGATCGGCATTCTCAGCCCGGCGGCGTATTTCTCCTACAACCTGCTTGCGATCCTCTGCTGCGCAGCACTTCTGCCGATCATCGTCAGCCGCGCCGAACAGCCCGAGACGCCGGACGCCCCGCGCCTGCGGCCGCTTCTCGCCTGGGCGCGCTCACCCCTGGCGGCTGTCGGCGTGGTCGTCTCCGGCATCACCGGTGCGGCTTTCCGCATGGTCGGGCCGGTCTACGGGATAGAGGTCGGCCTGTCGGCGGACATGATCGCGCTCTTTCTCGCCGCCTATGTCATCGGCGGCGCGGTCGTGCAATTCCCGCTCGGCTGGCTGGCCGACAAGTACGACCGCCGCCACGTCCTGATCGGGCTGTCGGTCGCCGCCACGCTGTCCTGCGGCACGACGATCGCGCTGTCCGGCATGGGCACGGCAAGCGTCTTCGCCGGCGCCGCCGTCTTTGGCATGGCCACGATACCGATCTACTCCGTCTCCGCCGCCCATGCCCATGACTTCGCCGACGCTTCCGAGCGGGTGGAGCTTTCGGCCGCGCTGATGTTCCTCTACGCGGTCGGAGCAATCGCCTCGCCGCTCGTGGCCTCGGCACTGATCGAGGTCTTCGGGCCGGCAGCGATGTTCGGCTTCATCGCGCTGACCCACGCCGGGCTGCTGGTCTTCGGTCTGGTCCGGACGCGCGTGCGCCCGGTGCCGGAGGTCCGCACGACCTATGTCTATACGCCGCGCACGTCGTTCCTTGTCGGCCGCCTCTTCGGCCGCGCCCGCGACGAGGACTGAACCCTCTGGCCCTTGCGCCGCGAAGCCGTTAAATCGGCGCCGGAACGATACGAAAAGGCGCGCGCATGTCCAGGATTCTGATCACCTCGGCCCTGCCCTATATCAACGGCATCAAGCATCTCGGCAATCTCGTCGGCTCCCAGCTCCCGGCTGACCTCTACGCCCGCTACTGCCGGTCACGCGGCCACGAGGTCATGTTCATCTGCGCCACCGACGAACACGGCACGCCGGCCGAACTCGCCGCCGCCAAGACCGGCGAGCCGGTGGATGTATACTGCGCCCGGATGCATGACGTGCAGGCCGAACTCGCCAAGGGTTTCCGGCTGTCGTTCGACCACTACGGCCGGTCTTCCTCGGCCCGCAACCACGCGTTGACGCAGCACTTCGCCGTGAAGCTTGCCGAGAACGGGTTCATCGAGGACGTGGCAGAATCGCAGGTGTTCTCGATCGCCGACAACCGCTTCCTGCCCGACCGCTATATCGAAGGCACCTGCCCCAATTGCGGCTATGATCGCGCCCGGGGCGACCAGTGCGAGAACTGCACCAAGCAGCTTGATCCGACCGACCTGATCAATCCCCGCTCGGCTATCTCCGGCTCGACCGAACTGGAAGTGCGCGAGACCAAGCATCTGTATCTGAAGCAGAAATCCCTGAGGGGTGAGATCGACGCCTGGATCGACGGCCAGGCCGGCTGGCCGATCCTGACGACCTCGATCGCTAAGAAGTGGCTTCATGACGGCGACGGGTTGCAGGATCGCGGCATCACCCGGGACCTGTCCTGGGGGGTGCCGGCACAGTTCGAAGGCGCACCCTGGACCGGAATGGACGGAAAGGTCTTCTACGTCTGGTTCGACGCACCCATCGAGTATATCGGGGCGACCGCCGAATGGGCCGACGCGAACGGCAAGGCCGAGGCCGACTGGGAACGCTGGTGGCGCACCGACAAGGGCGCGGACGATGTCCGCTACGTCCAGTTCATGGGCAAGGACAACGTACCGTTCCACACACTCTCGTTCCCTGCGACGATCATGGGGTCGCGCGAGCCGTGGAAGCGGGTCGACTACATCAAGAGCTTCAACTACCTCAACTACGATGGCGGCCAGTTCTCCACGAGCCAGGGTCGCGGCGTGTTCATGGACGACGCGCTTTCGCTCCTGCCGGCCGACTACTGGCGCTGGTGGCTGCTGTCGCACGCGCCCGAAAACGCCGACAGCGAATTCACCTGGGAGAATTTCCAGCAATCCGTGAACAAGGACCTTGCCGATGTGCTGGGCAATTTCGTCAGCCGCATCACCAAGTTCTGCCGCTCGAAATACGGCGAGGCAGTTCCGGCGGGCGGCGAAAGCGATGACCGCGCGCAGGCGCTGATCGAGGAACTCGAAGGCCGCACCCGTGCCTACGAAGGCCATATGGAGGCGATGGAGATCCGGAAGGCCGCGACAGAGCTTCGCGCGATCTGGGTCGCCGGCAACGAATACCTGCAATCCGCTGCACCCTGGACGGTGTTCAAGGAAGACCCCGACCGGGCCGCGGCGATGGTGCGGCTCGGCCTCAACCTGGTCCGCCTTTACGCGATCCTGAGCGAGCCGTTCATACCGGACTCCTCGGCGGCGATGCTGAAGGCGGTGAACTGCACGGACAAGTCCTGGCCCGGCCCTCTGTCAGAGGCGCTGACGGCCCTGAAACCGGGCCATGCGTTCGAAACGCCGGAAGTTCTCTTCGCCAAGATCGCCGACGAGGAGCGCGAGGACTGGCAGAAGCGGTTCTCGGGCATCCGCGCTTAGAACGTCGGCCGACTCATATGCTGAACTCCACCACCACCGGGCAGTGGTCAGACGCTTTCGGCCGATCCCATCCGACGCGCGGATAGCGCGGGAGGTCTTCGCAGTTGAGCACCCGGTGCGGCATGCCGCGGCGGACGATCTCCGGCACGCCCCGGACCTTCGCGGCAAGGGCGGGCGAGGCGATCAGATAGTCGAGCTGTGTCTTGTGCCGCTCGCCCGCATAGAAATGCGTCCAGCGATTGTCCTCGGCCACGAGGTCGAGAAGGTTGATGCCGAACCCGTCGGCAAGAAGCGGGTCGACACCGGATTCGTCCGGGACATCGACATCCTCGACCCACCGGCCGTCATCATCCCGGCGCTTGCGAACCTTGATGACACGCCGATAGTCGTTGAGATCGCCAGTCACGCACCACAGGGCCGCAGCGGGATCGTCGAAGCGGCGGGTGATGATCTCCCGCACCGTGATCGCCTCCAGTTGCCGCATCCCGATGCTCGCCTCGCGGCCGCCGCTCATCGACTTAAAGTGACAGTTGAACAGCGTGACCGGCGCCTTGGACAGCTGCACCTCAAGGCAGTCGCGGCGGAGGATGCGTTGCCCGCGCATGCGCCCCGCCTGCGTCTTGGCAGCCGGGAACGCGTCGAGAAGCGCCACCCCCGTCGGTTCATTGTCAAGCCACGCCGGCGTCAGATCGGCATGGGAGCGGGTGTAGATCGGCCAGTCCGCATGGGCCATGACGGCGACATCGATCCCGCGCGGATCATTGCCTTCGTGCAGAACGACATGGCGGTAGGGTTCTTCGCCCAGCTTTGCGAAGTAGGCGTCCAGAAACCTCCGCAGGGCAAGGTGGCTGTCGACTTCCTGTAAGCAGACGACATCGGCGTCGAGCGCGGCGATGGCCAGCGCCGTGTGCTGGCGCTTGTCGTCGTCCATGACCACGGCCGAGGTTTCGACAAGCCTGCGGAACGCGTCGAAACCGCTCAGATCGCCATCGCCGTAGTTCGCGTAGAACTGCACGGCAGGGGCGAGGTAGTGCGCCTCTCGGCTGTCAGGGCCGCGCAGGAAGGCATTGAAATCATGGCGGGTGAAGAGGTTCTCGATATTGAAGGTCGCAAGGCGGAGTTTTGTGGGCATGCTGAAATCCTCATGCGCAATCTTCGGTTGAAAATACCGCATGCTACCATAGTCACCGCCGCCGGTCATCGCTCCGCATGCGGAAAGCAAAGGCGCAACGCCGCAACATCGGGTCGATACCGTTGGATTCGAACGGCTTGCCACTCGACACGCGACCAATCCCGTACTAGACGGACGGGGATTGCTGTAGACACGACGGCCCACCGCACAGGGGGCGACTTTTGGGTGTTCGCTGCTGCGGCGCGGGGTTCGGCCGGACCGGCGATCCCATGTTGGACCTGATGCCGCCGGAATGAACGAAATACCTCCGATGACCGCCGCCGAGACCGACCCGAAGGACTGGGTCCGGATTCTCGCCGCCTATCGCGATCCCGACGCGCTCCGCAGCGTGTTCGAGCTTGTCGTGACCCTAGTGCCGTTCCTCGCAATCTTCGCCCTGGCTTGGTGGATATTGCCGTATAGCAGCCTTGTGGCCCTTGCGCTCGCGGTTCTGAACGCCGGCTTCCTGGTCCGGCTGTTTGTCATCCAGCACGATTGCGGCCATGGCAGCTATTTCAAGAACCGCACGCTTTCGGACTGGGTCGGGCGGGCGATCGGTGTTCTGACGCTGACGCCCTACGACGTCTGGCGACGCACCCACGCGATCCATCACGCGGGCGCCGGAAACCTCGACAAGCGGGGCATCGGTGACATCGTGACCCTGACGGTTGCGGAATACCGCGCGCTGTCGCTGTTCGGCCGGATCCGCTATCGGCTCTACCGCCATCCTCTCACGCTGTTCTTCATCGGGCCGATCTACATCTTCGTGTTCCAGAACCGCCTACCGGTCGGGCTGATGCGCGCCGGTGGCGAATACTGGACCAGCGCCATGGGCACAAACGCCGCGCTGGCCGCGATCGGCGGCGGGCTGCTTTGGTTCGGCGGCTGGAAACTTCTTGCTCTGGTCGTGCTGCCGACCGTCGTTGTCGCGGCCTCGGCCGGGGTCTGGCTTTTCTTCGTGCAGCACCAGTTCGAGGAAACCCATTGGGACAACGGCGACGAATGGCAGCTTCACGACGCCGCACTGAACGGAAGCTCGAACTACATCCTTCCACCGGTACTGCGCTGGTTCAGCGGCAATATCGGTATCCACCATGTCCATCACCTTTATGCCCGCATCCCGTTCTACCGGCTGCCGGAGGTTCTGCGCGATCACGCCGCCCTGGCCAACGCCCAGCGCTTGACGCTGCTGGAGAGCTTCGCTTGCGCGCGGCTGCACCTGTGGGACGAAACGAGCCGCCGGCTTCTGTCCTTCGCGGAAGCGCGCGCCCTGCCCGCCGCCTGACCGCAAGGCGGCAGCGCGGTTCCCATCGCCGACCGCACAAAGAGAAAGGGCGGAGCCTGCGCCCCGCCCTTCCGGAATTCCGGAACGTACCGAACTTACGCGAGCGCGAGGTTCGTCGCCGATTCCCGGCCGTCGCGGCCAGCTTCGATGTCGAAGGTCACTTTCTGACCGTCGGCCAGATCGCGGATACCCGCGCGCTCAAGAGCGGAAATGTGGACGAACACGTCCTTCTTGCCGCCGTCCGGCGCGATGAAGCCGAAGCCTTTGGTTGCGTTGAACCACTTCACGGAGCCCGTAGCCATCGTGATATCTCCTTTGTATGCCGCCCACAGGATGCAGCGGCCCGGCGTTGTCAGTCGCTATCGAATAACTGAGGCCGATGACGGAGACAGTGGTCGAAAGAGGTAACGTCGCACGCGTTCTATGCCCCAAATCCGCCAACAATACAAGGCCCGGCGCCGCGGCCCACCCGCCGCGCCGGGCCGGGCATCAATTCGCGCCGAGGTTCTTGATGCGGCCCTCGACGCCCGCCTTCACACCGCCGGCGGCGGCAATATAGGCAGCAACATCGTTGGCCATCAGGTTGCCGTTGCCGGCATTGATCACCACGCGGCCGCCACCCAGCGCCGAATAGCCGTCCCCGCCACCCAGCATGTAGTCGTTGGTGGCAAGGCTGTAGACCGTATCGAGGCCCAGCGGGGCATCGCCGACCATCACCTCCGATACCCGCGATCCTGCGGGCGCGGACGGGTCGAACGCGAAGGTCATGCCCGACACATGCGGGAAACGCCCGGCGCCGTTCTCGACCTGGCTGACGCCGTTCTCAAGCGCGGCAAGGATCTGCGAGCCGGGCAGCTCCGTCACCACGGTGACGTTGCCGAACGGCAGTTCCGTCAGGATGTCGCGACGGGTGAGGACAGTGCCCGGGTCATAGGTCCGGTCACCCCGGATGCCGCCGCCGTTGGTCAGTGCGATATCCGCCCCCGTAGCAGCGCGCATCGCGTCAGCGATGACGTTACCCATCGCCGATTCCTCCGCCCGGATCACGTTCCGCCGGGAATCGAGCATCGTGTCGGTCGCGCCGATCTCGACATTCAGGCTCTCGTCGAGCTGGGCGGTGAAGGCGTCCACCATGGCCTGGCTTTCAGGGTCAGGTTCGACCATCGCCGTGTCAATGAAGCGGAACATCGGCACCCAGTCGATCGTCCGGTTGCCGTCCTTGTCGGCCCCGATCTCGACCATCAGGTCGACAGGCGACAGGAACTGGCCGTCGATCGACGTTTCCACATAGGCGGTCACGCCGTCATAGGCGGTGGCATAGGAATGGTCGTCGCCCGACATGATGACATCGAAGACATGGCTGCGGATCAGCTCTCGGTCGTTCGACATGTCGGTCTGCACGACGCCGACGACGATGTCGGCGCCGTCATCGCGTGCCTGCCGCGCTGCCGCCACAGCGGTCTCGACCGTGGGCAGGAATTTCAGATCGCCGGTCGACGACACTTCCGGCGAGGTGTCCTGTGCCACCGGGATAAGCGCGACCTTGAGGCCGCCCACTTCCTTCACCATGACCCCGCCCAGCCCCTCGACCGGTGAGCCGTCGGCATTGGTGATGTTGATCGCGGCCCAGGGATAGTTCGAGGCGTTCATCTTCTCGATGAAGTTCTCTGGCCCGAAGTCGAATTCGTGGTTGCCGGGCACGGCGATGTCGAAGGGCACGAGGTTGGTCAGGTCGATCGTGTTCTGACCCTTGTCGAAGCCCGACAGGAGCGAGGGTGACAGCATGTCGCCGTCGAAGACGTAAAGCGTGTTCGGGTTGGCCTCCCGTTCTGCCCGCGCGACGGCGTTCAGCCGGGCAAAACCGCCGCGCCCGTCTTCCTCGGCGAAATTGTAGGCGTCGCCGACGCCAAGGATCGTGAGTTTCACCGTCTCGGCAGCGGCGGGCGCCATGGCAGCGGCGGTAAAAACACTCGCCGTAGACAGCATTGCAGCGATACGGGTTGCACGGATCGTCATTGTGGAATCTCCCGATGGACTGTTCTGTCCCAAGACTGCGGCCTTGCCCGCGGTGAGTCAAAGGCATTGCGGCGAACCTCGGGTCAACATCCGTGCCGGCGCGCACAGACACGGGATTGACCGGACGAGGCCAAGCAGGCAAGAGAGCGCAATGCTGGTCTTCAAGATCTTCCGGCGCTCCGAATGGGACGCCTTCCGCGCCGCAGGGGAAACGCGCGGCGCACCGATCGACCTCGTCGACGGCTTCATCCATTTTTCGACCGCCGCGCAGGTCGCTGAAACTGCAGAAAAGCACTTTGCCGAGGAAAGCGACCTCGTGCTCGTCGCCTTCGACACCGCGCGTCTGGGACCCGAGCTGAAATGGGAGCCTTCGCGCGCCGGCGCGCTATTTCCGCATCTCTATCGGCCGCTCACGCTTGCCGAAGTGGTGTGGGACAAGTCCCTGCCGCTGGGTGCGACGGGCCACATCTTCCCCGAGGGCATGCTTTGAACCTGGTCGAACGCGCCGGCCTCTGCGCGCTTCACCGCCTTGATCCCGAGCGCGCGCACGGCCTGTCGATCCGCGCCCTCTCGGCCGGTCTCGTCCCGCTTCCGGGCGCCTTCACCAGCCCGCGACTCGCCACCCGCCTCGCCGGACTTGATCTGCCGAACCCCGTCGGTCTTGCCGCCGGCTATGACAAGAATGCCGAGGCCGTGACGCCGCTCAGCCGCGCCGGATTCGGCTTTGTCGAGGTCGGCGCGGCGACGCCGCTGCCACAGCCCGGCAACGACCGGCCGCGCCTTTTCCGGCTGACGGAGGATCGCGCGGTCATCAACCGGTTCGGCTTCAACAACGACGGCGCGGAGGCGATCGCCGCCCGCCTGTCGCACACCGCGCGCAGTGTCCCCGTCGGCCTGAACCTCGGCGCCAACAAGACGTCCGCCGACCGTGCCGAGGACTTCGCAAAGGTCCTCGGCATCTGCGGGCCCCATGTGGATTTCGCCACCGTCAACGTTTCCTCGCCCAATACCGAGAAGCTGCGCGACCTTCAGGGCAAGGCGGCCCTGTCGGCATTGCTTGCCGGGGTGCTGGCCACGCGGAACGGACTTGCGCGACGGATCCCGATCTTCCTCAAGATCGCGCCTGACCTCAGCGAAGGTGAACTTGCCGACGTCGCGGAGGTCGCGCTTGCCTCCGGCATCGACGCGGTGATCGCGACCAATACAACGCTTGCGCGCGACGGCCTGACTAGCCGCCACCGGGGCGAGGCCGGCGGTCTTTCCGGCGCGCCGCTGTTCGAACGCTCCACCCGCGTCCTTGCCCGGCTGTCGCAGCTGACCGACGGCCGCCTGCCACTTGTCGGGGTCGGCGGCATCGGTTCGGCGGAACATGCCTGGCAGAAAATCCGCGCGGGTGCATCGGCGGTACAGCTCTACTCGGCGATGGTTTATCAGGGCCTCTCGCTCGTGAACGCGATCGCGCGCGGTCTCGACGCGCGGCTGGAACGCGAGGGCATTGCCACAGTCGCGGATGCGGTGGGCAGCGGGCGAAAGGACTGGCTATGACCGAAATCTGGCACAACCCGCGCTGCTCCAAGTCGCGGCAGACGCTGGCGTTGCTGCACGAAAGCGGCGTCGCGCCCGAGGTTCGCCTTTACCTTCAGGACGCGCCCTCCGAGGCCGAGATCCGCACCGTCCTTGCCGCGCTGGACCTTCCCGCGGTGGACCTGATGCGCAGCGGTGACGCGCTGTTCCGGGACCTTGGCCTGAGGAAGGACCTGGACGACGACGCGCTTGTCGCCGCCATGGCGGCGCATCCCGCGCTGATCGAGCGGCCCGTCGTGATTCATGGGGGGAAGGCTGCGATCGGCCGTCCGCCGGAGGCGGTTCTCGCGCTCTTCTGATCCTTCACCGTTTCGGAAGTATCGGGCGGGGAGGCCCCTAACCGGCTGCCGCCGTCTCCGCCCGCCGGTAGAAAAGCGCCATCGTCGTTCCCCGCGCCACGTTCAAGACCATCAACGCTGCCCAGAGCCCGTGATTGCCAAGCACCGGCGGCAGAGTGAGCAGCGCGACGACATAGACCACGACCGATGCAAGCATCGTGTTGCGCATCTCGCGCGAGAGGGTCGCGCCGATGAAGATGCCGTCGAACATCCAGCTCGCGATGCCGATCACCGGCGCGATCGCGACCCAGGGCAGGAAAGACCGTGCGGCGCTGCGTACGTCCGGTTCCGTCGTCATCAGGTCGATGAGCGGCGGCCCCGCGAACCAGAATGCAAGGCCAAGCGCGACCGAACCGCCAACGCCCCACTGGCTGGCGACGACCGATGCGCGGCGCACGGACAAGGCCGAACGCGCACCCACCGCCTGCCCGACGAGCGATTCCGCCGCAAAGGCGAAGCCGTCCAGCCCGAAGGCCGTGATCTCAAGGAATTGCAGCAGCACCTGGTTCGCCGCCAGCGTGACGTCGCCATAACGCGCGCCGAGGAACACGAAAGTGGTGAATGAGGCCTGCAACCCGATGGAGCGGATCATGATGTCGCCATTGACCTTCATCATGCGCACGATCCGCGCACGGTCGAATACCCGCGCCCAGTCGTTCCACTGGCCGCCCGCGAAAGCCGGCCGGCAGAGCCAGAGGCCCATTGCAAGGCCGCTCCATTCCGCGATCAACGTCGCGATGGCCACGCCTTCGACCCCCCAGCCGACGCCGAGCACGAACAGGAAGTCGAGCGCGATGTTCAGCCCGTTCATCCAGAACTGCAGAACCAGCACGCCGCGCGTCCTCTCGACCGCGATGAGCCATCCGGTGAGCGCGAACAGTGCGATGGTCGCCGGCGCGCCCCAGATACGGATCGCAAGGTAGTTGCGGGTCAGGGACTCCACCTCTTCCGAGGCCGGCGCCAGTGCGAAGGCGGCGCGAAACAGCACCCCCTGCAACAGGATAAACATCACGCCCGCCGCCGCAGCAATCATCAGGGCCCGCATCAGGATCGCGCCGGTCTCGGCCGGGTCCTTGCCGCCGTGGGCCTGCGCGACAAGACCTGATGTGCCCATGCGCAGGAAACTGAAGATCCAGTAGATCGAGGCTAGGATCACAGCACCCACGCCGACCGCGCCGATCGGGGCGGCTTCGCCCATCTGACCGACGACGCCGGTATCGACCGCGCCGAGAAGCGGAACCGTTGCGTTCGACAGGACGATCGGCAGCGCGATCTTCAGTACGCGCCGATGGCTGATTTCATCCATCGGAAGCCCTGAGCGGTCGCTCAGGCATCAGGAAATGCCCGGTTCCCTGCGCAAAAAGGCGCGTGCGGTTGTCCTGCCACGCCTCGACATGGACACTTGCGTAGCGCCGGCCCGAACGGTTCACCCGCGCCCGCGCATAGGCGTCGCGCGGCAGACCGGTGCGCAGATAGTCGACAGTAAAGTCGATGGTTTTCGGCAGTCTTGGCAGATGCTCGGGATCAAGCTTGCGCGGATCGAGCCGGCCGCTTTCCATCTCTTCCCAGGTCAGGGACCATGACAATTCGATGATCGCGGTGACTTCCAGAAACGCGGCGGTAACGCCGCCGTGGATCGCTGGTAAGAGCGGATTGCCGATCAGCGTTTCATCGAAGGGCAGGACTGCCGTCAGTTCGTCGCCGCGCCGCTCAAATCCGATGCCGAGAAACCGGATATAGGGCACGCCGCGAACCAGCGCATTCAGCGCGGCGTCACGACGTTCCTTCACGACCTGGACCGGCTCAGGCTTCGGACGGGGGCTCATGACCTGCCCTCCGGCGCGCGTTCCAAGGTGAAAGCCCCTGTGGCGGTGGCGACGGGGCGATCCTTGTCCTCGTCATGGGCGGTCGCGCGGACGAAGGCGACGGACCGGGTCACGTGGTAGCATTCCGCGCGCGCCGTGATCCGGTCGCCGGGTCGGGCCGGACGCATGTAGTCGATCCTGAGGTCAATGGTGGCGGTTCCGGCCGCACTTACCGGGTGGCTCATCACCGCCGCGCCGCTGCAAGTGTCCATCAGGGCCGAAACCGCCCCCCCGTGGATAACGCCGGTCTGCGGATCGCCGACGAAGCGCGGGTCGTAGGCCATCGAGATCACCGCCACGCCGTCCTCGAGCGTGTCGAGCGACATCCCGAGCGCCCGCGAATGCGGAATCGCCTCGATAAACTGCCGTGCCGCCTTCAGCTTCCTGTCGTCCATTCTGCCGCTTCCGCTGCCCAACGCCGAGGGCGTTTATTGGCCCTTGCCAATTTGGCCGCAAGTGCTATCTTCCGCAAATGAGAATAATTCGCAATTGCAGGACAGCATGCACAGCCCGGACCTGAACGCCACCCCGTTCCCGTCATTGCCCACAGCGCGGATCGGCCAGTTCCGGCCGCGCCGTCTGCTTCTCGCGCTGGCGCTCGTCGCGCTGGCCGTCGCACCCGGCGATCTCGGCGCGCTGACGCGCGAACTGATGCAGGATGCTTTCGTACAGGTCTCGGCCTTTGTCGCCGCGACGCTCCTTCTGTTCTACGGCGCTGAAAAGCTGTTCCGCTTCGATCTCGGGCAGGCGATGGGCAAGGCCCGCACCATGCAGGTTCCGATCGCGGCGCTGCTGGGCGCGACGCCCGGCTGCGGCGGCGCGGTCATCGTCGTCGCGGCCTATGCGTCGGGCAAGGTCAGCTTCGGCGCGGTCGTCGCGACACTGACCGCGACGATGGGCGATGCAGCCTTCCTGCTGATCGCGACGCGGCCCGACGCGGCCATCGTTCTGTTGCCGATGCAACTCGGTATCGGCGTCCTGACCGGCTGGCTCATCGACCGATTTGTCACGTCCGACTACCGCCCCCAGGGCGGTGCCTGCGATATCGCGCCCCGGATCGGAACGACACGGCTTCGCGATTATGCCTACCTTCTTGCGGCCATTCCCGGCCTGATCGTCGGGGCGGCGCAGATCGGGGCTGTCGAAATCACCACCGTTCTCGGCCTGCCCGTCGCCTGGATCGCACTGGCCGGCGTCTTCACGGGCCTTGCGATCTGGGCGGTATCCCCGGTGACCGCGATGACCGACCCGTCCGACGGACCGGTAACACGGATGGCCGAGGAAACATCCTTCATCTCGGTCTGGGTCATCATCGCCTATCTCGTCTACGACTACGCGGCGGCCTATGCCGGGCTTGACCTCAAGGCGCTGTTCACCAGTATCGCACCGGTCCTGCCGCTGATCGGTGCGGCAGTCGGCTTCATCCCGGGCTGCGGGCCGCAGGTCCTTGTTGCGACGCTGTATGTCAACGGCGCGATCCCGTTCTCGGCGTTGATGGCCAACGCCATCTCGAATGACGGGGACGCGCTTTTCCCCGCCATCGCGCTGGCCCCGCGCGCCGCCATCATGGCGACGGTATTCTCGACCGTGCCCGCCCTGATCCTCGCCTACGGGTTCTACTTCTTCGCACCCGGTTTCATGAATTGACCGGCGCGCAACGGAGTTGTGTGCCACGGCCCATGGGACTAGGTTCTCCGGCAGGAGGATCGGGATGCAAGAAGAGTCGCTGAGCTTCAAGGAAATGTGCGCGCGCTTCGACGTGACACCGCGGACGTTGCGCTACTACGAATACATCGAACTCCTCAACCCCGAGAAGGAAGGCCGCGCGCGGTTCTACGGCCCCCGCGAAGTCGCCCGGATGACGCTGATCCTGCGCGGACGCCGGTTCGGCTTCAGCCTGGAAGAGATTCGCCAATGGCTTCTGCTCTACGATCAGAAAGGAACCGAGGCGCAGTATCGCGTGTGGATCGACCTTGCCGACCGGAAGCTTGCCGAACTCGGTGGCCAGCGCGCCGAACTCGACGCGGCGATCGACGATCTGCGGGCGCTGAGAGACAAAACCGAAGCCGCGCTGAAGGGCTGATGCCCCGCGGCCCGAGGCGGTCCGCCCCTAACAAAATTTCCCTTACGCCGCGTCAGCCGCAAGGAACTTAACGTCACGATTTTCGTGACGCCACGTTACGGTGACGTGCACGTCAACTTCGCTTGTATGGTTGCTTCGAAACGCCAATCTCCCTGCCATGACGTTACGACACGCATGGAGGGTATGGGTATGAGTGAGCAAACCATGACGATCCGCGAAATGTGCGACGCCTTCGACGTGACACCGCGCACGCTTCGCTTCTATGAGGCCAAGGAGCTGTTGTCACCGATCCGCGCCGGGCAGAAACGGCACTACACGCGCCGCGACCGCGGGCGGCTGAAACTGATCCTGCGCGGCAAGCGCTTCGGCTTCAGCCTTGAGGAGATCCGCCAGCTTCTCGACCTGTACGATATCGACGACCAGCAGCAGACCCAGATCAGCCGCACACTCGATCTCGCCCGGAACCGCCTCGACTCGATGCGGCAGCAGCGCGACGAGCTTGACGCGGCGATCGCAGAGCTGACCGACCAGATCGCACTTGGCGAGGGTGTCCTCGCCGGGAAGACCACGCAAACCGCCTGACAGACTTCTAGGGAGAACCATACCATGCCCAGCTACACGGCGCCGACCCGCGACATGCAATTCGTTCTGAACGAGGTTCTGGACATTCCGAACAGCGACGTGCCGGGCTATGCGGATCTGGACCCCGACTTCACATCGGCAATTCTTGAAGAGGCGGGCAAGATCGCCCGCGACGTGCTCGCGCCGCTGAACGCCTCGGGCGATCAGGAAGGCTGCCGGCTGGAAAACGGCGTGGTCTATACGCCGAAGGGCTTCAAGGACGCCTTCGAGGCGATGAAGGAAGGCGGCTGGAACGGTCTCGACCTGCCGGAAGCGTATGGTGGGCAGAACCTGCCCTATATCGTGGGCACGGCGGTGGGTGAGATCTTCGTCTCCGCCAACATGGCCTTCAACATGTACCAAGGCCTGACCCACGGCGCGATCTCGGCGATCCTCGCCCACGGCTCGGACGAACAGAAAGAGACCTATCTGCCGAAGATGGTCGCGCTCGACTGGACCGGCACGATGAACCTGACCGAACCGCATTGCGGCACCGATCTCGGCCAGATCCGCACCAAGGCGGAACCGCAGGCGGATGGCAGCTACAAGATCACCGGCCAGAAGATATTCATCTCGGCCGGCGATCACGACATGAGCGAGAACGTCATCCACCTGGTGCTGGCCAAGGCCCCCGGCGGCGGCGAGGGCACCAAGGGCATCTCGCTCTTCATCGTGCCGAAGTTCATGGTGAACGCGGACGGCGCGCTCGGACAGCGGAACGCCGTCTCGGTCGGCAAGATCGAAGAGAAGATGGGCATCCACGCCAATTCGACCTGCGTGATGAACTATGACGGCGCGACCGGGTTCCTGATCGGCGAGATGCACAAGGGCATGCGCGCCATGTTCACGATGATGAACGAAGCCCGCCTCGGCGTCGGTCTGCAAGGCTATGCCCAGGGCGAGGCCGCCTATCAGAACGCGGTCGCCTATGCCAAGGACCGGCTTCAGGGCCGCGCGGTGACCGGAACGGAAAACCCCTCGGGGCCGGCTGATCCGCTGATCGTCCACCCCGACATCCGCCGCAATCTGATGGACCAGAAGAGCTTCGTCGAGGGCGCCCGCGCCTTCACCTTCTGGGGCGCGACGCTGATCGACCGGGCGCACCGGTCCGGCGACAAGGACGCCGAGGGGCTGATTTCGCTGATGACCCCGGTCATCAAGGGCTTCCTGACCGACAAGGGGTTCGAGACGGCAGTGAACGCCCAACAGGTCTATGGCGGCCACGGCTATATCGAGGAATGGGGCATGTCGCAGTTCGCCCGCGATGCCCGGATCACCATGATCTATGAAGGCGCGAACGGCGTGCAGGCGCTCGATCTCGTGGGTCGCAAGCTGGCGCAGGACGGCGGCAAGCACGTCATGGCCTTCTTCGAGATGGTGAAAAGCTTCATCAAGGAGAACGAGGGCGACGAAGCGCTGAAGAAGGACTTCCTCGAGCCCCTCAAGGCCGCGTCGAAGGACCTTCAGGCGGCGGGCATGTTCTTCATGCAGAACGGCATGAAGAACCCCAATGCCGCACTCGCCGGTTCCTACGATTTCATGCATCTCTTCGGCCATGTCTGCCTCGGGCTGATGTGGGCACGCTCGGGCAAGGTCGCGCTGGCCGCGCTCGCCGGCGGCGCATCGGACCGCGCGTTCTACGAGACGAAGCTCGCCACCGGGCGCTACTACATGGCGCGGCAGTTGCCGATGACCGCGACCCATCTCGCCCGCATCCAGTCGGGTGCCGACCTCGTGATGACACTGCCGGCGGAGGCGTTCTAAGGTCTTCGGGAGGAGACACTCACGGAAAGGCCCCCGCCCGAGGCGGGGGCCGACCCAACACCGGAGGAGAAATGCCCAAACGCCTGCGCCTGACCCGACGCTTCCCCGCCGCGATGACGAACGACGCCTACCGCGTGCTGAACCGTTTCGCGATAGAGGCCGGGATCACGCCGGACGAAGCACTGAGCTTCGTGTTCGAGCATTTCGGAAGCATTACGGACGCGGACAATCTCAGCCACCGGCTCAGGCTCTTCAAGGCCGAGCTTGAAGACCGCAAGGCGTGAGATGGGGAGATGGCGGAATTGAGTATTTGTGCCAAGAAGAAGCAGAAGATGCGCCCCGGGTCTGACGCCGGCCCTCGAACGCGGGGTGCTTCTCGTCAGATCCGGAGCGACTTCTCCTTGGGCGGTCATCGACACTCCTGCCTGTACCGCCCCATGAGGGTCGCTCGATTCTGGTTAACAAACCCTTGTTCTTCTTGGCCGAAATACTCCGCGGGGTCGCCATTGGGCGCGCCATTGGTTCGAGCGCCAATGGCGACGGGGCGCGAAGCCCCCACTGCCTCCGCCATCCACGGGAGCGCGGCATGACGGCGAAACTCCATTGCTTCGGCGAAAGCGGCAACGCCTACAAGGCGGCGCTGGCGCTGGAACTTTCCGGCTATGACTGGGAACCCGTCTTCGTCGACTTCTTCAATGGCGCGACCCGCACACCCGAGTTCCGCAAGCTCAATGTGATGGGCGAGGCCCCCGTCTTCGAGGAAGACGGCACGGTGCTGAGCCAATCAGGCGCGATCATGTATCACGTCGTCAAGCGGTCGGGAAAACTCGGCGGCGCGCCTCACGAGGCGGATGAAGTCCTGCGCTGGATCCTGTGGGACAATCACAAGATGTCCAGCCAGGTTGGCATGACGCGCTTCCTGATGAACTTCCTGCCCGAGGACAAGCGCCCGAAAGAGGTCATCGCCTTCATGCAGGCGCGCCTCAGGAACGCCTACGCGACGCTCGAAGCACATCTGAAGGGCCGCGACTGGGTGGTGGGCAACGAGCCTTCTATCGCCGACATCTCCTGCTGCGGCTACCTCTACTACCCCGAGCCCTTCGGTTTCGACCGCAAGGACTGGCCCGAAATCGACCGCTGGCTGGGCGGCATCGCTGCCCTGCCCGGTTGGAAACACCCCTATGACCTGATGCCCGGCAACCCCTCTGACCGGGCGAAGAACTGACCGGAGGATATGATGACCGAAGCCTATATCTACGACGCCGTCCGCTCGCCGCGCGGCAAGGGGCGCCCCGACGGCGCGCTGCACGAAGTAACCTCCGTGTCGCTGTCGGCCAAGCTCCTGAACGCGGTGAAGGACCGCAACAACCTCGAAGGCCATGCGGTTGAGGATGTGATCTGGGGCAACGTCACTCAGGTCGGTGAACAGGGCGGCTGTCTTGCCCGTTCGGCCGTGCTGATGTCCGATCTCGACGAACGCATCCCCGGCCTTGCCATCAACCGCTTCTGCGCCTCCGGCATGGAGGCCGTGAACCTTGCCGCCAACCAGGTCAGGGGCGGCGCAGGCAATGCCTACATCGCAGGCGGGGTGGAGATGATGGGTCGCGTTGCGATGGGGTCCGACGGGGCGGCAATCGCCGTCGATCCGACGCTTGCGATGAAGACCTATTTCGTGCCGCAGGGCATTTCCGCCGATATCATCGCGACCGAATACGGCTTTTCCCGCGACGATGCCGACGCGCTTGCGGTCGAGTCCCAGAACCGCGCTGCAGCGGCCTGGAAGGACAATCGTTTCGCGAAGTCCATCGTGACGATCCGCGACCAGAACGGGCTGCCGATCCTTGACCATGACGAATACATGCGCCCCGGCACGGACATGCAGACGCTGGGCGCGCTCAAGGCAAGCTTCAAGGATATGGGCGAGGTGATGCCCGGCTTCGACAAGGTCGCGCTGATGAAATACCCGCATCTGGAGCGGATCAACCATATCCACCATGCGGGCAATTCCTCCGGCATCGTGGATGGCGCGGCTGCCGTCCTGATCGGCAACAAGGAATTCGGCGAGGCCCATGGCCTGAAGCCCCGCGCCCGCATCCGCGCGACCGCGAAGATCGGCACCGATCCGACGATCATGCTGACCGGCCCGGTGCCGGTGACAGAGAAGATCCTGAAGGACAGCGGCATGTCGATCTCCGACATCGACCTTTTCGAGGTCAACGAAGCCTTCGCGAGCGTCGTCCTGCGCTTCATGCAGGCCTTCGACGTCGACAATTCCAGGGTCAACGTCAACGGCGGCTCGATCGCGATGGGCCACCCCCTTGGCGCCACCGGCGCGATCATCATCGGCACGCTGCTCGACGAGCTTGAGCGGACCGGCAAGGGCACCGGCCTTGCCACGCTCTGCATCGCGAGCGGTATGGGTGCCGCGACGATCATCGAGAGGGTGTGATGCCCGTCATCGACAAATCAAAGATCACGCCGCGCACCGGCTCGATCTATCCCGCGCCCTATGCCAGCGAGATGGCCGGGCGCTCCTCGCTCCGCCTCGGCGATGCGGGCGGGCTGACGCAGTTCGGCGCGAACGAGGTGATCCTCCAGCCTGGCGCAAAGTCCTCGCTTCGCCACTGGCATCACCGCGAGGATGAATTCGTCATGGTGACCGAGGGCGAATGCGTTCTGGTTCAGGACGAGGGCGAAACCGTGATGCGCCCCGGCGACTGTGCCGCCTTTCCGGCGGGCGACCCGAACGGCCATCACTTCATCAACAAGAGCGGGGCGGCGGCGCGGTTCCTCGTCGTGGGCTCCCGCATGAACCCCGAAAAAGCCACCTATTCCGATGTCGATCTGGAAGTGGAACTGAAGGATGGCAAGGCCAGCTTCACCCACAAGGACGGCACACCCTATCAGGGAGACAAAGCATGACCGACTTCACCTACTCCGTGGATGCCGACGGCGTCGCGACCATCACCTGGGACACCCAGGGCAAGTCGATGAACGTGATGAACCAGCAGGGTTTCCTCGACCTCGAGGCGCATATCGACGCCGCACTGGCGGACAACAAGGTCAAGGGCGTGATCATCACCTCGGGCAAGGAAGGCAGCTTCGCCGGCGGGATGGACCTCAACATCATCGCGAAGATGAAGGAAAGCGCGGGCGACGATCCGGCGCGGGGGCTTTTCGAGGGCGTGATGGGCATGCATGCGATCCTGCGCAAGATCGAACGCGCAGGCATGGACCCGAAGACGCTGAAGGGCGGCAAGCCGATCGTGGCGGCGCTTCCCGGCACCGCGCTCGGCATCGGGTTCGAGATCCCGCTGTCCTGCCACCGGATCATCGCGGCCGACAATCCCAAGGCCAAGATCGGCCTGCCGGAGATCATGGTCGGCATCTTCCCCGGCGCGGGCGGCACGACGCGGCTCGTGCGCAAGATGGGGGCGATGGCGGCGGCGCCGTTCCTCCTGGAAGGCAAGCTCTCCGACCCGAAGAAGGCCAAGGCGGCCGGGCTGATCGACGAGGTCGTGGCGCCAGATGAGCTTTTGTCGCGCGCCAGGGAATGGGTGCTGGCGGCCAAGGACACCGACATCGTCAAGCCGTGGGACGCCAAGGGCTATAAGATGCCCGGCGGTGCACCCTATCACCCGGCGGGCTTCATGACCTTCGTCGGCGCCTCGGCGATGGTGCATGGCAAGACGCAAGGCGTCTACCCGGCCGCCAAAGCGCTTCTCGGCGCGGTCTATGAGGGCGCGCTCGTGCCCTTCGACGCCGCGATCCGGATCGAGGCGCGCTGGTTCACGCATGTTCTGATGAACCCGTCGTCGTCGGCGATGATCCGGTCGCTCTTCATCAACAAGGAGGCGCTGGAGAAGGGTGCCAACCGGCCCGATGTCGCCGACCAGAAGGTCGCGAAGGTCGGCGTACTTGGCGCGGGCATGATGGGCGCGGGCATTGCCTATGTCTCGGCCAATGCGGGCATCGAGGTCGTGCTGATCGACGCGAAACAGGAAGCCGCCGACAAGGGCAAGGCCTACTCCGAGGGCATCCTCGACAAGGGGATGAAACGGGGCAAGGTGACGGCAGAGAAGAAGGCGGAAGTGCTGGGCCGGATCAATGCCACAACCGACTACGCCGCACTTCAGGGCTGTGACCTGATCGTCGAGGCGGTGTTCGAGGATATGAAGGTCAAGGCCGAAGTAACGGCGAAGACCGAGGCGGTGATCCCTTCGGACGCAATCTTTGCCACCAACACCTCGACCCTACCGATTTCGGACCTCGCAAAAGCCTCGAAACGGCCGGAGCAGTTCATCGGCATCCACTTCTTCTCGCCCGTCGACAAGATGATGCTGGTTGAGATCATCAAGGGGAAAGAGACCGGCGACGTGGCCGTAGCCAAGGCGCTCGACTTCGTGCGCCAGATCAGGAAGACGCCGATCGTCGTCAATGACGCCCGGTTCTTCTACGCCAACCGCTGCATCATCCCTTACATCAACGAGGGCATCCGCATGGTGTCCGAGGGGGTGGAACCGGCGCTGATCGAGAACGCGGCGAAGCTTCTGGGCTTCCCGCTCGGGCCGCTGCAACTGGTGGACGAGACCTCCATCGACCTTGGCGTCAAGATCGCCAAGGCGACGAAGGCGGCGATGGGCGATGCCTATCCGGATAGCGCCGTGGATGAGGTGTTGTTCGCGATGGCAGACAAGGGGCGTCTGGGCCGGAAATCGAGCGCCGGTTTCTACGCCTACGACGAAAAAGGCGGCCGGACGGGTCTTTGGGACGGTCTTTCGGCCGAATATCCCGTGGCCGATGCGCAGCCCGACCTGCATGAGGTGCAGCACCGGCTGATGATGGCGCAGGTTCTGGAGGCCGTCCGGGCGCTGCAAGAGGGCGTGTTGGAGGATATCCGCGAAGGCGATGTCGGCGCGATCCTCGGCTGGGGCTTCGCGCCCTGGTCGGGCGGGCCGTTCTCGTGGCTCGACATCATCGGGGCCGAGCGGGCTGTGGCAATCTGCGACGGGCTCGAAGCCGGGCACGGCCCGCGCTTCGCGGCGCCCAAGCTGCTTCGCGACCTCGCCGCACAGGGCGATACCTTCTACGGTCGTTTCACACAAACCGCCAAGGCAGCCTGACCTCTGGGCGGGGGGCCGTCCCCCCGCCTGCCCGACCGGCGGCGCCGAAACCGCACCAATCGCGCATAGTTCGACCGCCGCCGAAGCATCCCCCGATAACAACGGCGTACGAAGGGCTTGCCGCCGCACAGGCGGCATGCAAGTTGCGACGCGGGGGGTGCCATGGCTTTTCCGATTCACGAACTGGCGGCGCTTGGCACCGCGACCTGCTGGGCGACGACCGGTATTCTTGCCTCCGATGCGATCCGGATGCTCGGACCGTTTCACTTCAACCTGATCCGTCAGACGCTTGTGGCCCTGCTTCTCGGCGCCGTGGTCCTTGCGTCGGGGGCGACGGCACTGCCCGACGGTCGGGGGATCGCGCTGCTTGCACTATCCGGGGTCGTCGGCATTCTCCTCGGCGACACGCTGAACTTTGCCGCCGTGGGGCGGCTCGGTCCACGCCGCGCCGGTGCGATCTTTGCGCTGAACGCGCCGATGGCGGCTGTGCTCGGCTGGCTCGCCCTCGGCGAAACGCTCGGTGGGCGGGCCGCGCTCGGCATCGGCGTGACGGTCGCTGGCGTGGCGCTGGCCATCATGGGCCGGCCGCCCCAGACCGCGCACCGGCTGGAACAACAAAGCGGCCGCCTGCGCGCGGGGCTCGCCTTCGGCCTCCTGGCCGCGCTCGGTCAGGCCAGTGGCGCGCTCATTGCACGGCCCTACATGCAGGGCGGGCTCGACCCCTATCTCGGATCCCTGATCCGGGTCGGCGCCTCAGGGCTGGTCATGGGTGTCATCGCCACCCTGCCCCTTGCGCCGCCGCGCCCGAAATCCGTGACCCCGGCGACGCTTCTTCTGACAGCGTTGACAGCGGTGATCGGGCTGCTTTTGGGCATGACGCTGTTCCTCTATGCCCTCAAGGGCGCGCAGACCGGCATTATCGCGACACTTTCGGCGACCTCGCCGGTGATCATCCTTCCGCTTCTCTGGCTCAGGACCGGCCAGCGGCCGAGCACCAAAAGCTGGGCAGGCGCAGCCCTGGCGGTTGCAGGACTCGCGCTGATCTTCACGAGATAGGCCCCTAGTCGGGATCGAAGCGGTAACCAAACCGGGCGATATCGGCGGCGCAAACCTTCGCGACAGTTTCAGCATCGTCAGCCGAATAGATCGGCCGCCAGTCACGCGGTCGATCCGACGCATTCTCGACGGCAAGCGGCGCGAGCCGAAAGCCGAGATGATCCTCGAACGGGACCACGTCTCGGTCGAACTGTTCCAGCCTGATGAAGAGGTCGCAGCGCTCAGTCTCTTCGGCAGCTTCCATATAACTTCCATAGGGATGTGCCGCAAAGCTCGCCTGCGTTTCGGGCGCATTGAGGAACGTGCTGAACTCCGATGCCTTTGCCAGTGTCACCGCTGGATGGGCGAAGCTCTGGGCACGCAGCCAGTGGTAGTAGCTGACTATCCGGTCCCAGGGATTGCGCACCAGCGTCACCGTGAAGAACGACGCGATCTCCTCGTCCGTGGCGAGGCCACGGATATCGGCGAGCGTCGAATGCTTCCAGAGCCGCCCGGGCGTCTTGATGCCTGCGAGGCGCCGCTTGCGGGACTTCGCCTTGGGCGTGTCGCCGATCAGGATGTCGTCCTTCATCGCCCGCGCCTCGAGCGCCAGTGTCAGCGCGGTGCCGCCGGTCTTGGGGATATGGATGAAGATATAGCGGCGACCGCGCGAGAGGATCATGGCAGCGAGGCTAGCGCCCCCTGAGCGCGATGATAAGCCCTGCGGCAAAGATCAGCGCAATCCCGGCGACGGCGCCCGCATCCAGCGTCTCGTTCCAGAGAAGGAACGACCAGAGGGCGGATGCCGGAAGGATCACGTATTCGAAGATCGCCACGCGGCTTGCCTCGGCTATCTGGTAGGCGCGGATCATCAATCCGACCCCGAGCAGGGAGCCGGCGGCCTGAACGAAGGTCCAAAACAGGAAGGTGCCCGTCGGCCAGACCGCGCCGCGAAGGATGAAGGCTTCCGTCCCGGCCGCCGCGCCAACAGCCGCCGGCCAGAGCGCCAGGGCCGCCATACCGGCAAGACCGAAGAAGCCCAGCGCAGCGAAGAACCCGGCAAGCAGGGTCTCGGCGCTTTCGCCGCCGCACCAGGCGCGAGTCGCGATGTTGCCAAGCGCATAGAGTGCGCCGGCGGCGACTGGCAGGACCGTCGCCAGGCCAACCGCCGCGCCCTGCCCCGGCCCCAGCACGAGAATCACGCCTGCGAATCCGAGGAGAACCGCGACGATGCGGAACGGTCCGATCGCCACGCCGAACGCGAACCGCGAGATGAGCAGCGTGAAGACAGGCGCGGTGAAAAGCCCGGCCGCGGCGATTGCCACGGGCATGAAGGCGAGGCATCCGAAGTAGATGAGCATCGCCGTCCCGTGCAACATGCTTCGCAACACGACAGCGCCCGGCCGGCGCGGGCGGAGCCTGAGCCCGAACAGCGGCGCGGCGGCCCCCAGAAGCGCCACCGCCATCAAAGAACGCACCGCATGGAACTGCCACAGCCCGGCCTCGGCCGCGATGAGGCGGACGTAGTTGTCGGTGAAACCGATTACCGTGGCATATCCGAGAATCAGGAGCGCTGCGGCGGTCGTCCTGTTCGCCGCCACGGGCATTGCAGTGGTCGTCATGCTGTCTCCGGATGTCGCTTCCTGCTTCCCAAGAAGCGCGGCGCGACGCAATATTCCTGTCAGGAAGCGACATGGGTCGGTCGGGGAGGACCAAATGGGCTGGATGGCTGACGAAACCGGGCTGGAACGCAACGCGGCGAATTTCGTGCCGCTGACACCGCTCTCCTTTCTCGTCCGCGCCGTGGATGTCTTCGCCGATCAAACGGCGGTGGTCTATGGCTCGGTCCGGCGCAGCTATCGCGATTACCACGCGCGGGTGAGCCGGCTGGCCTCCGCGCTGGCACGGCGCGGCGTGAACCCGGGCGATGTCGTCGCCACACTCCTGCCGAACGTACCGGCGCAGGCAGAGGCGCATTTTGGCGTCCCGGCGGCGGGCGCGATCCTGAACGCGATCAACACGCGGCTCGATTCCGACACCATCGCCTATATCTTCGGCCACGGCGGCGCGAAGATCGCCCTGGTCGATGCCGCGCTGATCCCGCTGGCCGAGGAAGCGATCGCACGGATGGAAGGCCCCGGGCCCGAACTGATCGAGGTCGCGGACGACCATGCCGGATATTCCCTCAGCGGGCGGCACGCCGATTACGAGGCACTGCTTGCCTCGGGCGACCCGGCTTCACCCTGGCGGATGCCGCAGGACGAATGGGAAAGCCTCGCGCTCAACTACACGTCGGGGACGACGGGGCGACCCAAGGGTGTCGTCTACCACCACCGGGGCGCGTATCTCCTTGCCATGGGCACGGCAGTGAGCTGGGCGGTGGGGATCCGGCCCGTCTACCTGACCATCGTGCCGCTCTTTCACTGCAACGGTTGGTGCCACACGTGGATGCTGCCGGCTGTCGGAGGGACGCTTGTCTGCTGCCGCGACATCACCGCGAAGAACATCTATGACGCCATCGCCGACGAGGGCGTCACCCATTTCGGTGGCGCACCAATCGTCCTGAATTCGATCATCAATGCCCGGGCCGCGGATCGGCGCGACTTCGACCATATCGTGGAGGTCTATACCGCCGGCGCCCCGCCGCCGGCTGCGACGCTCGCCGCGATCGAGCCGCTGGGCTTTCACGTCACCCAGGTCTACGGCCTGACCGAAACCTATGGCCACGTCACCGAATGCCTGTGGCACCGCGACTGGGACGGCCTGCCGCAGTCGGAGCGGGCGGCGATCAAGGCGCGGACAGGCGTGCTCATGCCCTTCATGGAAGACATCCTTGTCCATGATGACCAAGGCTCCCCCGTGCCGCGTGACGGGCAGACGACGGGCGAGATCGCGATCCGGGGCAATTCGGTGATGAAGGGCTATTACCGCAACCCGGAGGCGACGGCGGAGGCGTTTCGTGGCGGCTACTTCCGCTCTGGCGACATCGCCTTCCAGCATCCCGACGGCTACATCAAGATCACCGACCGGGCGAAGGACATCATCATATCGGGGGGCGAGAACGTGTCGTCGGTGGAAGTCGAAGGTGCGATCATGCACCATCCGGCAGTATCGCTCTGCGCCGTGGTCGCCAAGCCGGATGACAAGTGGGGCGAGGTGCCCTGCGCCTTCGTGGAACTGAAGGACGGCGGCGCGGTGACCGAGGCCGAGTTGATCGCCTTCGTGCGCGAACGCCTTGCGGGGTTCAAGACGCCGAAACGCGTCGTGTTCACCGAACTACCAAAGACATCGACGGGCAAGGTTCAGAAGTTCGAACTCCGGACCATCGCCAAGGCCCTGTGACCGGGGGATTCACAGGCTGTCAGGGCATTTCCCGAAGAACAAGAAAAGGCGGCGCCGCGCGAAGCGACGCCGCCATCACTCCTCACCGTAGATTAGCCGATCGTGGCACCGTCTTCGCGCCAGACGGCGATGACGGACGACCGCGGCTTGCCGTGGCCGTCAGGCCAGCTTCCGCCCGGATGCTGGATGCCGACGAAGGCGACCTTGCGGTCTGCCGACCAGCAGAGGCCCGTCACTTCGGCACCGTTAGGAGCCGTCAGGAAGCGGGCGATTTCGCCGGTCTCAGGGTCACCGACCAGCATCTGGTTGTTGCCCATGCCGGCATATTCGCCCTCGTTGCTGTCCTCACCGTCGGTCTGGATCCAGAGAAGGCCGGTCGTGTCAAAGGCCATGCCGTCGGGCGAGTTGAACATGTTGCCCTCGGTGATGTTCTCCGAACCGCCATAGGTGTTGTCGTAGACGGTCGGGTTGCCCGCCATCACGTAGAGATCCCATGTGAAGGCCGTGGTGCCGTGATCACCGCCTTCGGGCGCCCAGCGCACGATCTGACCATAGTTGTTGGTCTCACGCGGGTTCGGACCGTTGACGGGGGTCTCATCACCGCCCGCATTCGGCTTCACGCCGCGATTCTTGTTGTTGGTCAGCGCACAGTAGACTTCGGCTTTCATCGGGTTCGCGGTGATCCATTCGGGGCGGTCCATCGTTGTCGCGCCCACCTTCGATCCGGCCATGCGCGAGAAGACGAGAACCTCCTCGATCGGCATCCCCGTGGTCTCCGACGTCAGGGCGAGCCATTCGCCCGTCTGATCGTCGTTGAACCGGGCAACGTAAAGCGTGCCATCGGACAGCAGGCCGTCGGTCGGCTGGCCTTCGGCCCAAGTGCCGTTGGAGACGTACTTGTAGATGAATTCGCCCCGTTCATCGTCACCCATATAGACAACGACACGCCCGTCCGCGGCCTGCACCATTTCGGCGTTCTCGTGCTTGAAGCGGCCGAGCGCCGTGTGCTTGACCGGCGTGCTGGCGGGATCGGTCGGGTCGATCTCGGTCACCCAGCCGTGGCGGTTGGGCTCGTTCGGCTCCTGCGTGAGGTCGAACCGGGCATCGAACTTCTCGTAGGCATAGCGGGCCTCGCCGCCGATGCCATAGCGTTCAAGGTCCTTCGTGACCGCGTAGTCGCCGGTAGCGCCGAAGTAGCCGTTGAAGTTCTCCTCGCAGGTCAGGTAGGTGCCCCAGAGCGTCTTGCCCGACCCGCAGTTGTTCATCGTACCCTTGGGCGACATGCCTTCGGGATCGGCCTTGGTCTGGACCAGTGCGGAGCCCGCGGCGGGGCCGTCCATGGTCATCTGGGTGTCATGCGTGATGCGCCGGTTATAGGGGCTGTCGACGACGACCTCATACCCGTTGCCGGTATTCGCAACTTCCATGATCGTGACGCCCTGGATGTTCTTCAGAAGCATCACTTCCTCAGCCGATTGCGGCGTGCCTTCGGACGCTTCGGGCAGATTGATCTCGGGGTTCGCGTATTCCGAATTGACGGCGATCACTTCCTTGCCGTCCACCTCGAACAGCTCCATGCCGTCGGTATTCTCGCCGAACACCTTGTCCGCCATCGCGGCGGAAACGCCGGTTTTCGGCGAGTAGGCATCGGCCGCGTCCGAGAACAGCGGGTCACCCCAGCGTACGAGCGGCTTCCACGTGTAGCCAGCGGGAACGTGGATGTCGAAGTCGGTCGCGATGCCGATCGGTTCGAACGGGAAGGCAGAACCGGCAGCGGCGGCCTTGCCGGCGGATCCGAGCAGCCCGGACCCGAAGGCAGCGGCGCCCGATCCGAAGGCGAGCACGCCGCCCATGAACCCACGGCGGGAAATCGCGCTTTCGACAACCTTGTCGAACTCCGTTGCAGCCGGGCGCGCGTCGCGCAGTTCGTCGAACTCGTCCCAGGACAGGTCGTTCAGGGTTTTCTTATCCATGGCGGTCACCTTCTTGCTGATATCGCTTGTCGTCGGCCCCATCTGGCGCGGGGGCCGGAACGAACGCGCCTGCGTTAGCACGCCCCCCTTGAACGATTTGTGACGGCAAGGCCGCCCTGGGATCACAACTGCACGGTTTTCGGCAGCAGGCGACTTCGCGCCGGCACCTGCCCGGAAATCAGGCATTCGGACATGCCCGTCACGGACGGCGGCGCGATTGTTCGCGCGCAGCCAATCGGCTATCCTCGCCGCAACAGAGGCAGAGAGCAGGCCCTACCCGCCGATGACGGCGCTCAAGGAATATCAGCGGCTGGAATGCACCGGCCTGTGGCGCGAGGCACCCGGTGCCCAGCGCCGGGACGTGATCGTGTCGTTCGGTGACGCGACGCTCGTCATCTCGGACGCGCGCAACAACCGCGCGCTGGCGCATTGGTCCTTGCCGGCGGTGCAGCGCGTCAATCCCGGCAGAAAGCCCGCGATCTACTCTCCCGGCGAGGATGCCGGCGAGGAACTGGAGATCGAGGACGAGGCGATGATCGCCGCAGTCGGAAAGGTCCACGCGCTGATCGAGGCGCGGCGGCCGCATCCGGGTCGCCTGCGGTCGCTGATGCTAGGCACCGCTTTGGTCGCGGTTGTGGGTTTCGGCCTCTTGTGGATGCCGCGGGCGATCGTCGAGCATACCGCGTCGGCATTACCGATGGCCAAGCGCGTCGAGATTGGCCGCATGGCGCTGGCCGATCTCGTGCGACTCTCCGGCCCCCCCTGCACCGCAGCCGAGGGCCGCGAAGCGCTGAAGCGCCTGCGTGATCGCATCACCACCCCCGCGACAGAGCTTGTCGTCGTGCCGGACGGCCTTGACCACGCCGTGCATCTTCCCGGCGATCTGATCGTGATCCCGCGCCGCTACGTCGCGGAGCAACCGGAACCTGACGCCCTCGCCGGCACCATCCTTGCCGAAGAGCTTCGCCGGCAATCGAACGATCCGGCCGTCGGCATCCTTCGCCATGCCGGACTTCGCGCGACAATCCGGCTTCTGACGACCGGCGAAATGTCGGCCGCCGCCCTTTCCGGCTATGGCGAGGAGCTGCTGTCGACGCCCCCCGCCCCTATAGCCGAAGCCGACCTGCTCGCGCGGTTCGGTGCCGCCGGACTGCCGGTTGGCCCCTATCTCCGACTGGTCGGGCAAACCGGCGGCGATACCTCTGCCGACGGTCCGGCGATCGAGCCTGTTCTGTCAGACACTGACTGGGTAGCGCTTCAGGGCATCTGCGACAGCTAGAGCGTTTCGGATGTCGAACAAGGCATCACACACCGGAATTCGGACGAAAAGGTTCGAATTCCGATTCACTGCCAACCCGCCACACCTTAGTCGCGCGCGAACGCGTCCCGGTAGCCGTTCCGGTGCACGGCGATCAATGCCGAGCGCAACGCGTCCTGCGTGTCGAACGGCCCGGCCAGGACCGTCTGGATACGCGTTGCACCCTTGTATTCGGCGAGCACCACGACCGGCAGGCCCAGATGTTTCAGCGCGGCTTGCGTCCGTGCCGCATTCGCCGGGTCGGCATAGGCACCGACCTGCACATGACGCGCACCCGCGCCCGAGGGCGCGGTGATGCGCGCGGCCTCGGGCCCCGCTTTCACGGGGCCGTTCGACCAGACCACACGGTAAGCACCCGCATTCAACCGCTCCGCACGGCGAATCTCCTGCGCGCTCGGCGCGCCCGGGGAGACGCTCAGGCCCGGCACCCCGAGCCCGTTGAGATAGCCGACCGGGTCCGGCTTTTCGCCAGCGCCGCAGGCCGTAACCCGCCGGCCATCGCTGAGAAGGAAGCGTTGCGCCCGGTTGAACTTCTCGACGCAATAGGTGTCGGAGCGCGCGATGGCACCTGCCCGGACCAGACGTACGGGGCCGTCCTGCCTCACCCGGCCGGCACGCTTTGCGGGCTTCTCGACGGTAACGCCCGGTGATGCGGCCACCCGCTTCGGAGTGGGAACAGCCGCTGCCCCCGCGACCGTCGGGGCCGTCTGAGTAGGCGCGGGCAGCGCTGCGGCGGCCGTCAAGCTCGGCTGATGCCCGCAGACGGGCTTGCGGTCGCTACCGAGCCGCGCAATCCACGCGACCTCCCCGCCAAGCGAGGCGCGCACGAACACGCAGCCGTCGCTGTCGACATACTGGTTGCCGGCATAGTCCGGCGGCGGGGTTTCCTTCGGTCCCGAAACCTGCGCCGTCGCCCACGGCGCCGTCAGGACCAATACGCAAACCGCGACCGAAACCGCCTTCAATACCTGCATAGCCGCCTCACCCTGTTGTTCGGGTCAGGATGCCAAAGCGGGGGGCGTGAGTAAAGGAATTTTGGCCTATTTTGTGCCGAACATGCGGTCACCCGCATCACCTAGCCCCGGAACGATGTAGCCATGTTCGTTCAACCGCTCATCGACCGCAGCCGTCACGATCGGCACATCCGGATGCGCCACTTTCATCCGCGCGATACCTTCGGGGGCGGCCAGAAGACACATGAAGCGGATATTGGTTGCGCCGGACTTCTTCAGGAGATCGACCGCGGCGGCAGAGGAATTCCCCGTCGCCAGCATCGGGTCGAGCGCGATGACAAGCCGGTCGCCGAGCTCGGACGGAACCTTGTAGTAATACTGCACCGGCTGAAGCGTCTTCTCGTCGCGATATAGCCCGACGAAGCCGACCCGCGCGGCGGGGATCAGTTCGAGCACGCCATCGAGCAGCCCGTTGCCCGCGCGCAGGATGGAGATCAGCGCCAGTTTCTTGCCGTCGATCACCGGGGCATCCATCGGGCATAGCGGCGTCTCTATCCGGCGGGTCGTCATTTCCATCTCGCGCGTGATCTCGTAGGCGAGAAGCTGGCTGATCTCGCGCAAAAGGCGGCGGAAGGAATTTGTCGACGTCTCCTTGTCGCGCATGATCGTCAGCTTGTGCTGCACGAGCGGGTGGGTCACGACGGTCAGATGCTCACGCATACGCTTTCTCCAGTCTCTTCAGTATTTTGTCGCGGGTATTAGTGTCGCAGAACGCGGCATTCGCCGACGTCCGGGCGATGTCGAAAAACACGCCTTCGTCCCATTCGAAGGCCTCTGCCAGCATGGCGTATTCCCGCTCCATCGTGGTGTGGAAGAAGGGCGGGTCGTCTGTGGATACCGTCACCTGAACCCCTCGCTCTCGCAGCGCGTGAATCGGATGCGCGCGGTAACCGGGATAAAGCCCGAGCGCGACATTCGAACCCGGGCAGACCTCCAGAACGATGCCGGCCTCGGCGATCTCATCGACAAGCGAAAGGTCCTCAATGGCGCGGACGCCGTGTCCGATGCGCTCCACCTTCAGGTCACGGATCGCGTCGCGGACGCTATCGGGGCCGCCCCATTCGCCGGCATGGCAGGTCAGGCGCAACCCGGCCTCGCGCCCCGCATCAAAAGCCCATGAGAAGTCATTGGGTTTGCCAGATTTCTCATCCCCGGCCAGTCCGAATCCGACGATCCAGTCGTCGGCGGTCTCGGCCGCGCAGAGGGCAACCTCCTTGGCCTTGTCCGGCCCGAAGTGCCGGATCGGCGTGACGATGCCGCGCAGGATGATGCCGTCGCGCTTCTCTGCCTGTTCGGCGGCCTCGCGGATCGCATGAAGATATTCGCGCCAGGCCGAAAGGTCGCGGCCGCCGCAGAAGTCGGGGCTGATAAAAGTCTCGGAATAGATCACGCCCGAGGCCGCGCTTTCCTCCAGCACCGCGAGCGTCAGGCGATGATAGTCGTCCGGCGACTTCAGCGCCTCGGTCGCGGCCTCGTACACTTTCAGGAAGTGCCAGAAGTCGGTGTAGCTGTAGTCGCCCCGTTCATCGAAAATGCCGGAGATGTCGATCTTCTTTTCCTTGGCCAGCCCACGGATGAACGCCGGTGGCGCCGCGCCTTCGAGGTGCAGGTGAAGCTCGACCTTCGGCATGCTCACAGGAAACTCCTTCCGGGGCCGGGCGCCTTCACCCCAAGATGCACGGCGACGGATGCACCCACATCGGTGAATGCCACCTGCCCAACCTCGCGCGGTCCGACGCCATAGCCAACGACGGGCACCCGTTCGCGGGTGTGGTCGGTACCGGTCCAGGTCGGGTCATTGCCGTGATCGGCAGTAAAGATTGCAAGGTCCCCTTCACCAAGCCGGGCGAGAAACTCCGCAACCTGCGCATCGAACCATTCGAGCGCGCGGGCGTAACCCGACACGTCGCGGCGGTGGCCGTAGGCGGAGTCGAACTCAACAAAGTTCGCAAAGGTCAAGGAATCGGATTCAGCGGACACAGCGGCATCGAGCAAATGGTTGAAAAGGTCAGAATCCGCGCCCTTCCTCACATCGTCGATTCCGCGCATGGAGAAGATGTCGCCGATCTTCCCGATGGCGTGAACGGCGCGGCCGGCCCCCTTCACCCAGTCGCAAAGCGTGGGCGCGGGTGGGGCGATTGCATAGTCGTGCCGGTTCGTGGTGCGGCGGAAACTGCCGCATTCCCCCACGAAGGGCCGCGCGATCACGCGGCCGACCTTCATCGCGTGCAGTCGGGGGGCGATGTCCTGGCAGAGCTTCAGAAGACGATCGAGGCCGAACGTTTCCTCATGCGCGGCGATCTGGAACACGCTATCGGCCGAAGTGTAGCAGATCGGCCAGCCGGTCCGCATGTGCTCGGCGCAATGCTCCTCGATGATCGGGACGCCCGATGCATGGCAGTTGCCAAGCGTTCCCCCTGCCCCGCATAGCCGCGCGACCTCGTCCATAAGATCCTGGGGGAAGGCTGGTTGGGTATCGGGAAAATAGTGCCAGTCCCAAGGCACCGGCACGCCGGCAAGTTCCCAATGGCCCGACGGCGTGTCCTTTCCGTTCGATACCTCGGTCGCCGCCCCCCAGAGGCCCCGGGGCGCCGCATCGAACCCCGGCATCCGGGCGCCCGATGCCAACCGAACCGCCGCGCCAAGGCCAAGTGCATCGAGACTGGGCATCCGGAGCGGTCCGGACCGCCCCTCCTCCGCCAGACCGGCGGCACAGGCCTCGGCGATGTGGCCAAGAGTATTCGCCCCTGTATCCGGCGTGTCGCCGTTGAAGAACCGCGCGGCGTCCGGCGCACCGCCCGCCCCGACGCTGTCCATCACGATCAGGAAAGCCCGCGCCATCAGCCGATCCTTTTCTGGATCAGCGGCGGTTCCTCCGGTTCTTCCTCGTCGATACGGATCGCTGCGGCGATGGCGGCCGCCGCGCGTTCGGCATCGCCCTCGCTCGCGGCATGAATGCGGACAATGGTCTCGCCCGCCTCCACGGGTTCGCCGACCGGCATGATCTCTGACAGGCCGACGGAAGGGTTGATCCTGTCGCCGTCCCTTAGCCGGCCACCGCCGAGACGGACCACAGTCTGCCCAAGCGCCTCAGCGTCGATCGCGCCGACGAAGCCATCGGACGGCGCTTCGATATCGCGAACCACCCGGGCCGCCGGCAGCCGGTCGGGATAGCGTTCGACAAAATCGACCGGGCCGCCAAGCGCCGCGATCATGCGCCCCAGTGTTTCGACCGCGCGCCCGGATTCCAGCGCCTCTTCGATCTGGTCCGCACCGTCGCCCGCGTCCTCGGCCAGACCAGCGAGCGCCAGCGCCTCTCCGCCCAGCGCCACCGTCACATCCCAAAGCGCCTGGTTGATGGCAACGCCGGTCATCGTCTCCATCACCTCAAGCACTTCAAGCGCGTTGCCCGCCGACGAGGCGAGCGGCTGGCTCATATCCGTGATCAGCGCGGCAGTGCGGCAGCCTGCCCCGTTTGCGGTTTGGACAAGCGATCGGGCGAGCGCCTCGGCCTCGTCCATCGTCTTCATGAACGCGCCTGAGCCTACCTTGACGTCAAGCACCAGCGCCTCAAGCCCGGCGGCGAGTTTCTTCGACAGGATCGAGGCGGTAATGAGGTCGATCGATTCCACGGTTCCCGAGATGTCGCGGATCGCATAGAGGCGGCGGTCTGCCGGTGCGATGTCCGCCGTGGCGCCAACGATCGCGCAGCCGATTTCCGAAACGAGGCGGTTCACCTCGTCCACGGGCACATCCGTGCGGTAGCCGGGGATCGCCTCCAGTTTGTCGAGCGTGCCGCCGGTATGGCCAAGCCCGCGACCGGAGATCATCGGAACGCAGGCGCCGCACGCCGCCAGCGCCGGCGCGAGCAGGAGAGACGTGCAATCGCCTATCCCGCCGGTCGAATGCTTGTCCACGACCGGCCCCGGCAGGTTCCATTCAAGCACGCGGCCGCTGTCGCGCATCGCGCGGGTCAATGCGACGCGCCCATCCTCACCCACCCCGTTCAGGAAGACCGCCATCGCGAAGGCCCCGGCCTGGGCATCAGTCACATCGCCCGAGGCCAGTCCGTTCGCGAACCAGACAGCCGCTTCCCGCGGCAGCCCCTTCCGGTCACGAATGCCGGCAATGATAGAGCGGGCGTCCATGTCAGGCCCTGTCCATGTGCTCGACGGAAAAGCCCGCCGGCAGAAGTGCGCCGATCGTGGTTTCCTGAACCGCTCCGTCGATCGTCGCGAGTGTCACCTTCGTGTCGTGGCGGCCGAACTCGGCAAGCTTCTGCCGACAACCGCCGCACGGCGAAACCGGATGTGGACTATCCGCAATGATGGCAACCTCCGTCAGCTCTGTCTCGCCGGCCGCAACCATCGCGGCAATGGCGCCCGCCTCGGCGCAGGTACCTTCGGGATAGGCCACATTCTCGACATTGCAGCCGGAATAGACCCGCCCGGAACGGCCGCGAACCGCGGCGCCCACCTTGAAATTGGAATAGGGTGCATAGGCATTCTCGCGCACCTCGCGCGCTGCGTCGATGAGCGACATGTCATCCTCCTGATCCGCGCCCGAGACTGCGCCCCCGCGCGCGCCGATGCAAGATCGCTTGGTCAATTCCATCGCACACGGCCGGCGGAATTTCCCGCCATACCCCGCTCCGGACATGCTATGGGAGGAGATGACGCCCCGCCACCCGGGTGCGTCACGGGTATCCGCCGACGGGGGCTTCCGTTGCGTAAAAAGATAGTTTAATACTAAACGAGTTTTCGCGGGAGGAGTGGACGTGGAAGACGCACGGCAGGAAAACGCGCGACAGGCCGCGCTCGACTATCATGAATTCCCCAAGCCGGGAAAACTCGAGATCCGGGCGACGAAGCCGATGGCCAATGGCCGCGACCTCAGCCGCGCCTATTCCCCCGGCGTCGCGGAGGCCTGCCTTGAGATCAAGGCCGATCCCGCCACTGCCTCGCGCTATACCGCGCGCGGCAATCTCGTCGCGGTGGTGTCGAACGGCACCGCCGTTCTTGGCCTCGGCAATATCGGCGCGATGGCCTCGAAGCCGGTGATGGAGGGCAAGGCGGTCCTGTTCAAGAAATTCGCCTCCATCGACTGCTTCGACATCGAGGTGAACGAACCCGACCCAGAGAAACTTGCCGACATCGTCTGCGCGCTGGAACCGACCTTCGGTGCGATCAACCTCGAAGACATCAAGGCGCCCGACTGCTTCATCGTAGAAAAACTCTGCCGCGAGCGGATGAACATCCCGGTCTTCCACGACGACCAGCACGGCACAGCCATTGTCGTCGGCGCGGCGGCGACCAACGCATTGCACGTGGCGGGCAAGGATTTCGACAAGATCAAGGTTGTCTCCACCGGCGGTGGCGCGGCGGGAATCGCCTGCCTCGACATGCTGCTGAAACTTGGCGTGAGGCGCGAGAATGTGTGGCTCTGCGATATAGAGGGGCTGGTCTATCAGGGCCGCGAGGCGCAGATGACGCCACAGAAATCGGCTTATGCGCAGGGGACAAAAGCCGCGACGCTCGATGATGTGATCGACGGCGCGGACCTTTTCCTCGGCCTGTCCGGTCCCGGCGTGCTGACGCCGGACATGGTGAAGAAGATGGCCAGCCAGCCCATCGTCTTCGCCCTAGCCAACCCGACACCGGAAATCCTGCCGGACGATGTCCGCTCGGTCGCGCCTGATGCGATCATCGCCACCGGGCGTTCGGACTTTCCGAACCAGGTCAACAACGTCCTCTGCTTCCCCTTCATCTTCCGCGGCGCGCTAGATGTCGGCGCCACGACGATCAACGACGATATGGAACTGGCCTGCATCGAGGGTATCGCCGCGCTGGCGCGTGCCACGACAAGCGCCGAGGCAGCCGCCGCCTATCGCGGCGAGAAGCTGACATTCGGGCCGGACTACCTGATCCCGAAGCCCTTCGACCCGCGCCTGATCGGCACCGTCGCCTCGGCCGTCGCCTGTGCGGCGATGGAAACCGGCGTCGCCACGCGCCCGATCGCCGACCTGGAGGCGTACAAGCGCAAACTCGAAGGCTCCGTCTTCAAATCCGCGCTGATCATGCGCCCGGTCTTCGAGGCCGCCCGCACCGCCCAACGCCAGATCGTCTTCGCGGAGGGCGAAGACGAACGCGTTCTGCGCGCCGCCAACGCGATGCTGGAGGAGATGACCGACAGGCCGATCCTCATCGGACGCCCTGAGGTCGTCGAACGGCGCTGCGAACGGGCCGGCCTGCCGATCCGCCCGGACCGGGACTTCGAACTGGTGAACCCGGAAAGCGATCACCGCTACCGCGACTATTGGGAAAGCTATCACGAGTTGATGGCCCGCCAGGGGGTGACGCCCGACCTGGCCCGCGCGATCATGCGGACGAACACGACCGCGATCGCCGCCATCGCGGTCCATCGCGGCGACGCCGACAGCATGATCTGCGGCACGTTCGGGCAGTATCTATGGCATCTCAACTACATCCGGCAGGTGCTGGCGCGGGACGGGTTGACCCCACATGGCGCGCTGTCGCTGATGATCCAGGAAGATGGCCCGCTTTTCATCGCCGACACGCATGTGCACGCGGTGCCGACCCCTGAAGAGATCGCCACGACGATTTGCGGCGCCGCGCGGCATGCGCGCCGCTTCGGCGTGACGCCCAAGGTCGCGCTCTGTTCGCATTCCAATTTCGGAAGCCTCGATACCGATTCCGGTCGCCGGATGCGCGAGGCAATGGCGATCCTCGGCGCAAAGGGGGCGGACTTCGCCTATGAGGGAGAGATGTCCGCCGACGCGGCCCTCGATCCCGAGCTTCGCGGCAGGCTTTTCCCTAACAGCCGCATCGAGGGTGCGGCGAATATCCTGGTCTTCGCCTATACCGACGCCGCGAACACCGCGCGCAACATGCTCAAGCTCAAGGCGAACGGGCTGGAGGTCGGGCCGATCCTGATGGGCATGGGCAACAGCGCGCATATCGTAACGCCATCGATCACGGCACGCGGACTTCTCAACATGTCTGCGATTGCCGGAACGCCTGTCGCGCTCTACTCCTGACCGGCGGACGCCAGAGAATCAGTCGTGCGGCGGTTTACATCGCCGCACGACCAACTTTGCAAACCAGGCCATGATTTGCTCCCAAGCGCATCATCTCAGAGGGTTTGCAAAAATTTGCGGGCCCGATCGGCGACATTCTGCAAATTTTTGTGCCCTGCCGAAATGTGTGATCGGTAACAGCGTTGCGTGAAATGAAAAGGGCCGCATAACTGTCCGCAGGCTTTGGAGGAGGCACGATCATGGGATATTCCGAGACGTATTCCCGCTGGAAAGCGGACCCGGAGGGCTTCTGGATGGAGGCTGCCGGGGCGATCGACTGGGTCCGCGCGCCAACGCAAGCACTCTCCGGCGAAAACGCACCGCTTTACGAGTGGTTCGTGGATTCCGAGGTCAATACCTGCTGGAACGCCGTCGACCGCCACGTCGAGGCGGGGCGCGGTGACCAGCTTGCCATCATCCATGACAGCCCGATCACCCATTCGACCAAGGGCATCACCTACCGCGAACTCCGCGACCGGGTGGCGAGCCTTGCAGGTGCCCTGCGCGCCAAGGGCGTCGAAAAGGGCGACCGCGTCATCATCTACATGCCGATGGTGCCCGAAGCGCTTGAGGCGATGCTCGCCTGCGCCCGTCTCGGCGCGATCCATTCGGTCGTCTTTGGCGGCTTTGCCGCGCACGAACTGGCGGTGCGGATCGACGACGCGAAACCCAAGGCAATCATAGCCGCCTCCTGCGGGCTCGAGCCCGGCCGCGTCGTGCATTACAAACCGCTCCTCGACGCTGCCATCGACCAGGCGAAGCACAAGCCCGCCTTCACCGTGATCTTCCAGCGGGAACAGGAAGTCGCGAAACTGATCGAGGGCCGCGATTTCAACTGGCACGGTTTTCAATACGGGGTGGAGCCGGCCGAATGCGTCCCGGTCGAAGGCAACCATCCGGCCTATATCCTCTACACATCCGGCACGACAGGCGCGCCGAAAGGTGTGGTGCGCCCGACCGCAGGCCATCTCGTCGCACTCAACTGGACGATGAAAAACATCTACAACGTCGGGCCCGGTGATGTCTTCTGGGCGGCTTCGGATGTGGGCTGGGTCGTGGGCCATTCCTATATCTGCTACGGCCCCCTGATCGCCGGTTGCACCACCATCGTATTCGAGGGCAAGCCTGTGGGCACGCCCGATGCCGGCACCTTCTGGCGGGTGATCCAGAACCACAAGGTGAAGTCGTTCTTCACCGCGCCGACGGCCCTTCGTGCGATCAAGCGCGAAGACCCGAACGGCGAGTTGATCAAGGACTACAACCTGCGCAATCTTCAGGCGCTCTTCCTCGCTGGCGAACGCGCCGACCCCGACACGATCAAATGGGCGCAGCGCCATCTTCGCATTCCGGTCATCGACCACTGGTGGCAGACCGAGACCGGCTGGGCGATCGCCGGCAACCCGATCGGCATCGAGGAGCTTCCGGTCAAGATCGGCTCGCCGTCCGTCGCCATGCCCGGCTACGACGTCCAGGTCCTTGATGAGGGAGGCCATCCGGTGAAGGCCGGCGATCTCGGCGCCATCGCGATCAAGCTGCCCCTGCCCCCGGGCACTCTGCCGACGCTCTGGAACGCGGAAGACCGGTTCCGGAAGTCCTACCTGAACCATTTCCCGGGATATTATGAGACCGGCGACGCCGGAATGAAGGACGAAGACGGCTATCTCTACATCATGGCGCGCACCGACGACGTCATCAATGTCGCGGGCCACCGACTGTCGACCGGTGCGATGGAAGAAGTGCTGGCAAGCCACGACGATGTCGCCGAATGCGCGGTCATCGGGGTCGCCGACCAGCTCAAGGGTCAGATGCCGGTCGGGTTCCTCTGTCTCAACAAGGGCACCAACCGCGCCCATGAGGACGTCGTGAAGGAATGCGTGAAGCTGGTGCGCGAGCAGATCGGCCCGGTCGCCGCGTTCAAGCTTGCCTGCGTTGTGGACCGGCTGCCCAAGACCCGCTCGGGCAAGATCCTGCGCGGAACGATGGTCAAGATCGCCGATGGCGAAGACTACAAGATGCCAGCCACGATCGACGACCCGGCGATCCTCGACGAGATCACGGTTGCCCTGAAAGGAATCGGTTATCCCGGCGCTGGTTGACGAAAGGGAACCAAACCTACCGTTGGCGGCAGATTTTCAACTCCCGGACCCAGAGACCTAACGTTTCAGACAGGTTGGCGCGATAGATTTACTCGCGTACAACCAATTCGACATGCAACCGATACTTGTAATCCATTGCAGAAATGCCGTCGTCGGATGCGTCAGGGGGCGCGATGCGGGACGATGAGGTCCGCCCCGATGCGGCCGCAGAGCAGCTGGCAGACGCCGGCCGCATGCGGCTGCTCAGCCATGACCTGCGCGCGGCCGTTTCCGACATCATCGGCGGCTTGCGCCTGATCGACCAGGACGGGCTCGACAGTGGCATGCGGCTCCAGCTTGAACGGGTGCGCGCATCCGGGGAAACCCTCGCCCGGCTACTGGAGGAAGGCCTGTCGATCATGCTCGGCGAGGAGGACCTTCCCGCCGCGCAGTCGGCCAACCTGCAGATGGCGCGGTTCCTGTACGATGTCGAGATGCGCTGGTCGGGCCGGGCAAGCGAGAAGGGGCTGACCTTCCGCCTGACTCGGTGCAAGGACGTTCCCGAAGTTCTGACGCTCGACCGCATCGCACTCGAACGGGTGCTGGCCAACACCCTGTCGAACGCGATGAAACACGCCGATTCCGGCACGGTGGCTCTGGATGTCTATATGTCGCCGGAAGGGTCAATCATGATCGCCGTGACGGATGAGGGGCCGGGGTTCTCGGCCGATGCGCTGACACGCCTGTTCGAATATCAGGGCCGGCCCGAAGGCACGACCAAGCCTGGCCAGGGCCTCGGGATGCACATCTCCAAGCATATGGCGAGCCGGCTGGGTGGCACGATCAGCGTGGAGAATCTGCCGCGACGGGGCGCACGGGTCACTCTGGAGCTTCCGACCGGCTGCTGGGCGGTGGCAGAACCAGACCGTGTGGTGGAACTGCCCGATCTCAGCCGCACGAAAGTCCTTATCGCAGAAGACAACGCGACCAATCAGACGATCATCGGGAACATGCTGACCAAGATGGGCGCGGAATTCGAGATCGCCGAGGACGGTATCGAGGCATTGCACTGGCTGGAACGCGAGGATTTCGATCTGGCATTGATCGACATCGAGATGCCGCGCCTGAACGGGATCGAGGTGATCCGAGAACTGCGTGGCAACAACCGGATGCACTCACACATGCCGATCATCGCGATCACGGCCTATGTGCTGCGTGCCAACCGCGATGCGATCTACGCCGCGGGCGCAAACGCTATCTTGGCCAAGCCGTTGGCCGGCATCGAATCCTTCGGGCTTGCGATCGCCAATGTCCTCGACCCCCGTGCGGCCGGCATTGAAGAGGACGATCCCGCGCAAATCGCTACGCAGGAGTTCGACCGTGAGTGTTTTGACCGTCTGATCGACATTGCCGGCCCTGCGGCCGCGGCCGAGCTGCTGATGCGGCTCCATACAGACCTGCGCCGAACCGAGCGCGGCCTCGTCGCAGGGCTCGCCGAGGGCAATGCCGACGCGATCCGTGCTGATACACATGTTCTCATCGCGCTTGCCGGCGCGGTCGGTGCGGCCCGCCTGCAGACGCTGGCGCAGACGCTCAACGCCGCCGCGCATCGTCGCAATCTGGGTGACATGCCGGCAATCGGCGCGGAGGCGTTGGAACAGCTCGACCGGCTGATCCACTTCATCGCGCAGGAACAGACCCGACGGGATGACGCCGGATGACAGACCAGCCGCTTCTTCTGGTGGAGGACACGCCCTCTCTGCAACTGGTCTATCAGGCGGTCCTAAAAACCGCCGGCCACACAGTCAGGTGCGCCGATAACGCGGCAGAAGGCCTTTCGACGTTCAAGACAATGAAGCCGCCGGTCGTCTTGCTGGACCTCATGCTACCGGACCGCGACGGCCTTGACCTCATGCGCGAATTCCTCGCCATCAGACCCGATGCCCATGTGATCGTCATCACCGCCAACGGGTCGATCAACAAGGCCGTGGCCGCGATGCGCGCAGGCGCCCACGAATTCCTGGTCAAACCGTTCGACGAACAACGCTTGCTCAGTGCGGTCGGCAACGCGCTTGCCGCTGCGGGCCGGAACGGCGGCACGCCACCGGCAACGGGCACGCGGCCCCCGGGCGAGTTCATCGGCCAGTCAGAGCCGATGCGGCAGGTCTACGACAAGATCAGGTCGGTGGCACGGTCGATGGCCACCGTCTTCATCACAGGCGAGAGCGGGACAGGAAAGGAGCTCTGCGCGCAGGCCGTCCATGATCTGTCGAACCGTGCGCAGGGGCCGTTCGTGCCGCTGAACTGCGGGGCGATCCCGTCCGAGCTGCTAGAATCGGAAGTGTTCGGCCATGTGAAGGGCTCGTTCACCGGCGCGATCACCGACAAGCCCGGTGCGGCGGCAACGGCGGACGGCGGGACGCTCTTTCTCGACGAGATCTGCGAACTGGACCTCAATCTCCAGACCAAGCTGCTGCGCTTTCTGCAAACGTCGACGATCCAGCCGGTCGGAGCCGCACGGTTGCGGAAGGTCAATGTCCGCATCATCTGCGCAACGAACCGCGACCCTGTGCAGGAGGTCCGACGGGGCCGTTTCCGCGAAGACCTGTTCTACCGGCTGCATGTCGTCCCGATCCGGATGCCGCCCTTGCGGGAACGCGGCGCGGACGTGATCGCGCTTGCCGAGGCCGCACTTGACCGCTTCGCGCGCGAAGAAGGCCGCAAGTTCAACGCGCTGGACACAGAGGTGAAGGACCTGCTCCTCCACCTCACATGGCCCGGAAATGTGCGCCAGCTTCTCAACGTCGTGCGCCACGCCGTCGTGCTGAACGACGGTCCCACCGTGACGCGGGCAATGCTGCCGATGGAGCTGCATCACGAACTGGATAACGCCGCCACAGTCACCGACACGGCCGCCACTCCCAAGGTCACGCTCGACGGGCTGATCGGGCGCACACTTGCCGAGGTGGAGCGCCTCGTCATCGAGGAGACCATCACTCGGCATGGCGGATCGGTCCCGAAAGCGGCGCGCGTTCTCGACGTGTCGCCGTCGACGCTCTACCGGAAGATCGACATCTGGAAAGCCGGCGGCTGACAGGTCAGACGAACTGCTCTCGCGTGAGGCGTTCCTCTAGCCCGTGACCGGGATCGAAGAGGATCCGGTGGCGGATGGCGGGTTCCGAACGCACCTCGACCGACACCACATCGCGCGCGGAACGTCCGTCGGCATCGGCCATGACCGGGCGTTTCTCGGGATCGAGAACGTCGAACCGCACGCGGGCGGTCTTGGGCAGCAACGCCCCGCGCCAGCGCCGGGGCCGGAACGCGGCCATCGCTGTCAGCGCCAGAACTTCCGCCCCGATCGGCAGGATCGGCCCGTGGGCGGAATAGTTGTAGGCAGTCGAACCGGCGGGCGTGCTGACAAGCGCGCCGTCGCAGACCAGTTCCTCCATCCGCACCTTTCCGTCGACGGTGATCCGCAGCTTCGCGGCCTGTGGCCCGGCGCGAAGCAGCGCCACCTCGTTGATCGCAAGCGCCTCGTGCACCGCGCCGTCGCGGCTGACCGCCCGCATCGCAAGGGGGTTGATGATCTCTTCCTCGGCGGCGGCGAGCCGTTCGCGCAACCCTTCGTCACCGTATTCATTCATCAGGAAACCGATCGTACCGCAGTTCATGCCATAGACGGGCAGGTCCATCGCCTGCGTCGCGTGAAGCGTCTGCAGCATGAAGCCGTCGCCGCCCAAGGCCACGATCACCTCCGCCTCCTCCAACGGGACGGAGCCGCAGGCCGCGCTCAGCCGGCTCAGCGCCTCCTGCGCAACCTCGGTTTCGCTTGCCAGAAATGTGATCTTGGTTGCGTTTGCCACGGCTGTTCCATGTCGTCCCTTTGTGCATTGATCCACAGAGCGGCGCAGGAAGACAACCCGTCTTCTCTGTCGCGCCGCGATCGGGGGGAAGCGAAGATGACACTTACGACCCGTCTCGGCCGTCGCGCCCTGCTTTCCGGTCTGGGCGGCCTGGCCCTGGCGGCGCCGGTCGCGTTCCGGCCGCGCCCTGCCCTTGCTGCGCTGCGCGGGCAGCCCCTGGCCCTGCCCGCACTCGACGAAGGGCGGACCGAGGCTGGGCGGCGCGTGTTCGACCTGAAGGTCGCGCCCGGCGGGCGGGAATTCCTCGCCGGGGTCGAAACCGCGACGATCGGCGTCAATGCGGGCTTCCTCGGCCCAATCCTTTCGGCGCGCGCGGGCGACCGGCTGCGGATGAACGTCGCGAACCGGATCGGCGAACCGATGACGCTGCACTGGCACGGGCTGCACCTGCCCGCCGCCGCCGATGGCGGCCCGCATCAGGAGATCGCACCCGACGCCGTCTGGTCGCCGGAATTCGACCTCCTGCAGAAGGCAGGGACCTTCTGGTTCCACGGCCACCAGCACGGGAAAACGGCCCCACATGTCTGGGCGGGAATGGCCGGCGTAATCCGAATCGGCGACGACGAAGAGGCCGCGCTCCCCCTGCCCCGCAATCATGGCGAGGACGATTTCACGCTGATATTGCAGGACCGCCGTTTCGACGCCGACGGGCAGATGCCGTATACCATGACGATGCACGACCGGATGGCCGGTATGCAGGGCGACGTCATGCTGGTCAACGGTCAGGTCGAGCCGGTTTTGGAGACCGATGCGCCGCTCGTGCGGCTGCGCGTCCTGAACGGCGCCAACGGCAGCTTCTACGGGCTGCAATTCAGCGACGACCGGACCTTCTACCAGATCGCATCGGACGGTGGCCTTCTGGCCGCGCCGGTGCCGATGCGGGGCGCGATCCTCAGTCCCGGTGAGCGGGCGGAATTCCTTGTCGATCTGTCCGACGGGGCGGCGGTGATGCTGCGGGCCGAAAGCTTCGGCTCGGAAGTCATGATGATGGGCACGACCGGGACCCATGACATGATGGAACTGCGCCCGCGCGGCGCCCGTCCTGCGTCAGCGCCACCCGCGCGCCTAGCGGACCTGCCGCCTCCCGCCGCCGAAACCGGCCCCGGCCGCGACTTCACGCTCGCGATGACCGGACCGGGCATGATGGGCGATTTCACGATCAACGGCAGCGGCTACGACCATGGCCGCATCGACTTCTCGGTCCCCCTCGGCGTGACCGAGACCTGGAGCTGGACGAACACCACGCCCATGCTGCACCCGATCCACATCCACGACGTGCAGTTCCGTATCCTCACACGCAACGGCCAGCCGCCAGCGCCGCAGGAGGCAGGGCTGAAGGACACTGTCCTGATCCGCCCGGACGAAACCGTCACGCTGCGGCTGAGCTTCGCCGACTATGCCGACCCCGTCCTGCCCTACATGTATCACTGCCATATCCTCGAACATGAGGATGCCGGAATGATGGGGCAGTTCACGGTCGTCTGACCGGGCGGCGGAAATTTCCTGTAGTGGATTTTGTTTCGCCATCGCGCGCAAACAGGTCGGATTCTTTCTTTCCGCCCCCGGCTCGGTCGGCTAAAGAGCCTCACCACCGGCTGACCATCAGGAGACGCTTATGACCGCCGCGCACCGCGACCCCGGATTTTTCACCGAGAGCCTTTCGAGGAGGGACCCCGAGGTCTTCGGCTCGATCACGGACGAGCTTGGCCGCCAGCGCGACGAGATCGAGCTGATCGCGTCGGAGAACATCGTCTCGAAGGCGGTGCTTGAGGCGCAGGGCTCGGTCCTGACCAACAAGTATGCCGAGGGCTATCCGGGCAAGCGCTATTACGGCGGCTGCCAGTATGTCGACGTGGCCGAGACGCTGGCGATCGAGCGGGCGAAGCAGCTTTTCGGCTGCAACTTCGCCAACGTCCAGCCGAACTCCGGCAGCCAGATGAACCAGGCGGTGTTCCTGGCGCTCCTGCAGCCGGGCGATACGTTCATGGGGCTCGACCTCAATTCGGGCGGCCACCTGACGCATGGCTCGCCGGTCAACATGTCGGGCAAGTGGTTCAACGTCGTCTCCTACGGGGTGCGCGCGCAGGACCAGCGGCTGGACATGGACGACGTGCGCGCCAAGGCGCTGGCGGCGAAGCCGAAGCTGATCCTTGCCGGCGGCACCGCCTATAGCCGCGAATGGGACTGGGCGGCGTTCCGGGCGATCGCGGACGAGATCGGCGCCTGGCTGATGGTCGACATGGCTCATATCGCGGGGTTGGTGGCCGGCGGCCAGCATCCCTCGCCCTTGCCCCATGCCCATGTGGTGACGACGACGACGCACAAGAGCCTGCGCGGCCCGCGCGGCGGCATGATCCTGACGAATGACGAGGAGGTCGCGAAGAAGGTGAACTCCGCCGTCTTCCCGGGGCTTCAGGGCGGGCCGCTGATGCACGTGATCGCCGCCAAGGCCGTGGCCTTCGGCGAGGCGCTGCGGCCGGAGTTCAAGGACTATGCCGCGCAGATCGTGAAGAACGCCCGCGCGATGGCCGACCAGCTGATGAAGGGCGGGATCGACATCGTCTCGGGCGGGACCGACAACCACCTGATGCTGGCCGACCTCAGGCCGAAGAAGGTGACCGGCAAGGCGACCGAGGCGGCACTCGGCCGGGCGCATATCACCTGCAACAAGAACGGCGTGCCGTTCGACCCCGAGAAGCCCTTCGTGACCTCCGGTATCCGGCTTGGCACGCCGGCCGGCACGACGCGCGGCTTCCGCGAGGCCGAGTTCCGCCAGATCGCCGACTGGATCGTGGAGGTCGTCGACGGCCTCGCCGCCCATGGCGACGCGGGCAACGCCGAGACCGAGGCCCGCATCCGCAACGAGGTCAAGGCCCTCTGCGACAGGTTCCCCCTCTACAACGGTATGTGAGAGGACGCTGACAGCCAAAAAAATCCGCCGCCCTGAGGGCGGCGGCAGGTCGGGGAACGTCGGAAGTCTATTCCGTTAGATGTCGAGCGTGTTCTCGTGCTCCCAGCGGGAGAAATGGGATACGAAGCTGTTCCATTCGCGCAGTTTGAGCTTCGTATAGGCGTTGGAGAACTCTTCGCCCATCATCGCCTTCAGGGTCTTGTCCTTGTCGTATTCACGCAGGGCATCGAGAAGGTTCAGCGGCAGTTTCGGCGCGCCTTTCACCTTGTGACCGTCCTGATACATGTCGATGTCGTAGCGCCGGCCGGGATCGGCCTTGCTGCGGATGCCGTCCAAGCCCGCGGCAAGGATGACTGCCTGCAGAAGATAGGGGTTCGCGGCCCCGTCCGGCAGGCGCAGCTCGAACCGGCCCGGTCCCGGGACGCGCACCATGTGCGTGCGGTTGTTGCCGGTCCAGGTGACCGAGTTCGGTGCCCATGTCGCGCCGGAACTCGTGCGCGGCGCGTTGATGCGCTTGTAGCTGTTCACCGTCGGGTTGGTGATCGCCGCAAGCGCCGAAGCGTGCTTCATGATCCCGCCAAGGAAATGCACGCCCTGCTCCGACAGGCCAAGCTCTTTCGAATTGTCGGCGAAGGCGTTCTTCTTTCCGTCGAGTGACCAGACCGAGATATGCGCGTGGCAGCCCGAGCCGGTCAGCCCCTGGAAGGGCTTCGGCATGAAGGTCGCGCGGAAGCCGTGCTTCTCGGCCACCGACTTCGTCATGAACTTGAAGAAGCTGTGCTTGTCGGCCGTGGCGAGCACGTCGTCGTATTTCCAGTTCATCTCGAACTGGCCGATCGCGTCCTCATGGTCGTTCTGGTAGGGTTCCCACCCCATTTCCAGCATGTAGTCGCAGATCTCCGAGATCACGTCATAGCGGCGCATCACCGCCTGCTGGTCGTAGCAGGGCTTTTCGGCCGTGTCGTAAATGTCGGAGCAGGCCGTGCCCTCGGGGTTGAGGATGAAGAACTCCGGCTCTACCCCGGTCTTGACCCGCAGGCCTTCGCTCTCTGCTTCCGCGATCAGCTTTTCGAGCACGTTGCGCGGCGCCTGTTCGACGGGCTTGCCTTCCATCGTGGCGCGGGCGGCGACCCAGGCGACATCCTTCTTCCAGGGAAGCTGAATGACGGAGTCCGGATCGGGCACCGCCATCAGGTCGGGATGCGCCGGCGTCAGATCCAGCCAGGTCGCGAAGCCGGCAAAACCGGCCCCGTCCGCAGCCATTTCACCGATTGCCTGCGTGGGCACGAGTTTTGCCCGCTGACCCCCGAAGAGGTCGGTGTAGGAGATCATGAAATACCTGACCCCCTTTTCCTTTGCCCATTTGGCAAGGTCTTTGACCATATGAAGACTCCCTGTAGATTATTTTTTCTTGGAACGACGGGTCAGAAGCTGCCGTTCCGTCCCGGTATCCAGCTTGTCCCGGCGATCGGGACGCCGGCCATCGCCGCGGCTTCGATCGTCAGCGCGCAAAGATCCTCGGGTTCGAGATTGTGCAGGTGGTTCTTGCCGCAGGCGCGCGCGATGGTCTGCGCCTCCAGCGTCATCACCTTGAGATAGTTGGTGAGGCGACGCCCGCCCAGAACCGGGTCGAAGCGGCTGTATAGCTCCGGGTCCTGGGTGGTGATGCCGGCGGGGTCCTTGCCCTCGTGCCAGTCGTCATAGGCGCCGGCGGTGGTGCCCAGCTTCTGATACTCCGCCTCGAGAGCGGGATCGTTGTCGCCGAGCGCGATCAGCGCCGCCGTGCCGATGGCGACGGCATCGGCGCCAAGCGCCATGGCCTTCGCCACGTCTGCGCCAGACCGGATCCCGCCCGAGACGATCAGTTGAACCTTGCGGTGCATACCCAGATCCTGAAGCGCCTTAACCGCTTGCGGGATGCAAGCCAGGATCGGCTGGCCGACATGTTCGATGAACACGTCCTGCGTCGCCGCCGTGCCGCCCTGCATGCCGTCGAGAACGACGACATCTGCACCCGCTTTCACCGCGAGCGCGGTGTCGTAGTAGGGGCGGGCGCCGCCGATCTTCACGTAGATCGGCTTTTCCCAGTCGGTGATCTCGCGCAGTTCCAGGATCTTGATCTCTAGGTCGTCCGGGCCGGTCCAGTCGGGATGGCGGCAGGCGGAGCGCTGGTCGATCCCCTTGGGCAGGTTGCGCATCATCGCAACGCGGTCCGAGATCTTCTGGCCTAGCAGCATGCCGCCGCCACCGGGCTTCGCGCCCTGACCGACCACGACCTCGATCGCGTCGGCGCGGCGGAGGTCGTCGGGGTTCATGCCATAGCGGCTCGGCAGGTACTGGTAGACGAGCGTCTTGGAATGGCCGCGCTCCTCCTCGGTCATGCCGCCGTCACCGGTGGTGGTCGAGGTGCCGGCAGCGGACGCGCCGCGGCCAAGCGCCTCTTTCGCCGGGCCGGACAGGGCGCCGAAGCTCATGCCCGCGATGGTGACGGGGATATCGAGATGGATCGGCTTCTTCGCGTGACGCGTGCCGAGCCAGACATCGGTCGCGCATTTCTCGCGGTAGCCTTCCAGCGGATAGCGGCTGATCGACGCGCCGAGGAACAGGAGGTCGTCGAAATGCGGCAGGAAGCGCTTAGTGCCGCCGCCGCGGATATCGTAGATGCCTGTTGCCGCAGCCCGCCGGATATCGGCGTTCACGGCGTCGCTGAAGGTGTAGCTCTTGCGCGGCGGGGTATGGGGAAATTCGCTGGTCATTCTTCTGCCTCAGTACGCCGACGCGTTGTCGATGTTGAAATTGTAGAGCTTCCGGGCCGAGCCGTAGCGGCGGAACTCCTCCGGCTTGATCGTCGGGTCGCATTCGCCCCGGCGCAGGAGATCGGCCAGATGTTCGAGGTGCTCCGGCCGCATCTCCTTTTCGATGCAGTCGGCGCCCAGGCTTTTGACCGAGCCGCGCACGAAAAGCTTTGCTTCGTAGAGCGAGTCGCCCAGGGCGTCACCGGCATCGCCGCAGACCACGAGGCTGCCGGACTGCGCCATAAAGGCCGACATGTGCCCGATATTGCCGTGCACGACGATCTCGACGCCTTTCATCGAGATGCCGCAGCGCGATGAGGCATTGCCCTTGATGACCAAGAGCCCGCCGCGCCCCGTCGCACCGGCATACTGGCTGGCGTCGCCGTCGACGATGACCGTGCCGGACATCATGTTCTCGGCGACACCGGGACCGGCGGAGCCCTTCACGCGGATCGTCGCCTGCTTGTTCATGCCGGCGCAGTAGTAGCCGGTCGAGCCCATCACGCTGATGTCGACGGGCGCGTCGACGCCGGCTGCGATCGCATGGGCGCCCTTCGGGTTGACGACCTCCCACGCGGTCATGTTGGTCGCGCCCGACAGGGCGTGGAGCGAGGAATTCAACTCGCGCAGACCGCGGGCGGAAAGGTCGAATGTCTGGGTGGCCGTTTGTTCCAGGACGTTACTCTTCATGTTCAGTGGTTCCAGAAATAGACGGTGGCGGGTTCAGGCTCCCAGACGCGGGCGGCTTCGATGCCCGGCAGGTTGACGAGCGCGCGATACTCCGATCCGAACGCGACGTACTGATCGGTTTCGGCCATGACGGCCGGCTTGCAGGCAATCGGGTCGCGGATGACGCCGAAGCCGTCCTTGGTGCCGACGACAAAGGTGAAGAACCCATCCAGATCGTCGATGCTGGATTCAAGGGCTTCACCAAGCGACGCGCCTTCGCGCATCCGCCACGTGATGTAGGCGGCGCCGACTTCGGTATCGTTCTGGGTTTCGGTCGCGATGCCTTCATGCGCGAGCTGGCGGCGGAGGCTGTTGTGGTTGGAGAGCGAGCCGTTGTGCACGAGGCACTGATCCGAGCCGGTCGAGAACGGGTGGGCGCCAAGCGTGGTCACCGCTGATTCCGTTGCCATGCGGGTGTGGCCGATGCCGTGCGTGCCGGTCATCTTGGACAGGTCGAACCGCGCGGCAACATCCTTCGGCAGGCCAACTTCCTTGTAGATTTCAAGGCTGTCGCCGACACTCATCACCTTCAGGCCGGGACGCAGATGCGCAAGCGCGGAGCGCGCGGCATCGGTCTGGTCGGCGGGCACTTCGAGGACGGCGTGGGTGCTCTTGATCTTCATGGCGACCGGCTTGCCGATGGCGTCCTTCAGATCCTGGTCAAGCGTCGCGAAATCCTTCGCCGGATCGGTGGATTGCACCGTGATCTTCGCAAGGCCGTCGCCGCCGCCACCATAGATGGCGATCCCTGCGCTGTCGGGGCCGCGATCGGTCATGGTGATAAGCATGTCCGTCAGCATCGCGCCGAGCTTTGGTTCAAGTGATTTGTCTTTCAGGAATAGTCCGACAATGCCGCACATGTGCTGATTCCCTTTCTGGTTTTTCACACGCTAGCAGCAGAGATTGCGTGCAGCAACTAAGAAGAATAAAATTTTCTTGCGAGAAAAGTTTTTGGCCGGCAGGCGGGGTGCCGCGGAGGTCGCTCGATACGATTGCGACAGCGCGCGCGTCGCTGCCTCTGACCTCGTGCGGGTGTTGGAGCGATGCGGGAGGCCGAAAGTGACCTCTGAATGAAATTATACCATGAGTAATATTTTTTTCTTGCATGGCGGGGGCGGACCTCATCATAGTGCGCGATGAGGGGAACGTTGCCTCGAATATCCGCAGGCTTCGGCTGTCAATATTCTTCGCTGACGTTGCGGCGTTCCTGATCACAATGGGATGACAACAGTCAGGGGCAATCGGACGCGCTGATCTGCACAGCCTGACCGAAGACGAACAACGCAAGTCAAGGGAGTATTCAATGACGGCATCTTGGAGGTTCTCCGCACTCGGCGATCGACATCGCGCGCTGGGATCGGATCTTGAAGACTGGAGCGGGATGGGCACGGCCTGGTCTTATAGCAAGGGCGACCCGGAGGCGGAATATCTCGCGATCCGGACCAAGGCCGGGCTGATGGACGTTTCGGGGCTGAAGAAGGTCCACATCACCGGGCCGGCCGCCAGCCATGTCATCGACCGCGCCACGACGCGGAATGTTGAGAAGATCATGCCGGGCCGCTCGGTTTATGCGGCCATGCTGAACGATGCCGGCAAGTTCATTGACGACTGCGTCATCTACCGGATGGGGCCGAACAGCTGGATGGTGGTGCACGGCTCCGGTCAGGCGCATGAGCAGCTGACGATGGCCGCCACCGGCCGCGATGTGTCGATCCGCTTCGATGACAACCTGCACGACCTCTCGCTGCAAGGGCCGCTGGCCGTCGACTACCTGCAAAAGCATGTCGAGGGCATCCGCAACCTCAACTATTTCAGCCACATGCAGACGTCTCTCTTCGGTCTGCCGGTGATGATCTCGCGCACCGGCTATACCGGTGAGCGCGGTTACGAGATTTTCTGCCGGGGGCAGGACGCGCCTACAATCTGGGACCGGATCCTCGACGAAGGCAAGTCGATGGGGATCATTCCCTGCCGCTTCACCACGCTCGACCTTCTGCGGACCGAAAGCTACCTTCTGTTCTTCCCCTACGACAATTCCGAGATGTATCCGTTCGAGAACGAAGGTCCCGGCGACACGCTGTGGGAACTCGGTCTCGACTTCACCGTCTCGCCCGGCAAGACCGGGTTCCGGGGCGCGGAAGAGCACTACCGGCTCAAGGGCAAGGAACGCTTCAAGATCTGGGGCCTGAAGCTCGACGGGACGAGCGCGCCCGGCAATGGCGCGCCGGTCTACAAGGGCGACAAGCAGGTTGGCGTGGTGACGCAGGCGATGTATTCCTCGCTGAACAAGCACAACATTGCCATCGCCCGCCTGCCCGTGGATTGCGCCAACGACGGCACCAAGCTGACAGTGCGCTGCGAGACCCACGGTGAGATTGCCGCGACCAGCCATTCGATGCCGTTCTACGACACGGAAAAGAAGCGGCGTACCGCCAAAGGCTGATGCGAGGCCGGATGCGGGGCGCTTGGTCCCCTGCATCCGGCCCGCTTTTCAAGACAGGGAAATGTCCACGGCATGTCCAGATTCCAGTTTCCGAAATCAATCCACAGCAGGCCGGTCTACGGCACTCTCGCGGCCAGGCCCGGCAAGGCGCATCTTATGGTCGCCGACGCCGAAGGCGCCGAGGCGCTTCTGGACCTCGCCGGCTCCGCGCCCGGTCTGATGGCCAAGGCCCATGTCATCTACATCCCCGGTGATGCCGGCGAACGCTATATCCCTAGGCTCGGGGCGCATAGTCCGACCCAACTTTACATCGGCCCGAGCTATTCGGCCGCCGTGCCGCGTCTTCGCAAGACACTGGCGGACGCGCATATGGGCTTGCAGATATATCTCGCGGGCACCGAAGGTTTGATGGGGCAGGCGATGCTTGAGGCGACCAGCGCCGGCTATCCGGCAAGCGCCATTCAAACCGAACATCGCGGGTCCACCGCGCGCCGCGTGCAATGCGTGCACTGCAAGGGAACCACGGAAAACGTAACCACAACGCCGTTCATCTGCGCCCATTGCGGGCTGAACCTTTTCGTGCGCGACCACTATTCGCGGCGGCTCGCAGCATTTCAGGGCGTCTGCGTCGACGCGGAAGATCCCGGTGACGTGCCTGAATCGGAGGGTCTGTATCAATGAGCGCGGGAACCAGGAAAATCGACGTGACCGTGGCCGAGGTGGTCGAGGTCAACGACCTCGTCAAACGCTTTCGCTTCGTGCGGAGCGATGGTGGCGAGATGCCGACCTTCTCGGGGGGTGCCCATACCGTCGTCGAGATGAAGGACGGCGACGTAACCCGGCTCAACCCCTATTCGCTGATGTCCGATCCGCGCGACCGCACGGCCTTCACGATCTCGGTTCGCCGGGACGAGGCGGGCAGGGGCGGGTCGCTGTTCATGCACCGGAACGTCAAGGCCGGCGACCGCATGGTCCTGAGCTATCCGGTCAATCTCTTCTCGCTCGATCTGCGGGCGAAAAAGCACCTGATGATCGCCGGCGGGATCGGCATCACGCCGTTCCTGGCGCAGATCAGGCAGGTCAGTGCGATGAACGGGCATTTCGAACTGCACTACTCGGTGCGGACCGCAGCACTCGGCTCCTATGTGGGTGAGCTGACCGAACAGCACCCCGACAACGTCCATATCTACTACGACGACCAGAAGCAGGTGATCGACCTCGACACCCTTCTCGACGGGCAGCCACTCGGCACGCACCTTTATGTCTGTGGACCCAAGGGCATGATCGAATGGGTCCGCAAGACTGCCGAGGGGCATGGCTGGCCGGCCGAAGCGATCCATTACGAGGAGTTCCTCGCGCCGCAATCGGGCAAACCGTTCAAGGTGACGCTGGCCAAGTCGGGCAAGGTCATCACGGTCGGCGAGCATCAGAGCCTTCTCGAGGCGCTTGAGGCCGCCGGCGTGGACGCGCCCTATCTCTGCCGGGGCGGCGCCTGCGGCCAGTGCGAAACCGACGTGATCAGCCACGACGGGACCTTCGTTCATCGCGATCACTGGCTGACCGACGAACAGAAGGCGTGCGGATCAAAGATCATGCCGTGTGTGTCGCGCTTCGAGGGCCGGTCCCTCGTGCTCGACCGATAGGAGACTGACATGACCATCCAGTTCAACGACGAGACCTTCCACGACGATTACACCTTCCGGAACTCCGAATGGGCGATCCGGCGGTTTCCATTCCCGTTCCACGAAGACAGCTATATGTATTCGGTGAACCTTGAGCCACACCTGTCGTTGCGGCCGGGGTCGGTCTACGAAAAGACCTTCGACGTGGACGAACACTACGTATCCGAGATGCGCGACCGGGCGCGGGTTCTTGCCGAGGACCCGCTGCGTTGCCAATCGTTGCCGCACATGACGCTGGCGGGCTGGGACCTGCTGGAACTGATCATGGAATCCAAGGCGCGCGAATATCCCGACCTGTTCGAGCTTCGCCGCGACGGTGACCACTGGCACTGGATCAACAAGCCGCTGGAGCTTGAGCAGAAGTTCACCTTCCTCGACGAGACGACGCTGCCCTGCGGGCCGATGGAATATATCACGCGCCAGGCACAGGGCGATTTCGCGCTGCTCGATCACCGGGACGAGAATTTGTGGATGGATGCCGGGATGGTGACGACGCAGGCCGACTGGAGCCTCGATTTCGATATCGGCATGAACTTCTACGAATGGCACGCGCCGGTTCCGCTCGCGCATGAACTGGGGGTGTTCCAGCGGGCGCTGAAATTCCTGCTCAACCTGCAACAGGGCGCGCCGGTCCGGCGTCTCAACTGGACGATGACGGTCAACCCGCTGCTCGACACGAGCCCGGAAAACTACCACAAATGGGGCGTCCAGAAGACCGAACTGACGCCCGAGAACGTGGGCAGCAAGCAGCACCTGCGGGTGGAGTTGCAGACGCTTTTCCGGCTGCCCAGGTCGAACGCGCTGGCATTCCCGATCCGTTGCTACCTGATCCGTCTCGAAGACCTTGTGACGGTGCCGAAATGGGGCCGCCGCCTGCACCGGGTGCTGCGAGACCTGCCGGAGGAACTGGCGACCTACAAGGGCTTCATCCGCAATCGGCCGATGATCGTCGACTACCTCTCGAAATTCGACGACGGCGCCGAGACCTCGCCGGGCATCTGGCCCGACTAGGGCCTATTTGCCCTGCACATAGGAAATGATCGACAGGTAGCGGGCCGGGAGTTTGACAAGAACCTCCGGCCCGTGCGGCGCGTCGGCATCGAAGAACAGCGTGTCGCCGGGTTTGAGTGGGTAGACGTTGTTGCCATGCCGGTAGTCCACTTCGCCCTCCAGCATGTAGAGCATTTCGATGCCTTCATGCTGGAAGGTCGGGAACACGTCGGAATCCGAGGTCAGGGTGATGAGATAGGGTTCGACGACCACGCCCGTCGTGGTCGCACCCAAGTGGCCCAGCAGGTTGTACTGGTGGCCCGCCCGCGTGCCGCGCCGCTCGATCTCCATGCCTTCGCCGGCCTTGGTATGAACGGCCAGATGGACATCCTCGAACCTGCGGAAGAACGACGTCAGCGGTACGCTCATCGCGTGGGACAGGGCCTGCAGCGTCGAGAGGGAGGGCGAGGTGTTGCCGTTCTCGATCTTCGAGAGCATCCCGATCGACAGGCCTGTGCGGTTGGAAAGATCGGCGATGGTCATCCCGCTTTGATAGCGAAAGGCCCGAACTTCGCGACCGATCGCGACTTCAAGGATGTTTTCGCGTTCTTCCCGGACCTTGTGAGGGTCTTGTGCCAATAGTGCCGCGCTCATACAAACTCCCGATGATGCCTAGTAACGTTCAGGCGAAAGACGGAATCCCGTTACCGGACCGTTTGCAACTATGCCCGCCGGAACACCGTCACGTCCATAGTTATGTTTCCTGATGGTAAAATTCAAATGTGTCCTGAGCAACGAGAAATAACGATCGGATTCCTGATTTTCCCAGGATTTCCTATGTCATGCCTGACGTCGATGATCGAACCCCTTCGTGCTGCCAACGAGATTGCGGCTTGCCGGGCATTCAAATGGCGGATTCTCTCGGAGACGGGGGAACGTGTCGCATCCAGTGCCCAGGTCACGTTCGATCCGGACCTGACGCTGGCGGAGGCGGCCGGTCTTGACTACCTGTTCGTGCTGAGCAGCCCGATGGCGCGGTTCGTCGACCGCAAGGCGGCCGAGGGGCATCTGCGGCGCCTCGCGCGGCATGGAACAGCCGTTGGCGGTGTCAGCGGCGGCGTCTTTCCGCTGGCGCGGTCCGGGCTGCTCGACGGTCATGCCGTATCCGTTCACTGGTGCTACGAGGCTGCCTTTGCGCAGGAATTCCCGGAGCATGAGATGCGTGACGATGTCATCGTCTTCGATCACCCGCGCTATACGGTATCGGGCGCGGCGGCATCGTTCGACCTGATGCTGAACTTCATCGAGGGCCGGCTTGGCGCCGATGTCGCGACCGAGGTCGCCTGCTGGTTCCAGCATCCGGTCGTGCGGGGCAAGGGCATCCGGCAGAAGACCCCGACTTTCCGGCGCGAAAGCACAGCCGATCTTCTGCCCGCGCCGGTGTCGAAGGCGGTCGAGATCCTCGGCAGGCACGTCTCCGACCCGATCGCGGTCGAGGAGCTGGCCGAAACGGTTGGCGTCTCGCCCCGGCAACTTGAGCGGCAGTTCAAGAAGGCGACGGGACAGAGCCCTTCTCGGTATTACCGCACGCTCAGGATGAAGGCCGCGCGGCAACTTGTTCTTTTCTCTAAGGAATCCATCTCTCGCATCGCGGCGGCCGTCGGATATGAAACGGTCCCGCCGCTGATGCGACACTACCGCGAGGAATTCGGCGTCAGCCCGGCGGAGGATCGTAACACGATCAACCGCTTCCGGGTCGAGGATAACCGGCCGCTTCCCTCGGCCTGAACGCGTCAGGCGATGCTGGTGGCTGCCGCGCAAAGTGCGTGGTGCAGCGATCCGGCGAACGATCTTGGTGCGATCACGCTGAATCGATCCGCAGCACGGCGCAGCACCAGGCATCCTACATGCTCGATCATCGTGCGCGTCGCGGCGTCGTTCTTCATCCGGCGCGACGGAACCGGACACAGCCGTTCCAGCATGTCGACGACGGGTGTCCCCTCAAGATCGAAGCGCACCCAGCCGTCGGTCTGCTCGGTAACCGAAGCCGCGTCGCCGAACGGCTCTTTCAATATCCGCGCGATATCTTCGTGCGTCGCGAATGAAGCTTCGACGAACCATTGTTCCGGTCCGGTCCAGATCAGGCTGAAGGGGGCGCCTTCGAACCAGGCTCCGGGCGCGGGCAGGGCGCCGCCGAACAGGGCCTTCGCCGCAGCCTCGAACGGCCGGGACTTGCCCGAACGGCAGGTGAGGGAGGCGAGCGAACGGTCGGTCACCTCTACGATCCGGATCGCGCCGATGCGCTCGATTCTCGGTTCGGTCGCGCTAAGTGGCGTAAGGGCTGCAAGATCATGCACGGAGGCGTTCCCCCTCTGGATCGACAAAATGGGCGCTGACGACTTCGACAAGCGTCTCGGCGTTCTGAACCGGGTTCACGGCGCGCAGGACCTCGCCCTTCCGTGCCGCCCCGTTCTTGAGATAGCCAAGCCCGATCGTATAGCCGAGGTTTGGTGAAAAGCAGACAGAGGTCAGGTAGCCTTGATCGTTGGCGGCATTCGCGACATCGCCCTTGCCGATCAGGTGCGATCCGGCGGCGAAGGTCTCGGCCGGGTTGACCGGCCGGAAGCCCACTAGACCGAGCGCGTCCTCGCGGTTCAGCCCTTCGCGTTCGGACAGGGTCGAACCGATCGAATCCTTCTTCTTGGACACCATCCCGCCCATGCCGAGGTTCAGCGCTGTGCTTGTGCCGTTCAGCTCGTTCCCCGCCGCGTGGCCCTTCTCGATCCGCATGACGCCAAGCGCCTCGGTCCCGTAGACGACCGCATCGAATTCCTTCCCCGCCTCGACCATGCGCCTGATGAGTGCGTCGCCGTAGCGCGTGGGCACCGCGATCTCGAAGGCCAGTTCGCCGGAGAACGAGATGCGGAAGAGCCGCGCCCGAAGACCGCCGCAGACGGTGATTTCACCACAGCCCATATACGGGAAGGCCTCGTTCGAGATGTCGAAGGCCGGGTCGATGATCTTCTGGAGAAGCCGGCGCGCATTCGGGCCGGCAACGGAGTATTGCGCCCAGGCCTCGGTGGTGGAGATGATCTGAACGTCCATGTCCGGCCAGAGGCACTGGCGGCAGAACTCCATGTGACGATAGACGCCGACCGCGTTGGCCGTGGTCGTGGTCATCACGAAATGATCCTCGGCCAGACGCGCGGTCGTGCCGTCGTCCATCGCCATCCCGTCCTCGCGCAGCATCAGCCCGTAGCGGACCTTGCCCACGGCAAGCTTGGCGAATGGGTTGGCGTAGATGCGGTTCAGGAACTCTGCCGCGTCCGTGCCCTGCACGTCGATCTTGCCAAGCGTGGTCACGTCGCAGATGCCGACCGACTTGCGCGTTGCCAGAACCTCGCGGTCGACCGATTGCCGCCAGTGGGTCTCACCCGGCCGCGGGAACCACTGGGCGCGGAGCCACATCCCGACCTCGACGAAGACTGCGCCTTGCTCGGCCGCCCATTTGTGACTGGGCGTGAGCCGTGTCGGCCGGAAATCCTTGCCCGCCGACCGCCCGGCAAGCGCGCCGATCGCCACCGGCGTGTAGGGCGGGCGGAAGATCGTCGTGCCGGTTTCGGGGATCGACTTGCCCGTCATTTCGGCCATGACGGCAAGCCCGCCGATATTGGCCGTCTTGCCCTGATCGGTGGCCATGCCAAGCGTCGTGTAGCGCTTGAGATGCTCGACCGAGACATAGCCTTCCTGATGGGCGAGCTTCACATCCTTCACGGTCACGTCGTTCTGTTGGTCGAGCCAGGCGCGCCCCTTGCCCGGAACGTGGAACAGGGGTGCGATCCGCACCGGGGCGTCCTCTGCCTCGGGCAGGTCGGCGGGTTTTGCCCTGATGCCAAGGTCGGCCAGTGCCTTGACCGCCCCGGCCGCGCCGGAGGAAAGCGCGCCGGCGGTGGACAGGGTGCCTGCCGCGGCACCCGCGACGGACATGCCGGCGGGCAGCACGCCACCGGGCACGAAGGCGGCAAGCGCCTCGTCCCAGACGGGCCGGCCGCGCTGGTGACACGTAAGGTGGACGTTGGGGTTCCAGCCGCCGGAAACGCCAAGCGCCTGACAGGCGATCGTCCGCGTCTCGCCACCCGGCAGCCGGACCTCGACCCCGCTCAGCCCCAGCCGGCCGGACGCGCCGCTGACCAAGGCGCCCGCCAGAACCTCGTAGCGGTTCGTTCGTGGCGCGTCGGTCTTGCGGCTGTCGATGACGGCGGCGACCTTGATGCCCTTCGCAAGCAGGTCGGTCGCGGTCCGATGGCCGTCGTCGTTGTTGGTGAAGATCGCGACTTCCTTGCCGGGAAGCGCCGCCCAGCGGTTCGCATAGCTCCGCAAGGCGGAGGCGAGCATGATGCCGGGCCGGTCATTGTTCTCAAAGGCGATCGGGCGCTCGGTGGCGCCGGCGCACAGAAGGCTCCGGCCCGCATAGATCCGCCACAGGATCTGGCGCGGCTTTCCCGCGGCGGGTTGCAGCAGGTGGTCGGATACGCGCTCCAACGCGCCGAAGATACCGTGATCGAACGCGCCGAGAACCGTCGTTCGGGCCATCACGCGGACATTCGGCATCGCTGCCAGCTCTGCCACGGTGGCGCTCGCCCAGTCCGAACCCGAGGCGTCGCCAAGCGTGAAAGTTTCAGCGTTCAGGCGGCCGCCGAGGACAAAGTCCTCGTCCGCGAGGATGACGTTCGCGCCCGCCCTGCCGGCGGTCAGCGCCGCCGCAAGGCCGGCGGGGCCGCCGCCGATGATCAGCAGATCACAGTGCAGAAACCCCTTGTCATAAAGGTCCGGGTCCGCCTCTTTCGTCAGGCTGCCGAGACCAGCGGCGCGACGGATCATCGGTTCGTAGAGCTTTTCCCAGAACGCCTTGGGCCACATGAAGGTCTTGTAGTAGAAGCCCGCCGCGAAGAAGGGCGAGAGGCGGTCGTTCACCGCCAGCAGGTCAAACGAAAGCGGGCCGACATGGTTCTGGCTGCGTGCATCGAGCCCGTCGAAAAGCTCGGCCGTCGTCGCACGCGTGTTCGGTTCCTGCCGCGCGCCGGACCTGAGTTCGACCAGCGCGTTCGGTTCCTCCGACCCGGCCGAGATCGGCCCCCGAGGGCGGTGGTATTTGAACGACCGCCCCATCAGCCGTACGCCATTGGCGAGAAGCGCCGAGGCGAGCGTGTCGCCGGGATGTCCCTGATAGGTCTTTCCGTTGAAGCGGAAATGCAGGGCGCGGGAGCGGTCGATCAGGCCGCCGTCGATCCGGTGTGACTGGCTCATTTGCTGCGCCCCCTTGCGCGCGCCACGTCGCGGGCGAGTTCGACCTTCGAGATTTCATGCGTGACCGTGTCGCGCGTCACGACAAGCCAGCTGCGGTCACCCTGTTCGTGGAACCAGAGTTCGCGGTGTTCGCCCGCCGGGTTGTCGCGCAGGTAGAGGTATTCGTAGAAGCGGTCGGCCGCGTTTTCCGCCTGCCAGTCCGGCCGGTCGATCAGGTCCGCGTCGCCGAGATAGGTGAACTCCTGGGAGTCGCGGGGACCGAGCAGGGGGTGGGGGATAATCATCTTGGTATCCTCAGTGCAAGTTGGGCTGCGCGCCCATGCCTTTTTCGTCGATCATCAGCCCCTTGCGGAACCGGTCGAAACGATAGGCCGTAGCGGTTTCGTGTGGGCGGTCCGTGGCCAGAAGATGCGCGAAACACCATCCGCTCGCCGGGGTCGCCTTGAAGCCGCCGTAGCACCAGCCGCCGTTGAAATAGAGACCGTCAATATCGGTCCGGTCTATGATCGGAGAGCCGTCCATCGACATGTCCATGATCCCGCCCCACATGCGCAGAAGCCGCGCCCGGCCGATCATCGGCATCAGGCTCATGCCACCTTCGCAGACATCCTCGACCACTGGCAGGTTGCCGCGCTGGGCGTAGGAGTTGTAGCCGTCGATATCGCCGCCGAAGACAAGGCCGCCCTTGTCGGACTGACTCACGTAGAAGTGCCCCGCGCCATAGGTGATGACGCCGGGCAGGAGCGGCTTAAGGCCTTCGGAGACGAACGCCTGCAAGACATGGCTTTCGATCGGCAGGCGGTTGATCCCCGCCATCGCCATCACGCGGCCCGAAGACCCCGCAACCGCCACGCCGACCTTGCCCGCGCCGATGAATCCGCGCGTGGTATCGACGCCGAGGCATTTGCCGTTCTCGATCCGGAAGCCGGTGACCTCGCAATTCTGGATGATATCGACGCCGCGGCTGTCAGCGCCCCGGGCATAGCCCCAGGCAACCGCATCGTGGCGGACCGTGCCGCCGCGCGGTTGCAAAAGCCCGCCCTTGATCGGAAAGCGCGCGCTATCGAAGTTGAGGAACGGCGCCATCCGGCGCACGCCCTCGGTATCCAGCAACTCGGCATCGACGCCGTTCAGCCGCATCGCATTGCCGCGCCGCCGGAACGCGTCGCGCTGGGCGTCGGTGTGGCACAGGTTCAACACGCCGCGCTGGCTGACCATCGCGTTGAAGTTGAAATCCTGCTCCAGCCCCTCCCAGAGCTTCATCGAGAATTCGTAGAACGGCTCGTTCCCGTCGAGAAGGTAGTTCGATCGGATGATGGTCGTGTTGCGCCCGACATTGCCGCCGCCGATCCAGCCCTTCTCCAGGACAGCGACACTCGACCGTCCGAAGACCTTGGCAAGATAGTGCGCCGTGGCGAGTCCGTGACCGCCGCCGCCCACGACGACGAAATCGTAGTGGGCCTTCGGCGCGGGGTCGCGCCATGCCGGCTGCCAGCCCTTGTGGCCGGTCAGTGCTTCCTTGAGGACCTTGAAGCCCGAATAGCGCATATCAACCTCGGAACAGTTCGGTCCCAAGGTGCACGGATCGGTGTCAGCCGGACAGCGCCGGTTCGGACAACTTTGTAGTGACTTCCGACACGCCTATGGTGTTTCGATGTCGGGTTCGCCATAGCGGGTCCGGGCGGCGCTGACGCTCATCAGCCAGTCGGACACCTCGATTAGGCTGGGGAAGGCAGGATGGTTCTGCGGCGTCAGAAGATAGTATCCGAACCGCGTGCGGACCTGCGTATCACCCAGCGGACGGACCAGCTTTCCTTCTGCAAGGAACTGATCGACCAGATGCCCCCAGCCAAGCGCGACCCCGACGCCGTCCACCGCCGCCTGAACGGACAAGGGGTAGGTGTTGAAAAGCGCCGTGCGCTCAAGCCGGTGCGCCTTCGCGCCGACCCGCTCAAGCCAGCCCTTCCAGTTCATCCATTCCGTATGGCTGCTGGACACTTCTATGAGGGGCGCCGCCGCCAAGCTGTTGACGTCGCTGGCCTCGGGGTGATCGGCAAGGAAGTCTGGCGAGCAGACCGGAAAGATCGTTTCTCCGAAGACGAGGTGTGAATCGAAGCCCTTCCAGTTGCCGTCGCCCCGCAGGATGGCCAGATCGACGGTTCCGGCAAGGCATTCGTCGTCGATGTCGGAGGCGATCAGCATGATGCTGAGGTGCTTGTTCTCGCGCCGGAACTGGTGCAGGCGCGGGGTCAGCCACAGCGAGGCAACCGAGTTCGTGGCGGCCAGAACGACGGGCCGGTTCTTGCTGGTCTTGAGCGCGTCGTCGGACGCTTCGCGCAGCATCTCGATCGCCGGGGCGATCCGCGCGAGGAATTCGCGCCCATAGGGAGTGAGTTCGATAGAACGATGCCCGCGCGTGAAGAAGGGCAGGCCGAAATGCGCCTCAAGCAGGCGGACCTTGCGGCTGATTGCGGTCTCGCTGATGTTGATCTGCCGCGCGGCGCCCGCAAAGCTCATGTTGTCCGCCGCCGCCTCGAAGGCGAGAAGATAGTCGAGCGGCGGCAAAGGTTTCCGCCGCTCCGTCGACTGCCTTGCGGAGCCATCCCTTCGATCTGTTGCCACGACTGTCCTCTTTCTCCGCAGCGCCGATCGCCGCATGTCGTCAGAGCGATCCTAACGCTCCGGCATCACTTAGCCATCACTTATTAGAGGCAAAGACCGCAAAGATTCTACGCAGAAATAAGCGCCAAGGTTGGCATGATCGCTCCGGCAACCCGGCAGAGGGCAACTGGAGCAGGTACCATGAATTCGCCGTCCGTATTCGAAAGGCCCTATGAGCGGGCAGGGGTCCTGGTCCCAGGTCTTCCGGTCCTGCCGCCGGGTGTCGAGCGCCATCCCGTGCCGGGCGGCGGCAGCCGCGCCGTGCCGATCTTCAAGGGCGACCGGATCACGGTTCAGGATCGCGAAGGGCTGCAACCGGTTGAAATCGTGTTCTTCTCCCATGACGGTCGATCCGACGCCGGGATGATCGGCGCGAAAGGCGGCCGCGATGCGGCGGGGTTGAAAGCGGCGCTGCTTGGCGACCCGTCCGGTGCCAGGGTTGTCCGCGCGCTGGACAAGGCCGGCTTCGATCTCGGAAAGGCCGACGCCACCCTTGCATTCGATGAAGGGTCCCGTCCCGGGGACTTCGTGGAATTCGTCGCCTCGCTGGACGGGCTTCTCGTGGTCTGTGCCGTCGGCGGGCCGATGGAGCCGCACGAACAATGGGCACCGACCGACGTGGTTCTCTATGTCCGGCGCGCGACGCTGCCCGATGGCAAGACGCGTCTGGCGCCGCCCGATCCGCTTGCCGACCCCTTGCTCGACTCCAACGTCCAGCCGGGGCAGGCCGTTCCCTACGTCGTGAAAGCGGGCCAGTTCATTCAGATTCTCGACGTTCAGGGCCGTGAATGCTCGGACTTCCAGGCCTTTTCGATGCGCGCGCTCGACAAGGGGCTGGAGCGCGAGATCGACCCGACGACGACGCGGTCCCTCATGGGGTCGCTCTATCCGATGCCGGGGCTGCACGCGAAATACTTCTCCGTCGATCATGAGCCGCTGGTCGAGATCGTTCAGGACACCGTCGGGCGGCACGACACGTTCGGCCTTTCCTGCACCGCCCGCTACTACGAGGACCTCGGCTATCCGGGCCATATCAACTGCTCGGACAACATGAACCGGGAACTGGCGACCTACGGCATCCGCCCGCGTGGCGGGTGGCCGGCGATCAACTTCTTCTTCAACACGCTGCTCGACGACACCCATGCAATCGGCATGGACGATCCGTGGTCGCGGCCAGGTGACTACGTCCTGCTCAGGGCGCTGACCGATCTGGTCTGCGTTTCCACCGCCTGTCCCTGCGATATCGACCCGGCCAACGGCTGGGACCCGACGGACATTCAACTGCGGGTCTACGAGAAGACAGAGGATTTCAAGCGCTCCATTGGCTGGCGCAAAACTCCGGGGGCTGATTTGGAAGAGACTAAGAAAACGGGTTTCCACGACTGCTTTGCCGCGCACACGCGCAATTTCGTCGAGTACAACGGCTACTGGCTTCCGAGCGAGATGACCAATCACGGGGCCGTCGCCGAATACTGGGCGGCACGCGAGAAAGCCGTGGTCATGGACCTTTCGCCGCTGCGCAAATACGAGGTGACGGGCCCCGACGCCGAGGCGCTGATGCAGCTCTGCGTGACCCGGGACATGAAGAAACTGCCGGTCGGCGGCATCGTCTATACCGCGATGTGCTACGATCATGGTGGCATGATCGATGACGGTACCGTGTTCCGTCTGGGCGAGACCAATTTCCGCTGGATCGGCGGCAACGATCAGTCCGGCATCTGGCTGCGCAAGCAGGCGCAGGAACGCGGGATGAATGCCTGGGTGCGTGGTTCGACCGACCATCACTGCAACATCGCCGTACAGGGGCCGTTGTCGCGCGACATCCTCAAAGAGGTTATCTGGACGCCGCCGGCACAGCCGACGGTGGAGGAGCTTGGATGGTTCCGCCTTACGATCGGTCGGCTTGGCGGTTTCGAAGGCCCCGGTGTCGTGGTCAGCCGCACCGGCTATTCCGGCGAACTCGGCTACGAGGTCTTCTGCCATCCGAAGGATGCAAAGGCGGTCTTCGACGCGGTCTGGGCGGTGGGGGAGCCTTTGGGGATGATCCCGCTCGGTCTCAAGGCGCTCGACATGCTGCGCATCGAATCCGGCCTGATCTTCGCCGGTTCCGAATTCGACGATCAGACCGATCCGATGGAGGCCGGCATCGGCTTTGCCGTGCCGCTCAAGGGCAAGACCGACGACTTCATCGGGCGCGCGGCGCTTGAGGCGCGCAAGGCGAACCCCCAGAAGAAGCTGGTCGGCCTCGATCTTGAAGGCGGGGTCGTACCGTCACCCGGTGATTGCGTGCACTTCGGCAAGCCGCAGATCGGGATCGTCACCTCGGCGGTAAAATCGCCGGTCCTCGGTAAGGTCATCGCGCTGGCGCGAGTGGACGTCACGCATTCCGAGGCCGGCACGCAGCTTGAAATCGGCCGGCTTGACGGTGATCAGAAGCGGCTGAAGGCGACGGTCGTTCCCTTCCCGCATTTCGATCCGACGAAGGAACGCGTGAAGGGCAATTACTGACCCGCGCCCGCATTCCGGTGGCGCCAGATTTCGGTGCGGATGCGGGCGTGCTTGTAGGCATCGAAAAGCGACATGGCGTAGACGAAGATCCCGCCCGCCAGCTTGCCGATGATCGAGACGTCGGGGCCTGCGGTCTTCAGAGTGTAGCCGCCCAGAAGGAGAATGAAGAAAAGGAACGTCAGCCCGCGCAGCGGCTGGCCGTTCGCCACCTGACCCGAGCCGGGAAGGACAAGCGCGGCGGCAAGGACGAGGAACGGGTTCAGGGGGTGTTTCATGTGCCGGTGCTTTCGTGTCGTGCTGACGACAGGCTCAGGATCTGCCCCCTGATCGCCACCAGCTTGTCGAGGTAAGGGGCAAGGCGCCCGGGCGGCAGCGGCGTCACGCCCACCTCCGCGTCGCGAAAGATCAGGTAGCGGCCACGGTTCGCCTCTTCTGCAAGCAGGGTGATGCGAAGGCCTTTCGGCGAGAGAACCAGTTCCTTGACCGCCGGATTGTCGAAAAGATCGAGATGCTCGCGAAGCAGCGAATCCGGCGGCAGCGCGTGGCGGTCATCGGTCCGTATCGTGATTTCTTCCGGAAAGCCGGGTGGCGCCGCGATCTGCTCGGGCAGGGTATGGAAATTCGAGAACGTCTCAAGCCCTGTGGACCGCATCATCAGGTCCAGCTTGGCCCTAAGCGGCAGAGGGCAGGGCAGGGTCACAAGGACCCAAAGCGCCGGAAGCTTGCGGAAGGTTAGCGTGTCCGGCACCGCGCGAAGGTCAAAGTCCACACCACCATAGCGGCCGGCCAGCCGGGGGAAGCCGCCGTCTTCGACCCGGACGCGAGGCGAGGTGAAAAGCGCCGAACAGGCATCGAAATACGCAGCCCGCGTGGAGGCTCTCAGCCTTGCAGCACGGATGGATTGCAGAAAAAGGACAACCACGCCCGTTCCGAGCGCGGCTGCCAGCATCCCAAGCCATAGTTTTTCCATTGCTGCTATTCCGTATTCGAATGGCCCGCCTTCGGGGGCGGGCCATTGTTGTTGTCGCGGCCAGCGTCAGTACCCTTGCGGGCGTGGCCATGGCATCGTGAACTGCTCCGCCCGGCGCACGAAGCGATAGCGCCAGAAGTGGAACCAGAGCGACACGATGACATAGAACACGATCATCGCGACGAGCTGCGTGCCGTAGCCCAGGAACACCGCGAAGAACGCGATGCCGCAAAGGCACAGCAGAACGATGGCCGGCAGCGGATGGAACGGGTGTTCGTATCCGCGCTTGATCGTGTCGAGCGGCCATTTCTTGCGGAACAGGATCACGTTGATCGGCATGAACGTGTATTCCAGAAGCCCCGACAGGATCGAGAAGGTGATCACCTGATCCAGCGGTGCGCCAAGCGCGAAGATGAGCGCGATCGGCACCAGGAAGATGATCGACCGATACGGCGTCCGGTAGACCGGATGCACTGCGCCGAACCAAGACGGCAGGTAGTGATCACGTCCCATGGCGAACCAGGCGCGTGAGGCGTCGTTGATACAGCCATTGGCCGAGGCCAGCGTCGCGAAGAGCGTGCCGATTCCGAGGAGGATCATCAGGAAGGTCGATCCGGAAAGACGTGCAGCATCAAAGAGCGGCACCCCCGCCTGCCCGAGGTATTCCCACGGCATCAGACCGACGCAGACATACCATGTCAGCGTCGCGGCGATCAGCAGGGTCATGATCCCGGCCAGCGTCCCGAAGGGCAGGGCGCGGGCGGGGGAGCGGACCTCCTCGGCGGCCTGGGTCGTGCCCTCGATGCCGAGGTAGTACCACAGGCCGAAATGCATGGCTGCGAGAATGCCGAGCCAGCCATAGGGCAGGTCGGTGATCAGTTCCTTGTGACGCAGCACATCCCCGCCGAAGATGGGCGAGGTGGCGAGGAACAGGATGATGATCGCGCTGAAGGCAATCGCAGTGATCACGAGGCTGAAGGTCAGCGTCGCCAGCACGCCGCGATAGTTCAGCCAGGCAAGGAACATGATCGCCAGAACGATGAACGGCCTCTGGTCGAGTCCGTCATGTCCCGACATGACTGCGACGGTGTCGATCAGGAAGCCAACGGTGATCGCGTTGGCCGCCTCAAGCATCGTGTAGGCGAAGACGAGGTAGAGACCCACGTTGAATGCCATCAGCGGGCCGACGATATGCTTGGCCTGCGTATACTGGCCGCCGGCGGCGGCGACGGTCGATGTCACCTCGCTGTCGATCATCGCGACGCAGGAATAAAGCAGCCCCGCGAACCAGCATGCGATCAGCGCGGCATAGGCGCCGCCCTTTCCGACGGCGAAGTTCCAGCCCATGTACTCGCCGACCAGAACGATGCCCACGCCAAGCGCCCACACATGCGCCGGCCCGAGCACCCGAAGCAGTCCGACTTTAGCGCCGCGCGGTCCCATGCCGTCGGCTTCGCCGGAGGTAATGTCGAAATCGGTCATCTCCGCCCCCTCAGATCTTGTGCTCTTCGGTCATCGCCTCAAGCTCGCCTTCCCGCGAGGACATGAGAACGTCCTCGGAATAGGTGCTGTCGGTTCTGAGCCAGTCGGCAACGATGATAAGGCCGAAGATCGCGGCAAGCGCCCATGCCGCGTATTCCATTATGTTCCAGATATCCATGACTTAGCTCCCCCCGCCTCAGTCGCCGTTGAACTTTTCGGTGATAACTTCGCGATACTCCTTCTCGGAGAACCGCAGCATGATCGTGTAGTAGCCGACGATGACGACGATCATCGCCAACAGGCTGCCGACCGAGAACGAATAGTCGAAGCGGCTGGTGATCAGCTCCGCCGCGGAAGCGGGATCGGCATAGCCGAGCTGCGTCCATTTCTCGACCATGACGGGGTTCTGGCCAAGGCTTTCCCAGGTCGGGTTCTCGGGGATATTGGCGGTCTGATCGCTGCCGGCGAGCTTGAGCCAAAGTGGGATGTAGAGCGACCCGATTGTCATCGCCAGCAGGACGACAACGTCAACGATCTGACCAAGCCTGCTCTGGCTGGGAGGTGTGTAGCGCGCCATCTGCGTTACCTCCGTGCCGCGCGGGCGGCGTCGAGGAACTTGATGTCGAGGCCGTACATGAAGTCCCGGTCCTCGCGGTAATGGCGCAGCATCGCCATGATGGCCGCCGTGTTGAACACCAGCACCGCCGCGCCGCCGATAAGCAACACGACCCGGGCCGAGCCGGTCGGCGCAAGGTCCCATGTCGCCCATGCCACGAAGCCGATGGCGAGCCAGAGGCCCGCTACGAATGCCCAGGCGACGGTCACGTCGCGCCGGTGCATCTTTTCAATGCGTGTCGTCAGATCTGACATTTTCTCTCCCTCTGTTTTGACTTTGAGCTTACCGGACCGCGCTCCCACGCTTTTCCGTTCGTAAACTTTTTTAAAGCACAGGAAACTTCAGGTGCGGCATCCTGTCAAGAAAATTTCCTGAGGGGATTGGTCCAGTCCGGTCCGCCCAAAATGGCGCCAGTTGCGACCAATAATGCTCAAAGTGAATGATTATTTCATAGCAGGCAAATTTTTGCTTTGTTGGCGCAAGAATCTGCGGCAAATTGGTTCCCGAGTCGAACGCGGCGCGTCGACGACGCCCTGTGGTCGACAACAATCGGCTCGGAATGTCGCAGGCGTCAGACGGCAAGCGCGCCAGGAACAGGGAAAAGGAAACAACATGCCAACTGAGACTAGCTCGGCCTTACCCGACAAGGCCTACGCCCCCTCCGGAAGCCTGCAGCGGTCGCTCGACTGGCGCGGCGCCTTCTGGGTCGCGGCGGGCGTTCCGCCGCTCGTCCTGTTTTCGATCGGCGGCATCGCCGGCGTGGCGGGGCAGGCGGCCTTCGTGGTCTGGATGATCTCGATGTTCATGGGCTTCTCGCAGTCCTTCACCTATGCCGAGATCGCCGGCATGTTCGGTAACAAGTCAGGCGGCGCCTCGGTCTACGGCGCGACGGCGTGGCTTCGATATTCCAAGGTGATCGCGCCGCTGTCGGTCTGGTGCAACTGGTTCGCCTGGTCGCCGGTGCTGTCGCTCGGATGCGCCATCGCGGCGGGCTATATCCTCAACGCGCTCTTCGCGATCCCGACCGGCGACAGCCAGGTCGTCCTTGACTGGGTCGCCGCAAACGGGGCGCAGTTCACTGCAGAGAGCCAGGCGGTCGTCGACTACATGACGGCGAATGCGGGCGTTCAGGTTGCCGACGCGATCGCGGCAGTGTCGACCTCTGCCGCGATCGAGGCGCTGACCCCGGCTGCCCGTGTCTGGGAAGCCTTCAACATCACGGTCCCGGGCCTTGGCACGCTTCACTTCAACTCGACCTTCGTGATCGGTGCGGTCCTGATGCTGATCATTTTCGCGATCCAGCATCGCGGCATCGCCTCGACCGCACGGGCGCAGAAGATCCTTGCTGTGATCGTTCTCGTGCCGCTCTTCCTGGTCGGCATCGTGCCGATCCTGACGGGCTCGATCGACTACATGAACGTGAGCGATATCGTCCCGCCCACCGTCGCTTATGGTGGCGATGCGGGATCGTGGGATATCGGCGGCTGGACGCTGTTCCTTGGCGCGCTCTACATCGCGGCCTGGTCAACCTACGGCTTCGAGACCGCGGTCTGCTACACCGCGGAGATGAAGGATCCGGCGCGCGACACGTTCAAGGCAATCTTCTTCTCCGGCATCCTCTGTGCGATCTTCTACTTCGTCATCCCGTTCTCGTTCCAGGGCGTCTTCGGGGCCGCGGGAATGCTTGATCCGGGGATCGTGGACGGCACCGGAATTGCCCATGCGCTGGGGTCGATGGTCAGCTCCTCCAACGTCATCGCGCAGATCTTCGTGATCCTCATGATCATGGCGCTCTTCCTCGCGATCATGACGGCGATGGCGGGGTCCTCGCGGACGCTCTACCAAGGGTCGCGCGACGGCTGGCTGCCGCGGTTCCTGAGCCATGTGAATGACCACGGAGCGCCAACGAACGCCATGTGGACGGACCTTGGCTTCAACCTCTTCCTGCTGGCGTTGGCCTCGGATGCGGGCGGCTACTTCTACGTTCTCGCCATCTCGAACGTCGGCTACCTGACCTTCAACTTCCTGAACCTCAATGCGGGCTGGATTCACCGCATCGACTCGGGCCACGTGCACCGTCCCTGGAAGGCGCCGACCGCTCTGATCGGCTTCAATACGCTGCTCGCCTTCGTCAATGCGCTGCTGCTTGGCGCGGGTGCGAAAGTGTGGGGCTATTCGGGGGCACTTTGGTCCGGCGTCATCTTCGCGGCCCTGATCATTCCGGTGTTCTGGTTCCGCCACTTCGTTCAGGACGGCGGAAAGTTCCCGGCTGAGGCGCTTGAGGACCTCGGCCTGTCCAACGGCGATCTGGGCGAGCGGAAGGCGGGCATACTGCCCTATCTCGCGCTGATCCTCGGCGCGTCGATTGTGCTCTGGGCAAACTGGTTCTTCGTCCTCCCGGGCTGACACCAGACAATGCCTCTTGTGACGGGCGGCCCGGTCAGGGCCGCCCGTTCGCGTTCCGAGGCGGGTTGTTGCGCCCGGATTCCGGGACTATCCTCGTCGCGACGTGTGCAGATACGGAGTGCCGCTTGACGACCCGCATCGACCCCTTTTCGGATCAGGAACCCGTCAGCGCGACGGTGCAGGGCGTGATAGACACGCTGTTCTCGCGGATCGAGTCCAAGGAATACGAGATCGACGAACGGCTGCCATCGGAGCGGACGCTCGCTGCCGAGCTTGGGGTGGCGCGCAACACCGTCCGCGAAGCGCTTGACGTGCTGGAGACGCGCCGCGTGATCCGCCGGCGGGCCGGCAGCGGTAGCTTCGTCACCTATCAAAGTGATGTCGGCCGCAATTCCGCGCCATCGCCGCTGGCCTCGGACACGAGCCCGCTGCACCATCTGGTCGTGCGGGGCATTCTCGAACCGGAGATGGTCCGGCTGGCCATCATCAACATGACGCCGCGCCAGATCGAGGCCCTTGGCGAAACGCTGTCGCAGATGGAGCAGGTGCGCACCGACGCCGCCGAATTCGCGCGCCAGGAGGAAGAACTGTACCGGCAGATCGCGAGCGGGACGGGCAACCCTCTTCTCGCCGCGTGTTACGAACTGACGATCGACGCCTGTCGCCAGAATTTCCGTTCTGCCCTGCTGCGGCGACACCTGACCCCGAAACGGATCGGCGACTACCAGCAGCGTTACAACACGCTTTTCAACGCCATCGCCGCGCGCGACATCGAGGCTGCGGTGGAGTTCATCAAGCTCCACCTGATCGAGGAGCAGAAGCTGCTCCTGCAAGAGGCCTGAGCTCAGAGGCTGCGCCGGGATACGGGGGCGGCTTGCCCCGACCGCGTCTGGCGCTGATCCCACATCTGGCCAAGCGCGATCATCTGCTCCTGCAGCAGCGCGCCGTGGCGCTCCAGCCATGCCGGAATCGACCCGAACTCGACAATACGCGCGCGGCCGTTCTGGATCTGCACGACCGGCCAGTCGCCGATCAGGGCATTGTCGATCCCGAACATGTCCAACCCCCACCAGAGTGCGGGGCCGAAGGCGTGCATGACCGCGCCGGACTGCTTCATCGCGGCGAGAACGGACACCGGCGCTACGCTGCCGGCCCGTTCCACCGCTGCACGCCAGATATCGAGAATGGCTGCGTATTCCCAGGACACGGCCGTCCAGCTGTGCGGGAACCGCCGCTGGTACTCGGTATAGAAGTCCTTGGGGCGGTTGAAGAAAAACGCCTTTTGCGCCAGCTCCGGATCGTCGAAATCGGGAAACTGGAAGATGAAGCCCTCCATGAAGGCGGGTGAGGTCCGCCCGGTCAGGCGCTTGTAGGAATCGAGGGTGCAGGACAGGAGTTGGCCCTTGAACCCGGCCTTGTACGCAGCTTCGGTCAGGGCGTGGACCATCGGTGTGTAGCTGGTGCACCAGCACAAGATTTCCGGGTCTTCGGCCATCATGGACTGGACCATGCCGGTGGCGTCGATGTCGCGCGGATCGTACTGCACTTCCTTCACGACCGAGATGCGGGCGGCCGCGCATGCCGCGCGATAGGTCGCGAGCGACGGGAGCCCCAGCGCGTCGGTCTGCGAGCACAGTGCGATCCGGCGCAGTTCCGGCCGCGTCCGTGCAAGCCAGTCGATCGCGGTGACGTTGTAGATCGGATGTGATTCGCTTGGCGCGATCAGGTAGGGCGTGTCTGGTGACAGGTCGCTCGGCAGCAGCGTGGCCGTCAGGATCTTCCGATCGGTCAGGTAATCGATGATCGGGGTCAGGATGTCGCCCCCCAGAGTCAGCAGAAGTTTGATGTCATGATCCTGCACCAGCCGCCGAACGCCCTGAAGCGCCAGGGCCGGGTCATAGCCGCAGTCGAACGGGATGATCCGGATGTGGCGCCGGCGCCCGCCGAGGACGAGGCCGCCGTCGCGATTGATGCTGTCAGTCCAGATATGACAACCGTTTAGCCCAGGAAGGCCCCATGCCTCCACCGGTCCGGTCAGGGGGGCGAGAAAGCCGATATTGATCGTATCCGCCACGCCCGCCGTCAGCCGCGGAAGCGACCCCCTTACTGCCAGCCTGTGCGCGAAACTGCCTGAGCTCATACGTCATGATTAGGCCATTTCCGTTCCAAGGGGAGTCCCTTTCGGCAAGATTATTATCCCGGTGCAATTTAATTTATTGACAGGCATGGAACCAGTTAGGCAATCTGGTCTGAACCAAAAGCACCAAATCAAATAATTGGTCCAAACCAGCAGGAGGTCGAAGTGAAGAAACGCGTAGCCATCATTGGCGCAGGTCCGTCCGGTCTGGCTCAGTTGCGGGCCTTTCAGTCTGCGGCGCGGCAGGGGGCAGAGATTCCCGACATCGTCTGCTACGAGAAGCAGGCAAACTGGGGCGGCCTGTGGAACTACACCTGGCGCACCGGGCTTGATGAGCATGGCGAACCGGTTCACTGCTCGATGTATCGCTATCTCTGGTCCAACGGCCCGAAGGAGGGTCTGGAATTCGCCGACTATTCCTTCGAGGAGCATTTCGGCAAGCAGATCGCGAGCTATCCGCCGCGCGCCGTGCTGTTCGACTATATCGAGGGCCGGGTGAAGAAGGCGGGCGTCCGCGACTGGATCCGGTTCTCCACCACGATCCGGATGGTGAAATACAACGAGGACAAGGGCAACTTCACCGTCACCGCGCACGACCTCGTCAATGATCGGATGTACGACGAGGAGTTCGACAACGTGATCGTCGCCTCGGGCCATTTCTCGGTCCCGAACGTCCCGGAATATCCCGGCTTCGACAAGTTCAACGGCCGCGTCCTGCACGCCCACGACTTCCGCGACGCCCGTGAATTCGCGGGAAAAGACCTTCTCCTGCTCGGTTCTTCCTACTCGGCCGAGGATATCGGATCGCAGTGCTGGAAATACGGCGCGAAGACGATCACGGTCGCCTATCGCAACGCGCCGATGGGCTTCAAGTGGCCGTCGAACTGGAAAGAGGTGCCGAAGCTGGAGCGGGTGGACGAGACCACCGCCTACTTCGCCGACGGAACGTCGAAGAAGATCGACGCGATCATCCTGTGCACCGGCTACAAGCACCACTTCCCGTTCCTGCCGGACGACCTGCGTCTGAAAACCGCGAATCGTCTTGCGGCGGCAGACCTCTACAAGGGCGTCGTCTGGGTCAACAATCCCAAGCTCTTCTACCTCGGGATGCAGGACCAGTGGTTCACCTTCAACATGTTCGACGCCCAGGCCTGGTGGGTGCGCGACGCGATCATGGGACGTATCGCGATCCCGTCCGACAAGCAGTTGCTGGTGAAGGATGTCGAGGACCGGGTTGCCGGCGAGGATGCCGGGAAGGACGCGCATGACGCGATCCACTACCAGGGTGATTACGTCAAGGAACTGATCGCCGAGACGGACTATCCCAGCTTCGATGTCGACGGCGCCTGCGAGGCTTTCTTCGAGTGGAAGGACCACAAGAAGGAAGACATCATGGCGTTCCGCAACAACCGCTACCGCTCGGTCATCACCGGCACGATGGCGCCCATCCACCATACGCCGTGGAAGGACGCGCTCGACGACTCGATGGCCGCATATCTGCGCGAAGAGGAAGTTGCCTGAAGCGTTTCGGGTTTAGGTTGAAGCAGCAGCGATCAGAATTCGAACGAAAAAGGTTCGAATTCTGATTCAGCACAAACCCGAAACGCTGTAGCGCCCCCGACCACTCCAGTTCCGCAGCTTTTCTCCCCGAGCTGCTCCTTCCCCAGCAGGTTTCCCGACCTGCTGGGGCTTTTCGTTCCGGTCGTGGTGCCAACCGGGCAAAGCCTGCGTTCCGTCGGGGACTGGCCGTCAATTTCTCGGGGCAAACGGCCGAACATTCATTTGACCAAAGAGAATATTATTTTATCATTGGGAATGATGAGTGTGGGAGTGGACGCTTCACGATGTGCTCATCAAAGATCACCTGACAGGCCCCGGCGAGGGCGTCGCCCGCAACATATCCAAAGGAAGACACGATGAGTTTCAAGACCGACATTGAGATTGCGCGAGAGGCGAAGAAGCGTCCGATCCAGGAGATTGGTGAGCGTCTTGGGATTGCGGGGGAGCATTTGCTGCCCTACGGGCATGACAAGGCGAAGGTGAGCCAGG
>JAUIFH010000011.1 GCA_030429495.1 Alphaproteobacteria bacterium | reverse complement strand
CGACAACCTGAAGTTCGAGGTCGAGCTGATCGCCCCGATCGCGATGGAAGAGAAGCTCCGCTTCGCCATCCGCGAAGGCGGCCGCACCGTCGGCGCAGGCGTCGTCTCCAAAATCATCAAGTAAGACTTACAGCTTCCTGCAGGCAGAAGGGCGGCCCGACCGGGCCGCCCTTTTTCGTGTCCTGTGCAGGCCGCGCCCGGCCCAAGGTCACTCGTTGATGATCGCCAGGACCTGGCTGCGCGTGGCGTCGCCCATTTCCTTGCTGTCCGCGATCTGCACGATCCGGCGGGTCTGGTCGATGGTCAGGTCGTCGACATGGTCCGACGGGATGCGAAGTTCGACCAGCAGGCGGGTCACGGTGTCGACAACCATCGACATTTCCTGTTCGGCGGCGAAGGCCGCGCCGAAGGAGGAGATCGACAGTACGGCGGCGGTCGCGGTGGCGGTGATGAAGCGTTTCATTGTGTTGTCCTTTCGAAGGTTTCCGTTGGTTTGCAGCATCCTGTCGGCAGCGGTCGACGCCGACTGGCCCCGATGTAGCGGCGGGCCGTAAGCCTGTGAAAACACGTTCGGCATCACGAACTTTCACGGACTTTTTGCCTTGACAGGGACTGTGAACGGGCCGCTCACGCCGGTGTTTGCGCGCTGTGATCGGGGCGTGATCCCACCGCTGCTTCCGGCCGGGAGAATTGCGCGCCGCGGCCGGGCCGGGTTGGCCGGAACGTGCTCGCCGGGCTGAAATGTTTCATTGGCAATGCGCGCCGCGACCCCCGGTATTTCCGGATGACACATCGGCGTGAATTCACACTTCGTCGAGCCGATGGGTTCCATCCGCTCGCAAAGCGGTGAGAATGACCGCAAATCCTGTAACGTGGGCGGGAACCGGCCGCGCCTGCCGGGCAGGGGCTACAGCGTTGACGATTCGCGGAAATCGCCGCAAAGTCGAACCTTGCACAGTCATGCGGGAGGCAGGCGATGTGCCAGATATTCGCGGGGCAAAGCCCCGAACGCTACCAGTCAGTCACACGCAGCCTGCGCCTGAACGGGCAAAGCACGTCCATCCGGTTGGAGCGCGCGTTCTGGAATATTCTGGACCGGATTGCCGAGCGTGAGGGGCTGTCCACGCCCGCCTTCATTTCGCGGCTACATGCAGAGGTTCTGGAACTGAACGGAGAGGCGTCGAACTTCACCTCGCTGCTCAGATGCGCCTGCACGATTCATCTTGGCGAATACGAGCAGGACGAGACCGCGCGCTTCGCTGCCGAATAGAAACGCGGAAAACCGACTGTAGTATAGTGTTACTACCACGGACCTGAATTGGTCATTTAGCTTTACCAAATCCGAGAGATTTGGAGGGCAGATGGCCAAGACGATCCATTCGATGATCCGCGTCCTTGATGAAGCGCGGTCCGTCGATTTCTATTCGCGCGCGTTCGGGCTCAAGGTCGCGGACCGGCTCGATTTCGAAAGTTTCACGCTGGTCTACATGTCGAACGGCGACAGTCCGTTCGAACTGGAACTGACCGTCAACAAGGGTCGGACGGAGCCGTACGATCTTGGCGACGGATACGGTCACCTCGCGGTGTCGGTGGACGACCTTGATGCCGAACATGCCCGCCTGTCCAAGGCCGGCCTCGCCCCCAGGAAACTTGTGGAATTCAAGAACGGCGACACGCTCGTGGCGCGGTTCTTCTTCATTGCGGACCCCGACGGCTACCAGATCGAGGTTCTCGAACGTGGCGGCCGCTTTCTCTAGGCGCCGCAACGATCATTCAGGGAGGAAAACATGACGAAGATCGAAAGGACCGGCCTGACCCGGCGCGCGCTGCTGGCGCGGACTGCCGCAGCAGGCACGTTGTGCGTCACGGGGGCAGGGTTCATCGCCGCGCCCGATGCCGCCTGGGCGATGGAAGTGAGCGTCATCAGCGAACACCAGATGGCGACGCTCCTGCAACTCGCGCGTGACATCTATCCGCATGACCGGGTCGCCGACCAGTACTACGCGGTCGCGATGAAAGGTTACGACAGCGAAGATCGCAGGGCGCTGGTCGAGGAAGGCGTCGCAGCACTCGACGCCGCCGCGCAGAAAGCGGGCCATCCCGACTACCTCTCGATGGGCTGGGAGGAGGATCGGGTGAATATCCTTCTGCAGCAGGAGGACAGTGCCTTCTTTCAGACCGTCCGGGGCGGGCTTGTGACCGGCCTTTATAACCAGAAGGACGTCTGGCCGATCTTTGGCTACGAGGGAGAGTCCTTCTCCAAGGGCGGCTACATCGAACGCGGCTTCGACGACATCGACTGGCTTTGAGGGGGGCGGGACCATGACAGCACCATTTGATCTGAACGACGACAGCGTCGTCGTCGTCATTGGGACCGGCGCCGGGGGCGGGGTCCTTTCGAACGAACTCGCCCAGAAAGGTGTGAGCGTCGTCGCGTTGGAGGCCGGCGGGCGGTATCTGCCCGAGGACTACATCAACGACGAATGGGAAAGCTTCGGCCAGCTTGCCTGGGTCGATCCGCGCACCACGAGCGGGGACTGGCGGGTCGCCAAGGACTTCTCCGGCCTTCCGGCGTGGATCGTCAAGGCCGTAGGCGGCACGACGACCCATTGGGCGGGTGCCAGCTTGCGCATTCAGGACCACGAATGGAAGGCTCTGACCAACTACGGCGCGGTCGAGGGCGCGAGCCTACTCGACTGGCCCATCGACGGGGCGGAAATGGCGCCGTGGTACGAAAAGGCAGAAACCAAGCTGGGCGTCACCCGAACGGGCGATCGTGCGGGCTTGCCCGGCAACAACAACTTCAAGGTCTTCGAGAAGGGCGCGAAGGCGCTTGGCTACCAGGAAGTCCATACCGGCCGCATGGCGATCAACTCGGCCGAGTATGACGGCCGTCTTGCCTGCCAGCAGACCGGGTTCTGCTTCCAGGGCTGCAAGTGGGGGGCGAAATGGTCGGCCGCCTATACCGACATCCCGGCGGGCGAGGCGACGGGCAACCTTGAGGTTCGCGAGAACGCCCATGTGGCGCGCATCCTGCACGACGACAGCGGAAAGGTGACGGGTGTCGAGTATTTCGACAAGGACGGCAACCTTCAGATGCAGAAGGCGCGCATCGTCTGCGTGGCCGGAAACTCGTTCGAAAGCCCGCGGCTTCTCCTGAACTCCGCGTCGAACATGTTCCCGAACGGGTTGGCGAACAGCTCCGACCAGGTCGGGCGCAACTACATGCGGCACATGACGGGATCGGTCTATGCCGTCTTCGACAAGCCGGTCAGGATGTGGCGCGGCACGACCATGGCCGGCATCGTCCAGGACGAGGCGCGCCACGATCCATCGCGCGGCTTCGTCGGCGGGTATGAGCTTGAGACGCTTAGCCTCGGCCTGCCGTTCATGGCGGCCTTCCTCAACCCCGGCGGCTGGGGGCGCAGCTTCACCACCGCACTCGATTCCTACGAGAACATGGCGGGCATGTGGATCGTGGGCGAGGACATGCCGCAGGCGACGAACCGGGTTACGCTGAACGCTGACGTGAAGGACCAGCACGGGCTGCCGGTCGCGAACGTGCATTTTTCGGATCATCCGAACGACATCGCGATGCGAAACCATGCCTACAAGCAGGGCACGGCGATCTACGAAGCGGTGGGGGCGACCCGCACCTTCCCGACGCCGCCCTATCCCTCGACCCACAATCTCGGCACCAACCGGATGTCCGAGAACCCCGAGGACGGCGTCGTAAACAAGTGGGGCCAGACCCACGACATCGCCAACCTCTTCGTCTCGGACGGCAGCCAGTTCACAACGGGCGCCGCCGAGAACCCGACGCTGACGATCGTCGCGCTTGCCATCCGGCAGGCCGACCATATCGCGAGCGAGATGGCGGCAGGCGCGATCTGACGCAGCAGGCGAACCACGGCTCCGGGCCACACGGCCCGGACGCGCACGACACACCACAACGATCAAAGGGAGGACGATATGAGGACTGGACGCATTCTGGCCGCCGCGTTGGTTTCGACCGCGCTATCCGCGCCGCTTCTGGCGCAGGAAAACATGGACAAGCTGCAGAACATGCAGCGCACCGACGCAACCTTCACGATGGTCGCGCAGGACGGCGCGACCGCTGACGCGCTGCGCGAAATCATTCCGCATATCAACGTGCCGGACGGGTTCACGATCAGCCTTTACGCCGTGGTCCCCGACGCCCGTTCCATGGCTGTCGCGCCGCAAGGCACTGTCACTTTCGTCGGAACGCGCAAGGACAAGGTGTGGTCGGTCGTCGACCGCGACCGCAACCGGGTCGCCGATCAGGTCATGGACTTCGCGCCCTCGATCACGTTCGACATTCCCAACGGGCCGTGCTTCTCCAAGGACGGGTTTCTGTTCATCGCCGAGCGCAACCGGGTGCTGGTTTTCCCGGCGGCGGAGTTCTTCTTTGAAGGGCCGGACCCGGCGGTGGGTGTCGTCGTGGCGCAGGGTGACCTGATCCCGGCGGAAGAGGAAAGTTTCAATCACACCGCGCGCATCTGCCGTGTCGGCCCGGACGGCAAGCTTTATGTCTCACTCGGCCAGCCCTACAACGTGCAACCGGTCGATAAGCTTGAGATGTACGACAAGATCGGCATCGGCGGGATCATCCGGATGAATACGGACGGTTCGGGGCGCGAGGTCTATACCCGCGGTGTCCGTAACTCCGTCGGCCACGACTTCAACCCGGCCAATGGCGAACTTTGGTTCACAGACAACCAGACCGACGGTATGGGCGATGACATCCCGCCGGGCGAGATCAACCGCCAGACCGCCGCTGGCCAGCACTTCGGCTATCCGTGGCTGGGCGGGAACAGCGTGGAAATCCCCGACTACAAGTCCGTACCGCGCCCCGAGGGCGTGGACTTCGTCGCGCCCGCTGTCGAGATGCAGGCCCATGCCGCCGATCTCGGCATCCGCTTCTACACGGGCAGCTCGTTCCCGGAGAAGTACCACGGCGGCATCTTCTCGGCGCAGCACGGATCGTGGAACCGCACCGTGCCGGTTGGCGCAAGGGTCATGTTCACCGCGCTTGACGAAGAGGGCAACGCGGCGTCGACCGAAATCTTCGCGGACGGCTGGCTGAACGACGATACCGGCGAATACCGGGGCCGTCCGATGGACATCGCCTTCCTCGCCGATGGGTCGATGCTGGTCTCCGACGACTTCGCGGGTGCGATCTGGCGCATCGCCTACGAACCGAAGCCTGCTGAATGAGGCGTCCGCTTCCCATTGCCCTCGGCGGGGTCATCCTCGCCGGGGGTATCCTTGCCGGCGGCGCACAGGGCGAACCCGCCGGCGACGCGGCGGCCGGCCGGGCGCTGGCCGGGCAATGCCGCACCTGCCACGGTCTCGACGGGGTCGCGCAGATTCCGATCGCGCCGCATATCGGTGGCGAGCCGGCAGGATACATCACCGCGCAGCTTACCGCGTTTCGCGACGGGACGCGGGAGCATGAGATGATGTCGATCGTCGCGAAGAACCTGACCGATAGCCAGATCGCCGACCTGGCGGCATGGTACAACTCTCGCACGGCGACGGCGGAGCTTCGAGCCGACCCTGCCGGCGCACCCGAGATCTGCGTGGCCTGCCACGGCGCGGACGGTATCGGCCTCGCGCCGGATGTGCCGAACCTTGCCGGTGAGACCAACATTTACATCGACACGCAGCTCAAGGCATTCCGCACCGGAAAGCGTGTGCATGAGGTGATGTCGGCCATCGCCGCGGGCCTTTCGGACGCCGAAATCCGCGCGGCGGCGGACTGGTATGCCGCCATCGGCTTCTCCGTCGCGCCGGAGTGAGCAACGCCGATTTTTCATTCTTGCAAAGCGATTGGCCCGCGCGTAAGAACCGGCACGGCCTTAGGGGTATAGCTCAGCTGGTAGAGCGACGGTCTCCAAAACCGTAGGTCGCGGGTTCGAACCCTGCTGCCCCTGCCATTTTTCCTGCATGACTCGGACGTCGGCGCGTCAGTCGATCTCGTCGAGCAGATGCAGCACCTCCGGCCCCATTGCTTCCACAACCAGCGCGACGCCTGCGGCGTTCGGGTGCAGTCCGTCGGCCTGAACGTAGTTCGCCAGCGCGCGGTCGCGGTCGGGAAGCGACAAGATCGGCGCGAGGAAGGGCTGCGCGAGGCGCGCACCGTGCGCCTTGGCAAGATCGGGATAGATCGCGTCGAAGGCCGCCTTGTAGTCGGGGCCATAGTTTCCGGGCGCCGCCATCGGCACCAGCAGGACCGGAATGCCGCGGTCGTCCGCGCGGTCGAGGATTGCGTCGAGATTGGCGCGGGCCTGTTCAGGCGGCAGGCCGCGCAGCAGGTCGTTGCCGCCGAGCGTGACGATCATCACATCCACCGGCCCCGAAAGCGTCCAGTCGATACGTGCAAGCGCACCCGCCGTCGTATCGCCGGAGACGCCGGCGTTCTGCACCGTCACCTCCGCGCCGTGATCGGTCAGCCAGCCCTGAAGCTGGGGAACGAAGCCTTCGTCGGGCGGCAGGCCGTAGCCCGCAGTCAGGCTGTCGCCGAAGGCCACGACCGACACGGGATCGGCGGCTGCGGGCGCGGCCGCCGATAGCACTGCGGCGAAAAGCACGACGCGCGCGTGCTTGCCTCCGCCCCCATTCGCCCCATATCGGTAAGAGAGGCGAAACGGGCGGAAAGAGCGGATGAGCGACGAGATTCTTGGCCTCGAAGGCGCGCGGCTGGTGTTGGAGGGCAATGCCGGCCCGCTGGAAATCCTCAAAGGCATCACGCTTTCGGTGGCCAAAGGCGAAAGTCTCGGGCTTGTCGGGCCGTCGGGGTCAGGCAAGTCGTCGCTCCTCATGCTCATGGGCGGGCTGGAGCGCGCCACGTCCGGCCGGGTGACGGCACTTGGCCATGACCTGACGGCGATGGACGAAGACGCGCTCGCGCGGTTCCGCCGGGGTAATATGGGCATCGTCTTCCAGTCGTTCCACCTTATTCCGACGATGACCGCGCTGGAGAATGTGGCGATACCGCTGGAACTGGCCGGGGCATCTGATGCGTTCGATCGCGCGGCGGCGGAACTGGACGCGATGGGTCTTGGCTCGCGCAAGGACCACTACCCGGCGCAGCTTTCGGGCGGCGAGCAGCAGCGCGTGGCGCTTGCGCGTGCCGCCGCACCGCGCCCGGCGATCTTTCTTGCCGATGAACCGACCGGGAACCTCGACGGGGCGACGGGCGAGGCGATCATGGAATTGCTGTTCGGCCTGCGCGACCGCCATGGCGCGACACTCGTCCTCGTCACGCATGCGCCGGAACTGGCCGCGCGCTGCGACCGGGTCGTTCGGCTGTCCGATGGGCAGGTCGCCGGAGAGGACCGGGCCATCGCGAAGGTGGCCGAATGAGATTGCCGCTCGCCGTCCGGCTCGCGCGCCGCGAAATGCGCGGCGGGCTGCGCGGCTTCACGGTGTTTCTGCTTTGTCTCACGCTTGGCGTTGCGGCCATTGCCGCCGTGGGCACTGTCCGCTCCGCGATCCAGGGGGCGATCCGCGATCAGGGTGCGGTGCTGCTCGGCGGCGACGCCGAGATGTCCTTCACCTACCGCTTTGCGAGCGACGAAGAACGCGCCTTCATGGCCGAGAATTCTACGGGCGTGGCCGAGATTGCCGATTTCCGCTCCATGGCCGTTGTGGGCGAGGGCGACGCGGCGGAGCGCGCGCTGACGCAGATCAAGGCGGTGGACGCAGCCTATCCGCTCACCGGCGCGCTGATCCTCGATCCGCCAGTCGCTGTGGCGGAGGCGCTGGTTGCCGAGAATGGCGTGCCGGGGGCGGTCCTCGATCCGGTTCTCGCAGACCGGCTCGGGCTCGACATAGGCGACCGGTTCCGCCTCGGTGTGAAAGACTTCCGCCTGACCGCCCGGATCGTCCGCGAACCGGATGGCGCGACCGCCGGTTTCACCTTCGGGCCGCGAACGATCGTGCGGACCGCAGATCTTGAAGGGTCCGGCCTGCTGGAACCCGGCAGCCTCTTTGATACGCACTACCGGCTGCTCCTGCCACCAGGCAGCGATCTCGACGCGGTGAAGGCCGATGCGGAGGCTGCGTTCCGCGACAAGGGGCTGAGGTGGCGCGATGCGCGGCGCGGCGCGCCGGGGATGCAGCGCTTTGTCGAGCGGATGGGGTCGTTCCTCGTTCTGGTCGGGCTTGCCGGCCTTGCCGTGGGCGGCGTCGGCATCGGGGCGGCGGTGACTTCCTACCTCGATGGCCGGGTAGAGACGATGGCGGCACTGAAGGCGATGGGGGCGGAAAGCGAGACGATCTTCGCCGTCTATCTGATCCAGGTGGCCGTGCTGGGGGTCATAGGCATCGCGGCAGGCCTGCTTCTCGGTGCCGGATTACCGGTCCTCACCGGGCCGCTGATCGCGGCGCGATTGCCGATCCCGGTCGAGATGACCGTGGCCTCCGGCCCGCTGCTTCAGGCTGCGCTCTACGGCGCTTTCGCCGCCGCGCTCTTCGCCCTCTGGCCGCTCGCGCGGACGCGCGAGGTGAAGGCGGCGGCGCTGTTCCGTGACCTCGGCCCCGGCAGGCGGCAATGGCCGGGCTGGCGGCTCGGCCTGGTTCTGGCCGCGCTCGCTGTCGGTTTCGCGGCTGTCGCGACGGTGCTGTCGGGCATGGCGTGGCTCGCACTCTGGACGCTGGGCGGGATCGCGCTGGCGCTTCTGGTGCTGTCGCTTGCCGCGCTGGGCCTCAGCCGGATGGCGCGCCGTCTCGGTCACCGGGCACGGGGTCGACCGGCGCTGCGCCTTGCGCTCTCGGCCATAGGCGGACCGAGGGAGGATGCCCGCGCGGTGGTTCTCGCGCTTGGCCTCGGGCTGTCGGTTCTGGCGGCGGTTGGGCAGATCGACGCGAACCTGCGTGGCGCGATCGACCAGGACCTGCCGGAGGTGGCGCCGTCCTACTTCTTCGTCGATATCCAGCCGGATCAGATCGAGGGCTTCAAGGCGCGGCTGGACGGTGACGAAGCCGTCACCAAGGTCGAGGCCGCACCCATGCTGCGCGGGGTCGTGACCCGGATCAACGGCCGCGACGCGCGCGAGGTGGCGGGCGAGCATTGGGTGGTGCGGGGCGACCGGGGGCTGACCTATGCCGCCACGCCGCCGGAAGGCACGACGATCCTTTCAGGCGAATGGTGGCCGGAGGATTATGACGGCGCGCCGCAGATGTCCTTTGCGGCCGAGGAAGCTGAAGAAATGGGCCTGAAGCTCGGCGACCGGATCAACGTCAATGTGCTCGGCCGCGATATCGAGGCAGAGATTACCTCGTTCCGCGAAGTGAAGTTCGAGACCGGCGGGATCGGCTTCGTCATGTCGATGAACCCGGCCGCCCTGGCCGGTGCCCCGCATAGCTGGATTGCCACCGTCTATGCCGGGGAAGCCGCCGAGGCCGCGATCCTGCGCGATCTTGCGACGGCCTATCCCAACATCACCGCGATCCGGGTCCGTGACGTGGTCGACCGCGTCAGCGAGGCGCTGGGCGCCATAGCACGGGCCACGGCGATCGCCGCCGGCGTGACGCTTCTGACCGGGGTCGTCGTGCTGATCGGCGCGGCGGCGGCGGGAGAACGCGCGCGGGTTTACGAGGCTGCGGTCCTGAAGACGCTTGGAGCGACGCGGGGTCTGGTGCTGCGCAGCTTCGCCCTGCGCTCGGCCCTGATGGGCGCGGCGGCGGGCCTTGTCGCGGTCATCTTCGGCGCGGCGTCGGGCTGGGCGGTCATGACCTTCATCATGGACGGCGCCTTCCGGTTCGAGCCGGTCTCGGCCCTCGTCATCGTCGTCGGAGGCGCGCTCGCCACGCTTCTTGCCGGTCTCGTCTTCGCGCTCAGGCCACTTGCCGCGCGCCCGGCAGCGGTCCTCAGGGCGCGGGACTGACGCTCAGCCCGTGTTTCGCCACGGGCCGGCACGGCGCAGCCGCAGCGCATTGGTGACGACAAAGATCGAGGAAAGTGCCATCGCGCCGGCAGCCAGCATCGGCGAAAGCAGCATCCCGTTCAGCGGATAAAGCGCGCCGGCGGCGACCGGGATCAGCACGACGTTGTAGCCGAACGCCCAGAACAGGTTCTGCCGGATGTTCTTCATTGTCGCGCGCGACAGGCGCACGGCGTCGGCGACCGCGCCCGGGTCGCCGGTCATCAGCACGACCTCGGCGGCTTCGATGGCGACATCGGTTCCGGTCCCCATGGCGATACCGATATCGGCGGCGGCAAGCGCCGGGGCGTCGTTGATGCCGTCTCCGACGAAGGCGGTCGTCCCTTCGCCCCTCAGCGCGCCGAGCGCCTCGACCTTGCCGTCGGGCAGGACCTCGGCCGCGACATGGTCGATACCGAGGGTCTTCGCTATGGCTTCGGCGGTTGCGCGGGTGTCGCCGGAGATCATCGCGGTTTTGACGCCCATGGCGTGAAGCGCGGCGATGGCGGCCTTCGCGACGGGCTTGATCGGGTCGGCCACGGCAAGGAGGGCCGCGAGCTTTCCGTCAATCGCAACGAAGACCGGGGTGCGAGCCTCGGTCGCGAGGCGCGCCACATCACCGGTCAGGCCGGTGGTGTCGATCCCGGCCTCTGAGAGCGCACGGGCATTGCCGACGAGGATATCCCGGCCCTCGACGCGGGCCGAAAGGCCGCGCCCGGGAAGGGCTGTGGCCGCCTCGGCGGGAGACAGCGCAAGACCGCGCGCCTCGGCCGCCGCAAGAACCGCACGGGCGAGCGGGTGTTCAGACTGGGCTTCTGCGCTCGCGGTAAGCCGGAGCACTTCGTCCGCGTCGATGCCGTAGGCGGCAATGAGGTCGGTCAGTTCCGGGCGGCCCTCCGTCAGCGTTCCGGTCTTGTCGAAGGCGACGATACCGGCCTCCGACAGCCGTTGCAGCGCATCGCCACGGCGGAAGAGAAGCCCAAGCTCCGCCCCCCGTCCGGTGCCGACGAGGATGGAGACCGGCGTGGCAAGGCCCATCGCGCAGGGACAGGCGATGATGAGGACGGAGATGCCGGCGACGAGAGCATGGGTCAGGGCAGGGGCGGGGCCGAAGATCAGCCAGACGAGGAAAGCTATCGCGGCCAGCGTCATCACGGCGGGCACGAACCAGAGGGTGATCCGGTCCACCAGGGCCTGAACCGGCAGTTTCGCGCCCTGCGCGTCGGCAACCATGGCGATGATGCGGGCGAGAACCGTGTCCGAGCCGGTCGCGGTGACACGGTAGCTGAGCGCGGACTGACCGTTGACCGTGCCGCCGGTGACGGTCGCGCCTTCGGCCTTTTCGACCGGGGCAGGCTCGCCCGTCAGCATGCTTTCGTCGATCCAGCCATGTCCAGCGGTCACGATCCCGTCCACAGCGACCCGTTCGCCCGGCGCCAGCCTGACGATGTCGCCGGCACGCAGGTCTTCGACCGCGACCTCTTTCACAACGCCGTCGCGTTCCACACGCGCGGTGTCGGGGCGCAAGCCGATCAGGCGGCGGATCGCCTCGCCGGCCTGCCCCTTGGCGCGTGCCTCAAGCATCCGGCCGAGCAGGATCAGCGTGACGATGGCTGCCGCCGCCTCGAAGTAGACCCCGCGCGCGGCTTCCGGGACAAGGCCGGGGGCGAAGGTCACGACCGAGGAATAGGCGAATGCCGCGAGGCTGCCGAGCGCTACGAGCGAATTCATCTCGGGCGCGCCGCGCAGAAGCGCGGGGATGCCGTGGCGGAAGAAGAGGAAGCCGGGGCCGAGCAGAATGGCGGCGGTCAGGACGAACTGGATGCGCCAGGAGTTGACTTCGCCGAGCGTTGCCATGACCAAGTGATGGAAGGCCGGCACCATGTGGGTGCCCATGGCAAGGACGATCACCGGAAACGCCAGTGCTGCCGACAGCACGAGCGACCGACGAAGCTTTGCCGCCTCGTCGGCCTGCCGGTCCGTGGCAGGCGCGGACCCGGTCGCGGGCCGGGCGGCATAGCCCGCCGCCGTAACGATTTCGGCCAGCGCCGGGGGGCTTGTGGTTCCGGATGTATACCCGATGCGGGCCGAGCCGGTGGCAAGGTTGACCTCTGCCGAGGTTACCCCGGGAACGGCCTTCAGTGCCCGCTCGACCCGGCCGACGCATGACGCGCAGGTCATGCCCTCGACATCAAGCTCGGCCTCGGCCCCGGTTGCGGGGTAGCCCGCATTCCGAAGCACGTCCGCGAGTTTCAGCGCATCTGTTTGATCGGAGTAGTCGACGCTCGCCGTGCCCGCGATCAGGTTGACCTCTGCCCCCGCGACGCCCGGTACGGCCTTCAACGCGCGTTCCACGCGGCCGACACATGACGCGCAGCTCATCCCTTCGACGGTGAAAGTGGTGTGGGTGGTCATTGTCGCAACCTCGCGCCTCTAGATGTGAAGCGGCCGGACAAATGTCAAACGGGTTCGACGCACGGTCCCCGTGCAGAGGGGCAGACCGGCCGGTTCGGTCATCAGTTCTTCGTGATACCACCCCGGCGGCCGGGCCGGTCGCCCCTATCCGGTGCGATGTTCATGGCGGCCTGACCCGTGGCCGGAGGGCAACGGCGTATTCCTGCTGCGAAAAAGTCCGCCCGGCGCCATTGTTCCGGGTTATTGTATCAGACGGTGACCTGTGCAGAGGCAATGAGGGAAGAGTAACGATGATGAATCGCCGTACCTGTGTAACTTCAGCGCTGGCTGCCGCCGCTTGCTCCAGCCTGCCCGCGCCGGCGATTGCCGTACCGGCCGTGGATCCGCCACCGCCGGCCGGTCCGATCCCCGGCCTCACCCTCGCGCCGGAACTCTATCCGACGGTCGTGCGTGTGCGCCGCGATTTCGCGCCGGGATCGATCCATGTCGTGTCCTCGCAGCACTACCTCTACTACATCGTCCGTCCCCGGGTCGCGATCCGCTACGGAGTCGCGGTCGGAAAGGCGGAGCTGGTCTATCGCGGAGAGGCGGTGGTCGGGCGCAAGGTCGAGTGGCCAAGCTGGAAACCGACGCCCGAGATGATCGAGCGCAATCCCGCCGCTTATGAAAAGTATGCCGACGGGATGCCCGGCGGGCCGAAGAACCCGCTCGGCGCGCGGGCGCTCTATCTTTTCCACGGCAATATCGACACGGCGATTCGCATTCACGGCACGACAGAGCCGAACTCCATCGGGCGGTCCGTGTCGAATGGCTGCCTGCGGATGGTCAACGATCATGTGATCGACCTTTACAACCGCGTGGCGCTCGGCACGCCGGTTACCGTCTACTGACGCCCCTTCCGACCGCGCCGGTGCGGCGCTATGAGGGGGCATGGCGCTGAAGCTTACATCGCTGGAACAGGTTGCCGCGTTTGATTTCGACGCGGTGATCGACGTGCGTTCGCCCTCGGAATTCGCAGAGGATCATCTGCCCGGCGCGATCAACCTTCCGGTTCTCGACGATGAGGAGCGTGCCCGGGTCGGAACGATCTACAAGCAGCAATCGCCGTTCCTGGCCCGCAAGCTCGGTGCCGCGCTGGTCGCGAAGAACGCCGCGCGCCACCTTGAGGGGCCGCTCGCCGACCATCCCGGCGGATGGCGGCCGCTCGTCTATTGCTGGCGCGGCGGGCAGCGGTCGGGTTCCTTCGCGACGATCCTCGCGCAGGTCGGCTGGCGGGTGGAACTGGTTGAAGGCGGCTACAAGGCGTGGCGGCGGCTTGTCGTTGATGAGGTGCAGGACCGGCCCGTGCGCGCGCCCGTCGTCGTTCTGGACGGGAACACCGGATCGGCCAAGACCGAGATCCTGGCGCTTCTTCAGGCGCGGGGTGTGCAGACCATCGACCTCGAAGGGCTCGCCAATCACCGGGGATCGCTGTTCGGCGACCGGCCGGGCGGACAGCCCGCGCAGAAGGCGTTCGAGGGACGTCTTGCCACGGCGCTCGCCGCGCTCGATCCCGGCCGGCCCGTGGTGGTTGAGGCGGAAAGCTCGCGCGTCGGCGACCTTGGTGTTCCCAAGCAGCTATGGGCGGCGATGTGCGCGGCTCCGCGCGTCAGCATCGCGGCCCCCTTGGGTGCGCGCGCCGACTACCTCGCCCGGGCCTATGCCGATGTGACCGCCGATCCCGCGCGCCTTGTCGCCATCGTCGAGAAGCTGAAAGGCCTGCACCCCGTCGACACGATCGCCGAATGGACCGGATGGGCCGAGACCGGCCGGTTCACCGAACTGGCCCGGGGGTTGATGGAGGCGCATTACGATCCCCGCTATGCCAAGCACCGCGCCCGCTTCGCGCCGGAACGCGAGACGGTGGTCGAGGTGGACAACCTGTCGGAGGACGCGCTTGCGCCGCTTGCCGACCGGGTGGCAGAGGCAGCGCGAAACCTCGCGGGAACGGGGCGCGGGTAGGGACCGGACGTCTAGTCCTCGACCGTCAGGAAGGGCGGCCCCTCGTTCACTTCGCCGATGATGGCCGGCCGCTCACCCGCGTCGCGAAGCCGCCGTATGACGTCAAGCGCAGCATGTGCGGGAACGGCGGCAAGCAGGCCACCCGCCGTCTGCGGGTCAAACAGCAGATCCGCGCATGGGCCTTCGGTCAGGAACATGCGCGCCATCGCCGCCCGGTTGCCGGGCAGCAGCGTCGATCCGTGCCCTTGCGCCGAAAGCGCCTCGGCGCCGGCCAGCACCGGGACATGGCCAAGCGAGATGCGCGCGGCGGTGCCGGATGCATCCATCATCGCCATCAGGTGTCCGGCAAGGCCGAAGCCGGTGACATCGGTCATCGCATGGGCCTCGGGCGCAAGGATGCGCGCGGCCGCGCCTTGCGGTCGAGCCATCGAGGCCAAGGCGGCGGCTACGACGTCGCCCGGTGCGCCGCGCGCCATTTCGGCGGCAAGGATCACGCCTGTGCCGATGGGTTTGGTCAGGATAAGCCAGTCGCCCGGTTCTGCGCCCGCCTGCGTCACCGGCCTGTTCGCCGCCAGTCCGGTCACCGTGAAGCCCACGGTCAGCTCGGCGCCGAGGCTCGTATGGCCGCCGACGATATCGGCCCCCTCCGCGCCAAAGACCGCCGCCGACGCCGCCATGATCTCGCGCAGGGTTTCGGCCTGCATATGAGGGCTCATCCTCGGCAGGATCACCTGCGCGAGCGCTGCCTGCGGGCGCGCACCCATCGACCAGATGTCGCCCATCGCGTGAACGGCGGTGATCTTCGTGAGAAGGTAAGGGTCTTCCGTGAAGGCGCGGACATGGTCGGTGGTGATCAGCTGATGGCCCTTGCCGTGTGCAAGGATCGCCGCGTCATCGCCGGGGCCGGAGAGGATGTCGGCCCGGGTCGGCTGCGGCAGGCCCGCCAGCGCGGCGTGGAGATCGGCCTGCGCGACCTTGGCACCGCAACCGCCGCAAAGCGGTTTGCCGCCCGCAAGTGCCTCGCGCACACCCTCGGCCACAATGGCAGGCAGCGGCGAAGCGGCCATCTGCGGCAAGTCATGGAACTTCGCCATGAACTTGCGGTCGATCCGGTCCTTCCAACGCCAGAGCCACGCGCCGTCAAGCGGCAGCCCCCACTTGTCGGCGACGGCCCCCTTGAAGCCGGTGGAGATCAGTTTCAGGTAATCGCGCTGCGGCCGGTAGCTGTGCATCCGGCCCGTTCCGGTCAGCGCCACGGTCAGGTTGTGCAGCAGGATCGGCGCCTGCCGGACGGCGAAGACGCCGGCCTTCGGGCGCGGCGCATGGGCCAGATGCGCAATATCGCCAGCCGCGAAGACCGCCGGGTCGGTGACGGAACGCAGTGTCGGATCGACCGTGACGAAGCCGCCTTGCAACGCCAGTCCAGTCGTACCCAGCCAACCCTGTGCGCGCGCGACGGCAGTGCCGATGACGAAATCCGCCGGGATCGTCCGGCCATCGGCAAGCGCCACGCCATCTGCTGACACGCCGACCGCGGCGCTCTGCTCGATCAGGACCACCTGTCCCCGGTCGAGATGGGCGCGAAGCGCGCGGCGCGCACCCCGGCCAAGCGCGGTCAGCGCCTCCTTGCGCTCGATCACCGCGATCCCGGCGCCGTCCCCCAGCCGGTGCCGCGCGGCGAGTGCGAGTTCGACACCCGCCACCCCGCCGCCGATCACGGCGACGGCGGGGTGCACCTCGCCCGCCTCGACGCGCCGCACGAACGCCTCCCACCGGTCGGCGAAGGCGTCGAGCGGCTTCGCCGGAACGGCATGTTCGGCAAAACCCTGCAGGGCGGGCATCTCGGAAGTGATGCCGATGTCGATGGAGGCGATATCGTAGGCGACCGGGGGGCGGCCCTCCACGATCACGCGCCGCGCTTCTCGGTCGATGCCGGTCGCACGGCCAAGGATCAGCCGCGCGCCGGCATGGCGGGCAAGCCGCACGAGGTCGATCTGAAGTTCTTCCCGCGCGTAGTGTCCGGCGATGTGACCCGGCAGCATTCCGGAATAGGCGGCCGTGGGCAGCGGGTTGATCAGCGTCAGCCGTACGCCCGGCACAGGCCGCATCCCCCACATGCGCAGGACCAGCGCATGGGTATGCCCGCCGCCGATCAGGACGAGGTCGCGCGTCAGGGGAATCTGCGGCTGCATCGTGCCTCCTTTTCGTCCCTCCCTAGCGTGACTGGCGGCGTTTGGCGATGCCCGGCCTTTTCCATCGGCGGCGAAGCGGCTATTGCTCCCCCGCACGAGGCAGGGAGGACGGAATGCGCGTCTACATCACCGGGGCGGCGGGGTTCATCGGCTTCCACCTCGCGAAGCTTCTTCTTGACGAGGGTGTCATCGTCCACGGGATGGACGGGATGACCACCTATTACGACGTCGCGCTGAAACGCGGGCGTCTGGCCGTATTGCAGCAGACCCCCGGCTTCGGCTTCAGCGAATTCATGCTGGAGGATCACGAGCGTCTGGCCGCCGACATCGCCGCGTTCCGCCCCGATGCCATCGTCCACCTCGCCGCGCAGGCCGGCGTGCGCTATTCGCTGGAAGCGCCGCGCAGCTACCTGTCGTCCAACATCGACGGCACCTTCAACGTGATGGAGGCCGCGCGGGATACCGGTGTGAAGCACCTGCTGCTTGCCTCAACGTCCTCGGTCTACGGCGCGAATACCGAAATGCCCTATCGCGAGACCGATAAGGTCGACACCCAGGTCTCGCTCTATGCAGCGACCAAGAAGGCGACAGAGGCGCTTTCCCATTCCTGGGCGCATCTGTGGAACGTGCCGACGACCTGCTTCCGGTTCTTTACCGTCTATGGCCCCTGGGGCCGGCCCGACATGGCGCCGTTCAAGTTCACCAAGGCGATCCTCGCCGGCGAGACGATCGACGTCTACGGCCACGGCGAGATGTTTCGCGACTTCACCTATGTCACCGACCTCGTGCGCGGTGTGCGGCTTCTGATCGACGCGGCGCCGGAGCGGCCCGCGGCGCCGGAGGAGATCGCCGAAGGTGACAGCCTGTCGCCTGTCGCCCCGTGGCGGGTCGTCAATATCGGTAATGGCGAGAAGGTCGCGCTTGGTGAATTCATCGCAGCGATCGAGGCGGCGACGGGCAAGACCGCCACGCGCAACCTGATGGAGATGCAGAAGGGCGACGTGCGTGCGACCTGGGCGGACAACACGCTGCTGCGCCTCCTGACCGGATACCGGCCCGAAACCGGCATCCGCGCCGGGATGGCCGCTTTCGTCGACTGGTACCGGGACTACTACCGTCTGTGACGCGCTGCGAGATTCGCCCTTGACGGGGGGCGGGGGGTGGCATACCTACGCCGCCGTTGTGGCGAGGTAGCTCAGCTGGTTAGAGCACGCGACTCATAATCGCGGGGTCGGGAGTTCAAGTCTCCCCCTCGCCACCAACATCCCCACGATCGACACCAACAAGGCGCGAAGCCCGCGCTCGACGCGCGTTTGGCTACTTGGCGGCTTTGAACGCGGTCTGGATGGCAGGATCTGCTGCGATCACGCCGCCGTACCAGAGAATTGCGGTCAGCGTGAGGTGCTGGTTGTCCCAAAGCGTCAGGTGACGGTCACCGGGTACGAAGGCGGCGCAGCCCTGCTCCGTGCAGAACGCGCCCAGCCGGTCGACGAAAGCGATCCCACGGTCGGCTGACAGCGTCGCGAGCGCCGCATTGATGCTGCCGATGTCGAAGCGGAATGCCGACGCGGGAAGCCGGATGTCGGGTGACAAGGTTTCCGCAGTGACGCCCATCTGCCGGAGTTGCGCTGGCACAGATATGCGGAAGACCGGCCCGGCGCCAACGATGACGGCGCTTTCCTCGCGCCCCGACAAGAGGTCGAGCGTCGTGCCCAACGCCTCCGGTGTGCCCGGTGGCCAGTGGGATGCCAGCACGACCGCCGCCGCGCCGGTCTCGGTCAGAGCGCGCGGCAGCAGTTCGGACAGGCCAGGGAAGCAATCGCGCTTGGCGTCCTGCTTCTGCTCTGCCGGGGCGCAGCCCGATTGATGAAGAAGCAGGAAGTCACGCCCGGGGAAGCCGGCGCGAAGCGCGTGGAACACATCGCGGCCCTGGCTGTCGCCGATCACGAGGACCGGCGCGGAAAAGCCGGGCGCGACGAGGCATCGGGCAAGCGTGTCAAGATCATGGGTTTCGTCGTAGCTGCACTGGATTCCGCTGGTGATCGGACCATCGCTTGCCGTCGAGGAATGGATCGTCGCCACGTAGGCTTCGCGTTCGCCATCGGCGATGTCCTGCAGGAAGCGGTAGCTTTCCATGGGCAACGCTTCACGAAACGCATCCATTGCGCCGGCCCTCTGGCCCGCGCCCCAAAGGGCCGCGAAGACGGCAGGGGGCAACAGTGTCAGGACCGCCATCGGCCGCACCGTGCGCCAGAATGAAAGGCGGCGTATCGGGGTTTCGACGAAGCGATAGGAAAGCTCCGCAATCGGGAAGGCAATCAGGAGAGCCGTGAGATACTGGCTTTCGGTCGGCCGGCCTGATGCCAGTGTCACCGTCACGATCAGTGGCCAGTGCCACAGATACAGCGAATAGGAACGGGTGCCGACCCATTGCATGAAACGGCTTTCCAGCAGCCAGAGAACGGGGTCGCGCCGCCCTCTTGGCGCAGCAAGGATCAAGAGCGCGGCAAGGACGGGTGGAAGGGCGGTCGCGCCCGGAAAGGGCGTGTCCGCGCCATAGGTCGTGGAGCAGTAGAAGATGAGGCCAAGACCGACCAGCCGAAGCGGAATGCCGCCCTGACCGGGAAGCGCAAGGCGGTGCTGGGCGAGGCCGAGCGCGCCACCCGCGGCGAGTTCCCAGAACCGCGGCAGGATGCCGAAGAACGCACGCGACGGATCGTCCGCCGACAGCGCCATGGCGAAGAGGAACGACGCGAGGGCCGCCGCGCAAACGGCAATCAGACGGTAGCGGCCGAGCACGATCAGCGGGATCGGCGCAAGAAGGTAGAACTGGAACTCGACCCCGAGCGACCATGTGTGCAACAGCAGGGAGGTTTCCGACGCGCGTTCGAAATAGCCGCTCTGCGCCAGCAGTACATAGTTGGAGACATAGGCCGCAGCCCCGGCCAGCGTATCGGTGAAATCGGCAAAGGCGCCGCGGCCAAGAAGCAGTGCCGCCGCAACCAGCGCATAGACCAGAGCGGGGATCAGAGCCGGGACGAGCCTGCGGACGCGGCGGGCGAAGAATGCCGGCAGCGCGAACCTGCCCTGGTCCTGAAGCGATGCGATCTGCGGGATGATAAGGTAGCCCGAGACGACGAAGAAAACGTCGACGCCGACGAATCCGCCGGTGAGGTCATGAAGGCCCGCGTGAAATGCCATCACGATCAGGACCGCGACGGCGCGTAGCCCGTCGATGTCCCGCCGTATGCTGGTGTCGCGCATGGAATGCCCCGCCGGTTTAATCTTCGTGGCGCGCCTTATCGTGAATTCGCACGCCGTGCCACAAGCGAAGCGCGTTAACCGGCCGCCGCGACGGCTTCCTCCATCGCGGCGAGGAAGGATGCGACCTCGCCATCGCTGTTATAGTGGCAGATGGAAACCCGGATGCAGGCCGGAATGCCAAGCGGTTTCAGGATGTTGCCGCAATAGTGGTCGTCCTTGCGGATATGAACGCGGATGCCCCGGTCGGCGAGGAAGCCGACCAGATCGACCGCCGCCATGCCCGCGAGCGTCAGTGACACGACGCCTTCGCGCCCTTCCGTGCCGGTGCCGCCGATCACGGTGACGCCGGGCATCGCCGCCAGACCGCGCAGGTTGCCCGTCCCGTTCAGCATCGCCTCCATCAGCCGCGCCTCATGCGCGTGGATTGCAGCACCGGCGGCCTCGATCCGGGCGCGCGGGTCGGTCGCATCCGTGAAGCGGGAACCAAGCCAGTCGAGGTAGGTCGCGACATCGGAGAAGGTCGCATAGGCGCCCGCGTCGCGGGTGCCAAGCTCCCATGCCCGTTCCGGGCCGCCGGCGATCTGTTCCTTGGCGCAGGCGGTCAGGCGGTCGGACGCCCAGCCGACGCCGTAGCCGTGACGCGAGAAGACCTTGTAGGGCGAAACCGCGTAGCCGTCCGCGCCGTAGGCCGCGCAGTCGATCTGGCCGTGGCTTGCATGCTGGATACCGTCGATGATGATGAAGGCCTCTGGCGCCGCCGCGCGGATTGCCGCGGCGATCGCTGGGACATCGACCGCCATGCCGGTGACGGGCGATGTCTGGATGATTGTCGCCACGCGCACGTCCGGAGTGATGTGGCGCAGGTATTCCTCAAGGCTCACCGATCCGGTGGCATCGTCATGCACGGCCAGAACGTGGGGCCTGCCCGTCACCGCCGCCCACCGCGCCATCGCGCTGCGCGACGCCGGGTGTTCGAGGGTCGAGCCGAGCATGATGCCGCTAGGCTTTGCGCCCAGTGCCGCCGTGCGGATCAGGCGGAACAGCACTTCCGTCCCGCTTTCACCTACGAAGACCTCGCCGCCCGGCGCGTTCAGGAACGTCCGCATGTCGGCGCGTCCCCGGTCGATCGTGGCCATCAGCGCCTTTGACGCCGGATTGTCGCGGCCCTGATTGTCGGGATAGCCGGCATAGGTGGCGGAGGTCTCGATCACCGATTTCAGCCTCAGCGCACCGCCGGCATTCTCGAAGAAGATGCGGGGGCCGTCGAAAGGGCAGGCCTCCACATGGGCGAAACGGGCGCGGACCTCGTCGAGCAGGCCAGGGTGATGGATGATCATTCGACAGGTTCTCCCGACTTGGCTGGGTTCAGATCTTTTTCCGCGCCCGAAGCGCGGCCTGAATCGTGCCGTCGTCGAGATAGTCCAGTTCGCCGCCGATCGGCACGCCCTGCGCCAGCGAGGTGACGGCGACGCCGGAACCTTCGAGCAGTTCGGCGATGTAATGTGCTGTCGTCTGGCCGTCCACGGTGGCGTTCAGTGCGAGGATGACTTCCGACACTCCGTCGTCCCGCACCCGCGCCAGCAGTTTAGGAATGCGTAATTCCTCCGGCCCGATCGCGTCGAGCGCCGAGAGCGTGCCGCCAAGCACATGGTAACGCCCCCTGAAGGACTGGCCCCGCTCCATCGCCCAAAGATCCGCCACATCCTCCACCACGCAGATCTCGCCCGTCGCACGGCGTTCGTCGCGGCAGATGTCGCAGATGTCGGCGGTGCCGATATTGCCGCAGCTCGCACATTCGCGCGCCGTCGCCGCGACATTGGCCATCGCCTGCGCGAGCGGAGCCATCACCGGCCCGCGCTTCTTGATGAGGTGCAGGACCGCACGGCGGGCGGAACGCGGGCCAAGGCCCGGAAGCCGGGCCATCAGCTCGATCAGCGCCTCAATGTCGCGGGTGGCGTCGGACAAGGGGGCCTCAGAACGGCAGTTTCATGTCGGCGGGCAGGCCCATCGACTCCATCATCTTCTGCTGTTCGGCCCGCGTCCGGTCCTGCGCCCGTTTCTGCGCGTCCTTGATCGCGGCGAGGATCAGATCCTCGACCACCTCCTTCTCGGAGGGCTGGAAGATCGACGGGTCGATGTCGAGCGACTTGAGCTCTCCCTTGGCGGAGCAGACCGCCTTGACCAGCCCCGCGCCGCTTTCGCCGGTCACGGTGATGCGATCCATCTCCTCGGTCAGGTCCGCCATCTTCTGCTGCATCTCCTGCGCGGCCTTCATCATCTTGGACATGTCGCCAAGACCGCCGAGTCCACCCAAACCTTTAAGCATCTGTCACTCCTCAATTTTCCTCGAACGGGTCCCACTCATCCTCGACCTCGGGCAAGGCTTCGGCCTCTGCCGCGGCCCGGACATCTTCAGGGGACCGGACTTCGATGATCTCGGCGTTGGGAAATGCCGCGAAGACCGCCTTTACCAGCGGGTTTTCGCGGGCCTTCCCCTTCGCCGCATCGTCCTTTGCGCGGCGCTCCTCCGCGATCGTGGGTGCGCCGCCTTCCGCCACGACCGAGACGCCCCAGCGGACGCCGGTCCAGCTTTGCAGTCGCTGTGCCAGGGTCGCGGCGAGATCGCGCGGCGCATCCGCCGTCGGTTCGAACTCGATGCGGCCGGGAGCGTAGTGCGCCAGACGGATATGGGCCTCGACGTCAAGCAGGAGCTTCACGTCGCGGTTGGCGCGGATCAGTTCGACGACGGCGGGGAAGCTTGCATAGCGGGCAAGCGCGACCTCCGGGGCAAGCGCGCGGGCGGTCGCCGTGCCGTTACCTGCCGGTGCGGACGACGCCTGCGCGCGCGGTGCCGCATGCGGGGCGCTGCCTGCCGGTGCGGGGCCGCGCCCCTGCGGTGCGGGCGCGCTGGGGCCGGGGCCGTCGGACAGGCGGCGGAGAAGCTGTTCCGGATCGGGCAGGTCGGCGACATGGGTCAGCCGGATCACCGCCATCTCGGCCGCCATCATCGCGTTCGGGGCGGCGGCCACTTCCTCCAGCGATTTCAGGAGCATCTGCCACATTCGGGTGAGAACCCGCATCGGCAGCGCCCCGGCCATGGCAAGCCCGCGCAACCGTTCGTCCGGCGCGATGGTCGGGTCTTCGGCGGCCTCGGGCGTGATCTTTATGACGCTGACCCAATGTGTGATCTCGGCCAGATCGCGCAGCACCACCAACGGATCCGCGCCGTCGGAATACTGCGCACCAAGCTCGTTCAGGGCACCCGCTGCATCGCCCTTCAGGATCAGGTCGAAGAGGTCGAGGACCCGGCCCCGGTCGGCAAGGCCCAGCATCGCGCGGACCTGCTCCGCCGTGGTTTCCCCCGCGCCGTGGCTGATCGCCTGATCGAGGAGCGATGTGGCATCGCGGGCGGAGCCTTCGGCTGCCCGGGTAATTAGGGCGAGCGCGTCGTCGGTGATCTCGGCCTTCTCGGCGCCGGCGATCTTTTTCAGAAGCGCGATCATCACTTCGGGCTCGATCCGGCGCAGATCGAAGCGCTGGCAGCGGGACAGGACCGTGACCGGAACCTTGCGGATCTCGGTCGTGGCGAAGATGAACTTCACATGGGCGGGCGGTTCCTCAAGCGTCTTCAGAAGCGCGTTGAACGCGCTTGTCGACAGCATGTGAACCTCGTCGATGATGTAGATCTTGTAGCGCGCGCTGGCCGCCCGGTAGTGCACGCTTTCGATGATCTCGCGGATGTCGTTCACGCCGGTCCGGGACGCCGCGTCCATCTCCATCACATCGACATGGCGGCCTTCCATGATCGCCACGCAGTGTTCGCACTTGCCGCAGGGGTCGGTCGTGGGGCCGCCCTGGCCGTCGGGCCCGACGCAGTTCATCCCCTTGGCGATGATCCGCGCGGTGGTGGTCTTTCCGGTCCCCCGGATGCCGGTCATGATGAAGGCCTGCGCGATCCGGTCGGCTTCGAACGCGTTCTTCAGGGTGCGCACCATCGCATCCTGCCCGACGAGGTCGGCGAAGGTCTCGGGGCGGTACTTGCGGGCGAGGACCTGATACTTGGTCCCGTTGGTCTCGGTCATGGCGCCTCGTGGGAATCGTGCCAGCCATAACCTAGGTTGCGCCGGGCGCGGCGTAAACCGTCCGGGGGGTTCCGAAGGTCTGTTGTCGTGGAAAGTTCGCCGCGCCGGTCAGGCGGCCCTCAACGCTGCGGCCTCTGAGGCCTTGATCACCATCGACGCGGTGTGACCCCCACGGCGAGAGGCGGGTGCGTCGGGGAAGAGCAGATCGATCTCGGCGCGCGCCTCGTCTGTCAGGGCCTCCATGGCCATTTCGCCAAGGTAAAGGCTCTCGCTCCAGACACCGTTAGCCCGAACGATCTCGTGCCGGTCGAAAAGCAGGTGATAATAGACGACCGCGGCGGTGTCATCGACAACCTCGATGGACCGTCCGTCGACCAGATGCTTGGCGGCAACGAGAATGCCATCGGTGCCGAACAGGACCTCGGCCCGCCAGTCCGCGATCTGAATCCGGTGCTGCGGCGAGACGGTGCGGTCGGTCCAGGGTAACCCGCCGCCAAGCGCGCCGGCCGTGATCCTGATGGGCAGAAGCTGCGGATGGCGCGCGAGGTCGATGCTGTCAAGCGCGCGCCGGCCGATCCAGCGCACAGGTTGGAGGCCATTGTTCTGCGTCACCACCAGATCGCCTTCGCGAAGGGTCTCGATCGGGCGCGGGCCAAGATCGGTGTCGATCACGCTGCCCTCGGCGAAACAGATCGCGATCGGACGGGGTGTCGTGTTGAAGTCGTTCTCGCCCCGGTCGCGGGCGCGTACTTCCCCGGTATAGGTGTTTCCGGTCGACCCGATGTAGTTGAAGTCGAATAGGTCGTCATGCTGGGGATCGACATGCTTGTTGAACCCGCCGACCAACTGCACGTTGTCCGAGGGGTCGTAGTCCCAGACGTCGATATGGAGCTTGTTCTCGGAAAAGGTGTGCAGGTCGATCTTGACCGTGTCGGACTCGTTGTCGTTGCCGAACTGAACGGCGAGTTTCTTCACCTTCATATTGGGGTCGGCGACAATGTTCACCGGCCCCCCGCCGGGGATGTTGATGACCACAGTGTCGTTATTGCCCACGACGACGGTTGTACCGTCCGTCGTGACGACGATCGTTGCCATTCGGCCTGCCTCCGGTATCGCCGCTTGGCGGGCGATTTCCCGGGGGTCAGGCTAAAGCGCGTGGTGCAACCGTGGAAGAAAAATGAGCGCCATCACGCCGACGCGGCCCGCGAAGGTGGCCGAAAAGACTCAATTATCGATTGCTTTTCGGCCACCGCGCAGCTTAGCCGGGCCGTTTTGACTTTTTAACCTGCTTCACGAGCTTCGAGAGCGCCTTGCCTTTCCGCTTGCGGTCGAGCGCGAGGGCGGAGTGTTCGGCGTCTTCGCTGCGGAGTTTCTTCCAGCGTTCGACACGGGCGGCGTCGATGGCGCCTGCGGTGACGGCGGCCTGCACCGCGCAGCCGGGTTCGGTATCGTGGGCGCAGTCGCGGAAGCGGCAGTTGCCGGCAAGCTCCGCGATCTCGGCAAAGGCCTCGTCGATGCCCTCGGCCATGTCGGTGAGGCGCAGCTCGCGCATCCCCGGCGTGTCGATAAGCCAGCCGCCGCCGGGAATGCCATGCATCTCGCGCGCGGTCGTCGTGTGGCGGCCGCGCATGTCGTCGGCGCTGAGCACGCCGGTTTCAAGGTCGAGACCGGTCAGCGCCGAGGCGAGGGTCGATTTGCCGACCCCGGACATGCCGAGGAAGGCGACCGTCTGGCCAGGCCCGCACCAGGGTTTCAGCGCCGCCGCCGCTTCGGGCGATTTGGCGTTGATCGCGATGGCGGGAACTTTCGGGCCGATGGCACGAAGGCGGTCGATGTAACTGTCGGGGTCCGGGGTCGTGTCGACCTTTGTCAGGACGAAGACGGGCGGCACGCCGCCAGCATGGCAGAGCGCAAGGTAGCGTTCCAGCCGCGCCTCGTTGAATTCGTCCGAACAGGAGGTGGTGATGAAGACCGCGTCGACATTGGCGACGATGAGCTGTTCGCGCGCCGCGTCCCCCGCCGCCCGGCGGAAGATGCGGGAACGGCGATCGAGAAGCCGTTCGGCCCGCAGGGTGGCCGGGTCGGCCAGCACCCAGTCGCCGACGGCTATGTCGCCGGCGGAAAGGTTGGGCGGCAGGGTGAGCTCTGCGGGGCCGTCCGCCGTCAGGACCGCAAGTCGGGTGCGGTGAACGCCCGTGACGCGGGCGGGGGTGAGGCTGTCCAGCTCATCAGGCGAAAGCTGGCGCAGGAAGTCCGACGACCATCCAAGGTCGCGGAGAGTTTGGGAATTGGAAGTCAATGATCTGTCCTCAGGTCAGTCCGATACCGGTGCCCGGCAGCGTCGGCTGCGGGCGGGTGATGTCGGGACGGGCGGGACAGGTCTTTCGGTCTCAGACAGCCCCGGCCCGGAGGAAAACAAGCTCTGACATGTCCATCTCCTGCGCGGGGTTACGAGGGTGAGAGGCTGGACAACGACCCAAGCGGGGCTCGTTACGGCTGCTTCCTTCCGGACCTGACCGGGTTGGCGAGGCGCTCGCCCGCGCCAACCTCTCATCGGTCGATATAGGCCGCCCGGTGCGGATTCGCAAGTCGGGCGGGGCCAGTGCGATCAGGCGATCTGCCAGAGCTGGAACGCCAGCCCGGAAAGGAACGCCCCGGAGAGCGAGAGCGCGATGTAGAGCGCGAAGACGTGTGGACGGGCCAGCGCCCAGACGGCCATCGCGGCGGGGATTGAGGTCACGCCGCCCGCGACGAGGAACGCCATCCCGGCGCCCGGCGCCATGCCCTGTTCGATCAGCCCGCCGACAAGGGGAAGGGCCGCGTATCCGTTCAGATAGGCCGGTACGCCCACAAGCGTCGCGGTGACGATGGGCACGATGCCGTCGCCGCCAAGTGCGGTCGTCACGGTTTCGGCCGGAATCCAGGCCAGCATCAGGCTTTCGAGCAGGAAGGCCAGGAGCAACCATTTCGCGAGGAAGAGCGTCGTCTTGCGGGCATCGCTCAGGAAACGGGCGCGGCGCTCCGGCTCGGACCAGAAGCGCCAAACGACGGGCTTCGGCGCACGGACCCGCGCGCCGCCGCAGCCGCCATTGCCGACGCCGTCCCTGAGGGGATCGGCCAGCGCGCCGCCGCGCGACAGGAGGTGCACGGCGATGCCGCCGAAAAGACCGAGACCGATGGCGGCGGCGGTCTTGGCGATCGCGAAGGGAAGGCCGAGGACGCCGGCGGTCAGGAAGAACATCGAAGGGTCCATGATCGGCGAGGCCAGCCAGAACGCCATCACTGCCGAAAGCGGGACACCCATCGCCAGAAGCGCGGCGATCAGCGGGATGACACCGCAGGAGCAGAACGGCGACAGGCCGCCCGCCAGCGCGCCGAGCACGATCATCAGGAGCGGCGCGCCAGTGAAGGCGCGCGCGATCAGGTTGTCGGCGCCCGTTGCGCCGGCCCAGGCGGCAATGGCAATCGAAAGCACGAGATAAGGCGCCGTGTGCAGAAGCGAGTCCGCTGCGAAGCGGGCGCTGGCCGCGGCCTGTGCCAGGTCGAAGACTGCGAGAAGCGCGAGGATCAGTGCCGAGGTCAGCCAGACACGGTGGTCACGCCAGAGCGGGCCAAAGGTTGGGCGCGAACCGTGGGGCGAGAGGGTCGTGTCGGCCATGGCGCTTTCTCCTTGGATCGGACCGGGTGGTCAGGCGGCGTCGGTTTCGCGGCGGACCACCACGCCGGCGCAGCATTCAGAGGTCAGGAACGACAGCACCTGGCGCATCGCTGGATAGTCGACCTTGTTGAAGACCTCGCGCCCGTGCCGGTCTTGCAGGACGAGGCCGGAGGCGACGAGGGTCGAGAGATGGTGCGCCAGCGTCGATGGCGGCAGGCCCAGATGGTCGCCGATATCGCCCACCCGAAGCCCGTCCTCGCCCGCCCGGACGAGAAGGCGGAAGATCGACAGGCGGGCATCGTGGCCGAGAGCGGCAAGGGCGCGGGCGTTGGGGCTGACTATGGTCATGAGGTCAAAATAACCACTATCCTAGTTATGTCGAGTCTTTTCTCGCGCGGGTGATTGACGGCGGGGCTGGCCCGGTCGGTTTCGCGGGCCTATGCTCCGTGAATGCCGGGCGCTGTCGCTGCCGCCGGGGAGGGCAATGACCGATTTCATCATCGCGGAGCTGGAGGCTGGCGGCGGGCGGCTGGCGCTTTGCCCGATGCCGGGTCGGAGCGGGGACTACTCGCGCGATCTGGCGCAGGTTCTGGCGTGGCGACCGGCACTTGTCCTGACAATGGCGACGGGGCCTGAACTGGCGGCGCACGGAGCGCTTGGCCTTTCAGCCAACCTCGCGGCGCAAGGGGTCGGCTGGCTGCACCTGCCGGTCGCGGATTTTGGCGCGGACAGCCCGGCGTTGCGCGAAGGTTGGGCGGGGGCCTCGACAGTTGCGCGCGAACGCCTTGCTGCGGGCCGCGGAGTTCTGGCGCATTGCCTTGGCGGTTGCGGGCGGTCGGGCATGGCCGTGCTTCGTCTGATGGTCGATGTGGGTGAGGAACCCGCATCGGCGTTGGCGCGGTTGCGCGTGGTCCGCCCCTGCGCGGTGGAGACGGCGGCGCAGGAGGTATGGGCGACGCGAACGGGCTAGAACCGGGCCGTCAGTCCTCCAGCACGCCCTTTTCGCACCAGATCTTCGTGAAGGCACCGGTGCAGGTTGCGCGGCGTTCTCCCGCGACGACCGTGAACCGGGTGAACAAGGTCCGGTCTTCGGCCGAGACGTCCAGGCTCTTGCGGACGAGGTTGAAGCAGTCGGAGGGACGCAGCTTGCAGCCGACAAGCGCGATCGTCGACAGTGCGTCGCCATCCGTGGTGACGTCGGTCGTGGCGATGCGCTGTTCGATCGCGGTGCGCAGGAGCGCGTCGAAATCCGCCACTCCAGGGCGCGTGGCATAGGCCGCACTGGCAACGATGACGACCAGAGCGAAGGCCCAAAGGATAAGACGCACAGCGAAACCTCCCGGCAGATTGCGCCCCGGTTATGCCGCGTGCGCGCCCCGCCGTCGAGTCCGGTCAGAGCGTGATGCGGAACCGCGCGAAGCCATCCGGCCCGTCGCCCGCCGGTTCGATCACCACCGCCTTAACGTCGGCGATGTGGTCGGCGGCCTTCGGTCCGGTGTCGAAGAGCACGCTCGTCCCCGGCAGCGGCTTGAAATGCCAGTTGGAATCGGCGGTCGGGTTGATCGTGCCCTGTTCGACGATGTAGCGCACGATGATGTCGCGGTTGGTGTCCGGCCCTTCGAAGATGACCGTGTCGCCCTTGGCGCCGGGAAAATCGCCGCCGCCGGAGGCGCGGTAATTGTTCGTCGCGATGACGAATTCGGCGGCCGGATCGACCGGGTTGCCGTCATGCATCAGGTTGACGATGCGGTTGGCGTCGGGGTTCAGATCCTCGCCCTTCGGTCCGTATTTCGAGGGCTGGCTGAGGTCGATCTCATAGCTCACCCCGTCGATGACGTCGAAGTTGTAGCTGGGGAAGTCGGGGTTGAGGAGCACCTGGTCGGCCTCGCCCGGCGTGATCTGGTTGAACATCCCGGCCGAACGTTCGAGCCAGTCCTTCAGTTGCGCACCCGTCACCTTCACCGCGCGGATCGTGTTCGGATAGAGGTAGAGGTCGGCCACGTTCTTGATCGCCACGTCGCCCGCCGGCACGTCGGTGTAGTATTCCGGCCCGCCGCGACCGCCCGCCTTGAAGGGCGCGGCCGCCGAGAGGATCGGCAGGCCCTCGTATTCGGTGCCTTTCATCATCTCCTCGATATACCATTTCTGGGCGATGGAGACGATCTGGACCGACGGGTCGTCGGCCACGAGGGCGAAGTAGGAATGCAGGGGCGCTGCGGTCTTGCCGACCGCCTGACGGACATAGGCGAGCGTCTCGTCATGTTCCTTCTGAACCGAGGCCAGGACGGAGGGCACGCTTTCGACGAGCGCGGTGACGGAGCGATCCTCGTTCCGCTGCGAGATCGGCCGCGCCTCGGAGGTGGAGGAGACCACTTTCCAGCGGTTGCCGTCGCGTTCGAGAAGCAGGTCGATAAGCCCCATGTGAGAGCCCCAGAACCCGCCCATCACGGCGGGTTTGCTGGAAATGGTGCCGGTCGCCACGTCCACCTCGGCGAAACCGTCATAGGCGGGCGAGGGGAAGACGAGATGGCTGTGGCCCGTCATCAGGGCGTCGATCCCCTCGACCCGGGCGAGGGGGGTGGAGGCGTTCTCCATTCCGTCGGCATGCTCCGCGGCGCCGATGCCGGAGTGTGAGAGCGCCACGATGATGTCGCAACCCTCTTCCAGCATCTGCGGCACCCAGGCCTGGGCGGTCGCCACGATGTCGCGGGCCTGAACGTTGCCTTCAAGGTGCTTGCGGTCCCAGTTCATGACCTGCGGCGGCACGAAACCGATGAGGCCGACGCGGATCGGATGGGTTTCGCCCGATCCGTCGGTCACCTGCCTGTCGAGAATGATATAGGGCTTCAGCAGCGTCTCATCCTCGCGCGGGGAGGCCCCGAGCGTCTTGGCCACGTTCGCGCAGACAACCGGGAAATTCGCCCCTGCGAGCGATTTCATCAGGAAATCGAGCCCGTAGTTGAATTCGTGATTGCCGAGCGTCGAGGCATCGAAATTCAAAGTGTTCATCGCGGTGATGACGGGGTGCATGTCGCCCTCCTTCATGCCCCGCTCATAGGCGATGTAGTCGCCCATCGGGTTGCCCTGAAGGAAGTCGCCATTGTCGACGAGCATCGCGTTCGTCGCCTCAGCCCGGATCTGTTCGATGATCGCGGCGGTGCGGGCAAGGCCGACGGTGTCGACCGCCTTGTCGGAATAGTAGTCGTAGGGGAAGACGTGAACGTGCAGGTCCGTGGTTTCCATGATCCGTAGATGGGCCTGATTGGCGGCGGCGAAGGCGGAGTAGGGGTGAAGGGCGATCAAGGAGGCTCCGGCAGCGGTCCCGGCGAGGAAATCCCGGCGGGTCAGGAAGTTCTGAGTCACGGTGGTCATGGTGGCCTCCCATCATGGGTTTCGGGGTTGGCCAAGGATATCACGACGTGGCAACGAATCTATGTCGGGTTTCTATCAGGTTGCACTCGCATGGGAATAGCGATACCACAAATAACACGTATAGGTTGTTCAATCCCACCCCGCTGAGACTGTTGTTGATACATTTGCAACCAATCCCGCACCGTGCCACATGTTGCGCACAAGGAGGGTCGGATGCGGCTTGCGGAAACGGTGACATTCGGGGGATCGGCGCTTGACCGGGCGGCGTGGTTGCGCGGCCGGCCGGACGAGATTGCCGCGCGGCTGGGGGACAGTGCGACGCGGGTCCTTCCGATCTGGCGCGGCAAGCCCCTGTTCTCGGGGACGGCTGCCGGATGGGTAGAGCCGGACCATCCGGTTCTGGCAGATGCGGCCGAAGCGCCGGTTTTCCTCGGGCTGGACGAGGCCGGCGCGCGGTTTGCCGCCGACATTTCATCCTGGCAACCGGTGGAGGGCGATCCGCCCCCAGCGGGTGTCTTCTTCGACCCGACCGAGCAGTACCATCCCGCGCTGCCGGACGATCACCGCTTTGCGGAACTGCGCGGCGTCATGGCCGCGCTGACGGCGCGCGACGCGGAACTCGTCGCGACCGCCAAGGCGCTGCTCGGCTGGCACCGGAGCCATCGGTTCTGTTCCGCTTGCGGCGCGCCGAGCATGGCGGTCGAGGCCGGCTGGCAGCGCCGCTGCGGTGCCTGCGGCGCACAGCATTTCCCCCGCACGGACCCGGTCGTCATCATGCTGGTCACGCGGGGCAACCGGACGCTTCTGGGCCGGTCTCCGGGCTGGCCGGACGGCATGTATTCCTGCCTCGCCGGGTTCGTGGAGCCGGGCGAAACGCTTGAGGCCGCCGTGCGCCGCGAGGTCGCGGAGGAGGCCGGCGTGGCCGTCGGCGCCGTCCGCTATCTGGCGAGCCAGCCCTGGCCCTATCCGTCCTCGCTGATGATCGGATGCCATGGCGAAGCGGTGAGCGACGAGATCACGCTCGACCCGGCGGAACTGGAAGCGGCGCTGTGGGTCACGCGCGAGGAGGCGGCGGCGGCGCTTGCGGGAACGCATCCGTCGATCCGCCGCCCGCGCAACGGCGCGATCGCGGGTTTTCTGTTGACCAACTGGGTTGCGGACCGGCTGGATTGAGGCCAATAGTCCGAAAAGGGACGGGAGAGGTGCGAGCGTGAAGTTCTCCGCCAAGGAGGATATTGAGGCGCCGGCGGAACAGGTCTTCGACTCGCTGTCGGATTTCGCCAAGTTCGAGCGCGCGGCGATGCGGCGCGGCGCGGAAGTGGCGCGCGTCGACCGGCTGGCCGAGCCGGGCGTCGGGCTGACATGGAGCCTGCGGTTTCCGGTGCGCGGGAAGATGCGGCGGATTGTCTGCGAACTCGAACGCTTCGAGCGGCCGGAGGCGATGAATTTCACCGGCGAAAGCACCGGTTTCAACCTGTGGCTTACGCTGAACCTGATGGCACTGTCGCGAGGCAGGACGCGTCTTACCGTCGTGTTCGAGATCAAGCCGCGGACGTTGACGGCGCGGCTGACCATGCAGTCGATCCGTCTAAATAAGGCATCCTACGCCCGCCGGTTCGAGGCGCGGGTGCAGAAATACGCATCCGAAATGGAACTGCGCCATATCGGACAGCGGATGCCCTGAGCGGGATCAGTGGCGGCTGGGATCGGCCGGATAGACCCCGAGCAGCGACATGGTCGAGGTGAAGTAGTCAAGCTCGTCCAGTGCCCGGCGCACATTGGCGTCGTCGGGATGGCCTTCGATGTCGGCATAGAACTGCGTCGCGGTGAACGAGCCGTCGACCATGTAGCTTTCAAGCTTGGTCATGTTGACGCCGTTCGTGGCGAACCCGCCCATCGCCTTGTAGAGCGCGGCGGGGATGTTGCGGACCTGGAAGACGAAGGTGGTCATCATCCCGGCCGTGCCGCGCCGCTTGAGGTCGGGCTGGCGGGCCATGACCAGAAAGCGCGTCGTGTTGTGTTCGGCGTCCTCGATGTGGCGGGCGAGCACGTTCAGACCGTAGATCTCGCCGGCAAGCTCCGAGGCGAGCGCCGCGACACTGGGATCGCCCCGTTCCGCCACATCGCGCGCGGCGCGGGCATTGTCGGAACTGATCCGGCCCTGGATACCGTGTTCGCGCAAGAAGTCGGCGCATTGCGGCAGGAGCACGAGGTGGCTGTAGGCCTCTTTCACATCCGATAGCTTCGCGCCGGGCACACCGAGAACGTTGATATGCACCCGCACGAAGGCCTCGTTGACGATATGCAGCCCGCTTTCCGGCAGCAGCCGGTGGATGTCGGCGACCCGGCCGTAGGTGGAATTCTCGACCGGCAGCATGGCCAGTTCCGCCTCGCCCTTGCGGACGGCCTCGATCGTGTCTTCGAAGGTGCGGCAAGGCAGCGCCTCCATATCCGGATAGGCTTCGCGGCAGGCCTGATGCGAATAGGCTCCGGGCTCTCCCTGGAAGGCAATCCGTCCGGTCATGAGGGTGGCTCCTTGGCGACGGCCCGTGATCCGGGCGATACGCCGCGCTAACTATACCTTGAAACCGGATAGGGGAAGCGGGTAGATACGCCGCGAAACCATGCCAGGGTAGAGGCGCGACATGTTCGACACGATGACTGTAACGAAGGCCGGCGGCGCGCTCTGCGGCGCGTTCCTGATCTTCCTTCTGGGCAAATGGGCGGCCGAGTCGCTTTACCATACCGGGCCGGTGGCCCATGGCGGAGAGGAAGTGGCGCAGGCCTATGTCATCGACACCGGCGCCGAAGCGGGCGGCGACGAGGCCGCCGCAGAGGGGCCGGACTTCGCGACGCTTCTCGCCTCGGCGGATGCCGGTGCGGGCGAGAAGGTCTTTGGCAAGTGCAAGGCCTGTCACAAGCTTGACGGCACCAACGGCACCGGTCCGCACCTTGACGGCGTCGTCAATCGTGCCGTGGGCGGGGTCGCGGGCTTCGGCTATTCCGACGGAATGGCGGGCCATGGCGGCAACTGGGACCCCGAGACGCTGAGCCATTTCCTCGAAAACCCCAAGGGTTTCGTTCCGGGCACCAAAATGTCCTTCGCCGGTCTGAAGAAGCCCGAGGACCGTGCGAATATCATCGCCTATCTTCAGTCGCTCGGCGGCTGATCCTAGGGCACACCGCGACATTGGGCCGTCCGTTCCGGGCGGCCTTTTTCGTCGCTCACGCGAAAACTCACAAATTCGCAACTTGATGCCCCGCCCCGCGCCGTTCTAGCTTTGGCGGAACGAAGCGCGGCGTGAGGCGGCGCGCAGAACGGAGGGCCGGATGGGCATTGATCGAACGGGCCATATCGGCGCGCAAAGCCGACCGGATCACGCTCTGACGCAGACGTTGAGCCGGGGTGTGGCGGCGGTAGTGGCCGCGGTTGTGCTCGGTGTCGCGCCCGCGCTTCACGCGGCAGAGGATGTGCGAACTGCCCATGGCATCTCGACCTTCGGCGATCTGAAATACGGCCCCGACGCTCCGCTCGATTACGTCAACCTAGACGCGCCGAAGGGCGGCGAAATCTCCGAATGGGCGTTCGGCGGGTTCGACACGATGAACCCCTATACCATCAAAGGCCGCGCCGCCGCGCTTTCGACGGTCATGCTTGAAGGGCTGATGGAGGGCACGGCGGACGAGGTCGGAGCGGCCTATTGCCTGCTTTGCGACACGATCGAGTATCCCGAGGACCGGTCCTGGGTGATCTTTACCCTGAGACCGGAAGCGCAGTTCTCCGACGGATCGCCCGTCACGGCGGCGGACGTTCAGTTTTCCTACGAGACGTTTCTCGCAAAAGGTCTGTCCAGTTTCCGGGCCGTCTTGGCGCAGCAGGTCGAGAGCGCCGAGGTTCTGGACGAGCGGCGGATCAAGTTCAGTTTCAAGGCCGATTACCCCAAGCGGGACCTGATCCAGTCGGTCGGCGGATTGCCGGTCTTCTCCAAGGCTGATTTCGAGGCGAAGGGCCGTGACCTTGAGGCGACCTCGCTCGACCCGTTTCTTGGGTCGGGCCCCTACCTCTTCGACAGGATGGATGTGGGCACCCGCATCATCTATCGCCGCAACCCGGACTACTGGGGCCGCGATCTTCCGAAGAACCGGGGCAGGCATAATTTCGACCGCATCCGCATCGAATATTTTGGCGACTACGACGCCGCGTTCGAGGGGTTCAAGGGCGGTGCCTACACGTTCCGGAACGAGGCATCCTCGCTGATCTGGGCGACGCGCTACGATTTCCCGGCGCTTCTGAACGGATGGGTGAAAAAGGACGAACTGGCCAACGGCAACGTCGCGAGCGGTCAGGCCTATATCATCAACTTGCGCCGCGAGAAGTTCCAGGACCCGCGCGTCCGCGAGGCGATCGCGCTGATGTTCAACTTCGAATGGTCGAATGCCTCATTATTCTACGGGCTTTACGAGCGGGTGAATTCGTTCTGGGAAAACAGCGAGTTGGAGGCGACGGGCCTGCCGTCGCCGGAGGAGCTCGCGATCCTTGAACCGCTCGCCGACCTGCTGCCGCCCGGCGTGCTCGATCAGGAGCCGGTGATGGCACCGGTTTCAGGCGAGCGTCAGCTTGACCGCAAAAACCTGCGCCGCGCTTCGGCACTTCTCGACGAGGCGGGATGGGCCGTGGGCAATGACGGCATACGACGCAACGAGAAGGGTGAGACTCTGCGGGTGGAGATGCTGAACGACAGCCAGACCTTCGACCGGGTGTTCAACCCCTTCATCGAGAACCTGCGCGCGCTGGGCGTCGACGCGACGTTGAACAGGGTCGACGACGCGCAGATGACCAACCGTACCCGGTCGCATGATTTCGACATCCTCACGGGTCATCTGGGCCAGGACCTGATCCCCGGGTCGGAACTTTTGCAGGTCTTCGGTTCCGAATCGACGGGCGATGCCTTCAACCTCATGGGGCTTCAGAGCGAGGCGGTCGACCAGATCATCACCCAGATCATCGCCGCGCAGTCCAGCGAGGAAATCAAAGTCGGCGCGCGGGCACTTGACCGGGTGCTGCGCGCTTATCGGTTCTGGGTGCCGCAATGGTACAAGGATACCCATACCGTCGCCTACTACGACATGTTCGAGCACCCCGAGGCATTACCGCCCTACGCGCTGGGCGAACTGGACTTCTGGTGGTACAACGCCGAAAAGGCCGCGAAGCTGAAGGCGGCGGGCGCGCTGAACTAGGCGCCAGACGGGGAAAGAGCAGACCGGCCGATGGGCGCGTATATCCTGCGAAGACTGCTGCTGATGATCCCGACCTTGTTCGGGATCATGCTGATCAACTTCACGCTCACGCAATTCGTGCCGGGCGGTCCGGTCGAACAGATCATCGCCCGGCTGGAGGGCGAGGGCGACGTGTTCCGCAACATCGCCGGCGGCGGCGACGGCGGCGCGCAGGAACAGATCGGCGGCGACGAGCGTTACATGGGTGCGCGCGGCCTGCCGCCGGAATTCATTGACCAGCTGGAGAAGCAGTTCGGCCTCGACAAACCGGCGCACGAGCGGTTCTTCAAGATGATCGGCGACTACCTGCGCTTCGATTTCGGGGAAAGCTATTTCCGCAAGATTTCGGTCGTGGACCTCGTAATCGAGAAGATGCCGGTCTCGATCACGCTGGGGCTCTGGTCAACCTTGCTGGCCTATCTCATCTCGATCCCGCTCGGCATCCGCAAGGCGGTGCGCGACGGGTCGCGGTTCGATACCTGGACCTCGGGCGCGATCATCGTCGGCTACGCGATACCGGGGTTCCTCTTCGCGGTGCTGCTGATCGTCCTGTTCGCGGGCGGCAGTTACTGGCGCATCTTCCCGCTGCGCGGCCTCGTCTCGGACAACTGGGACGATCTGACCATGATCGGCAAGACGGTGGACTATTTCTGGCACATCACTCTGCCGATCGTCGCCACCACGATTTCCAGTTTCGCCACCCTGACGCTGCTGACCAAGAACAGCTTCCTCGACGAGATCAACAAACAGTATGTCCTGACCGCGAAGGCCAAGGGGCTGACCGAGGGCCGTGTGCTTTACGGCCATGTGTTCCGCAATGCGATGCTGATCATCATCGCGGGCTTTCCGGGCCTCTTCCTCGCGGTCCTGTTCGGGTCGAGCCTGCTGATCGAAACCATCTTCTCGCTCGACGGGCTGGGGCGGCTCGGCTTCGAGGCGGTGGTGGCGCGCGACTATCCGATCGTCTTCGGCACGCTCTATGCCTTCGGCCTGCTCGGCCTGCTGATCGGCATCCTGTCGGACCTGATGTATGTCTTCGTCGATCCCCGGATCGACTTCGAGAAGCGGGCGGGCTGATGCGGCTGTCCCCTCTCAACCAGCGCCGCTGGCGCAACTTCACCGCGAACCGGCGGGCGTTCTGGTCGCTGTGGATATTCACCGTCCTGTTCGTGCTGTCGCTGTTTGCGGAGTTCATCGCGAACGACAAGCCGATCCTCGTCAGCTATCGTGGCGCGCTGCATGTCCCGGTCTACAAGTTCTATCCCGAAACCGCCTTTGGCGGCGATTTCCGGACGGAGGCGATCTACCGCGAGCCGGAAGTGCGCTGCCTGATCGTCAGCGGCGGGCTTGAGGCCTGCTTCGACGACCCGGAAGCGGTGATCGAGGATGCCGCTGACGGCGTGGTCGAGGGCGAGGCGATCGAGAAGGGCTGGATCCTCTGGCCGCCGATCCCCTACAGCTACAACACGATCAACAATGTCGGCACCGCCCCCTCCGCGCCCGACGGCGACCACTGGCTTGGCACCGATGACACGTCCCGCGATGTTCTGGCGCGGATCATCTACGGTTTCCGCATCTCCATCCTCTTCACGCTGATCGTGACCGCCTGCGCCAGCCTTCTGGGCATCGCGGCGGGCGCGGTGCAGGGCTATTTCGGTGGCTGGGTGGACCTGACCTTCCAGCGGCTGCTGGAGATATGGGGGTCGACGCCCTCGATCTACGTCATCATCATCCTGTTCGCGGTTCTGGGGCGAAGTTTCGGGCTTCTGGCCTTCATCGTCGTCCTCTTCGGCTGGCCTGCACTGGTCGGCGTCGTGCGGGCGGAATTCCTGCGGGCGCGGAACTTCGAATACGTCCGCGCCGCGCGTGCGCTCGGCGTCAGTGACAGGGTGATCATGGCCCGCCACATCCTGCCGAACGCGATGGTGGCGACGCTCACCCTGATGCCGTTCATGATCACCGGGGGTATCAGCACCTTGGCCGGGCTCGACTATCTCGGCTACGGGCTGCCGTCGTCGCTGCCCTCGCTGGGCGAACTGGCACTTCAGGGCAAGTCGAACCTTCAGGCGCCGTGGCTTGGCTTCTCGGCCTTCTTCACCTTCGCCATCATGCTGTCGCTTCTCGTCTTCATCTTCGAGGGCGTGCGCGATGCTTTCGATCCGCGGAAAACGTTCAAATGAGCGCGGTCCTCGACATCCGCGACCTGAAGGTCGATTTCCTTCAGGACGGGAAGGTGATCCATGCCGTGAAAGGCGTGAGCTTCACCGTCGGTGCCGGCGAAACCGTGGCCCTGGTCGGCGAAAGCGGCTCGGGCAAGTCGGTTACGGCGCTGTCCACGGTGTCGCTCTTGGGCGGAAATGCGGATGTGTCCGGCTCGGTAAGCTATCGCGGCCGGGAAATGGTCGGCGCCTCCGAAGATCATCTGCGCGAGGTGCGCGGCAACGATATCAGCTTCATCTTCCAGGAGCCGATGACATCGCTCAATCCGCTCCACACGATCGAAAAGCAGCTGGCCGAAAGCCTTGCCTTGCATCAGGGTATCGGCGGCGCGGCGGCGCGGGCGCGGATCGTCGAACTTCTCGACGAGGTCGGAATCCGAGACCCGGAAAGCCGGCTTGCCGACTATCCGCACCAGCTTTCGGGCGGACAGCGTCAGCGGGTCATGATCGCGATGGCACTGGCCAACCGGCCCGACCTGCTGATCGCGGACGAGCCGACGACTGCGCTGGATGTCACGATTCAGGCGCAGATCCTTGAGCTTCTGGCGGAGCTGAAGGAACGGGAGAAGTTGAGCCTTCTGTTCATCAGCCATGATTTGGGCATCGTGCGGCGCATCGCGGACCGTGTCTGCGTGATGCAGGGCGGCGAGATCGTCGAACAGGGCGCCGTCGCCGAGATTTTCGCCAATCCGCAGCACCCCTATACCCGTAAGCTGCTGGCCGCCGAGCCGAAGGGACGGCCCGACCCGGTGCCCGAGGGCGCCGAGGAAATCGTGCGCACCGACAACCTGCGCGTCTGGTTCCCGATCCAGCGCGGCCTGCTTCGGCGCACGGTCGGCCACGTAAAGGCGGTGAATGCCGCGACGATCTCGGTCCGCGCGGGCGAGACGCTGGGCATCGTCGGCGAAAGCGGGTCGGGCAAGACGACGCTCGCACTGGGCATCATGCGGCTGATCGCGAGCGACGGGCCGATCGTCTATCTCGGCCAGGACATATCCGGCTGGCGTCCGCGCGAGCTGCGGCGGCTGCGCCGCGACATGCAGATCGTCTTTCAGGACCCCTATGGCAGCCTGTCGCCGCGCATGACGGCCGAGGAGATCATCGCCGAGGGTCTGAGTGTTCACGGTGTGGAGAAAGGCCGCGACCGGCGCGAGATGGTCGCGGAGATCATGGCGGAGGTCGGCCTCGACCCGGCGACGATGGAACGCTATCCGCACGAATTCTCCGGCGGGCAGCGGCAGAGGATCGCCATCGCGCGCGCCATGATCCTGCGCCCGAAGGTCGTCGTGCTGGATGAGCCGACATCCGCGCTCGACATGACGGTGCAGGTGCAGATCGTCGACCTTCTGCGCGATCTCCAGCGCCGCTACGGGCTGGCCTATCTGTTCATCAGCCATGACCTGCGCGTGGTCCGCGCGCTTGCTCACAAGATCATCGTGATGAAGGCGGGCGACGTGGTAGAGACTGGCGATGGCGACGCGGTCTTCGACCGGCCGCAGACCGACTATACCCGCGAGCTGATGGCGGCGGCGTTCGGCACGGCGCGGCCGGCATGAAGATCCTTTTCGTCCATCAGAACTTTCCGGGCCAGTTCCTGCATCTGGCGCCGGCCCTGGTCGCGCGCGGCCATCACGTGCTGGGCCTGACGACGGAGAACAACCGGCGCCCCTCGCCGGTACCCGTCGCGCGATACCGGACCCCACCGGAAAGCAAGGGGACGGGCGTTGCCCGCACCTATGCGGAAATGGCCGGTCGCGGTGTCGTCGTGGCGCGGGCGGCAGAGCAGCTTCGCGCCGAAAAGGGTTATGTGCCCGACATCGTCTTCGGCCATGGCGGCTGGGGCGAGACGCTATTCCTGCGGGAAATCTGGCCGGATGCGCGGCACCTGACCTACGCGGAGTTCTATTACCGCTCAAGCGGGGCCGATACCGGTTTTGACCCGGAATTCCCGCGCGATGAGTTCTCGTCGCGCGTTTCCGTTGTTGCGCGCCGCGCCCATCTGCTTCAGGCGATCTCCGAGGCGGATGCCGCGCTTGCGCCGACGGAGTGGCAGGCGTCGACTTTCCCCGGGGACCTGCGGCGAAAGATCAGCGTGATCCATGACGGGATCGACACCGACAAGGTGCGCCCCGACCCTGCTGCGCGCCTGACGCTGCCGGGTGGCCGTGTCCTCGCGCCGGGCGATGCGGTGCTGAGCTTCGTGAACCGCAATCTCGAACCCTATCGCGGCTACCACATCTTCATGCGCGCGCTGCCCGAAGTGATGGCCGCCCGTCCCGATGCTCAGGTCGTGATCGTCGGCGGGGATGGCAGCAGTTACGGCACCGCACCGGGGAAGGACCGGACGTGGAAGCAGGAATTGCTCGACGAGGTCGGCAACCGGATCGACGCGTCCCGTGTCCATTTCCTCGGGCGGGTGCCTTACGACCAGTTCCTCGCGCTGATGCAGGTGACGCGGGTCCATGCCTATCTGACCTACCCCTTCGTCCTGTCGTGGTCGATGCTGGAAGCCATGAGCGCGGGTGCGCTTGTCATCGGATCGAAGACGGCGCCGGTCGAGGAACTGATCCGCGACGGCGAGAATGGCCGGCTGGTAGATTTCTTCGATGTCGCGGGATGGTCGCGGGCCTTGATCGCGGCGCTGGCCGATCCGGGCGCGGGCGCCCCGCTGCGCGCGGCCGCGCGCGAAACGATCGTAGCGGAATACGATCTCAAGCGCCGCTGCCTGCCGCGGCTGATCGACTTTGTCGAAGGGCGCGCTTCCACCTGAACCGGTCCGAAGAGCGGACGCATCGGAACCCGGGTCTTCCCGGTTCGGATACGTGCTGCTTGGGTTGATACCCGAGACGCCTTAGACGGCGGGGCTGTGTCCGGCCTTCGAAAGGTCGTAGGCGTCGAAGGCCCGGGCGATCATGCGGGTAAGCGGGCGGGCGCGTTCGGGAATGACGAGGTCACCGTCCGCGACTTCCAGCATGTCGCCGAACTCACGCATCGCGATGTCGAACAGTGCTCTGATCCGCGTCGCGGCCACACCGAAATCGCGCTGCAACTCGGCAGAGTCGATGCGGAAATCGCACATCAACGCCTCGATCATCCGCGCGCGCAGGCGATCCTCTCCACTGAACTCGTGGCCACGGGCGGTCGCGAAGCGGCCCTCGCGGATGGCGCGGGCATAGGCCGACGTCGCGGGGGCGTTCTGCGCATATCCTTGCGGGAAACGCGAGATAGACGATGCGCCGAGCCCGACCAGAACCGGTGCCGTGTCGTCCGTATAGCCCTGGAAGTTCCGCCGCAGCCGGCCTTCGCGCGCGGCTACCGCAAGCCCGTCGCCGGGCAGGGCAAAGTGGTCGATCCCGATCTCGGCATAGCCGTCCGCCACGAAAAGCTCGCGCGCCGTTTCAAAGAGCTGGAGCCGTTCCTCGGGGCGGGGCAGCGTGTCGGACGGGATCATCACCTGCCGACGGGCCATCCACGGAACATGGGCGTAGCCGTAGAGGGCAACCCGGTCCGGGCCGAGCGACAGGAGCTTCTGGACCGATGCCGCGATCCGGGCCGTCGATTGGCCCGGCAACCCGAACAGGATATCGGCATTGAGCGAGCGGATGCCGCGTTCGCGGATCATATCCACTGCGATCTTCGTAATCTCGAAGCTCTGATCCCGGCCGATCGTCTTCTGGATCTGCGGATCGAAATCCTGCACCCCGATCGAGGCACGGTTCATTCCCGCCGCAGCCAGCGCGTCAAGACGGCCCGCGTCGATTTCATTCGGGTCGATCTCGACCGAGAACTCCGCATCGTCGCCCATCGGCACGACGTCGAACACCGCGCCGGCGAGGTCGCTCATCGCGGCGGGCGACAGGAGGGTCGGTGTGCCGCCGCCCCAGTGCAGGCGCGACAGGGTGACACCCGATGGCAGATGTGCCTTCAGCAGGGCCAGTTCTGCCTTCAGCGTTTCCACATAGGCGCGGACGGGTTCGTCCGACGTCGTCCCCTGCGTGCGGCAGGCGCAGAACCAGCACAGGCGGCGGCAGAACGGGACATGCAGGTAAAGCGAAATCCGGGCGCCCGGATCAATAGCCTCGATCCAGCGACGGAAATCTTCCTCGCCCGTGTTCGAATTGAAATGCGGCGCCGTCGGGTAGCTCGTATAACGCGGCACGCGCGCGTCAAAGAGTCCGAGCCGCGAGAGTTGCGATTCAGTTGCCATGAGCCTAGCGTTATGCACGGGTGCAGGCCCTTACATTGACCCAGATCAAAGATGCAGATGACCCTTCACGACGTTCCACTTTCGGCGCCGAGCTGCGGGAATTGCCCGATTCGCCACAAGGCCGTCTGCGCGCGCTGCGAGGCCGACGAACTCGCGTCGCTTGACCAGATCAAGTTCTACCGCAGCTTCGAGGCCGGGCAGACGCTGATCTGGTCGGGAGACCGGATGGATTTCGTGGCGTCCGTCGTTACCGGGGTCGCGACACTGAGCCAGGTGATGGAGGACGGGCGGACCCAGACGGTGGGGCTGCTGTTCCCGTCTGATTTCGTCGGTCGGCCGGGGCGCGACACGGCACCCTACAACGTCGTCGCGACCACCGACCTGCTGATGTGCTGCTTCCGCAAGAAGCCGTTCGAAGAGCTGATGGTGAAGACACCGCATATCGGGCAACGCCTGCTTGAGATGACGCTGGACGAACTGGACGTGGCGCGGGAATGGATGCTGCTTCTGGGCCGCAAGACCGCGCGCGAGAAGATCGCGAGCCTGCTGGCGATCGTCGCCCGTCGGGATGCCGGCCTGAAGATGAAGGCTCCGCAAGGAAAGATCGTCGTCGATCTGCCGCTGACGCGGGAAGCGATGGCGGACTATCTGGGCCTGACGCTGGAAACGGTGAGCCGGCAGATATCGGCGCTCAAACGCGACGGTGTGATCGAGCTTGAGGGCAAGCGCCATGTCGTCATTCCGGATTTCGACCGCCTGGTGGAAGAGGCAGGCGACGATTCGGATGGCGGGATCGTCGGATAGAAAGCCTGCCGCGCGGTCGTCGGATTTTCTTTGCCGCAGGGCACGGCCTTTGATATTTTCGGCGGTGCTGAAGTCGGCAGGCAGTCAGCATAATCGGTGTGTGCCGTATCTATCTCTCTGACCCAGGAGGTACATATGGAACGCCGCTCCACATCCCGCGCCACACGCCGCGACCGCCCGCAGCGCCATTCTGACACTGCCAGCGCTTTCCGGCAGGAGGCACAACACCATGAACGCGCCCTGTTCGGATTTCTCAGCGATGCCGATATCGGCATGCTGCGCGGCAAGGTCATCGACCTGTTGGCCGACTACGGTGTTGTCGTGCTGCACCCCGAGGCACGCGCATCCTTTCTGAAGGCGGGCGCGAAACCCGGCCGGGATGCCGATCGCCTGCGCCTGCCGCGCGAACTGACGCTTGAAGCACTTTCCGCGACGCCGAAATCGGTGCGGCTGGCCGGAAAGAAGCGGGCGCTTGACCTCGACCTGCCGCGCCCGGACGGCGGCTTCGTCATGCGCACGGGCACCGGCGCGCATGGCTATGTGAACCCGCGCGACGCGAGCTATCGCAACATGGACCTGACGGCGGTCAGCGAGATCGCGGCGGTCGCCAACACGCTCGACCAGGTGGGCTTCATCGCCCATCCCTTCGTTCACGGCGTGCCGGAGAAGACCGCCGACATCCACAGCTTCGGCCGCCTCATCGCGCGGACCCACAAGCATGTCTGGATGCAGCCCTACCAGTGGCAGAACATCGAATACCTGATGAAGATCGCTGCCATCGCGGCCGGCGGCGAGGCGGAACTGCGCGCCAACCCGATCACCAGTGCGATCACCTGTTCGTTCACGCCCTTGGAATTCAAGTTCATGGACACGCAGGTCATCATCGAGGCAGGCAAATACGGTGTGCCGCTTCATGCCTGTTCGCTGCCCTCGTCCGGGGGGACCGCGCCGCTCTCGGTGCCGTCGATGGCGATCATGGCGGCGGCCGAAATCGTCGGCATGACTGTGATGGCACATATCCTTGCGCCCGGAACGCCGGTCATCGCGACGCCGCTGATGTTCACGCTCGACATGCGGACCGGCTCGGCACTGCAATCCTGCGTGGAAAGCCTTCAGGCGGCGAACATGTCGATCCAGCTGATGAAGCGGGGCTTCGGGATGCTGGCGCATACCTACGGGTCGGGCTCCGACACGCCGGATGCGGATCACCAGTCGATGGCCGAGCGTGCCCTGATCGGGCAGACCGTCGCGCTGGCGGGGGCCGATATCCTCGGCGGCGTCGGCCAGCTGGAATGCGCCACGGTTTTCAGCCCGGTTCAGGCGGTGCTGGACAATGAGATCGGCGCGATGATGCGGCGCTTCGTCCGGAAGCCGTCACTGGCCGAAGAGGATCTGAACTGGGACGAGATGATGCGCATCCGGACCGGCGGGCATTTCCTTGACAGCGCCCACACGATTGCCACCTGCCGCGACCAGCTTTCGCCTCAGGTGTTCCTGCGCCAGGGGCGCGACGACTACGAGAAATCGGGCCGGCGCGCCGCCTTCGACGAGGCGCGCGACGCGGCGCTTGCCGCCATCGCGTCGGCGCCGGAAGAGGGTGTTCTGGGCGAGGACGCGCTGCGCGAGATCGCGGCGCTGGCGGCCCACGCCGACGAACACATCGTCGCGGCCTATGCCGGCGCTGTCGAGGTGATCTGAGCCGGAGAACGGGTCAGGCGCTTGCCGGTATGGGATGATTGCTCTCCGGTCCTGAAAAGGTCGCCCCTTCAATGCGCCATGAAGACGGGCACCTCGGTATGTTCGAGCATGTTCCGCGTGGTTCCGCCGAGGATCGCCTCGCGGAAGCGGGAATGGCTGTAGGCGCCCATCACGACCATGTCGGCATTGATGTCGCGGACATGGCGGGACAGGATTTCCGATGTCCGGGGCAGGGTCTTGGCAAGAACGGAAACCTCGGCATGAACGCCATGGCGCGACAGGAGCTGCGAGAGCATTCCGCCCGGATCGGACCGCTCCGGGCCATGCGCCGGCGGGTCGATGATGGTGATGTCCACGGCCGCGGCCGATTTCAGGATCGGCAGTGCCGCGCGGGTTGCGATCAGCGCCTCGTCGCTCTGGTTCCAGGCGAGTGCGATGCGCTGGCCATAGTCGGCCCCGGAATAACCTTCCGGCAGGACAAGGACCGGTGCGCGACCCTCGAAAAGTGCTGCTTCGACGATTGCCTCGGCCGCCGCGCCGCCCTGAGCGCCGTAGGGCTTGGACAGGACGACCAGATCGGAAAAGCGCGCCTGCAGCGCGACCGGCCGGGACAGGGCGCCGATCTGGCCGACCGCGGTGTCGACTGCCCAGCGGATATCCTCGGCGGCAAGGCGCTTGCGCACCGCGGCTTCGGCGGCGGCGGCTTCCTCCTTCGCCTGGTTATACGCTTCCTGCGTCAGGATCGCGGTAGCGCCGGCGTAGTAGTATCCGGTCTGGGTCTGGTCCACGCCAATGCAGAGAACGTCGAGATGTGCGTCCTCGCGGCGGGCAAGCGCCACGGCGGCGTCGATCTGCGCGGCTGCGCCGTCCGGGTCGGTTGTGATCGTGAGTATCGATTTGTAGGCCATCGTCGCATCTCCTTCGCGCCTTGGGGTGCAACATGACGGTATCCGCGTGGTGCTGCCGCCCGCTTTGACAAGGATCAACTCCGCGCCTGCGCGCATTTGACCCAGATCAATGCGTCTGTCCCCCCTCACGTCCAAAACCCGACCAGTCAAAGACCGCCCGGACGCTCACGAATCGGGCGGAGAAGGCATGACGAGGGAACGCTGACATGTGGGATTATATCAAGCTTGGTGTGCTTGGCGCGATCGCGGTACTGGCCGCGATAGCCGCCAACTACGCTCATGACCTGGCCTATCTGGTAAACGCGCTGACGGTGATGCTTGCCGCCGCGCTCACCTTTCTGTGGGTGCTGCGCCGGGTGGACGACAAGCGGCCGGAGCCGGTCAACGAATACAATGATGGCGTGGTGCGCGCAGGTGTCATCGCGACATCGCTCTGGGGGGTCGTCGGCTTTCTCGTTGGCGTGACGATCGCCTTTCAGCTTGCCTTTCCGGCGCTGAACTTCTCGGAACTGACGCATGGCTACCTGAATTTCGGCAAGCTTCGCCCGCTGCATACCTCGGCGGTGATCTTTGCCTTCGGGGGAAACGCGCTTCTGATGTCGTCCTTCTACGTGGTGCAGCGCACCTCTGCCGCCCGTCTCTGGGGCGGCAACCTCGCCTGGTTCGTCTTCTGGGGCTATCAGCTGGTCATCGTGCTTGCCGCGACCGGCTATATCCTCGGCGCCACCCAGTCGAAGGAATATGCCGAGCCTGAATGGTATGTCGACTGGTGGCTGACCATCGTCTGGGTCGCCTACCTCGCCGTCTTCCTCGGCACGATCATCAAGCGGAAAGAACCGCATATCTACGTCGCGAACTGGTTCTACCTGTCGTTCATCGTGACGATCGCGATGCTGCACGTGGTCAATAACCTGGCCATCCCGGTGTCGTTCTTCGGATCGAAGTCGGTGCAGGTCTTCGCCGGCGTGCAAGACGCGATGACGCAGTGGTGGTACGGCCACAACGCGGTGGGCTTCTTCCTGACCGCTGGCTTCCTTGGCATGATGTACTACTTCGTGCCGAAGCAGGCCGAACGGCCCGTCTACAGCTACAAGCTGTCGATCATCCACTTCTGGGCGCTGATCTTCCTGTACATCTGGGCTGGCCCGCACCACCTGCACTACACCGCGCTGCCGGAATGGGCATCGACGCTGGGCATGGTGTTCTCGATCATCCTCTGGATGCCGTCCTGGGGTGGCATGATCAACGGCCTGATGACGCTTTCGGGCGCATGGGACAAGCTGCGCACCGACCCGGTCATCCGGATGATGGTGGTCTCCATCGGTTTCTACGGCATGTCGACCTTCGAAGGTCCGATGATGTCGATCAAGGCGGTGAACTCGCTGTCGCACTACACCGACTGGACCATCGGTCACGTCCATTCCGGCGCACTTGGCTGGAACGGCATGATCACCTTCGGCGCGCTCTACTTCCTCGTGCCGCGGCTCTGGAACCGCGAGCGGCTTTACTCGCTCTCGCTCGTCAGCTGGCACTTCTGGCTCGCCACGATCGGGATCGTGCTCTACGCCGCCTCGATGTGGGTCACCGGGATCATGGAAGGCCTGATGTGGCGCGAAGTCGACAACCAGGGCTTCCTCGTGAACGCCTTCGCCGACACCGTGGCCGCGAAGTTCCCGATGTACGTGGTGCGCGGAATGGGCGGGGTTCTCTACCTCACCGGTGCGATCATCATGGTCTATAACCTCTGGGCAACCGTTGCGAAGCAGCCGGCCGTGGCTGGTGCTTCCAACGCTGTCCCGGCCGAATAAGGGGGCCCGGATCATGGGTATTCTTGACAAGCACAAGTTCCTTGAGACGAACGCGACGGCCCTTCTGATCGGTGCCTTCGCTGTGGTCACGATCGGCGGCATCGTCGAGATCGCGCCACTCTTCTACCTCGAGAACACGATCGAGAAGGTGGAAGGGGTACGTCCCTACACGCCGCTGGAACTGACGGGCCGCGACATCTACATCCGCGAAGGCTGCTACGTCTGCCACAGCCAGATGATCCGCCCGATGCGCGACGAGGTGGAGCGCTACGGCCACTACAGCCTGGCGGCGGAGTCGATGTACGACCACCCGTTCCAGTGGGGCTCGAAGCGGACGGGGCCTGACCTTGCCCGCGTGGGAGGCCGCTACTCGGACGAGTGGCATGTCGACCACCTGACCGATCCGCAATCGGTGGTGCCGGAATCGGTGATGCCGAAATACGGCTTCCTGTCCAACCGGCTGATCGAGCCGGAGCACATCGAAATCCGGCTTGAGACGGATGCGATGGTCGGCGTGCCGTACACGTCGGAGATGATCGAACTTGCCAAGGCAGACTTCGCCGCGCAGGCAGATCCCGACGCCGATACCGACGGGCTGGTGGAACGCTATCCTGGCGCGGTCGTGTCGAACTTCGACGGCCAGCCGGGCATCACCGAGATGGACGCGCTTGTCGCCTATCTGCAGGTGTTGGGCACGATGGTCGATTTCACGACCTTCCAGCCTGACCCGGCACGCTGAGGAGGCCGCGTCATGGATTTCTATTCGCTACTGAGGGAGTTTGCCGACAGCTGGGCGCTGCTGGCACTGTTCCTGCTGTTCCTCGGCGTCGTCCTTTGGGCCTTCCGGCCCGGATCGCGGCGCGTTCACGAAGACATCTCGAACATCCCCTTCCGGCATGAAGACAGACCCGCCCCGGCGGAGGAGGCCTGCAAATGAGCAAGAAACCGATCAAGCAGCGTGTGGAACCGGAAACCACGGGTCACTCCTGGGACGGCATCGAGGAATACAACAACCCGCTTCCGCGTTGGTGGCTCTGGACGTTCTACCTCACGATCTTCTGGGGCGTTCTCTACACGATCGCCTACCCGGCCTGGCCGCTTGTCAATGCGGCGACGCAGGGCATCTTCGGTAATACGATGCGCTCCGACGTCGCGGCCGAGATCAAGCGTTTCGAGGACGCCAACGCGCCGGTCGAGGCGAAACTGGTCGCGGCCGACCTCGCGGCGATCGGGGATGACCCGGAACTGGTGAACTACACCCAGAACGCGGGTGGGGCGATTTTCCGCACGTGGTGCGCGCAGTGCCACGGCTCGGGCGCGGCCGGCGCGGTCGGCTACCCGAACCTGCTGGACAACGACTGGCTCTGGGGTGGCACGATCGAGGACATCCACACCACGATCAGCCACGGCATCCGCAACACCGAGGATGACGACGCGCGCTATTCCGAAATGCCGCGTTTCGGCGCCGACGAGCTGTTGGAGCCGGAGCAGATCGACCAGGTCGTGAACTATGTGCTCCAGATTTCGGGGCAGGAGCATGACGCGGCGCTCGCGACCGAAGGTGCCGTGGTCTTCGCCGACAACTGCGCGGCCTGCCACGCTGAGGATGGCACCGGCGACCGCTATCAGGGCGCGCCGAACCTGACCGACCCGATCTGGCTCTACGGCGGGGATCATGCGGCATTGACCGAGACCGTCACCAACGCCCGCTTCGGCGTCATGCCCTCGTGGCAGGGCCGCCTGAGCGAAGCCGACATCCGCGCGGTTGCCGCTTGGGTACACGGACGCGGCGGCGGCGAGTAACCGCAAACGAATTCGGGGGGCGGTATCCGCCCCCCGGGTAGAGAGCATCGGCACCCCGTCCTGTTCGCGCGTTTCCTGGGGGTGCCGGTGCCTTTCTCTTTTCAGCCCATCGTTGGCAACCCTCCGCGCCGGTTTGCAAGCATTGCGTCTCTCCGGCCGACCCAGACGGCAAGCGCGACCCAGGCCAGGATGTAAGCCCCCCCAAGCCCCAGCACGACTTCCCCCGGTATGAGGGGACCGATCCGCGCGCGGTGGATGAAGTTGTCCAGCGACGAGACAGGAAACGGGTGAACGACCAGCTTGCCAATATAGGCGACCGACTGGATCAGCAGTATCCACAGGTAGTTGTGACGCACCCGGCGGGCCACGGCCACCGGGAAGGAGACGTGGTAGCGCGGTGTGAAGTAGTCCTCGGCCAGCACTGTCTGCCAGTCATCCTCGGTGTGCAGATCGCCGTCGCGCAGCATCGGTGTGTAGAAGAAGCGCTCCAGCCAGCGCGACCGCGCACGAAAAACGTTGAAGTAACGGTAGCGACGTGCCTCCAGCGCGAGGAACAGCATGATCAGGATGCCAACGAGCAGCAGCGGCACGGGCGAGGCATTCGGCGCCGAGAACGTGATCGAGAGCGCCACACCGAGCGTAACCACCGCCCAGTTCGTGGTTGTATCAAGGCGCGTCCGCCAGATCGTGCTGCGGTAGACCTCGGCCCGGTAGAGATGGGCTAGGGCGCCGATCTCGGCGGCCGAGAATTCCGAGGCTGCGTGAGCCTGGCGTTTGTCTGACATGGCGGCCCTCCCTCGGCGCGGAGGTGTTAGCGGCCTGCGCGCCTGCCCCCGCAATTGAGCCGCTCCGGGGGCTTTCGGGCAAGTGTCAATTGCACGAAGTCGGGGCGAAGTCCGCGTATTCGGCGGGATAACGGCCGATATCGAGGATCCAGGCGGTCTGGTCCGTGTCCCAGCCGTTGATGAAGGACCAGACAACCTCTCCCCCCGGCGTGACTTCGAAAGCGCGCCCGGCATCGGTTTCGGCGATCAGGATGTCGCCGTTGGCAAGGACTTCGTGCTTGCCGCGATAGGGCGTGTAGAAGGGGGCTTCTTCGGTCGAGCGGACGTCGGTGTGCAGCGCGCCGCTGGCCGGATCGATGGAGATGATGCGGCTACCGCCATGTGCGCCGGGATACCCATCGGGTGCGCCGAACGGTGAAAGCGGGCGGTTGTCGAGCACCGAGATCGTGCCGTCGGGCTGGAAGTCGGGATCGTGCTGACCGATCGTCGGCCCGGCAGAGACCCATTTGATTTCGTGCGATGTGCCGTCGAGCACCCAGATCTGGTTGAGGTTGCGCAATGACAGCATCAGGTCGCCCGCAGCGAACATCGGGAAGGCCGGTGCGAGTTCCTCGCTCAGCACCTCGACATCGTTGAGATGGACGACATCGTCGCGCAGCCGGATGATGTCCTGGATTAGGCCGATCCGATCAGATTTCTCCAGCACGTCGACCAGGTCGATCTCCGCCACCTGCTGCCCGGTCTCCGGATCGAACGCGCCGATCCGGTCGAGTTTGAAGGGACCGCGGGTGAAGGCAGGGTTCCTGTATTCCGGCCCGGCGATCGGCGCCCAGAGCACCCCGTCGTCATCAGCGAAGATCGAGTGGTGGCTACGCCCCTCGTTCATCCACTTGATGCGCCCGCACGCGTCGAAGCGCACCATGCCACGACCGTCGAGATTGGCGACGACCTCGCCTCCGGGATAGAGCAGCGCGCCGTGGATAAGGGCATGATAGCGGTGCTGCATCTTCTCCGGCGCGATCTTGAAGAAGTCGATCGGCCAGTCGTAAAGCACCTGCCCGTCCGTGCCGAAAAGGCGGAACCCGAGGCGCTGGCCGAACAGGCCGGAGATGAACGTGACACCAGGCGCCATGGCTTCGGGCCGGGTGACGATCACCCCGTCGCCCTCGTGGACCCGGCGGCCGAGGTGCTGGTTCGGCGTATTTTTCAGCGCCGCGACGGCGAGCGACTTGATCTCTCCCGCGGAGTCGAAGACCGATTCCAGTTGCCGCGCCGGCGGCCATGAGCGAACGCCGAAGGTCAGGCCCAGGACGAACACCAGAAATATCGCCGCAACGCCGCCGATGATCCTGCCGAAGCCCTTGCCGTTGTCGTCCTGCATCCCGTTTCGTCCTGCCGTTCCGTCTGCCCTGTGGCGAATCGCGCCGCAGCCCGGACATCAAAACGAAAATGCCCGGCGTTTCTAAGTGTTAATCGAACCGGGGGCCAAAATGACGCGGCGAAAGCGAATTTGCTGTTTGATCTGGGTCAATGCCTCCGATTGACCGCACTGCGATATACAATGCGCGAACAGACGGATATTCGAGCACATGAACGAGATACAAACCCCTCCGTCGCTCTATGCGGCGCGCGAACCCGTTTTCCCACGCAGGGTAAGCGGAGCGTTCCGCAATCTGAAATGGGTGATCATGATCGTCACCCTCGGCATCTACTACATCACGCCCCTGCTTCGCTGGGACCGTGGCCCGAACCTGCCGGATCAGGCGGTCCTCGTCGACCTTGCCAACCGGCGCTTCTTCTTCTTCATGATCGAGATCTGGCCCGATGAGTTCTATTTCATCGCGGGTCTTCTCATCATGGCCGGGCTTGGGCTTTTCCTGTTCACCTCGGCGCTCGGCCGGGTCTGGTGCGGCTATGCCTGCCCGCAGACCGTCTGGACCGATCTTTATATCCTCGTCGAGCGCTGGATCGAAGGCGACCGCAACGCACGCGTCCGGCTTTGGAACGCGAAATGGGATGCGCGGAAGGTTCGCCTGCGGGTTACGAAGTGGGTGGTCTGGCTGCTGATCGGTCTTGCGACCGGCGGTGCCTGGATTTTCTATTTCACCGACGCGCCGACGCTGGCGCGCGACCTTGTGACCGGAAATGCGCATCCCATCGCCTACACGACTATGGCGATCCTGACCGCGACAACCTTCTTCTTCGGCGGTTTCGCGCGCGAACAGATCTGCATCTATGCCTGCCCGTGGCCGCGAATTCAGGCCGCAATGATGGACGAGGACACTCTCGTCGTCGCCTATCGCGACTGGCGGGGCGAGCCGCGAGGCAAGCTCAAGAAGGGGCAGGAGGATGTGCAGCAGGGCGACTGCATCGACTGCATGGCATGCGTGAACGTCTGCCCGATGGGTATCGACATCCGCGACGGCCAGCAGCTTGAATGCATCACCTGCGCACTCTGCATCGACGCCTGTGACGAGGTCATGGACCGCATCGGCAAACCGCGCGGCCTGATCAGCTACATGGCGCTGAAGGATGAGGCGGCGGAGCGCGCCGGCGGCCATCCGAAGAATGTGTGGAAGCACATCTTCCGCCCGCGCACCATCCTCTACACCACGCTCTGGTCGGCAGTGGGTATCGCCATGATCGTGGCGCTGTTCATCCGCTCGCCCATCGACGTGAACGTGACGCCGGAACGCAATCCGCTGTTCGTCACGCTGTCGGACGGCTCGATCCGCAACACCTACACGCTGCGCCTGCGCAACAAGCATGGCGAGGATCGCCCCTTCCGGATATCGCTCGCCTCCGAGGCGGACTTCGTGATGGGGATCGAGGGGGCGGAAGGGCTTGAAGTGATCGTGCCGGCGGATTCGACGCTGACGCAGCGGCTCTATATAACGGCCCCGGCGGGAAGCGCGGAAGCGGCGTCGGAACGCACGGAAATCCGGTTCTGGATCGACGATGCCGTCAGCGCCGACCGGGTCAACGCGGACACCGTCTTCAACGGGGCAGGGGGCTGAGATGAAGGGCGAACTGACCGGACGCAAGGTGTTCCTGATCACCGCTGGCGCCTTCGCTATCATCATCGGGGTGAATGTCGTGATGGCGACGCAGGCGATCCGGACCTTCCCCGGTCTCGAAGTCCGGAATTCCTATGTCGCCTCGCAGGCGTTCGAGGCGCAGCGCGCCGCCCAGACCGCGCTTGGCTGGACTCTGAGCGAAGCCTATGACGACGGCGAACTGCGCCTGTCCTTCCGCGATGCGGACGGGCTTCCGGTGCAGGTGGAGCGGCTGACGGCGACGGTCGGCCGGACGACGGAAGCGGCCGATGACCTGACGCCCGATTTCGTCTGGAAGGATGGCGACTACGTCGCCGAGGCCACGCTCGCCCCCGGAAAATGGATGATCCTTCTTGAAGCCTTCGCGGCTGACGGCACCCGGTTCCTCCAGCGGCTCGACCTGTTCGTCGCGGGCTGATGGCGACGCTCGCGCCCTCCCTCTCGGCCTGTCCGGCTTGCGTCGCGGCGCCCGCCGCCGAGGCGCTCGCTGACCGCCGTGCCGAGAAGGAGGCAGGGTTGGTCCTGTCGCTGCCGACCGCGCATTGCGCGGTCTGTATCTCGGATGTCGAGCGTGCGCTGGTGACGATGCCGGGTGTCCGCTCTGCCCGCGTGAACCTGACGCTGAAACGGGTCTCTGTCGCGGCGTCGTCCGATGTCATGGCCGACACGCTGATCGCGCGGCTCAAGTCGATAGGCTACCCAGCACATGAACTCGATCCCGGCCTGCTTTCGGCGACGGAGACCGACAAGCGGGGCCGCGATCTTCTGATGCGGCTGGGCGTTGCGGGCTTCGCGATGATGAACATCATGCTGCTGTCGGTCGCGGTCTGGTCGGGCGCCGAAGCCGCGACGCGCGACCTGTTCCACTGGATTTCCGCCGCCATCGCGCTGCCCACGCTGGCCTTTTCCGGGCAGCCGTTCTTCGCGTCGGCCTGGGCCTCGCTCAGGGCGCGCCGGCTGGGGATGGATGTGCCGATCTCGCTGGCACTGATCCTCGCCTCGTCTATCTCGCTCTACGAGACCTTCGCGAGCGGTCATCACGCCTATTTCGACGCAGCCGTCTCGCTCTGTTTCTTCCTTCTTGCGGGACGCTATCTCGACTACCGCAGCCGTGCCGCCGCGCGGTCGGCGGCAGAGGAACTGACCGCGCTGGAAGTGCCGCGCGCGACGAAGGTGGCGGGCGGGGAAGAGGCCGTCGTGCCGATCGCGGAACTGGTGGTCGGTGATTTCGTCCGGGTTCGGCCGGGTGCGCGGATGCCGGTCGACGGTATCGTCATCGAAGGCGCGTCAGAGATTGACCGCTCCCTCCTGACCGGCGAGACGCTGCCGGTTCCGGCCGCTACCGGCACGGCCGTGAGCGCGGGTGAGGTCAACCTGACCGGCCCGCTGCTCTTGCAGGTGACGGCGGCGGGACGCGAGACCTCGCTGCACCGGATGGCCGATCTTGTCGCTGTCGCAGAAAGTGCCAAGACGCGCTACACCTCGCTTGCCGACCGCATGGCGCGGGCTTATTCGCCGTCGGTGCACATTCTGGCGCTGGCCGCATTCTCGGTCTGGCTGTATCTGACCAGGGATGTCCGGCTGTCGGTTAATATCGCGGCGGCGGTTCTCATCATTACCTGCCCCTGCGCGCTGGCCCTTGCTGTTCCAGCCGTCGTGACGGCGGCTTCGGGAAAGCTGTTCCGCAAGGGCCTTCTCATCAAGGACGGCACCGCGCTTGAGCGGCTCGCTGAAGTCGACACGGTCGTCTTCGACAAGACCGGGACGCTGACGCTCGGCGCGCCGGAGGCCGCCGGTCTCGGCGGTCATCCCCGCGAGGCGAAGGAAGTGGCGGCGGCGCTTGCGGGGGGCTCGGCCCATCCGCTGTCGCGCAGCCTGTCGGCGGCGCTGTCCGCCGACGGTATCATCCCCGCCACCGTTGCTGCGATCCGCGAGGTGCCGGGTTTCGGCGTCGAGGGCGAGTGGAACGGCCAATCTGTCCGGCTCGGCCGCGCCGAATGGGTTGGGGCGGAACCGGCTGCCGGAACCGCTACCTATTTGCGGATCGGGAGCGGTCGGCCGGAAGCCTTCGCTTTTACCGACCGGCTGCGCCCGGGCGCGGAAGAAGCCGTCGAGGCGCTCAAGGCGGCCGGCAAGCGGGTCATCCTGCTTTCCGGCGATACCGAAGTGCCGGTTGCGCAGCTTGCCCGGGAACTTGGCATCACGGAATGGCGGTCGGGTCAGCGACCAGAGGAGAAGGCGTCGCGTATCGCGGCCCTGCAGGACGACGGCGCAAAGGTTCTGATGGTCGGTGACGGCCTGAATGACACTGCTGCGCTCGCTTCGGCCCATGTCTCCATCTCTCCTGCCTCCGCCCTTGATGCCGCGCGCGTCGCCTCGGATATCGTGCTGCTCGGGCAGGACCTTGCACCGTTGTCGGATGCGGTCCGGATCGCACGGCAGACGCGCCGGCGGATCAAGGAGAATTTCGGCTTGTCCTTCGCGTACAACCTCATCGCGGTGCCCATCGCGCTCGCCGGTCTGGCCACGCCCTTGATCGCGGCGCTGGCGATGTCCACATCTTCGATCACGGTGTCGCTGAACGCGCTCCGGTTGAAGTGAGGTCCTGCGATGGAGATGCTCGCCCTTCTGATTCCGATCTCGCTGTTTCTGGGTGGCGTCGGGCTCGTGGCGTTTCTCTGGACGTTGAAAAACCGGCAGTACGAGGATCCGGACGGCGACGCCAACCGTATCCTCGGAACCGACTACGACGACCGGCCCAAGTCCTGATCAGGGACCGATGACCGTGCACTCGGTCTGCCGGGCCTGAAGCCTGCGGCAGGCCAGTTCAGCCATCTCTTCGGTCATGCCGACGAAGTTCGCGTCGTAGCCGCCACGCCGCGCCACGACCTTGCGAAGCGCCTCGTCGAGCGTGTTCATCTCCACCAGCGCGGTGCGCAGAAGCTGGCGCTCGGCATTGTAGCGGGAGGGGAAGTGGCCGACATTGATCGACCACTGGCGTCCGCCAGAGGTCGAGACGCGGGTGACGACTTCAAGCTCTTCCGCTTCATCCACGGGATCGGAGGTCGTCAGGGACGCCAGGACGATCTGCTCGGCAGCCTTCGGCGCGGGCGCCGGGCGGGCGATGACGATGGTCTCCTCAGCTGGTGCCGGCTCTGCGCGGGGTGCCGGCGCTGGCTGCGGCGAGGTCTCCGGCGCGGCGGCGATGACGGTTTCTTCCGGCGTATCTTCCGGTGCGATGCCAGGTGCGATGGCCGCGAGCGATTCCGGCTGCGGCGTCGTCGTCTGTACGAATGCGGGGGCCGGGGGCGCGGATGGTGCTGCCGCGACGACGGTTTCCTCTGGCGCGGCGGCTTCGGCTTCCGCCTCAGTTTTCGGCGCTTCGGTCACCTCTATGGGTTCTGCCACCTCCTTTTCGGAATCCACGGACGCGGCTGGCTCAGTCTGCGCCTCGGCAAGGACGGCGTTGATCGTGTCCTGCATCGCGAGAAGCAGGTCTTCGGGCGGTGCGTCGTTGCGCGCCACCGGGCGAGGTTTCGGCATCGGGCTTTGCTTGACGGCGGTATCGAGACGGATCGTCTTGCCAGCAGGCAGGTTGCGGCTGCCGGAAACCGCCTCGGCCACCACCCGCACCACATCGTCGCCGTAGTCTTCTGCCTGCGCAACATAGACGGGGCGCGCCGGCTTCTGGACGGCGACACGGTTCGGCGCCTTGCCGAAGCCGAGGTCCAGCAGTTCCGCCACACGGGCGTTCCGCGTCGCGGTGGATTTACCGCCGAACACGGTTGCGATGATGCGCTTGTTGCCGCGCTGGGCCGAGGCGGTCAGGTTGAAGCCCGCCGCCGAGGTATACCCGGTCTTGATGCCATCCGCGCCCTTGTACGCGCCAAGGAAACGGCGGTTGGTCGAGGCGACCTGAGCGACGCCGGCATCCGCCGACGTGCGTGAGAACAGGTTGTAATACTGCGGATAGTCGAAGAACAGGTGCCGTCCGAGTGTCGTCATGTCACGCGCGGTGGAGAGGTGCCCCTTCGCCGTCAGCCCGTTGGCGTTGGCGAAGGTGGAGCGCGACATGCCGAGCGCCTTGGCAGTGCGGTTCATGCGCTTGGCGAAGGCGGACTCGGACCCTTCGATGGCTTCGCCGATCGCGGTCGCCGCGTCGTTCGCGGACTTGATCGCGGCAGCGCGGATAAGGTAGCGCAGCGCAATCGTCTGGCCGGCACGCAGACCGAGCTTGGAGGGCGGCTGCGACGCGGCGTGCTTGGAAATCGTGACCTTGCTGTCGAGCGAAATCTCGCCGCGCTCGATCGCTTCGAAAGCGATGTAGAGCGTCATCATCTTGGTCAGCGATGCAGGATGCAACCGCGTGTCCGCGTTGTCCTGATGCAGAACCTCGCCGGTTCGCGCATCGACCACGAAATCGGCATAGGGGGCTGCGAATACCCCGATTGGCGCGATGGCCAGCGCCAACGCGAAGACGAATCGGACTAACGTGCGATGGACGCACTGCCCCGGACAAGCGAACACCTGTCTCACCTATAACCTGCCTCACGCCCCGGTCATTTGCGCCGGAACTTCATTGATTTGCGCAACGATAGCATAGGCAGGCGCGCGCGAAAACAGCTTAATTTCAACGTCTTTGTCGCGACTCCTGAGACAATTACCCGATAGTGTTCCGATCGGCGCATCGCGTGTCGCATATCTAGCCGCAGCCGGCCGCAGCGCTACCAGATCACGGAGCGTTATCGGCGCCGAGGCCGCGGACAAGGTCGCCAAGCCCGCCAAGATCGCGGAGCGTTCGGAAGCGGGTGTGACTTTCCGGCACCGTGTCCCGCTCCAGCGCCCAGGTGAGGTCATGGGGCACGTGCACTCCCCAGCCACCGATCTCCAGCACAGGAAGGACGTCGGATTTCAGGGAATTCCCGACCATCATCGCACCGGCCGGATCGGTTCCGTGCCGGGCGAAGATCGCGGCGTAGACGGGCGCGGTCTTGTCCGACACAATCTCCACGCCGTCAAAGAGGTCGCCAAGGCCGGACTGCGCCAGCTTGCGCTCCTGATCCAGAAGATCACCCTTTGTAATCAGGAGGATGCGATGATCGCGTCCGAGGACCTCGATGGATTGTCGGGCGTCGGGAAGAAGCTCGATCGGATGGTCAAGCATGTCCTGGCCCGCGGCGATCAGTTCCCGGATGACGCCGGCGGGCACCCGGTCATCCGTCACTTCGATCGCGGTTTCGATCATCGACAGGACGAAGCCCTTGATCCCGAAACCGTAGCGGCCGAGATTGCGGCGCTCGGCCGCCAGAAGCCGTTCCTCAAGGTGGTCACGGTCGGCGTGATCGGCAAGAAGCGCCGCGAACCGGTCCTGCGTCAGGCGGAAAAACCGTTCGTTGTGCCACAACGTGTCGTCGGCATCGAAGGCGATGGTTGAAAGGGTCGGCATGGGGCGTCTCTGGCTAAGTCAATTTGCCGAATCCGCGGGGCGGGATCAATCCGGGGTATTGCACCCTTCCTTCGCGGGGCTTTGAGATTATATTGAGAACCCGAAACCGCTGCACCCGAATCCGGTCGCCGCGCCTCAAGGAGTGTTCCGTTGTCTTTGCGCCCCATCATGATGTCGGACCGCGATGACGGCAATGACAACGACACTTCCGTCGTCACCAAGACACGTCCGAAGACGCAGCGACCGCCGCTCTACAAGGTGATGTTGCTGAACGACGACTACACGCCGATGGAGTTCGTCGTGCACGTGCTGGAGCGGTTCTTCGGCATGAACCATTCGCAGGCATTCGAGATCATGCTGACGGTTCACAAGAAAGGCCTTGCCGTGGTCGGCGTGTTTTCCTTCGAAGTGGCCGAGACGAAGGTCGCGCAGGTGATGGACTTCGCGCGGCGCCATCAGCATCCGCTGCAATGCACGATGGAAAAGGAATAGGGCGGGCGCCCGGACCTCATGACACATCCGCGACTCTCCCTTGCGCTCGAAGGCGCCGAGGCGCTGCCGCCGTCGGGCGGTATTCTGGTCATCGGGCCGCGCGCCGGGGCCGACCTGCCGCTGCTGGACAAGGACCGTACCGTCGTCGTCCAGGGGTTCCGGCCCGACCATGACGCGCTTTCAGCCGCCGGATGGAAAGTTGTGCCCGAGCCGCAGGAGGCGGGCGACGGGCATGCCGCCGCGTTGATCTTCGTTCCGCGCGCCCGCGCCGCCGCCCGCGCACTTGTCGCCGATGCGTCGCGCAGGGTCGTGCCAGGTGGCCGGATCTGGGTGGATGGCCAGAAGACCGATGGCATCGACACGATTGCCCGGGACGTGCGTGGCCGCACGGTGATCTCTGCCCCGATAGCCAAGGCGCACGGCAAGATCTTCAGCTTCGCCGCCGCCCCGGTTTTTGATGATTGGGCGGCGGCCGACCTTTTCCCGACCCCCGACTTCGTGACGCGGCCGGGTGTGTTCTCTGCCGAGAAGGTCGATCACGGCTCCGCACTCCTTGCGGCGGCGCTTCCGGCAGCCATGGGTGGGGCGGTGCGGCGGGTGGCCGATCTGGGCGCCGGCTGGGGCTGGCTGTCGGCGCAGGCTCTCGCGCGGCCCGACATCGGCGAGATGCACCTGATCGAAGCGGACCATGCGGCGCTTGGCTGCGCGCGCCGGAACGTCACTGATCCGCGTGCGCGGTTCCACTGGGCCGATGCGACGCGGTTCAACACCGATCAACGCTTCGACGCGGTCATCAGCAATCCGCCGTTCCATGCGGGCCGCGCGGCGGACCCGGCGCTAGGCGCCGCCTTCATCGGTACCGCGGCGCGAATGCTTGCCCCGGCGGGTGTGTTCTGCATGGTTGCCAACCGGCATCTGCCTTATGAAGCCGTGTTGGCGCGGCATTTCCGCGAGACGGTGGAGATCGGCGGAGACGGCGGCTTCAAGGTCCTCAGGGCCGCGCGCCCGGTCCCGGCGCCTCGCCCGGGCCGCTGAAATCCACTAACCTGCCGCGGCAGAATCATACTCGGAACCCACATGTCACTGACCATCTCCGGCAAAACCGCCATCGTCACCGGGGCCGCGCGCGGCATCGGCCTTGCCATCGCGCGCCACTTCGTCGATCGCGGCGCGCGGGTCATGTTCGCCGACAGCGACGAGGCGAAACTTGCCGAGGAAATCGGCGCCGAGGCGGCCGAAGAGGGCAACATCCGCAGCTTTGGCGGCGATCTGAGCCAGAAGCTGACGGTTGCGAACCTGCTCTCGGCGACGGTCGACGCATTCGAACGGATCGACATCGTCGTGAACGCGCAGCGCGGTTTCCTGACCTCCGACCCGCTCAATCCGGACGATCCGGCGCTTGACGCGATGCTGCGCCAAAATCTGATGGGGGCGCTGCGGCTGAGCCAGATGGCCGCGAAACGGATGATCGCGCAGGCCGAAAAGGAAGGGCGTGAAGAGGGGCAGATCGGGTCGATCATCAATATCTCGACACTCGCTGCCCGCCTCGTCCAGCCGGAGCTTCTTTCCTATTCGATCGCGGGCGCCGCGCTCGATCAGGCGACCCGCACATTGGCGGTGGTTCTCGCGCCGGAACGGATCCGGGTAAACGGGATCGCCATCGCCAGCATCATGAGCGCGAGCCTGCAGGAAAGGCTGGGTGAGAACCCCGACTGGCATGACGTGATTGCCGGGGGAACGCCGCTTGGAAAAATCGCACCGCCTTCGGAACTGGCCAACGCCGCACAATTCCTCGCTTCCGAAGGGTCCGGCTTCGTGACCGGTCAGATCCTGACCATCGACGGCGGCCGCGGTCTTATCGACCCGGTGGCTGCGCCCGCCTACTGATCCTCGGGAAAGCGTGCACGGCAGGCATCGACCTCGACCCGTGCGCGGGCTGCGAGTGCCGCGCGCCGATCCTTCAGCGCGGCGAGCTTGCGGTTCTCGACCGTCGGGTCGATCGCGACCGGGTGGCGGACGGTGTCCGTTACCGGCTCAAAACACATCCGGCGGTGGTGATGGGGGCCGAGGCCGACGAAATCGTCGCAGCGGGTCCAGACATGGCGTACCACCTCGCGCGTTTCGTAGGTGTAACCACGGGCAAGGCTGGCTTCGGTTTCGGCGATCAGCATGTCGAGCGTACGTAGTTCGCGCGTGGCGGTGCGGATGCACTGTTCCTGTGGTGTGCCGCAGGCCGCGAGCAGGGTGATGAGGGCGAGGGCAAAGGCGGATTGATTGCGCATGTCGCTTCTCCGGCTCAGCGCGGCGCGCATTGGGCGGTCAGCGCGTTGATCCGCGCCAGCAATGCTTCCCGTCGCGCCGTCAGCGAAGCAAGTTTACGCTTCTCCGCCTCGGTGTCGATCGCGACCGCCTGCGTGCGGGTGCCGGGATCGGTGCAGAAGCTGACGCCGACATTCGAGCGGCGGCTTCCGACGCAGAGATTCAAGGCCGCACCGGTATCACGGCGTTCAAGCACATAGCCCCGGTCCAGCCGTTCCCGCGTCTCGACAATGAGCTTTTCGACGGTCCTGAGTTCCCGCGTCTCCGGCCCCGCACAGCGTGCCACAGGATCGGTGCAGGCGGCGAGACTCAGGACGAACAGCAGCGGAAGGAAGCGGGCGGGAACGGGCATCACACACGACTCACTGGCAAGGGTTCTTCGGGAAAGCATAGCCGGGTTGGACGGCACAACCAAATCACGAGCGGCCTGTCGCAGCGTCCCCGCGGCGGAACGGTCCGGGGACGGTGGGCTGCGCGGAATTGTCATTCTGGCCGGCCCTATGCAATGGTGATAGGCCGTTCGCGCGTTCGCGACACCGAGAAAGCCCTATGACGACTGATTGCGAAATCCACAAACACCACGCCTCGGCCTGGTTCCGGGCGCTCCGGGACGAGATCGTCGCGGCCTTCGAGGCGCTCGAGGACAGCCAGACAACGGGTCCTTTTGCGGACCACGCCGCCGGGCGGTTCGAGGTCAGCAAGACGCGCCGGGCAGGCGGGAACGGCGAGGATGCCGGCGGCGGGATCATGAGTGTCATGCGCGGCGGCAGGGTGTTCGAGAAGGTCGGCGTCAACGTCTCGACCGTTCACGGTGCGCTGTCGCAGAAAGCGCAAGGCGCGATGGCCGCGCGCGGCGTCCCGGGAATGGCGGACGACCCGCGCTTCTGGGCATCCGGCATCAGCCTTGTCGCGCACATGCAGAACCCGCACACGCCGGCCGTCCACATGAACACACGCATGTTCTGGACGCCCCATGCCTGGTGGTTCGGCGGCGGCGCAGACCTCAACCCCTGCATCGAATATGCCGAGGATACCAGCCATTTCCATGCAGCACTTGCAGCCGCCTGTGACGCACATGATCCGGGCTATTATCCCCGCTTCAAGTCCTGGGCTGACGAGTATTTCTTCGTCCCCCATCGCGGGCGTGCACGTGGCGTCGGCGGCATCTTCTACGACGATCTGAACAGCGGCGACTGGGAGGCCGACTTCGCCTTCACCGAAGCCGTCGGCCGCGCTTTCCTGCCGGCCTTCGTGCCGGTGACCGAGCGGCGGCGCGACATGCCGTGGGGCGAGGCAGAGCGCGAGACGCAGCTGGTGCATCGTGGTCTCTATGCAGAATACAACCTGGTCTATGACCGGGGTACGAAATTCGGCCTGGAGACCGGCCATGACGCCAATGCCGTCCTGATGAGCCTGCCGCCGCTTGCCAAGTGGATTTGACGCCGAGCGGGCTATCTTGGCGCATTGTGAAGCCGGCCCTTGCCCGCTATGACAACCGGCGAACGGGTAGCGGAGGCGGAGTGATGAAGCCGGCCGAATGTGCGACGATGGCGGATCTCCGGGCGGAGATCGACCGGATCGATGCTGCGCTCGTGAAACTGCTGTCCGAACGCGCTGGCTATATCGACCGCGCAAGCGAACTCAAGCCCGATCTGGGTCTGCCCGCGCGGATCGACGAGCGGGTCGAGGAGGTGCTGGCGAAGGTCCGCACCCGCGCCGCAAGCGAAGGACTCGACCCCGGACTGGTCGACGCGCTCTGGCGGCGGCTCATCGACTGGTCGATCGCCCGCGAAGAGGCGGTGATCGGCGAGAGCTGACCTGCGGGCGTCGCCGTCCGGCGGCCGGAACGTTCGTGCAGTGCTGGAACTCGCCAACCGGGACCGCCGGATGCCATGACGTTCGAAACCGGAATGTGATGATCGGAGCGGTAGCTGGTTGACGACGCACCGGTCCCATGTAGTGCCGGATATCCACGGCCGTTTCGGGGCGCCAGGCTCGGAACGGAACCCGGGCGCAACAACGCGGGCCGGGTGACAGAGAAGGCCTGATATCCGGTCTTTCCCCCGTCCGGCATATCGCCAGACTTTGCTGTCCAACCGGATCATTCGTAGCTAAACCTATCCGGAACGCCTGACGGGAACATGATCCCCGAACTCAGTGGGACACCGAAGTCCCTTGGGCTGTGCGTCAACGGACCTGGGAATGGCATTCACGCTCAGACAGCTTCAGTTCTTCGTCGCTGCCGCGGAGCATGGCAGCGTGTCTGGCGCGGCCAAGGCACTGACCATATCGCAATCCTCCGTAACCGAGGCAATCAAGGCGCTGGAAGCCGATCTCGGGATAACGCTGTTTGAACGCCGCGCGCGCGGCATCGCGATCACCAATGCCGGACACCAGTTCCTGCGCCATGCGCGGAAGATCCGGGATGACGTCTCGGACGCCCGGCGTGCCTTCCAGATCGAGGGGGCCGACCGGACAGGAGAGCTCAGGCTCGGCGTTACCTCGCTTGTTGCCGGCTACGGGCTGGCCGAGACGCTGTCGCGGTTCCGGCGGACTTTTCCGGCGGTGCGTATCTCTGCCATCGAGGATTCCGGGGAGTATCTCGAACACCTGCTGATCGGGGGCGAGATAGACGTGGCATTCCTTCTTGTGTCCAACCTGCACAACCGCCACGCCTTTCAGGTCGAAAGCATTGCGGCCTCGGCTATGCGGCTCTGGTTGCCGCTGGGTCATCCGCTCGCCGCGAAAGAGGCGATTGAACTTGACGAGGTCGCCCGCGAACCGCTGATCATGCTGTCGCTGGAGGAGATTGAGGAAAGCACCGAGCGGCTCATGGCCTCGCTCCGCGTCCGGCCCGAAGTGGCATTCCGCACCCGGTCCGTGGAGGCGGTGCGCAGCCTTGTCGCGACCGGCGTCGGACTCGCCATTCTGCCCGATCTTATCTACCGGCCATGGTCGCTGGAAGGTGACCGGATCGAGATCAGGGATGTTTCGGGCGACCTGCCCACGGTGCAGGTCGGTATGGCCTGGCGGCGCGGTGCCCCCTTGTCCGAAATCGCGCGCGATTTCGTGCGGCTGGCGCAAAGTTCGTTCTGACCCGGACCGCAGCGCTAGAGATATCGGCAAAACCGATAACACTCTTCTGAATTTTGAGTTTGCGAAAATCCTGCAGGAGGGCAGACTTCCCCCAATCCGCGAAGACGGGAGAACCCGCGCGCGTTTTCACAGCAAACAGGGAGAATTGGGATGTCCGTACGCATTCTTGTGACCGCGAGTGTTGCTGCGCTGATCGCGGCGCAGCCTGTTCTGGCGCAGATGGCGACCGAGATCGGCGCCGGCGAAGGACAGGTCGATATCGTCGCATGGCCGGGCTACATCGAACGCGGCGAAACCGACGCCGCCTTCGACTGGGTCACGAAGTTCGAGGAGACCTCGGGCTGCAAGGTCAACGTCAAGACCGCCAACACCTCGGACGAGATGGTGGCGCTGATGAACGAGGGCGGCTTCGACCTCGTTACCGCCTCGGGCGACGCATCCCTGCGCCTGATCGCTGGCAAGCGAGTGCAGCCGGTCAATGTGGACCTGATCCCCTCCTGGGCCTCGGTCGACGACCGGCTGAAAGACGCACCATGGCATACGGTCGATGGCACCCATTACGGCACGCCCTATATGTGGGGCCCGAACGTGCTGATGTACAACAAGGACGCCTTCGGCGACACGCCGCCCACATCCTGGAACGTGGTCTTTGAGGAAATGACCCTGCCCGACGGACAGTCGAACAAGGGCCGGGTGCAGGCCTATGACGGGCCGATCCACATTGCTGACGCGGCGCAATACCTGATGGCGCACAAGCCCGAGCTAGGTATCACCTCGCCCTACGAGTTGAACGAGGATCAATACAAGGCGGCGCTCGACCTTCTGCGCGGGCAGCGGGAACTGGTGAACCGTTACTGGCATGACGCCTTCATCCAGATGGACGACTTCAAGAACGAGGGTGTCGTGGCCTCCGGCTCCTGGCCGTTCCAGGTCAATATCCTGCAAAGCGAAGGTCAACCCATCGCCTCGGTCGTGCCCGAGGAAGGGGCCACCGGCTGGGCCGACACGACGATGATGCATGTCGATGCCGCCCATCCCAACTGCGCCTATATGTGGATGGAGCATTCGCTCGCCTCGAACCTGCAATCTGACCTTTCGGTCTGGTTCGGTGCGGTGCCCTCCGTACCCGCCGCCTGTTCCGACGGACGCGGAATGCAGAACCAGGAAGGCTGTGACGCCAACGGTCTGGCCGATTTCGAGAAGATCCGTTTCTGGACCACGCCGGTCTCCAACTGCTCGCAGGGTGAAGGGGCCTGTGTGCCCTATTACCGCTGGGTCTCTGACTATATCGGCGTGATCGGCGGACGCTGAACCCTGACCGGGGCCTTGCGGCCCCGACCTCCACACGGCGAGGGGAAGTGTGGCATGGAACGCCACCACTCAACCCGCATTTACCCTTCCCGTCTCCCTCCCCCGTTACGGGGGAGGGGCGCGGTGGAGAACGTCGCCCCTGCATCCCGGAATAGCCAATGTCCTACGCCGTTGAATTCGACCACGTCTCGCGCCATTTCGGCACGGTTCGCGCCGTGGACGATGTCTCCATCGCCATCGAGGAAGGCGGGTTCTTCGCCATGCTTGGCCCGTCCGGCTCTGGCAAAACCACCTGCCTGCGGCTGATTTCGGGCTTTGAGCGCCCCACGGCGGGCCATGTCCGGATCTTCGGTGAAACGTCGGAAGACCTGCCCCCGAACCGCCGCCCGGTGAACACGGTCTTTCAGGACTACGCACTTTTTCCGCATCTGAGCGTGCGCGACAACGTGGCCTACGGGCTGATGGTTCAGGGCATCGAAAAACGCACGCGCCACGCCCGCGCGGAAGAGATGCTCGCGCTCGTCAAACTTGACAGCTACGGCGACCGGAAACCCGCGCAGCTTTCGGGTGGGCAACGCCAGCGGGTGGCGCTCGCCCGCGCGCTCGTGAACCACCCGCGCGTGCTTCTGCTCGATGAACCCCTCGGTGCGCTTGACCTCAAGCTGCGCGAGGCGATGCAGGACGAACTGAAGGCGCTGCAACGGCAACTCGGCATCACGTTTGTCTTCGTTACCCATGATCAGGGCGAGGCCCTTTCGATGGCTGACCGCGTTGCCGTTTTCAACGATGGCCGTATCGTGCAGGAAGGCAGCCCCGAAGATATCTACCAGCGGCCCCGCACCCGATTTGTCGCGGATTTCGTAGGCTCGGCCAATGTCCTCTCGCCCGCGCTCAGCCGCCGGGCGGGCGGGCCGGAGGCCTGGCACAGCCTGAGGGCCGAGGCGATGGAAGCGGTTGCCTCGGAAGCGGGCCGGATTTCGGGAACCGTGACGACAGTACGTTACCTTGGCGCCATCAAGCGGATCACAGTGGATGTGGGTGGCGACGAGCTTACCGTGGCCATTCCCGCTGGTCAGGATGCCCCTGCCGAAGGCGCGGCCGTAGGGCTGAACTGGACCGCCGCCGCCATGCACCGGATGGAGGACGCGTGATGGCCGCGGCCCGCCCCGGCATCGCGCAGGGCCTGTCGGACCTCTTCTGGAGGCGGCCAAAGGTCCTGCTTGCGGTCCTTCTGATCCCGCCGCTTCTCTGGCTTGGCGTCATATATATCGGCTCACTCGCAGCACTTCTGGTCCAGAGCTTCTTTTCCATCGACGAGTTCTCGGGCCTCATCAATTACGAGTTCACGCTGAAGACCTATGCCGAACTGCTGCGGCCTGCGAATTTCGACATCATCCTGCGCACGACGCTGATGGCTGCCGCCGTCACCGTGGCCGCCGCAATCATTGCCTTTCCCATCGCCTACTACGCCGCCCGCTTCGCCAAGGGGCATATGAAGGCGCTGTTCTATCTTGGCGTCATGCTGCCCCTGTGGTCGAGCTATCTAGTCAAGGTCTATGCCTGGAAACTGATCCTTGCCAAGGAAGGTATCCTGACCTGGGCGGTGGACGGTGTGGGCGCAAGTGCAGCCCTGAACGCCATCCTCGCTTTGCCGGTGATCGGCGGGGGCTCGCTTTCGGTCAGCTATATCGGCACCTTCCTTGTCTTCCTCTATGTCTGGCTGCCCTTCATGATCCTGCCGGTTCAGGCCGCACTGGAACGGGTGCCTGCGAACCTCCTGGAGGCGTCGAACGACCTTGGCGCGCGTCCGGGCCAGACCCTGCGCCACGTCATCCTGCCCTTGGCGATGCCCGGCATCATCGCAGGGTCGATCTTCACGTTCTCGCTGACCTTGGGCGACTACATCATTCCCCAGATTGTCGGCTCCTCACGTCTCTTCATCGGACAGGCGGTCTATGCCCATCAGGGCACCGCCGGGAATATCCCGCTGGCCGCCGCCTTTGCCGTCGTGCCCATCGTGATCATGGGCCTCTATCTCTGGATGGCCAAACGGCAGGGGGCGTTCGATGCACTCTGACCGCACGCCCATCGCACTGAAGATCGCGGCCTTCGCGGGCCTTGCCTTCCTGCACCTGCCGCTGCTTCTGATCTTCGTCTATGCCTTCACGACCGAGGACCGCTCCTACCAATGGCCGCCCCCCGGCCTGACGCTGAAATGGTTCGCCGTCACCTGGAACCGGCCCGATGTCTGGGCAGCGCTTCGGCTGTCGCTGAAGGTCGCCGCGATTTCGACCCTTGTCGCGATGATCCTCGGCACGCTCTGCGCCGCCGCCGTCAGCCGTGCGAAGTTCTTCGGGCGAGAGGCGGTGTCGCTTCTGGTGATCCTGCCCATCGCGCTGCCCGGCATCATCACCGGTATCTCGCTCCGCTCCGCCTTCAGCCTCGGCGAGATACCGTTTTCGACGCTGACCATCGTGCTTGGCCATGCCACGTTCTGCATTGTCGTCGTCTATAATAACGCGGTTGCGCGGTTCCGGCGGCTTTCGGGGTCCCTCATCGAGGCTTCTGCCGATCTCGGCGCGAACGGGTTCCAGACCTTCCGGCATGTGATCCTGCCGAATATCTCGACCGCGCTTCTGGCAGGCGGGATGCTGGCTTTTGCACTCTCGTTCGACGAGGTGATCGTGACGACCTTCACCGCCGGTCAGCAGCAGACCCTGCCAATCTGGATGCTGGAGGAACTGGTGCGGCCCCGGCAGCGGCCCGTGACGAACGTCGTGGCGATGATCGTCGTTCTTGTGACTTTCCTGCCCATTCTGGGCGCCTATTACCTGACCCGCGGCGGCACCGACACCGCCGGGGGCGGCAAATGATCCGATCTGCGAGGTATCTGACATGGACACTGAATTCCTGATCAACGGCACGTTCACCGGCGGCACAGGCGCCGCCGAGGCGATCCTCAATCCGCGCACGGGTGAGACGATCCTCGACCTGCCAGAGGCATCGGCGGAACAGGTGGAAGCGGCTGTTGCGGCGGCGAATGACGCCTTCGACGGCTGGTCCCGCACCACGCCCGCCGAACGCTCCGCAGCGCTTCTGAGGATCGCCGACCGGATCGAGGCCGATGCCGAGGCCTTTGGCGCGCTGGAGGCGCTGAATTGCGGCAAGCCGATCAATGCCGCCATCGGCGATGAGGTTCCCGCCATCGTCGATACCTACCGCTACTTCGCAGGCGCGGTGCGCAACATGCACGGACCCTTGGCGGGCGAATACATGGAAGGCTTCACCTCGATGATCCGCCGCGACCCGGTCGGTGTGATCGCTTCAGTCGCGCCGTGGAACTATCCGGCGATGATGATGGCGTGGAAGCTGGCGCCAGCACTGGCGGGCGGCAACACGGTGGTCTTCAAGCCCTCTGAGCAGACCCCGCTGACGGCGCTGAAACTGGCACGCATTCTGGCCGAGGAACTCCCGAAGGGCGTGGTCAATGTCATCACCGGGCGGGGTGAGACGGTGGGCAATACGCTCGTCACCCATCCCGGCATCGACATGATCTCGCTGACCGGCGATGTGGCGACGGGCAAAAAGATGCTGCAGGCCGCGTCGAAATCGGTAAAGCGCACGCATCTGGAACTTGGCGGCAAAGCCCCAGTCATCGTGTTCGACGATGCGGATATCGCCGAAGTGGTCGAGGGCATCCGCGCCTTCGGTTATTACAATGCCGGGCAGGACTGCACCGCCGCCTGCCGCATCTACGCGGCCGAAAAGACCTACGAGAACCTCGTCGCCGATCTGACCTCCGCCGTCAGCGGCATCGCTTTCGCGCAGGATGACGACACCACGAACGAGATCGGCCCCCTCATCTCGGCCCGCCAGCGCGACCGGGTGGCGAGTTTTGTCGAACGTGCCCGCGAGCTGAGGCATATCGACGTTACGACGGGCGGCAGCGCGTATGGTGAAAACGGCTTCTACTACGCGCCGACCGTCATCGCGGGCGCGCGGCAGGAGGACGAGATTGTTCAGCGTGAAGTCTTCGGGCCGGTCGTTTCGATCACACCATTCAAAGAGGTCGATCAGGCTGTGCAATGGGCCAATGACAGCGACTACGGCCTCGCCTCATCGGTCTGGACCAAGGATATCGGCCGCGCCATGTCCACGGCGGCCCGGCTGCGTTACGGATGCACCTGGGTGAACACACATTTCATGCTGGTGAACGAAATGCCGCACGGAGGGCTTAAAAGCTCGGGCTACGGCAAGGACATGTCAATGTATGCGTTGGAGGACTACACCGCTGTACGGCACGTGATGATCAAGCACTAAAGCGTTTTCAGGTTTGGGCAGGCTAGGGCGTGCGGTGCCGGCCGCAGACGATCGTCAATAGGTTTTCGCGTATGCCGCGCAGCGCTCGGCGGTATCCTTGCCTTCGAGCCATGCGAGTTCGCCGCGTTTGTGGGCGCAGTAGACTTTTGCAAAACCTTCGGGGAACCAGCCGGTGACGGTCGGGTTTCCGGCGAAACGGTCAAGGGCTTCGGGCAGCGATTTCGGCAGGCGGACATATCCGCGTTTTTCCAACTCCGACGGGGATAGCAGCGAAAGATCCTCTTCCGTCACTGACGGTATGGCGAGCGTCTCCTCGATCCCCTGCGCGCCGGCATGGACGATCGCGGCAAGTGCCAGGTGCGGCGAGGCGGCGGCGTCGGCGGCGCGATACTCGAAGTTGTACTGGCGGGCGACGCTGTCGGGGGCGGTCGATGTCACCGGGCAAATGCGGACCGAGGCTTCCCGATCGCGAAAACCGAGATTGTTGAAAGCGGCACTCCAGCGGTGCGGCGTCAGGCGCAGGTAAGAGATATCGGATGGGGCCGTCAGCGCGACGATGGAATCCAGATACTTCAGGATGCCTGCGATGAAACTGCCGGTGAGTGGCGACATACCCGCAGGATGTGCGGGATCATGGGTGGCCGGAGTACCATCGGCTCTGACGAAACTCATGTGGATGTGAACGCCATTGCCGACACTGGCCGGATCGAGGATCGGAGCGAAGGTCGCAGTTTCGCCCATGCGCAAAGCAGTTTGGCGTGTCAGTTCCCTCAGCATCACCGCGTGGTCGGCGGCCACGTGACCACGGGAAGGATCATTCGTGATCTCATACTGATCCGGCCCGTATTCCTTCATGAAGGTATCGGGCTTCAGCCCACCCTGCTCCAGCGCGGCCATCAACGCCTCGCCAAAGGCGCGCCTGCGGGCGAACGCGCCAAACGCATAGCCCTGACCGGGCGTTGGGGCGGTTGGCAGGAACTGAAACTCATGCTCGAACGCCGCGACAAGCTCGACACCCCCTACGCGTCTCAAACGCTCAAGCGCCGCCTTGAGGATCGAACGGGTGCAACATGACCAGGGTTCACCGTCGAGATCGGTGATGTCACCCAGCACGAAGCGCTCGGGCGGTCCTCCATCCTCGAAGTCGACGCTGACGGCAGCTTCGGCGTCGGGAATGAGAAGCAGATCACCAAGCGCGCCGAACGGGCTTTCAGCGATGGCATCGAAACAGGTGATCTGAACGTTCGTCGGCGTCCATCCGACGCCCCGCTTCAGCCGCTTGTCGAGATCGGCAACGGGAAACGACTTGCCACGGGTCTTGCCGGCAATGTCCGAAGTTGCGACGAAGATAAGAGGATTAGAGATCATGCGCGTTCTCTCCGGCGTCGAGGCGGAGCGAATCCCAGGATTCGATGCGCGCCTTGGTGGTTTTCCAGTTGTTTTCTGCAATCCGGGTCACGGTTGCCTCGATCACCGCGAACGCGCCCGAGTAGCTGTCCCAAAGCGTGTTGCTTTCGATCGGAACCGCAAGGATTTCCGTCGCATGCTGCGACACGGGCGAAAGCCAGCGGTCGGTCAGCAGGATGGTCTGTACCCTCCTGTCGCGCGCCGCGCGTTCGGCAAGCCGTTCCAAGCTTTTCTGGTAGCGCCTGAAATCGGCTACGAAAAGGATGTCGCGCGGTTTCATCCGAAGCAGGTATTCCGGCCAGACTTCGGGATCGGGGGGCATGTGATAGACCTTGTCGCGGGTCTGGCGCAGGTGGCGGGACAGGTAGCCGGCGATCGTGTCGCTCATTCGGCCGCCGATGACGAAGAGCGCCCGGCGCGGATCCCCCAAGAGATCGCAGACCCGGTCGAATTGCCCTTCGGAGATCGCGGTGGTCGCGTTTGTCACGATCTTGCCGGCGCGGGTGAGGAAGTTTTCCAGATACGCGCCGTCGACCGGTTGCGCGGTGCGCTGAAGATCGACGGGTGAACGCTCCCGTTCCTTCAGTTCGCCTATCAGGCTGCGCTGGAAGTCCTGAAACCCCTGGAAGCCAAGTTTCGACACGAAGCGCGAAATCGTTGGCGGAGAGGTATTCGTGTTTGTGGCGAGTTCCTGGATCGGCGCGAGACCGGCGAAGGGATAGTCGAGAAGAATGGCGGCGCTGATCCGACGTTCGGTTGTCGTCATCTCGGACGAGACATTTTCGATTCTCTCTCGTACCTGCATCTTCACCTCCGCTGCATGTTGAGGATGCGCAGTGAAAAAAAAATGTCAAACACAAAAAAATGATTGCTTATGAAAATGAAATGTCATCCCCTCTGGTGGCGACAAGAGGATTCGTGATGATCACTGCTTCGCCAAGACACATAGTGCTCTCAATTCTTGCGGCCTTGGCCTTCGTCGTCATCGCTGCAGTGGGCGCAACGATAGTCGGCCCGGCGGGCGAACGGGTTCTGACCGTGTTCTTCATCTCGCTGATCGCCGTTCTGGGGATCGGCGTTTATTCCGGGAATAGCGGTATCCTGAGCTTCGGACACATGTCGTTCGTCGCGATCGGGGCATATGTCTCATCCTTGTTGACGCTGCCCGCCGCAGTGAAGGCCGCAACGCTGCCGAAACTGCCGGAATGGCTTGCTGCGACAGAGCTTGGGTTGCTGCCCGCAATTGCGGTCGCGGTCGCGGTGACGGCATTGGTGGCGCTGGTGGTCGGCCTTGCGCTCGGTCGGCTGGACGGATCTGCGGCCACGATCGCAACGCTGGGGTTGCTGATTATCGTGCACGGCATCATCATCGGTTGGCGCGACGTGACGCGGGGTTCGGGGACGTTCTTTGGGGTCCCTCGGGACACCTCACTTTGGATCGCAGCCGCAGGGTGCCTTGTGGCGCTGATCGTCGCGCGCCTCTATCGTGACTCAATCTCTGGCCTGAGGTTGCGCGCCACACGCGAAAATGCCATCGCCGCCGGCGCCGTCGGCGTGAACCTGAGGCGGGAAAGGCTGATCTCATGGGTTCTGAGTGCCGCGCTGATGGCCGTATCGGGCGCGCTGATCGCGCATTTCCTCGGCGCGTTCAGTCCGAAGAAATTCTATTTCGTCGACACGTTCCAACTGCTCGCGATGCTGATTGTCGGGGGGATGACCACGACGACCGGCGCTGTCGTCGGAGCTGTAGCGATCACCGTAGTGACCGAGTTTCTGCGCCGGCTTGAAAGCGGAATTGACATCGCCGGGTTCACGACGCCGCAAGTGTTCGGCACCACCCAGATCGGCATCGCTGCGATCATTCTCATCGCCATGTTCCGTAAGGCAGACGGGATCGCGGGCCTGAAGGAATGGGAAGAACGTCTGTTTCCGCCGCGCACGGCGGATGTGGGCGACGGCAGGCTGACGAAAGTTTCAGACAGGGCCGCGCTGACCGCCAAGGCAATGACCATGCGGTTCGGTGGCCTGACGGCCGTGAACGACGTCTCGCTGAAACTCACGCCCGGCGAAATCGTCGGTCTGATTGGTCCGAACGGTTCCGGGAAGACAACACTTCTGAACATGCTGTCCGGCATCATCGCGCCGAGCGAAGGCGAGTTCTCGCTCGCCGGAAAGGTGCTGAACGGCGAGCCCACATACCGCATTGCTGATCTCGGTATTGCGCGCACTTTCCAGAACATCCGGCTGTTCCCTTCGCTGACTGTCCATCAGAACGTGTTGGTCGCCGCCCTTTCTACGGGAGGGGGGCGAGACGCCGAGGGCAGGGCGGCCGCCGCGCTTGAGAACCTCGGGATTGCTGAGCATTCCGGCAGCGATGCCGGCACACTGTCCTACGGCGACCAGCGCCGCGTCGAGATCGCGCGCGCCCTCGCCTGCCAGCCGTCTCTGCTGTTTCTCGATGAGCCGGCGGCGGGGATGAACCGGGAAGAGACCGATGCCCTTATGGAAACGCTGCGCGCATTGTCGCGTGATCTCGGGATCGGCATCCTTCTGGTGGATCACGACCTTGGTCTCATCAACCGCCTCTGCGATCGCATTCTGGTGCTGAACGAGGGCAACCTGATTGCCGAGGGCGCACCGGACATGATCCGGGAAGACCCGGCCGTGATCGAAGCCTATCTCGGACGGAGGAACGACTGAAACCCCCGGAAAGGGGGACAACCAATAGAGGAGATGACATGAAACGCCTGCTTTCCACGACCGCACTGATCGCCATGGCCACAGCCACGACCGCTTCGGCGGAAACGCTGCGCATCGGGCTTGCAACCGCCCAGACCGGTGGTCTGGCGCCCTATGACGCACCCGTCATCGAGGGCGTCCATATCGCGGTCGACGAAATCAACGCAACCGGCGGGATCGGCGGCACGACACCGATCGAGCTTGTGGAAAGGGACGTCCGGTCGGATCCCGCCCAAACCTCTATCGCTGCGCAGGAACTGGTGGACGACGGTGTGTCGGTACTGGTCCTGCCCTGCGATGCAGACCCGGCGCTTGCCGCCATCGGCATCGTCGCCGCTGCCCAGGTCCCGGCAATCTCGACCTGCGCGTCATCGCCGACACTCCCGCTGATCGGGGGGGACTACATGTTCGCCAACTTCCCCGGGGACAACGTCCAGGCGACCGTTTCCGCCGAATGGGCCTGGGGCGAGGGGATGAAGACCGGATACATCCTCTATTCTCCGGACACCCAGTACACGACGATGCCGCTCTACTTCGCTGAAGTTTTCGAGAAGCTCGGAGGCCAGATGCTGGGAGAGGACACCTATTCCATCGGTCAGCAGGATTTCTCGGCAATCACCACGCGGATCGCCGCTCTTTCGCCGCAGCCGGACGTCGTCATGACGTCGGCCTATGAGCCCGACTTCCCGTCTTTCCTGAAAGCGTTGCGCGCGGCGGGCGTTACCTCTCAGGTCATCGGCTCTGATGGGATCGACAGCCCGACGACCTTCTCGCTCGGCGATGCGGCAGAAGGCGTTGTCTTCTCGACCGCCGGACACGCGACGCCGGGAAGCCCGCTGGAAGCCTTCAACGCGAAGTATGAAGAGGTGATGGGGCACCCCACGGAAACCGTGTTCAACGCGGTGGGTTACGATCTGATCAAGGTCATCGAGGCCGCTGCGCTTGCGGCAGGCTCGACCGAACCGCAGGCGCTGCGCGATGCGATCGCGGACCTTGAGAACGTTCAGGGCGCAACCAGCATGATCACCTACAAGGGCACGGATGGCATGCCGGTCCGCCAGGTCTCCCTCATCCGGGTGAAGGGCGGGGAGCGCGAACTTGTCGGCCAGCCGAGCCCGACGGCTGATCTCGTGCCGGCCGCGCGAATGCAGTGACGCAGGAGACCCCGATGACACCGCTTCTGACATCCAGCAGTCTTCAGGTCCGCTACGGGCCCGTGGAGGCGGTGCGCGGGGTCGATTTCGAAATCGGGGAAGGCGAAATCGTCGCCTTCCTCGGTGCCAACGGGGCGGGCAAGTCGTCGACGCTGAACGCGCTGGTCGGCCTTGTTCCCGTCGCCGGCGGCAAGGTGGCCTTCGCGGGCAAGGACATAACGGATGCGCCCGCCGAAACCCTCGCGCCGGCGGGCATTACCCTCGTTCCCGAGGGGCGCCGTGTTTTCGGAACCCTGAGCGTGGCGGATAACCTGAAGATGGGCGTTTACGCCATCCGGGACAAGGAACGGATCGCGGCGGCGTGGGACCGTGTCTACAGTCTCTTTCCCATTCTCTTCGAGCGGCGGGAACAGTTCGCCGGCACATTGTCCGGGGGGCAACAACAGATGCTTGCCATCGGGCGCGCCCTGATGTGCGAACCGCGGCTTCTGCTTCTTGATGAGCCGTCGCTTGGCCTGGCGCCGAAGATCGTGGATCAGGTGTTCGAACTCATGGAGACCCTGCGCCGGCAGGGCGTCACACTGGGTGTCGTCGAGCAGAACGTCGCCCGTTCGCTTGAAATTGCCGATCGCGTCTATGTTCTGGCCGGGGGGCGGATCGCCACTCAGGGCAGCGCCGCCGAACTGGCCACCTCCGGACAGGTCCAGAACGTCTATCTTGGGGGTGAGTGATGGAGATCCTGCTGCAGCAAACCGTTAACGCCTTCGCGCTCGGAGGGACCTATGCGTTGCTCGCGCTGGGGCTGGCGATCGTGTTCTCCATCATGGGTCTCATCAACTTCGCCCATGGAGAACTGATGACGATCGGCGGATACGTCCTGATGTATTGCGGGCTGGCCGGGCTGCCTTTCGCACTGACCGTCGGGCTTGCCATCCTCTCCACGACATTGGCCGCGATGCTGATGGAACGCATCGCCTTCCGTCCGGTTCGAAACGCCTCGGGCGCAACGATGTTGATAACGTCCTTCGCCGTTTCGATGATACTGCAAGTGCTGTTTCAGAACTTCATTTCGGTCCGGTCGCAGCCGGTTCTGCTCCCTCAGCTTCTCTCGGACAGCGTACGGGTCGGTGGCTTTATCATCGGGGTCAACAAACTGCTCGCCATCGCGGCAACTGTGGTGATGCTCGTCTTCCTCGACTGGTTCATGAAGCACCAGAAGACCGGAATCGCGATGCGCGCCGCGGCGGAAGACTTCGCGGTCGCACGGCTCATGGGAATCCGCGCCAACAGCGTCATCGCCGGGGCTTTCGCCCTGTCCGGGTTGCTGGCGGGTGTTGCCGCTGTTCTCTGGGTCTCCCAGCGCGCCTCGGTGGACCCGCTCATGGGGTTCACGCCCGTCCTGAAGGCGTTCATCGCCGCGATCCTTGGCGGGCTCGGATCCTTGCGCGGGGCGGTTGCCGGGGGCTTTGCGCTTGGCTTCATCGAAATCTACCTCGCTGCTTTCCTGCCGGCCGCATGGCAGGAATTCCGCGACCCGATCGGCTTGGGCATTGTTGTCGGTGTGCTGTTGCTACGTCCCAACGGCCTGATCCCGGCGGCGTCCCTAAAGGCGCAAAAAGTATGACGAAAGGTTCGCTTCTGGGGCGCGGCGACCCCGCGCCGGTGGAGGTCTTCAATGCCGACGGCCGCGCGTCGCTCCTGCTTGTTTGCGAACATGCCGGGCAGGCAGTGCCGGAAAAGCTGTCGGTACTGGGCATGTCTCGGGCGCAGATGGACGAGCATATTGGCTGGGATGTCGGCGCCGCGGCGGTGACACGGCATATGGCCATGGCGCTTGACGCACCGGCGGTTCTACAACCATACAGCCGCCTGGTCATTGACTGTAACCGCCCGCCAAGGGCCTCCGACTCGATACCGGAATGCAGCGATGGTCATGTCGTTCCGGGAAATGTATCCATCACCGCCGAGGATCGCGCCGCGCGCATCAACGCTATTTTCGAACCGTTTCAGGCGGAGGTCGCTGTCCGGCTGAAACGACCCGGGCTGCGCGCCGTCTTTTCAATCCACAGCTTCACGCCCCGCATGAACCGGATCGAGCGGCCGTGGGATGTCGGTTTCCTGTTCCGCGCCGACACCGAGACATCGGCCGCGCTGGCAGGCCATCTCGTGGCGCGCGACCCTGCAATGGTCATTGGCATGAACCAGCCCTATCAGATCGAAGATGACTCGGACTGGTTCGTGCCCCGCCATGGCGAGCCGTCGGGCCTGCCCCACAGCCTGATCGAGATTCGCAACGATCACCTGCAAACCGCCGAAGGGCGCGCACGCTGGGCTGCGCTGCTGACCGAGGCCATCCATAGTTTCATCAAGGAACTCAAGACATGACGCTTACCCGCAACCTCCCGCTGGTGCCTTCGCAATCGGCACTGCTCTTTATCGACGTCCAGAATTTCAGCGCCCACCGGCAAGGCGCCGAATTCGTTGACCTGCCTGAAGCGGAGTTCCGGGAGAAGTATGAGTGGTTCTTCGATCAACTCTACTCACGTGTCATTCCGAACATGCAGTCGATCCAGTCCGCTTGCCGGAATGTCGGCGTCGAAGTGATGTACACCACGATCGAAAGCCTGACCCTTGATGGACGAGATCGGAGCCTCGACTACAAGATCACGGGTTTCAATGTTGCAAAAGGCTCCTGGGACGGAAGGGTAATTGATGAAATCGCGCCGGTCGGCGACGAGATCGTGTTGCCGAAATCATCGTCATCGGTCTTCGTCTCGACCCATATCGACTACGTCCTGCGCAATCTCGGTGTCCGCCAATTGGTGATCAGCGGGCTTATCACGGATCAGTGCGTCGAAAGCGCGATCCGCGACGCTTGTGACCTTGGCTACCTCGTGACTCAGGTGACGGATGCCTGCCTGACCTACAGTCAGGAGCGTCACGACAACTCGTTGCGCACGATCCAGGGATACTGCCGCCAGGTGACGAGCGACGAGCTTGTTGAGGAGCTTCATCAGGCCGCGCGATGACCGGTGGCCGCCTTTATGCGCGCGATGCGGCCGCCTTGTCGGACCTGCAGAAGCTGCGCTTCTTCCCGCAGGAGGTCACGCGGGGGGCGGGTTGCCACCTCTACGACTCCGAAGGACGGGAGTTTCTGGATCTGGCCGCAAGCTGGGGGGCCGCGAGCCTTGGCTACGCGCATCCGGAATGGGTTTCGCGCGTATACGAGGCGCTGAGAACGCAGGCTGGTGCGACGGGCCTGTCATCAGCCATCGCTCCGGCGGTCGAGCTTGGCGAACGGTTGCTTCGGATCACGCCCGGCGGGCATGATCGGTGCGTCTGGCTCGGGCATTCGGGAAGTGACGCCAACGAAACCGTAGCGCGGTCTGTTGTGGCTGCGACCGGGCGTCCCCGCATCATCTCTTTCATCGGCGCCTACCACGGTGGCACCGAAGGATCGATGGCCGTCTCCGCACACCCGGTCCAGGCCCACGCCGCGCGTGACGGAGGGGTCACGGCGGTGCCATTTCCCGATCCGCTTCGTCCTTTTGCAGCCGATCCAAGCGGCGCTGCGCTGCTTGAGCATATTGCCGGGCTGCTGCGCACTACCAGCCCGGGCGATGAGGTCGCGGCGTTCTTCATCGAGCCTGTCCAGGCTGACGGCGGATTGCTGATCCCTCCTGCCGGCTTCTTGAAAGGGCTTGCCGCCCTTTGCGCCAAGTACGGGATACTCACGGTCTGCGACGAAGTGAAGGTCGGGTTGGGCCGCACGGGGCGGATGCACGCGTTCGAACACGACGACTGGACACCCGATATAGTGGTTTTCGGCAAGGGGCTTGGCGGCGGGATCCCGGTTTCGGCGGCGGTCGGCCCGAAAGCGATCCTGAACCATGCCACTGCCTTCTCGATGCAGACGACGCACGGGAATCCGATTTCGGCCAGCGCGGCACTCGCGGTTCTGGACGTGATCGAGAGAGATGGTCTGGCGGAGAATGCCGCGAGGAGCGGGAGCCGTCTGATTGCCTGCTTGCGGGCGGCCTTGCACGGCAATTTCCATGTCGGGGATATTCGCGGCAGGGGACTCGCGATCGGGATAGAACTTGTCGACGAGAAAGGGGGGGCAGCCGCCCTTCTTGCCCGCCGCGCAGTCTACCGCGCTTGGGAGCATGGCGTCATTGCTTACTATGTAGGAACGGGGTCGAACGTGATCGAACTGACACCGCCGCTGATCCTGTCCGAAAGACAGGCCGAGAACGGCGCAACAATCCTTGCGCAGGCAATCGACGATGCCTGTTCGGGGCGCGTGGACGATACCAAAGTTGCTGCGTTCGGGGGCTGGTAGATGCCGGTACGGCCGCGCTGTCCGCCAGCGTCACGCCCCCGAGCCCCGGCACGCCGGTTGCAGCACCGATCCGCTGTCGCCCACGGAGTTTCGAGCTTGCGTTGAATCAGAATTCGAACCTTTCTCGTTCGAATTCTCCGTTTAGGAAACCCCTCCTGTCCCAGATCATCTGACGACGGACAGTACGAGAATTGGTGGAGCCAAGGGGAGTCGAACCCCTGACCTCTTGAATGCCATTCAAGCGCTCTCCCAACTGAGCTATGGCCCCACCGGAGGTCCGGGCGTCGCCGCCCGCGTGACGGGCGATATAGGCAAGGCGGAAAGCGGGCGCAAGCGAAAAGTGGGTGTTTATGAAAGATCGGCCGGATGGCCGCGGCAGGGCCGGAAACGGAAACGGGCGCGGTCGTGCCGCGCCCGTTCGGAACCGCCACGGACCGGAATCATCCGGCCTGTGATCGCTCAGCTATCATCATCGTTGCCTGCGACATCCGCGATGTCGTCGAGCGAAACATCGTCATCCTCGTCATCTTCAAGGAGGTCGTCGTCGAGATCGGAATCGTTGCTGTCGTCGTCGAGAACCGCGTCGTCGGACATGTCGTCGACATCGAGGTCACGGGATTTTGCCGCCGTCTTGTCGCTGACCAGTGTCCGGCCGCGGCCGGAGACCAGGCTTTCCGCCGTGAAGGTGTGCCCGCATTCGGGGCAGGTCATCGGGTCGCGCTGCAGGTCGTAGAAACGGCTGGCGCAATGCGGGCAGAGGCGCTTGACGCCCCATTCGTCCTTGGGCATGGAAAACTCCTTCCGTGCACGTCTGTTCGAGAGTCGGTGCCAACTGCCACAAGTGCACGGGGCTGTCAAAGGCTTTCGGCAGCATCGTGCGCGGTCTACCGCTTTGTCCTTTTCCCCGCCGCCAAGGGCGGTAATCTCGGCCCCGGAGGGTCCACATGAGCCAGCACGTCCTGCCCGGAGAGCCGCCGGTCGAAATCACGCTTCGCCGTACGGCACGGGCGCGGCGGTTTTCGCTGCGCGTATCGCGGCTCGACGGTCGGGTGACGCTGTCGATGCCGGCCCGCGCGAAGGAGCGCGAGGCGCTCGCCTTCGCTGCGGAAAAGGCCGAGTGGGTTCGGCGGATGCTGCGGGACGCGGCGGGGCGCGAGACGGTCGTCGCCGGTGGCGAGATCCGGTTCGAGGGCCGCGCCTTGCGGATAGCGGAGGCGCAGGTGCGGGCAGCGCGGGTCGAGGGCGACCGCCTGGTTGTTCCGGCCGGCGCCGACCGGGTTGCACCGCGGGTCCTGGCCTTCCTGAAACTTGCGGCCCGCCAGCGGCTTCTGACGGCAAGCGAAAGCCATGCCGTGGCGCTGGGCCGGCGGTTTTCCCGAATCACGTTGCGCGACACACGGTCGCGCTGGGGGTCGTGCACGGCCGATGGCCGGCTCATGTATTCATGGCGTCTGATCATGGCGCCGCCCGAAGTGCTCGACTACGTCGCGGCGCATGAGGTGGCCCATCTGGTCGAGATGAACCATTCGCCGGCATTCTGGGCGGTGGTCGAGGGGCTGATGCCGGACTATAGCCGGCATCGGCGCTGGCTCAGGACGCACGGACCGGCGCTGCATCGGGTGGATTTCGGCGGATGACGGTCGGGTGCCGATGCAATTGACCTCGATCCGGCCGTGTGATCACAATCGCCCATGCTGAACACCCCGCGCGCAACCGATACAGGGATCGCGGCGCATGACCGGCTCTACCGGTCGCTGCGCCAGCAGATCATGCATGGCGAACTTGCGCCCGGCCAGGCCCTGACACTGCGCGGGCTGGCGCGGAGCTATGGCGTCTCGATGACACCGGCGCGGGAAGCACTGCGGCGGCTCTCGGCAGAGGGGGCGCTGACGCTCTCCGCCTCGGGCCGGGTATCGACGCCGGACCTGTCGACCGAGCGGATCGAGGAACTTGCGACCCTGCGTGCGCTGATCGAGACCGAACTTGCCACACGTGCATTGCCGCGCGCGCATATAGCGCTGATTGAGCGCCTTCAGGCGATCAACATGGCCAATGCCGAGGCGGCAGTGAAGCGCGACGCGGTGGCCTATATCCGCACCAATCTGGAATTTCACCGGACGCTTTATCTACGTGCGCAGGCGCCCGCAATGCTCGCTGTCGCCGAGACGGTCTGGCTCCAGCTTGGCCCGACGATGCGATCGCTTTACACGCGGATTGCCCGGTCAGAGCCGCCGCAACACCACCGGATGATCATTGCCGCGTTGAAGGCCGGCGACGAACCGGCGCTTCGCCTTGCGATCCGGACCGATGTCACGCAAGGGTTGCGCCACATCGCAACTTAGGGCTGCCTGAGCAACGCAAGACGGCGCGAAGAGAAGGACGATTCAGGATGGAACTCACCAAGGTTGAGGGGATGCGGTACCGGAAATTCCTCGGCCGGCTGCATGCCCGGCATCTCTTCGACTGGTATCTGGAGGTCGGGTGCCGCACGGGGGCGTCCTTTGCCCCGGTAAGAAGCCGTACCATCGCGGTGGACCCGTATTTTCGGGTCGAGACGAACGTGATCGGCTCCAAGCCCGCCCTGCATGTCTTCCAGATGACCAGCGACGACTTCTTCCGCGAGGGCTTTATCGAGAAACTTGGGATTCGCTTCTCGTTTTCGTTCCTGGACGGGATGCATCTTTTCGAGTTTCTTTTGCGTGACTTCATCAACACCGAACGCAATTCGCGGCCCGACGGCGTCATCGCCCTGCATGATTGCTGCCCGTTCTCGGTCGAGATGACTTCCCGCGATCTCGACAATCTGCCGAAGGGCGCCTGGACCGGCGATGTCTGGAAACTGATCCCGATCCTGAAGGAATACCGACCGGACCTTACTGTCACCGTGCTGGACTGCGCGCCGACGGGGCTGGTCCTCGTCTCCGGCCTTTCGCCCGACAACCGGGTTCTTGAGGAGAACTATGACGAGATCCTCCACCGCTATACGGAAATGGGGATCGACACGTTCGGGGTAAAGACCTTCTACGATCAATTCAGTTTCACCGATGCGCGCGAATTCACCGCTGCCGGCTGGCCGCTTTTCGCGTCCCTGCGGCAGGATGAGGCGCTGGCGCTGGTGCCCGAGAAGATCACACCGTAGTCGCCGACCCGCTTACCGCGGTTGCAAAAAAGATCCGGAGCGGCCGACGGATAGGCGCGTGGCGGGCGTGGAAGGAAGGTGCGGACACTGTCCGGCCTTCATTCAGGATCATCCCATGCCAAGTCTTCTGAACCGCTACGCCACGCCGCTCATCACCGGGCTTTTTCTCGTGTCGCTCGTCTCCGGCGTGGCACTTTTCTTCCATATCGGACCGTCTGCATTCCACGGGATGCATGAGTGGCTGAGCATGGTTCTGATCGTCCCGTTCGTTCTTCATATCTGGAAGAACTGGCGGGCGATGACCGGCTATTTCAGACGCGTGCCGATGGCGGTTGCCCTGGCGCTGTCGGTCGCGGCCTCTGCCGTCTTCTTCTTGCCAGCGGGCGAGGGCGAGGGGCGGGGCGGGCCACCGCAGTTCCAGATCGCGCAACAGGTTCTCGCCGCCTCGCCGGAAACCGTGGCCGACCTGTTCGGGGTAACGCATGAAACCCTTATGGAACAATTGCGGGCATCGGGAATGCTGACGGATCTTCCCGGCCAGTCGCTGCGAGAGATTGCTGCGGCGTCGGGCAAGACCGACGCCGACCTGGCGGTTGCGCTTCTGGCCCTGAAATCCTGAACGGTGGCCCCGCCCGCCGGGCGGGGCTTTCTTCTGCTCCGACCCGCGATCAGGAGTGGATCGGGCCATCCCCGCACGCCAGCGCGGCCTCGCGCACCGCTTCCGAGAAGGTCGGATGGGCGTGGCAGGTCAGGGCGATGTCTTCGGCAGCCGCGCCGAATTCCATACCGACGCAGATCTCGTGGATCAGCTCGCCCGCTGCGGGTCCGATGATATGGGCGCCGAGGATGCGGTCGGTTTCCTTGTCGGCGAGCAGTTTGACGAAGCCGTCACCCTGGAACACCGCCTTGGCGCGGCCATTGCCCATGAAGGCGAACTTGCCGACCTTGTAGGTGCGGCCCTCTTCCTTCAACTGTTCCTCGGTCTTGCCGACGGTGGCGACCTCGGGGGCGGTATATATCACCCCGGGGATGACGTTGTAGTTAACGTGGCCGTGCCTGCCGGCGAGGACCTCGGCGACCGCCATGCCCTCATCTTCGGCCTTGTGGGCCAGCATCGGGCCCACGATAGCATCCCCGATGGCGTAGATGCCCTTGACGTTGGTCTGCCAGTGGGCGTCGGTCTTCACCTGCCCGCGCTTCTCCATCTCGACGCCAAGCGCCTCGAGGCCGAGGCCATCGGTATAGGGTTTACGCCCGGTGGCGACCAAAACGCAGTCGGCGTCGAGCGTTCCCTCACTGTCGTCCTTGCGGAGCTTGTAGGTCACTTTCGCCTTGCCCCCCTTCACGCTCGCGCCCTGGACGGCGGCGCCCATGATGAAGTCAAGCCCTTGTCTTTTCAGCAATCTCTGGAAGGTCTTCTGCACCTCGCCATCCATGCCCGGGGTGATCGCGTCGAGGAATTCGACGACCGTCACCTTGGTGCCAAGGCGGGCATAGACGGAACCGAGTTCAAGACCGATCACGCCCGCCCCGATCACAACCATTTCCTTCGGGATCTTGCCCAGTTCCAAGGCGCCGGTGGAGGTGACGACGGTCTTTTCGTCGACCGTGACGCCGGGAAGAGAGGAGGGTTCGGACCCCGTGGCGATGACGATATTCTTCGCCTCATGCACCTCGTCGCCGACCTTGACCTTGCCCGCTTCGGGGATCGTGCCCCAGCCTTTCAGCCAGGTTATCTTGTTCTTCTTGAACAGGAATTCGATGCCCTTTGTGTTCTGTCCGATGACCTCGTCCTTGTACGCGAGCATCTGTTTCCAGTCGACCGAGGGGGCCTTTCCCTTGAGGCCCATCTTGGCGAAGTTATGCTCGGCCTCGTGGAGCGAGTGGCTGGCATGGAGGAGCGCTTTCGAGGGGATGCAGCCCACGTTGAGGCAGGTGCCGCCGAGGGTTTCGCGCCCCTCAACGACGGCGGTTTTCAGCCCGAGCTGGGCGCAGCGGATGGCGCAGACATAGCCGCCGGGGCCGGCCCCGATCACGATCACGTCGAACTCAGCCATGGGGGTCTCCTTCAGAAATGTGGCGTGGGGTCTCGGTCGGTTGTGCGTCGGTTTTCCGTAGTACATCCGTAACTACGGACGTCGCACCACGGCACCGGCGGTCGGGGGGCTGTCTGCCCCCCGCCGCACCCCGGACCGGGTCCGGGGTGCGCTCCCCCCGAGAGTATTTTCGAACAGAAGAAGTCATGCGGCCATCAGGGCGATGATGTAGAGGAACACGGTCGCGGCGAAGCCGATGAGCCAGAGAAGTGTGCGGATGCCGGTGATACCGAGCCCGTAGGCCGGAACGTAGAGGACGCGCGCGATAAGGAAAGCCTGCGCGGCGGTGAGCGTCGCGGGGCTGAACCCGTCCTTGAGGGCAAGGATCAGGATGGCGGGGGCGAAGAGCGCCATCGCGGTGACAGCGTTCGTCAGCGCCCGATCGAGGCGGGCGGTGATTCCGGTGAGGGTGCGGTGTTCGTCGCGAGCAGACATGAGGTAGCCCATGCCGAGCTGGCCGGTCGCGCCCGTCACCTTCAGGATCAGGATAAGGGCGGTGTAGAGCCCGTAAAGCGCGAGGATGTTCAGTTCGCTGGACATGGGTATCTCCCGAAGGTTCTTCCGACTCTGGCGACGGCATCTGTTCTCGCCAGTTGTCAGCGCTTGAATAGCGCATAGTAAAGATGCCAAGCCCAATTCGTACGAGTTTGCACGTTGTCCAGGCACATTTGTTTCTCGAGCACTTTACCGGGCTCGAACTCACTACACATTCCTAGTGAGTATGCGTAGCGCGTGTTTTCCAACCTGACGATCACAGATCCAAACCACACCAAAGCCGCGAGAAGCATGAAAATGATCGCGCCACGCATCATTCCTCACAGATCCATCAGCAGCCTTCTCGGGTCCTCCAATGCCTCCTTGACCCGGACGAGGAAGGTCACCGCGCCCTTTCCGTCGACGATGCGGTGGTCGTAGCTCAATGCCAGGTACATCATCGGGCGGATGACGATCTGGCCGTTCACGACCACCGGGCGGTCCTGGATCTTGTGCATGCCGAGGATGCCCGACTGCGGCGGGTTGAGGATCGGCGAGGACATGAGCGAGCCATAGACGCCGCCGTTCGAGATGGTGAAGGAACCGCCCTGCATTTCGGCCATCGACAGTTTCCCGTCGCGTGCGCGCAGGCCCAGTTCACCGATCTTCTTTTCGATCGCGGCAAAGCTCATCTGGTCGGCGTCGCGCACCACCGGCACGACGAGGCCGGTGGGCGTGCCGACGGCGACGCC
>JAUIFH010000010.1 GCA_030429495.1 Alphaproteobacteria bacterium | reverse complement strand
CCGCTTCGCCGGGTCTGACATCCATCTGATGCGCCATTTTGGGCGGGAGTTCGGCGGCAGCTTCGATGGCGAGGCAGGTGTGCACAGGACCGTCGATCTCGGTCGCACCTTCCGTTCGGTCGACCAGATTGCCTTCGCCGCCCGAACCTTCGTTCTGCGGAACCCTGCGCAGATCGAGAAGCAGATCGTCCCGGCCGGGACCGCCACCGAACCGGCGATCAGGATCGTGTCCGTATCCAAGGGCGAGGACGAGGGGAAACTGAACGAGGTGCTTGCCTCCCTTTCAGCCGCTATGGCGCCGGAGGCAAATCCCGCGACTGTCCTGCTTCTCGGCCGCTACCGCTTCGTCGAGCCAAACCTGTCGGATCTGCGGCGGCGCTTCCCCCAGCTTAAGATCAGCTTCAAGACCATCCATGCCTCCAAGGGGCTGGAGGCTGACCATGTCATCCTGCTGAATGCCGACAGCGGTCGCGCGGGGTTCCCTTCCGAGATCGTCGACGATCCCCTTCTGTCTCTGGTGTCGCCCGAGGATGAGGTGTTTCAAAACGCCGAAGAGCGGCGCGTGATGTACGTTGCAATGACCCGGGCGCGCCACACGCTGACAATCCTTGCTTCGAACGCTCGGCCCTCATCCTTTGTCACTGAACTTCGGAAAGACCCCGCCTATGGAATTGCGCCAGCCTCAGAAACCGAGCCGGAAACCCATGTCTGCGGCGAATGCGGCGGGCGGCTTCTGGGCGTGACTGGAAAGGACGGCCGCATCTGGTATCGCTGCGAGCATCTCCAGCACTGCGGAAACTTGCTGCCTGCTTGTCCATGTTGCGGCACCGCTCTGCCACGCCGCGCGGACGGGGCGACCGAGGTTCGATGTAGCTGCGGTGCCAGCTATCCAACTTGCCCCGAATGTGAGGATGGCTGGTTGGTCGAACGAAGCGGCCGCTATGGCAGTTTTCTCGGTTGCGTCCGCTATCCGACATGTCTCGGGAAAGCAAAGATTTCGGGCGGTGACCGACCCGCCCCAGCAAAGCCACGCCGAAACTAAGCCTGACGGAGAGGCATTTCGTCTGATCTGCGACAAACGGGTTCAGCGGGCTCTGTCGATAGTGACTGCCACTCTAGCAACCGATAACCGCGACATGACGGTGCCTGCGTGGGCTGTATGCTACCGCGGTCGCAGCAGCGTCAGGGCGTCTTAATAGGGAAAAAGGGAGGCCACGCCGCGCTTCGCGGCCTCCCCAGTTTATCATCCACGCGCAGGCAAGCATGCCAGCACGCCGCCGACCATTTGGGCCGGCTCGATGGGCCCCGACGGGTTCGCCGTCCTCCCCATCTCCACACTCGATCCGCCCCACGGTGCTGCGTCTCCTGTGGTCCCCGCGCTTGTCGGGTCTGGGTCCCGCCCTCTGGCGAAGATGGACTGGCTACCACCACCGAAGCCGCGTCGAGAGCAAGATGAATTGCATCAAACTGCTCGGCCAATCCCTCATGGCCCGCGACTTCGAGCGCCAGGTCGCCGAGCTTCAGGTCCGCATCGCCGTCCTCAACGGCTACACCGCGCTCGGCATACCGATCACAAAGGCCGCAGGATAAATCCGTCCGGGGAAAGGGGAAATGCGGTCAGACCCCGATTTGCGCAACAAGGCCGGCGCAGCAGCATTGAGGCAAAGGGAAGTCCGCCCTTTACTCGGCTTGCGCAACAAACTCGAAGCTTGGGAAACAAATTCTCAACCCCACCTGCGCCGCGCCGATATCGGGGTTGAAGGTATGGGCATGCTGAAGAGGATTGCACTTGCGGGACTTGATACAACAGTTGAGCCGGTTCAGTTGTGCGATCGGGAACGATAAATAGAGCGGAGTTGAACAGTATACGAATGCGTGACGCTTTGACCATTTCGCCTCCAAGCACGCCCCCGGTCAAACTGACGCGGCGGGTAAGGAAATCCATACCTCGTAATAAAACCGTTCATTTTCAGTATATTGCCGGGTGATGGCTGATCAGGCATGCTTTGACACATTGCTGAACCGCCCATAACCTGAACGGGATAGAGGATAACTACCACAACTCAAAAATGTGGCCTTGACGGGTCAAATTGCGTTCGGCTCGACAGCCGGTCGCACGCGTCTGGCCGCTCATTGCGGCGACGCTTGAAGGGGGTTCCGACGATGACAAACCGCTGGACGATCACGATAGCGCTGTTGCTGCCCTTCCTGCTCGCAGGCTGCAAGGAACGCTTCGAGTGGCGGCAGAAGATGACTGTGACGGTGGAGACGCCTGCGGGCGAGGTCTCGGGATCGTCGGTCAGCACGGTGAGCTGGCAGGAGCAACTTGTCCGCTTCGAGGGTATGGGCTGGCACTACAGCGTCACGGGCGAGGCGGTGGTGGTCGAAGTCACGCCGGGGCAGTATCTCTTCGCGCTGCTGAAGGGGGCCGGCACGACGGAATACATGGGGTCCGTTGCACCGGCCTCGATTGCCGGGCGCGAAGGCCGGGTGATAAACCCCGACCTCTTCGACGAGGTGCGCGACAAGCGCGACCGGGCGGCGGGGGTGATCGCGGTGCCGGAGTATCAGTACCCGCTGATGGTGACTTTTACCGATGTCGTTGACCCGGCGAGTGTGAAACTGGTCGAGCCGGGCGATCTGGCGGTGAGCTTCGGGCCGGGCGTGCGGCTGAAAGCGATCACGCTGGAGGTGACGGACGAGCCGGTGACGGAGGGGAAGGTGGAGGCGGTATTGGGGTGGATAAAGTCCGCGGAATTTATCATTCCACCTGAGAAACAACCCCGCCTAGTCGGGGAGCAGTCGGTTGAACAGACACTAATGCCAAGTGATTTCTTAGATTGGCGGACACTGCGCGCCAGCAGAGAAGGATCGAACTAGATGACTATTTCGAATGAGTTATTTCACTCGCTCCTAGCTCTGGATGCCTACAATCGTGGCTACGGCGCGGGCATTGGCAACGGCACAGATGGAATTGGAGAGTCCGGACAAATCGGGTCCGCTTCGGTCATAAACCGCTCGGCATTTGGTATAGGCCAGACAGACTATCTAGAGTGGCAATCCGCCAGCTTCTACGCGGTCGCGTACCAGACCGCCACCGGCATCGTGATTTCCTATCGCGGAACAGACAGCTTCGCCGTCGATCCTCTGACCGGCTGGACCACCGGGGCAGGATTGCTGAGTTCACAGGCAAAGCTTGCCGCCGAGTTCTACTACGCTGTAAAAGATCAGTATCCGACCTCTGAAATCACTCTCACAGGCCATTCTCTTGGCGGTGGTCTGGCCGGATTCGTGGCTGCCCTCACTGGTGATACCGCTTATGTATTCGACAACATGCCGTTCGAGCAGGCGGCGGACAATGCCTATCAGATCGCGAGCCGAACAGATGCCGAACTTGCTTCGCTGGCGGAATACCAGACCGGCGCAACCAGCGGCGCTCCATATGATGCTGCTCTTGCCGACCTGATAACTCAGAGGAACGAATACCAGGATACCTTCTTTGAGGGTGCGGCACCGACAGAACCTGTTTCAACCAGTCAGATAACGGGTTGGTATGTTCCAGGAGAAGTTCTTGAGCTGCTGCGCGGTGGACAGACATCAAGCTTGAACGACGTAGGCGTGGCAGGCCGTCTGGCGAATATTGCCGCTGCTCCTGGTATATGGTCCGGCGTGTTCGGCGACGTGGGAAGCGTATTCCCCGGGAATGTCGAATTGCACTGGCAACCACTCCTCATTGCCAAGATGTTCTCGGACAACCTCGATCCGAGCGGCAATAAGGCTTTCAGCGCGGCTTGGGAGCCACATCTGCTCGACGAGTTTTTCAACGCTTTCTACTCGGACAAGATTGCCGCAGCCGCCGGCTACGGCACCACCAACGACACATACAAGCTCATGCAGTCTGTGATTGCCTATTCTGCCCTAGACACGGGTCTTGTATTTGGTGACACTGGCATTCGGGCCCTGTTCAACGACCTCGCGGCGCTGGGATCACTTGTCGGTAGCAGTCCCCAATCTCTTCCAGGCGTCGGCGCCGGACTCTTTGAAACGTCGAATCTGCAGGGCGAACTCCCTCAGGCCTTAGTCGATACAATCGTACAATTCGCCGCCGAAATGGCGTTGCGGAAGCTTGAAAGCAATGACTTTCCGCAGGCCCGGAAAGGTGTTGTGAGGTTTTCCGACGAAGGGATTCTTCAAGACGGAACGCAACCACTGACAGAGTCGACGAATGCCGATGTCATGTACCTGGATCTTTCGCCGCAGCTTTGGGATCTGAACAAGGACCCATCCGGCCCCAAGACGACCGCCCCGCAGTCGATCATCGAATGGATCGTATCGGCGCTCGCCAACCAATTCCACTTCGGCGGTTTCGAGCAGCCAATCAGCGGCAGTTCACAAGCAGCGCTGGATGCTTTCGCTGATCTAGACCTTCCGGCGATGTTTGAATCTCTCTACGGGGAAGGAAACTCGGATAGAGGCTGGCTGGATCCCTATGGAGTCCTGCAATATCTGAACGGTGCTGCCTTCTCCCTAGGGAATGGTGGCGAGCCGACGCACCTTGACGACTATCAATCCGCAGTCGGCAGTGGCGCGTCCAACATGACACTCGCGATCCTGAGTACCTGGGATTCTGAGGAGATTGTCGGGACTAACGACAACGAGTTGTTCATGTCGGGAACCGGAGACGACACCATCGACGCCGGCGGTGGGCGTGATGTTGTGCTTGGCGGGCTGGGCAACGATTCCATACTTGGCGGAGCTGGCGACGATCTTCTGATTGCGGACGGCCTTGGTGAAAACTCAGGGCAGTTCGGTGACGACACGATCATCGATGGTGACGGCGCAGACACCATGGTCGGCGGCGCGGGTGACGATACGATCATTGGCGCATCCGGTCTCGATACCGTGAATGGCGGCAGTCACGGCCACAACGATATCTATGGCGGCATCGGAAGCGACAGTATCGAGGGCGGAGATGGCGCCGACATCATCTTCGACAATGGAAGCCCGACGCCGTGGGTCGTCAGCGAAGACAATTTTGACGCGAGCTTCCTAGGATACGACGGCGCAAGTTACGATACCATACTTGGTGGCGCGGGCTCGGACGTGCTCGTGCACTCGGGAGGGGTCGACGTTTTCGAAGGCGGGGCCGGTGATGATGTCTACCTAGTGACTGATCGCGTCGAGAACACGAACCTCGCGACCGATGATCTGACGATAATTCTGTCTGAAGATGCCGCGGATCCGGACACGTACTTCGGTCATGATCTGATCTCACAGACGGGTCACGGCATTGACCGCGTCATTTTCGAGGGGCTGAGCCGCGACGACGTGACGGTGAACTATTCCTTCGGGAATCCGGTCTTTCACAGCAGTACGGTGTTTGCGTGGGATCCAGCCTTTGCGCACTGGTCCCTCGACCCGGTTCGCCAGGTCATCAACGTCTACAACATCAGCGGGTCAGTCGAGATCATCGTCAACGAAACGGGAAGCAGTCTGACCATCGAAAATGTTGTCGGCTCATACACGCAGCCAATGGACGGCGGGCCGATCCTGCCCACGGCTAATGTCGTTTCGCCGTTTGATCTTGTTTTTGATGACGGGTTGTTGGGTCTCATGCCGCTCGTGTTCGATCCGGCAACCGGACAGTACTCGCTGAATAATACCGGACTCAGCGCAACAGCTTTCGATGCGAGAGACGCTCTCGATGAAGAGCGGGCTGTGCCCGAGAAAACCGACGATGGTACGAACGGTGACGATCGGATGGATGGAAGCAACGCATCCGAACGACTGAACGGGCTTGGCGGGAACGACCTTCTTATTGCCCTGGGAGGAAGTGACATATTAGCGGGCGGCGTTGGGTCAGATACGCTCGACGGTGGGGCGGGAAGTGACACCGCAAGCTACTCTGACGCGTCTTCCGCAGTCGGCATCCGCCTTGCCGATGATCTATTCCGAGCCGGTGATGCGGTCGGTGACGTTCTGATCTCGATCGAAAACCTCGAAGGCAGTGGCTATGACGACCTACTGGTTGGCGACAGCAACGCGAACAGGATCGACGGGGGCGACGGCGACGACAAAATCTACGGCTGGGGAGGCGGGGATTCCGTATTCGGCGGTCTTGGCGATGACGAAATAACGACCGACAAGGGTGACGACCTGATTGATGGAGGGGCCGGAGCCGACACGATTAAAGGCGGGACTGGCTTCAACCAGGTTTCTGGCGGGGCGGGCGACGATACCATAGTCGTTGACGGAAAGTCGTCGACAGTATTTGTGTCCGGCCAAGGTTGGGTTACGACTTGGGAGAGTGGTACCGGCTACTATGACGGGGAAAGCGGCGAAGATACAATAGAGTTCACCACTCCTGAGAACGGTCTTGTTGTAGATATGGTGGCGGGGCGCGCTACTATTGGTGCTGAAGACTCGTATTTAACGATTTCAAACTTCGAAAATGTGACGGCTGGCGCGGCTAACGATGTCGTGTACGGTGACGACCAAGACAATATTGTAAACGGCGGTGACGGCGACGACACTCTATTTGGCGGAGGCGGCAATGACGTATTGCTGGGAGGCCAAGGAGACGACGCTATATTCGGGGGCTCCGGAATTGATACCGCACGCATTGATGCGGATAGTAGCGCAGTAACGTTTGAGTATTTTGAAGGCGGAATCAGGGGTACGGTCGATACAACCGTACCCGGCCATACATGGCAAATGGACGACGGCACGTTCATAATTTACGATGACGTGGAGCTAATACAGTTTAACGATGCCACACTCGCCTACGCAGAAATAGCAGGGCCGCTGCAGACCGAGTTCGGTGTAATTGATGACTACTTCCGGGCTCCCGAAGGAGCTGATACGAATATTGACGTTATTGCAAACGACCTTCCGTTCGGAAGTAACCCTTTGCAGATTACGAAAGTGAATGGATCAGCCGTTGTTGTGGGGGAAGTAATACGGCTCGCAAGCGGAGCCACGCTGACAGTACTACCAAACGGTCAGTTGAAGTTTGATCAGGCAGGCGCCTACGCATGGATGGATGGCGGTGAAACCGCCACTGAGAGCTTTACGTACACCGCGGCAGACATTTCGGCAGTTGAGAAGACTGCCGAAGTGACGCTAGTCGTAGATGGGATCGACAGCAATCCGCACGCTTTGCACATGATCAATAATGTAGTCATTGTTATGACGAACCCGGGGGCTGCCGAAGCAACTCGGGTTGCCAACTTCAATATTTCGCGCTCCGCAATTGTGGTTGATGAGGTTCTTATCGACCCGAACGCGCCGCCGGTCGGTGTCGCGATAGAGGAGATCAATGGCGATACTTTCATCATGTTCGGCGCGGACGACGCGGTAATACTTGAGGATGTTTCGCTGGACGCATGGTTGTATGTCGCCGCTCTACGTACCGCAAGCAGTCAGGGAAATGATAGCCTGAATGGAACCAATTTGGGCGAAGTGATACTCGGCGGCCTTGGCGACGACACCATCCACGGCAACGGTGGCGATGACGTAGTTTCCGGAGGAGAGGGTGCTGACTGGATTGGCCTAAGCGCAGGTAACGGTATCGCATTTGGAGAAGATGGCAATGATACGATCCAGTCCGGTACTGGAAATGATACTATCTACGGAAATGGTGGTGATGATCGACTAAGCGGAAGCGCCGGTGATGATCTCATCTCTGGCGGCGCGGGCGATGATATTGTGTCAGGCGGCGGCGGGAATGACACCCTGATCGGTGGCGACGGCGACGATTCTCTCTCCGGCGGCGCTGGGAAAGACTTTTTTGATGGTGGAGCCGGGGTTGATACGCTTGAACTAGAATATGCGTCAACCAACGGCGTTGTCAGTAGTGCACTTGTCGACCTGAATCTCGGGCTAGTGAGCTACGGCACAGTATTGCCCGAAGAATACCTTGTAGACATCGAGAATGTTTGGGCCGCCGACGGCAATGATACGTTGATTGGCGACAGCAACGACAATTGGCTCGACGGTAATGTTGGTGACGACGTTATTTTTGCAGGGTTTGGAAACGATATTGTTACAGATGGTTACGGCGCGGACACTTTGGACGGTGGGGACGGTGACGACTATATGTACGATGTGAGTGCCGAAGCCGATTTGATCGTTGGAGGCGGCGGTGACGATCGGATAAGGGCTGGGCTTGGTCGTGACACTATCGATGGTGGCACGGGCAATGATACACTTGATTTGGGGTTCACCACACAAGGCGTGACCGTTGATCTGTCCATCGGATCTGTTAGCGGCGGGGGGTTTGATGCACAGATTTCCGGTGTCGAAAACGTGATAGGAAATTTGGGCGCAAACCTGCTGAACGGTGATTCGGAAGCCAACATCCTTGAAGGGATGGGCGGCGACGACACGATCGCGGCCGGGCTTGGCAATGACACGGTCGATGGTGGCGCAGGCAACGACACGCTGGATGGCGGGCTGGGAACCGACATCGCCTCCTACGCCAGCGCCAGCGAGGCGGTCGTGGTCGATCTGGTCGCCGGGACGGCGGTCGCGGGCGCCTATGGCAGCGACACGCTGACCGGATTCGAGGGCGTGCGCGGTTCGGCCTTTGCCGACAGCCTGACGGGCGACGGAGGGAACAACATCCTTGAGGGCCTCGCCGGTGCGGACACGCTTTCAGGCGGCGCTGGGATCGACTGGGTCTATTACGACGGCGACGCGGCGGCGGGCGGTCTTGGCGGGGTCACGGTGAACCTCAATACCGGGGCCGCGACGGACGGGTTCGGCGCAACCGACACGCTGTCGGGGATCGAGAACCTGCGCGGCACCGCGCAGGGCGACATTTTCACCGGCGATGCGCAGAACAACCGGTTCGAGGGGCTCGACGGGGCCGATACGCTGATCGCCGGTCTTGGCAACGACACGCTGGAAGGCGGCGACGGGTCGGACATGCTCTATCTCGGCGGCGGCAACGACTGGTCGCATGGCGGCGCGGGCGATGACAGCCTCTGGGGCGAGGCGGGCGACGACTTCGTGATCGGCGGCGCGGGGCGCGACCAGCTGATCGGGGCTGCCGGGGCGGACCTGCTCTATGGCGGGACGGACGATGATACGGTGCGCGGCGGAACCGAGAGCGACGAGGTCTTCGGCGAGGACGGCAACGACCTTCTCTACGGCGATGACGGGTTCGACTATATCGCCGGCGGCATCGGCAACGACACGCTTTACGGCGGCAATGGCAACGACCGGATGCTCGGCGGCAACGACCATGACGTGCTCTGGGGCGGTACGGGCGACGACACGATGTGGGGCGGTCCGTCGGGCAACGACATCCTCTACGGCGAAGCGGGCAACGACGTCATCTATGGCGAGGCTGGGCGCGATTGGCTGAACGGCGGGGATGACAACGACCTCCTGATCGGGGCGAACGGTGATGATACGTTGGTCGGCGGGACCGGCAACGACCTTCTCGAGGGCGGTGCGCATGCGGACACGCTTTACGGCGGTGCGGACAACGACACGCTCAGGGGCGACGCGGATGCGGACGTTCTGTACGGCGAGGCGGGCGACGACGTGCTCGACGGCGGCGCCGGAAACGACATCCTGACCGGCAATGCGGGGGCGGATGTGTTTGTCTTTGAACCCGGTTATGGCGACGATCAGATTGAGGACTTCGGCCTGGGAGCGGACCGGATCGAGTTCGCAGGCTTGACGTTTACCGATCTCGGGATTACCCAAGCGGGAAGCAACACCTTGATTGACTACGGTGCGGGCGACCGCATTGTTCTTGTCGGCATCGACCACACCGCGCTCAGCCAGGCGGATTTCATATTCGTGTAGTAATCGCCGCGATTGTCTGGCCTGCCCGGGAAACGGCGCTGTGCTGGCGTCCGGGGCGGCGGGCAGGCCTACGATCGTAAGCGATACCTGAAGCGCGCCTCCAATTGCCGTTGAGGGCACGGGCATTGGCCCATTTCCTCCATCATCTTTTCGCGGAAGGCCTCGGCCGGAGTCTTCCATCCGAAGCATCTTCTCGGCGTCGCATTGGGGCGGTCTCAGATCATTTTCAGTTCATGATCTGAGACCGCCCGTATGTCGTGCCACCAGGTTCGGCCCGCATCTGCGCCAGAACAAAAACACCCAACGCTGGTGCCGCAGAGGCCCGGTAAGGTTGTTCGTCATTCTATGAGCCCCCTTCACGATAGCAGATTCCATCGCGCACGATGCCGCTCAAATGACACCGAAAGTCTGCATCGGCAGGATCGTGGCGCCGAGGTCCAGTTCGTAAGCGTCCATTCCTGACACGTTCTGGCGTCAGTTCGAGCTGTGCTGCCAGTTCCAGGGCAAGAGATCATCGACGCGGCTGATCGGATGGCCGTCGGTCATGCGCTGCAGGACATCGGTGATCCAGGCCTGCGGTTCGACATTGTTGAGTTTGGCGGTGGTGATCAGCGTGGTGATTGTGGCCCATCTGTCTGCGCCGCCATCGGAGCCGGAAAAGAGGGCGTTCTTGCGCCCAAGCGTGACCGGACGGATGGCACGTTCGACCGTATTGGTGTCGAGATCGATCCGGCCATCGTCGAGGAAGCGGCAGAGCGCCGGCCAGCGGGTGAGCGCATAGCGGATCGCCTCGGCAAGACCGCTGCGCTGTGGCAGGCGTGGCAGCTGCAGGTCCAGCCAGGGCTTCAGATCATCAACGATCGGGCGTGCACGGTGGTCACGCACGGCCTGCCGGCCAGCGGCGGATCCGCCCCTGATCTCCGCCTCGATCGCATAGAGCGCCGCGATCCGGCGCAGGACCTCCTGCGCAATGGGCAATCCGGTGGCCTGATGCACCTCCCAGAACTTCCGCCGCGCATGCGGGCGCGCTGCACATCGCTGACACGCCGGCGGTGACCGTCACGCACGGCCGGCACCTCGGGCACCTCCGAACTGGGATAAGTCATGTGACCTGCGGTGTGACCAAGAGTGTGACTCTGGTTGTGACCTAGGGTGTGACTTGCGCCGCCGCGCCGCCAGAGCAACTTGCGCACCGGCGCCTCAGGTTCGGCCATGAACTTCGCCCGCCAGTTCCCGAACGCCTTCAGCGACAGGCCCTGCACCTCGCAATAATCCCGCTGATTCAGGTCACCGCGCTTCCAGGCTTCGTGATGGGCCCGCCAGAACGCTTCGCCATACCGCGCCCGGCGGTACCCGCCCTCCGACATCTCGACCTCCTCTCGCTTCAACATCGTGAAGCCAAGAAAATCGGAAATCTGCCAACAACGACAAGTGTGTAGCAAATGGACGCTTACGTGCCGCCGAGATCCAGTTCCCTGCTCGAGGAAGAAATTACCTTGTTCGGCTCGAAAAAGTTCCCTGTTCCTGTGGGTAGGGAAATTCCGGATAACGCGTTGAATAGTCGTCGAGTTTTTCGCCGATCCCAGCATTGATTACCAGAAAACAGCAGAAATACCCTGTTAATTTCCCTGTTTGCAGGGAATTTCGTAGAGACGGGATAGCTCCAGACTGGCTCCTCCGCCACAACATACCCTATTGATTTTAAAGGATTTTTATCATCTCGTATTGTGGCGTGTTTTCCGCGACATGCGAGGCGTTCTGCTCCATAGAGACTTGAAATCACAGGCGAAACATCTGCCAAAAAAACGACCCGAGTCTCCATTTGGCATCTGGCGCGACACGGTTTTCGGGCAGGGCGCCGGGCGCTGCACTTGAACTCCTGCGGAATGGAAGCTGATGGGAGCCGGATACGGCGTGAATTCTTCGAATGGATCGCTTTGGACTTGCCCGGGAAAAGTAGAGAGCACCAAGCCGAAACAAGCACTGACGGAGAGGCTCCTCGAGGGTGTTGTGACAAAACGGGTCAGCAGGCTCTGTCAGCAGAAACCGGCGTCATAACAGTCGATACCCGCGACATGGCGGCGCTTTCGCTTGCTGGATCGCACCGCCGGGCGTTCGGACGAAATCCCTTTCCCTACACTAGCTGAAAACTACCCTGTTCGGCCCAAAATTTCCTCTGTTCCCGGTGACCCACTCCCCTGAAACCTCCGCGATTTGAGGTTAGTCTGTTCGTCAACACCAGAGACAGACCATGAAGCGAAGCAGGTTTACGAAAGAACGGATAATTGGCGTCCTGAAAGAGCATCAGACTGGGCTCAGCGCAGCGAATCTGTGCCAGAAGCACTTAGCTGCATGCCGCAAAGCGCACGATCAAGATTGTTGCCGTACGGGAATCTGCCGTACGCATCTACCGAAAGCCGAGATTTCCCCATCCCTTGCCTGAGTTGTCCAGCGGGATCAATGACAGGGCCAGATATTATGCGATGCCCGGGCTGGGCGCCCCGGCACACCTCACGGTGCCGGCAGGGACCAGAGTGTGCCAGCCTGCTTTGGATTCTCGGCCGCAGGTGCCTTTTAGGCAATATATTTACTATTGATAAACTATCAATTTCCGTTTGGAATGGTGCTGCCGCAACTCTCGGATGGATAAAGATGACCGCTACCGTCCTATCGCGCGAGGTTTTCGCCGCGCCTGCGCGTATCCCACTCCGGATGGTCGAAAGTCGGATCATCGACGGAATAGCTCAGGTGCTGATGTGACGGCGCCCGCAACCACCATGGCCGACGCGACACTACGCCCCATCCTTTTCGTCGCCTCTGCGTCCGTTGCCTTCTCGGTCAATGATCTCGTCTTCAAACTGCTGAGCGGCGCCTATCCGTTGCATGAAATGATGCTCGTGCGCTCCACTGTCGCGCTGGTGCTGATCACGATATTTATCCGGGTAACAAAGGGAGGGTTTCAAGCGCTCCGCACACGAAGGCCTGGTATGCATGTCCTGCGTGGAGGCTTGATGATCACTGCCAACGCAGCGCAATACGCCGCGTTGGCTGCGCTGCCCTTGGCCGACGCCACGGCGGTCTACTATTCCGCGCCTCTGCTGATCACGGTATTCTCTGTATTCATTCTGCGCGAAAAGGTCGGCCCGTGGCGCTGGCTTGCGGTCACCGTCGGCCTTTTCGGCGTGCTGTTGATCGTGCGTCCGGGCGGCGAGGGTTATTCCGCCGCGGCCTTGCTTGCCGTACTGTCCGCCACCGTCTACGCGCTAAGCCAGATCCTTACACGGAAAATCGGACGGACCGATGCGGCGTTGACGATGTCGTTTTACGGTCAGCTCTCACTCAACATCTTTGCGATGATCGTGGGGCTTTGCTTCGGCAGCGGCGCTTTTGGCGAAACTGGAAACGCGGCAGCAGATTTCCTTCTGCGCCGTTGGATATGGCCGACGCCATTCGACTTATTCCTCTTCGTCGTTCTTGGTGTCATCAGTGCGGTTGGCGGTGTGATGATGACAATGGCCTACCGCGATGGTCCGCCTAGTCTTATCGCATCCTTCGAATACCTCGCCCTGCCAATGTCGGTGATTTGGGGGGCTGTATTCTGGAGTAGTCTTCCCGACATGCTGTCCTCGGCCGGTATCGTGCTGATCCTCGCGGCGGGGCTTGCAGTATCCTATCGCGAGGCACGGCTTGGGCGGCGCGCATTTTCACGCCGTAACGCGCTGGGATAGGTGGCAGGCCGCCATACAATTTGATTAGCTACAAGCACTAAAATGCTCTAGAATAAACACAGGCTGTCGAGCGACTTATCAACAGAACTGCCAGAACGGGGAGAAAGAGATGAGTATGGTGACAAGAACCGGCCTCACGAGACGCGGATTTGTGAAGACGACCGGCGCGTTGTGGGTAGCTGCCGGTATGGGCGCGCTTCCGGCCCGCGCGCAAGCAGTGAAGGGCGGTCGACTGGTTGTCGGCATGACTGGCGGTGCGGTCAGCGATACGCTCGATCCACGCACCTTCACGTCCTCAGGTCATGCCTGTGTTGGTTTCACCGTCGGCAACTGCCTGACCGAAATCGAAAAAGGCAGTGAGCTCGTCGGTGAACTGGCCGAAAGCTGGGAAAGCTCGGCTGACGCCACAGAGTGGCGGTTCAACCTGCGCAAGGGCGTGACGTTCCACAACGGAAAAGCCATGACTTCGGCGGACGTCGTCTGGTCGCTGAACCTGCACCGGGGCGAGGATTCGACGTCAGGCGCCAAGGGCCTGACCGGTGACATCACGGATATCCGCACCGACGGGCCAGATGCGATTGTGGTATCGCTGTCGCGCCCAAATGCTGATCTGCCGTACCTCTTCGGCGACTTCCATATGCTGATCGTGGCCGAGGGCGCGACTGATTTCACCGCAGGGGTCTTTACCGGCCCGTACCAGGTGGTCGAATACAATCCCGGCGAGTCTGTGGTCGCAACACGCAATCCGAACTATTGGAAGGCAGACCGGGCCCATGTCGATGAGGTTGAGATTCTCTTCGTCGAAGATCGTGCAGCGCGGATCAACGGTATCGTCACCGGCGAGTTGCACATGGCGCAGCAGATCGACGAACAAGCGATGCAACTCATCGAGCAGACGCAAGGCGTGCATATCGAAAGCCATCCCTCCGGTGGGCACAGTCCGATCCTGATGCACTGCGACAAGGCGCCGTTCGACAATCCGGATTTGCGGCTCGCCGTAAAATATGCGGTTGATCGGCAGCAGATCCTTGGCCTTCTGCAAGGCGGCGTTCTCGGCAACGATCACCCGATCCCTCCGCAGGACCCGTTCCATGCCGCCGATATTCCACAACGCATGTACGATCCCGACAAGGCGGCCTTCCACCTCAAGCAATCGGGTTTCGACGGCACGCTGCCGCTTTCGATCAACAATGTCGCGATGGCAAAATCAGAGGAGTTCGCCGCCGCATTTCAGCAATCGGCGGGCAAGGCCGGGCTGAAGATCGATATCATCCGCGAACCGTCCGAGGGATTCTGGTCAGAGGTCTGGCTGAAGAAACCCTTCATGATCGGTGCCTGGGGCGGGCGACCAACGGCGGACATCATGCTGACCACTGCGTATCATTCCGCCGCCGCTTGGAACGACTCGATGTGGCGGCGACCGGAGTTTGACCAGATCATCGACCAAGCGCGGGGCGAGACCGATTTTGCCAAGCGCAAGCAGCTTTATCACGACGCCCAGTTGATGATCCACGAAGACGGTGGATCCTGCGTCACCTTCTTCCGCAACAATATCGATGGCGTGCGCGACGAGGTGAAAGGGTTCTATCCCGCCGGGTCGTTCAACATGTCCGGCCTTCGGGCTGTCGAGCGAGTCTGGCTGGAAACCTGAAGCATGGCGCGTGGGTCGCTGGCGCGGCTGATCCTGAGCCGCCTGCTTTCGGGCGTGGTCACGCTCTTCATCGTCTCCGTTCTGGTGTTCGCGGGGACGGAGATTCTGCCCGGCGACGTTGCCCAGGCCGTGCTCGGTCAGCAAGCGACGCCCGAGGCGGTGCAGGCGATCCGGGATCAGCTCGGACTCGACCGGCCGGCAGCCCTGCGTTATCTCGACTGGCTTTGGAGCTTTATGCACGGCGATCTGGGCCGGTCACTGCTGTCGGGCCGCGAGGTCAGTGAGTTGATCGGGCGGCAGCTTGGCAATTCGCTTTTCCTCGCGGCCGTGTCTGCTGTAATCGCCATACCGCTCTCGGTCGGCCTCGGTCTGCTGGCCGCGCTCTACGAAGATCGACCGGCGGACAAGGGCATTACCGCCTCGACACTGGTCTTCGTCTCCATGCCCGACTTCCTGCTTGGCTATCTGCTGTTGCTTCTTTTCGCGGTCAAGCTTGGTTGGTTCCCGGCGCTGTCGCGCATCTCGACGTCGATGAGCCTTCTCGAGCAGCTGCGCGCCGTGGCGCTTCCCTGTCTTACGCTCGCACTTGTGGTGTCCGCCCACACGATGCGTCTGACACGGGCTGCCGTTCTGTCGGTGATGAGCCAAGCCTATATCGAGATGGCTGAACTCAAGGGCGCAAGCCGGGCACGGATCGTACTGCGCCATGCTTTGCCGAATGCGCTATCACCGATCCTCAACATCGTCATGCTGACGCTCGCCTATCTGATCGTCGGGGTGGTCGTGGTGGAGGCGGTCTTCAACTATTCGGGCCTTGGCCGCACCATGATCGATGCGGTGTCGAAACGTGACATGCCGCTGGTGCAGGCCTGCGGCCTGATCTTCGCCTCTGTCTATGTACTGCTGAACCTGACCGCCGACATATTGTCGATCCTGACCAATCCTCGGCGGAGGCGCCCGAAATGATGGAAGTAGTCCGCGATCTGGACCGGGGCGCGAAGGTTGGCACGGCGATTGTCATCCTCTTCCTGCTGGCGGTCTTCGTCGGCCCCTACGTTCATCCCTATTCAGAGACGGACATCGTTGGTGCCCCCTTCGGTCCGGCGACGTCGGAATTCTGGCTTGGCACGGACAATGTCGGACGCGACATCCTTGCTCGTATCCTTGCCGGAGGGCGGATGACAGTGATCATCGCCTTCCTCGCCACAACCGGCGCCTTTCTGATCGGAGTGCCGCTCGGCATCGCCGCGGCAGTGATCGGCGGGCGTTTCGATCTGATCATGGCGCGCGCGGTCGATGCGTTGATGGCGTTTCCGGGCCTCATCCTCGCACTCATCGTGTTGTCCGCCATCGGCACGTCGATCCCCGCGCTTCTGGCGATGATGTCTGTCCTCTCCTCGACCATCGTCTTCCGCCTGACCCGTGCTGTCGCGGCCGACGTAGCGGCCATGGACTATGTCGAGGTCGCGCGGCTCAGGGGCGAGAACATGCGCTGGTTCCTCTTCCGCGAGATTCTGCCCAACGTGATGCCGACGCTTCTGACCGAGTTCGGACTGCGCTTCGTCTACGCAGCGATCCTGATCTCCTCGTTGTCATTCCTCGGTCTAGGCATCCAGCCGCCCTATGCCGATCTCGGCGGTATGGTGAAAGAAAACGCGCTTGCAATCACCTTCGGTAAGTGGGCTCCAGTTCTGCCCGCGCTCGCGCTTTCGACCCTCGCTATTGGGGTCAACCTGATCGTGGACGGGCTTTTGAAACGCAATGCCAGCTTGGATGCAGGACGGTGAGCGGACTGTTCCTCGATATCACCGGCCTCCGGATCGAGACGGTGCCCGATCCGCGCCACGAGCGGCCCGCAGCGCCGATCCTTAGGGGCGTGGATCTGCGGCTCGACCGGGGCCAGGTTGTCGGCCTCATCGGCGAGAGCGGCGCGGGCAAATCGACGCTTGGTCTCGCGGCGCTCGGCTATGTCCGGCGTGGTCTGCGCTTCGCCAGTGGCGAGGTGCGGCTTGAGGGGACGAATGTCCTGGCGGGCGATCAGGCGGCGCTCCGCGCACTGCGCGGTCAGAAGGTCGCCTATGTCGCCCAAAGCGCTGCGGCGGCGTTTAACCCGGCGCAAAGGCTTCTTTCACAGATCGTTGAGGTGACGCGCATCCACCGCCATATGGATACGAAGGAAGCTGCCCGCCAGGCCGTCGAGCTTTTCGGGCGCATGGGCCTGCCCGATCCCGAGCGCTTCGGTACACGCTATCCGCACGAGGTGTCCGGCGGCCAACTCCAGCGCGCAATGACGGCAATGGCACTTGCCGGGCGGCCCGACCTTATCGTCTTCGACGAGCCGACGACCGCCCTTGATGTGACGACCCAGATCGACGTGCTGGCAATCATTAAGGAAGTGATCCGCGATTTTGGTACAGCGGCGATTTACATCACCCACGACCTCGGCGTCGTGGCGCAGGTCGCTGACCGCATCAAGGTGATGCGCTTTGGCGCCGAAGTGGAGGAGCAGGAGACGGCAGCGCTACTTTCGTCTCCGCGCGAGACGTATACGCGCGAACTGCTGGATGTACGTAAAACTGGCGGAGCGGCGCGTGCGCACGATTCGGGAGACGTGGTGAACCTGACCGGGATCAATGCGGCTTATGGTACGCAGGAGGTACTTTTCGATGTGTCGGTGGGCCTCAAGCGTGGATCAAATCTCGCCATCGTCGGCGAGAGCGGGTCGGGCAAATCGACTCTCGCCCGCGTGCTAGTCGGGCTGTTGCCGCCGACACGAGGACGGATGGCGTTTCGCGGCAAGCCCCTACACCACCGTCTCGATGCCCGCTCCGCCGAGGAGCGCAAGGAAATCCAGTTGATCTACCAGCTTCCAGATGTTGCGCTGAACCCGCGCCAGTCGGTCGGCGAAATCATCGGACGCCCGGCCGAGGTCTTCTGTGGCATGTCTCGTGCCGCCGGTCTTGCCCGCGCGCGGGAATTGCTGGCCCTTGTGGAACTGGACCCCGGCCTTGCCACGCGCTACCCCAACCAGCTGTCCGGGGGGCAGAAGCAGCGCATCTGCATTGCCCGCGCGCTTGCCGCCGAGCCCGAAGTGATCATCTGCGACGAGGTGACCTCGGCTCTCGATCCACTTGTGGCCGACGGGATCATCGCATTGCTCTTGCGCCTGCAACGCGACCTCGGCGTCTCATATATCTTCATCACTCATGACATGGCCATGGTTCGTTCGATCGCTGACGACGTCGCGGTGATGCAGAACGGAAGGATCGTGGAGCAGGGGCCGAAGCCGTCGATTTTCGCGCCGCCCTGGGACGACTATACGCATCTGCTGATTTCCTCGACGCCCGAGATGCGGACGGGCTGGCTGGAAGAAGTTCTCGCCGAACGGCGGATGGAGGCCGCGGGAAATTGAGAGGAGCGCAGGGACATGCGGTTTGATCCAAGGGCCGGGGCAAGGTCGCTGATCGAGGACGCGATCGGGGCGGAACCGGGCCAGACGCTCGCCATCGTCGCCGAGGACCCGCGGCTCGGTATTTACGATGCGGCGGTGCCACAGGTTGTCGCCGACGTGGCGGATGAGATGGGCATCACAGTGCGGATCGTTCCGGTGGGCGATCATGCCGGGCTTGACGAGGTGCCCGCGGAAGTCGCGGCGGCGCTGATCGGGTGCGACCATGTCCTGTTCCACGCCCGCCTGGGCGACACGCTGCGCTTCTCGGATATTCCCGGACGCGCAACCAAGACGATGAGCTATGCCCTCGACATCGGCGTACTCGGCGGGCCGTCCTGCGCCGTACCGCACCGCGTGATGGAGCGGATCCGCGCCGCCTATGACGCCCATGCCAATCGGGCACGACACTGGCGCGTAACCTGTCCGCTCGGCACAGACATTTCCGGTACGCAGGACGTCGAGAAGGTGGCTTTCGGAAAGGTCGAAGATTTCACCGTCACCCGCTACCCGGTCTGCGCCCCACGCCCTTTACCCTGCACGACGGCGACAGGAACCGTTGTCGTCGACAATTGGCTCATGGCGTCCGGCAACCGAAAATACCCAGATGACGAGGTCATATTGGACGAACCTCTTCGCGCCCAAGTCGAAGCCGGCCGCATCGTCGGTCTTGACGGGCCAGGGACGGTGGTCGACCGAGTGCGCGCCCATTACCGCCGTGTTGGCGACCTTTTCGGGATCGATCCGTTCACCGTGCATTCCTGGCATGCCGGCATGAACCCGGGTTGCTTCTACGCCCTGCGCGCCACTCGGGGAATCGAGCGCTGGGGCAAGGTCGCCTTCGCCAATCCGCGCTACCTGCACTTCCACACCTGCGGGAACTACGCGCCAGGTGAAATCGCCTGGTCTCTCTTCGACGCGAGCGCCGAACTCGACGGCCGGACATTCTGGCGTGACGGTGTCTATACCTTCTTCGACAGCGACGAAGTGCGCACCATTCTGTCAGAGGAAGGGATATTCGAATTTGAGGTACGAGCCGATATTGGTATTGATTAAAGAGCAATTTGTTGCATGATAGTTATCTACGTCCATGGAAGGACCGGTTCAATGTCCCGCAGGTCAAAAAGCGCGCGATCCCGCAAGGATGAGTACCACAAAGTGGAGCAAACGCCCTGGCGACGGTTCCGCAACCCCCATCCACCAATCGATATACTTTCACCGGATCAGCTGGATGCGATCCATGACAGTTCGATGCGAGTCCTTTCCGAAATCGGAATCAAAGTGCTGTGCGGCCGGTCACGTAGCATCCTTTCGGCCATCGGCTGTACTGTCGATGAAAGCTCCGAAATCGTTCGCTTCGATCCGGGCTTGGTTGCTGAATACGTCGCCCACGCCCCCGGGACGGCGGAGCTTCACGCCCGCAACCCCGCCTACAACCTGACAATTGGCGGCGACGAGATCATTTTTTCCTCGGTTATGTGCCCACCGTTCGCCAATGACCTCGATCGTGGCCGTCGGGCAGGAACCTTCGAGGAGATGTGTGAATTCGTCAAACTCGTCCATGCGATCAATGCCGTTCACCAAGCCGGCGGAGGGGGTTTCGAGCCCTTGGACCTTCCCGCCGAGACCCGGCACCTTGATGTGGGTTACGCCCACGCGACGCTAACAGATAAGACCTGGAAGGCTTGGTCGAACGGTGCCGAACGTGCACGCGACGCGATCGCGATGGCGAAGATCATGATGGATTTTACCGATGAAGACCTGATCGCGAGGCCGGTGATCACAGCCCCGATCAATACCAATTCGCCGCTGATGATCGATACCGCGATGGCGGAAGGTATCGTCGAGATGGCAGGGGTCGGGCAGCCGCTCGTAATTGCTCCATTCACGATGGCAGGCGCCATGAGCCCGGCGACCGAAGCGGGCGCACTCTCAGTCCAGAACGCCGAGGCGCTGGCCGGCGTGGTGTTGGCTCAGGCAGTCCGAAAGGGCGCACCCGTCGTCTATGGCTCTTACCTAACCAATGTCGACATGCGCACGGGCTCGCCTCTCTTCGGCACGCCGGTTTTTGCCAAAACCACCTGGGCGTCGGGGCAGTTGGCGCGACGCTATGGGTTGCCGTTCCGTTCCTCGCTCAACACCGGCTCGAACTCGGTCGACGCGCAAGCCGCTTACGAAACTCAGCTTTGCCTCTGGGCGGCGGTAACAGCACATGCCAATATCCTTTTTGGCTCTGCTGGATGGCTCGAAGGCGGGCTTTCGGGGTCGTACGAGAAACTGATCCTCGATGCAGAGCTTCTGCAACTCGCCATCGAAAGCTTCCAGCCCATAGAGGTCAATAAAGACACGCTCGGCTTCGAGGCGATCCGGGACGTCGGGCCGGGCGGCCATTTCTTCGGCTCGCCTCACACGCTCGCCCGCTATGACCGCGCGTTCTACCACCCGATCCTGACCGACACGCGAAACTACGAGACCTGGAACGAGCAGGGGCGCGATTCGGCCGAACACCGGGCCAATCGCATCTGGAAGCGGATGCTTGCCGAATACCAGAAACCGGAAATGGACGAAGCCGTGGATGAAGAGCTGCGCGACTTCGTCGCCCGGCGCAAGCGGGAGATCGTAGCGCGGTTGGCGGCCTGACCACGGACGACGGCCGGTTCGGACTTCATGCCAGATGTGGGTCGTGATAGGGCTATCGCGTCGGATACATGAAGCGGAGAGCCGATGATCGAAGACATGGATGTCGGCGGGCAGGTCGTCGAATTTCAGAACCCGCTGGGTGTCGGGGGGGCAGTAGCCCTGGCGCTGCGGCGGCAACGGATTGCGGCAGGTTTGGCCATCCGGGATTTAGGCCGTGCTTCAGGGGTGTCATCGGCTATGATCTCGCGTATCGAGAATGCGCAGGTTTCCCCATCACTCTCGACACTGGAATCGTTGGCAAAGGCGCTCTCCGTGCCGGTGATTTCCTTCTTCCAGCACACGATCCAGACCGCAGACATCAATTTCGTAAAGGCCGGCGGAGGCCTTATGGCAAAGCGTTACGCGCCCGATCATGTTCACAACTACCGTGTGCTGGCGAAGTTTTCTGACAATTCACTGAAGTTTTCGGCGGCAAGCGTGACGTTGCACAAAAAGGATGACGGTACGCATCCGGTGTATTTTGGACGTGGCTACGTCTTCCTGACGATCACTGACGGCGCTTGCGTCTACTCCTGCGGGGGAACCGAATTCGAAATGGGGCCGGGAGACAGCCTGTGTTTTGACGCCCAACTACGTCACGGAGTGCAATCGATCAAAAGCGAGAAAGTCACTTTCATGACCGTGTCGGCCAACCCGGCCTGAGCCGAAGTGGGCGTTGCCGAAGCAAGCCGTCGCTGAGTGCTTCCACCCGTTACTGAATAAGGAACGGATTCGACGCAAGACCTGTCTAGCCCCCGGTTCCTGGGCCACTGATTTGGGCATTATATAATAGTGTTTCCGGGGCGGGTGGACACCGGACGAGGCCCATCGGGGCCCTGACCTTCAGGCGGCGGCATGATCAGTAGGCAAGCTTAACAGCGCCGCGACCTGCCCGGAAAACCAGGACCACTTCATGCTGTGTGTCCACGCGACAATACCAGATTCCGTTTCGCGCGACGTCGCCCAAATGACACCGGTGGTCTGCATCAGCGGGGTCGTGCCGCCGGAATCCAATTCCCTGCTCGAAAAAAATACTTTGTTCGGACCCCAAAAGTTCCCTGTTCCTTTAAGTAGGGAAATTCCGAACAAGACATTGAATAGTCGTACGGATCTTCGCCGAAAGCTGGCGACATCTGCCCGAAAACAGCAGAAATTCGCTGTTATTTTCCCGGTTTGCAGGGAAATTTGCAGAGACGGGATAGCTCTAGACCGCTCCCTCCGCCACCACATAAGCCACTGATATTGAATTATTTTTCGTATCACGTATTGTGGGGTGGTTTCCGTGACATACGAGGCGTGATGCCCCCTAGAGACTTGAAATTGCGGGCGAAATAGCCGCCAAAAATGGAGCGAGTCTCTGTTTGGCATTTGGCGCGATACGGTTTTCAAACGGGGCAGCAGGCGCTGGACTTGACTTCCCGTGGTTTTGAAGCCGTAGCGGGGGCTGAATTCGTAGGGTCCCGCGCAATGCCCTGATCATCAGAAGCGGAGGTGTCCGTCGAGCGCAGGCACCTGAAGGCCTTGATGACAAAGGGACTTCTCGCCTTTAGCCTGGCGTCATGTCGAACGGGACATGGACGGACATCGAGAACGATCTGACTGTCGCGGATTACTTCGCGGTGCTCGCTGACGATATTTCTGAGCGCCCTTACAGCAAGGCTGAGCACCGTCGCGCACTCTTGCCACTGAAAACTCCTACACCCATGCGGCCCACATTGACGATGGTGCCGAGGTACCGCTTTTCGTCAATCGAGCGGGATAAGGTGCGGCGCCAGACCAATCCCCTTCACCGGAGGATGCAACGTCGGGATGGCGTCAACGTCCACCCTTAGACGAGTTCATATGCGTTCGCCTGCACCCGGAATGGCTTTTCCAGGGTTCATCAGGCCATTTGGATCAATGGCCTTCTTGATGCCGATGGCGAGGTCGCGCTCGGCCTTTGGCGTCAAGCGCTGCCATTCTTCAAGGCGATACTGCCCCAGCCCGTGCTCGGCCGAAATCGAACCCCCGGCCTCGACGATAAGGTCGTGAACCATGGCGGAAATTTTAGATGCAAGTTCGGCGGGAGTGTCGCCGAGGATGACGTTCATATGCAGATTTCCGTCTCCGAGATGGCCGAAAGTGTTGAGCCTCGCCGCCGGGGCCATTTCGTCAAGCCTTGCGCCGATCCGCTCCAGAAAGGCCTCCATCCGCCGGAGCGGCAGCGACACGTCGTGCTTCAGGCTCTTGCCGGCCCGCGCCTCGGCTTCAGTAAGGTGTTCGCGCAAGGCCCAGAGAGATCGGGCCTGTTGCTCGCTTGCTGCAAGCGTGCCGTCAGAAACCAGTCCGGAGTTGAACGCGGCCTCCAGCGCGGTCTCCATTGCCGCAGCCAGACCGTCCAGTGACGAGGATGCCTCGACCAGAAGAAACCAGGCGCCGCCCGACACAGGCATGGCAAGCCCGCACTGGTTTTCGACAAGCCGCATCGCATCTGCGGAGATCAGTTCAAACGCAGAGAGTGTCTCGCCCATGCGGTCCTGAAACAGCCCCAGAAGACTGATGGCTGCCTCCAGATCTTTCACGCACAGCAAGGCGACCTGCCGGCTTCGCGACGATGGTGCCAGGCGGAGGACGGCGGAAGTCACGATTCCGAACGCGCCTTCAGAGCCGATGAACAGGTGCTTCCAGTCAAGGCCCGCATTGTCTTTCCGCAGCGGCTTGAGGCCGTTCACGACCGTGCCGTCCGCCAGGACGACCTCCAGCCCCAGAACAAAATCCCGTGCCATGCCGTAGCGGAGCACGTTCACCCCGCCCGCATTCGTCGAAATGACGCCGCCGATCATGGCGCTGCCCTCGGCTGCGAGGCTGATCGGCAATTGGCGTCCGACCTCGGCCACAGCCTCTTTCACGGTTTGCAGGATGCACCCCGCCTGAACCTCGACCATCATGCCGATAGGGTCGGGTTTGCCGATGGCGGCCATCCGCGCCAGCGATAGGACGACCTGCGGCCCGGGGCCAGCGGGCGTTGCCCCGCCGGCAAGGCCGGTGTTCCCCCCTTGCGGCACGATACCGACCCCATGCCGTTCGCATAGTCGAACCGCGGCCGAGACCTGATCGGTCGTGCCCGGTCGCAGGACGGCCCGCGCAGTGCCGGAAAACGCTTTGCGCCAGTCCACGAGATAGGGGGCCATGTCCGCTGGGTCGGTCACAAGACCGGCCGGGCCAAGGTGCTGGCTCAGGCCGTCGAGAAACGGATCCATCAGTATCCCCGATCGGCGTCTGCTATCGCTTCTGATGTACCGGTAGCTTCGAAGGCGCGGATGTTGTTGGCAATGACCGACGCCCCGGTTTCCGCGTCGATCATTGAGGCGATGTGCGGCGTCACGCGAATCTTCGGATGGCGCCAGAAGGGGTGATCGGCAGGCAGAGGCTCGGTGCGGAAGACATCGAGCGTCGCGCCGCCAAGCTGCCCGCTTTCCAGCGCCGCGAGGAAATCGACCTCAACCAGATGGCCGCCGCGCGCCGCATTGATCAATCGTGCCCCGCGCGGCAATTGGGCAAAGATATCTGCATTCAAAATGTCACGGGTCTGTGGTGTCAGCGGCAAGAGGCAAACCAGAATGTCGCTGCGTGACAGAAATTCGGACAGCCCTTCGGCACCGGCGAAAACCGTGACGCCCTCGACCTCGCCGCCGCTGCGCGACCATCCGGCGGTATCGAAGCCCAGCATCGCGAGGGTCTGGGCACAAGCCTTGGCGATGTTTCCAAGCCCCATGATACCGACACGGCGTTTCGGGGCGATCGGTGTCACGATCTGCTGCCAGTGGGACCGCGCCTGGTTGGCGTCGGTCACGGCTAGGTCGCGGTGATGCGTCAGTACGTGCAACGCCACATACTCGCGCAGGCGTTGCACCATGTCGGGACCGGTTGTGCGCAGGATTGGCAGGTGGCGGGGCAGCTCGGGGTCGCGCAGGACATGATCGACCCCGGCCCCGATCGAGACCACGGCCTTCAAGTTCGGAAAGCGCGCGATCCTGCCAGCAGGCGGAGCCCAGACGACGGCGTATTCCACCGCCGCCACGTCTCCCGGATCGTCGAGATCACGAATTTCGAACTCGGGCAACAGACCGGAAAGAAGCTCGACCCACTCACGGGTTTCCTCGGCATCCCCCAGATAGACGGCGATCGACATGTTCCCTCCTCAGGCCCGAAGCCCGGCTTCGATGCCGGTCCAGAGCGCGCCATACTCATCGACCGTCACCTGCCAGGCCGAACCGAGCGACCGCGAAAGATCGCGTTCCGCCTGCGACCACGCGGGCATGATCCACGGCTTGCCGGCGGCCTTTGCAGCGGCGGCGATACGGCGCAGGTCGTCGAAGTCGGCCTCGGTCTTGGCGTATGCCCCGCGCCCACGCGACAGGGATAGGTCGGACGGGCCGACGAACAGGCCGTCCACCGTCGGAAGGGCCAGGATCGCCTCGACGTCGGCCAGCGCCTCGGCGCTTTCGATCATCGGCAGGCAAAGCGTTTCGGCGTCTTCGCGGGCATAGTAGTCCTGCCCCGCCGCGTCATACCGCGCCGGGCGCGTGCCCGAGAAGCTGCGCAGGCCGTTCGGCGGATATTTCGCCGCAGCGGTGACACGGTGGGCGTGCCCGGCATCACCGATATGGGGAATGATCACCCCGTGGCACCCCATGTCCAGTGCCTGCTGGATCGGAACGGTCTCAGGCCCCAACACCTTGGCATAGACCTTCGCCCCGAGCGCCCGGATCAGCGCGATGAGCTTGTCGGTGCCATCCAGATCGAAATAGCCATGCTCGATGTCCAGCACGAAGCGCCGGCATCCGAGCGACGTGGCGATTTCCACCAGTTGATGGTGCGGTGTCGACAGCCAGACCGCGTTTTCGGAAGGCATATCAGACACCGGTTCCCTCCATTCCGTTCTTCTCCAGCATCCCGCGGATGTCGATGAGGTCTTGCAGCATCTCGCCCTTCTGCAGCCTTGCGATCCAGTCGCCCTCCTCGGCCTGATCGGCTAGGGCAACCTCGATCAGCTTGGACAGGCGCCCGGGTTCGATCACGACGACGCCGCAGTCGTCGGCCAGAACGGCATCGCCGGGATTGACGGCCACGCCGCCGATCGAGACCGGCACGTTGAAACCGCCCCCAAGGTTCAGAAGCTTGGTCGTCACCGCCGAAGTGTCACGCGCCCAGGTGGGTACTCCGGCCTCGCGGATCGCGGAGGGGTCGGTAACGGCGCCGTCGATGATCACGCCGGCGAGGCCCCGAATGCGCGCCAGCGCCGCCATGAAGCCGCCCCAGCAGGCCTGCTTGTGATCGCCGGCCCGGTCAATGACCAGCATGTCGCCGGGCCGCACGCGGTCCATGGCGTGGTAAAGCAGGGTGGAATCCGGGCCGGATATCTGCACCGTGACCGCAGCCCCCGCGACTCTTGGCCCCACGATCATCGGGCGGATCGCTGTATCCACGAATCCCGTGTGCAGATAGTGGCCAAGCGTCGCGGCCTCGACCCGGGCCAGTTTGACGGCCGTCTCGGCGTCGAGCTGCGGCGGCAGCGCTTCAAGGCGGTAGATGTCGGTCATTACTTGTCCTTGTCCTGTCAGCGGCTGAAAAGCCGCAGGTCCTGTTGCCGGAAGCCCAGCCGCCGGGTTTCGCCTAGTTGAGGAGCGGCGCGCCCGCTGTTCTGCCGCCGCATCACGACGCGGCTACCGTCGGTCATCCGATAGGCCATGCGCAGATCGGTTCCGATGAATTCGATATCGGCGAGCACGCCTTCGGCGCAGTTCGAAGGCTCAGCTATCTCGTCGCTCACCCGTTCCGGCCGGATCGCCATCTGCACCTCGGCCCCCGCCGCCTGACCGTGGTAACCCGACACGCGTAGACGGGTTCCCATCGCCTCCACCAGGGTGGCATCGGCGTCGCAGGAAACGACCCGCGCCGGGATCATGTTGGTTTCGCCAATAAAGTCCGCGACATAGGCATTCGCCGGCCGGTCGTAGAGACCGGTTGGCGTATCAAGCTGAACGATCTCGCCGCCTTTCATCAGGGCGATGCGATCCGACATGGAGAGCGCTTCTTCCTGATCGTGCGTCACGAAGACGAAGGTGATGCCCAGTCGGCGCTGCATGGCCTTCAATTCGGCCTGCATTTCCTTGCGCAGCTTCAGATCCAGGGCCCCCAGAGGTTCGTCCAGCAGCAGGACCTGCGGTTCGTTGACAAGCGCCCGGGCAAGGGCCACGCGCTGCTGTTGTCCGCCCGAGAGCTGCGATGGCTTGCGGTCGCCGAAGGCGTCCATCTGCACAAGATCCAGCGCGGCGCGCGCGCGCTCCAACCGCTCGGCCTTCGTGATGCGGCGCACCGTCAGTGGAAAAGCCACATTATCGAGCACCGTCATATGCGGGAACAGCGCGTAGTTCTGGAATACGGTATGCACAGGCCGCAAATGCGTCGGCACGTTCGACACATCCTGCCCGGCAATCATGATCTGCCCTTCGCTGGGCAGCTCGAACCCGGCAATCAGGCGCAAGGTGGTCGTCTTTCCACATCCCGAGGGGCCAAGCAGGGTGAAGAACTCCCCCTCCCGAATGGTCAGGTCCATACGGCGCAACGCCGTGAAGGCGGCAAAGCGCTTCTCTACCCCCCTGAGCTCGACAACAGCCTTCGAAGGGGACGGATATTTGATGGTGGTGGACATGTATTGCCTGCTTGTAGGTAGGACGGCGCGCGAGGGCGGATACCCCGCGCGCCAGAACTTGCGTCGATTACGGAGCGGCTTTGACCTTGGTCCAGCCATCCTGGTAGAACTTCATCGCGTCGCCGAGATCGAGGATGAAGTCCGCATTCGCGATGGTCGCCTCATCCGGGAAAACGGCAGGGTTTTCACCGATCTCCGTGGGAAGCAGAGCCTTGGACTCCGGCACCACGGTCGCCGTCTTCGTCAGATCGGTCGTCTTGGCCGCGACCTCGGGGCGGAGGATGTAAGACAGGAACTTGTAGGCCGCGTCGGGGTTCGGCGCATCCGAGAGGATGCTGTAGCCGTCGATCCACATCGTGCCACCTTCTTCGGGCAGGACGTAGACGACATCGGGGTTGTCGGCGATCGCCTGCAGCACCGAAGACGACCAGCTCTCGACGATGCAGGCCTCGCCGGAGGACACCAGGTCGGCAAAGTTCGTGCTGTTGTAGCCCGCAAGCAGAGGCTTCTGCGCGATCAGCGTTTCGGTCGCCTTCTCGATTTCGGCGGGGTCCGAGGTGTTGGCGCTGAAACCATTGACCTGCAGGCCGGCAATGTAGGCCGCCAGCATGTTGTCGAGCATGTAGATGCGGCCCTTGTACTTCTCGTCAAAAAGGGACTTCCAGCTGGTAATCGGCTCATCAACGCAGCTCTTGTTGTAGGCCAACCCGGTGGTGCCCCAGACATAGGGGATCGAATACCGGTTGCCGGGGTCGTAGGACACTTCCCGGAACGTAGGGCCGATCTTGCCGTAGGTTTCGATCTTCGAGTGATCCAGCTCGGCCAGTTTCCCGCGGTTGATCAGGATCTGAACCGCGTATTGGGACGGGTTCACCAGATCGTAACCGGACCCGCCGGCATCCAGCTTGGCAATCATCGATTCATTGCTGTCGAACGTGTCGAACGTGACATCAATGCCGGTTTCCTGTTCGAAATCGGCCAGCACTTCGTCCGGCATCTCACCTGCCCAGCCGTAGATGAGCAGATTTTCGGCAAGAGCGGGCAGGGCCACCAATAGCGCCAGCGTAGAGGTGGCAAGGCCAAGGGAAAATCGGTTTTTCATGACGGTCTCCTAGTTGGAAGTTGGATGGGTCCGGCCGTTCAGCGCCGGTTAGTCTTCAGGATCAAAGGAAGGTAGCGGCCCATGACCAACAGAAGGATCGTGACGTTGGCCAGGACCATCAGCGCGCCGAGGGCGTTGATTTCGGGGGTAATGCCCAGCTTCAGCATCGAATAGATGCGCAGCGGCAGGGTGGTGGTGCCGACGCCCGAGGTGAAGGTGGACATGACCAGATTGTCGAACGACAGCGTCGCAGACAGGATGAAGGACGTAAAGATCGCCGGCATCAGCTGTGGAAGCGTCACCATGCGGAACGTCTGCCACTCGTTCGCGCCGAGATCGGCCGCGGCATTCTCCAATCTGGGATCGAGGGACGAGGCGGCTGCCCGGACAATCAGCGTCGCGAAGGGGATCGAGACCAGGACATGCCCAATGATCATGGTCGTATAGCCCAGCGTCATTCCGACAAAGGACATGAACACCAGGAGCGCCACGCCCAAAACGATCTCGGGCAGCACCAGCGGCGCGGCGAGGGCTGCGCCCAGGGCATCGCGCCCGGGAAAGGAACGGCGTGTGATCGCAACTGCCGCAACCGCACCGATGGCTGTCGAAATCGCAGCACTGGCCACCGCGACAATCAGGCTGACCTCAAGCGCGTCGATGATGTTCCGGTTGCTGATCACCTTCTCGAACCATTTGAACGAGAAGCCGGTCCAGACGACGGTCGACTTGCCCGCATTGAAGGCGAAGGCGATCAGAACCACGATGGGAAGAAGCATGAACAAATACGTCAGCAGCGTAATCCAGCCCGCGGCGCCGTAAACGACGTGGCGGACGAACCAGTTGGGCGCCTTTCCGTTCGCACTCATTTCATGGCCTCCACCCGCCGGAGGGCGCGCATGTAGAGCAGGATTCCGAAGCCCGAGACGACGAGCAGAAGGATCGACACGGCCGCGCCGACCGGAATGTTCCGAAACTCAAGGAACAGCTGAACGATGAGATTGCCGAGGATGATGTCCTTGCCGCCACCCAGAAGCACCGGAATCGCGAAGACCCCCATTGATGGAACGAAAACGAACAGCGCCGCCGCCAGCACACCCGGCAGGGAAAGCGGGAGGGTAATGCGCCAGAAGGTCTCTGCGGGACCCGCGCCCAGATCGGCGCCAGCCTCCATCAGTCTGCGGTCGATCGGAGTAAGCGCGGCATAGATTGGGAAAACGGTCACCGGCAGAAAGGCATAGACCATGCCGACAAGCGTCGCCGCAACCGTGCCCAGCATCCCGATCGGCTCGTCAATCAGGCCCGAGAAGACCAGCCCCTTGTTGATCAGGCCACCGCGCCCCAGGAGCACCACCCAAGCCGAAATCCGGATGAGGAAGTTGATCCAGAAAGGGATCAGCAACAGCAGCAGCAGCGCAGGCGCCGCGCGCCCGGCCTTGAATGCTATGAAATACGCGACGGGATAGCCGATCAGAAGGCACAGAACCGTCGTCATTCCCGCCAGCGAAAACGAATTCATCAGGACCCGCAGGTAGACGCCCTGCACCAGCTCCTTGTAGTTGTCGAGCGTGAAGCCCGGCAGCACCGCCCCGTAGGGGTCGCGCAAGGCGAAGCTGTAGGCGAACACTACACAAAGTGGCAGCAGGATGAACAGCGCCAGCAAAAGCACCGAAGGGGTCAGCATCAAGCCTGTCTGAAGCTGCTCGCGTCGCTCTCTGCGCATCACGACACCTTGGCCTTGCCCCGCAGCCCCTTCTGGGCAATCGCCTTGATCGGGCTGACGGTCAGATGTGCTGCCATCGCGGCGCGCGCGGCTGCGGCATCATACATGCGGATGGCGTCAATCAGTTGGCGATAGGTATCGAGCTCTTCGCGGACGAAGGTGATCGGCACTTGCGAGACGTAAAGGCTGCGCACCGACAGGCCATAGAGCGAGGCGAGATATCGCTGGGCGAATTTGTTGCCCGAAGCCCGGGCGACCAGGCCGTGAAACTCCTCGTCAATGGCCAGCTCCCAAGTGACGTCGCCCTCGGACGACTCCATCTCTGACTGGACCTTGGCAAGGAAGGCATCAAGGCGCTCCATGTCTTCGGGCGTGCGGCGCTCGGCGGCGAGGCCCGCGATGAAGCACTCCATTTCCCGGCGGAGTTCGTAGCCGCGCTGAAGATCTTCGGGTGTCGCACCGGCAACCGCATAGCCGCGCCGCCCCATCGACGTCACCAGACCTTCCTGCGCGAGCCTCAGGATCGCTTCACGCAGGGGCGTGCGGCCACAGTCGAGTGACGCCAGCAGCGTTTTCTCGTCGAGAAGGCTGTTGGGCGGCAGCTCCGCCAGCATGATCCGCCGACGTAGCTCGCCATAGGCCTCGTCGCTCTTGCGCTTGCTCATTCGGATGGCCCTTTGCGTGGCTCAATATATTATGAAATATACTGAGCAAGCACCGTCAGGCAAGCGATTCGTGAAAGGGCAAGGAAATGGCGACAGCGGCAGATCAATGGTCGACAGCGAAACGGCCGGTTCGCAGCACGGGCGGCATGGTCGCGGCCCAACACATCAGGGCCGCCGAGGCCGGGGCCGCGTTGCTGGCGCAGGGGGGAAATGCCGTCGACGCAGCCGTCGCTGCGGCACTCGCCCTTGGCGCGGTCGAGCCCTGGATGTGTGGCATTGGCGGTAGTGGCTTCATGGTCGTCTGGCTTGCTGCCGAGAGACGTGCGGTTGCCCTCGATTTCCAGGGCGTCCTGCCCAAGGCCCTGACAGCGGATGACTATCCGATCGACGCAAGCCTTCCTGTAACGTCGATGGGCTTCCCGGCGGTCGCGAACTTCGCCAACACCCAGGGCGCGCGCGCCGTCACCGTCCCCGGCGCGGTGGCGGGATTTGACCATGCCCTGCGCCGGTTCGGCCGCAAGAGCCTCTCCGACGCGCTGCAACCTGCGATCCAACTCGCGGAAACCGGCATCCCGGCAAGCTGGTTCTGCACGCTGATGATCGCGTCCGAGATGGCGATCCTGGCCAAGGATGCGACCGCCGCTTCGATCTACCTGCCGGACGGTGTCCCGTTGCAGCCGGGCGCGCCGCTGAAGATTCCGGAGCTCGCCCGAACTATGCGTCGCCTGGCCGAAACCGGCGCCGAAGGCTTCTATCACGGCGATCTCGGCCGCGATCTGGTGTGTGAGTTGCAGGCGCAGGGCAACCGCATGACCATGGAGGATCTGGCCGCCTACGATGTGCAGGAATACAACCCGATGGAGGCACAGCATCGCGGTACAACCCTTTACACGCCGGGTGAGCAGAGTGGCGGTCTTCGGCAGCGCGACTTCCTGGCCCATATTGCCGAAATGCTGCCGGTTCCGCCGAAGGCCCCGGATGCCGCGACCTGGTGCATCTATGCCGACGCGCTGGAGGTTGCATGGCGCGCGCATCGCGAACGCAACGGCACCCTTGCCGAGGTCGGCAGTTCGACCTCCTCGCTGTCGGCGGCCGACGCCGAGGGCAACATGGTCGCCCTGACCTACACGTTGCTTGACCATTTCGGCGCAGGGATCACGTTGCCGGAAACCGGCCTAGCGCTGAATAATGGCGTCAGCTATTTCGACCCACGCCCCGGCCTGCGCACCTCCATGGCGGGCGGCAAGCGGATCAATTCGTCCAACATGGTACCGACCGTCGCAGTCCGGGACGGGCAGGCCGTTTTCGCCGTCGGTGCCTCGGGCGTGGACCTTATCATGCCTTGCGTATCCCAAATCGCGGCGCTCATGCTCGATTTCGACATTTCGTTGGAGGCGGCGTTCCATTCGCCCAGGCTGGACGCGTCGCATCGCGGCAGCCTGCGTGCCGACCCGCGTTTTGGGGCGGACGTTCTGGACGCTCTGGCGCGCCACCACACGCTGGAAATTTCGGGCAGTGTCGTGATGCCGAAGCTCTACGCCTGCCCGTCCGGGGTAGCCCGGGACGGCGGAGATATGGTTGGGATAAACGACCCTGTCCTGCCTGACGGTGGCGCTGCCGGCCCGGGCGCTTCCTGACCGAACGATAGACAAAGTTCGTCGGGCGCGGGGAAGTCATGCTCCGCAGTACAACGGAAAGGCGTCGGGCCTCGTCCAAGGAACCAGCCTCCGGGCGAGCGAGGCGATTGCGCACCGGCTATCCCAAAATATTGCCGCTAAATTCTTGACAAAAAAAGTTGGAATTGCGACAGAACTTCAGTGAAGTGCCGGCCGGCGAAGGGGTAGCTAGAGAATGGTTGCGACAAAACAAATGCAAAGCCGGTCAGGACCGCACACAGTGCGGGGATGCCTGACAATGTCCTGCGCCGCGGGGGATGGGTGCCCATCCGCCCGGGCCGAAAGGGGGAAGTGCAGGTGAGCAAGTCCGATCCCGACCAGACAGCCGTCAACGAAGCGGACGACACCGTCACCTACGATGCCAATCAATTGATTCCAAACGGGATCAAAGCTGAAATCGTTCTGAACGGCCAGTCCTACACGCTGCGGATCACTCGGGCCGGAAAGCTGATCCTGACCAAGTGACCCAGAAGCGCGCGCAACAAGACGATGGATACCGCCTGCCCGCAACGCTGACGGCCTATGCTGAGGCTGCCAAACAACGGCTCACCCCAGACATTGCCGCCTATTTCCTGGGAGGCGCCGGGCACGAGGAAACGCTTCGCCGGAACCGTCGCGACCTTGGAGCGGTCCTCATCCGGCCGCGCGTCCTGCGCGATCTCCGGCAGGGGGGAACCAGCCTTTCCCTTTTCGGCCAGGTGCTGGCGGCACCGCTCCTCGTCGCGCCGATGGCCTACCAAACACTTCTGCATCGCGATGGAGAGATGGGCGTCGCTGCGGCGGCCGAAGCGCAGGGCGCCGGCATGGTCCTGAGCGCGCAGGCTGCGCAGCCGATGGAACAGGTCCGCGACAGGGGCGCGGCTTGCGGCTGGATGCAGATCTACTGGCAGGCCTCCCGCAGCGGCACGATCGCGCTGGCGGAACGCGCGGCGAGGGCCGGATTTCGCGCACTCGTCCTGACGGTGGATGCCCCGGTGAACGGCATACGCGACGCCGAGGTCGAGACCGGCTTTGCGCTTCCCGACGGGGTCGCAGCCGTCAATATGGCGGGCCTCCCCAAGCCGCGTTTCGCCCCGCTGCGGGAGGGTCAGTCAGCGATCTTCGACCGCATCGCCCATGTTCTGCCACTCTGGGAGGACATCGCATGGTTTTGCGCCGACGCGCCGCTGCCCGTGTTGGTCAAGGGCATCCTCCATCCCGAGGATGCCGGACTGGCGCTTCAGGCCGGCGCGGCAGGGATCATCGTGTCGAACCACGGCGGGCGGGTGATCGATGGCGTGCAGACGGCAATCAGCGCATTGCCCGGTGTGGTCAACCGCATTAATGGAGAGGTTCCGGTCCTCATGGACAGCGGCATCCGGCGCGGTGTCGACATGTTCCGGGCACTGGCGTTGGGTGCGGACGCGGTTCTCGTCGGACGACCCGTCTGCCACGGCCTCGCCGTAGCCGGAGCCCGCGGGGTGAGCCACGTTCTCCGGCTTTTGCGGGATGAGCTGGAGGTTACCATGGCGCTGTCTGGCTGCAGGACACTCGGCGACATCACCCCCGACTGCGTACAGATTTCGGCTGCATCCGGCGTTCAGGGTCTGCATTGAACCGAGATGCGAACCTGAACCGCATCAACCTTTCCGGATGACGTAGTTCAGCGGAACGACAAGCGTGAAGCTGTCGCCGCTCAGATGGTTCGGGGGTGTCGGCAGCTTGCCGAGCCCGTCGAACACCTCAAGCGCGGCGCGGTCCAGTTCCACGTGGCCCGAAGACGTGTGCACTTCGCAGGCAAGAACGGCGCCGTATCGGTCGAGGGTGAATTTCACCATCACTTCGCCTTCCAACCCTTTCTTGCGGGCGCTTGCGGGATAGGATTTGGCTTTTGCGATCCGCAGAACCATAGCCTTCTGCCATTCGGTGATTTCCTGCTTTTCCTGGTCGGTCAGACCCTCACTCATTGCCTCGGCCTTCTCGGCGCGGGCCTCGACATCAAGCCCGGAGACAGAGGCTTTGGAAGCCTCGGCCGCCACCGCACCCAGTTGTGAAAGCTGGTCGATCTGCTCTTCCTCGAACTCCTGCGCGGTCTCCTTCGTTGCTTCTTCCGCCTTTTCCATCGGCTCGGGACTGGCGATGCCGAATTTCAGATCCTCTTCCTCGACCGCGTAAGGGGTCTGGTTCAGAAGCGGCTCGTCAGCGGCTCGGGCGGCATGGACTGCCTCCGGCGATTCCGCGACGGTTGGTGCATCCTCCGCCTCGGTGACTTCCGCGCTATCCTCGCCCGCATCGGACGGGGCGGCGATCAGGTCGGAAAGATCGAAGAGGATCGCACCTTGCAGGCCCATCTCTTCGCGAACGACCTCGGGCTGCGGTTCGGACGCCCTGGCGAAGATCGAAAGTGGCACGGCAACATGCGCGGCAACACTGAGCGCGAAGGCCGCAAAGGCACCGGGAAGGATGCCGCCGGCGGCACCGTATGCCAGGCTCATTGCCCAACCTCCGTCTCGGGCGGTACCGCAGCCTCATCCAGGCCAACCAGCCCGACCTTCAGGTAGCCCTCGGCCCGCAGCACGTTCATCACGCCGACGAGTTCGCCGTAGGGCACAGACTTGTCCGCTCTGATATAGAGCCGCTCGTCCCGTCTGAGGCCTGTCGCAATCCCGACCTCCACCACCAAAGTGTCGAGCGTGGCGTCGACCTCGCCCACTGCCAGCGTCAGATCTTCTCTCAGCGTGATAAAGACCGGCTCCGTCGGCCGCACGGGCGCGTCCGCAATCGCCACCGGAAGCTCGACCGGGATATCCACGGTCGAAAGGGGCGCCGCCACCATGAAGATGATGAGAAGGACGAGCATCACGTCGATGAATGGCGTGATATTGATCTCGGCATTTTCGGCCAGGTCGTCACCGGCATCCCATCTCAGTCGCACACCCATCGCCTACTCCGCCGCCTGCACGACGCGCCCTGCCTGCCCGAGCGCCATAAGGTCGAGGTCGCGAGAATGCGTGCGCTGGACGAGCGCCGCCGCGTCCCCGAGCATCACGCGATATTCGCCGGCACCCCGCGCCAGGAGGTTGTAAAACACGACGGCGGGGATCGCCGCAAACAGCCCGATGGCGGTGGCCAGCAACGCCTCGGCGATACCGGGGGCCACAACGGCGAGGTTTGTCGTATTCGACTCAGCGATCGATATGAAGCTGTTCATGATCCCCCAGACCGTGCCGAAAAGCCCGACAAACGGCGCCGTGGACCCGATGATCGCCAGAACGCCCGCGCCGCGTTGCATGGCGCGTGCAGCCCCGACCTCGATCCGCGCCAGTGCGCTTTCGCTGCGCTCCTTCACGCCTGCAGCATCCGACCCGCCCGAAAGCTGACGCTCGGCCAGCACGACGCGGACCATCGCGCCGAAGACACCACGCCCCGAGCGAAACGTCTCGCCGATGCCGGTGAACGTGCCCGCTGCGTCAAGCGCGTTGTAGTTCACCTTCAATCGCCGGCGCGCCACGGCCAGGTGGATCAGACGCGCGACGAAGATCGCCCAGACAACACTCGACGCAACCGCGAGCGAGACGATCACCGCCTTCACCACCATATCTGCGGCAAGGAACATGCCGACCGGCGACATGTGATCCTGCCCCGCTTCGGCAAGCCAGCGCCCAAAGGCATCGAGAGAAAATGCCATGCTCAGACCTCCGCCCAGTTCCGGACAAGGTTGTGATAGATGCCGGTCAGCCGGACGACCTCCGCGTCGCCCGCGCCCATGCGCCCGGCGAGCACTTGGATCGTCTGGTCCATGTCGAACAGGATCGTCCGCTGTTCGTTCGACCGCACCATGCTTTGCAGCCAGAAGAACGAGGAGACGCGCGTGCCACGAGTAACCGGCGTGACTTCATGCAGGGATGTCGACGGGTACAACACCATGTCGCCCGCCGGTAGCTTCACCTCCTGCGCTCCGTAGTGGTCCTCCACCACCAAAGTTCCGCCGTCGTATTCATCGGGGTCCGAAAAGAAGATCGTCATGGACAGATCAGTGCGCAGACGTTCTGACGTGAACGGATTGACGCGGATCGCGTTATCCACATGCACGCCGAAGGTCTCGCCGCTTTCGTAGCGATTGAACATCGGCGGCAGAATCCTGAGCGGGAGCGCCGCGGAGAGGAACAGCGGCGTCTGTTGCAGCCGCTCCAGTATCGTCTGCCCAAGATCGCGCGCAACATCGGATGTGGGGCCGAGCTGGCGGTTGCGTTTGACCCGCTGCGACTGGGCGCCCGCCGTCAGCCGTCCGTCCTCCCAAGCCTCGGCGTCCAGCCGCGCCCGGATCGCCAGAGCTTCCTCTCGGCGGAAGATTTCGGGAATGGTGATGAGCATGATGTCGCCCTCGTCGTTGAATTGAAGGCCAGGGCAGCAGAATGCCGCCCCGGCCCCGAAACGCCCCTGGTCAGAACCTGAGATCCAAAGCGGCCCAGACCTCGCGACCCGGAGCCACGTAGGTGAACGGCTCCCCCGAGCGGTAGGCTGTGTCGTAGTAAAGCTTGTCCGTCGCGTTCTTCACTCCGAACCGAAGATCGGTCGCGTCGTTGATCTCGTAGGAACCGACTAGGTCGAAACTCCAGTAAGACGGCAGCGTGTTGCCGTTCGGCGCAAGCGTGCCCAGATCGCGTTCGGCCATGAAATTGGCCTGCGCCCCAAGCGTGAGTGCGTCAGTGACGTCATAGGTCGTCAGCAGGTTGAACTGCCCATGCGCGATGTTTGCGATCGGCTCACCGATGCTGGTCGGGTCGGCGCTGGCGAGAATTTCGCTTTCCATGAAGACCGCGCCACCATGCAGCCCGACCCGTTCGCCCACGCGCCCGGAGACGCCAAGTTCGACGCCCCGGAAACGGTATTCGAGCGTGTCCTGCGTCACCGTCGAGCCACGCGGGCCGATATCCTCCCGCGCGTTCTTCTTGGTCGTCTGGAAGAGCGCGGCAGTCAGAAGCAGGTTGTCGTCGATCTCGTATTTCGCGCCGAGTTCAAAGGACGTGTTGCGTTCCGGGGCGAGGTCGGCGCCCCCGGTATCGAGGCCACCGTAAAACCCGCCGCCCGCCGCGATCTCCTGCCCCATCGGATTGCTTGACGAACCAATCGCGCCGTAGAAGCTCAGGTCCTCGCGGGGTTTCCAGGTAAGACCGAGGTTGCCGTTCAGCATCGTATCCTGACGCGACAGGACGTAGGCGCCAGTGGCGTTGGTCCCGGTGCGTTCGATATCATATCGGTCGATCCGTATCCCCGCATCGAGGACCCACTTGTCGGACAATTCGATCCGATCGACGAAATAGGCGGCGATCGTGTCGACATCCGTCTTGGTGAAATCGGTGCCGAGCATTGGCGCACCACCGCTCCAGCACACCGACGGATCGGGATTCACCACGGTGATCGTGCATCCGCTGGCGCCGACCGGAAAGTCTTCCGACGCAAGGCTGGCATAGGTTGTCGCTTTCACGCTTTCGCGCTGCACCAGAACGCCAACCACATAGTCGTGTTTCACACCGAACCATCCGGCCTCTCCCGACAGTTCGGTCGTGCTGGAGAGAACGTCGGTCTCCTGGTACTTCGACTTGAAACTGAGGCCGACGGTCCAGTCATTGGGATCGGCCGATCCGTTGTCGTTCACCCGGCTCGGCGCGGTCAGGATGTAATCGTTGATCGACGCCGATCCGCGTAGTGTGCTGGTCAGCGTCCGCCCGTCCCCGAGGTCCCAGATCAGCCGCCCGGTGGCGATCTTCTGCGTCGCTTCCTGAAAGTCGCGGCCACGGACACCATAGAACGTGTCCCGGTCGACTCCGAACTCCGTTACCGGACCGGACGGGATGACCACTGCATCGAGAGGGTCGGGATCGGTGACGAAGGGCACGCCCCAATCCGGCATCTGCTCGATTTGCGTGAATGTCAGGTCGCCTTCCAGCGTGACTCTGTCACTGAGCCGGTAGCGCGCAGCGGCAGCCAGGCCGAGGCGATCGTCGTAGACGTCGTCGCGGCCCGCGACCTCGCCCTCCTGCATCAGGCCGTTCAGGCGGAACTGGAAGTGTTCGTCCGCCACACGGTTCAGGTCGAAGGTCTGTCGCACGGTTCCCGCGCTGGTTAGTTCAGTGGAGAACTCGGTGAAATCCACGTCCCGCGATTTCTTCGTCGCGATGTTGAGCGCGCCACCCGTCGTCCCGCGCCCGGCGACAGAGCCCGACGGGCCCTTCAGCACTTCGACCTGTTCGGTCGCGAAGGTCTCGCGCACCGAGATGCCGGGATCGCGCACGCCATCGACATAGATGTCGTTGTTGGCCTTGAATCCGCGGATGTAGATGTTGTCGCCAAATGCATTTCCACCTTCACCGAAGCCAAGTGAAATGCCAGGCGTCGACCGTGCGAGCTGTCGGACGGAAGTCGTGTTGGTGGTGTCGAGCACCTCCTGCGTGATGGCCGTGACAGTGCGCGGCATGTCCCTGATCTCGCCCTGCAACTTGCTGTTGGACAGCGTCGTCGCACGGAACGGCGCGTCAGGATCCGCATAAGGGTTGCTCGCTGCGCGGGCACTGGCTTCCGCCTGCCTCGCGGCAGCGGCAGCGGCTGCCTCGGCGGCTGCACGCTGGACCGCTTCCTGGTCCGCGCAGATCGGTGTGCCGGCGTACTCAGGTGTGCAAACCCTCGGCGCACTCGCACGGCGCGCTGCCGTCCTAGCCACCGGCGACGATTTCGGCGCCTCGGTGGTTTCCACGTCCACGGTGGGAAGGACGATCATCCCGGTTCCCGGCCCGTCGGTTGCCTGTGCGGATGCGATACCGGCAAAGCATGCGGCGGTCATCGAAGCACCGATAAGCGTGCACCTGCCGCCGGCAAGTGTTTGGGCGGCCAAATGCGGCCGCAGTCTCAAGCTGCGCATAGTCTGGTCCTTGTCTAGCGTCCCGTTTGTCCGTCGCTGAACGGGCTGTCTGGATCGCAAGATCTGGATGGCGCAGCGGATACCGCCTATTAGGAGACTATTTTAGTAAGGTAAAGCGATTTTTTTCGTCCAGCTCAATCGCCCGGCAGGCTCCGCGCTTAGAGCATCCACTCGATCGGCAGCCAGCCCATCGCCCGGATGAAGAAGCGCTCGAGCGGGGAGGAACCCGGTTCCTGCCGGTAGCCGATGCCGGGACCGTCACGCTGCGCCTCGTGCCAGAGCAAGGCGCCCGTCGCATCGCGCGTGACATGGTAGGCACCCAAAGGCACCGTCGTGTCGAACCCGTCCTGCATCGCGCGGGCCAGCGCAGGACTGTCCATGAGGAATCCCATCTCGCTGTTCAGCCGGGCCGAGCGTGGATCGAAATTGAATGATCCGATGAAGATGTGACGCCGGTCATAGGCAAAGCTCTTGGCATGAAGCGACGAGGTCGACGAACCGAGCAGACCCAGCTTGTCGACCGTGCGCCGTTCCTCAATGCCCGAGCGCAGCTCATAGACGCCGACGCCCCCATCGATCAGCGCATCGCGATACTTGATATAGCCCGAATGGACCGGCGCCACGTCGGTCGCGTCAAGCGAATTGGTCAGCGTGCGGACGGCGATGCCGCGCTCTGCATAGCCTGTCAGTACCGCGGTCCCTGCCGCACCGGGAATGAAGTAAGCAGAGACGAGGTCGAAGGACTCCGACGGTTCCGGCATCTCCCTCAACAGCCGGGCGATGAGAAGCTGGTCATCGCTGACTTTGCCAAGCCCCTTAGCGGGGTCGTCCGAATAAAGCGTCGCCGTCACCCATTCCAGTGGCACCCGGCCGGAAACCAGATTTCCGATCAGCGGAGTCTCCGCCAGCGCCTCGCGATAGCCTGCGAACTGCTCGGACGCCGCGGCCTCTGCCGCGCGGGCGGCAAGACGGCCCGCATCCTCCGGCAGGGGCGTGATGAGCGACAGCGCGGGATAGGCCGAACGGCTGTTCCAGTAGCGGTCGAAGTCGTCCGCGACATCCTTCGCCGCCGGCCCCACGGCAAGCACGTCGAGATCGAAATAGATGCCGGAGCTGCCCGTTTCGAAATAGACATCGCCAACGTTTCGGCCGCCGATGATCGTGGCTGCGCCATCAACCGAGAACGACTTGTTGTGCATCCGCCGGTTGAGGCGGAAGAAGTCGAAAGCGTAGGAAAGAAGCCGCGGATTGCGCAACGTGAACGGGTTGAATATCCGCACTTCGGCATTCTCGAGCGCATCGAGCGCGGCCAGTTCGGGATCAAGCGCGGGCGTGCCGTTGTCGTCGACGAGCAGGCGGACACGGACGCCGCGTTCGGCCGCGGCCTGAAGCTCCTGAAGAAGGGTCAGGCCCGTCACATCATCGCTCCAGATGTAGTAGCGCGCATCGATCGAGTCCTCGGCTGCGCGGGCAAGAAGCGCGCGCGCCGCATAGGCTTCGAGACCGGATGAAAGCGGATAGACGCCGCTAAGGCCGGGATGGTCGGCGGCGGCGGTCCCGACGGCAGCCCCGATCGCTGTCGCATCGCTCGATGGGCGTGCCTCGCTTGCCGGGCGGTCGGTGAGTGACGGCAGCGGGAAGGCAAGGCGCAGCGCTATGATGGCGACGACGATCACAACCGCGAGCGCGGCGATCCGGCGCAGAAGTTTCAACATGCGGTACCCTCCGTTCCTCGTACGCGGGGCGCGATGTCAGACTTCTTCGATCAGTGCGACCCCGCCCATCGCCTTGATCGCGCCCTTGATCTGCGGGTTGACCGGGAAATCCTGTCCGGCAGCGACCACGACTTCCTCGCCGGTCGCGCGGTCGGCAATGCAGAAGCTGACCGGCCCGCGCGTGCGGATCTTCGCCTCCTCTACCATTCGGGCGAGCAGCGCGGCGACGCTGGCCACCGCGCCTTCGTTCTCCACATGGATGCGCAGCCCGACGCCACCCGCATCGGCAACCGCACCTTCCATCGGCGTGACGGACCGGGCGACCGGGTCGAATTGACCCTCGTTGAAGCGCGCCTCGAGTGTCATCACGACCTGATTGGTCTGGTCAAAGACCTTGCGGCACGCGTCAAAGTCTTCGGGGAACAGCGCCATGCCGGAAACCTGCCCCGTCGGGTCCGAGATGTTCATGCGGAAGAAGCGCGTCCCGCGCGCAGACTTGCGGTCCTGTAGGCCCGAAACCAGCACTCCGACCCGGGACACCGCCGCGCCCGACTGCTCGGCCTTTTCCTGCAGCTCGACGAGCGTCAGCATTCCCTTGCGCTTCAGCGCGGGCGCGTAGTCGTCCAGCGGATGGCCCGAAAGGTAGAAGCCGATCGCCTGATGCTCCTGCGCCAGGCGTTCCGCCGGCAGCCAGTCGTCGCAGTTCGGCAGCCTCGGCTCGGGCAGGTCCTCCCCCGCCTCGCCGAACAGGGAAACCTGCGCCGATGCACGGCCCTCGTGGATCGCCGCCGAATAGGCGGTAAGCGCGTCGAGTGCACCGAAGACACGGGCGCGGTTGGAGTCGAGCTGGTCGAAGGCGCCCGCGCGCGCCAGCATCTCCAGAGGCCGCTTGCCGATCCGTTTCAGATCGGTACGCCGGGCGAAATCGAAGAGCGTCGCGAACGGCTTCCCGCCCCGCGCCTCGACGATCAGGCGCATCGCTTCGACGCCGACATTCTTCAGCGCCCCCAGCGCATAGACGATCTGGCCGTCGGTCACGGAGAAGGTCGCCTGCGACCGGTTCACGCAGGGCGGCACGATCCCGATATCAAGCCCGCGCCGCACCTCCTCGGCATAGATCGAGAGCTTGTCGGTCAGGTGGATATCGCAGTTCATGACCCCGGCCATGAACTCCACCGGGTGATTGGCCTTCAGCCAGGCGGTCTGATAGCTGACGACGGCGTAGGCGGCGGCGTGCGATTTGTTGAAACCGTAGTTGGCGAACTTCTCCAGAAGGTCGAACACCTCGCCCGCCTTCTTCTTGTCGACGCCATTGGCGACCGATCCGTCGATGAACTTGGGCCGTTCCTTGGCCATCTCCTCGGCGATCTTCTTGCCCATCGCCCTACGCAACAGGTCGGCACCGCCGAGCGTATAGCCCGCCATGACCTGGGCGATCTCCATCACCTGTTCCTGATAGACGATGATGCCCTGCGTCTCTTCAAGGATGTGGTCGATGGAAGGGTGGATGCTCTCCAGATCCTTCAGCCCGTTCTTGACCTCGCAATAGGTCGGGATGTTCTCCATCGGGCCGGGACGGTAGAGTGCGACAAGCGCGACGATATCCTCGATACAGGTCGGCTTCATGCGCCTGAGCGCATCCATCATGCCCGAGCTTTCCACCTGGAACACCGCGACGGTCCTGGCCGAGGCATAGAGCTTGTAGGTCGGCTCGTCGTCCAGCGGGATGGCGCCGATATCGTTCTCGGCCCCCTCGGGCGGCGTGTAGAGCGTCCGGCCATCCGGTGCCTGATGCAGTGCCCGTCCCCCCGCAAGGATCAGGTCGACCGCGTTCTGGATCACGGTCAGCGTCTTCAGTCCGAGGAAGTCGAATTTCACGAGGCCGGCCTGTTCGACCCACTTCATGTTGAACTGCGTCGCCGGCATGTCCGAGCGCGGGTCCTGGTAGACCGGCACCAGTTCATCCAGCGGGCGGTCACCGATCACAACGCCGGCGGCGTGGGTGGAAGCGTTGCGCAATAGCCCCTCGACCTGCTGGCCATAGTCTAGCAGACGCTTCACGACTTCCTCGCTGCGCGCCGCTTCGCGCAGCCGCGGCTCATCAGCCAACGCCTTTTCGATCGAGACGGGCTTGACCCCCTCAACTGGTATCAGCTTCGACAACCGGTCGACCTGCCCGTAGGGCATCTGCAGGACGCGGCCCACGTCGCGCACCGCGGCCTTCGACAGAAGCGCTCCGAAGGTGATGATCTGGCCCACCTTCTCGCGCCCGTACCGCTCCTGCACATAGCGGATGACTTCTTCGCGCCGGTCCATGCAGAAGTCGATATCGAAGTCCGGCATCGAGACCCGTTCGGGGTTCAGGAACCGTTCGAACAGCAGCGAGTAGCGCAGGGGGTCAAGGTCGGTGATCGTCAGCGCATAGGCGACGAGCGAGCCCGCGCCCGATCCCCGCCCCGGCCCGACCGGAATGTCGTGATCCTTCGCCCATTTAATGAAGTCGGCAACGATCAGGAAGTAGCCGGGGAAGCCCATGTGCTCGATGATGCCCAACTCGAACTCAAGGCGCTTTTCATAGTCCTCGACCGGGGCCGAGTGCGGGATCACCGCAAGCCGCGCCTTCAGCCCTTCGGTGGCCTGACGGCGCAGTTCCTGCACCTCATCGTCAGCGAAACGCGGCAGGATCGGCTTGCGCTTGTAGGCGGCGAAGGCGCAGCGGCGAGCGATCTCGACCGTGTTTTCCAGCGCCTCGGGAAGATCGGCGAAAAGCGCCGCCATCTCCTCGGGCGATTTCAGGTAGTGCTGCGGCGTCAACCTCCGGCGCGGCTCCTGCTGGTCGACATAGGCGCCCTCGGCGATGCAGATCAGCGCGTCATGCGCTTCGTACATGTCGGGCTTCGGGAAGTAGACATCGTTGGTCGCCACCAGCGGCAGGCCCAGCGCATAGGCCATCTCGACATGGCCGCGCTCTGTCTGCCGCTCGGCCTCGGCGAACTGGCCGCCCTCACCCGGATGGCGCTGCAACTCGACATAGAGCCGGTCGGGATAGGCCGCGGAAAGACGGCGCAGAAGCGCCTCGGCCTTTGCCCCCTGCCCGGCCCGCAGCAATCGGCCGACAGGTCCGTCCGGCCCGCCGGAAAGGCAGATGAGTCCCGCGGAATGCGCCTCAAGCTCCTCGGCCGTCACATGTGGCAAAGACCCGTCGCCCCGCAGGTAGAGGCAGGAATTCAGCTTCATGAGGTTCATGTAGCCGGCCTCGCTCTGCGCGAGGAGGACAACCGGGGCCGGTGGGCGAATGCGTTCGCCGGGCTGGACCGGATCGTAGTCGAACGACAGTTGACAGCCGACGATGGGTTGCACGCCCGCACCCTTCGCCAGAACCGAAAACTCCAACGCCGCGAACATGTTGTTCGTATCGGTCACGGCGATGGCGGGCATCGCCATCTTGTCGCAAAGCCCGACAAGCTTCTTGACCGGCACAGCGCCTTCGAGAAGCGAGTATTCGGTGTGCGTGCGAAGATGGATGAATCGCGGTGGCCTGCTCATGACAGGACCCTAGCCGAAGCGGCCCGTCAGCGAAAAGATCGAAAGCGCCCATCGCGTCGTCGGGGTTTCCCGCCACCGGGGGATATGATTGTCTCGCGGCAGCTAAGAGCCGGAAAGGCGAGAAAATGGAGATCAGACAGGCGCAAGAGAAAGACGCCGTCGGCATGAGCGCGACGCTGTCCGACCTAGCCGCGGCGGGCAAACGCACAAAGCCGAGCGATGTCGCCTTTGTCCTGAATCACTACATCCTGCATCCCGATCGGATCGCCTGTCACGTAGCGCTTGATGGACAGGGGCGGATTCTCGGCTTCCAGTCGCTCAAGCTGGCGCGGCCGGGAAACATCTACGCCGTTACACCAGGCTGGGGCATCATCGGGACCCACATCCGCCCCGACACGGCACGCCGTGGCGTCGGTCGTGCGCTGTTCGAAGCGACGCGCGCGGCGGCGCTGGCCAGCAACCTCGAGCGGATCGACGCGACGATCGGGAAATGGAACGCCGATGGGCTGGCCTATTACGAGGCGGTCGGGTTTCGAACCTACGAACGCATCGACGGGGCGGTGCGAAAGGTCTTTCAACTCACCCGAGCATCCGACAGTCCCGAGGTCAGGCGGTTACCCGGTATTCACTGATCCTGCCGCGAAAATAGACCTCATAACCCGAGGGATAGACATAACCTACCTCGCCCGTTTCCGGCACGCGCCGGTCGCCAATCCACGCGTAGTCCGCGAACCGGCCGCGCCAGTCGTAGCTGGCACTGTTGCCAGCGCTGTCACGCGTAGGGCGGCCCGTCGCCTCCACCTCGACAATATCGCCGCTACTGTCGAACCGGAAAGTGACCCGCGCGGTTCCTTCCGCTGTCCGCATCCGCACCTCCGCCCGGTCGGGCCCGTGCAGTCGCCATTCGAGACCCGGATTGCCCAGGATCGCATCGGGCGACCAGGGCAGTTCCGCGAGATAGCGATAGGCTTCGCCCAGGGTGACGTCCGAACCCGCAGCCCGTGCCACCGGGAGCGAGCCGAGAATGCGCGCCTCAAGGATGCCCTCGGATCCGACATAAGCGTCGAGCACACGCCAGCGCAAAGGCGGACCGCTGGTCTGGCGCGCATCCCATAGGAAACCGGCGCGACCAAGCGCGATAACCTGCCAAGCGTCGAAGCGGCGGAACGTTCCGCCGGGCTTCAGCCGCAGTTCGCCGGTCTGGTGGAACGTCGCAACGCGCGCGGGCCGCAGCGGATCAGCCCCCGCGCGGCGGGCGAAATCGGCAACAATCGGCGGCAGGGAGCCTTCGGCGTCGCGGGTCGGCGGGGTGTCATGCAGGCGCGCGGCCAGCGACAGAACCCTGCCGCGATAGCGCCGGCTACCGGCCACCTGCAGACCAAGCAGCACCACCAGCAACAGCACCGATACATAGAACGCCGTTTCCATTCCCTCCCCGGCGCCAACTCCACCCGCTATCGATTATGACGATGCGGCCAGCGCAATGCCAGCGACGCGTGACTGTTCCGCGGATTCTCGCGATTTTCTCGAAAATCAAGAAACTGCTCAACGGAATCTGAGAGAAGTTTATCTTGCCTTGCGACCGGGATGGGCGCTTCATGCATGCGGGAGACGGCGCGCAACCCCGCTTTACGCCGCATCGGGCGGGGGCGCAACTACCGGGGAGAAGAGAAGGCGGCGGGTTCATTCGATGAACGATATAGCGTTTCTGCTGAACGGAACGCCTGTGACGGTTTCGGGCGACAGCCCGACCCGGACACTTCTGGACTGGCTGCGCGAAGGCTGCGGCCTCACCGGCACGAAGGAAGGCTGCAACGAAGGCGATTGCGGCGCCTGCACGGTCATGGTGACCGACGAGCAGGGCACGCGCGCCCTCAATTCCTGCATCCTGTTCCTGCCGCAGCTGCACGGCAAGGCCGTACGCACCGTTGAAGGCCTGACCGGTCCAAAAGGCGAATTGCATCCTGTCCAGGCCGCGATGGTCGAACATCATGGCAGCCAGTGCGGCTTCTGCACGCCGGGTTTCGTCATGTCGATGGCCGTCGCGCAGAAGAACGGCGCGACCGATCATGACGATCAGCTTGCCGGCAATCTCTGCCGCTGCACCGGCTACGCACCGATCATCCGCGCGGCAGAGGCCGCGGCGAAGGCTCCGGTTCCACGCTGGATCGACGACGCGCCGGAGCGCGCCGGCGGCCCCGCACCCTACGCACCCGCCTCGTCCGACGAGCTTGCGGCCTGGTACGCCACACATCCCGACGCAGTGCTCGTCGCGGGGGCGACGGATGTCGGGCTCTGGGTGACAAAGCAACTGCGCGAGCTGCCCGAGATCGCGTTCCTTCACGCCTGCCGGGACCTTCAGGAAATCGAGAAGGTGGACGGCGGCTGGCGCGTCGGCGCGGGCGTGACCATAGCCACCTTGCGCCGGGCGATGGAGGACCCGCACCCGGCCTTGGCCGAGCTTCTGCGCCGCTTTGCATCCGAGCAGGTGCGCGGCGCGGCCACGATCGGCGGCAATATCGCCAACGGATCGCCCATCGGCGACGCGCCTCCGGCGCTGATCGCTATGGGGGCCGTGCTGCATCTGCGCATGGGCCATGTCCGGCGGAAGATGGCGCTGGAGGACTTCTTCCTCGACTACGGCAAGCAAGACCGCGCCAAGGGAGAGTTCGTCACCGCGGTGACGATTCCGGAGACGGTCCCGGCGCTTGCCTGCTACAAGCTCTCCAAGCGGTTCGACCAGGACATCTCGGCCGTCTGCGGCTGCTTCAGCATCGCGGTTGAAGACGGCAAGGTCACCAGGGCACGCATTGCCTTCGGCGGCATGGCGGGCATTCCGAAACGGGCAACCGCGGTCGAAGCCGCGCTTACCGGCCGCGACTGGACGTCCGCGACGGTCGAGGCCGCCCTGCCGGCCTTCGCGACGGACTTCACGCCGATGACGGATATGCGTGCCTCCGCAAGCTATCGGCTCGAAGCGGCACAGAACATGTTGCGGCGCTATTTCCATGAACGCGAGGGATCACCCGTCTCGGTGCTGGAGGTGACATCATGAGCGTCGCGAAACCGATCACCCACGATTCAGGCCAGTTCCACGTCACCGGCGTAGCCCGCTACATCGACGATGTTCCGCTGCCGGCGAACACCGCGCATCTGGCCTTCGGCCTGTCGACCGTGGCGCATGGCGAGATCACGTCGCTGGACCTCTCGGCGGTGCGTTCCGCGCCAGGCGTGATCGCGGTCTGGACGGCAGAGGACCTGCCCTTCGCCAACGATGTCTCGCCCTCGATCCATGACGAACCCCTGCTGGCAACCGGCACTGTCCACTATGTCGGCCAGCCGATCTTTCTCGTCATCGCGGAAAGCCATCTCGCGGCGCGGAAGGCGGCGCGGCTGGGCAAGATCGAGTATCGGGAACTGCCCGCACTTCTCACAGTCGACCAGGCGATGGCTGCGGGAAGCCGGTTCGAAGGCGGACCCGTCATCTGGACCAAGGGCGATGCAGCCAAGGCCATCGCGGACGCACCCCGCGTGGTCGAGGGCCGGTTCGAGATGGGCGGTCAGGAACACTTCTATCTGGAAGGTCAGGCAGCCCTCGCGATGCCCGCCGAGGGCGGTGTCATCGTCCAGTCCTCGACCCAGCACCCGACCGAGATCCAGCACAAGGTGGCCGAGGCGATCGGCCTTCCGATGAACGCCGTGCGGGTCGAAATCCGCCGAATGGGCGGCGGCTTTGGCGGCAAGGAAAGCCAGGGCAATGCGCTGGCGGTTTCCTGTGCGCTTGTCGCACGGTTGCTCGGGCGGCCCGCCAAGATGCGCTATGACCGCGACGACGACATGGTCATCACCGGCAAGCGTCACGACTTCCGCATCGAATACCGGGCGGGCGTGGACGACACGGGCCGCATTCTTGGCATCGAGTTCCTGCAACTCGCCCGCTGCGGCTGGGCCATGGACCTTTCCCTGCCGGTCGCCGACCGGGCGATGCTGCATTCCGACAATGCCTATAACCTTGAACATGTCCGCATCGAAAGCCACCGGCTGAAGACCAACACCCAGTCCGCCACCGCCTATCGCGGCTTCGGCGGGCCGCAGGGGATGCTGGGGATAGAACGCGCGATGGACCATATCGCCCATCAGCTCGGGCTCGAACCGCTCGCCGTCCGCAAGGCGAATTTCTATGCCGATATGCCGGACGCCTCCGGCGGGAGTATTTCGGCCAAGAAGAAGCAGACGACCCCCTACCATATGGAGGTCGAGGACTTCATCCTGAACGGGCTCGTGGCAAAGCTGGAAGCGTCGAGCGCCTTTGCCGACCGCAAGGCGGCGATTGCGAAGTGGAACGCCGAAAATGCGATCCTGAAGAAGGGCCTCTCGCTGACCCCGGTGAAGTTCGGGATCTCCTTCACGCTCACCCATCTCAATCAGGCGGGTGCGCTGGTGCATGTCTATTCGGATGGATCAATCCATCTGAACCATGGCGGGACCGAGATGGGTCAGGGCCTCTTCCGAAAGGTTAGCCAGGTTGCGGCCGCATCCTTCGGCGTCGATGTCGGGGCCATCGCCATCACCGCGACCGATACCGCCAAGGTACCCAATACCTCGGCCACGGCGGCCTCGTCCGGGTCGGATCTGAACGGCATGGCGGTCAAGGCCGCCTGCGACACGATCCGCGACCGGATGGCCGAGTTCCTGGCGCGCGAGCATCAGACGGTGCCTGCGAAGGTGCATTTCGAAGAGGGCAAGGTCTTTGTCGGCGGCGATGAGATGACATTCGCCGAGGCCGCGTCCCGCTGCTACATGGGCCGCGTCAGCCTTTCGTCCACCGGCTTCTACGCCACGCCCAAGATCACCTGGGACCGTGTCGCCGGACGCGGGCGGCCCTTCTACTACTTCTCCTACGGCGCGGCCGTGAGCGAGGTCGTGATCGACACGCTGACGGGTGAGAACCGCATCCTTCGCGCCGATATCCTGCATGATGCGGGCGCGAGCCTGAACCCTGCCCTTGATATCGGGCAGGTGGAAGGGGCCTATGTGCAGGGCGCGGGCTGGCTCACGACCGAGGAACTGGTCTGGGACGACAAGGGGCGGCTTCGCACCCATGCGCCCTCGACCTACAAGATCCCCGCCTGCTCCGACCGGCCGCGCATCTTCAATGTTTCGCTCTGGGACGGGGAAAACCGCGAGGACACGATCTACCGTTCGAAGGCCGTGGGTGAACCACCCTTCATGCACGGGATTTCGGTCTTCTCGGCGCTCTCTGATGCCTGCGCCGCCTGTGGCCCGAACTACCCTGACCTTCAGGCCCCCGCGACCGCCGAGGCAGTGCTGGCGGCGGTCAAACGCGCCCGGGGGACGGGGCAATGAGCTTCGACTGTGAAGCGCTGATCCGCTCGGTAGCCGAACACGGCGCCGTGGTGCGGGTGGTCGTCGCCGAGATCAAGGGCTCCGCCCCGCGCGAGGCGGGAGCCGCGATGCTTGTCTGGTCCGAGGGCCAGTCGGGCACGATCGGCGGCGGCGCGCTGGAATATGAAGCTGCGGACAGGGCGCGGGCCATGTTGGCCGAAGGCAGGCCCGACCGGCTCGACCGGATGCCGCTCGGCCCGGCGCTGAACCAGTGCTGCGGCGGCGCGGTCGTGCTCTTGTCCGAGGTCTGGAACGCCGAAAGGCTAGCCACCCTTGGCGATGCCAGCATTCTGGCGCGCGCCCTGCCCGGCACGACGGGTGACATGCCGCTTTCCGTACGCCGCATCCTCAACCGCGCACGCGGTGAGGGCTTCCGGCCCGTGCCGCGCATCCTGCATGGCTGGATGGTGGAGCCTGTCACCGCGCCCACGCGTGAGATCTGGATCTGGGGCGCGGGCCATGTCGGCCGGGCGCTGGTGGGCGTTCTCGCCCCCCTTCCCGGCCTGCGCCTGACCTGGATCGACACCGATGCGGCGCGCTTCCCGGAGGTGCCGGAGGGCGTCGTGCGGAAGATCGCCGCCAACCCGGCCGATCTTGTGGCCGAGGCCCCTGCCCATGCCGAACATCTGGTCCTGACCTTCTCGCACGCCTTCGATCTGGAGATCTGCCATCGGCTGCTGGGTCACGGTTTCGGTGCCGTGGGATTGATCGGCTCGGCGACGAAATGGGCACGGTTCCGGTCGCGGCTACAGGCACTGGGCCATCCCGATGCCCGAATTTTGCGCATTCGCTGCCCGATCGGCGACCCGGGCCTTGGCAAGCACCCGCAGGCAATTGCCGTCGGCGTCGCGGTCGAACTAATGAAGGCGGAAACCGCAGACCAGACACATAAGGAACGCGCGGGATGACGAGGGAAACACTGCTGAGCATCGAGGGGATAAGCAAGTCTTATCCGGGTGTTAAGGCGAACGACGACGTGTCGTTCCGGATCGGCGAGGGCGAGGTTCACGCGCTTTTGGGCGAGAACGGCGCGGGCAAGTCGACGCTGGTCAAGATGATCTACGGACTGGTGAAGCCCGACGAGGGGAAGATGGCCTTCCGCCGCGAGGGATACGCGCCATCCGAACCGCGCGAGGCCCGGTCGCTGGGCGTCGCCATGGTATTCCAGCATTTCAGCCTGTTCGACGCGCTGAACGTGGCTGAAAACGTCGCGCTCGGCATGGATAACCCGCCGCCGATGCGCGAGCTGGCGTCGCGGATTCGCGAAGTGTCGGAAAGCTATGGCCTGCCGCTCGACCCGTCTCGGCTGGTGGGCGATCTGTCGGCCGGAGAGCGTCAGCGGGTGGAGATCATCCGCTGTCTGCTTCAGGACCCCAAGCTTCTGATCATGGACGAACCGACCAGTGTTCTGACGCCGCAGGAAGTCGAAATCCTCTTTCACACGCTGAGAAAGCTGGCTGCCGAGGGGACGTCGATCCTCTACATCAGCCACAAGCTGGAAGAGATCAAAGCCCTGTGCGACGAGGCGACGATCCTGCGCCGCGGCAAGGTGGTCGGCACCTGTACGCCGCGCGAACAATCGGCGCGCGAGATGGCCGAGATGATGGTCGGCGCCACGCTGAACGCGCCGGAACGCGCGGCGACCGAGCCGGGGCCGGTGGCACTGACCGTGACAGACCTGTCGGTCGCGAGCCCCAGCGCCTTCGGCACCAGCCTCAAGGGCGTCGGGTTCGAGGTGCGGCAGGGGGAAGTGCTCGGAATCGGTGGAGTCGCCGGAAACGGGCAGGACGAACTCTTGCTGGCGCTGTCAGGTGAAATCCGCACCCCGGCCGAAACTGTCCGCATTCACGGCCGCGGAATCGGGCATCTTGGCCCGAACGAGAGGCGGCGCGACGGCGTCTGCACGGCGCCGGAGGAACGGCTTGGCCACGCGGCGGCGCCAGACATGTCGCTGATGGAAAACGCACTTCTCTCTGCCTCGGTTCGCAAGAACCTGACCCGGAGAGGGTTCATCGACTGGCAGGGGACGCGCGACTATGCCGAAGGGGTCGTGAAGACATTCGACGTCCGCACGCCGGGCATCGGCACGGCGGCCCGCGCGCTCTCGGGCGGGAACCTGCAGAAATTCGTGCTTGGCCGCGAGATCATGCAGGAACCCGAAGTGATCATCGTGAACCAGCCGACCTGGGGCGTCGACGCTGCCGCGGCGGCCTTCATCCGCCAGGCGCTTCTGAACCGCGCGGCGGCGGGCGCTGCTGTCGTGGTGATCAGCCAGGACATCGACGAGATCATGGAAATCGCCGATCGCTTCGCCGCGCTGAACGAAGGACGGCTTTCGGAACCGGTCCCGACGCAGGGACTGACCATCGACCAGATCGGCCTGATGCTCGGCGGGGCGCACGGCATGCATGACGCGGAGGTGCCCCACCATGTTCATCCTTGAGAAACGCCCAACCCCTTCCAAGTTCTGGGCCTGGGGCACGCCGTTCCTTGCGGTGGTGCTGACCATGATCGCCGGCAGCATCATGTTCGCCGTCCTCGGCAAGAACCCGTTCGAGGCGATCCGCACGATCTTCTGGGACCCGTTGTTCAACGAACAGTTCGCGGCCTATTCGCGGCCGCAGCTTCTGGTGAAGGCCGGACCGCTGATCCTGATCGCGATCGGCCTGTCCCTGGGCTTCCGCGCCGGCATCTGGAACATCGGCGCCGAGGGGCAATACATCATGGGCGCGATCTTCGGCGCCGGTGTCGGCCTTGCCTTTTATCCGCTGGATGCCTTCTACATCTTCCCGCTGATGGTGATCGCGGGGGCGGCGGGTGGGCTTCTCTGGGCGATGATCCCGGCAATCCTGAAGACGCGGTTCAGCACGAACGAAATTCTCGTCTCGCTGCTCCTCGTCTACGTGGCTGAGAATATCCTTGCCTCGATGTCGCTTGGCCTGCTTCGCAACCCCGAAGGCGGCGGCTTTCCCGGATCGCGCAACCTGTCGCAATACGACGCGGCCGCGAACCACGAACTGTTCGCCGGGACCGGCATGCACTGGGGCGTCGTCGCGGCCTTCATCGCGGTGATCGCGTCCTACATCCTCCTGCAACGCCATATGCTCGGCTTCCAGATCAAGCTCGCCGGACAGGCGCCGCGCGCGGCCCGGTTCGCCGGCGTCAGCCCCAACAAGCTGGTCGTCCTCTGCATGGCGATCTCGGGCGCGCTCGCCGGGCTTGCGGGCGTGTTCGAGGTCTCCGGCCCCGCTGGCCAGATCTCCATCGACTTCAACGTCGGTTACGGCTTCACCGCGATCATCGTGGCCTTCCTCGGCCGGCTCAACCCGATCGGCATCCTTCTGGCCGGGCTGCTGATGGCGCTGACTTATATCGGCGGAGAGCTGGCGCAGTTCATGCTCGGCCTGCCGTCTGCGGCGATCCAGGCCTTCCAGGGAATGCTCCTGTTCTTTCTTCTCGCGGTCGACCTTCTGTCGAACTACCGCATCCGGCTCATGCTCTTCGCGAAGGAGGCCCGCTGATGGACTTCTATGGCATCAACCCTTCCGTTCTCATCGCCTCGCTCATGGCGGCCTCGGTGCCGATCATGCTGGCCGCGATCGGCGAACTGGTCGTGGAAAAGTCCGGCGTCCTGAACCTCGGGGTCGAGGGGATGATGATCATGGGCGCGATCTGCGGCTTCATCACCGCAGTCGAAACCGGGAGCCCGTTCCTCGGCTTTCTCGGCGGGGCCCTCGGAGCCTCGGTCCTGAGCCTGATCTTCGTCCTTCTGACCCAGGTCTTCCTTGCCAACCAGGTGGCAACGGGGCTGGCGCTGACCCTGTTCGGGCTTGGTCTTTCCAGCCTCGTCGGCCAGGGATATGTCGGCATCAAGCCACCCGCGACCGGCGCTATCCCATTCGGCCCGCTCGCCGACATCCCGTTCTTCGGCAGAGTCCTCTTCCGGCACGACTGGATGGTCTATGCCTCCATCGCGATCATCGCGGGTGTCTGGGCAGTGCTGAAGTTCACCCGCGCCGGCCTTATCCTGCGCGCGGTCGGTGAAAGCCATGACGCGGCCCATGCCCTTGGCTACAAGGTGATCCGCATCCGGGTGATGGCCATCGTCTTCGGCGGCGCGATGGCCGGCCTCGGCGGCGCTTACGTAAGCCTCGTCCGAGTGCCGCAATGGACCGACGGGATCACCGCAGGGGCGGGCTGGATCGCTCTCGCCATCGTCGTCTTCGCCAGCTGGAGACCGTGGCGCGTGCTGGTCGGCGCCTACCTTTTCGGCGGGATCACCGTCCTGCAGCTGAACCTCCAGGCCTCGAACGAGTTTCCGATCAAGATACCGGTCGAGTACTTGGCAATGTCGCCCTATCTGATAACCATCCTCGTGCTGGTCATCATGTCGTCTGGCCGCGGCCGCGCATCCCTGAACGCGCCCGCAAGCCTCGGCCAGAATTTCCACGCCTCGCATTGAGGCCAACCCAAAGGGGCGAAGCCCCGTCCAACCGGGAGTGTAACATGAAAAGAAGAACCCTACTTGCCAGCGCCGCGATGGGCGTGGCGCTTACCTTCGGCGGTGCCGCGCAGGCGCAGATGGACAGCGCCAAGGCCTGTTTCGTCTATGTCGGCCCGATCGGCGACGGCGGCTGGACCTACCAGCACCATCAGGGTCTGCTGGCGGTCGAGGAAGCCTTCGGTGACAAGGTGGAGACGGCGTATCAGGAAAACGTGCCCGAGGGCGCGGATGCAGAGCGTGTGCTGACCCAGATGGCGCTTTCGGGCTGCAACATCATCTTCACCACGTCCTTCGGCTACATGGACCCGACCAACGCGGTCGCCGCCAAGTTCCCGAACGTGATGTTCGAACATGCGACGGGCTACAAGCGCGACCACCCCAACGTCTCGACCTACAATGCCCGCTTCTACGAAGGCCGCGCCGTACAGGGCACGATCGCGGGCCGGATGACGAAGTCGAACAAGATCGGCTACATCGCCTCCTTCCCGATCCCAGAAGTCATCATGGGCATCAACTCCTACTTCACCCATGCGCGGAAGGTGAACCCTGATGTCGAACTGTCGGTGATCTGGGCCTACACATGGTTCGACCCGGCGAAAGAGGCCGACGCCGCCAAGGCGATGATCGAACAGGGAGTCGACGTCATCGCAAGCCACACCGACTCGACCGCGCCGCTGGCGGAAGCCGCGAAGACAAACGGCGCCGTGATCGGCTTCGGCCAGGCTTCCGACATGTCGGAATACTCTCCGTCGCCACGGGTCTCCTCGATCATCGACAACTGGGCGCCCTACTACGTCAAGCGCGTCGGCGCGCTGCTCGATGGCTCCTACGAGCAGGTCGATGCCTGGGAAGGCATTCCCGGCGGCGAAGTTCTGATCGGCGAAATCACCGACGCCATCCCGGCCGAGGTGAAGGCCGAAGCGGAGGCCATCCGCGACGCCATTGCGAACGGTTCCTACCACCCGTTCACCGGCCCGCTGAACAAGCAGGACGGCTCTGCATGGCTCGGCGATGGCGAAGTGTCCGATGACGGCACGCTGCTGGGCATGAACTTCTACGTCGAAGGCATCAAGGGCGATATCCCGCAGTAACTCTGGGAACAGCCGGCCCATTGCCGAAAAACCGAACCGGCCCCGCTTCCCCGCGGGGCCGGTTTCATTTGTGCCGCCCCGTATTGCTGGGCCGCATTGCTGCGCCGAATTGACGCAGATCAATATCACATTCAAAAAGTGTGATATGTTCCTGCGGATTCCGCTTGTTGGAAGTCACGCTGGAGGAGGAACAGCAGATGGCGCATATCGTCGTGCTCGGTGCGGGGCTCGGCGGCTCGATCATGGCCTATGAATTGGCCGATCAGATCCGCAAGGAAGACAGGATCACCGTCGTCACCAAGGACCCGCTTTACCATTTTGTGCCATCGAATCCCTGGATCGCCGTCGGATGGCGCAAGCGCGACGACATCACCGTCGACCTCGCCGACACGATGAAGCGGAAGGGGATCGCCTTCAAACCGGTCGCCGCGCAGAAGGTCCGCCCGGAAGAAAACCGGCTGGACCTCGTGGACGGAACCTCCCTCGACTACGACTATCTGATCATCGCGACCGGCCCCGAACTCGCCTTCGACGAGATCGAGGGGCTCGGCCCGCATGGCGGCCACACCCAGTCGATCTGCCATGTCGACCATGCAGAAACTGCCGCCGAAAAGTTCGAAGCCTTCTGCAAGAACCCCGGCCCGATCATCGTCGGCGCGGTGCAGGGCGCGTCCTGCTACGGTCCGGCTTACGAATTCACCTTCATTCTTGAAACCGAACTTCGCCGTCGCAAGATCCGCGACAAGGTGCCGATGACCTTCGTGACGTCTGAACCCTATATCGGCCATCTCGGGCTGGACGGGGTGGGCGACACCAAGGGCCTGCTCGAAGGCGAGATGCGCGGCAAGCACATCAAGTGGATGACCTCGACCCGCGTGAAGAAGGTCGAGGACGGCAAGATGACCGTCGAGGAAATCAACGAAGACGGATCGGTGAAGGCCGAGAAGGAGCTACCGTTCGGCTTCTCCATGATGCTGCCCGCCTTCCGGGGGATCGACGCGGTTTCGGGCATCGAGGGGCTATCGAACCCGCGCGGCTTCACCATCGTCGACCAGCACCAGCGCAATCCGAAATATCCCAACATCTTCGCGGTCGGCGTCTGTGTCGCGATCCCGCCGATGGGTCAGACGCCGGTTCCGGTCGGCGTGCCCAAGACAGGCTTCATGATCGAAAGCATGGTGACGGCCACGGCGCACAATATCGGCCAGCTTCTGCGCGGCCAGGAACCGGACAATGTCGGGACATGGAACGCGGTCTGCCTGGCCGATTTCGGCGATGGCGGCGTGGCCTTCGTCGCGCAACCGCAGATCCCGCCCCGCAACGTCAACTGGTCGTCCTCGGGCAAATGGGTGCATCTCGCCAAGATCGGGTTCGAGAAATACTTCATCCGCAAGGTCAAGAAGGGCACCAGCGAGCCCTACTATGAGAAGGCGATGATGAAGATGCTTGGCATCGACAAGCTGAAGGCGGTCAGCAAGGGCTGACAGCAGGCGTCAGGCCGGCGCCGGTTCTTCAGCGGCCTCGGCCAGTCGACGAAGCGCTTCCATATCCATGGCGCCGCGTGCATCCGCCGGCAGGGCGGCAACCGTCACCACGCGGTCGGCGTGACCACCGCCCTGCTGCTGCCGTTCAAGAAGGTCGCCGGCCGACACGGCGACCGACACCTCGCAGATCGCGCAGAGGCCGGCCCTGCGCCCCGGCCGCGTATAAGCGATCAGTTCGACCCGACCGACCTCGGGCAAGGCAAGCAGCGCCGCCCGCGTTGCAGGACCGTCGCGCTCAAGCCGTCCGCCCTGCCCCTCGCCGTCGGACCAGTTGAGAATGCGCCGCGTGACGAAGTTGTAGATCGGCTTCACGAACCGCATCCAGAGCCGCGCCGGAAGCGAGCGCCGCTTGACGAGGCGCCATTGCGCGGGCGTCATCAGGCCAGGCGCATAGGCTCGTTTCTGCTTCATCAGGTGGCGCAGGTCGTCATAGGCGCAGAGCCTGAACCAAAGTCCGCGGCGGCGATGATGGCGGGCAAGCTGAAAGTCGATGACGGCGGCACCCCCGCCATCCGTGACCAGCCAGTTCTGCGGCTTGGCAAGGTCGTTATGCGTCACCCCGGCCCGCCGGAAACGGCGCAGGATCGCCGCTGCCTCGCGGTAGAAGCGGGGATCGGCCGGACGGGCAAGGTCGAGGGTTTCACCCTCCTGCCAGCTTCGCAGCAACTCGTCGCGCCGGGACAGGATCAGTTCCGGCACTCCGGGCAGCCCGCTCACGGCCGCAAGCGCCCGCGCCTCGCGGTGGAGAAGGTAGAGCGATAGCGGGCGGTACCAGAGCGGCCTTGGATGCACGATGCGCCGGATCACGACGCGGCCGGGCGCGTCCGCGAAGTGCCCCTTCTGGGATTCCGAAAATTCGTCCGTTTTCAGGATGGAATCGACGATAAATTCTTGCATGCGCTCGGTTCGGCTGACGCGGATATTGCGCGACCCTAGCACAGCGGGAACCGCCGCGCGACGGCAACCCTGCCCCGCGCGTTGCGGATCGCTAGGTTTCCTCGACCACGTCCTTGTGCACGATGACATCGCATTGCGGATAGGTCTCGATGATCCGCCGCCGAAGGCCCGCGCCGATCCCATGCGCCTCCCGCAGAGACTGGTCACCGTCAAGTTCGATATGGATGTTCACGAAGACCCGGCTGCCGGCCATCCGGGTCTTGAGGTCGTGAAACCCACGGACGCCAGGCCAGTCGCGCGCGATGCCGGCAATGCCCTCGATCAGACGGGGATCCGCGGCACGGTCCATCAGCGCGTCCCATGCACCCTTGCCGATCCTGAGCGCGCCGAAGATCAGCATCGCCGACGCCGCCAGCGCCACGACGCTGTCGACCTGACCGACCCCGAACTGACGCGAGACCCAGAGCGCGCCGATCGCCCCGATCGACGGCATCAAATCGGACATGTAGTGCAGCGAATCCGCCGCCACGACCCTGTTGCCGGTCTTTCGGGCGACCCGACGCTGGTAGAGGACAAGCGCCAGCGTCAGCACGATGGAAACCGCCATTACCGCGATCCCGCGCCCCTGTTCGGCAAGCGCGGTCGGGGCGTCCGATAGCAGCCGCCCCACCGCGCCCGCCCCGATCACGCCGCCCGAGATCAGGATGAAGACCGATTGCGCCAGTGCGGCCAGATCCTCAACCGAGGTATGGCCGAAGGCGTGGTCCTCATCCGCCGGGCGCGCCGCATAGAGGATGGCCATCAGGCCGCCAAGGGACATCATCATGTCGAGCGCGCTGTCGGCGAGAGAGGCCGCCACCGACAGCGAAGATGTCGCGCCCAGCGCCCAGAGCTTCAGCCCGACGAGAATCACCGCGACGCTGACCGAAGCGATCCCGGCGGAAAGGTTCAGTGATGTCTGCTTGTCGGTCATCGCCCTCGGTCCTTCGCTCGCGGGCTCTTACCATTCCGCCGCGGATGGCGGAAGCCAGTGGCAGCAACCCGCCACGCAGTCCGAAGCCGTTCACTCGCGCAGTTCGTCGCGTGCAACGCCCCAGAGGGCATCCTTGGCCACCCAGCCTTTCGCGCCACCGGCAGAGATCCGGCACCAGTCCGGGAGGCATTCGCCAAGCCGCGCGATGACGCCCTCCTCCGCCTCGGCGACGACCTGCGACTCCGCGTCCGGCCTGCTGCGAAGAGGCGTGCGGTCTGCCTCCACCATGACCGTGCGGGCCCCGGACAGAAGGCTGTAATATATCCAGCCGCCCTGCCCCTCCCGGTCCTCGACGCGGCGCCAATGGCCGAATTCGGCGGTGACGAGAAGCGGCATGTCGCGGTGACGGAAGACCCAGTCGATCCGGTGGCTGAGGCTCGGGCCGCGCCGCACATTGCCCTCGGACGCCTTGAGCGAGACGAACCGCGGCAGGGGCAGGTTCGTGACCGCGCCGCGCTGTGCCTCGCCCGTGCCCTGCCCGGCGGCGGGCAGGGTCAGCCACAACGTCATGGTCGCTGCAAGGAAAACCTGAATTTTCCGGTGTTTGTCCGATCGCACTTCGATTTCCTGCCCGATTTTCGCGCAGCGCCGATTGCCGCACCATTCGGGGCTTGTGGCTTGCCCCGTTACGCACTTACCTTGCCAATACGATCACGCCTTTGGAAGAGAGGAGAACCGTCAGATGGGATCGCAGCGTCTGAGTGTTGTTGTCACGCGACGCTTGCCGGAGGTCGTCGAGACCCGGATGAAGGAGCTCTTCAACGTGGAGTTGCGGGACCCGGATACGCGGATGTCCCGCGAGGAACTGGCCGAGGCAATGCGGCGGGCAGATGTCCTTGTGCCCTGCATCACCGACACGATTGATGCCAACCTCTTGGCCCAGGCGGGCGAAAAGCTGAAGCTGATCGCCAATTACGGTGCCGGCATCGACCATATCGACGTGCATTCCGCGCGGCAGCGGGGGGTTCTGGTCTCTAACACGCCAGGCGTCGTGACGGAGGATACTGCGGACATGGTGATGGCGCTGATCCTTGCCGTGACGCGCCGCATCCCCGAAGGCCTTGCCGTCATGCAGTCCGGCAAATGGGACGGCTGGGCGCCCACCGCCTTCATGGGCGGCCGGGTCGGCGGCCGCAGGCTCGGGATTCTCGGCATGGGCCGGATCGGCACCGCAGTCGCGCGTCGCGCCCATGCGTTCGGAATGCAGATTCATTACCACAACCGCAAACGGCTGCGTCCGGAGCAGGAGGAAGAGGTCGAGGCGACCTATTGGGAAAGCCTCGACCAGATGGTCAGCCGGATGGACGTGATCTCCATCAACTGCCCGCATACGCCAGCGACGTTCCACCTGATGAATGCCCGGCGCCTGAAACTGATGAAACCCACGGGCGTCATCGTGAACACCTCGCGCGGCGAGGTGATCGACGAAAATGCCCTGACGCGGATGCTGCGGTCGGGCGAGATCGCAGGCGCGGGCCTCGACGTCTATGAGCACGGCAAGGACATCAATCCCCGGCTCCGCGAGCTTTCGAATGTCGTCCTCCTGCCGCATATGGGCTCCGCCACCGTCGAGGGCCGGGTGGAAATGGGCGAGAAGGTCATCATCAACGTGAAGACCTTCGCCGACGGCCACCGCCCGCCCGATCTGGTCGTGCCGTCGATGCTGTGAGCGGGGCGGCGATGCCGGACCTCGCCGCCCGGCCGCGCGACGGGGTGTGGTTTTTCGGGCTTCTCGGCCTCTACTTCGCGCTTCAGGTCGTTCTGCGGCTCTGGGCCAGTCCGTTCCTTGAACTGGACGAGGCCGCACTGATGATGTCGGCGCGCGACTTCCGTGCAGGCTATGGCGGGCAACTGCCGCTATATGAGTGGATTCAGACCGCAGCGTTCCGGCTTGGCGGCGCATCGCTCGCCACGATCCTCGTCACCAAGAACCTGTGCCTGTGGGCGACCTATGCACTGGTCTTCCATGCGATCCGCCTCTTTGTCCCAGACCGGCGCGCGATCGTTGCCACGCTGTCCCTCCTCCTCATCCCCGAAATCTCGTGGGAGGCACAGCGAACCCTGTCGCACAGCGTCGGCATGATCCTGATGACGGCAGCGACGTTTGCCGCGCTGGCGCGGGTTTTCGCCTTCGGCCACCGGCGGGACTACGCGCTGCTGGGCGTGGCCATCGGACTTGGCGGCCTGTCAAAGTTCAACTACTGGGTCATTCTCGCCGGTCTCGCTATAACCATCGTCGCCCTGCCGGACCTGCGCCGCGCCATTCGGCCGCGCTTATTGGCGCTGTCGGCGGGCATCGCGGCCCTGATCCTTGCCCTGCCGCTTCACTGGCTCATCACCAACACCGACCGTTCCCTCGCGGCAAGCCGCAAGTTCGGGCAGGATACGACCCGCATCGACGGGCCTGCCTGGCTCAACGCGCTGATCGAGTCGCTCGACGCAATCGCCGCGGGCCTCGCGCTGCTGCTTCTGGTGCTCGCGATCCTGCGCTGGCGCGCAGGCCGGAGCCGGAAAATCCCGTCGCTGCCCGAACCGGCCGAGAGGTTTCGAAGGCTGTTGCTCTGTGCGGGGCTGATCGGGCTCGCGGTGATGACGGTGGCGATGGTCGCCACGGGTGCGACCCGGGTTACGCCGCGATGGCTGGTGCCGATGTTCATGGCGCTTGCGCCGGCACTGACGCTGTCCGCCCTTCGGGCCGATGACGGGCGCGCGGCGCGCTGGGGCCTTGCGGTCGCCTCGGTGCTCGCACTCATCATCCTCGTTGCGATCCCGGCATCGCGCATCCTCACGCCGTCGAATATCAGCATCGACTTCGCCGCGCTGCATCGCGCGCTGGCCCCCTACGGACCGGAGGCTAGCTACGTCCTTCCCCGCAGCCACGCGCTCGGCAACCTGCTGTCCGTCGCGCCGGAAGCCTATGAACCAAGCCTCACGCCGCTGCCCGCCGGGCGGCCGCTTCTTGTCGTTGTCCCGGCGGGAACCGAGATTACCCCGCTTCTTGCCGCAGCGGGTGTCTCGGATCCGGGAGCGCTGACCGCGACCGGATCGGAGACGGTCACGGTCCCCGACATCGTCGATCCCGACATCGCCCATTCATACGACCTGCACCGCTTCGCCCCACTCCGCTGACCGGGCCATATCCCGCAATGGCCCGGTATGGGTCACATTTCGGCCCGGTTTTCCGGCGATATCGGGGCCGAAAAGAAAGTGGGGCAAGCCAATGTCGAAAGCGTTCCTTGGGGCATTCGTCGTTATCGCGGCAGCAGCGGTGGCGGGTGTGGACTACGTCAACCAGTCCAAGCTCTCCGGTGCGGCGCCGGGCAAATTCCCTGTCGGGGACTATGTCGGCACGATCAGTGGCCGTTTTCTGAGCCAGCAGGCCGAACTGGCCGCGGCCAAGGAGCGGTCGCGACTGCGCGCGATGGCTCCGCGTGACCTGCTGCCCGAAGCGCCCGAAGGCTGGGAACGACGCGACTGGGACGCGGTCGTCGAGGCGCGGCTCGACAAGCGCTACGACATGCAGAAGGACGACTTCCTGCCGGACGAGTTAAAGAACGATCCCACGCTCAAGGCGCTTTCGGGGATGGACAAGGCCGCACGGGCGCGCGCCGACGCAAGGGAAGTTTTTGTTTACGCCAAAGGCGACGAACTGATCTCGCTCAGGCTCCGGCGCAGCAACCCCGGCCAGATGGGCGGGATCAGCGGGTTGGCGATGCAGGTGGTTCATGCAAACCTGAACGCGATGAGCGGCGCGGACGGCTACGCGATGGTCGGCGGAGTCGCCTTCCGGGAATCGAGCGGTTTCATGGGGGCCGAACGGGAAGGGAAAGGCGTCAGGGTCATCAGCGGCAAGATCGGCGAGGAACTGACGATCACCGTGCGCGCCGATGCCGGGGACGAAGCGATCATGGCCCTACTCGGCAGTATCGACTACGACCAGATCAACGCAATGCTGGAAGTCCCCGCCGAAGGCGTCGGCAATGACGCGCCTGTTCTCGACCCAGAGGCATCCCGCGCCATGGCCGCCGCAGCGGTGAAGGCCGAGGACGAAGCGCTGCGCGCGAAGGGATTGGAAGCGGAAGCGCGACTCATGGCGCTTAGCGACAAGATCAGGGACGACAAGACCGGCATGACCGCGCTTGGCGCGGCGCTCGGCGTGATCCCCGAAGCCGGTGAGGAGGAATCTCCCGCAGACGAACAGGCCATGAACGAGCCTGCCGCGATCGACCATGCGACCATCACACCCGAAGCGATTGCCCCTTCAGCCGGCGGGCAAGCGTCCAGCGGCGGCATGTTCGGTCGGATCTTCGGAATGCTCAGCAAGAACGGCAGCGCAGCGACGGAAACGGCACCGGCTGCCCCTGTCGAGGTCAAGGTCAACCGCGGCGGGTTCGGAAACTGTGAAACCGTGAACGGCGTCCGCCGCTGCACTGTCGGCGGAAACTGACGCGCTTGCGACGGCAACCAAGCCCGCCGCGATCAGGGTACATGTCGTTTTTCCGCCCGTTTAGGTCGGGCTGACCTTTCCGCGTTTTTCCGGCTCTGGCAGATAGAGGCCAGCAGAGTGACCCGAGGAGTCGGCCAATGAAAACGCATGTCAAAGCCCTTGTCGTCGGCGGAGGCGCCGTCGGAACCGGGATCGCCTATCACTTGGCCAAGGCCGGCTGGGAAACGATGCTGTTGGAGCGGGACGAGCTGACCTCGGGTTCCACCTGGCATGCCGCCGGTCTTCTGCCGCTCTTCAACATGAGCTACGCGACGACCCATATCCACAAATACTCGGTCGACTTCTACAAGACGCTTGAGGCCGAAACCGGTCTCAATGCCGGCTTCTATGTCGTGGGCAACTTGCGCATGGCCCAGACGGATGCACGGATGGACGAATACATGCTCTATTCGTCCGTCGCCGAGACCGCCGATGTCTATCACGAGTTCCTGACCTCAAAGGAAATCAAGGAACGCTGGCCGCTGGTACGCACCGAAGACCTGAAGGGCGCGCTCTTCCACCCGCAGGACGGCTACATCAACCCCGCCGATGTGACGCAGGCAATGGCCAAGGGCGCGCGTCAGCTTGGCGTCACCATCGAGCGCAAGTGGCAGGTCGATGGCTACAAATGGACTGGGTCGGAATGGCAGGTCACCTGCACCAAGATGGTCGAGAAGGGCGGCAACCTTGTTCCGTCCGAAGAGCAGGTCGTCATCACTGCCGAGCATGTCGTCACCGCGACCGGCAACCATGCCCAGCGCACCGCCCGTCTGCTGGGTATCAAGATCCCGGCGATCCCGGTCGAGCACCAATATATCGTGACCGAACCGGACCCGATGCTTCAGGAATATCGCAAGAACAACCCGGAGCACCCCGTCCTCCGCGATGCCGACGCCAAGTGGTATGTCCGCGAGGAACGCGGCGGCTGGATCCTTGGTCCCTATGAACGCAACGCCCCCGCCCGCTTCCTCTACGATGTGCCGGAAAGCTTCCGCGCCGACCTCTTCCCGCTCGATCTGGAGCGGATCGAGGAAGAATACATGTCGATGATCCACCGTCTGCCGTCGTCGGAGACCGTCGGCCTCAAGGATGATTTCAACGGCCCGATCTGCTACACGCCGGACGGCAACCCGCTCGTCGGTCCCGCCCCGGGTCTGCGCAACATGTGGCTGGCCGAAGGGTTCAGCTTCGGCATCACCGCTGCGGGCGGCACCGGCTATTACCTCGCCCAGATGATGGTGGAAGGTGAGGCCGAGATCGACATGGCCTCGCTCGACCCCAAGCGCTACGGCTCATGGATGACGACCGAATACGCGGCGCGGAAGAACGAAGAGTGCTATGAGCATGTCTTCATCCTCCACCACCCGGACGAAGAGCGGGAAGCCTGCCGCCCGCTGCGCACTGCCCCCGCCTATGACCGCCAGAAGGCGCTCGGCGCGCAGTTCGGCCAGGTCAACGGCTGGGAGCGTCCGAACTATTACGGGCCCAAGGACGCGCCCGCGTCGTTCGACCATGATGCGCGGTCGTTCCGCCGTGGCGCGTGGTGGCAATATGCCGTGGACGAGGCCAAGGCGATCCGCGAGACGGCCGGCCTGATCGACGCGACCGCCTTCACCAAACACATCGTGCGGGGCCCGGGCGCGACCGCCTTCCTCGACTGGTTCACCTGCAACGCGCTGCCGAAGGTCGGCCGCATCAACCTGACCTACGCGCTGACACCAGCGGGCACGACGCGGACGGAATACACGATCGTGCGGAACGGCGAGAATGACTACTATCTCGTCTCCGCGGGTGCATGGACGGCCTATGACGCTGACTACCTGAAGAAGTCGATCGAGGACTTCATCGCAGGCGGCGGCGCGCATGTGGACATGCATGACGTGACAACCCAATGGGGCGTCTTCGCCATCGCCGGTCCGAAGTCGCGCGACATCCTGAAAGAGATCATCAAGGATGCCGAGCCGGAGACGGCGCTGTCGAACAAGCGTTTCCCCTGGCTTTCGGCCCGCAAGATCGAACTGGGCATGTGCCCGGTGAACGCGATCCGCGTGGCCTATACCGGCGAGCTGGGCTGGGAACTGCATCACCCGATCGAGATGCAGCGCTACCTCTGGGATCTTCTTCTGGCTGCCGGTGACAAGCACGGCATGAAGCTGGTCGGCGCCCGCGCCCAGAACTGGCTGCGTCAGGAGAAGTCCTACCGCGCCTTCGGCACCGAACTGGGCCGCGACGCGACGCCCGCCGAGGCCGGTCTCGACCGCTTCATCGACCTCTCGAAAGACTTCCAGGGCAAGCAGGCGATGATCGACACCGGCGTGCGCTTCAAATGCGTGACCGTGCTGATCGACGGCCCGTCGGACACCGATCCGTGGGGCAAGGAGGCGCTTCTTGTCGATGGCAAGAAGGTTGGCCGTCTGACCTCGGGCGGCTATTCGGTGGCGTTCAACAAGCAGATCGGCATGGGCTATGTCAGCCCGGACCTGGCGGAAGTCGGCACCAAGCTGAAGGTGCGGATGCTGCGCCAGGAATGGGATGCCGTCGTCGTCGAGGACAGCCCGTTCGACCCGTCGAACGAACGCATCCGCGTCAACGGCTGAACACGGATACCATCCCGCGGGTCACTCCTGCGGGATGGTCAGTTCCTGCCCCGGATATATCAGGTCCGGATCGGCAAGCGGCGGCTGGTTCGCCGCAAAGATTTCGGGGTAGCGAAGACCCGCGCCCAGTTCCGCCTCTGCAATCGCCCACAGCGTATCGCCACGCGCCACGGTCACCCTGACCGGCGCCGGCGCCGGCGGCGGGATGACCGGGGCCGGCTGGTCAGTCTGGCATCCACCGATGCCCTTAAGCTTCGTTTCCACGATGAACTGCGCGAAGCCGCCGCCAATGCCCTTCAGCCCGAGGGACGTGCTGAACCCTTCGCTGACGCCCCGCTCATCTGCCCAGAAAACCGCCCCCGTACCGATGATGATGTCGATGGCACCGCCAACGCCATAGGCCTTCCCCCCGATGCAGCCGTTCGGCTTCCGGAAACCGCTGATCACGAGGTCGGTGCCGATATTCGCCTGAATGCCACGAGAGGTCCCTTCGGCAACATACGGGCGGATAAGGTCCTTCTTGTTCACGTCAAAGGCCCAGCCGAACTCGGTCACCTTTCCTTCGACGGCCGCCGCGGAAAACGACTCTCCGATGGTCATCGTCTTCATGCCGGCTTCCCGCATCACGTCGAGAAGCGCTTCGAGATTGTCATTCTCGTAGACGATTGCCTGAAGGGCGCGGATATCCTCCTCGCTCGGATCGCCGTTCTTGAGCGCCTCAATCGCCTTGAGCAGGGGATCGAGATCGCTCTGCGTCTCGCCGGAGCCGAATTTCCCAAGGATCTGCGTAAGCTTGTTCAGCGTGTCGCCCGCATCGCCCCCGTTGATACCGGTATCGACTTTGGGACCGCAGATCGCGAACAGCAGCCACGCTTCAAGATGCTCCTCGCAGATCCTCGGGGCGATCTCTGCCCAGCCCGGAGTGAAGAATGGCACGCAGGGCGCGCGGCCGATCTTCCCGCAGGATCGCACTTCCGCCTCGGCGGCGTGCGACAGCAGAACGGCGGCGATTGCCGCGATCAGGGTCTTCAGCGACTGTTGCATCCTGGCTCCGGCAATGACCAAGCCGGGTCAGTCTAGCCGCGGAACCGGCGCTGAGGACAAAAAAGTGAACCGCCGGGCGCGGTTGTCAGCCCTTGGTCGCCAGTTCGTCCCAGCAGGCAAGCGCGTGGGCGGAATACATCAGGGTCGGGCCACCGCCCATCTGGATCGCCATGGCCAGTACATCGCCCAGTTCCTCGCGCGTGGCACCGGCTTTCATCAGCGCCTCGACATGGAAGTTGATGCAAGGCTCGCAACGCAGGGCGACCGCCATGCCGAGTGCCACATATTCCTTTTCCTTGACCGAAAGCGGACCGCTGTCCTTCACCGCCTTCGACAGGGCGGAAAAGCCCTGCGTCGCGGCGGGAACCGCCTTGTACAGCTCGCGTAGTTCAGAGCGGGTTTCGTTGATGGCTTCGACGTAGCTCATGGCGGTCTCCGGGTTGGGGTCATCCGCGCATCGCACGCGGACTCACCCGAAGCCTTGACCTGCATCAAGTCATTCAGTTTCGGGAATGTGACGCGGCGTCAGAGCCGACGGCGCATGAGCCATTGTGCCCACTGCGCCTCGGACCCGGCGAAGGCGTTCAGGTCGGCCGCACCGGAAATACCGGGCACGACGCCGGTGCCGGTATATTGCCAGAAGGTCCAGCTCTGTCCGGGGAACTTCAGGCGCGGATGCCCCGCGACGGACCGCAGCCAGAACTCCTCTCCCCGAAGCTTCCACAGTTCGTTGTCCTTCCAGAAATCCACCGTCGTGTAGATCAGCGGCCGCTTGCCGTAGCGCGCTCCGACCATGCGCTGGAAGGTCAGGATCTCGGCCCGAAGCTCGGCCGGATCGGGCCGGGCACGGCAGGTGCGCGACTGGTGGTTCCATTCGATGTCCAGCACCGGCGGCAAGGCGCCCGGCGTGGCCGGCACATGCGAGATGAACCATGCCGCCTGCTCAGATGCCGGCCGGCAGAGATAGTAGAAGTGATAGGCGCCGCGCGGGATGCCCGCCCGGGCCGCCCCGTGCCAGTTCTCGGTGAAGGACGGATCGGTATGATCGCCGCCCTCCGTCGCCTTGATGAAGGCGAAGGACACACCCGAACCGGCGACCCGGCCCCAGTTGATGTCGCCCTGGTAGCGCGACACGTCGATCCCGTGGACCGGGTGATGCGCGGGTGTTATCCCGCTCCAGTCGTAAGGATCGACATCGCTGAAGCGGTTCGGGATACCCTCGACCCGGCCGCCGCCGCAGCCCGCCAGGGCCAATGCCAGTGTGATTGCCACATACCGCCCGATGCGCCGCATACCGCCCTCGTTGCCCGCATTCTTGTTGCCGTCATGCTCTCATGAAAACCGCTTCGGGGAAAGGGCGGTGACAATCGCGGCATCAATCTCCGGCGTTCGGCCCCCAATCAGATCGGCGGCCAGCCGGCTTGCGCCCGCCGAGGTCTGGAAACCGTAACCGCCCTGCCCCGCCAGCCAGAAGAAGGACGGCTCCGCCGGATCGGGGCCGATCACCAGCACCAGGTCCGGCGCGAAGGTCCTGAGTCCGGCCCAGGACGCAAGAAGCCGCGTAACGGGTTCCGTCACCATCGCCTCGTACCGCGCGATCCCCTCGGCAAGGACCATATCGTCAGCCCAAGCGTCATGCGGGTAGCTCGGATCCTCTTCCGCCGGCGAGACGATCAGCGCGCCGGCATCGGGCTTTGCATACCACGTCTCACCCGCGCCCATGATCAGCGGCCAGCCCGACGGATCGTGGCCACCGGGCGCCGGGATGCGCGCCATCGACCGGCGAAGCGGCGTGAAACCAAGCGGTGCGATACCCGCCATCCCCGCAACCTCGTCGGCCCACGCACCCGACGCATTGACAAGGATGCGCGCGGAATAATCTCCGCCACCCGTCTCTGCCCGCCAGCCGCCGTCGATTCGGTGAAGCGCCGTGACGCGGGCGCGGGTGACGATCCGGCCACCGCGTTCCCGCGCCGTCCGGGCAAAGTTCTGGATCAGGCGGTCGGTGTCGATATCCCAGGCATGATCGCCGAAGGCCGCGCCCCGAAGCTTCGCCGGATCGAGGATCGGGACCATCGCCCGCGCCTCTGCCACCGTCATCTCCTCGACGCCAAGCACCGCGCAATCCGCTTGGAAAGCGGCATCCTCCCCCGCGCCGGCAAGGATCATGATCCCGCGCGGGCTGAGCACGCCACCGTCCGCGTGGCGCAAATGGTCTTCGCTTGCGAGCGACAGCGCAACGACAGGGGCAAGGCCGTAGTTCGGCTCGAACAGCGCGGCGGAGCGGCCCGACGTGTGATGCGCCAGGTGATCCTCTGCCTCCAGCAGCACGACCCGACCCAGTTCCGACAGCCGCGCCGCGGCCGATACGCCGGCAATGCCGCCACCGATGATCAGAAAATCGGCATCCATCCCTGCCCCCTTTTGCCACGCCGCGATCAGTCCGCCGGTTCCAGAAGCCCGCGCCCTTTCAGAAGCGGCTCCACTCCCGGCATCCGGCCGCGGAATGCGGTGTAAAGCACGTCCGCCTCCTCCGATCCGCCTGCCGACAGGATGTGCTGCTCCAGTCGCTTCGCGGTCGCGGGATCGAACGGGTCGCCTGCTTCCAAGAAGGCTTCGAACGCATCGGCATCCATGACTTCGGACCACATGTAGCTGTAATAACCCGAAGAATAGCCGTCGCCGGAAAAGACGTGGGCGAAATGTGGTGTCGCATGCCGCATCCGGATCGCATGCGGCATTCCCAGTTGCTCCAACACCTCGCTCTGCGCCTTCATCGCATCGTCCGGCGCCGCGCCTTCGTGGAAGGCAAGGTCGACCAGCGCAGAGGACAGGTACTCCACCGTCCCGAACCCCTGGTCGTAGGTCTTCGCCGCAAGCAGCCGGTCGCGCAGGTCCGCCGGCATCGCCGCGCCGGTCCTTGCGTGGCGCGCGTGCTTGTCGAGCACTTCGGGCACTTCAAGCCAGTGTTCGAAAAGCTGGCTTGGCAGTTCCACGAAATCGCGCGCGACGGATGTGCCGGAAATGAACGAGTAGGTCAGATCCGACAGCATCTGGTGCAGGGCGTGGCCGAACTCGTGAAAGAGCGTATGCGCATCGTCCCAGGACAGCAGCGCGGGTTCTCCCGCCGCCGGCTTAGCGAAGTTGCACACGTTGACCACGATCGGCCGCTGGTCGCCGCCCAGCTTCCGCTGGTCGCGCATCGTCGAACACCAGGCGCCCGACCGTTTGGAGGCGCGCGCGAAGTAGTCGCCGAGGAAGACCGCGATATGCTGTCCGCCCCGCGTGACCTCCCAGGCGCGCACGTCGGGATGGTAGAGCGGCACGTCGAGCGGCCGGAACTCAAGCGCGAAAAGCCGGCTCGCACAATCGAAGGCAGCTGCGATCATCGCCTCAAGGCTGAAATAGGACTTGATCTCGCCCTCGTCGAGATTGTGCTCCGCCAGCCGACGCTTCTCAGAATAGTAGCGCCAGTCCCAGGCTTCCAGATCGCCGTTGACGCCGTCCTCATGCATCATCTGCGTCAGCACCTCGGCGTCTTCCTCGGCTTTCGCGCGGGCGGGTTCCCAGATACGCATCAACAGATCGCGGACACGGCCCGGCGTCTTGGCCATCTCCGGTTCAAGCTTGTAGGCTGCGAAACTCTGATAGCCGAGAAGGGCTGCACGTTCTTCCCTGAGTTTCAGGATCTCGGCCGCCAGCGCACGGTTGTCGGTCTCGCCACCGTTTGCCCCGCGCGCGAGCCAGGCCTCGAAAGCCCGCTCACGCAGGTCGCGGCGCGGCGAGAACTGAAGGAAAGGCACGATAAGCGACCGGTTGAGCGTCAGCACATGGTCCGCCTGCCCGCGCTCCTCTGCGGCGGCCCGTGCTGTCGCCACCACGAAATCGGGCAGCCCGTCCAGATCCGCCGGCGCAAGCGGCATGGCCCAGTCGCGCTCGTCGGCCAGCAGGTTCTGCGAGAACGCGGTCGAGAGGACCGCCAGGCGTTCCTTGACCTCGACCATCCGCGCCCGTCCGGCTTCGTCAAGCGCCGCGCCGGCGCGGACGAACATGCGGCGGTAAAGCTCCAGCACCCGCATCTGCTCCGCCGTCAGGCCAAGAGTATCGCCCCCTAACCAAAGCGCCTCGATCCGCGCGAACAGATCGGCGTTCATCGTCACTTCCGATGAGAAGGCCGCCATCTTCGGGGCAAGGTCGCGCTGCAGCGCCTCCCGCGCAGGTGTCGAATCCGCGCCGACGAGGTTGTAGAACACCCCGGCGACCCTGCTCAGCGCCTCTTCGGAAAGTTCCAGCGCCTCGATCGTGTTCGCGAAGGTCGGCGCATCGGCAGAAGCGGCAATGGCTGCAACATTGGCCCGCGCATCGGCAAGGGCCGCATCAAAGGCGGGCGCGAAGTCGGCGTCGCTGATTGCGGAAAATGGCGGCAGCGTGAACACTCCGGTCCAGGGCTGCAAGAGCGGATTGGTCATGACGGTCTCCTTCGACGGGAAAGCTAGGCACTGGCGCGGGGAATGGCCAGAACCCCCGCACTTTCTGTCCCAAAATACTTCCGCCGGAGGCATGGCCGCGACCCGCGGCCACCGCCGAGCGGGGGCTCGACGCCCCCCCGAGGCGGCCCCGTTCACGGCCGGCCGCAGACCGCGCAGCCTTGGTTGCGCTTCAGCACGATCTGGCGGCTTTCTCCGTAAAGCGCGTCATAGATCAGCATCCGGCCCCACAGACCTTCGCCCGCGCCGGTGATCTCCTTGATCGCCTCGACCGCCATCATCGCACCCATCACACCCGGCAACGCCCCCATCACGCCGGCCACCGCGCAGGCCGGGGCAAGTCCGTCGGCAGGCCGTTCGGGAAAGATGCAGGCATAGCAGGGCGCACCGCGCGCCGGGTCGTAAAGGCTGATCTGCCCCTCCCACTGGGTGATCGCCGCCGAGACGAGTGGTTTTCCCGACGCGACCGCCGCCGCGTTGACGAGGTAGCGGGTATCGAAATTGTCCGACCCGTCGAGGATCAGGTCGTATTCGGCGAAAAGCGCTGCCGCCTCGCCCTCGCCCAGGCGCCGGTTGTAGGGTTTCACCGTGACGAACGGATTGAGCGCCCGCATCGCCGCCTCGGCGGAAAACACCTTCGGCTGACCGATCCGCGCGTCGGTATGGATCACCTGCCGCTGAAGGTTGGAGTTCGACACCACATCGTCGTCGATCACGCCGATCGTGCCCACCCCCGCCGCCGCAAGGTAGAGCAGCGCGGGCGAACCGAGCCCGCCTGCTCCGACGACGAGGACCTTCGCCTCCTTGAGCCGCTTCTGTCCCATGCCGCCCACCTCGCGCAGCACGATGTGGCGGGCATAGCGGTCCAGCTCCGCCTCCGAAAACGCCCCGCCCGCCTTGGCCGCTGGGGCGGCACCGGCAGGACGCGCCTTCCCGCGAAGCCGGCTCAGCCCGGTGCGATAGAGAAGGACAAGCGCGCCGCCGATCCCGAGCGCCGCCCAGGACCGCCAGTCGCCACCGATGGCCGCCGTCATCGGATGGCCTGCGGGCAAGGCAAGGTGCGCCAGCAATATGCCCAGCCAAAGCAGCCCGAGCATCGCAGCGATCATTCGCCCCGGCAGCCGCAAGAGGATGCCGAGCACGGCAAGAGCGACCGCGATCAGGAAGACCATCATCCCCGCCCCGTGGAGCCGAAACCACCCGCGCCGCGCACCGTTTCACCAAGCATCGCGGTTTCCTCGAAACGCGCCTGCACGACCGGTGCGACGATCATCTGGGCGATCCGCTCACCATGCGCGATCACGAAAGTTTCCGCTCCGAGGTTGATCAGCAGCACGCCCAACGGCCCGCGATAGTCGCTGTCGATCGTACCCGGCGTATTGGGCAGCGAAATCCCGTGTTTTAGCGCCAGCCCGGAACGCGGCCGGATCTGCACCTCGAACCCTGGCGGGATCTCGATCCTAAGCCCGGTCGGCACGATCCGCCGCTCCATCGGTTTCAGGGCGAAGCCCGAGTTCCGGTCCTCCGCCGGAAGGTTGGCGCGGATATCGGCGCCTGCGGCGCCTGCCGTCTCATAAGACGGCAAGGGCACCACAGGGTCGGACCAATCCTCGCGCAGAACCCGGATCGTCGGGATCATCACCCGCCCCTTCTTCTTGGCCAAAATACTCCCGCCGGAGGCATCCGCCCTATCCTCCCGCACCGAGCGCTCCGGCGATGCGCGCGGCAAGCCGGCGCGCCACCTCGTCCTTGGGCAGGCGTGGCCATTCCTCCGCGCCGTCCGCCGAGATCAGCGTCACGGCGTTCTCCGTCCCGCCCATGATCCCGGTGGCCGGGCGAACATCGTTGGCAACGATCCAGTCGCAGCCCTTGCGCGCCCGCTTGGCGCTGGCATGGCCGATCACGTCATCGGTCTCTGCCGCGAACCCCACGACGAGCGCCGGTCGGCCCTTCTTCATCGCCGAGACGGTCGCGAGGATGTCCGGGTTCTCGGCAAAGTCGAGCGCCGGGGCCTTGCCCGACCCGTCCTTCTTCATCTTCGACCCGCTCGCGTTCTTCACCCGCCAGTCGGCCACGGCCGCCGCGAAAACGGCCGCATCGGCGGGCAATGCCGCCTGCACCGCCTGCAGCATCTCCGCTGCCGTCTCGACGCGGACCACCGACACCCCGCCCGGCGGCGGCACCGAGGCGGGGCCGGTCACGAATGTCACCGTCGCACCGAGGTCGCGGAGCGCCCGCGCCAGCGCCGTTCCCTGCGCGCCCGAGGACCGGTTGGCGATGTAGCGCACCGGGTCGATCGGCTCGTGCGTCGGGCCGGAAGTCACGATCACATGCCGTCCCTGAAGCGGGCCGTCACCCAGCGCGGCCTCGACCGCGGCGACGATATCCAGAGGTTCCGCCATCCGCCCCGGCCCGTATTCGCCGCAGGCCATGTCGCCCTCGTCCGGGCCGACGAAGCGGATGTCATCGGCGCGCAGCGCCGCGATGTTGCGCTGCGTCGCGCGATGCAGCCACATGCGCACATTCATCGCCGGCGCGATCAGCACCCGCTTGTCGGTCGCCATCAGAAGGGTCGATGCAAGATCGTCGGCATGACCGCCCGCCATCTTCGCCATCAGGTCGGCCGTTGCCGGCGCCACCACCACGAGGTCGGCGGCGCGCGAAAGCTGGATATGCCCCATCTCGGCCTCGTCCGTGAGATCGAAAAGGTGGCGGTAGCACTTCTCGCCGGCAAGCGCGCCGGCCGAGAGCGGCGTCACGAATTCCTCCGCCGCTTTCGTCAGGACCGGCGTGACGGACGCCCCGCGTTCCTTGAGCCGCCGGATCAGGTCCAGTGATTTGTAGGCAGCGATGCCGCCGCCGATGATAAGAAGAATGCGCTTTCCCGAGAGCATTGGGGGCCTCATGTTCCGGTCCCCCAAGGATTAGGTCGCGCCCGCCCCGATGACAAGCGGCGCGACCGATCACGCTTCGTGATGGAACGGGCCACGAATATGAACGTGCCGCGAAGGCAGGGTGCGGGTAGAGAACAAAAAAACGGAGTGCGCTATGACCTATCACCTCGCCATCGGCGACCGCAGCTATTCAAGCTGGTCCCTCAGGGGCTGGCTGCTGTTCGAGAAGTTCGGCATCCCGGTGAAAGTCCACACCGGCATCATGTATACCGAGGATTTCACCCGCCTCCTGTCCGGTTTCCAGCCTGCCCGGCTGGTGCCCGCGATCCGAACGCCGGAAGGCGAGGTGATCGGTGAAACGCTCGCCATTGCCGAGACGCTGGCCGAGCGGCACCCCGGGGCCGGTCTCTGGCCCGCCGATCCGGCCGCCCGCGCGATGGCGCGCTACATGTCTGCCGAGATGCATTCAGGCTTCACCGCCCTGCGTGGCGACTGCCCCATGAACCTGCTGGTCAGCTACGAGGACAGTGCGCCGAGGGCAGAGGTGCTGGCCGACCTGGCGCGGCTTGACCTCATCTGGACCCGGGCCCGCGACCGGTTCGGCGATGGCGGCCCGTGGCTTTTCGGGCGCTACACGGCGGCGGACGCGTTCTTCGCACCGGTCGCCACGCGGATCGCGACCTACAACCTGCCGGTCTCTGATGCGGCCTCGGCCTATGCCGCCGCACATCTCGCCGACCCTTCCTTCCGGCGCTGGCGGGCAATGGGCAAGGCACAGAATTACATCCAGCCATCCTACGCGAAATCCTTCTCCGAGCGCCCCTGGCCCGGCCCCGAGCCGCTTCGGGCAACGATCGCAGACGGCCCGTCCGAAAACACAGCTTGCCCCTATTCCGGCGACCCTGTCACCGACTTCCTGCGACTCGACGGCAAGGTCTGGGGCTTCTGCAACCCGTTCTGCCGCGACAAGACACTGGCCGACCCGGAGGCCTGGCCCGCCTTCATGGCGATGGTCGCGCGTTAACCATTCCTAAACCCCGCCCGAGGTAGCCGTTAACCAGTTTGAAGGGGACGGCTCATGGTGGCGCGCACCTATACGGTGGCCTTCGAGGGTGTGGAGGCGCGCATCGTCGAGGTGCAGTGCTCGGTCGTGGCCGGGATGCCCGCCTTCGCGGTCGTCGGCCTGCCCGACAAGGCGGTGAGCGAGGCGCGCGACCGGGTCCGGGCCGCGCTGACCGCGATGTCGATCGCGCTGCCGTCCAAGCGGATCACGGTGAACCTCTCGCCCGCCGACCTGCCGAAGGAAGGCTCTCATTTCGACCTGCCCATCGCGCTCGCGCTTCTCGCCGCCATCGACATCCTGCCACGAGAGGAGGTGGAGGCGACGGTCGCCCTGGGGGAACTCTCGCTCGACGGCAGACTGGTTCCGGTGATCGGCGCCCTGCCCGCAGCAATGGCCGCGGCAGAGGAGGAACGCACGCTGCTTTGCCCCAAGGCCTGCGGGCCGGAGGCGGCATGGGTCGGGGCGACCCCGGTCATCGCGGCGGCGACGCTCGCGGACGTGCTGCGGCACTATACCGGGCAGGCACCGATCCCGCCTGCCGAACCGGGCGAGGTCAGGCGCGACGCCGCCGTCCGCGACTTGCGCGACGTCAAGGGACAGGAACGCGCGAAACGGGCGCTGGAGATCGCGGCGGCGGGGCGGCATCACCTGCTGATGGTCGGCACGCCGGGATCCGGCAAGTCGATGTTGGCCGCACGCATCCCCGGCATCCTGCCCCCCCTTACGGCGGTGGAAGCATTGGAAACCTCGATGATCCATTCGCTGTCCGGCCTTCTCGACGAGGGCGGGATCAGCCGGACGCGGCCCTTCCGCGAACCACACCACACCGCCTCGATGGCGGCCATCGTCGGCGGCGGGCGTGGCGCGAAACCGGGCGAGATCAGCCTAGCGCATAACGGCGTCCTTTTCCTCGACGAGTTCCCGGAATTCCCCCGGACCGTGCTGGAAACCCTGCGCCAGCCGATCGAGACCGGCGAGGTCGTCGTCGCGCGCGCCAACGCTCATATCCGCTATCCCTGCCGCTTCCTTCTGGTCGCCGCTGCCAACCCCTGCAAATGCGGCTACCTGACGGACCCCACACGCTCCTGCGCGCGGGTCCCGCAATGCGGCGAGGACTATCTCGGCCGTATCTCCGGGCCTCTCATGGATCGGATCGACCTGCGGGTAGAGGTACCGCCGGTCGCCTATACCGACCTCGACCTGCCCGACAGCGGCGAGGCCTCTGCAACCGTCGCGGACCGCGTCGCGACGGCGCGCGACCGGCAGGCGGCGCGCTACGACGGACATCCCGATGCTCGGGTCAACGCTGACGCGGAGGGACGGCTTCTTGAGGAGGTGGCAAGCCCCGACAACGAGGGACGCGAACTGCTGGTGCGGGTGGCCGAACGCTTCGGGCTCTCCGCGCGCGGCTACCACCGTATCCTGCGGGTCGCGCGCACGATCGCCGATCTGGCCGGGTCGGAAGAGGTCCGCAAACCGCATGTGGCAGAGGCGGTCAGCTACCGTCTGAGCGTGCAGTCCCAACGCTAGGCCAGACCCGGCGCAGGAACGCCGCAGCCGCCCGAATGGTACCGTCCGCCTCCGGCAGGCGGCCGGTAAAGATCGGCCAGGCGTGCGGACAGCGGGGGCAAATATGAAGGACCGCCGTGGCACCTTCAGCCCGAAGCCGCGCGCACAGAACAGCGCTGTCGTCTTGAAGAATTTCGGTGTCGGAAACCGCGAAGAATACCGGCGGGCAGTTGGGGAAATCGGCGAAGAGTGGAGAGGCGACGGGATCGCGCGGATCGTGGCCGCCAAGCGCATAGGCGGCAAGTTCGGCGACGCGTTCCACAGGCAGCAGCGGATCGGTGGCCGCGTTCCGCCTGTAGCTGTCGCCCGACCCGGCCATGTCCGTCCAGGGCGAGAAAACGATCGCCGCAGCCGGCGGCGTGCCTGCCGCGCAAAGCCGCGCGAGGAGCGATAGCGCAAGGCCACCCCCCGCGCTGTCACCCGCGAGCACGATGTCCTGCGGCCGAAGCCCCGTTGCCAGAAGCCGGGTCCAAGCGGCATGGGCGTCATTCCAGGCGGCAGGAAACGGATGTTCTGGCGCAAGGCGATAGCGCGGGGCGCAGAGCCTTAGTCCGGTGGCGCGCGCGAAAGACGCCGTCAACCCACGATGGGTGCGGGGCGATCCGGCAATGTAGCCGCCACCATGGAAATAGATCACCGTCTGTTCCCCGGCATCCGGAGGCGTAAACCACACGAAATCCGGCCCCTGCCCGAGCCCGGGCGCGTGCGTGACCGCCACACCCCTTGCGCCAGCAAGAAGATAGCGGCTCATCCGCTCGAAGTCGCGCCGCGCCGTTTCGGGATAGGGCGTGCGGATCAGCCGTGGTCGCGCGACCCGGCGCAGAAAGACGTTCAGTAGCGTCAGGCGAAGGCTCACCCCCGCCCGGCCCGCTTCGCCTCGATCGCCTCCCAGATCATCGCGGCGGCGTTGGTGCCGTCGAACCGCTCCAGCTCCTGAATGCCGGTCGGAGAGGTGACGTTGATCTCGGTCAGCCAGTCGCCGATCACGTCGATACCGACAAAGATCTGACCCTTCTCGCGCAGCGTCGGGCCGATCGCCGCGCAAATCTCCCGGTCGCGGTCGGTCAGACCGACCTTCTCGGGCCGCCCGCCCACATGCATGTTCGACCGCGTCTCACCCGCCGCAGGAACGCGGTTGATCGCGCCCACCGGCTCGCCGTTGACGAGAATGATGCGCTTGTCCCCCTTGACGACGGCAGGCACATATTTCTGCGCGATCAAGGGTTCGCGGCTGATGCCGGTGAATAGTTCGTGCAGCGAGGCGAGGTTGCGATCGTTCGGGTCAAGACGGAAAACCCCGGCGCCGCCGTTTCCGTAGAGCGGCTTGAGGATGATGTCCCCGTGATCGGCGCGGAAGGCGCGGATCGCCGCCAGATCGCGCGCGACGAGCGTCGGCGGCGTCAGCTGTGGAAAGTTCAGGACCAGCAGTTTCTCGGGGTAGTTCCGGACCCAGAACGGATCATTCACGACAAGCGTGTCGGGATGGATCATGTCCAGCAGATGCGTCGTCGTGATATAGCCCATGTCGAAGGGCGGGTCCTGACGCAGCCAGACGACATCCCAGTCGGCCAGATCGACCTCCGCTTCCTCGCCAAGAGTGACGTGGTTGCCCTTCTCGCGCCGCACCTCTACCGGCCAGCCGCGCGCCAGAACGCGGCCTTCCCGGTAGGATAGCCGGTCCGGCGTGTAGTAGAACAGGGAGTGCCCCCTTGCCTGTGCCTCCAGCGCGATGCGGAAGGTCGAATCCGCGTTGATGTCGACCCGCTCGATCGGGTCCATCTGGAGTGCGACCTTGAGTGCCATGATGCGCGTCCCTGCCATTCAATCGGAACCGATTGATGGCCCAGCCGCGCGGCGGATGCAATCGGGCCGTTCAGGGACAGACGACGTTGCCGCGAATCTCGACCCGGCCGCATCCATCGACCAGGGCCACGTCGAACCGCATGTCGCTGTCCTGCCCCGCAGGTTCGCCCGACAGGTATTCGGCCGCCGCTGACAGGATCCGGCGCATCTGCCGCTCGGACAACCGCTCTGCCGCGATCGCGATGGTTCTCGCCCGCTTCACCTCGATAAAGACAAGGGTCGCACCCTCGCGGGCGATCAGGTCGATCTCGCCCGCCCGTCCGCGCCAGCGACGCGCCACGATCGCACAGCCCGCGTTTTCGTAATGCGCTGCGATCTGGTCCTCGGCCGCGCGACCGCCGTAATACGCGACGGCGCCCTTCAGTTCCCTTGCGACAGGCGCAGCGCCTGCTGGTAGACCTGCCGCCGGGGCAACGCCATCGCCTCCGCCACGGAGGCGGCCGCGTCCTTGACGGACATGCATGTCAACGCCTCCTTCAACGCAGCATCGATGTCGGCAGGATCGGCCTCCCCTACGGGGCGCCGGTCGATGACGACGACGATCTCTCCCTTCACGGCACGGTCGGAGAGCACGTCGGAGACCTCTGCAACGGTGCCCCGAATGACCTCTTCAAACCGCTTCGTCAGTTCGCGGCAGACGGCAATCCGCCTGTCTGTCCCGAAACTCTGCGCCAGATCCCCTAACAATCCCTGAATCCGCTTCGGGGATTCGTAGAGGATCAGTGTCGCCGGAACCGCTGCCAGCTCACTCAACCATTTCCGCCGCTGGCCCGACGCAGAGGGCGGGAAGCCCGCGAAGAGGAAGCGGTCGGACGGAAGCCCCGATACCGTGAGCGCGGCAAGAACCGCCGACGGGCCGGGCGCAGAGATGACGGAATGGCCGGCCTCGATCGCGGCCCGGCCAAGCTGGAAGCCCGGATCGGCGACAAGCGGCGTGCCCGCCTCGGAGGCATAGACGACCGACCGACCCTCCTCCAACGCTGCGAGAATCCGGGGCCGCGCCTTCTCTCCGTTATGGTCGTGGTAGGCCAGAAGCGGGCGGTCACCGAGCGCGATCCCGTGAATATCCATGAGGTGCCGCAGGCTTCGGGTGTCCTCGGCCGCGATCATGTCCGCCGCGCCAAGGATATCGAGCGCCCGCAGTGTGATGTCACGCGCCGCGCCGATGGGCGTCGCTATGAAATAAAGGCCCGGGGCAAGTGCATTTGGTTGGCCGGTCATCGCCGTCCCTGTTGCTCATACGTTTACTTCGTGTTGCAGAACGCATAGTCTCGCCGCGTTTTCTCTTCCCCGCGACAGGACCGAGGATCGTATTATGTTCGCTGTTTTCGCAAGCCGCCGCAAGGCGTTGACCCGCGCCACCCTGACCGTTGCCGCATTCACGCTCGCTGCCTGTCAGCCGCTTCCGTCCAGCAGGGGGCCGGCGCTCGACCCCGGCGCGCCGGTGCCGGTCGCGCTGATTCTTCCCGGCGGGTCGGGCAATTCCGGGGACGAGGTCCTTGCGCGGAACCTGAAGCAGGCAGCCGATCTTGCCATCGCGGACCTTCAGGGTGTGCAGATCGACCTTCGCGTCTACAACGCCGGCTCCAGCCCGACCACATCGGCCGCCATGGCGCAGAAGGCCGTGGACGACGGCGCCCGGATCATCCTTGGCCCGGTCTACGCCGAGGCTGCCAATGCCGCCGGTCTTGCGGTGCGTGATGAAGGCGTGAACGTGCTGTCCTTCTCGAACAACACGGACATTGCCGGCGGCAACGTCTTCGTCCTCGGGTCGACGTTCGAGAACACGGCCGAGCGGCTCGTGTCCTATGCCGCGCGAACCGGCAAGGGCCGTATCATGGTCGTGTACGACCAAAACCCGTCGGGCAACCTCGGCCGGCGCGCGATCGAGAATGCGGCCGCGCGGACCGGCGCATCGGTGGTCGGGACGGCAACCTACGAATTCTCCCAACAGGGCGTGATCGCCGCGGCCGGCGGCATTGCCAGTTCGGCCCAGGCAGTCGGCGCCAACTCGGTCTTCTTCACTGCCGACACCGCCGGCGCGCTCCCGCTTCTGGCGCAGTTGCTGCCCGAAGCCGGCCTGCGGACGTCATCGGCACAATTCGTAGGCCTCACGCGCTGGGATATCCCTAGCGGGACATTGTCGATGCCCGGCCTTCAGGGCGGCTGGTTCGCATTGCCGGATCCGGGCCTGCAGGCACAGTTTGGATCGCGTTTCACTGCCGCCTACGGTGAACCGCCGCATCCGATCGCCGGACTTGCCTATGACGGCATTGCCGCGATCGGCGCGCTTGCGAAACAGGGCAAGTCGAACGCGCTGTCGACCAGCGCGCTGACCCAGGGTGCCGGCTTCCGAGGCGTCAACGGGGTCTTCCGTCTGCGCGCCGACGGCACCAACCAGCGCGGCCTTGCCGTTGCCCAGATTCAGAATGCACAGGTGGTTGTGATTGATTCTGCCCCAAATAGCTTCGCCGGCGCGGGTTTCTGACCCCGCCGAACCCCGGCCAGGGGCCGGTCTGCCAGCCTTGATCGGTGATCACCCGGTATTCGATACCGCCGCTTTTTCCGGCGCTCTCGCGGCGCGCCTGAAGGATATTGGAGAGCCGCGCGCGCAGCGCGCCATAATCGTCGAGGCTCTTGTCGCCGCGCGGCGCGAGGTCCTCGCCGCCATCGCGGACGATTTCGCCACCCATCCGCGCGCGGCCTCCGTGACGGTCCGCGCTTACGCGATGCTGACCGACGCGACGGTGCAGGTTGCGTTCCAACTGACAAGCGAAGTGCTGCATCCAAGCGCCAACCCGACCGAGGGCGAGCGCATCGCGGTGCTGGCCGTAGGCGGCTATGGCCGCGCCGAGATGGCGCCAAGCTCGGATGTCGACCTCTTGTTCCTGACCCCGTGGAAGATGACGGCCTGGGCCGAAAGCGTCATCGAATCGATGCTCTACATCCTGTGGGACCTGCGCCTGAAGGTCGGTCATTCCAGCCGCACGGTGAAGGACTGCCTGCGCCTCGGGCGGGAGGATTACACGATCCGCACGGCGCTTCTTGAACGGCGGTTCATCACCGGGCATCAGCCGCTGGCGAACGAACTTCGCCTCAAGCTGCGGAACGATCTGTTCAAGAATACCGGCGGCGAGTTCATCGAGGCGAAGCTGGCTGAACGGAGCGAGCGCCACAAGCGTCAGGGCGGCCAGCGCTATGTGCTGGAACCGAACGTGAAGGAGGGCAAGGGCGGTCTTCGCGACCTGCAGACCCTCTACTGGATCGGCAAATACATCCACGATGTGCGGCAATCGGCGGAGCTTGTCGACCAGGGCCTTCTGCGGCGCGAGGAATACGACAATTTCGCCGAAGCAGAGGATTTCCTCTGGGCCGTTCGCTGTCATCTGCATCTCATCACCGGCCGCGCGCAGGACCAGCTGACCTTCGACCTTCAGGTCGAGGTGGCGCGCCGGATGGGATATCAAGACACCGGCGGGAGGCGGGCGGTCGAGCATTTCATGCAGGACTACTTCCGTCACGCGACGCGGGTCGGCGAACTGACGCGCGTATTCCTGACCGCGCTGGAGGCACGGCACGCCAAGCGCGAGGCGCGGCTTGCCGGGCTGTTGCGGCGCCGGCGGAAGACGCGTGAGGGGTTCCGCATCGACCGTGGCCGCATCAATGTAGCGGACCCCAAGACGTTCCTGAAAGACAAGCTCAACCTCCTGCGCCTGTTCGAGGAAGGTCTGCGCAGCGGATACCTGATCCACCCCGACGCGATGCGCCTTGTCACCGCCAATCTCGACATGATCGACGACGAGATGCGTGAAGACCGCGAAGCGACGCGGATCTTCCTCGACCTGCTGCTGAAGCATGGCAACCCCGAACGCGCCCTTCGCCGGATGAACGAGCTTGGCGTTCTGTCGGCCTTTATCCCGGAATTCGAACCCATCGTCGCGATGATGCAGTTCAACGTCTACCACCACTACACGGTGGACGAACACACGATCCAGACGATCTCTACCCTCGCCCAGATCGAGCGCAAGGAACTGATCGAGGAATTGCCGCTTTCCTCGTCCATCCTCGAAGCCGGCGTGAACCGGCGCGTGCTTTATGTCGCGCTTCTGCTTCACGATATCGGCAAGGGCCGGCCCGAGGATCATTCCATACTTGGCGCCCAGATAGCACGAAAGGTCGCGCCCCGGCTGGGGCTGAATACCGAGGAAAGCGAGACGGTGGAATGGCTCGTCCGCTATCACCTTTTCATGTCCGACATGGCGCAGAAGCGCGATATCTCGGACCCGAGGACGGTGCGCGACTTCGCCAAGGTCGTGAAGACGCGCAAGCGGCTCGACCTTCTCACGGTGCTGACGGTCTGCGACATCCGGGGCGTTGGTCCGAACACCTGGAACAACTGGAAGGCCATGCTGCTCCGCCGCCTCTACGCGGAAACCGCCGAGGCGCTGGAAGCGGGCCTTGAAACGGTCAACCGCGACAAGCGCCAGGACGAGGCCAAGCGCGCCCTACGCGAGCGGCTAGCGAACTGGGACGCGAAGGATTTGCGCCGCGAGTCCGCGCGCCACTACAGCCCCTATTGGCAAGGCCTCGCGACCGAAACGCATGTCGTCTTCGCAAATCTCCTGAAGGACATCCCGAACGACGCGGTGCGCATCGACATCAAGCCCGACCCGGACCATGACGCGACGCGCGCCTGCTTCGCGCTTGAGGATCACCCCGGCATCTTCTCCCGCCTCGCCGGTGCGCTGGCGCTGGTCGGCGCCAACGTCGTCGATGCGCGGACCTATACGTCGAAGGACGGTTATGCGACCGCCGTCTTCTGGGTGCAGGATTCCGAAGGCCATCCCTATGAGACCGACCGCCTGCCGCGGCTCCGGTCGATGATCGAGAAGACGCTGCGCGGCGAGGTCGTGACTCGCGATGCGCTGAAGGATCGCGACAAGATCAAGAAACGCGAACGCCAGTTCCAGTTCCCGACCCACATCACCTTCGACAACGACGGCTCCGAGATTTACACCATCGTCGAGGTCGACACCCGCGACCGGCCCGGTCTGCTCTACGATCTGACGCGGACGCTGGCGGCCGCGAATATCTACATCGCCTCCGCAGTGATCGCGACCTTCGGCGCCCAGGTCGTGGACACCTTCTATGTCAAGGACATGTTCGGATTGAAGCTGCATACGAAGTCGAAGCAGGACAGCCTTGAGCGAAAACTGCGCCAGGCGATCACCGAGGGTGCGCAGCGGGCACGCGGCGAATGAAACCGATCCGACTGATCCTCGGCTTCCTTACCGTCGGCGGCTGGACGATGATGAGCCGTATCCTCGGCCTTGTCCGCGATGCCTGGATCGCGGCCGCGCTCGGCACGGGGCCTGTGGCGCAGGCCTTCATCATCGCCTTCTCGCTGCCCAACATGTTCCGCCGCTTCTTCGCCGAGGGCGCGTTCAACATGGCCTTCGTGCCGATGTTCTCCAAGCGGCTGGAAGGCGGCGAGGATGCCGAGGATTTCGCCCGCGACGCGATGGGCGGGCTTGCCGCGATCCTGATCGCGCTGACGATCCTTGCGCAACTCTTCATGCCGGCGCTGATCTACGCGATGGCCTCGGGATATGCAGGCGACGAACGCTTCGGCCTTTCGGTCGCCTTCGGGCGGATCGCCTTTCCCTACATCCTTTTCATCTCGCTGGCCGCGCTCTGCTCGGGCGTGCTGAATGCCAGCGGAAGGTTCGCCGCCGCCGCGGCGGCGCCCGTGCTGCTGAACATCCTTTTTCTAGGCGCGCTGATCATCGGGCCGGTCTTCGGCTGGGACCCCGGCTGGACGTTGATCTGGACCGTGCCCTTCGCCGGCCTCGCGCAGCTCGCGCTGGTCTGGGTTGCCGCGCGCGAAGCAGGGTTCAGGCTCGTCCCGCGCCGCCCGCGCCTGACGCCGGAACTGAAGCGGCTCGCGATCATCGCGGCGCCGGCGATGCTGACGGGCGGCGTGGTGCAGGTGAATCTGCTCGTCGGTCGTCAGGTGGCGAGCTATTTCGACGGCGCGGTCGCCTGGCTCTACAACGCGGACCGGCTATATCAACTGCCGCTCGGCGTCGTGGCGATCGCGATCGGGATCGTGCTGCTGCCCGACCTGTCACGGCGGCTCAAGGCCGGCGACACCGGCGGCGGTCGCCATGCCTACAGCCGCGCGGCGGAGTTCGCGCTGTTCCTAACCGTTCCCGCCGCCGTGGCGCTGGTCGTCATCCCCGGCCCGCTGATCTCGGTCATCTTCGAGCGCGGCGCCTTCGGCGCGTCGGACACGGCAAAAACGGCACTGGCGCTGGCCGTCTACGGCGTCGGCCTGCCGGCCTTCGTCCTTCAGAAAGTGCTCCAACCGCTCTACTTCGCACGCGAAGACACGAAGACGCCGTTCTACTACGCGGTGACGTCGATGGTCGTGAACGCAGTGGTGGCCATTGGCCTCGCGCCGTTCCTAGGCTTCATCGCGGCGGCGCTTGGCACGACCATCGCCGGCTGGGCGATGACGGTGCAACTTTGGCTCGGCACGCAGCGCATGGGCGAGGCAGCAACCCCGGACGACCGGCTGAAAGCGCGGCTGCCGCGCATCGTGATTGCCTCGCTCGCGATGGGCGTCCTGCTTTGGGGGCTGGCCACGCTGCTTGCGCCGTCGTTGTCCGCGGCCGGCCATCGCTACTGGGCGCTGGCACTTCTGGTGCTGGCGGGAATCGTCGCCTACGGGCTGGCCGCCTACACTGTGGGTGCCTTCCGCTTCGCCGACTTCCGCGCGGGCCTTTCGCGTCAGCGCTGACGGATCAGCCGCAGCAGATGCGCAGGCCCACCGGGGCCGACGACGAAGGACAGCAGGAACCCGGCCGCGAACCCGGCGAGGTCCGCGATCCAGTCCGGCGCGCCGCCGAAGATCATGCCGAACAGAAGCTGGATGCCCAGAAGCACGCCGATCAACGAGAAGGCCCGCGCCCGGTTGGCATGGACCGCGCCAAGCCGCGCCCAGAGGATGAAGGTGAACGCCCCGATAAGCCCGTAGGCGCCGGGATAAGCCCCCAGAAGCGGCGCCCGGATCCCCGGCACCAGAGAATAGGCCAGCGCGCCGGCCACGACCGCGGCGAAAAAGATGGCCGCCACGGCCCAGCCTCGAAAGACCTCGCCCACGAACTTGCCTAGGGCGAGGATGAAGACCGTGGCGAACAGCGCATGGGTGAAGTTTCCGTGCACGAACGGATAGGTCACGAAACGGAGCGCATAGTCGGGCACGAACTGCCCGGAGGCGATCATGTAGTCGAGCATCTCGGGCGACAGCGCGAAGCGTTGCAATGCATCGGCCCGCCAGCCGATCGCCTGCGGGCCGCCGACGATGCCGAACGCACCGGCATTCAGCACCACCTCCATCGCGATGATCGGCAGAACCAGAAGCCAGACCACCGGCGGTAGCGGGTTCACCGGCGCTTCATCATAGCCTGGCCGCATGGACCTCTCCTTGTTGACGCTGCCCTGCCCCTGCGATACGCGAGCGGGGCGCAAAAAACCAGATGGGGACTAGGATGACCGCTTCGGCCAATGCGAAATTCAAGCCGCGCGTATTCTCCGGCATCCAGCCGACCAACCATCTCCAGCTCGGGAACTATCTCGGCGCTGTGAAACGGTTCGTCCAGATGCAGGACTCCGGCGTCGAGACGATCTACTGCATCGTCGACCTGCATGCGATCACCGTCTGGCAGAACCCCGAGGACCTGCGCAACGCGACCCGCGAACTTGCGGCCGGCTATATCGCCTCGGGCCTCGATCCGAAGCGCTCCATCCTCTTCAACCAGAGCCAGGTGCCCGGCCACGCGGAACTGGGCTGGGTCTTCAACTGCGTCGCCCGGATGGGCTGGATGAACCGGATGACCCAGTTCAAGGACAAGGCCGGCAAGAACGCCGAGAACGCATCGCTCGGGCTTTACGCCTATCCCGCGCTGATGGCGGCCGACATCCTTCTCTATCACGCGACCCATGTTCCGGTCGGCGAGGACCAGAAGCAGCATGTGGAACTGACCCGCGACATCGCGATCAAGTTCAACCACGACTTCAAGGTGGATTTCTTCCCCGTGACCCAGCCGGTGATCGAAGGGACCGCGACGCGGGTCATGTCGCTCAGGGACGGCACCAAGAAGATGTCGAAATCCGACCCGTCGGATGCGAGCCGGATCAACCTGACCGACGATGCCGACACGATCGCGAAGAAGTTCCGCAAGGCGAAGACGGACCCCGATCCGCTGCCCGAGACCATCGATGGTCTGGCGGGCCGTCCCGAGGCGCGCAACCTCGTCAACATCTACGCGGCCCTTGCCGAGGTTTCGGCGGAAACCGTGATCGCGGAATTCGCGGGCAAGCAGTTCGGCGTGTTCAAACCGGCACTGGCCGATCTCGCCGTGGCGCGGCTCTCGCCGATCGCGGAAGAGATGGCGCGGCTCATGGCCGACCCGGCAGAGATCGACCGCATCCTCGGGGACGGCGCCGAGCGCGCCGACGCAATCGCGCAGCCGATCCTCGACCAGACTTACGACATCGTCGGCATGGTCCGCTCGCGCCGGGGCTGAGCGCCGCGGCGCCCTGTCACGATCTCGATTCAATCCCCGGGCAGACTGGCGCTGCCCCGCGAAACGTCCGGTATCGCACGGCGTCAGGGGTTCAGAGCGGTTGCCACTCCCCCGGCCACACCGCGGCCCCCCGGCCTCGCCGGGGGGCACCGCATTTTCGCACAGCACAGCTGCGAACTTAGCCATTCTGTGCGCACAACGAACAGCCTACTCTTTCGCAAATCAATCGCGAAGGAGACAGGCGTGACCTACAGCGCACCGCCAGAGACCCGCATCGGCCATATTCACCTGAAAGTCTCGGATCTGGATCGCGCGATCGCGTTTTATTCCGGGCTGCTCGGTTTCACCGTTACCCAACGCTACGGGCCGGACGCCGTCTTCCTGTCCGCGGGCGGGTATCATCACCACATCGGCCTGAACACCTGGCAAAGCAAGGGTGGCACGCCGCCCGGCCCGGGCCATACGGGCCTGTTCCACACGGCGTTTCTTTATCCGGATCGCGCATCGCTCGGCAGGGTCGTGAAACGGCTGGTCGAGGCGGGCTATCCGCTTGACGGTGCGTCCGACCACGGCGTCAGCGAAGCAGTCTACCTTCGCGACCCCGACGGAAACGGAGTGGAGCTTTACCGCGACCGGTCCGAGGCCGAATGGCCGCGCGACGCGCGAGGTAAGCTTGCGATGGGGAACGGGCCGCTGGATGTTCGGGCGCTTGTGGCGGAGGCGGCCACCTGACAGTGGCCGCCCTTCTCAACGACTGAGCGTCAGACGAAGACGAAGTCGCTCTGGTCGATATCGCCAAGCACCGCGCCGTCGAGCGTGATGACATGGCCGCCATAGCCGATCTCGACGCCCGCCGCGACCGTGC
>JAUIFH010000021.1 GCA_030429495.1 Alphaproteobacteria bacterium | reverse complement strand
CGACAACCTGAAGTTCGAGGTCGAGCTGATCGCCCCGATCGCGATGGAAGAGAAGCTCCGCTTCGCCATCCGCGAAGGCGGCCGCACCGTCGGCGCAGGCGTCGTCTCCAAAATCATCAAGTAAGACGAATGGTTCGATGCAGGCCGGGCATGAGGCCCGGTCTGCCTCTCAACTCTGAAGCCCCGTAAGAGGCAAGACAATGACTGGTCAAAACATCCGCATCCGGCTGAAGGCCTTCGATTACCGCGTCCTGGATGCCAGCACGCAGGAAATCGTGAACACGGCCAAGCGCACGGGCGCCCAGGTCCGCGGGCCGATCCCGCTGCCGAACAAGATCGAGAAATTCACGGTTCTCCGTGGTCCGCACATCGACAAGAAGTCGCGCGACCAGTGGGAGATCCGCACGCACAAGCGTCTTCTCGACATCGTCGATCCGACCCCGCAGACCGTGGACGCGCTGATGAAGCTCGACCTCGCCGCCGGCGTCGACGTCGAAATCAAGGTCTGAGGAGGGCACCCGACATGTTGCGCTCTGGAGTGATCGCAAAGAAGCTGGGCATGACCCGGCTTTTTCTCGAGGACGGCCGGCAGGTTCCGGTGACCGTCCTTCAACTGGACAACCTGCAGGTCGTGGCGCAACGCACGGCGGAGAAGGATGGCTATTCGGCCGTTCAGCTCGGCGCCGGCGCCGCCAAGGCCAAGCGCACCACCGCCGCCATGCGCGGCCACTTCGCGAAAGCGAAGGTTGAGCCGAAGCGCAAGATCGCGGAATTCCGGGTTTCCCCGGAAAACCTGATCGAAGTGGGCGAGGAAATCACCGCCGACCACTACTTCGAAGGTCAGTTCGTGGATATCGCGGGCACCTCGATCGGTAAGGGTTTCGCCGGTGCGATGAAGCGCCACAACTTCGGCGGTCTGCGTGCCTCGCACGGTGTGTCGATTTCGCACCGTTCGCACGGTTCGACCGGCCAGTGTCAGGATCCCGGCAAGGTCTTCAAAGGCAAGAAGATGGCCGGCCATCTCGGCGCCGTCCGCGTGACCACGCAGAACCTGCAGGTCGTCCGCACCGACAGCGACCGTGGCCTGATCATGGTCAAGGGCTCGGTTCCGGGTTCGAAAGGTGGCTGGGTCACCATCAAGGACGCGGTGAAGAAGCCGTTCCCTGATGCCGCCATCCTTCCCGCCGCGCTGAGATCCGCTGGTGAAGCCGCCAAGAAGGCCGCTGAAGAAGCCGCCGCCGCCGCTGCCGCCGAGGAAGAAGCCGCCCGCAAGGCCGCGGCCGAAGCCGAAGCCGCCGCGCAGGAAGCTGCTCTGGCCGCTGCCGAGGCGTCGAACGCTGCCGAGGGTGAAGCCGAGGCCGATGCCGCGCCCGAAGGAGAGAAAGAATGAAACTCGATGTGATCAAGCTCGACGCCAAGAAGGCAGGCTCGATCGATCTCTCCGACGAGATCTTCGGGCTGGAGCCGCGCGCCGACATCCTGCACCGCGTCGTGCGCTGGCAGCGCGCGAAAGCCCAGCAGGGCACCCACTCGGTTCTCGGCAAGTCGGACGTATCCTACTCGACGAAGAAGATCTATCGCCAGAAAGGCACCGGCGGCGCACGTCACGGTTCCCGCAAGGCGCCGACCTTCCGTCACGGTGGTACCTACAAGGGCCCGACGCCGCGCAGCCACGCCCATGACCTGCCCAAGAAGTTCCGGGCGCTCGGTCTGAAGCATGCGCTGTCGGCCAAGGCCGGCTCTGGCCAGCTCATCATCATCGACTCGCTCGATATGAAGGAAGCCAAGACCAAGATCCTCGCCAAGGCGGCGAAGGAACTTGGCTGGAAGCGCGTCCTGATCATCGACGGTGCCGATGTGAACGAGAACTTCGCCCGTGCGGCGGCCAATATCGAAGGCATCGACGTGCTGCCCTCGATGGGCGCCAATGTCTATGACATCCTCAAGCGTGACACACTCGTGCTCACGAAGGCGGGTGTCGAAGCTCTGGAGGCTCGTCTGAAATGAGCGTGAAACCGGAACATTACGACGTGATCGTCAAGCCGATCATCACCGAAAAGGCGACCATGGCCTCCGAGGCCGGCGCGGTCGTCTTCCAGGTGGCGAAAACCGCGACCAAGCCGCAGATCAAGGAAGCGGTCGAGGCGGTCTTCGGTGTGAAGGTGAAGGCGGTCAACACCGTCGTCACCAAGGGCAAGACGAAGCGCTTCCGCGGCCAGCCTGGCGTGCGGAGCGACGTGAAGAAAGCCTATGTGACCCTCGAAGAGGGCAACACTATCGACGTGTCCTCCGGGCTCTGATAGAAGGCGCCGAATCTCGCGGCCCCGGGTTCCGGGGCCGTGACGTTTTTCACTACCGGGGACCTTCGGGGCCCTACAAACCGGCCACCTTCGGGGGGCTTTAACATAGGCGGGCAGTTCCCGCCGGCAGCAAAACGGAAGACAGAAGCATGGCACTCAAGTCGTATAAGCCGACGACGCCGGGCCAGCGCGGGCTGGTACTGATCGACCGTTCGGAGCTTTGGAAAGGACGCCCCGTCAAAGCCCTCACCGAGGGTTTGACCAAGACGGGCGGCCGGAACAACACCGGACGCGTGACGATGTGGCACAAGGGTGGGGGCGCGAAGCGGCTCTACCGGATCGTCGATTTCAAGCGTCGCAAGTTCGACGTTCCGGCGACCGTGGAGCGGATCGAATACGACCCGAACCGCACCGCCTTCATCGCGCTGGTGAGATACCAGGACGGTGAGCAGACCTATATCCTCGCGCCGCAGCGCCTGGCCGTGGGCGACAGCGTTGTCGCCGGCGCCAAGACCGACGTGAAGCCCGGCAACGCGATGCCGTTCTCTGGCATGCCGATCGGCACCATCGTTCACAACGTCGAACTGAAGCCCGGCAAGGGCGGTCAGCTGGCGCGTGCCGCCGGCACCTATGCCCAGTTCGTTGGCCGTGACGGCGGCTACGCCCAGATCCGCCTGTCGTCGGGCGAACTGCGCATGGTTCGCCAGGAATGCATGGCGACGGTGGGCGCGGTTTCGAACGCCGACCACTCGAACCAGAACCTCGGCAAGGCCGGCCGCAAGCGTCACATGGGCGTCCGCCCGACCGTTCGCGGTGTTGCGATGAACCCGATCGACCACCCGCATGGTGGTGGTGAGGGCCGGACCTCGGGCGGCCGTCATCCGGTCACCCCGTGGGGCAAGGGCACCAAGGGTAACCGCACCCGGTCGAACAAGAAGACGGACAAGTACATCGTCCGTTCGCGCCACGCGAAGAAAGGGCGTTAATCAATGTCTCGTTCTGTTTGGAAAGGCCCGTTCGTCGATTCCTACCTTCTGAAGAAGGCGGAAAAGGCGCAAGCCTCGGGCAAGTCGGAAGTGATCAAGATCTGGTCGCGCCGCTCCACCATCCTGCCGCAGTTCGTCGGCCTCACCTTCGGCGTCTACAACGGCCAGAAGCACATCCCGGTCAACGTGACCGAGGAGATGATCGGCCAGAAGTTCGGTGAATATTCGCCGACGCGGACCTATTACGGTCACGCCGCCGACAAGAAAGCCAAGAGGAAGTAAGCCATGAGCAAGGAAAAGAATCCGCGCCGCGTGGCCGACAACGAAGCGATGGCCAAGTCCAAGATGCTTCGCACCTCGCCGCAGAAGCTGAACCTCGTCGCCGCGATGATCCGCGGCAAGAAGGTCGAGAAGGCGCTTGCCGATCTCACCTTCTCCAAGAAGCGGATCGCCGAGGACGTGCGCAAGTGCCTGCAATCGGCCATTGCCAATGCCGAGAACAACCACGGGCTTGATGTCGACGGTCTTGTCGTCGCCGAGGCCTATGTCGGCAAGAACATCACGCTGAAGCGCGGTCGCCCGCGTGCGCGTGGCCGGTTCGGCAAGATCATGAAGCCGTTCAGCGAACTGACGATCAAGGTGCGTCAAGTTGAGGAGTCCGCATAATGGGACAGAAGGTTAACCCGATCGGGATGCGCCTCCAGGTCAACCGCACCTGGGACAGCCGCTGGTACGCCGACAAGAAAGACTACGGCAACCTGCTTCTTGAAGACCTCAAGATGCGTGAGTTCATCCATGACTACGCGAAGCAGGCCGGTGTCTCGAAGGTCATCATCGAGCGTCCGCACAAGAAGTGCCGCGTGACGATCCATACCGCCCGCCCCGGTGTCATCATCGGCAAGAAGGGCGCGGATATCGAAACGCTGCGCAAGAAGCTCGCGAACTTCACCGACAGCGAACTGCACCTCAACATCGTCGAGGTCCGCAAGCCGGAACTGGATGCCGCCCTCGTTGCGGAATCCATCGCCCAGCAGCTTGAGCGCCGGGTTTCGTTCCGCCGCGCGATGAAGCGCGGTGTGCAGAACGCGATGCGGATGGGTGCCCTCGGCATCCGGGTCAACGTCGCGGGCCGCCTTGGCGGCGCCGAGATCGCCCGGACCGAATGGTACCGCGAAGGTCGCGTGCCGCTGCACACGCTGCGTGCCGACATCGACTATGCACTCGCCGAAGCCACGACCCCCTATGGCATCATCGGGATCAAGGTCTGGATCTTCAAAGGTGAGATCATGGAGCACGATCCGCAGGCCCGCGACCGCAAGGCGGCCGAGGCCCAGGATGGTCCGGCGCCCCGTGGCCCGAACCCGCGCGGCCCGCGCCGCGACGCCCGGTAAGGAGTGAGATAGATGCTGCAACCGAAACGGACGAAGTTCCGCAAACAGCACAAGGGCCGGATTCACGGCGAGGCCAAGGGCGGCACCGACCTGAACTTCGGCGGCTATGGCCTGAAGGCCACCGAGCCGGAGCGCATCACGGCGCGCCAGATCGAAGCGGCCCGCCGCGCGATCACCCGCCACATGAAGCGTCAGGGCCGGGTCTGGATCCGCGTCTTCCCGGATGTGCCGGTTTCGTCGAAGCCGACCGAGGTCCGGATGGGTAAGGGCAAGGGTTCCGTCGACTTCTGGGCGGCCAAGGTCAAACCGGGTCGGATCATGTTCGAGATCGACGGCGTGAACGACACCATCGCCCGCGAGGCGCTTCGCCTCGGCGCGATGAAGCTCCCGGTCAAGACCCGGGTCGTCGTGCGCGAAGACTGGTAAGCTCCAAAGCTACGGAATGAACGAGGAGGGCGGGGTTCACCCCGCCCTTTTCCTTTTTCGGCACTTGGGTTTCGTGCCGAATGAGCGGAGACGCCCGGTCGCAGACCGGGCAGCGCCCGACCCTCCCCCGTTCGGGCGCGCGTTCCAGGCCCGCGCCGAAGGGCCGTGGGGCAGGGCGACGACGCCGCGCCCCCTCTCGGGCGGAGCGCCGCGTGCGCCATCCCAGGGTCGGGCGCTGTCCTTCTTGTCTTTTCGAGAAGAAAGGAACTCGATAAAGCTATCTTCGTATTGTGTTGGCGTGCGCACTCAATGGATCTTGATCAGTTTCTTACGGATTTGCAGGCAAGCTACGTCGCAGAGTTCGTAGCAGCCCACTCGGCTGAATCGGGCCGACACGAAAAACTCGGGAGTGAGATAGCTCTAGAGATCGCAGGTGGAGTATACCGCAACCTCTATGTTGCTGACTTTGTAGTTCAACAGAACGGAGCACACTCCATCATTGAATTGACGCCTACGAGCCGAGCATTGCGCGGGCCGGCGGACTTCGAAGATGGCGACTTCACAATTCACTTTGCCTCTGTTTCTTGGGATGCAATGACATTCCACTTTTCGACCGGGGCACTAGCTGAAGTCTCACTGGAAACGTGGTTTGACAGATGGCTCGATGTTGAACGCATTCCTGAAAGCGGTAGCGTCACCACAGGCATTATTCATTCAATGGTGGTCGGGACGGACAGCCTATCAATCGATTTTGGCACCGCTCCTATTGCAGCAGCCGAAGAACTGCTAGAATTGCTTTGGGCCGAAGGCGCGCAGTTCGTGCGGGTGGAAAGCAGCCGAAACTGAACGCCCAAACCTTTTCCCTTGCCCCCCAGACCTACCTCCCTTATAGGGACGCATCCTGCGATTCCGGGCTCCCGGATTCGCACGTTCATCATTGACTCCACCGGGCTGAAGGCAACCCGTCCACGGGCCTTCCGGTGATGTTGAAAGGAAGAAGGCGACATGAACGCCACCGAACTGAAAGCGAAGACGCCCGACCAGCTCCGCGATGAGCTTGTCGCGCTCAAGAAGGAGGCCTTCAACCTCCGCTTCCAGCAGGCCACCGGCCAGCTTGAGAACACGGCCCGTATGCGCAAAGTCCGTCGTGACGTTGCCCGCATCAACACCGTTCTGAACCAGAAAGCCGCTGAAGCGGCGGCGAACTGAGGACACCACCCATGCCCAAACGTATCCTGCAAGGCGTCGTGACCTCGGACAAGAACGAGCAGACGATTACCGTCCTCGTTGAGCGCCGCTTCAAGCACCCGCTCCTGCACAAGACCGTGCGGAAGTCGAAGAAGTATCGCGCCCATGACGCGAACAATCAATTCAAGGTCGGCGATACCGTGCGTATCGAAGAATGCGCGCCGATCTCGAAGACGAAACGCTGGACGGTGGTGAGCGACGCTACGGCGTAAGCACCATCCGAAAGCTCAATCGAAACCCTGGGGAATAAGCCCCAAAGGTCGGGAGAAACCAAATGATCCAGATGCAGACCAATCTGGATGTTGCTGACAACTCCGGCGCGCGCCGGGTTCAGTGCATCAAGGTCCTGGGTGGTTCCCACCGCCGCTACGCCAGCGTCGGCGACATCATCGTGGTGTCGGTCAAGGAAGCCATCCCGCGCGGCCGCGTGAAGAAAGGTGACGTCCGCAAGGCCGTCGTCGTGCGCACCGCCAAAGAAGTCCGCCGTGAAGACGGCACCGCAATCCGCTTCGACCGCAACGCCGCCGTCATCCTGAACAACCAGGGCGAACCGGTCGGCACCCGTATCTTCGGGCCGGTCGTGCGCGAACTGCGCGCGAAGAACTTCATGAAGATCATCTCGCTGGCTCCGGAGGTGCTCTGATGGCTGCGAAACTTAAAAAAGGCGACAAGGTCGTCGTCCTTGCCGGCAAGGACAAGGGCAAGGAAGGCGAAATCGCGTCCGTCGATCCCAAGGCCAACAAGGCCGTGGTCGAAGGCGTCAACATCGCCATCCGTCACCAGCGCCAGACCCAGTCGAACCAGGGCGGCCGCCAGCCGAAGGCGATGCCGATCGACCTGTCGAACCTCGCGCTTCTTGACAAGAACGGCAAAGCGACCCGCGTCGGCTTCCGCATGGATGGCGACAAGAAGGTCCGTTTCGCCAAGACCACGGGGGACGTGATCTGATGCTCGACGCAGCCACCTATACCCCGCGCCTGAAGGCGCAATACGCATCGAAGATCCGTGCCGCTCTGAAGGAAGAGTTCGGCTACAAGAACGAGATGCAGATCCCGAAGCTCGACAAGATCGTCCTGAACATGGGCGTCGGCGAGGCCGTGAAGGACACCAAGAAGGTCAAGCAGGCCTCCGAGGAGCTTTCGCTGATCGCCGGCCAGAAGGCCGTGATCAACAAGGCCAAGAAGTCGATCGCCGGCTTCCGCGTCCGTGAAGAGATGCCGCTTGGTACCAAGGTCACGCTGCGCGGCGACCGGATGTACGAATTCCTCGACCGCCTGATCACGATCGCGCTGCCGCGCGTCCGCGACTTCCGCGGCGTCAAGGGAACGTCTTTCGACGGCCGTGGCAACTACGCGATGGGCCTGAAGGAACACATCGTGTTCCCCGAGATCGACTTCGACAAGGTCGACGAAGTTCTCGGCATGGACATCATCATCTGCACCACCGCGAAGACTGACGCGGAAGCGAAGGCGCTGTTGAAGCAATTCAACATGCCCTTCACCAGCTGATCGCGGAGGAACGAGATATGGCTAAGAAATCCATGGTGAACCGCGAAGTGAAGCGCGCGAAGATGGTCAAGCAGTATGCTGCCAAGCGCGCCGCACTTAAGGCGGTGATCGAAGACCAGTCGAAGCCGATGGAAGAGCGCTTCAAGGCGACGATGAAACTGGCGAAACTGCCCCGCAACTCCTCGGCGACGCGGATCCACAACCGCTGCCAGCTGACGGGCCGTCCGCACGCCTATTACCGCAAACTCAAGCTCAGCCGGATCATGCTGCGCGATCTCGCCTCCAACGGCCAGATCCCGGGCATGGTCAAGTCGAGCTGGTAAGGAGGACCGAGATATGTCGATGAACGATCCTCTCGGCGATATGCTGACCCGCATCCGCAACGCGCAGCTGCGCGGCAAGTCCACCGTCCGCACGCCCGCCTCCAAGCTCCGCGCCTGGGTTCTCGACGTGCTGAAGGACGAGGGCTACATCCGGGGCTATGAGAAGGTTCAGGCGGCCGATGGCCATGCTGAGCTGGAAATCAGCCTGAAATACTTCGAAGGCACGCCTGTGATCCGCGAGATCAAGCGCGTCTCGAAGCCGGGCCGCCGCGTCTATGCCGGCGCCACCGCGCTGCCGTCGGTCCGTCAGGGCCTCGGCGTTTCCATCGTCTCCACGCCCAAGGGCGTGATGTCGGACGCAGCCGCACGCACCGCCAATGTCGGCGGCGAAGTGCTCTGCACCGTGTTCTAAGGAGGGTTCGATGTCTCGTATTGGCAAACGGCCCGTAGAAGTCCCCTCGGGTGTCACCGCGACGATCTCGGGTCAGAAGGTCGAGATGAAGGGTCCGAAAGGCACCCTCAGCTTTACCGCGACCGACGACGTTTCGATCACGCTTGAAGGCAACGAAATCTCGGTGAAGCCGCGCGGTACCTCGAAGCGGGCGCGCCAGCAGTGGGGCATGTCGCGCTCCATGGTGGCGAACCTCGTCGAAGGCGTGACGCAGGGCTTCAAGAAGGAACTCGAGATCAACGGCGTCGGCTACCGCGCGCAGATGCAGGGCAATGTCCTGAAACTGTCGCTCGGCTACAGCCACGAAGTGAACTTCGAGGTGCCGCAGGGCGTGACCGTCACGACCCCGAAGCAGACCGAGATCGTCGTCGAAGGGATCGACCCGCAACTCGTCGGCCAGGTCGCGGCCAATATCCGCGAATGGCGTGCTCCCGAGCCCTACAAGGGCAAGGGGATCAAGTACAAGGACGAGTACATCTTCCGCAAGGAAGGCAAGAAGAAGTAAGGACCAGACAGATGGCAAACAGCAAACGGGAACTGTTCCTCAAGCGCCGCCTGCGCGTCCGGAACAAGCTTCGCAAGATGGCCGACGGACGGGCACGTCTCTCGGTTCATCGTTCCTCGAAGAACATCAGCGTTCAGCTGATCGACGACGTCAACGGCGTGACGCTCGCCTCGGCCTCCAGCCTCGAGAAGGATCTGGGTGTCGTCGGCAAGAACAACGTCGAAGCGGCGAAGAAGATCGGCGCGGCGATTGCCGAGCGTGCGAAGAAGGCCGGTGTCGAAGTGTGCTACTTCGACCGTGGCGGTTTTCTCTTCCACGGCAAGATCAAGGCGCTTGCCGACGCAGCCCGCGAAGGCGGCCTGAAGTTCTGATGACTGCGGGCGGCAGTTATGCCGCCCCGATGATCCGGGTCCCCGCCCAGTTTGGGGACACCAGGATCGGCCCAAACGGCGCATGCCGCGCCACGAAGTAAAGGATTGCCAGATGGCAAGAGAAGACAACCGCCGGGATCGCCGCGAACGCGACGAAACCCCGGAATTCGCCGATCGCCTTGTCGCGATCAACCGCGTGTCGAAAACCGTGAAGGGCGGCAAGCGCTTTGGTTTCGCAGCACTCGTGGTGGTCGGTGACCAGCGCGGCCGCGTCGGCTTCGGCAAGGGCAAGGCCAAGGAAGTGCCGGAAGCGATCCGCAAGGCGACCGAACAGGCCAAGCGCAGCCTCGTCCGCGTTCCGCTGCGCGACGGCCGCACGCTGCACCACGATATCGAGGGTCGTCATGGCGCCGGCAAGGTGGTGATGAGGACGGCTCCGGCCGGTACCGGGATCATCGCCGGTGGCCCGATGCGCGCCGTGTTCGAGATGCTGGGCGTTCAGGACGTCGTCGCGAAGTCGATGGGTTCGCAGAACCCCTACAACATGATCCGCGCCACGATCGACGGTCTCAAGCAGGAAGCCAGCCCCCGCATGGTCGCGCAGCGTCGCGGCAAGAAGGTGGCCGACATCCTGAAGAAGCCGGAAACCGAAGCCCCCGCCGAAGCGGCGGAAGCGTAAGGAGACCGGACCATGGCCAAGAAAACCATCGTCGTGAAGCAGATCGCCTCGCCCGCCCGCCGTCCCGCCGTTCAGGCCGCGACGCTGAAGGGCCTCGGCCTCGGCAAGATCAACCGCACCCGCGAACTGGAAGACACGCCTTCCGTCCGCGGCATGGTCAACAAGATCCCGCATCTGGTGACCATCGTCGAAGAGCGCGGCTGAAGCCGGCCCGGTCTGATCGAAATCCAGGAAAGCGCCCCGGGAAACCGGGGCGTTTTTCGTTTCGGCCACAGAGACCTGCCTTGCGCCGGGTGCAAGGCGGCTTTTCCTGATTGTCTGTGGTGGGCAGCGGCGGCGGCGCTTATTTCTGATGGCAACAAGCGAACTGAATATCAGGAATGACTGCAATGGTTGCCATGACGCAAACCGCCCGGCCACTCACGGAAGCGCTGCGGATGATCCGCGAGACGATCCGTCACCTTACCTCCGTCGCCTCGACGGCCGAGCCGGCGCCCTACTGGACCGACTACCTCCGCGACACCCGCGACCGCTCGCACTGACGCGGACCGGCTGACGCCTCGAAAACGCCCCGGCACTCCGGGGCGTTTTCGTTTTCGCCTCCCCGATCCGGAGACTTTTGTCGGGTTTTTCGACAAGCCCTTCCCTGTGGTAAGCTTCCCCCGAAAGCGGGGCGCAGCTGCCCTCCTTTCTCATAAGGATCATTCGCCTGCGGGCGATCATTCAGGGGGGAACCATGTCTCAACACTATGCCGGTGGCTGCGAGCATCATCCCGTGCGCGTTTCTGCCGAACCGATCGACAATCACGAATGCCATTGCAACGTGTGCAAGAAGGTCACGGGTCAGCACACGACCCATGTCGCCTTCTTCAACCACGGCGACGTGAAGACGGACAACGAAGGCGCGATGAAGCGCGTGCCCTTCAACGCCGACAACCCGAACGGCCCGCTGGAGATCTGCCTTTGCGAGCAGTGCAACGCCGTTCTGATGCTGGACGACAAGCAAGGACGCATCCGCGTCGCGGTGCCGAACGTCATGGGCTATGACGACGCCAAGTTCCCGAAAGCGAGCTATCACGCGTTCTGGGACGAGTCCAAGGGCTACGCCAAGCCCAGCGACGGCCGCCCGGTCTATGAGGGTCTGCGCCCGGACTTCGTCTGGCCCCAAGGGGCGTGATATCGGCCAAACACCGCCGCCGAGACGCAACCATCGGCGGCGGTGGTACTTCTAAGTGTTCACACCTCACCTTCGGAAATCACATTGGTGAGAAGGGTTCTAACGCGCTCTTTGAGGGTGGCGGGTGTCCATGTCTTGTCGACCTCTAGGAAAGGCACCCCCGCTTTTCGAAGTACTTCCCTTTTTACGGCATCTCGCATGAATGCGCCTGATCCGTAGTGCCCGGCTCCTTGGTATTCCAAGGCCAGACACACGTCCCCAAAACGATCAATGATTGCGAAGTCCAGCCGCTTGGAATTGATGACCTGCCACGGGATTTTTCCTCCACCGTCGATTAGAGTCCGGCCCAACTTGAGGACGGACAATGAAGCGAACGCGATTTACGGACGAACAGATCATCGGCATCCTGGCCGAGCACGAGGCAGGCGCAAAGTGCGCGGACCTGTGCCGCAAGCACGGCATGTCGGAAGGAACCTTCTATAACTGGAAAGCGAAGTTCGGCGGCATGACGGTGCCGGAGGCGAAGCGGCTGAAGGCGGTGGAGGATGAGAACGCGAAGCTGAAGAAGCTGCTGGCCGAGCAGATGCTGGATCTGGCGGCGATGAAGGAGCTGGTTTCAAAAAAGTGGTGACGCCTGCCGTAAAGCGCGAGGCGGTCGCGCATCTGAAGGCCCGGCTCGGGCTCTCGGAACGGCGGGCGTGCCGGGTTGCCGGGGCGGATCGCAAGATGATCCGCTACCAGGCGCAGCGCGCGCCGGACATGGTGCTACGCGGGCGGTTGCGCGAACTGGCCAACGAACGCCGGAGGTTCGGCTATCGGCGCCTCTTCGTGTTGTTGCGCCGCGAGGGCGAGCCGTCCGGTATCAACCGGATCTACCGGCTCTACCGCGAGGAGGGGCTGACGGTGCGCAAGCGGAAGGCTCGGCGCAAGGCTGTCGGGACGCGGGCGCCGCTCCTTGTCGAGGCGCGACCCAATGCGCGCTGGTCGCTGGATTTCGTCCATGACCAGTTCGCCAACGGCCAGCGCTTCCGGGTGCTCAACGTGGTCGACGATGTTACCCGTGAGTGCCTCGCGGCGATCCCGGACACTTCGATTTCGGGGCGCCGGGTGGCGCGCGAACTGACGGCTCTGATCGGACGCCGCGGCAAACCCGGAATGATTGTCAGCGACAACGGCACGGAACTGACCTCGAATGCCATCCTGCGGTGGTGTTCCGAGCACCGGATCGAATGGCACTACATCGCGCCGGGAAAGCCGATGCAGAACGGTTTCGTGGAGAGTTTCAACGGTCGGATGCGAGACGAACTGCTCAACGAGACCATGTTCCGCAATCTGGCCCACGCGCGGATCGTGATCGCCGCCTGGGCTACCGACTACAATACCGAACGCCCACACTCGGCCCTGGACTATCAGACACCGGCTGACTACGCGCGGGCCCTGACCACCGCAATCGCCCGCCCCGCTGCGCGAGATGAAAGCTCCGCGCGTCGGGCGATTGCTCAACCTGCGCCGATCGGCGTAAACACCAACCGGGCTCCGGTCGCGGCTGGATGAAAGATTAGTGGCAGGTCATTGAAAGTGGCGTAGGCTTGACGTCTTAGGGCCTCGTCAGCCAAACGGTCGTCGGCACTCAGAATTTCCCCCATGCTCACTTGAGCCATCACGCGATGGCCCTCCCTGACCTCTCGGGCAACTGCTTCTAGTGATAAGAGCACACGGTATTCAGATTTATTCGGGAGCTTCTGTCTTTTAAATGATATCTGCGATATGACAGCCATCTGTTCTGCGGGGTCGCTCAAGTTTCTGTACTTGGATTTCGTATTCGCCTGTTGCCGAACTGGGCGCCCCAACGGAGGTTCGGACTTAAAGTGCCTATCAACTCCCCGCGGCCATCTCGTTGCGGCTACATATAGTCCTACTCCAACTAGGCTAAGAAGCAGGAGCCCGGTATCACCATTCATAGCCGTGAGCCTTTTGGTTTCTGGTTCAGGCTAGCAGTAGGCGTTGCCGCCCCACAATCCGAAACCTAAAACGCCTCAATCTTGATCTAGTTCAAAACCTCGTCTATACGCCCCCGGTGGTCCCGCATGGACCCGATTCACAAACCAAGAAATGCCGTGTGCCCCCAACCGTCGCTGGCGGGGGTCTTCCGGCCAAGGAGAAGCGACATGAAACTGCATGAACTCCGGGACAATCCCGGCGCTGCCAAGAAATCCAAGCGCGTGGCGCGTGGTCCCGGTTCGGGCAAGGGCAAGACCGCTGGCCGTGGTATCAAGGGTCAGAAGTCCCGTTCGGGCGTGGCCATCGGCGGTTACGAAGGCGGCCAGATGCCGCTCTACCGGCGCCTGCCGAAGCGCGGCTTCACGAAGCCGAACGCCAAGAAATTCGCCGTCGTGAACCTCGGCCAGCTTCAGGCCTTCGTCGACGCGGGCAAGCTTGACGCCAAGAAAGAGATCACCGAGGACCTGCTGGTCGAAGCCGGCATCGTGCGCCGCAAGCTTGACGGCGTGCGCGTTCTTGCCAAGGGCGAGATCAAGGCCAAGCTGAAGCTTGCCGTCACCGGCGCTTCGAAGGCGGCGGTAGAGGCGGTCGAGAAGGCTGGTGGCTCGCTTTCGGTCACGGCTTCGGCACCGGCGGCGGCTGCGACCGAATAAGGTGTTGTGGGCGGCTTCCGGGCCGCTTACATAGACACGAGTTTTCCAACGCCGCCGACCGGAAAACGGTTCGGCGGCGTTGCCCATGAAAGAGACTGGAATGGCATCTGCTGCAGAGCAAATGGCGGCGAACCTCAGCTGGGGCGCCCTAGGGAAGGCCACCGACCTTCGCCAGCGCATCTTCTTTACACTCGGACTTCTGATCGTCTATCGCCTTGGCACCTATATCCCGGTGCCGGGCATCGACGCGGACGCGCTGAGGGAATTCATGCGCAACGCGAGCCAGGGCATCGGTGGGATGCTTCAGATGTTCACCGGCGGCGCGCTTGGCCGCATGGGGATCTTCGCGCTTGGCATCATGCCTTATATCTCTGCCTCGATCATCGTGCAGCTTCTCACGGCCATGGTGCCGGCGCTGGAGCAGCTCAAGAAGGAAGGCGAGCAGGGGCGCAAGAAGATCAACCAGTATACCCGCTACGGCACCGTGGCGCTGGCGACCTTCCAGGCCTATGGCCTTGCCAAGAGCATCGAGGCCGGCGATCTGGCGCATGATCCGGGGCTGTTCTTTGTGGCTGCCTGTGTCGTCACGCTTGTCGGCGGCACGATGTTCCTTATGTGGATTGGTGAGCAGATCACCGCGCGCGGCATCGGCAACGGCATCTCTCTGATCATCTTCGTCGGCATCATCGCCGAGGTTCCCGGCGCGCTTGCGCAGTTCTTCGAACAGGGCCGGATCGGCGCGATCTCGGCCACGGCGATCATCGGCGTGATCGCGATGATCATCGCCGTCATCGCCTTCGTCGTGTTCATGGAGCGTGCGCTCAGGAAGATCCATATCCAGTACCCGCGCCGTCAGGTCGGCATGAAAGTCTATGACGGTTCGTCGTCGCACCTGCCGATCAAGGTCAACCCGGCCGGCGTCATTCCGGCGATCTTCGCCTCCTCGCTTCTGCTGCTGCCGACGACGATCTCGACCTTCTCCGGCTCGCAAACCGGGCCGATCATGTCGACGATCCTTGCCTATTTCGGCCCCGGCCAGCCGCTTTATCTTCTCTTCTTCGCGGCCATGATCGTGTTCTTCGCCTATTTCTACACCGCGAACGTGTCGTTCAAATCCGACGACGTCGCCGAGAACCTGAAGAACCAGGGCGGGTTCATTCCGGGCATCCGGCCGGGCGCGAAGACCGTCGACTATCTTGACTATGTCGTGGCGCGCATCCTTGTCGTCGGCTCCGGCTATCTGGCAGCCGTCTGCCTGCTGCCCGAGATCCTGCGCTCTCAGCTGGCGATCCCGTTCTATTTCGGCGGTACCTCGGTTCTGATCGTGGTCTCGGTGACGATGGACACGATCAACCAGATCCAGTCGCACCTTCTGGCGCATCAGTACGAAGGGCTGATCGAGAAGTCCCAGCTGCGCGGCAAGAAACGCGGCGGCGCACGCAAGGCGCCCTCGCGTCGCTGATACCCTAACAGGCGGTCGGTATCCGATTGCACACAGGCGTTGGCTTGCGTAGCAATTCGGTGTAAACCCGGCCGGCCTAAAGGGGGACCCATGACCAATATCATTCTTCTCGGACCGCCGGGGGCGGGCAAAGGAACTCAGGCCCGGCTTCTGGTCGACGAACGCGGACTGGTGCAGCTTTCGACCGGCGACATGCTGCGCGAAGCCAAGGATTCCGGGACCGAGATGGGCAAGATCGTCGCCGATGTCATGGCGCGCGGCGATCTGGTCACGGACGAGATCGTCATCGGCCTGATCGAGGAGAAGCTTGCCGACACCAAGGCCAAGGGTTTTATCTTCGATGGCTTCCCGCGCACGCTCGCACAGGCCGATGCGCTCGGCGCGCTCCTCAAGCGCTCGGGCAACCAGCTCGATGCGGTGATTGAGATGCGGGTGGACGACGACGCGCTGGTGCAGCGGATCACGGCGCGCTCGACCTGTGGCAATTGCGGCGAGGTCTATAACGACATCACCAAGCCCATTCCGGCGGACGGAACCTGCATGAGCTGCGGCCAGAAGGCCGAATTCAAGCGCCGCGCCGACGACAATGCCGAAAGCCTCAAGCAGCGGTTGATGGAATACTACAAGAAGACCTCTCCGCTCATCGGCTACTACTACGCGATGGGCGATCTCTTCACCGTCGACGGGCTGGGAGAGATCGACGCGGTCGCCAAATCCATCGCCAATGTGCTGGATCAGGCCACGGCGTCTTGACGCGCCCGGCGAAACCCACTAGGTCACGGCGTCTCTGATGAGAATCGTCTTGATTTGCTGGGTTTTCCCATAAGCGAATCACTTCGGAAGAACCGGCCCGACGGCATCCAAGCCTTCGGGCCATAGTTGTGAAAAAAGGTTCCGGCGCTACGGAACCGCAACGAAAGGAAGCTACGCGTGGCACGTATTGCTGGCGTCAACATCCCGACGGGGAAACGCGTCCCCATCGCCCTTCAGTATATCCACGGCATCGGCAACGATATCGCCCACAAGATCTGTGAGGCTGTGAAGATCGAACCGACCCGCCGTGTGAACGAACTTTCCGATGCCGAAGTGCTTGCCATCCGTGAACACATCGACGCGAACTACACGGTTGAGGGCGACCTCCGCCGCGAAGTGCAGATCAACATCAAGCGTCTGATGGACCTCGGCGCCTATCGTGGTCTGCGTCATCGCCGCAACCTCCCCGTCCGCGGCCAGCGGACCCACACCAACGCCCGTACCCGCAAAGGCCCCGCAAAGGCCATTGCCGGTAAGAAGAAGTAAGGGGAGGCTTGACCGATGGCTCGTGACAAGACCCGCATGAAGCGCAAGGAGCGCAAGAACATCGCCGCTGGCGTTGCGCATGTGAACTCCTCGTTCAACAACACCAAGATCCTGATCTCCGACGTTCAGGGTAACGCGATTGCCTGGTCCTCGGCCGGCACGATGGGCTTCAAGGGTTCGCGGAAGTCGACCCCGTATGCCGCCCAGATGGCTGCCGAAGACGTGGCCCGCAAGGCGCAGGAACACGGCGTGAAGACGCTTGACGTCGAAGTTCAAGGCCCGGGTTCGGGTCGTGAAAGCGCGCTGCGCGGCCTCGCCGCTGCCGGCTTCAACATCACTTCAATCCGTGATGTGACGCCGATCGCGCACAACGGCTGCCGTCCGCCGAAGCGCCGGCGCGTCTGACGACACATTCAGCGTTCCGGGCCGTGCGGCATTGCGCGGTCCGGGGCGTTTTCGTTTTTTCCCTCGGGCGTTCCCGGGCATCGGTCATGGACCGGGAACAGGTATGGAGGCAGAACGCATGATCCACAAGAATTGGGCAGAACTGATCAAGCCGCAGCAGCTTGAAGTGAAGCCGGGCAACGACCCGCAGCGCAAGGCGACCCTTGTGGCCGAACCGCTTGAGCGCGGCTTTGGCCTGACCCTCGGCAACGCGCTGCGCCGGGTGCTGATGTCGTCGCTTCAGGGCGCGGCGATCACCAGCGTCCAGATCGACAACGTGCTGCACGAATTCTCGTCCGTCGCGGGTGTGCGCGAGGACGTCACCGACATCGTGCTGAACCTCAAGGGCGTCAGCCTGAAGATGGATGTCGAAGGGCCGAAGCGTCTTTCGATCTCGGCCAAGGGGCCGGGCGTCGTCACCGCTGGCGATATCTCGGAATCGAACGGGATCGAGGTCCTGAACAAGGACCACGTGATCTGCCACCTCGATGAGGGCGCGGACCTGTTCATGGAACTGACCGTGGACACCGGCAAGGGCTATGTTGCGGCCGACAAGAACCGTCCCGAAGATGCTCCGATCGGTCTGATCCCGATCGACGCGATCTATTCGCCGGTCAAGAAGGTCAGCTACGAAGTGCAGCCGACCCGCGAGGGCCAGGTTCTGGACTACGACAAGCTGACCATGAAGATCGAAACGGACGGCTCGCTGACGCCGGACGACGCGGTGGCCTATGCTGCCCGCATCCTGCAGGACCAGCTTGGCATCTTCGTGAACTTTGACGAGCCGGAATCGGCGCAGAAGGGCGAGGCCGACGACGGTCTGGAATTCAACCCGCTCCTCCTCAAGAAGGTGGACGAGCTGGAGCTTTCGGTCCGCTCCGCGAACTGCCTGAAGAACGACAACATCGTCTATATCGGCGATCTGATCCAGAAAACCGAAGCCGAGATGCTGCGCACCCCGAACTTCGGCCGCAAGTCGCTGAACGAGATCAAGGAAGTGCTCTCGGGCATGGGTCTGCACCTCGGCATGG
>JAUIFH010000003.1 GCA_030429495.1 Alphaproteobacteria bacterium | reverse complement strand
GGGCCGAGCAAAAAGCCCTTGAAGCCGAAGCTGCCACGGTGGTTAAAATGGCAGCATAACCAGCGCAAAGCGCTGTCTCATAACCGTGCCGCAGTACACAATGCGCAGAAAGCAGACATTGCAAAACTGCAAAATTTGTCTGATTGCTGGGCGGGGTTGGTCCAGAAATCCGCATTGTGGGGATGTTTGTGGCTAGGCGGATTTTCCCAAATAATGTTTGGGACTTCTGATCAGTTCCACCATTCCTCGTAGGCTTCGATCACATCTTCCTCAGACGCATAGTGCATAATGCAGGGTTCAACCCAAGACAAAACCTGATCAACGGTCCACCGATCCTTCACCAGCGTTTCCATGACATCGTACCAGTGTGGTTCCTTAGGATACCAAAAGATGCAATTTTCCGCGTACAAAAAGCCGTTACAAACGATCCAAGCTGTGCGTTTATTCCCGTCTGCGAAACCGTGGCAAGTCGCGATAGAGTGCAGTAGGCACGCAGCCTTATCTTCAACTCTTGGATAGGGCGTCAGTCCGGACAGGTCCATGTATGGTCTGCCGATAGCGCTCAGAATGGCGGCTTCATTGACAACTCCGGGAACGCCGCCACCATTTTCCAATGCAGCATTATGAGCGTCGATCACGTCTGCGTACGTGACGCGATAATGGTCCGCCACTACTTGTCAGCGAGTTTGATCAGGCCAGCGCGATCGCGGCGTGAAATGACCTTCACACCGTCGGCAAATGATCCACCCTTTTTATTTGGCCGTTGGGTCAACGCACTTGCAGCAGCCGTTGTGGCCGCTTTGCTGGATTGGACACGCACGTAACCCCGTCCGGTTGTGGGCGTGGATTTCTTCACGTTCTTAGCCATTTTTCACCTTCCTGCACTAGAAATGCCCATGAAGCGCAACAAAATCAAGAATTCCCTAACTGTGCGAACGGCGTTCAACGATACTGCACTGCGAAGGGTAGCAGGACAACGGGTTCTGAACAGCCATGCGGTGACACAGCATAAATCTCACTTCGATCCCGGTGTGAATGTCGGCTCCTTTATCGATGAGCTGCCCAGTATGCGGGCGCGTAGAACGGCAGCTGTCACCCGGTGTGTCGGTCATGATATAGCATGCCCTGTCAAACCCAATGTCTCCTTCGGGCTGAGACCGAGCGCTCGAAGGAATAGGTAGAACGGCAGTTTCGTCCGCAAAGCGGGCCGTCCCGATGCGTGAGCATGCGCTTCTGCTGTGAGGTCGGCTTAAACCGCCGTGTCGGAAGGACGGTTGTCAGATGCCGTCGCCGACAAAGGCTTTCTCGACAACGTATTCCTGCGGTTCGGAATTCGCCCCCTCGCGCAGGCCGAAGCTTTCCAGCACCGCCTTCACGTCGACGTTGAAGGCGAGCGAGCCGCAGACCATCGCGCGGTCGTGGTCCTTGTCCATCGGCGGGATGCCGAGGTCTTCGAACACCTTGCCCGAGGACAGGTTGTCGGTGATCCGGCCCATGCGGTCGCTCTCTTCCCGCGTGGTCGTGGGGTAGTATTTCAGCTTGTCGCCGACGAATTCGCCTATCAGCGGGTCATCGGCCAGACTTTCAACCAGTTGCCGGCCATATTCCAGTTCTGCCTTTTCGCGGCAGGTGTGCATCATGATGACCTGATTGTATTTCTCGTAGGTCTCAGGGTCGCGCATGAGCGAGGCGAAGGGCGCGATGCCGGTGCCGGTGGCGAGGAACCAGAGTCGTTTGCCGGGCAGAAGCGCATCGAGCACCAGCGTGCCCACGGGTTTCGGACGCAAGATGATCTGGTCGCCGGGCTGGATATGCTGGAGCTTCGAGGTGAGCGGCCCGTCCGGCACCTTGATCGAGTAGAACTCAAGCTCCTCGTCCCAGGAGGGCGAAGCGATGGAATAGGCGCGCAGGAGCGGTTTGCCGTTCTCGCCCAGAAGGCCGATCATCACGAACTCGCCCGAGCGGAAGCGCAAGCTCTGCGGGCGCGAGACACGGAAGGAAAACAGCCGGTCGGTCCAGTGCGTGACCTCTGTCACGGTCTGGGCATCGGGCAGGGTTCGGACGGGTTTGGCGGAGGCGTCGTTCACGGTTTTCAGATCGTTCATGTTTCTCAGGGGCGCGCGTCGCCCGCCCATCCTTCTATTCAGGTTTTTGAATGGGGGAAACCCCGGCGTCAGGCTTTCAGCCGCGACCGATAGTCGTGGTCTTTCCAGTCGGCGCGGAAGACCCATTGGTCCGCGGGCTGGCGCTCGGCCAGATCGTCGGGAATCTCGACCTCATCGAAGCCCGACCGGCGGGCCATGGCGTACTGATCGGCGATCACGCGGCCCTTGGCGCGAAGCCGCCCGGTATACCCGCGCGCGCGAAGGTGCCGGGCAAGCGTGAAGCCGCGCCCGTCCGCCGACGAGGGGAAGGCCACCCGGATCAGGTCGATGCCGTCGAAGCTTGCCGGCAGGGCGTCGGGCATCACGTCCTGGGCTATGTCCAGCGCCTCGCCCTCATGGTCGTCGGCGTGAAAGCCGTCGTCGCGCACGATCACGCTCATGCTGCTGTCTCCTTGATCTCATCCTGCGGCAGGGGGCCGCGAACGGCCTTTCCGTTCACGAAGTGAATACCGCACTCCTGTTTTTCCGTTCCGCGCCAACGGCCTGCGCGCGGGTCTTCACCTTCCGCCACCGGGCTCGTGCAAGGCGCGCAGCCGATCGACGGATACCCTTTGGCGACCAGCGGATGGCGCGGCAGGCGGTTGTTGACCATGTAGTCCTCAAGGTCCTCGCGGCCCCAATGGGCAAGCGGATTGACCTTGATGCGCCGGTCTTCCTCGTTCTCGAAGAACTGAAGCGCGGCGCGCGTGCCCGCCTGAAACCGCTTGCGCCCAGTGATCCAGCCGTCAAAGCCCTGAAGCGCGCGTTCCAGGGGCACGATCTTGCGCAGCGCGCAGCAGGCATCGCTGTTGAACTGATGGAGCGTCCCGTCCGGGTCCTCGAAATCGGTTGCCCGGCGGTCGGCGCGGATCGTCCGCACATCGGTCAGGTTCAGCTTGTCCGCAAGCTCGCGCTGATAGTCCAGCGTCTCGGGGAACAGCATCTGGGTGTCGATGAAGATGACCGGCGTCCCCGGTGCGATGACCGAGACGAGGTGCAGAAGCACCACCGATTCTGCCCCGAAGGACGACACCAGCGCGACGTTCCCAAGCTCCGGGTCGTTCAGCGCGCGTTCAAGGACCGCCGTCGCCGAATGATGGCGATAGCGGTCGTTGAGCGTGGCCACCCGGCTCGCAATCGAGGGGAGGGGCGCCTCAAGCGGCATCGCGTTCCGCCTCGGCCGGATAAAGCGCAGCCTTGAAGGGGGTCGCACCAAGGCGGCGATAGGCGTCGATGAACGTTTCGGACGCATCCTCGCGGACGTCGAGATAGGCGCGCAGCAGGCGTTCGATGGCCGGCACGATCTCATCATAGGCGAAACCGGGGCCCGCGCGTTCGCCGATGGCCATGTTCTCGGTGTGATCGCCGCCAAGCGTGATCTGGTAGTTCTCAACCCCAGCGCGGTCGAGGCCGAGGATGCCGATATGGCCGACATGGTGGTGGCCGCAGGCATTGATGCAGCCCGAGATCTTGATCTTGAGCTGGCCGATGGCTTCCTCAAGCCCGATCGCCTTGAAATGCGTGGCGATTTCCTGCGCGACCGGGATAGACCGGGCGGTGGCCAGCGCGCAGTAGTCCATGCCGGGGCAGGCGATGATGTCGGACACAAGGCCGATATTCGCGGTCGCCAGACCTTCGGTCTTCAGCGCGGCATGCAGCGCCGGCAGGTCCGACTTGTGGACATGCGGCAGGATGACGTTCTGTTCGTGGCTGATGCGTAACTCGCCGTGACCGTAGCTTTCGGCCAGATCGGCCAGAAGCCGCATCTGCGCCGAGGTCGCATCGCCGGGCGTTTCGCCATGCGCCTTGAGGGACACGGTGAGGATGGCATAGCCGGGCGCGCGGTGGTCGGTCAGGTTGGTATCGGTCCAGGACCGGAAGACCGGGTCGGCGGCGCGGGCCACGTGATAGGCGTCTTCGGGCACATTGCGGAAGGCAGGCGCGGCGAAATGCGCCTCGATTTCACGCAGGACATCGGCGCCGACGCCGCCGAATTCGCGCTTGGTGACCTTGAAACGGTCTTCGACCGCATCGCGGAAGGCTTCCATGCCGTTCTCGAAAACGGTGATCTTGATCCGCGCCTTGTACTTGTTGTCGCGCCGGCCCATGAGGTTGTAGACCGAGACGATGGCCTCGAGGTAGGGCAGAAGGTCTTCCTTCCGGACGAAGGGCTTGATCACCTGACCGACCATCGGCGTGCGGCCAAGGCCGCCGCCCACCAGCACCTCATAGCCCGTCTGGCCGCCGCTGCCGCGGACGATGCGAAGACCGATATCATGCGATTTCGTCACGGCGCGGTCGTTCGGGGACCCGGTGACGCCGATCTTGAACTTGCGGGGCAGTGCCTGGAACTCCGGGTGATCGGTCGACCACTGGCGGATAAGTTCCGCCGTCGGGCGGGGGTCTTCGATCTCATCTGCGGCGGCGCCGGCGAAATGGTCGGCGGTGACGTTGCGGATCGTGTTGCCGGACGTCTGGATCGCGTGCATCTGCACGTCGCCAAGCGCGTCGAGCATGTCGGGCACGTCGGTCAGTTTCGGCCAGTTGAACTGGATGTTCTGACGGGTGGTGAAATGGCCATAGCCCTTGTCCCAGCGGTCGGCGATCAGCGCGAGCTGGCGCATCTGGTCGGCCGAAAGCGTGCCGTAGGGAATGGCCACGCGCAGCATGTAGGCGTGAAGCTGAAGGTAAAGGCCGTTCATCAGGCGCAGGGGCTTGAATTCGTCCTCGGTCAGGGATCCGTCGACGCGGCGTTCCACCTGGCGGCGGAACTGGGCGTTCCGGCTCCGCACGAAGGCCTCGTCGAAATCGCTGTACTTATACATGACGCGCCTCCTGCTTGCCGTGGGCGTAGTTCGAGGGGCCGCGGGTGCGGAACGCCTCGCGGAAATGGATGGGTTCGGGGCCGGCGGGACCGCGCCGTGCATCGGCGAGGTAGGCGCCGACGATCACGCTCTTCTGGCTTTCGGCCTTGAGAAGGCGAAGCTGGGCATGCGCCTCGTCCTCGATCAGCTCGGCCTCGGCATGATCGCGACTCCAGCGATCGTCCTCGGTCAGATAGACCACGTCGCCTTCGATCAGCGCGTTCGCGGTGACGACTTTCGGCGTGAAGCTGCGGGCCATGGGTCGGGTCCTTTCGGGGCACGGGGCCGTTCGGGCGATGTCTTCGCCTCAATATAGGAAATTTTCCCAATATGTTGCCATATGCGCTTGCGAATAAGGACGCATGTTCTGTATTGGGGTGGAAACGGAACCCCCGTTCGGGATTTGGAGGAAAACGCGAATGTCAGTCCGGCTGGATGAGATGGACCGGAAAATCCTTGGCGAGCTGCAGGAGGACGCCTCCCAGTCGTTGGATGAAATCGCCCGCAAGGTGGGGTCGTCGAAGACCCCGGTCTGGAACCGTATCCGCAAGATGAAGGAGGCGGGTGTGATCGGCCGGCAGACCGTGCTTCTTGATGCCGAGGCGCTGGGGCTCGAAGCCTGTTTCTTCGTACTGATCCGGACCTCGGAGCACGAGTCGGACTGGCAGAGGAAGTTCCTGAAAACGCTGAAGGCGCGGCCGGAAGTGCTGGAGGCGCACCGGCTGGCGGGCGACATCGACTATATCCTGAAAGTGCGGGTAAAGAATGCCCGCGCCTACGACACTTTCTACCAGGCGCTGATCTCGGAGGTGAAGATCTACAACGTGACGGCGCTTCTGAGCATGGAAGAGATCAAGTCGACGACCATGCTGCCCCTGTGAAAGCGCCGGGGGCGCTGCCCCCGGACCCCCGGAGTATTTGCGAACAGAAGAAGGGCACGTCAGGCGCTGACCACGAGCCCGCTCAGCCCGTGGAAATGGTAGAGGTTGGCGTAGTCCGGCGCGGCGGCGAGCCTCAGCCCGGGCAGCCGGGCGAAGAGGATCGGCAGGGCGGTTCGAAGTTCAAGCCGCGCGAGCGGCGCGCCGACGCAGAAGTGCAGGCCGATGCCGAAGCCGAGATTGGGCCTGACCGGGCGGGACGGGTCGAAGCGATGCGGTTCGTCCCATTGGCCCGGGTCGCGGTTGGCGGCGGCGAGAAGGCAGCCGACCTCGTCGCCGCGCCTGAATGTGTGGCCGGCGATCTCGATATCTTCATAGGCGTGGCGGGTGAAGAGGTGCAGCGGCGGATCGAAGCGAAGGATTTCCTCCACCGTGCCGTCGACACTGTCCGGCGTGAGAACCTCCGCCCCGAAACCGTTTTCGATCAGCGCCTTGACGCCGTTTCCGATCGTATGGACCGTTGCCTCGTGGCCGGCGTTCAGGAGCAGGATGCAGGTGGTGATCAACTCATCGGTCGAGAGCTTTTCGCCCTCCATCTCGGCGGCGATCAGGTGGGTGATGAGGTCGTCGGCGGGTTTGGCCCGACGGTCCTCGACATAGGCGCGCATGAAAGCCACGAAGGCCTCGGTGGCAGTGACGGCGGCATCCTCCATCGTCCGGTCGCGGCGCGCCTGGTACATGCCGACCATCGCGTTCGACCAGTCGAGGAGATCGTCGGCGCGGTCCTCGGGCACGCCGAGGAGGCGGGCGATGACGATGACCGGCAGCGTCCGGGCGAAGTGCGTGAGGAGGTCGAATTCGCCGGCAGGGAAGGCGTCGATAAGTTCATGGCTGAGGGCCGCGATCTCGGGCGCGAGGGCGGCGATCCGGCGCGAGGTGAAGGCGCGGAGCACGAGTGAGCGGAGCCGCGTGTGGCGCGGCGGCTCCAGTTCCAGCATCGAATGCGCCTCGACCGCGTAGAAGGGCTTCAGGTGGTCGGGGACGGGTTTGCGCTGCTCTGCCGGTACTTCGCGGCCGAAGCGGCGGTCGCGCAGGATCGCACCGACAGCCGTGGCGGATGTGGCGCAGATCAGGCCGTAGTCCTGCCAGTGAAAGAGTGGCCCGCCCGCGCGGGCGCGGTCGTAAAACGGGTAGGGGTTCTGGACGAAGGTGGGGTCGGTCGGGGACTGGCTGAAGCTTTGCATGGGCGGAGGTAAACCGAGCCGTGCCCGGGTTTCAAGCGGCGCGCCTGCCTTGCGCGATCAAGACACCGAGGACGACGAGCGCAGCGGCGGCGACGGCGGACCAGCTCCAGTCCGCGCCGAATGCGAGCGACAGGAGCATGACGTAAAAGGGGGCCGCGTTGATGTGCATCGTCGCCAGCCCGATGCCAAGGCCTGCGACGCCGACCAGAAACAGCAGCTGGGAAATCGCCATGGAGCCGATGCCATAGATTGCAGCATAACTCCATTCCCGCGCGCCGATCCTGTCCCACGGGATCGAGGCGCCGTCGAGATGGGGCAGAACGGTCTGCATGAGAAAGACGACGACCGAGCCGCCGGTGATCGTGACCGCCGTGCGGCCAAGAGCGGAAAGGCCGGGCAGCGCGGTGACAGAGGCGCGCGACCCCCAGGTGAAGACCACGACCGAGGCGAGGGCGGAAGCCGCGCCGAGGCCCATGTTGAGATGCCCCATCCGCGCGCCATAGACCGCGACGCCACCGGCGACGCTGAGGAGGATGCCGATCACGAGTCGCCCCGTCAGCCGTCGACCGTCGAACAGGCATTCAAGCGTGATGCCCACAACTGGCATCGTCGCCGCGATGACAGCGGTGGTGATGCCGTCGGTGCGGCTTTGGCCATAAATGAGAAGGAGTGCGCCGCCGCCCATGCCGAGCCCGCCCACGGCAAGCCCGCGCAGCCAGTCGGCGCGGCGGAACTCTCGCCCGCTATCCGAGAGATACCAGACCGGCAGCAGGAAAGCGGTCGCAAAGGCAAGGCGCAGGGCCGTGACGGCGACCGGGGGCAGCACCGCCAGAAGCTCATCGGCAAGGGGAAAGCCCGCGGCCCAGATCAGCATGGAGCCGATGCAGGCGGCATTCGCCATCAGGGGCGCGCGGCCCGGCGAGGGAACGAGTGTGGCAGTCGTCACGCCGGGGGGCTCCGCGCTGGTATGATCGGCGTGGAGGGTAGGGCGGGGCGGCGGTCAGCGCCCGCCCGGCAGCGACGTGCGTGTCGTAAACCGTCAGGCGGCGTCGAGCGCGGCGATGATCGCGCCGAAATCGGCGGCCTTTAGGCTTGCACCGCCCACCAGCGCGCCGTCAACGTTGGAGGTGGCGAAGATCTCGGCCGCATTCGAGGGCTTGACCGATCCGCCGTATAGCAGCCGAATTCCATCCGCGTCGGCGAACCGTTTGGCCAGTTCGGCGCGGATGAAGTCGTGCACCTCGGCGATCTGGTCGAGCGTCGGCGTGCGGCCCGTGCCGATGGCCCAGACGGGTTCATAGGCGATGACGGTATTGGCGGCGGTGGCCGCGTCGGGGACGGAGCCGGCAAGCTGGGTTCCGATCACCTTCAACGTGTCGCCCTCGTCGCGCTGGGCCTCGGTCTCGCCCACGCAGATGACCGCGATAAGGCCGGCTCCAATGGCGGCCTCCGACTTGGCGCGGACGTCGGCGTCGGTCTCTCCATGATCCGCGCGGCGTTCGGAATGGCCGAGGATCACATGGCTCGCGCCCGCGTCCTTCAGCATCCCTGCCGCAATGTCTCCGGTATGGGCGCCCGAGGCCTTCGCGTGGCAATCCTGCCCGCCGACCATGACCGGCCCGCCTTTCGCCTCCCACGCCATCTGGGCGATCAGCGTCGCGGGAGGGCAGATCAAGACCTCCGATCTCGGCGTGGGATGCGCCTCGGCCAGGGCCTCGATCTCGGCCAGGCTCGCGCCCGTGCCGTTCATCTTCCAGTTCCCCGCCGCAAGTTTCCGCCGCATACCCGCCTCCCTCAGAGTTCCCGCAATGCCTCGCGGGCGAGTGTGCAGGCGAGCGACGGATCGTCAAGTGCGGCGTCGGGTAGTTGCCAGTAAGGCATCGCCGTCACCTTCTTGCCGTCGCGCGAATAGGTCCAGCGGGTCCAGCCCTCTGCGGTCATCCTGTCCGCGAAGGCCCCCGCGCCCTTCAGCCAGATCGAGCCGTCGGAATGCAGGATCGCAAAGATCGTGCCGTCGGCATAAAGGCAGAGGCCACCCATCATCTTGCGGGTGGTGACGGGTCCAAGTCCCTCGAGTAGCTCCAGCGCGAAGGCGATGTCCGCGTCGGAAATGCTCATGCGCCGGTGGCGCCGGCTTCGGGCAAGTCCTTGAACTTGATCGATTCCCCGCAGCCGCAGGCCTCTGAAACATTGGGGTTGTTGAACTTGAACCCGGATTCCAGAAGCGAGGTCTCGTAGTCGATCTCGATCCCGAAGAGGAACATCTGCGCCATGGGGGCGATCATCACCCGGGCGCCGTCCTGTTCCACGACCTCGTCATGGGGCGCGGCCTCGGCGGCGAATTCCATCGTGTATTCCATGCCCGCGCAGCCGCCCTTCTTGACGCCGAGCTTGAGCCCGTAGGCGTTGTCGCGCGCCATCAGCCGCGTGATCTGGGCGACCGCGCGGGGGGTAAGCGTCACCGGGGATTTGCCGGGAATGCCGAACATGTTCTGTCTCCGTTTGCCTAACCAATCTAGGGCGCGGGGCGCGCGATCTCAAGCGGGGGCAGGGCGGCCATCAGCCAGACCGTCGCATAGGAGAAGAGAAGTGCCCAGCCGAAGGAGGCGAGCGTGCCGATGATCACGTATTCGCCGGCGCGCTGATCCTCGGACGTGGTCTCGAACCTGAGGACCGATTTCGCGGCGATGAGAAAGCCGATGCCGACCGGCTGGCCGACGAGGATGAGAAGGAAGATCAGCCCGCGTTCCAGAAGGCCGATCAGCTTGCCGCCATTGGTCAGTCCTTTCGGCACATCGTCCGCCCATGGCTGCATCAGAAGACCGACGGCGAAGCCGCCCGCGCGGGTGGCGAGGATCAGTCCGGCGGCAAGGGTCATGAGCGCGGGAAGGAACGTGAGGCCGCCCCAGAAGCCGTCAGCGATGAGGGAGGGGACGAGAAAGGCGAGTACCGCAATGGATGCGAGATGCGCGCTCTGATCGGCGATGAAGCCCTTCAGCCCGTCCGGGAGGAAGGTGCCCTTGAGCCAGTCTATGGCGATATGGACGATGGCGAGGGCGGCAAGCGGCCAGGCGTCGATCCGCCCCGTTGCCGCTGCGGCGGCGGCAAGGACGATGACCCCGTGGAGCAGGAGGACATGCGGGCGCAGCTTGTTCGTGGCGATCCAGTTCGTCTGGAACACGAAATCGGCCAGCACATGGGCAAGAAGGAGCGCGGCGAAGGTTTCGATCATGGCGTCAGGTCCCCACCGGTTTTGCCGGCCTCCGATTCCCAAAGCTTCAGCGCCTCGTCCACGGCGCTGAAATCGGCGGCCTTGAGGCGATAGTTCACCGCCTGCGGCGTGATGCCAAGCCGGTTCGCGATCTGCGCAAGGGTCGGGGAGGAGGGCTCGATCGCATGGGCGACGGCTTCGGCCTGTTCACGCGACCAGTCCTGAATGATCGGTGTCAGAAGCGTCACCGTGGCGCGATGCAGGCCGGTGACGCCGGCGCCCTCGATGACGAGGACATTGCCCTTCTTCATCGCGTCGAGCGCGCGGCCCGAAGCCTCGAATGCCGCACCGCTCGCGGCGCCGAGGGTGCCGTGGCCGGGATCGCCGACCGGGCCGAGCCCGATGGCGATGCGGGTGTCGATTCCGGTACCGGCAGCGCCGAGCCTCGCCTTGAGAAAAAGGGCCGCGCGAAGACCCCAGGCCGCTGGTTCGACGAGGATCTGCCAGCCGTCGCCACGGAAGCGGGTGAAGCGGGTTTCCGTCTCGTCCCGCCAGCCCGAGAGGGCCCGCGCGGCGGATTCGAGTGCGGCCATCGCCCGGTCGGTGAAGTCGGGGTCGGACTTGGTGGAGCCGATGAGGTCTCCGGTCAGGACGGCAGCGGTACAGTTCATCTCAAGCCTTTGGACTTGATTGTGTTGATATCAAGTTGTAAGGCTTGTTATCTTAAAAATCAAGCCAAAAGACTTGATGTATCACATGAACCCCAGTTCAAGCCGCGCTTCGTCGGACATCATATCCATGCCCCATTGCGGCTCAAACGTCATCTGGACGTCGACCTGTTTCACACCGTCGAGCGGCTCCACCGCGTCGGCGACCCAGCCGGGCATCTCGCCCGCGACGGGGCAGCCGGGGGCGGTAAGCGTCATGATGATGTTGACGGCGTTCTCGGGTGAGATGTCGATCGTGTAGATCAGGCCGAGGTCGTAGATATTCACCGGGATTTCAGGGTCATAGACTGTCCGGCACGCATCCACGACATTCTCGTAGAGCGGATGGTCCGTGGTCGATGGCTTGATCAGCGGCGTGCCCTCGACCGGGGCGGAGCTTTCGGCGGTCATGGCGGTCCTGTCCAGTTGTTGAGAAATTATATAGGGAATTGCCACGGGGGCGTAAAGGCCGGCCCGCACGGGTATGGCGGGTGTCGGAACGACGTAGGGTCCGTGTAGGATATCCGTCCCTACACGCGTCCCACGGGCGCTTCCAAAGCCGGGCGGGACGGGATAAGAGCGCGCGTCATGACCACGCGCTTCTCCTTCACGCTTCACGCCACCGACGGCAAGGCCCGGACCGGGGTGATCTCCACGCCCCGGGGCGAGGTTCGCACGCCTGCCTTCATGCCGGTCGGCACCGCCGCCACGGTCAAGGCGATGCTGCCCGAAAGCGTCCGCGCGACCGGGGCCGACATCCTGTTGGGCAACACCTACCACCTGATGCTGCGACCCTCGGCGGAACGCATCCACCGGATTGGCGGGCTGCACCGATTCATGAACTGGGATCGACCGATCCTGACCGACTCGGGCGGGTTTCAGGTGATGAGCCTTGCCGCGCTTCGCAAACTGACCGAGGACGGCGTGCGCTTTTCTTCCCATATCGACGGGTCGAAGCACATGCTGAGCCCCGAGCGGTCGATGGAGATACAGAAGCTTCTCGGCTCCGACATCGTGATGTGTTTCGACGAATGCCCCGCGCTTCCAGCGGCGGAGGCGGCGGTCGCCGAGTCCATGCGGCTCTCGATGCGCTGGGCGCAAAGGTCACGCGATGCGTTCGGTGACCGGCCGGGCCATGCGCTGTTCGGCATCATGCAGGGTGGTGTCACGCCGGACCTGCGCGAGGAAAGTGCGGCGGCGCTGAAGGCCATCGGCTTTGACGGCTACGCGGTGGGCGGCCTTGCCGTGGGCGAGGGACAGGAGGCGATGTTCTCTGTTCTCGATTACGCGCCGGGTTTCCTGCCAGAGGACAAGCCCCGCTACCTCATGGGCGTCGGCAAGCCCGACGATATCGTCGGCGCGGTCGAACGCGGCATCGACATGATGGATTGCGTCCTGCCCTCACGCTCGGGCCGGACCGGGCAGGCCTGGACGCGGCGCGGGCAGGTGAACATCAAGAATGCCCGTCATCAGGACGATCCGCGCCCCTTGGACGAAGACTGCACCTGTCCGGCCTGCCGGAACTATAGCCGCGCCTACCTGCACCATGTCTTCCGCGCCGGCGAGATGATCTCGGGGATGCTGCTGACCTGGCACAATCTGCACTACTACCAGGAACTGATGCAGGGTCTGCGCGACGCGATTGCCGCCGGGCGGCTTTCGGCCTTCGTTCAGGATTTCCACGCTGTCAGGGCCGGCGGCGACATTGACCCGCTGTGACGGGCGCGTCGTCAGCCATGCGTAAGGTAGATCGACATCTGCTTCAGCGTTTCGTGCACCGAGGGCGAAAGATGCTCGATTGTGCGGGTCTGGTCGTGAAGGTCTTCAAGGTCGCGCTTGAGCGCGGCGACCTCGTCGTCGGTCGACTCGCGGTCGGAACGCGCGAAACTAGCCATCGTGCGCGAGCCGTTGCGCACCAGCGCGATGACGGTGCCGAATTTCAGGCCGTGGCGGGCGGCCTGTTCCAGAACGCCGCGCGGGTCGTCGGCGGCCAGATCGCTCCAGCGCGTCGTGCCGACATTTTGGAACGCCCAGCCGACCGTCGGATCGTGCAGCACGAGGCCGAGCCGCGAATAGGTGTCCAGCCAGTCCTTCGCATAGGACTGGAACAGGTAGCGCGGCGCGGTGAATTTCACATGCAGCGCGATGGCAAAGCCGGCAGGGCTGGCGTCGTGCAGACTTTTCAGGATCGCGCTGATCTGTCCCTGACGCGCCATCTCTTGCCCCTATCCTCTGCCTTCCTTCTGCTCCGGTTCCATGGCATACCCGGAATGAAGGCACAACCAGAACGCGTTTAACGCTCATGCGGTGCAGCGCGCAACAGGAAGTCGGCACGATGGCAGGTCCGGAGGAGGGACACGAGTTTTCCTTTCTGGCTCCTGCGGGATACTACATCGCCCTGCGGGTCGGTTTCGCGTTCCCGATCGCCGAGCACAACGCGTTGCCGGACGCATGGGTGGAACGCTACACCCAGCAGGGCTACATGCTCCACGATCCGGTGGTTCGCTGGCTCTACGAGAATTCCGGCACCGCGCGCTGGAGCGAGATCGACCTGCCGGACCCGCGCCAGATCATGCTTCAGGCCCGGCATCACGGCCTGCTTTTCGGAGTGGCGATTGCCTGTGCGCCGATGGGCAGCGAGGGCCAGCGCAGCTTCGGCACCTTCGCCCGGTCCGACCGTGAATTCGAAGCGGCCGAGATCCGTGTTCTGGAAGGCAAGCTAAGGCGTTTGCATGAGGCTACGGCGCCGCCCACGAACCTGACGCGGGCCGAGCTGGAGGCCCTGTCGATGGTGCGCGACGGACTTCTCCTGAAGGAAATCGCTGCGCGGCTCGGGGTCAGCGAGGGCGCTATCAAGCAACGGCTGCGAAGCGCCAAGGGCAAGCTTGACGCGAAGACGTCCAGCCAGGCGGTTTCGGCGGCTGTTTCCTTTGGCCTGATCTGACACTGCCTGCGGCCCCGCCGGGCGTGCCGCATGGCCGATCTGGTGTCGCGCCGGCATCAGGATACATCTTATAGATGCAATTTCGCGATCGTATTCGCCAATAAGGATTTATCAACCCTGATTTGTGGTGGTCTAATCGCCTCGCCAAATAGGAGGGGCATATCATGCAAAACATTACGTTCGACCTGTCTGACCTGCACACTCATGGGACCGCGTTCTACGACTACCTGAAGTTGCGCAAGCGGTTCTTCGTGGACACGCTGGGCTGGAACATCCCGCACAACGACCTTGTCGAGATGGACCAGTACGACAACCCGCTGGCGCATTACTCGCTGGTCCTGTGCGACGGCGCCGTGATCGGCGGCGCGCGCACGATGCCGACATCGTCGCATTGGGGCGATCACACCTACATGTTGCGCGACGCGGTGGCCGGCAAGCTTGCCGACATACCGAGCCGCGTCCTCAACGCCGAGATCGAGACGCCACGGGTCTGGGAATGTACCCGGCTGGTGATGTCGGACGAGGTGCGGTCGCATGCCGACAGGTCGCGTTGCCTGTCGCTGATCGTGGAGGGGCTGGCCGATGTGGCGCGGCGGCATGGCGCCTGCGAGTTGATGTCGCTGTCGCCGCTGTCGCTGATGCGGGCGCTACGGCAGCTTGGCTGGCAGGCCGATCGGATCGGGGAGCCGTATTCCAACCCCGGCGACGGGCGCAAATACGCCGTTCTCAGCATGCCGGCGGAGAAGACGCGGCCGGAACCGGCACTGGCCTGCTGATCCGGGGGGCAGGGTGGCGGGCGCGGCAATGGTCCGCGCCCTTTCCACCGCCATCCTTGTCTTCCGCGCAGGCGCCTGACTGAAACGGCAGGTATTGCTCCCTTGCCCTCACGCGAGGCGCGCGGCATTGTGTGCGGCAGCGCCGAGGCCACCGTTGAAGCCGGCGCCGGGGCTGCATAGATAGAGGCCTCAAAGGAGAGTGCCGTTGGCCGCCGCACACGGGGCCGGTGCGCTCTTGCCACGGAATAAGGAACGCGCATGAAAGATATTCTTGCCTCCAGCTACCCGGTATTGCCGCTGCGCGATATCGTGGTCTTCCCGCATATGATCGTGCCGCTGTTCGTGGGGCGCGAAAAGTCGGTGCGGGCGCTGGAAGAGGTGATGCGCGACGACAAGCAGATTCTCTTGTCCTCGCAAATCGACCCGACCCAGGACGACCCGACCCATGACGGAATTTACAAGGCCGGCGTGCTGGCCAATGTGCTCCAGCTTCTGAAGCTGCCCGATGGCACCGTGAAGGTGCTCGTCGAGGGCAAGGCGCGCGTCCGCATCGTCGAGTTCATCGACAACGACGCCTATTTCGAGGCGACCGCCGAGGGGCTGACCGAGATGCCGGGCGATCCCGACTCGGTTGAGGCGCTGCTGCGCTCGGTCGCCGAGGAATTCGAACGCTACGCCAAGGTGAAGAAGAACGTCCCCGAAGAGGCGCTTGCAGCCGTGGCCGACAGCCGCGAGCCGGCCCGGCTTGCCGATCTCGTCTCGGGCCATCTCGGTATCGAGGTGGGCCAGAAGCAGGAGCTTCTGGAGACGCTGGACGTCGCCGAACGGCTTGAGAAGGTCTACGGCCTGATGCAGGGCGAGATGTCGGTCCTGCAGGTCGAGAAGAAGATCAAGTCTCGCGTGAAAAGCCAGATGGAGCGGACCCAGCGCGAATATTATCTGAATGAGCAGATGAAGGCCATTCAGAAGGAACTGGGCGACGGCGAGGACGGCCAGAACGAGGTCAACGAACTGGCCGAGAAGATCGCCAATACCAAGTTCTCGAAAGAGGCGCGGGACAAGGCCGAGGCCGAGTTGAAGAAGCTGAAGTCGATGTCGCCGATGTCGGCCGAGGCGACGGTGGTGCGGAACTATCTCGACTGGCTTCTGAGCCTGCCGTGGGGCGTGAAGTCGCGCGTCAAGAAGGACCTTAAGAAAGCCCAGGAAGTCCTTGATAATGACCACTATGGTCTGGAAAAGGTCAAGGAGCGGATCGTCGAATATCTGGCCGTGCAGCAGCGCAGCCAGAAGATGAAAGGCCCGATCCTCTGCCTCGTCGGCCCTCCGGGCGTCGGCAAGACCTCTCTCGGCAAGTCGGTCGCGAAGGCGACGGGGCGCGAGTTCATCCGCATCTCGCTCGGCGGTGTCCGGGACGAGAGCGAGATCCGCGGCCACCGGCGGACCTATATCGGCTCCATGCCCGGCAAGATCATCCAGGCGCTGAAGAAGGCGAAGACCACGAACCCGCTGATCCTGCTCGATGAAATCGACAAGATGGGGCAGGATTTCCGTGGTGACCCGGCCTCGGCAATGCTTGAGGTCCTGGACCCGGAACAGAACAACACCTTCATGGATCACTATCTTGAGGTCGAATATGACCTTTCGAACGTGATGTTCCTGACCACGGCGAACTCCTACAACATGCCGGGTCCGCTGCTGGACCGGATGGAGATCATTCCGCTCGCGGGCTACACCGAGGACGAAAAGCGCGAGATCGCGAAACAGCACCTGATCCCGAAGCAGATCAAGAACCACGGTCTTAAGAAGACCGAGTTCAAGCTCACGGACGAGGCGTTGCAGGAGATGGTCCGCACCTATACCCGTGAGGCGGGGGTGCGGAACCTCGAGCGCGAGATCGGCAAGCTGACGCGGAAGGCGCTGACCCGGATCGTCCGCAAGGACACCGACCGGGTCGAGGTGACGCCGGGCAATCTCGAGGATTTCCTCGGGGTGAAGAAGTTCCGCTACGGTTTGGCCGAGAAGGAGGATCAGGTCGGCGTCGTCACGGGCCTCGCCTGGACGTCGGTCGGCGGCGACCTTCTGTCGATCGAGGCGCTGAAGCTCCCGGGCAAGGGCCGGATGAAGACGACCGGCAAGCTTGGCGACGTGATGAAGGAATCGATCGAGGCGGCGTCGAGCTATGTGCGTTCGATCAGCCCGGAGATCGGGGTCAAGCCCCCGGTCTTCGAGAAGACCGACATCCACGTCCACGTGCCCGATGGCGCCACGCCCAAGGACGGCCCCTCGGCCGGTCTGGCGATGGTGACGGCGATCGTCTCGGTCCTGACCGGGATCCCGGTCCGCAAGGACATCGCCATGACCGGCGAGGTGACGTTGCGCGGCAACGCGACCGCGATCGGCGGGCTGAAGGAGAAGCTGCTGGCAGCCCTTCGGGGGGGCATCAAGACGGTGCTGATCCCCGAGGAGAATGCCAAGGACCTGCCGGAGATCCCGGACAACGTGAAGGCCGGGCTGGAGATCATCCCGGTGGCGCATGTCCGCGACGTGCTCAAGGCCGCGCTGGTGCGGGCGCCGGAGCCGATCGTCTGGGACGCCGAGGCCGAGGAAGCGGCGGCGAAAGCCGCACTTTCGGACAAGGGCGATGGCGGCGACGGGACCGCAGCCACCGCGCATTGAGGCCGGTTCAGGGCTGACAATCAGGGGCGCGCCAGGACGGCGCGCCCTTTTTCGTCCGATCATCCTCCCCATGGCGCGCCGCCCGGCCAGCGGCTATAGTCCGCCCCAAACAACGAGGAGGCAATCGAGCCATGGCCACAAGAACGACAACGACCGGGGCCGGCGCAAGCCGTGCCACTGGCACCAAGAAGACCGTTTCCCGTGCCGCGCCGAAACGGGCCGCTTCAGGCGCTGCCAAGACCGCCGTGAAAGCGCCGCGCAAGACCGCCCGGACGGCGGCGGCCTCCGCGCCCGAGGCAGTGAGCGCCCCCCGCGCAGAGCCGGTCATCGCGGCCGTCAGCGCACCCGCGCCGGCACCGGTCGAGTCCGCGCCCGCGGCAGAGATGCGGACCCTGCGCAAGAAGGAACTCGTCGAGCGCATCGTCGATGCGACGGATGTGAAGAAGCGCGATGTGAAGCCGGTTGTTGAGGCGATGCTGCGCATCCTCGGCGATGCTTTGGCCGCCGGCGAGGAACTGGCGCTGCCGCCCTTCGGCAAGGCCAAGGTGAATCGCCAGAAAGACCTGCCTTCGGGCGAGATGCTCGTGATCCGGCTGCGCCGGCAGGGGCAGAGCGAGGGCGAGGACAGCAAGGCGGCGGACGACACGGATAGCTGACGCCGCGCCCGGCGGGATATCCTCAGCGCGGGGCTGTCCCTGCGGGTCCGGCGGACCGCCGCGAAGGCCCTTGCGCCGTCTGGCGATTGCGGCTAGGAACCCGCCCGGACGGGTGATTAGCTCAGTGGTAGAGCGCTTCGTTCACATCGAAGATGTCGGGGGTTCAAATCCCTCATCACCCACCATCCCCGCCTTCTGGATCGCTCCGGCCGTGGTGCCCGCGCGGTTTGCGCGATCGGGGGCTTGCCCGACGCGGCCGCAGCGGATAAACGCTCCGGCGGAACGGGTCGTTAGCTCAGTTGGTAGAGCGCTTCGTTTACACCGAAGATGTCGGGAGTTCGAGCCTCTCACGACCCACCATCCCCGCCGCCCCCTCAGAAGTCGATCCGGAACCATGCGCCGGGCGTCCGGTCGGTGAGCGTGATCTGCGCCCCCTGCGTTGCAAGGAGGCTCTCGGCGATGGCGAGGCCCATTCCCGTGCCGTTCGTCTCGCGCCGTGTGGTGAAGAAGGGTTCGAACACATGTGCGCGATTGCCCGGCGTGATGCCGGGCCCGTCGTCGCCGATGGTGAGTGTGGGGCCGCCGGGGCCGGTGTCGGCGATCAGGCGAAGCCGCCCTGCGCCAGCCTGCGCGGCGTTCTGTGCGAACTGGCCGAGCACGGCGGCCATCGCCTCTTCCCCCAAGGGCAGGATGATGTCGTCGCCCTGCGTCTCGACCGAGAGGCCGGGATGATCCGCCGCGAGCCGGGGGGTGAGCGTGCGCAGTGTCGTCTCGCCCGCCGCCATCGGTTCGCGCGCGGCCGCCATCCGGCGCAGCGCGGTCAGAAGCGCCTCCATCCGCGCCGCCGCGTCGAGGATGGTCGCGGCAAGCCTGCGGTCCCCCGCGCTGCCGTCGCCGTCCGCCAGAAGCTCTGCCGCGCCCCGGATGGCCGAGATCGGCGTCTTCAGTTCATGGGTGACATGGTCGGTATAGCCGCGGATCGTCGCCGCGCGGTTCTGGAGTGCGCCGGCCATGCCGAGGACCGCGTCGCCGAGGTCCCGCAATTCCTGCGTACCGTAATGTGCGAGCGGGCGCTGCGCGGTCGCGTCGCCCTCGCGGAGCCGTGCGGCGCGGTCAGCGAGTGCTGTGACGGGCCGCAGGATCAGGCGCCACAGCAGTAAGGCGAGCAGGGCGGTGGCGGCGAGGACCGCCGTGAGCACGATAACGGATGCCGCGCCCGGACCCGTCACGGGCGCGAGAAGGGGCATCGCGAACAGCCCGGCGGTGCCGGTGGCAAGGACGCCGGCCAGCGCGCCGCCCAGAACCAGCAGAAGCGGCGGGCGCCACTTGCGGGCTATGCGGTCCCGCATGGGCCCATCCTGACGCCGATGCCGTGCAGGGTCTCGACTGCGTCCTCGCAGCCGGCTTCGGCCAGTTTGCGGCGGAGATTGCGGAAATGGCTGTCCACCGTCCGGTCGGAGGTCTGGCCGTTCGCGCCGTAGAGCGCCTCGCTCAGTTGACGGCGGCTGACGACCTCGCGCGGGTGGCGCAGCAGGCGGGCGAGAATCTGCGCTTCGGTCGCGGTGAGGCGCACCGGCCGGCCGGCGACGCGGCAGTCATGCGCCGTCGCGTCGAGTTCGATCGGCCCGTGACGCAGCGGACCGGCGGCGGGGCCGGCGGCGCCGGTGCTCCGTTTCAGGATCGCGCGGATGCGTGCGACGACCTCGCGCGGGCTGAATGGCTTGGTGACATAGTCGTCGGCGCCGAGTTCGAGGCCGAGGATGCGGTCGATTTCATCGTCGCGGGCGGTTAGGAAAAGGATCGGCAGGCCGGAGGACTGCCGTAGCCGGCGGCAGACCTCGAGCCCGTCCATCTCCGGCAGTCCGATGTCGAGAATGACGAGATCGGGGCGACCGCTCGCCGCCGCGGCAAGCGCGGCGCGGCCGTCGGCGGCGGCGATGGTCGTGAAGCCCGCGCGTTCAAGTGCGATCCGCGTCACCTCACGGATTTGCGGGTCGTCATCGACGACGAGGATCTTCGCCTGCATTTCCGACCGTTCCCTCTTCTGCCGCCGCAAGGTAGCGCCGGATGCGCCATGACCGGAACCCCCAATCGCGCCAGCCCTCGATCACGGGGCCGTCCACGCCCCGCCAGCCATCGCAGAAGCCCGGGTCGCCGGCGGCGCGGTGATCGGCGATGGCCATCGCGGCGTCGGCGCCGAGGCTGCAGGCATACCATTCGTCCGTGACCGCTCGGTCGTGCGCGATGTTGTGGGCCGCAATGAGTTGCGCGAAATTGACGAAACAGCAGAGGTAGAGCGTCGCCACGGCCATCGTGCCGTTCACGGCGAGAAGCCAGCCGTTCGGTCGCCGCCGCCAGACCTGCCAGGTGATGCTTGCAAGCCCGGCCGCGACGAGGACCATCCAGATCGCGGCGTAGGCGCGCAGATAGGTCAGCCCGTAGATCTCGACATAAAGGCCAAGCCGGTAGAGCGAGGACAGGACCAGAAGCACGTTCTGCGCGATCCACAGCATGAGAAGGCGGCGGAGAAGCGGCTGACCTTCCGCGAAGGGCCGGCTGGCCAGCGCGAAGGCCCCGGCAAGAAGGGCGGTTGCGACAAGGGGATAGGCGCCGCGATGGGCGTATTCGGCATAGCTCATGCCCGCCGGCAGGGTATCCCCGGCCCAGAGGTAGCGCAGGTCAAGCACGGTCTGCACCGCGAAGATCAGGTTGAAAAGAACCAGCGACCGGGCGACGGAATCGGGGTTGAAGCCAATGCGGCCCGTGAGCCTGGCGCTCTCGGACCGGGCGCGCGGGCGCCGGAACGGGCGTTCGAGCCGCTCGCGAATCCCTGCCGGGACGAGGATCGGCCAGAGCGGGATCGCAACGAAAAGCCAGAAGAACGGCCGCGGCGAGGAGAAGAACGTGCGATAGAGGGCGTCGGTCACTGCCTTTGCCCAGTCGCGGGTGATCGGGTTGGAAGAGGAGAGAAGGAGCGTGAAGACGAGGCCGGTCGCAAGGGGCAGTGCCCAGCTGCGGACGAGGGCGCCCCACTGCGTCATCGCGGATGCGTCGCGCGCGGTGCGGAGCAGTTCGGCTGGCCCGTGGACCGGCATCATGAGGCCGAGGCGGGCTGCGGCGCGGGGCAGCGCGGAGAGCCGCGCGCCGGTGCCGAGGGTGAGCCATAGGGTCGCGCCGAGCGTACCGGCGAGCAGGAAGACGACGGACAGGAACTGCGGTGTTTCGATCACCGGCAAGGCGAAGAGTGCGAAAATCGCGACCAGGCCCAGATGCCGAGCCCTGCCGCCCCGCGCCTGCGGCACGATGGCGAGGGTGGCAGCCAGCACGGCCGCTGCGAAAAGCGCGAGCGACAGGCCCGCCGGATGGTCCCAGAACAGCCAGTCGGCGAGGAGGACGAGAAGCAGAAGGGCGCCCAGCGCGCCGTGCCGCCCCGGACGCCATACGGTTCTGGCGCCGTCTGTTCCACCGGGCGGGGCGGGCGTCGCAGCTTCTGGTGTGGCCGTCAGCCACCAGGCGTCGCGGTCAAGGCAACGGGGCAGGCCCCGCAGGATGAGTTCCGGCATGTCATTCCTCTCACTGTCCGGCCGCGTCGTGGCGGCATCCCGATGCGTAGCGGGGCGGGGTGCAGGACCTCGGCGCGGCTTGCGCAGAATTTGCGCAGAGGGGGCCGTTCGAGCCCATGCGCCGGGGATCGCGAATTCCTGCCGGAGCCGCTTGACGGCGCCAGTCGGGATGCCTATTACGCATCCCACGCTCGGGCGGCGATCCGGGCGGGTGGACACGCGGTTGTAGCTCAGTCGGTTAGAGTACCGGCCTGTCACGCCGGGGGTCGCGGGTTCGAGCCCCGTCAACCGCGCCACCACCCGGATCGCCCGAGAGCGCCCCAATGCGCGGTTGTAGCTCAGTCGGTTAGAGTACCGGCCTGTCACGCCGGGGGTCGCGGGTTCGAGCCCCGTCAACCGCGCCATTTCGCCTCAGTGCAGCCTTGTGTCCGCCGGTCTATGCCGGAGATGCGTAACCGGAGGCGGCCGTGGACTTTCTCGACAAGATCCCGATGAATCTGACGGTGCTGGCGGCACTGACGCTTGGTCTTGCACCGTTCTTCCCCGAGCCGCATCTGTGGGAAAAGCTGAAGATGCTGGTGGCGGGCACGCTGACACGTCCGGTCGATATCTTCGACCTTATCCTGCACGCCGCGCCGTGGGTGCTGCTGGTCGCAAAGCTGGTCCGCGCGCTGGTGGTTCGCTAGCGCTGTCACCGAAACTTGGCAGGATCGTTACGAAAGTGGCACTGGGCTGACAAATCTCTGCGCTAGCCGGGGGATTGTCCTCATATCAGCGACGGAGTCACCTATGTCCAGCATCCGCATCTCGCGCCGTCAGGCGCTCATCGGTTCGACCGCCTTTGCCGCCACTCTGGCGGTTCCGGGGCTGAGCCGCGCGCAGTCGCGCCCGCTCATCACCCATGGCGTCCAGTCGGGTGACATCGCCCATGACGGTGCGGTGATCTGGGCGCGCGCCGACCGCGAGGCGAAGATGCTTGTCGAATGGTCTACGACCGAGAGCTTTGCCGACGCCGCGCGGGTGCAGGCGCTGAATATCGGCGCGCCGACCGATTTCTCGGGCAAGCTGCTTCTCGACGGCCTGCCGTCCGACCAGGACATCTTCTACCGCGTGACGATGCAGGACCTGGCTGACGCCAACGCCCTGTCAGAGCCGGTCACAGGCCATTTCCGTACCGCACCGACGGGTTTGCGCGATGTCTCCTTCGTCTGGTCCGGCGACACTGCCGGGCAGGGCTGGGGTATCGACGAGGCGCGCGGCGGCATGGTGACCTATGCCACGATGCTCGGCCACCGGCCCGACTTCATGATCCATTCCGGCGACACGGTCTATGCCGACGGGCCGTTGAAGGGCGAGGTCGAGCTGAAGGACGGCACGATCTGGAAGAACGTCGAGATCGAGGCCAAGGCGAAGGTTGCCGAGACGCTCGACGAATTCCGCGGCCAGCATCTTTACAACATGATGGACGCCAATGTGCGCGCTTTCAACGCCGAGGTGCCGGTCCTGTTCCAGTGGGACGACCACGAGGTCACGAACAACTGGTATCCGAACGAGATTCTCGCCTCGGACGACCGCTACACGGTGAAATCGGCGGCCCTTCTCGCCTCGCGGGCCGCACGCGCGTTCCACGAGATGACGCCGATCCGGTCGAACCTGTCGGAGCCCTACCGGGTCTACCGCAAGGTCTCCTACGGGCCGCTTCTGGATATCTTCTTCCTCGACATGCGGACCTATCGCGGCGACAACACCGCCAATGACGAACCCGGCGGCGCGCCGTTCCTTGGTGCCGAGCAGAAGGCCTGGCTGAAGGCCGGCCTGACGTCGAGCCGGGCGGTCTGGAAGGTGATCGCCGCCGATATGCCGATCGGAATGGTCGTGAAGGACGGCGACGCGGCGTTCGAGAACGGCGCCAACGGCGATGGGCCGGCGCTTGGCCGCGAGGTCGACATCGCGGAAGTGCTGAGTTTCATCAAGCATGCCGGCGTGCAGAACACCGTCTGGCTGACCGCCGATGTCCACTACACCGCCGCCCACCACTACAGCCCCGACCGCGCGCAGTTCCAGGATTTCGAACCGTTCTGGGAATTCGTCTCGGGTCCGCTGCATGCCGGCACTTTCGGGCCGAACGGCTATGACAACACGTTCGGGCCGGAAGTGCGTTTCGCCAAGTTCCCGACCGAGGAGCAGGGCGCGAACCTGCCGCCGTCGGACGGGCTCCAGTTCTTTGGGCGCGTCGATATCTCGGCCGAGACCAAGGCGATGACGGTGCGGCTCATGGATTCCGCCGACAGCGAGCTCTGGTCGGTCGAACTCGCGCCTGCGATCGCGTGAGACTTAGAACCGCGCGCCCGTGCCGGGCGCGCGGTGCCTCCGGCGGGAGTACTTTAAAAGCGTTTCGGGTTTCGGTTGGAACAGCAACTATCAGAATTTGAACGAAAAAGGCCCGAATTCTGATTCAACGCAAACCCGAAACGCCATAGGCTAAGAAGACCATAGGCCAAGAAGACATGCGACGCTCAGAGGTGCAGTCGGTAGCGGATATGCCCGTCACTGGGCGTGTAGCTGTCATAGAGGGCACGGGCGCGGGCATTGTCTTCGTCGGTGTGCCAGTAGAGCCGGTTCCAGCCCCGCGCGCGGGCAAGGGCGATCAGGTCGTCGATCAGCGCTCGGCCGACCCCGCCGCCGCGCGCGGTATCGGCGACGAAGAGGTCCTCCAGATAGCAGTCGTCGCCCGCGACCCAGCTTGACGGGTGGTGCTGGTGGATGGCGAAGCCCTCGACCCGGTCGTCGCGGCAGGCAAGCCGGGCCTTGAGAGGCGAAGCCGGATCCAGCAGCCGCGCCCAGGTCAGGTCGGTGACGGACGCCGCGAGGTCGACCGCGTAGAAGGCGAGATAGGCGTCCCAGAGGCCGCGCCAGGTGGCCTCGTCCTCGGGGGCGGCGTCGCGCAGGGTCAGGCGGGTCATGTCAGCGCGGCAAGGATGCGCGCCCAGGAGCGGATGCCCTTGTGGAAGCTTTGCAGGTCGTATTTCTCGTTCGGGCTGTGGATCGCGTCATCGTCATTGGCAAAGCCGATCAGCATCGCGTCCATGCCGAGGATCTCCTTGAAGAAACCGGCGATGGGGATCGAGCCGCCCATGCCGACGAAGACCGCCTCGCGGTTCCATTCGTCGGACAGCGCCTTGCGCGCGGCGGCGAATTCGGGCCGGTCCGTGTTCATGACCGCCGCGGGAGAGCCTTCCAGATCGCGGTCCCAGGTGATGTGTGCGTCTGGCGACAGCCGCGCCTCGACATGCGTGCGGATCTTCTCGCGCAGGGCATCGGGGTCCATGTCGCCGACGAGGCGGCAGGTGATCTTGCAATGCGCCTCGGACGGAATCACGGTCTTCGAACCGGCGCCCTGATAGCCGCCCCACATCCCGTTGACCTCAAGCGTCGGGCGTCCCCACTGCTGAACCAGCGTGGAATAGCCCTTTTCGCCATGGGGCACGGTGTAGCCGACCGAGTTGAGGTAGTCCTTCTCGTCGAAGCCGCAGCTTTCCCATTGCTTCAAAAGCGCCTCGGGCACTTCGTGGACGCCCTCGTAGAACCCTTCGACCGCGACGCGGCCGGTTTCGTGGTCGTGGAACGACGCGACGATCCGGGCAATCTCGCGCAGGGGGTTCAGGCCCGGCCCGCCATAGTGACCCGAATGCAGGTCGATCCGCGGGCCGCGGATGGTGAATTCGTCCTTCAGCATTCCGCGCAGTTGCGAGGCGATCGAGGGTACGCCCGGCGCGACCATGCTGGTGTCACAGATGAGTGCAAGGTCGGATGTCAGTTCGGCGGCATTGTCACGCATGAACGGGATCAGCGAGGGCGAACCGGATTCCTCTTCTCCCTCCAGAAAGATCGTGAGCCGGCCGGGAAGCGTGCCGTGGACGTGTTTCCAGGCGCGGCAGGCCTCGATGAAGGTCATGAGCTGGCCCTTGTCGTCCGACGCGCCGCGGCCCCGGATCACCCGGCCCTTCGGCGTATCCTGAACCTCGGGGTCAAACGGATCGCGATCCCAGAGGCTGAGCGGATCGACCGGCTGCACGTCGTAGTGGCCGTAGAACAGAAGATGCCGTCCCGCATCACCGGAATGGCCGACGACCATCGGATGCCCCGGCGTCGGTCGGACGGCGGCGTCGAAGCCGAGACCGGCAAGGTCGGCGGCGATCCAGTCGGCCGCGCGCGCGCAATCGGCCTTGAAGGCAGGGTCGGTCGAGATCGACGGGATCCGCAAGAGGCCGAAGAGGCGTTCGGTCGCTTCGGGCAGGGTTTCGTCGATCCGGGCGAGAACGGCGTCGAGGCTCATGTCGGGCTCCTGTCTGGTGTCGCGCAGACCGTATCAGGCGCGGTGGCGGTGTCCAGATCGGGCGATGCGCCATGACCCGTCGGGCAGGCGCAGGGATGCGCGGCAAATTGTACCCTCGCCTTGACCGGCTTTGACCTTTATCAAGGACCGTAGCGGACAGGGCCCCTAGGGCTGTAACAAGCCACCAGGAGCCGGGGGAGACGGATAATGGATTACGAAGCTCAGCTCGACGGCGCTCTCAAGCGCCTGCACGATGAAGGACGCTACCGGACCTTCATTGATATCGAGCGGCGCAAGGGCAACTTCCCCAAGGCGACCTGGGTGAAGCCCGATGGCTCCGAAAAGGAAATCACCGTCTGGTGCGGCAACGACTATCTCGGCATGGGCCAGCACCCCGTGGTGCTTGAGGCCATGCACGAGGCGCTGGATGCGACCGGCGCCGGGTCGGGCGGGACGCGCAACATTTCGGGCACCACGGTCTATCACAAGCGGCTTGAGGCGGAACTCGCCGACCTGCACCGCAAGGAAGCGGCGCTGGTCTTCACCTCGGCCTATATCGCCAATGACGCGACGCTTTCGACGCTGCCGAAGCTGTTTCCCGGCCTCATCATCTATTCGGATGAGCTGAACCACGCCTCAATGATCGAGGGGATCAAGCGTAACGGCGGCGCCAAGCGCATCTGGCGCCACAATGACCTTGCGCATCTGCGCGAGCTTCTGGCGGCCGACGATCCCGCCGCGCCCAAGCTGATCGCCTTTGAATCGGTCTATTCGATGGACGGCGACATCTGTCCGATGGAAGAGATTTGCGATCTGGCGCAGGAATTCGGCGCGCTGACCTATCTCGACGAAGTGCACGCGGTCGGCATGTACGGCGCGCGCGGGGCAGGGGTTGCCGAAAAGCTCGGTCTGATGGGCCGGATCGACATCATCAACGCGACGCTGGCCAAGGCCTATGGCGTGATGGGCGGCTATATCGCGGCGACCGCGAAAATGTGCGACGCGATCCGCTCTTACGCGCCGGGCTTTATCTTCACCACCTCGCTGCCGCCGGCAGTGGCGGCGGGCGCGGCGGCGTCGGTCAAATACCTCAAGACCGCCCAGCACCTGCGCGACAAGCAGCAGGAACATGCGCGCATCCTCAAGACGCGGTTGCGGGCCATGGGGCTGCCGATCATCGACCGGGGCACGCATATCGTGCCGGTGCATGTCGGCGATCCGGTCCATTGCAAGAAAATCTCGGACATGCTGCTGGAGCATTACGGGATCTACGTTCAGCCGATCAACTTCCCGACGGTTCCGCGCGGTACCGAGCGCCTGCGTTTCACGCCGTCTCCGGTCCATTCGTTCGACGATATCGACCATCTCGTCCGCGCGATGGACAAGCTCTGGTCGCATTGTGCGCTGAATCGTGCTGAACTCTCTGCGTAAGGGCATACACGGTCGCTATTTTCCTTGCCCCGTGGTATGATTTCTACAATACGACAGCGCGTGGCACGGCGAATCGTCGGCCACCAGGGGATAATACACGGGGCAGCGGGTATGATCGGGCGGAGGCTTCCTCCTTCGACGCAGGAAGCGGACAAACCGAAAGGGTTTGACGACTACGAGCTTCGGCTCGGCGATGTCATGCGCGGCGAACGCGCGACCATGGCGAAATCCCTTCTCGACGTGCAGCGTGAACTGAAGATCAAGGCGAGCTATATCGCCGCGATCGAAAACTGCGACGTGTCGGCTTTCGAGACGCCCGGATTCGTGGCGGGCTATGTCCGGTCCTATGCGCGCTATCTCGGCATGGATGCCGAATGGGCCTTCACGCGGTTTTGCGACGAGGCCAATTTCACCGTCGCGCACGGCATGTCCGCGGCGGCCTCCGGCCCCAAGAAGACGACCGGGCGCCGGGTCGAATACAGCGAACCGCTGGCCAATCCCAACGCCATCTTCGTACCGAGGGGCGAGGCCTTCATGTCCGGCGTGGAGCCGGGCGCGATCGGCTCCATCCTCGTGCTGCTCCTGCTGATCGGCGGTATCGGCTATGGCGGCTGGACCGTGTTGCAGGAAGTGCAGAAGGTGCAGCTTGCGCCGGTCGATCAGGCGCCCGGCGTGATCGCCGAGCTTGACCCGCTTGCCGGTGCGCGGTCTGCGGGCATCGACCAGACGCAAGCCTCCGAGGTCGAGCTTGCCGTGCTTCCGTCCGCGGATGTTCTACCGGCGACGCCCGATGCCTTTGACCGGCTCTACCGGCCTGAAGCGCTCGACGTGCCGGTTCTGGTGCCGCGCGACGGACCGATCGCCGCGATTGATCCGCGCACTGTCGGTATGCTCGTCGCCGAGGCGACGCCTGAGGCGACGGGTGCGGCAGTTCAGGACGCTGCGCCGACGCCCGCCCTCGGCGAGACGCCGGTTCAGGTCGTCGCGGCCGACGTGCCCGAGATAGAGCTTCTGGCCGTCCGGCCCGCCTGGGTGCGGGTGCAGGGGGCAGACGGCACGATCATCCTCGAAAAGATACTCGACGCGGGCGAGCGCTTCACGCTTCCGAAGACGGAAGGCGCGCCGGTGCTGCGTGTCGGCGAATCCGGGGCGCTCTATTTTGCCGTCAACGGCGAAACCTATGGACCGGCGGGCGACCGCGGTGTTGTGACGAAGAATGTCGAACTGTCGCCCGAGGCGCTGAAGGCGGCCTATAGCGTGGCCGATCTGGCGCAGGATGCCGATCTTGCCAAGTTCTCCGCGACCGTGGCCGATGCTGCCGCGCTTGTCGCGCCGGAACCTGCCAGCGAGTAACCGATCCGATTGCCGAGGCGCGCGTCGCGGTCTATTCAGGGCGCGACCCTGTTCCTCGCCGAGGCTGAGATGACCCACAACCCGATCCGACCCTGGCGGAACATCGAACGGCGCAAGTCGCGCGGGATCATGGTCGGCAACGTGCCGGTTGGCGGCGACGCGCCGATCACGGTTCAGACGATGACCAACACGATCACCTCGGATATCCGTGCGACCATCGATCAGGTGCAGCGGTCTGCCGATGCGGGGGCCGATATCGTCCGCGTCTCGACCCCCGACGAAGCGTCGACAAGGGCGCTGCGCGAGATCGTGCGCGAAAGCCCGGTGCCGATCGTGGCCGACATCCATTTTCACTACAAGCGCGCCATCGAGGCAGCCGAGGCGGGCGCGGCCTGCCTGCGCATCAACCCCGGGAATATCGGTTCCGCCGAACGGGTCCGCGAGGTGGTGAGGGCGGCAAAGGACCACGGCTGCTCGATCCGAATTGGCGTGAATGCCGGCAGCCTCGAAAAACACCTGCTCGACAAATATGGAGAGCCGTGCCCGGACGCGATGGTCGAAAGCGGGCTCGACCATATCAAGCTGTTGCAGGACAACGATTTTCACGAGTTCAAGATTTCCTGCAAAGCCTCGGACGTGTTCCTCGCCGCTGCCGCCTATCAGCAGCTGGCCGAGGCGACGGATGCGCCGATCCACCTGGGCATCACCGAGGCGGGCGGGCTGATGTCCGGGACCGTCAAGTCGGCGGTCGGGCTGGGCAACCTCCTTTGGGCGGGGATCGGCGACACCATCCGCGTGTCGCTGTCGGCCGATCCGGTCGAAGAGGTGAAGGTCGGCTACGAGATCCTGAAATCGCTGGGACTGAGGACGCGGGGCGTGCAGATCATCTCCTGCCCGTCCTGCGCGCGGCAGGGTTTCGACGTGATCAAGACCGTGGAAATCCTCGAAAAGCGGCTGGAGCATATCAAAACGCCGATGTCGCTCAGCATCATCGGTTGCGTGGTCAACGGGCCGGGCGAGGCGCTGATGACCGATATCGGCTTCACCGGCGGCGGCGCCGGGTCGGGCATGGTCTATCTGGCGGGCAAGCAGGATCACAAGCTGTCGAACGACCGGATGATCGACCATATCGTCGAGCTGGTCGAGAAGCGCGCGGCCGAAATCGACGCCGCGGCCGAGGCGGCGGAGTAGGGGGCGCTGCCCCCGCCGCCCGTTCCGGGCGTCTCCCCCGAGGTATTTCGGGCAAGATGAACGCAGATCGTTGACGTTGCTCAGGGCGCGGATTAGCTGACGCACATGGCGCGCGCACCCCTTCTTCAGCTTACCGGCATTTCCCTGACCCATGGCGGCGATCCGCTGTTCGACGGCGTGGACCTTGTCGTCCAGCCGGGCGACCGGGTCGCACTTGTGGGGCGGAACGGGTCGGGCAAGTCGACCCTGATGAAGGTGATGGCGGGGCTGGTGGAGCCGGATCGCGGCGAGCGGGTGCTGCCGCCCGGTGTCACGGTCGGCTACATGGAGCAGGAGCCTGACTTCGCCGGTTTCGAGACGCTCGGCGCCTTCGCGGCGGCGGGCCTGCCGGAGGGCGAGGCCTACCGCGTCGAGATGGCGGCGGAGGGGCTGAAATTCGATCCCGCGACGCGGGTCGATGCGGCGTCGGGCGGCGAAAAGCGCCGCGCGGCGCTGGCGAAGCTTCTGGCGGAGGCGCCGGAACTCATGCTGCTCGACGAGCCGACCAACCATCTCGACATCGAGGCGATCGGCTGGCTCGAGGCGCAGCTGCGCGAGACCCGCGCCGGCTATGTGATCATCAGCCACGACCGCGCGTTCCTGCGGGCGCTGACCCGGGCGGTGATGTGGATCGACCGCGGCACGATCAGGCGGAGCGAGCGCGGGTTCGAGCATTTCGAGGATTGGCGCGAAACGGTCTGGGCGGAGGAAGACCTCGCGCGCCACAAGCTTGACCGGAAGATCAAGGCCGAGGCGCGGTGGGCGGTCGAGGGCATATCGGCGCGGCGCAAGCGCAACCAGGGCCGGGTCCGGGCGCTTCAGGCGATGCGGGCGGAGCGTGCGGCGCAGATCCGGCGGCAGGGCACCGCGGATCTGGCGCTGGAGAGCGGGCCGGCTTCGGGCAAGCTTGTCATCGAGGCAAAAGGAATATCAAAGGCTTTCGGGGAGAAGCTGATCCTGCGGCCGTTCGACGTGAAGATCCTGCGCGGTGACCGTGTGGCCTTCGTCGGTCCGAACGGCGTCGGCAAGACGACACTCCTGAAGATGCTGACCGGAGAGGTTGTGTCCGACAGCGGGACGCTCAGGCTTGGCACCAACCTGGAGATCGCGGTTTTCGATCAGGCGCGCGCCGCGCTCGATCCGGCGATGACGCTCTGGGACGGGCTGGTGAACGATCCCGACATGGCGGTTTCGGGCCGCTCCGATCAGGTCATGGTGCGGGGCGTGCCGAAGCATGTCGTGGCCTATCTGAAGGACTTCCTGTTCGACGAGGCGCAGGCGCGCGCGCCGATCGGCTCGCTTTCTGGGGGCGAGCGGGCGCGGCTTCTCCTGGCGCGGATCATGGCCAAGCCCTCGAACCTGCTGGTGCTGGACGAGCCGACCAACGACCTTGATGTCGAGACGCTGGACCTGTTGCAGGATATTCTCGGCGATTATGATGGCACCGTGCTTCTGGTCAGCCATGACCGCGATTTCATCGACCGTGTGGCCACGACCACGGTGGCGATGGAGGGCGACGGGCGGGCGGTGATCTATGCCGGCGGCTGGACCGATTATCGCGCGCAGCGGGGCGAGGATGCGCCGGTGCGGGCCGAAAAGGTGGCGCCGAAGCCGGTCGCCACACCCGATGCGAAGGTAAGGAAAACCGTTCAAGGCCTTACGTTCACGGAGAAACATCGCCTTGATGCCCTGCCGGGCATCATCGAGAAGCTGGAGACGGAGATCGGCAAGCTGTCCGATTTCCTCTCCGACCCGGCGCTTTTTCAAACCGCGCCGGACAAGTTCCGTCGCGCCTCGGAAGGGCTGGCGGAGCGGCAGGCGGCGCTGAGTGCTGCGGAGGAGGAATGGCTGATGCTGGAAGAGAAGGCCACGGCATGAACGGGCCGCTTGCGGGCCTCAGGATCGTCGAGATTGCGGGGCTCGGGTCGACGCCCTTCACGGCGATGGTGCTGGCCGATATGGGGGCCGAGGTGATCCGGATTGAGCGGCCGGGGAACCGGCACCTGCTCGACCTCGACTACGACATCCTCAACCGGGGGCGGGGCTTTATCGCGCTCGACCTGAAGTCCGAGGCGGGGCGCGCCGTGGCGCGGCGCCTGATCCTGAAGGCGGACGGTCTGATCGAGGGGCTGCGCCCCGGCGTTATGGAGCGGCTCAGCCTTGGGCCGGACGATTTCGCGGAGAACCCGCGCCTTGTCTACGGGCGGATGACCGGCTGGGGGCAGGCGGGGCCGCTGGCGCAGTCCGCCGGGCACGACATCAACTACATCGCGCTTTCGGGCGCGCTCCATGCGATCGGCCCGGCGGAACGCCCGGTGCCGCCCCTCAACCTCCTCGGCGATTTCGGTGGTGGTGGCATGTACCTGGCTTTCGGCATGGTCTGCGCTTTCCTTGAGGTGGCGCGGAGCGGGAAGGGGCAGGTGGTGGATGCCGCGATCACCGACGGCACCGCGCATCTGATGGCGATGATCCAGGCGATGGCGGCGGGCGGGGCGTGGACGGAAGCGCGAGAGGCCAACCTGCTGGACGGGGCCGCGCCGTTCTACCGCTGCTATGCCTGCAAATGCGGCGGGTTCCTCGCCGTCGGCGCCATTGAGGCGAAGTTCTGGGCGGAGTTCCTTTTGCTGGTGGGGATCGACGCGGCGGGGATGCCGCCGCAGATGGACCGTTCGTCCTGGCCGTCCGCGTGCGCGAAGGTGGCGGCCCGGATCGCCGAACGGACCCGCGACGAATGGGCCGCGGTCTTCGACGGGTCGGATGCCTGCGCGGCGCCGGTGCTGACGCTTGCGGAGGCGCCGGGCCATGCCCACAACGCCGCGCGCGGCACCTATGTCGAGCACGAAGGCGTCACCCAGCCGGCGCCGGTGCCGCGCCTTTCGCGTACGCCGGGTCGGATCGCAGCCGGATCGCAGGTGGTGCCGCTCGATCCGGACGCGGTACTCGCGGCCTGGAAAGCCTAGCCGCGCCGCCGCCGCCTTCCGCCTTCGCCGCCCGATCCGGCGGTGTTGAAGCTGACATCGGGCAGGGTGACGATGGCCGACAATTCCGGGAAGGTCGCGGTCGCATGGGGGATCGCGTTGGCAGCCACGAAATGCTCCTGAAAGCGCGGCTCGATCGCGGTTTCGACCTTGTGGATGCGGAACACCTCTTCTTCGATCGCCGCGCGGGCGGCGATGTTGCAAAGCGCGATGCGCGCGCCGGTGCCGGCGGCGTTGCCGGCGGAGGTGACCTTTTCGAGCAGGCAGTCCGGGATCATGCCGAGGACCATGGCGTGCTTCGGCGAGATGTGGGCCCCGAAGGCACCGGCCAGCACGACGCGGTCGACCTTGTCGATGTTCAACTCGTCCATCAGGAGCCGCGCGCCGGCATAGAGCGCCGATTTCGCAAGCTGAATCGCGCGGATATCGCCCTGAGTGACAGTGATCAGCGGCCCGCCGCCGGTCGTGCCGTCATAGAGCACATAGGCGTGCGTCCGGCCTGTCGCGATACAGCGGTTCGTGCCGACCTGTTCGGCCGACCCGATCAGCCCGCCTGCATCCAGAATGCCTGCCATCCGCATCTCGGCAACGACCTCGATGATACCCGAGCCGCAGATGCCGGTGATCCCGGTCTGGGCCGTGGCTGCGGCGAAGCCGTCTTCGTTCGACCAGATATCGCAGCCGATGACGCGGAAGCGGGGTTCCTTGGTTTCGGGGTCGATCTCCACCCGTTCGATGGCGCCGGGGGCGGCGCGCTGTCCGGCGCTGATCTGCGCGCCCTCGAAGGCGGGGCCAGTGGGCGAGGAACAGGCAAGCACCCGCTCCTTGTTGCCGAGAAGGATCTCGGCATTGGTGCCGACATCGACGATCAGAACCATATCCTCGGACTTGTTGGGTTCCTCCGACAGCGCCACGGCGGCGCAATCGGCGCCGACATGACCGGCGATGCAGGGCAGGATATAGATCCGTGCCTGAGGATGGATCGCGTTGAGGTCCAGATCGCGCGCGGCGAGCGACAGGCTGTCAGACGTCGCCAGGGCGAAGGGGGCCTGGCCAAGCTCTACCGGGTCGATGCCCAGCAGAAGGTGGTGCATGACCGGGTTGCAGACAAAGACCGTCTCGACGATCTGGCCGGGGTCGATTTCGGCCTCGGTGGCGATGGATTGCGCCAGTCCGTTGATTGCGGTGCGCACGGCCTCGGTCATTTCCCTGTCGCCGCCGGGGTTCATCATCGCATAGCTGACCCGGCTCATCAGGTCCTCGCCAAAACGAATCTGCGGGTTCATCAGGCCGGAGGAGGCCAGCACATTGCCATTGCGCAGATCGCAGAGATGCGCGGCGATGGTGGTGGAGCCGAGGTCGATGGCCAGACCGTATAGGCGGCCTTCGTAAAAACCCGGCCAGATGTCGATGATGCGCGGCTTGTCGCGGTGATCGCGGTGAATGGCCACCGTGACCTTCCACTCGCCCTTGCGCAATGCGGGCTGGAGCTTGCCCAATAGTCCCGCCTCGGCCTCGAGCCCGTCGATCTGCCACTGATCGCGAAGCGCGTCGCAGAGGCGCTGAAAATCGCCCGAGGGCGAATGCATGTCCGGTTCCGTCACTTCGACGTAGTAGGCATGTGTCGCGGGGTCCATGATGATGTCGCGCTGGGTGGCGGACTTGCGGATCACCTGACGGTGGACCTGGCTTTCCGGCGGCACGTCGATGACGATGTCGCCCATCACCTTGGCCTGACATCCAAGACGGCGGCCCTGTTTCAGGCCGCGAATGCGGTCGTAGCGCGCCTCGACTTCGTTCCATTCGGAAAGCGCATCCTCGCTTACCGTCACGCCGTGTTTGGCGAACTCGCCGTAACCGGGCGTGATCTGGCATTTCGAACAGATACCGCGCCCGCCGCAGACGGAATCGAGATCGACGCCAAGCTGCCGCGCCGCGGTCAGGACGGGTGTGCCCGCCGGAAAGCGGCCGCGCTTGCCCGAGGGCGTGAAGATGACGAGGGGATCGTCGCTCATGTCTGTCTCCGGATGTCCTGCCACGCCTTTCTAGGCTACGGCGCCCGCTGTGCAAGGGTCGTCAGCGGCAGGTTTCGGTCAATCTCCGTCAAGGGTGGGCAGGTTTCACCGTCCTGTGCGGCGCCCGCCAGAGGACGAGCATGACCGAGAGGACCGCGAAGCCCCAGACCGGCAGACCGAGCGCACCGGCAAACAGGAAGGCGAGCGCCATGACCGGCAACGCAAGCGAGAGGTGCGCAGGCAGGCGGAGTGCGCGGTCGCGTGTGAGCCAGAGCGCGGCCGTGCCAAGCGCCATCGCCGCCCCGAGATACTTCGAGACCTCGGCCTGCGTTGTGTGGGTGTGGTGCGTGGCGACGTCGATCGAGGCGGCGATCGCCGCGCCGGCGGCGGCTGTCGCCATGAAGATGAAGACGTGGCCGTAACCCCAGGCAAATGCGGTCCAGAACGTCGCGGCTGGCAGATGCTCCGTCTCGCAGAAATAGACCCACCAGATCGAGAAGACGATGACGAGGGCGGCGATTGAGGGAACGACGACACCCAGTTCGGGGTGATCGCCGAACAGGTAGGCAAGGCCGTGGGAGATCGACAGAAGTATCTCGCCCAGCGAGATGATCATCAGAAGTCCGTAGCGTTCGATGATGTGATGGCGGTGAAAGGGCGTCGGGCGGGCGCTTTCCGCGAAGATCGGGACGGAAAACTCGACGAGGAAGCACAGAAAGCCGTCGATGAAGAAGGCCGTCGAGGCGGGGGCGGCGGTGAAGTAGAGGATGATCCAGCAGATCTGGGCGGCCGCGATGCCCGCCGCGTATCGAAGCGCCGTCGTGCGGTATTCAGGGCATCCGGAAGCCGCGCGCAGCCAGAGGCAGACCATGGCCAGCCGCATGATAATCCAGCCGAGCAGGCCGTAGCTGAAATCGAGCGTTTCGAAGATGTATTCAGCGCCGCCTGCGAACAGTAGTTCGCCGCCCATGATGACCATGACAAGGACCCGGTAGATCCGGTCGTCATTGTCGAAGGCCGAGGCGAACCAGGTGTAGTTCATCCACGCCCACCAGATCGCAACGAAGAGGAACAGGAAGCGCGGCAGCGCCTCCATCCCGTGACCCTCCGAGATCGCGTGATGAAAGCCCGCCGTCACGGCGGCTATGGCGATCACGCTCACGAGGTCGAAGAAAAGCTCAAGCGTTGTGGCGGCGCGGTGCGCTTCCTTCGGGTCGCGTGCTTCCATCGGTGTCAGGCTCAGTGGCATCGTTGTCCTCCCGTTCGCGAGGGAAGGGTGGAACAAACGGCCGCGACAGGCAACCGGGGCGGTTCAGGCGCCGACGATTTCCGGCAGTCGTGTCGCGGGCGGCGTATTGCGGCTGCGCGTCGTGCGCACGATACCGTCGATGATGGTCATACCGACGCCGGGCAGGTTGCCCTGATGGACCGAGCCGAGCATGGAGCCGCCCGGCGCGTGCTGGGCCATGTCGATCAGGACGAAGTCGGCCGCCTTGCCGGGTTCGATGATGCCACAATCAAGGTCACGCATCCGCGCCGTGTTGCCGGTGGCAAAGCAGAAGGCGATTTCCGGCGGGATATCACCCAAACTGGAGAGCATGGCGATCATGCGCAGGATGCCGAGCGGCTGGACACCGGAGCCTGCGGGCGCGTCGGTGCCGAGGATGATGCGCTCAGGTTGGCCAAGCTCGAAGGCCGTGCGCATGGCGAGGAGGCCGGCGCGTTCGTTGCCGTTGTGGACGATCTCGATACCGCGCAGGCAGCTTTCGCAAAGGCAGGTGATCTGGTCGTCGGGCAAAGCGGTGTGACCGCCGTTGATATGGCCGATGATGTCGGCGTCGGCCTCAAGCACCACGTCCTTGTCGATGAGGCCGGAGCCGGGGATCGAAGGGCCGCCTGTGTGGATTGTGGACTGGATGCCGTATTTCCTCGCCCATTTGACCATCTGGGCGGCGGTCTCGCCCGCCTTGACGGAGCCCAGCCCGACCTCGCCCAGAAGCTTCACGCCGGCCTCGGCGAGGTCCTTGAAGTCGCTTTCGACCATGCCCTCTTCCAGCACCGGGGCGCCGGAATGGACCTTGACGCCGGAGGGGCGGAAATTCTCGTACCAGCGCTGCGAAGCGATGGCCATCGCCTTGAGGCCGACGATGTCCTTGGGGCGGCCCGGCGCGTGAACCTCGCCGGCTGAAATCATCGTGGTGACACCCCCGTGGAGGCATGAGTCGATCCAGTTCAGCTGCTGCTGTCTTGGTGTGTAGTCGCCGATCACCGGGTGGACATGGCTGTCGATGAGACCGGGGCAGAGCGTCACGCCCTTGGCGTCGACCACCGTCGTCGCGCCGTCGGTGTCGAGGTCTTTTGCGTAACCTACCGCCGTGATCCGGTCGCCGTCGCAGACCACGCAATCGCCGTCGATCAGCGGTTCCTCGATCCTTCCCGACAGGATCTGGCCGATATTGCGGATGACGAGACGGGTCTTGCCGGCGGGGGCAGGGGCGGGATCGGCCATGGCGCACCTCTTCCTTGGATCGGGGCGATGGTCCCACAAGACTCGTTTGCCTGCAAATGTTTTGACGCGCTCAGGCAGTGATGCCGAGCCGCTTCATCTTGTCGTTCAGCGTGCGGCGCGGCAGGCCGAGAAGCTCGGCCGCGCGTTCGGTATTGCCCCGGCAGCTTTCGAGAGCCGCGCGGATCTCGCGCGCCTCGAAATCGAGGAGCCGGTCGGCGAGCGTGTCGCCGGTGATCGCGCGGGTTGCGGCGGCCTCTGCGGTATCGATCCCGAGCGCGAAGCGTTCGGCGGCGGCCTTCAACTCGCGCACATTGCCGGGCCAGGCGCGGCGGGAGAGGGCGCGGCGGGTCGCGAAGTCGATCTCGGGCGCGGGGCGGCCGTGGCGGGCGGCGGCGCTTGCGGCGAAATGGGCGAAGAGGAGGGAGATGTCGGCCCCCATGTCGGACAAGGGCAGGGTCGCGATCTCGGCCCCGGCGAGGCGGTAGAAGAGGTCGGGGCGGAACGTGCCCTCATAGCTCATCGCCTTGAGGTCGGCCTTGGAGATGACGACGACGCGGAGGTCGAGCGGGCGGAGCCGGTTTTCGCCCAGCCGTTCGACCTTGCGTTCCTGAAGCGCGCGGAGGAGTTTTGCCTGAAGCGCAAGCGGCATCGCCTCGATCTCGTCCAGAACCAGAGTGCCGCCGGAGGCCAGTTCCAGCTTGCCCGGCCGGTCGGCGGTGGCGCCGGGAAAGGCGCCGGCGGCATGGCCGAAGACCTCGGCCTCGAACAGCGCCTCGGGGAGCGCGGCGCAGTTCAGCGCGACGTAGCGGCCCGCGTGCCGGGGGCTGGCCGCGTGCAGCGCGCGGGCGACCAGTTCCTTGCCGGAGCCGGTCGGGCCGGTGACGACGATGTCCACGTCGAGGGGGGCGAGTGCCGCGATGCGGGCGCGGAGCGCGGCGATGCCGGGGCTGTCGCCGAGGATCTCGGGCTCCATTCCGGCGCGCAGGCGGGCAAGCTCGGCGCGGGTCGCGCGGGCCTTCAGCGTGCGGTCGAGGACGTGGAGGAGGTGGTCCGCATCGTAGGGCTTTTCCAGGAAATCCTCGGCCCCCTCGCGGATCGCGCGCACGGCCTGCGCCACGTCGCCATGCCCGGTCATCACGATCACCGGATGATCGCCGCCGCGTTCCCTCAGCGCCGCGATCAGGCCGAAGCCGTCCATGCCCGGCATCCTGAGATCGGTCAGGATCACACCCGGATCGGCGGTGTCGAGTGCGGCGAGCGCCTCGGCGGCGGAGGCGAAGCCCTGCGCGTCGTGTCCACCCGCCTCGATCAGGTCGGTCGCGGCGGCGAGGTGGTCGGCGTCGTCGTCCACGACGAACACGAGGCCGGTCATTCGGCGGCCTCCCGCGTGGCTTCCACAGCCGGTAGGGCGACGGTGACGGTCGTGCCCCGGCCGGGGTCGGAGGCGATGTCGATCCGTCCGCCGAATTCGGTGACGATCGCCTGGCTGATGGAAAGCCCGAGGCCCAGCCCCTCGCCGGTGATCTTGGTCGAGAAGAAGGGCTCGGTCACGCGCGCCATGTCTTCCGCCGCGATGCCGGTGCCGGTATCGGCGACGGCAAGGAAGGCGGTGCCGTCCCGCGTCCCCGTCGTCACCGTGACCGAGGCGCCGTCGCGCCCCTCGACCGCGTCGAGGGCGTTCAGAAGCAGGTTGAGGCAGACCTGTTCCAGCCGCACCGGCCCGGCCATGACGAGGGGCGCCGGGTCGGTCGGGAGGAAGCCGGGCGTCACGCCCGCCGCCTTGGCGCGCGGCGCCACGAGGTCAAGCGCGTTCTCGGCGACCTTGTTGAGGTCGGTGAGCGTGCGGGTGTTCTGGTCCTTGCGGCTGAAGCTTTTCAGATGCTTCGTCGTGCGCTGCATCCGGCGGATGAGGTTGCGCGCGGTGCCGATCCGGGCGGTGGTCTTGTCCGCATCCCGCGACAGCTCCGCTGCCGCCAGTGTCGCCTCCATCGCCGCGAGCGGCTGGCTCATTTCGTGCACGATGGCGGCCGACATGCGGCCGAGGGCGGCCATCTTCTCGGTATGGACGAGGGTTTCCTGCGCCGCGCGCAGGTCGGCCTCGGTCTTCCGCCGTGCCTCGATCTCATGTGCCAGTTCGCGGGTGCGCTCAGTCACCCGCGCCTCCAGCAGCGCACCTTGCCTCAGGCGAAGCTGAATGAGTTGGCGGCGCTGGTTGAGGATCATGGCGAGCGCGGTCGTCGCCATCGCGACGAGCGCGGCTCCGGCCGACCAGAGCGCGGCGGCCAGCGTGACCGGGGCGAGGGGGGCGGCCGAGATCACCTGCCAGCCGTCTACCGGGATCAGCGCCGTCCGGCCGCGAAGTGCCGCGCCGTCGGGGCCGGTCAAGGACAGTGCGCCGTCTGTGGCGCCCGTGGACAGGAGCGGTTCGGCGCGGGCAAGGTCGATCCCCTCGTACGTCCGCACCTCGGCCAGCCTCGACAACGCCTCGGGCGACAGCGGCCGGAGTGGTCGGTAGCGCCAGTCGTCGACGCCCGAGAGGAACACGACCCCGTCGCGGTCGGCCACGGCAAGGGAAACGCCCGCACTTTTCCACGTCCGTTCCAGCGGCGTCACGTCGATCTTCGTCGCGATCACGGCCGGCGCATCGGGCGGGCCGATTCGGGAGGAGAGGAAATAGCCCGGCGTCCGGGTCGTCACGCCTATGGCGTAGAAGCCGCCGCGTCCGGTCGCGAGCGCATCCTGGAAATAGGGGCGGAAGCTGTAGTTCTCGCCGACGAAGCTCAGATCCGTGTTCCAGTTCGAGGCGGCGATGACCGCGCCGTCGCCGTCCATCAGGTACAGATGCGTGGCCCCGGATTTCGCGGCGATGGTCTCCAGATAGCGGCTGGCGGCGCCGGTCGCCCCGGCCGAGGTCCGGTCGGCCAGCGCGCGGGCGATCCGCACATCCTCAGCCGCGACATCGGGCAGGGCGCGGTAGCGCTCGATCTCGGCCTCGATGGCGCGGCGGGTCAGGATCAGCGACTGGTCAAGCTCTTGATCGAGGGCCGCAAGCCCCATGCGATGGGCGAGCGTGTAGCCGAGACCGGCTGCGAGCGCCGCAACGATGAGGACGACGGCGAGAAGGCGGCGCGTCGCCATCCGGCTAGTCTTTCCCGCCCGTTCGTGCCGCACGCCCGGTACCCTCCGCCCCGTGGATTCGGGGCGAAGCGTAGCTGAGCGGGGCGGTCAGGTCACGGGCGCGCATCGGGTCAGCCGCCGCAGGGGGCAAGGCGGATCGCCGCGCCGGGGCCTGCGCCGATTTCGTGGCAGGTCGCGCCGTCGCACAACCGCCAGCCACCGCCCGTCGCGCCGGAGGCGGCGAGGGTGAGGTTTGTGACGGGGGGCAGGTCGGGCGTCCAGACCCACCAGTCGCCTTCGAGTATCGCGCCCGACCCGGGATCCATCCCCGCGCCGGAGCCCTTCACGGCGGCTTCGGTCAGGCGCAGACCTTTCTCGCCCACCGCCCAGCTTTCCCGCCATTCGGTCTTCTCGACCGAATGCCGCCATGTCAGGTCGAACCCGCCCGAGGCCAGCGTCAGCGCCGTCGCGCCGACGAGGAGGCAGGCGCCGCTCATGCCGTCCGCGCCGCCCGCCCGCGCCAGACGAGCGCGGCAAAGCCGACGGCGAGTGCAAAGCCCGCCTCGTCGGTCAGGGGCAGGGCGGCGACGAGCGTGATCGCGGCGACGGCGGCCAGCGCCCGCATGGGCCAGCCTAGCGGTTGGCCAAGCCAGCCGATGACGGCGGCGCCCCAGAGGCCGATGGCGATCACCGTCTTCGTGACGATATAGGCGACGGCGGGCCAGAACCCGAAGGCCTCGGCCAGCGGGCCGCCATCCTGCAGCATCAGCGTCGGCGTGTAGACCGCCATGAAGGGAATGACGAAGCCGGCAGCGGCGACCTTGATCGCTTCCATCGAGATCTTCAGGCCGTTCTCCTTGGCGATCGGCGCGGCGGCGAAGCAGGCCAGGGCCACGGGCGGTGTCAGGTCGGCGAGGATGCCGAAGTAGAAGACGAACATGTGGCTGACGATCAGCGGCACGCCGAGGGCCAGCAGCGCCGGACCGGCGATGGAGGAGGTGATGATGTAGTTCGGGATCGTCGGGATGCCCATGCCGAGGATGATGCAGGTGATCATCGTCAGGATCAGCGACAGGATCAGGCTGTTTTCACCGACATGAACGATGAACTGCCCGAAGGTGTTCGCCGCGCCGGTCAGGGTCATCGTGCCGATGATGATGCCCACGAGAGCGCAGGCGATGCCAACGGGGAGCGCGGTCTTCGCGCCTTCCGCCAGGCTGTCGCGGCAGAGCGCCAATGTCTCGCGTCCACCTTTGGAGATCGCGTTCCAGCCGATCAGCGCGGCGATGGCGATGGCTACCGGCATGATGCCGAATTCGAAGAAGGCGGCGGCGACAGCACCGAGGCCGACCCAGAAGAGGATGCGGATGACGCCCTCGGGCAGTCCCAAGGCGATGGAACCGCCGAGGATCAGCATCACCGTCATCGCAAGGCCGATGGTTCCGGCAAAGAGGGGCGTGAAGCCGGAGAAGAGCAGGTAGACCAGCACCGCCAGAGGCAGGATCAGATACCAGTTTTCCTTCAACGCCTTCATCGGCGAAGGCAGGTCTGCCTTCGCCATGCCCTTCAGCCCGTGCCGCCCGGCCTCCAGATGCACCATCCAGAAGGCCGAGGCGAAATAGAGGATCGCGGGGATGAGCGCGGCCTTGACCACCTCGACATATTCGACGCCCAGTGTCTCGGCCATGATGAAGGCGACGGCGCCCATGACCGGCGGCATCAGCTGCCCGCCCATCGAGGCGGTCGACTCGACGCCGCCCGCGAAGGCTGGCCGGTAGCCGAAGCTCTTCATCAGCGGAATGGTGAACTGGCCGGTGGTGACGACATTGGCGACGCCAGAGCCGGAGATCGTGCCCATGAGGCCCGAGGAGACGACGGCGACCTTCGCCGCGCCCCCCTGTTTATGGCCGACGAGGCCAAGCGACACGTCGGTGAAAAGCCGGATCATCCCCGCGCGTTCAAGGAACGAGCCGAAAAGGATGAAGAGGAAGATATAGGACGAGGAGACATAGGTCGGGATGCCGTAGATCCCTTCCGTCCCGTAGGCCATGTGGTCGATGACCTGACTGAAGTCGTAACCCCGGTGGTTCAGCGGCGAAGGCAGGTATTCGCCCCAGAAGCAGTAGGCTAGGAAGCACCCCGCGATGATCGGAAGGGCAGGGCCCATCAAAAGCCACGCGGCGGCGAAGACGGTGGCCAGCGCCACGATGCCAAGGACGATGTCGCGGGGCAGCGGGTCGCCTGCCCGCAGGAGAAGCGGCGTGTATTCCCACCACTGGTAGAGCGCCACGACGATGCCCGCCGCCGCCATCCCCCAGGCAAGTGTCTTGAATGCGACGGGTTTCCGTTTTAGCGCGGCGAGCAGGGGAAAGCCCAGCAGCGTCAGGAAGCCGACATGGACGGCCCGCACGATCTGGCTGGACAGGTCGACCAGATGCGCCGCTGTGGCGATCTGGAACACGGAGAATGCAACGGCGATCCAGAAAAGCGCGCGGCCTTCGGGTGTCGCCGGAAAGCTCTCGGCCAAGGGATCGTGCAGCCCGAGGTCGGGTGCGTCCTTCGGCATGTCGTGGTGCTGGATGTCCTGGGACATGTGCGGTTTTCCCCTCCCCTGGAAAGCCGTGGGTCCGGGGCGGCTCAGTGCCGCCCCGGATATCGGATTACATAAGGCCGGCTTCCTTGTAGAAGCGCTCCGCGCCCGGATGGAGCGGGATCGGCATGCCGTTCAGCGCATTCTCCAGCTTGATCTGGGCTGCGGCCTTGTGGGCGGCCTCAAGCTCTCCGAGGTTCTCGAAGAGGAGCTTTGTCATCTGGTAGGCGGTCTCTTCCGATACGTCCTCATGCGTGACGAGGAAGTTGACGACGGCGACCGTCGGCACGTCCGCGTCCTGACCCTGATAGGTGCCGGCCGGGATGGTCGCCGCGATATAGGGCGCGCCGAGCGATGTCACGACGTCCTCGGGAACCGAGACCATCTGGATGTCGAGCGAGGTCGAAAGGTCCTTGATCGAGGCGACGCCGAGGCCGGCCGACTGGAGCGTCGCGTCCAACTGACGGTTCTTGATCAGTTCGACCGATTCCGCGAAAGGCAGGTACTCGGTCTTGCCAAGGTCGTCATAGCTCATCCCGGCCGCTTCGAAGATCTTGCGGGCGTTCAGTTCGGTGCCGGACTTGGCGGCGCCGACCGACAGGCTCTTGCCCTTCAGTTCGGCAAGCGAGGTGATGCCCGATTCCTTGGACGCCACGATCTGGATGTAGTTCGGATAGACGGCGGCGATGCCGCGCAGCTTCGCCAGCGGCTCCTTGAAGCCGGCCTCCGCGTCGCCTTCCCAGGCGAGCTTGACGCTGTCGCCCAAGGCCAGCGCGAGCTCGCCCTTGCCCTGCTGAAGCAGGTTCAGATTCTCGACCGAGGCTTTCGTCGACTGCACCTGCGTGCGCGCGCCGTCGATATTGTCGGCATAGATCTTCGACAGGCCGACGCCGAGCGGGTAGTAAACGCCCGACGTGCCGCCGGTCAGGATATTGATGAACTCCTCGGCCTGTGCCGCCGGGGCGACAAGGGTCGCCGCGAGCGCCATCGCGCCGATCCTGGATTTCAGGTTGATCATTTCTTCCTCCCATGATGCGTCCCGCGCGTGTTTCGGTCCCGCGCGGGGATGCGGTTTGCTAGACGGAGCGGAGCCGCTCGCTCAACCAATAGCATGAAACCGGTGGAAATTTCCGCGCAGGATTCTGCCACGGCCATAGCAGGGTTCCGCCAGCCGCTTCCGTGCATCTTGTCGGGGTGCAGCCTGCGAAACGTACTGGCCTTCCATCCCCCGGCTTCGCTAGACTGGCCCTCCGGAGGAGGACGACGGATGATCCGACGCGCGGCGACGCTTGCGCTGTTTCTTTCGCTGACGGCGCTGGTCACCGGCGGCGTGTGGTGGCGCGCGCTGAACGATGCGCTGTCGCGGCTGGAAGAGCGCGGGGGCGCGGACCTCGCGCTGGCCGGCGACCGGCTGCTGGGCCAGCTTCAGCGATACCGCGAGATGACCGTCCTGATGGCCCGCCACCCGGAGATGCTGGCCCTTACGCTCGATCCGGCGCGGTCCGCAGAGGAGGCGGACCGCCTGTTGCGGAACACCGCCGACATGACGCGGTCGGACGAGCTGATGCTGACCGACACGCAGGGGCGCGTCATTGCCGCCTCGGGTCCCGAAGTTGACCGCCAGCGCGCCGCCATGCCCTATTTCGCGCGCGCCATGCAGGGTGCGCTCGGCTTCCACCATGAAACCGACCACGCGACCGGCCGGCGCTACTTTGTCTATGCCGCCCCGGTTTTCGCGCCCGAGGGGCCGGTCGTGGGCGCGCTGATCGCGCGGATCGACACCGAAGCGGTCGAGGTGATTTGGCGCGGTGAGCCGATCATCGTCTTCTTCACCGGGGAGGATGGCGTGGTCTTCGTCTCGAACCGGGACGAGCTTGTGCTTGTGCGGCTGGACCTGCTGTCGGGAAGTGCGGACAAGGACCGGCTGCTGCGGCGGGAAGAGCGGATCGTGGGACGTCATGCGGTCTGGGATCTCGATGGCGGACCCCATCTGCCGCGCCGCGCACTGCACCTGACCCGTGAATTGCCCGTGATCGAGATGACGGGCGAGGCGCTGGTCGACATCATGCCGGCGGAACGGCAGGCCCAGCTTCAGGCGCTGATGGCGGCGGCGATCTGCCTGGGCCTTGGCGCCCTTGTCTATGCCCTGGCGGAGCGGCGGCGCGCGCTGGCCGTTCGGCTGGCGGCGGAGGCCGAGGCGAACGCACGGCTGGAAGGACGGGTGGCGGAGCGCACGCGCGAACTGTCGGAGGCGAACGACCAATTGCGCCGTGCGCAGGCGGAACTGGTGCAGGCCGGCAAGCTTTCGGCGCTGGGGCAGATGTCGGCAGGTCTCAGCCACGAACTGAACCAGCCTTTGATGGCCATCCAGTCCTATGCGGAGAATGCGGGCCTGTTCCTGAAGCGCGAGGCGCCGGAGCGCGCGGCGGAGAATCTCGGCCGGATATCCGACCTTGCCCGGCGGATGGGGCGCATCATCAAGAACCTGCGCGCCTTCGCGCGGCAGGAAACCGAAGGCATGACCGATGTTGATCTTGTCCTGGTGATCGGCGCGGCGCTGGAACTGACGGAGGCGCGGCTGCGCTCTGCCGGGGTCACGGTCGATTGGTTGCCGCCGGCGCGCCCGGTCCTGGTTCGCGGTGGCGAGGTGCGGCTTCAGCAGGTGGTGGTCAACCTTCTGTCGAATGCGGCAGACGCGATGGCCGGGGGCGGCGGGACGATCACTTTGCGCACGTCGAAATCTGGCGGACGCGTCCGGCTGACGGTTGCCGATACCGGCGCCGGCATCGCCGAACCGGATCGGATTTTCGACCCGTTCTACTCGACCAAGGAGGTCGGCGCGAGCGAGGGGATGGGCCTTGGCCTGTCGATTTCCTATGGCATCGTGCAAAGCTTCGGCGGGACGATTGCAGGGCGGAACCGCGAAAGCGGCGGCGCGGAATTCACGGTGGAGCTTGATGCCGCCACGCGGGGGGCTAAGGCGGCATGACGAAATCGGTCCTTCTCGTGGACGACGACCGCGCCGTGCGCGAGGCGCTGGGGCAGACGCTTGACCTCGCGGGGCTTCGCCCGGTGCTCGCCGGCAGCTATATCGAGGCGAAGGACCACATTTCGGCGGAGTTTCCCGGCATCGTGGTCAGCGACATCCGGATGCCCGGCAAGGACGGCTTCGCCCTGCTTGAACACGCGCGCAAGACCGACCCCGACCTCCCGGTGATCCTGCTGACCGGGGAGGGTGACGTGCCGACGGCGGTGCGGGGAATGTCGGGCGGCGCATTCGACTTCCTCGAAAAACCCTGCGGGCCGCAGGATTTCCTCGCCGTCGTCGGCAAGGCGCTCAAGACCCGTGCGCTGGTGCTGGAAAACCGCGCGCTGAAGCGCGAGATCCGGCAGGGCGACGCCGCCGCGCGGATGCTGGTCGGCACGTCGGTTGCGTCCGAACGGATGCGCGAGGCCGCCCGCGCGGCGGCGCGTACTTCTGCCGAAGTGCTGATCTCCGGCCCGCCGGGGGCGGGCACGGCGAAAATGGCCGAGGTCATCCACCTTCTGTCCGCTGCCGCGATGCGGCCGTTTCAGAAGCTCGCGGCCGTGTCGATGACGGCCGAAACTCTGTCCGCTGCATTCGACCGGTCCGAAGGCGGGTCGATCTTCCTTGACGAGGTGGGGGCGCTGCCGCCCGCAGCACAGTTCGCGGTGCTTGATCTCATCGACGCGCAGCCGGGGACGCGGGTGATCGCGGGCACCTACCGCGACCTTGCCAGGGAGGTCGCCGAGGGACGGTTCAACCCGGATCTCTACTACAAGCTCGATGTCATCCGGGTTCCGATCCCGGCCCTCAAGGAACGGCCGGAGGATATCCCCGTCCTGTTCCGCCATTATGTCGCTATCGCCTGCGAGCAGTCCGACCTGCCGGTGCCGGAGGTCACGCCCGAAGTGATCGCCGATCTGATGGCGCAGGACTGGCCCGGCAACGCCCGCGCGCTGATGAACGCGGCCATGCGCTACGCGATGGGACTGTCCGAGGCGAAGGCGAAGGTGGACGAACTTGGCTTGGGCGAACAGATGGCGCGGGTAGAACGGTCGCTTCTGATCGAGGCGCTGACTCGGCAGGGCGGGAACGCGACCGAGGCGGCCGCGACGCTGAAACTGCCGCGCAAGACCTTCTACGACAAGCTGGCCCGGCACGGGATTCGTGCCGACGACTATCGGGAGTAGTGTGTGGATTCCCGCACAGTCAGCGGTAACGGTTGTGTGACCATCCGCCCGTGTGTCAGCCGGGCGCCTGTGTGAAAACCGCGTAACACCTTGAAACTTAATCTATAGCGAAGAAAGGGGCGGGGGCTAAAACAATGTGTTGATTGGCGGCCCGCCAACAGCTTCCCTTGGGGCGGGCGCCGGTCATCGGCGCAACCGGAAGAAATTCCATCACGGGAGGAAACCAATGAAGACCCTGACCACCACCATGACCGCTATTGCGCTGGCGCTGTCCGCCGGCGCCGCCGTTGCCAGCGCGGGCTGCGACGAAGGCGAAATCGTGATGAAGTTCGCCCATGTGACCAACTCGGATAAGCACCCGAAGGGCATCGCCGCGTCGCTTTTTGCCGAGCGTGTGAATGCCGAGATGGATGGCACCGCGTGCATGGAGGTCTATCCGAACTCCACGCTCTATGACGACGATCAGGTGCTTGAAGCGATGCTGCAGGGCGACGTCCAGTTCGCCGCACCATCGCTCTCGAAGTTCGAGGCCTTCACCAAGCAGTTCCAGATCTTCGACCTGCCGTTCATGTTCAAGGACATTGCCGCCGTCGATGCGTTCCAAGCCTCCGAAAAGGGCGAGGCCATGAAGGACTCGATGGCGCGCCGCGGCCTTCAGGGGCTGCAGTTCTGGCACAACGGCCTGAAGCAGATGTCGGCCAACAAGCCGCTTGCGCTGCCGAGCGACATGGCCGGGCTGAAGATCCGCGTCCAGCCTTCTGACGTGATCGTCGCGCAGATGGAAGCGCTCGGCGCCTCGCCGCAGCCGATGGCGTTCGCCGAGGTCTACGGCGCGCTCCAGACCGGCGTTGTCGACGGGCAGGAGAACACCTGGTCCAACATCTATGGCCAGAAGTTTTACGAAGTGCAGGATGGCACGACCGAGACCAACCACGGTGTGCTCGACTACCTCGTCGTGTCCTCGGTGGACTGGCTCGACAGCCTCGATCCCGCCGTCAAGGACCAGGTTCTCACGATCCTGAGCGAAGTGTCGGCAGAGCGGAACGCTGCGGTCAACGAGGTCGACCTGGCCGCGCGGCAGTCGATCCTCGATGCAGGCGGCGTGATCCGCGAGCTTTCCGAGGACGAGCGCCAGGCCTGGGTCGATGCGATGAAGCCCGTCTGGGATCAGTTCGCCGACGGCATCGGCCAGGACAACATTGACGCCGCGCAGGCGTTCAATACCGGCAGCTGACCGCAACTCACGGCAGGTAGCGACAGGACCCGGCCCGGCGGGCCGGGTCCGATTTCGCAAACAGGGGAGGGGAAGATGAGCTCAAAGTACGAGCCCAGCGGAGCATTCGGGCGGTTTGTCCACGAAGCTGAAGAGACGTTCATCGCGGTCCTGCTCGGGCTGATGACGATCATCACGTTCGTCAACGTGATCCTGCGCTACGTTTTCAACTCTTCCCTGATCTGGGGGCTTGAACTGACATCCGCGCTGTTCGCGTGGCTTGTCCTGTTCGGCATGTCCTATGCAGTGAAGATCACCGCCCATCTGGGGGTCGATGCCGTCATCAACATCCTGCCCCATCGCGGCCGCCGCATCCTCGCCCTGTTCGCAGCGGCTTGCTGCCTGGCCTATGCCTTCCTCTTGATGAAGGGGGCCTGGGACTACTGGGCGCCGTTTGGCGGGTTCGAGCAGACCGGCGGGCGCTGGTTCCCCGAAGGTTTCATCAAGACCCGCGATCAGGCCTGGTACGAGACCGAGCAGATCCCGATGCCGGAAATGCTGCGTTTCCTTGAGCCGATCTTCAATCAGGGCGAGCACTACGAGAAACTGCCGCGCTTCATTCCCTATCTGATGCTGCCAATCGGATGTGCGCTTCTGCTCTTCCGGTTCGCGCAGGCGACCTGGGGGATCATCACCGGCACACGCGAAAGCCTGATCGTCAGTCACGAAGCCGAGGACGCCGTCGATGACGTCCGCCACCTGAATTACGAGGAATAAGACATGGAAGTCGTTCTTCTTTTTGTGATGGTTGTCGGCTTCATGCTGGTCGGCGTGCCGATCGCCGTGTCGCTGGGCCTGTCGTCGACCCTGTTCCTGCTGTGGTTCTCGGACACCTCGCTCGCCTCGATCGCGCAGACGCTTTATCAGGCGATGGAGGGGCACGCGACGCTGCTGGCGATCCCGTTCTTCATCCTCGCCTCAAGCTTCATGTCGACGGGTGGCGTGGCCAAGCGGATCATCCGCTTCTCCATCGCCTGTGTCGGCCACCTGCCGGGCGGTCTGGCCATCGCCGGCGTCTTCGCCTGCATGCTCTTCGCCGCCCTGTCCGGGTCGAGCCCCGCGACGGTTGTCGCCATCGGTTCCATCGTCATCGCGGCGATGCGGCAGGTGGGGTACTCCAAGGATTTCGCGGCGGGTGTCATTTGTAATGCGGGCACGCTCGGCATCCTGATCCCGCCGTCGATCGTCATGGTCGTCTATGCGTCCGCTACCGACGTGTCGGTGGGCAGGATGTTCCTTGCGGGCGTGTTCCCGGGCCTTTTGGCAGGCGGCATGCTGATGGCAACGATCCTGATCTGGGCGATCTGGAAGAACCTTCCCAAGGGCGAATGGCTCGGCTGGGGCGAGGTCGCCGAAAGCTTCGGCGAGGCATTCTGGGGCCTGATGCTGATCGTCATCATCATGGTCGGCCTTTACGGCATTCCCGGCATAACGGCGGCGATCTTCACGCCGACGGAAGCGGCCGCCGTCGCCTCGGTCTGGGCCTTCTTCGTCGCGACGTTCATCTATCGCGACATGGGGCCGCTGAGACGGGAAGGCGGGAACCTGACGCTGATCCAGAAGCCGATCGCGCTGGTGACGGCCTTCTTCCACCGCGACACCAAGGCGACGCTGTTCGAGGCCGGCAAGCTTACGGTCACGCTGATGTTCATCATCGCCAACGCGCTGATCCTGAAGCACGTCCTGACCGATGAGCAGATCCCGCAGCAGATCGCCGCTGCGATGCTGGACGCGGGCTTCGGCAAGATCGTCTTCCTGATCATCGTCAACGTGATCCTGCTGATCGGCGGCCAGTTCATGGAGCCGTCGGGCCTGATCCTGATCGTCGCGCCGCTGGTGTTCCCCATCGCCATCTCGCTTGGCGTCGACCCGATCCATCTCGGCATCATCATGGTGGTGAACATGGAGATCGGGATGATCACGCCGCCGGTCGGTCTGAACCTTTTCGTGACCTCCGGCGTGGCGGGCATGTCGATGATGCGGGTCGTGAAGGCCGCGGCGCCGTTCCTTGCCGTGCTCTTCGTCTTCCTGATCATCGTGACCTATGTGCCGGTGCTGTCGACATGGCTGCCAACGCAGGTCATGGGGCCGGAAACGATCATCAAGTGATCGCAATATCTTAGGGAAAAGCCGCCTCTCCGGAGGCGGCTTTTTCTTTGCGCATGTGGTCAGAGCGACAGGGTCAGGACGGTCCCGGCCGCCGCGAGCGCCTCGGCGATGTCGGCGCCCGGGGCGGTGTCGGTGACGATCTCGCCGATATCGGCGAAGCCCGCGACCGCGATCAGGCCCTGGCGGCCGAATTTCGTGTGATCCGTCACCACGACCCGCCGGTCCCCGCGCGACAGCATGAGGCGGGCGATCTCGGCCTCGTCGAGGTCATAGTCCATGATCCCCGACGCATCGACGGCCCCCGCCGAGATGATCGCGTGGTGGACCGAGAAACGGGCAATGAAATCAAGCGCCGAGACCCCGAATGCCGCGCCGGAATCACTGCGCAACTCGCCCCCGGCCATATAGACGCGGTTGCCGTTGACCGTGGCGAGCGTTCGCGCAATGTCGGAGGAGTTGGTAACCACGGTGAGCCGCCGGTGCCCCATCAGTTCACGCGCGACGTAGCTTGTCGTCGTTCCGGTATCGAGCATCAGCGACTCGCCATCGCGGATCGAACCGGCCAGCGTGCGGGCAATTGCCTTCTTCGCTTCGGCATTCTCACGCATCCGCTTCTGGAAGGGCGCTTCCCCGATCTGGCCGGCAAGGCCGACGGCGCCGTGCATCCGCACGACCGCGCCGGATTCGGTCAGTGGCTTCACATCCCGCCGCACGGTTTCCAGCGAGACGCCGAGAAGCCGCGCGAGGCCGGAAATCGTCGCGGACCCCTCGGTTTCGAGGATCTTCAGAATGTCAGCATGGCGCTTCGACAGCATTTATCGAACATCTCTTGGCAGTCGCCCCCGCCAGAATTGTAGGCACGGTTTTTCGATTTCACAATGATCCGGGTGCAATCGGTCACTAAAAACACAGAAAGCCACAAATTGAGATTGACGAATGCCACCGATGGTCCCAACCTTTCGGGATGGGACGGGGCAGGGCGCCTTTGCGTGCGCCCGGGAACGACCGTTCCGGTGACCGGAAAATCCGGCTGAACAGGGAGTTCGAGATGTCCAAGACAACGACCAGCATGTTTCTTGGCGGCCTCGCCGTTTCTGCCTTCGCGCTAGGCGCGGGCATGGCCGTCGCTCAGGAATCCTCTGATCCGATCAAGTTGACGCTGCATGACTGGACCGGCCAGCTCATCACAACCGAGCTGATGGGCGAGGTTCTGAAGCAGGCGGGCTACAACATCGAATACGTGCAGGCCGACTACCTCGCGCAGTTCGCGGGGCTTGAAACGGGCGACCTGCATGTCGCGATGGAAATGTGGGAAACCACCGGCCGCGACGCGATGGATGCCGCCACCGCGACGGGCAAGGTGGAGAACATCGGGCCCACGGGCATGAAGGCGAAAGAGGAGTGGTGGTATCCCACCTACATGAAGGAAAAATGCCCCGGCCTGCCGAACTGGGAAGCGTTGAAGGACGCGGCCTGCGCCGAGGCGTTCTCCACCGCTGAAACCGCGCCGAAGGGTCGTTACCTGGGCGGGCCGGTGACATGGGGCGGGTTCGATGACGAACGCGTCGAGGCGCTCGACCTGCCGTTCGAGGTGATCCATGCCGGCACCGATGCCGCGCTTTTCGCCGAGCTGGAAAGCGCCTATCAGCGTCAGGCGCCGATCCTGCTCTGGATTTATGCGCCGCACTGGGCGCCGGCCAAGTACGAGGGCGAATGGGTCGAATTCCCCGAATACACGGCGGAGTGCTACAACGACCCGGCCTGGGGGTCGAACCCCGACATGGCCTATGATTGCGGCAAGCCCTTCGGCGAAATCTGGAAGGTCGGCTGGGCCGGGATGAAGGACAAGTGGCCCGGCGCCTACGAGGCCGTGAAGGCGTTCACCATCGACAATGACGAGATGGGGGCGATGATCACGGACGTGGACCTCAACGGCAAGACCGTATCAGAGGTCGTGGCCGGCTGGATGACCGCCAACGAAGGCCGCTGGAAGGGTTGGATCGGCCAGTAAGCCGGCGACCCCTTACCGCGTCACAACCGCCCGCGTCCTGTGCGCGGGCGGAATGAAGAACTGACCGCAACCGGAAACCCGATGACCGCCGATCCCGCCGAGAGCCGCGACGCCAAGCTGGTCTGTCGAAACGTCTGGAAGCTTTTCGGAGCGCGCGGGCGCGAGGTTCTCGAAACCCTCGGCCCCGATCCCGCGCCGGGCGCGATCACCGCGCAGGGCCTTGTCCCGGCCGTGCGCGACGTGTCGCTGACCGTCGCGGAGGGCGAAATCTTCGTCATCATGGGGCTGTCGGGATCGGGCAAGTCGACGCTCGTTCGCCTCATGTCGCGGCTGATCGAGCCAACGGCGGGCGAAATCCTGTTCAACGGTCGCGACCTTCTGGCCGCGAGCGACGCCGAGATGATGATGATCCGGCGTCACAAGATGGGCATGGTGTTCCAGCACTTCGCGCTCCTGCCGCATCTCTCGGTGCTCGACAACGTGGCCTTCCCGCTCGACGTGCAGGGAATGGGGCGTGAGGAACGGATCGCGCGGGCGCGCAAGATGATCGAGCTCGTCGGCCTCGGCGGGCGCGAAGACGCTTTCCCCCGCCAGCTTTCGGGCGGCCAGCAGCAGCGCGTGGGTATCGCGCGTTCCCTCGCGGTGGAGCCTGAGCTGTGGTTCCTGGACGAGCCGTTCTCGGCCCTCGACCCGTTGATCCGGCGCGAGATGCAGGACGAGTTCATTCGCCTCCAGTCGGTCCTCAAGAAGACCATCGTCTTCATCACCCACGACTTCGACGAGGCGATCCGGCTGGCCGACCGTATCGCGATCATGAAGGACGGCGCGATCGTCCAGCAGGGAACGCCGGAGGAAATCGTGATGTCCCCGGCGGACGATTATGTGCGCGAATTCTCCCGCGCCGTGCCGAAGGCCAAGGTCGTGCGGGTCACGAGTGCGATGCGGCCCGCAGATGGACCCGAGCCGCAGGCCGGTGTTGACGCCCGCGCGACCATCGCCGAGGCGGCGCCATTGTTCCTTGACGGAGCGGAGCGCCTGAAGGTGACGGAAGGGCAGGGCGGGACGCTTGGCCATTTGCATCTGGCCGATGTGATCCGGCTGATGCTGGGGGGCTGAGATGCAGGCATCCGCCATCCGCAACGGTATCGCGCTGCCACGCTGGTCGGGCTGGGCGATCGCGTTGTTCTGCTTTGTCCTCCTGTGGAAGTTCGGCGCGGAACAGCTGCCATGGGCCTTCGAGTATCCGAGGAAGGCGATGATCCCGGCGGCGCGATGGATCGGAGATTTCACGAAGTGGCTGCTGAACGAAGCGACCTTCGGCCTTTTCACTTTCCAGGAATTCACGCGCTTCATAGCCGCCGTGATCGACTTCCCCTACCGCATCGCGCTTAGCCTTCTGTCCACGGGCTTCCTTCAAGGCGAGGGATCGGCGGCGGTGCAGATCACGCCACCGCTCTCGTGGATCGCGGTAATCGTCACGTTCACACTTCTCGGACTGCACGCGGGCGGGATGCGGCTGGCGGCGCTGGTCGCGGCCTGTCTGGGATTCGTCGCGCTCTTCGGACAGTGGCAAAGCGCGATGGTGACGCTGGCCTCGATCCTCGTCGCGGTGCCGCTGGGCGTTGCGGGCGGCGCGGCACTGGGGGTCCTCGCCTGGCGCAGTCCCGCTTTCGAACGGGCGATCCGTCCGGTCCTCGATCTTATGCAGACGATCCCGGTCTTCGCCTATCTGGTCCCGATTCTGTTCCTGTTCGGCTTCGGCCCGACCGCCGCCGTGGTCGCCACGCTGATCTACGCGATGCCGCCGATGACGCGGGTGACCCAGCTTGCGCTCTCGCGGGTGCCCGGAGAGCTGACCGATCTTGGCCGGATGGTCGGCTGCTCGCGCCGCCAGATGCTGTGGCGCGTGATGGTGCCGGCGTCGATGCCGTCGCTGATGGTGGGTGTGAACCAGGTCATCATGCTGTCGCTGAACATGGTCATCATCGCCTCTATGATTGGGGCCGGGGGGCTTGGCTTCGACGTGCTGGCCGCCTTGCGTCGGCTCGATTTCGGGGCAGGGCTGGAGGCGGGGCTTGCCATCGTCGCGCTTGCCGTCGCGCTCGACCGGCTGAGCCAGGCCTTCGCCGCGCGCCGCACCGGGGCCGCCCCGACGGCGGGCAATCCGGTCCAGCGCCACCCCTACCTCGCCGGGGCGCTCGCGACGATCGTGATCGCCGGGCTGGCGGGTCTGGCCGTTCCTGCCGTTCAGACCTATCCGGAGGCGCTGGAACTATCCACGGGCACGTTCTGGTCGGAGGTCGTGGCCTGGATCAATGTCAATTTCTTCGACGCGATCGAAGCGGTGAAGAACGCGGTCCTGCTGAACCTTCTCATTCCGTTCAAGCGTTTTCTGCTCGACCTGCCCTGGCTTGGCGTGGCGGGGCTTCTCGCCTTCGCGGGGTGGCGGCTTGGCGGCTGGCAACTGGCGGTGCTGGCGGGTGTCCTGGCTTTCCTGATTGCCGCGACGGGGCAATGGGAAAAGGCCATGATCACCGTCTATCTCTGCGGCATCTCCGTTCTCTTCGCGATGCTGATAGGCGTTCCCGTCGGCATTCTCGCGGCCGAGCGTGAACGGCTCTGGACCGTGGTGCGGGTCGTGATCGACACGTTGCAGACCTTGCCGTCCTTCGTCTACCTCATGCCCGCAGTGATGCTTTTCCGGGTCGGCGACTTCACCGCGATGGTGGCCGTCGTGGCCTATGCCGTGGCGCCCGCGATCCGCTACACCGTCCTTGGCCTTCAGCATGTCGATCCCAAGTTGATCGAAGCGGGCCGCGCGATGGGCTGCACGCCCAACCAGATCCTGTTGCGGATCAAGCTGAAGCTCGCGCTGCCCGAGATCATGCTGGGTCTCAACCAGACCGTCATGTTCGCGCTGTCGATGCTGGTCATCACCGCTTTGGTCGGGACAAGGGACCTTGGACAGGAGGTTTATATCGCGCTGACCAAGGCCGATCCCGGGCGGGGCCTTGTCGCGGGGCTGGCCGTGGCCTTCATCGCCATCATCACAGATCGGCTGAACCAAGCGGGCGCCCGTGCGGCGCGGGCGCGGCTCGGGCTGGGGGACGCACAGGCATGAGCATCGAATGTATCCGTTCCCTGCCCTGCTGGCGGGGCGCCATCGAGGCAGTACCACTGACCGGGGGCCTGTCCAACGAAAGCTGGAAGGTCAGCGATGACGCCGGCGCGCATGTCGTGCGTTTCGGCGAGGATTTCCCTTTCCACCACGTCAGCCGCGCGAACGAGGCGATGTCGGCGCGCGCTGCCCATGCCGCTGGCTTTGCGCCCGAGGTCGAGTTCACCGGCCCGGGCGTGATGGTGTCGCAGTTCGTCGAGGCGCGAACCTGGGGCGAGGCGGACGTTTGTGCCGAAGCGGAGCGCGTCGGCCGGTTCCTGCGCGATTTCCATACAAGGATGCCGCGCGAGGTCACTGGCCCGGCCGTCTGTTTCTGGGTCTTCCACGTCATCCGCGACTACGCGCGGACCCTGCGGGACCACGACAGCCGTTTCTCGGCAATGCTGCCAAGGATGGTCACGATGGCCGGTGGCCTGGAGGCGGCGCAGGTGCCGCTGCCGGTCGTCTACGGCCATCATGACCTGCTGCCGGCAAATTTTCTTGAGGATGCCGCCGGGCGGCTGTGGCTGATCGACTACGAATATGCTGGCTTCGGCACGGCGATGTTCGATCTCGCGGGGGCCGCCTCGAATGCCGGGATGGACCCGTCGGAAGCGCGGGCCTTGCTGGCCGCGTATTTCGGGGCGCCGCCGGATCAGGCGACCTTGCGCGCCTTCGACGCCATGCAATGCGCAAGCCTCGCGCGCGAGGCGATGTGGGCGATGGTGTCGGAAGTTTTCCTCGCCGCGCCCGGCGCCGATTACGACGCCCATGCGCGTGACTATCTCGGCCGGTTCGATGCCGCGCTGGACCGCTATCAGATCTCTTACGGAAAGCTCGACTCATGACTTTGCCCGGCCACGCGCAGATCGTCGTCATCGGCGGCGGTATTATCGGCTGTTCCACCGCCTACCACCTCGCCCGCGATCACAAGGCGGACGTGGTGCTTCTGGAGCAAGGTAAGCTGACCAGCGGATCGACCTGGCACGCCGCGGGACTGGTCGGGCAGCTCCGTTCCTCGGCCTCGATCACGAAGGTCCTGAAATACTCGGTCGACCTCTACAAGGGGCTGGCAGCCGAGACGGGCCTTGAGACCGGGTGGAAGATGACGGGCTGCCTGCGGCTCGCCACGAACGAGGACCGCTGGACCGAGTACAAGCGGCTGGCCACCACGGCGAAGAGCTTCGGGATGGAGATGCACCTGATCTCGCCCGCCGAGGTCAAGCGGATGTGGCCGCTGATGGAGGTCTCCGACCTCGTGGGTGCAAGCTGGCTGCCGACGGACGGGCAGGCCTCGCCCTCCGACATCACCCAGAGCCTCGCAAAGGGCGCGCGAATGCATGGCGCGAAGATCGTCGAAGGCGTGCGGCTCACGGGCTTCGGCATGGCGGGCAACCGCATCACCAGCGTGAAGACGACCCACGGCGAGATCGCCTGCGAGGCGGTTGTGAACTGCGCCGGCCAGTGGGCGCGGCAGGTGGGCGCGATGGCGGGCATCGAGGTGCCGCTTCAGGCGGTGCGCCACCAGTATATCGTGACCGAGAAGATCCCCGGCCTTGCCGGTGACGCGGCCACGATCCGCGATCCCGACCGGCGCACCTATTTCAAGGAAGAGGTCGGCGGGCTGGTGATGGGCGGATATGAGCCCAACCCGCAGTCGTTGCCGACGGGCGACATTCCGGATGACTGGCAGTTCCACCTCTTCGAGGACGACTACGACCATTTCGAACAGCATCTGGTACAGGCGATGGCGCGGGTCCCGGCGCTGGCGGAGGTCGGCGTCAAGCAGATGATCAACGGGCCGGAAAGCTTCACGCCGGACGGGAACTTCATTCTGGGCAGCGCGCCGGAATGCGCCAACATGTTCGTGGGCGCCGGCTTCAACGCGTTCGGCATCGCGAGCGGGGGCGGCGCGGGCTGGGTCCTGGCCGACTGGGTCATGAACGGCGAGGCACCGCTCGACCTCTGGACTGTCGATATCCGTCGCTTCGCGGCGATGCACCGCGACCGGCAATGGGTCTCTGACCGGACCTGCGAGGCCTATGGCAAGCACTACACGATCGGCTTTCCGCACGAGGAATATACGTCCGGCCGCCCCCGGATCGTGTCGCCGCTCTATGACCGGCTGAAGGCGCGAGGGGCGGTCTTCGGTTCGAAACTCGGCTGGGAGCGGCCCAACTGGTTCGCGCCCGAGGGGATGGAGGCGAAGGACATCCATTCCATGGGCCGGCAGAACTGGTTTGGCCCCGTGGGCGAAGAGCACGCCCATGTCCGCGAGGCGGTGGGCATATTCGACCAGTCCTCCTTCGCGAAATACGAGGTGAGTGGCGGCGACGCGGCGCGCGCACTCGACCGGATCTGCGCCAATGACGTGACCGGGGCGCCAGGGCGGTTGACCTACACGCAGCTTTTGAACAGCCGTGGCGGAATCGAATGCGACCTTACCGTGGGCCGCCTCGCTGATGACCGGTTTTACATCGTCACCGGGACGGGTTTCCGCACCCATGACCTTGCCTGGATCGCCGAGCATCTGGCGGAAGGCGACGTGGCGGTCCGCGATGTCACCGAGGACTGGGGCGTCCTGTCGCTGATGGGGCCGAAGGCACGCGATGTTCTGGCGCGCGTTACGGACGCCGATGTGTCGAACAGCGCTTTCCCGTTTGGTCATGTGCGCGAAGTGGGGGTCGCGGGCACGACCGTCCGGGCGCTGCGCATCACTTATGTCGGTGAACTCGGCTGGGAACTGCATGTGCCTCTTGCCGCGACGGGGGCGGTCTTCGACGCGCTGATGGCGGCGGGCGCGGGCGAGGGCATCCGGCCGGTCGGATACAGGGCCATCGAATCCCTGCGTCTGGAAAAGGGCTATCGCGCTTGGTCGTCCGATATCACGCCGAACGACACACCGCTGGAAGCCGGACTCGGCTGGGCCGTGAAGATGCGCCGCAACACCGATTTCATCGGCCGCGCCGCGCTGGAGGCGGCCGGTCCGCCTGTCAAGCGGCTTGCGGGTTTCGCGGTCACCGCACCCGATGCCGTGCTCGTCGGGCGCGAGACGATCCTGCGCGACGGGGAGCCGGTGGGTTACCTCACCTCGGGGGGCTATGGCTACACGATCGGTAAGGGGATCGGATACGGCTATGTCCGCAACGCCGGCGGCGTAGGCGACGACTACCTGCTTTCGGGCCGCTACGAACTCGTCGTCGCGAACGAGGCGGTGCCGGCCGAGATCGCGCTGCGGCCTTTCTACGATCCGCAGAACCTGAGGATTAAAGCCTGACCGGGGCGGGAGCTTCGCCCCCGGACTGCGCGAGCATTTCGGCCAAGGTGAATATTAGGCGGATTTCTTCAGGACGACGGCGAGGCTCGGGATCGTCGCCGCCTCTCCGGGCATGGAGACATAGGGTTCGGTCTGTTCGGCGATGCTGAGGGTCGGGGCGAAGCCCGCGACGTGGTCGGCGAAACCGCCGGTCCAGAGCGTCGTCTTGACGGTCAGGACGATCACGCCCCCGGGCCGGCAGATGCGGACCAGTTCGTCCAGCCCCTCGGACCCGACATGGCCGGTGGTAAAGACACCGGCCGAAACGACGCCGGCGAAGCTGCCGTCGGCGAAAGGCAGGGGCTGGCCCAGCGCAAGCCGGTGAAGCCGGCGATAGACGCCCTTGCGGGCAGCGACGGCCAGCATGCCCTCAGACAGGTCGATCGCCTCGGCCTCGGGATAGCCCGCGATGGCCAGCCATTCGCCAAGGATGCCGGTGCCCGCGCCCGCGTCTAGGATCGGGCCCGCACCTTTCGGCAGGTGGCGGGCCAGCAGCGCGAGGCAGATCGTCGGATGCCGGTAGCCGGCCTGCGCCATCTCGGCCTCGTAGCTGCCGGCCCAGCCGTCGTAAAGCGCGGCGATCTCCTCCGGGCTTTTCGCCTCGTAGACCGAACCGAGCTGACCTTCGTGTTTCGCACCGCCCATGCCGCCCCCCTGACGCCGGTAGCCTTGCCGGGCGAAATGTGTAAGCTTTTGGAAGGCTTGGCAAGGCGGGGGAAAGCATGACGGCGCAAGATGCGCAACTGGCTGAGGTGATCGCGGGCATCCCGGCCCTCGCAGGCACGGGCGTGGCGCCGCAACGGTTGGGCGGGCTGACCAACAGGGTCTATCGGGTGGGCGATTTCTGCCTGCGCATCCCGGGCAAGGGAACCGAGGAATATATCGACCGGCGGAACGAGGCGGTGGCGGCGGAAGAGGCCGCGCGCGCGGGTGTCAGCCCAGAGGTCGTCCATGTCGATCCGGCGACCGGGATCATGGTGACCCGCTTCATCGACGGTGCCGCGACGATGAGCCCGGAAAACTTCCGCGACCGGGCCGGGGCCCCGGCCCGCGCCGGGGCGGCCTTCCGGCGGCTTCATGCCTCCGGCGCGGTCTTTCCGTTCCGCTTCGAGCTTTTCGCGATGATCGACGACTATCTCGGTATCCTTTCCACGAAGGACGTCACGCTGCCGGAGGGCTACCACGATGTCGTGGCGGAGGCCGGCGCGGTGCGCGCGGCGCTGGACGCGCACCCGCTGCCGCTCTCGCCCTGCCATTGCGATCCGCTCTGCGAGAACTTCCTCGATACCGGACAGCGCATGTGGATCGTCGACTGGGAATATTCCGGCATGAACGACCCGATGTGGGATCTTGGCGATCTGTCGGTCGAAGGCGGGTTTGACACGGGCCAGGACGAAGAAATGCTGCGCGCCTATTTCGGCGGCGAGGCCACGCCCCGCGATCGGGGACGGATGGTGATCTACAAGGCGATGTGCGATCTGCTCTGGACGCTCTGGGGTTTGATCCAGCTTGCCAGCGGCAATCCGGCGGACGATTTCCGGGCCTATGCCGACGGACGCTTCGCGCGGTGCAAGGCGCTGATGGCCGAGCCGGATTTCGCGCGCCACCTTGCCGCCGTGCGGGGATAGATCAGCCGCCTTTCCGGTTCAGCCGGCTTGCCAGAAGGTCGCCCGTCTCGGACAGGATCGGGTAGGCGATCATGGTGAAGGCCGAGTTGATCTGCTTCAGCGCCCGCAGCGTTTCCTGGTGGATGTTCGACGTGTCGATGCTTTCGGTGAGCCCCTGTTTCAGCCGGTCCAGGTGGGACCGTTGCAGGCGCTGCTCGATATCGCGGACATAATCCTTCTCTTCGACCAGCGCGCGCGCGGCGTCTGGGTTGAGCGTCATCAGCACGTTCAGGCCGGCCTGCGCGTTCGACAGGATACGGTCGTGGAAATCGCGAATCTCGCCCAGGCCGGTCTCCGAGAAACTCGTCCCGCTTTGGTCGAGCCGCCGCGCGAGGCTGAGCATCGAGTCGGCTATCGTGTTGCCCGCGCTTTCGAGATTGACCGCCATGTCCGCCAGTTCGAGGCTGCGGCGCACGACATCCTCGTCGTTCGAGGCGCGGTGCAACTTTGCGAGGTAGAGTTTGGTCGCGATGTGCATCCGGTCGATGTCGGTCTCCTTGGCGCGGATCGCCGTGGCGGTGGGTTCGTCCCACGCCGAATAGAGGCCGACGACCGAGCGCAGCATCGCCTCCACACCTTCGCCCATCTGCAGGATCTCGCGCGTGGCGCAGGCGAGGGCGCGGTCCGGTTGTGACAGCGCCGTCGGGTCAAGCGCACTGATCCGGGTGAGGTTCGCGGTTTCGGGCGGTGGCGCGATCCATCTGCCGACGAGCCGCAGAACGGGTCCGGTCAGCGGCAGCGCGACGAGCAGGAGCGCGAGGTTGAAGGCGAGATGCAGGTTGATGACCTGCCGCGCCGGAGTCGCCCCCAGCGCATCGAGCGGCGGCGCAAGAAGTGTCAGGGCGAGCAGTGCGAGCGCCGCGCCTCCGCCCCGAAGCGCGAGGTTCGCGGCGATCATCCGCCGCGCCTCGATCTCGGAGCCGAGCGTGAGCACATAGGCGATGATCGCGCCGCCCAGATTCGCGCCGAGAACCATCGCCACGCCCGCCGTAACCGGCAGCACGCCCTGCGCGGACAGGGTGACGAAGAGCAGCACCGCGGCGACGGAGCTGTGCACGGCCCAGGCGAACAGCGCGCCGATGACGAAGGCCGTGACCGGGTCGCCGCCGAGATACTGCATGGCCGATACAAGACCCGCGCTATCGCGCAGCGGCTCCGTCGCGTTCCGGATCATCGAGAGCGATACGAAAATCAGCGCGAGACCGATCAGCACCCGTCCCGCCATGCGGAAGTCACGCGTGCCCGATTTCAGGAAAAGGCCGACGCCGACGAGCAAGAGAACCGGGATCAGCCAGTCGACCCGCGTCAGCAGGATCTGTGCGACGATGGCAGAGCCGAGATCGGCGCCAAGCAGGATCGCAAGGCCTGCGCCTGCCGCGAGCGTACCGGCGGCGACGAAGTTCGCTGTGAGGATCGCGACCGCCGTCGAGCTTTGCAGGACGATCGCCGCGCCAGTGCCGGACAGCGCTGCCAGAAGACGTTTGTCCGCGCCACGCCGCAACAGGCGGCGCAGTGGAACCGACCAGCCCCGTTCAACGCCGGTACGGACCAGCCGCACCGCCCATATAAGAAGTGCTGCAGCACCCGCAACATTCAGGAAAAAGACGAGAGGGGAGGATTCTGGCAAGAAAGTTTCCTGTTGTCATCGTGAGTCGCGTTCTTTTCAGAATTGTCATAAAACTGTTACATTTGTCTATCACGCAATTCCGAACCGCCAAGCTCCGTTGCGATCAGGCTGCGGCAAGCGCGTGCGCGATGATCTTTGGGACGTCGTGATGGACGCCGACCGGATCAAGCAGCCGGCCCGCAAATCCGGCCTCTTTCGCCGCGTGGGGAATGTCCTGCGCCACATGCCCCCACCGCGCGACGAAAAGCGGCAGGCACAGCGCGGCTGGACCCGCCCCGCGCAGCGTGTCAGCAAGCAGTGGCGGCTCCTCGATGAACCCCGTGCGGACGTCTGCAAACGCGGTCCTTGCGGCGACCGCCGCCTCTGTCATCCGGGCGGCTTCGGCGGGGAAGCGGCTGCGGCCCGATCCGTGCGCGGCGAGGATCAGCGTCGCTTCGAGCTCGTCCCAGCCGGCATCGCGGACGGCGTCGCGGGCGAGCCGGACGATCAGGTCCTGCGTTTCCGGCATCAGGCCGAACGGCCGAAGGGTGTGAAGGTGATCGGCACCGGCCTCCGACAGCCGTTTCGGAAGCAGGCTTCGGATGAACCATCCATCGGCCATGAAGAAGGGAAAAACAAGTGGATTATCAAGACTCTGCAGCGCGTCTTTAAGAGTCCCCGGTGCCGCGAGCGTCGCGGCGCCAACCTGCCAACCGGGCAGATGCCGTGCAACGGCTTGGGCGAGGTCCGCCATCTCTGCCTCGGCTGGCGCGGGGGCGGAGGGTTGGCCATGGGCGATGATGAGAGCGGAACGGGACATGATGCCGATCCTATAGCGTTTCGGATTTCGTTTGAAACGGCAACTACCAGAATTCGAACGAAAAGATGCGGGTTCCGATGCGGCGCGAACCCGAAACGCGATGGCCGGGCGGGAGACGAAGGCAGCCCGCGTAGTTCGGTCGGTTCAGTCGCGTGCCAGTGCCACCGATTTAAGGATTGCGTAGCAGGTGGAACCGGGTGCGAGCGCCAGAACCCGGGCTGAACGCGCCGTGATGCGGGCCGAAATCGCCACGCCTCCGCATGACAGGACGACATTGACGGCGGCGGGGCCCGCGGGTTGCATGCTGCTCACCGTGGCGGGCAGGATGTTGAGCGCGGACAACCCTTCGGGCGGGGCAAGGGCGATCATCACGTCGCGTGCCCGGACGAACAGCCGGACTTCTGTTCCGGGCGGGCCGGGCCGGTCGGGGGTAAGGATCGTGCCGCCGGGAAAGTGGAGCTCTGTCAGGCCGTCGCCGGCCGGGCCGTGCACCCGGGCGGGCAGGAGGCTGCCGGCCTCCTCCCCCGAGAGCGCGGGCGTGGCCGTGATTGTCGCCAGGATCTCGTCCGAAGGCCCTAGCGCCGTCGCCTTTCCAGCGGCGAGCGTCAGGACCTGCGTCGAGAGTCGTGCAACCTCGGTCAGGGAATGGCTGACATAGAGGACGGGAATGCGCGCCTCGTCGCGCAGGGCCTCGACCAGCGGCAGGATTTCGTCGCGCCGCCCAAGATCGACGGCAGCGACCGGCTCATCCATCAGGATGAGTCGCGGCGCGGTCAGGAGCGCGCGGGCAAGCGCCACGCGCTGCGCCTCTCCGCCCGAAAGCGTTGCCGTACGGCGCCGCAGGAGCGGGCCGAGCGCGAAGCGTTCGATCATGTCGGCCATCGTACCGGACTGGCCGGCACGGCGCGCGGCATAGGCGAGATTGCCAGCGACATCGAGGTGGTCGAACAGACGCGGCTGCTGGAACACGGTGGCGACGCGCCGCCTGTGCGGTGGGACGAAGCGGCGCCCGTCCTGCCAGACCTCACCGGCGAACGAGATGCACCCCGACGCGCGTTCAAAGCCGGCAATGATGCGGAGCAGCGTGCTCTTGCCTGCGCCGCTTGGCCCGAAGATCGCGGTCAGTCCAGTCAGCGGCAGGCTGCGCCGGATATCAAGGTCGAAACCGGGTTTTTGCAGCCGTATGTCGAGGTCAAGCCCGGTCACAGGGGGGCCTCTGGGCGGCGCCCGTTCACCATGTAGAGAACGAGCAGGATCGCGAAAGACAGCCCGAGCAGGAGCGCCGACATCGCGTGGGCGGAGGCGTAGTCGAGCGTTTCGACCTTCTCGTATATCGCGATGGAGATCACGCGGGTTTCGCTGGGGATGTTGCCGCCGACCATGAGGACCACGCCGAATTCGCCGAGCGTATGAGCGAAGGTCAGGACCGCCGCCGTGAGATAGCCCCGCAACGATAGCGGCACGGCAACGGTCAGAAACGCGTCGAGCGGGCGCGCGCCGAGGCTCGCCGCTGCCTCCATGGGGGCGCGGCCAAGCGTCGTGAATGCGGCCTGGAGCGGCTGGACGGTGAAGGGAAGCGAATAAAAGAGCGACGCGATCACGAGGCCCGCGAATGAGAAAGTCAGGGTGGTGCCCGTGAGGTCGAACCAGAACCGGCCGAGCGGTGCGTCGGGGTTGAGCGCGACGAGCAGGTAGAAGCCGAGCACCGTTGGCGGCAGGACCAGCGGCAGGGCGGTCACCGCCTCGACCGCCGGGGCGATGCGCGAGCACGTCCGCGCCAGCCACCAGGCGAGCGGAGTGCCAAGCACGAGCAGGAGCAGCGTCACCAGCGCCGCGAGCCGGAGGGTGAGCCAGAGCGGGGCGAGGTCCGCAGCAGTCATGACCCGGTCCGGTAGCCGAAGCCGCGGATCACCGCGTGGGCGGCGTCGGTTCCGAGATAGGCGAGGAAAGCCCGGGCAGCGGGATTCTCGCGCCCGTGGTCGAGGAGAACTGCGTCCTGCCGGATCGGGTCGTGATAGTCGGGCGGAACCGTCCAGCGCGCGCCGGTTCCGTCGGTCACGGCCGAGGCTGCGACAAAGCCCAGTTCGGCCGCCCCGGTGGCTGTCAGGGCATGGGCCTGGCCCACATTCTCACCCATCACGATTCGGCTTTCTATCATGTCTATAAGACCAATTCTCTCAATGGCTTGCATGGCGGCCTTGCCATATGGAGCGAGCTTCGGATTGGCCAGTGCGACATGCCGCGCAGCGGAGAGTGCCGCGGCCGGATCGGACAGGTCGTGCGCGGCGTCGGGCGACCACAGGACAAGCGTGCCGGTCGCGTAGGTAAACTGTGTGCCGGCGATCGCATGGCCGGTCGAGGCGAGCCGTTCAGGCGTTTCGGCATCGGCCGAGAGGAAGGCGTCGAACGGCGCGCCGTTGACGATCTGTGCGGCGAGTTTTCCGGTGGCTCCGGCAACCAGCCGGATTTCATGGCCGGTATCAGCCTGGAACCCTTTTGCAAGCACCTCGGCCGCCGGCCGGAAATTGGTCGCGACCGCGATGGTCGCGATTTCGGCACGCGCGACCGCCGGAATGACGAGGCAAAGCAGGAGGGCAATGAGCGCGCGCATGATGATCCGTCGTTATGTCCGACCGGAGATAACGGTGAATTCTTGCGTCGCGCAAGCGTTATTTCTCGGCGGGAATATCGGTCAACCGCGAAAGCGCCGCGATCTCCTGCGAAAGTGCGTTCTCGGTCCGGTGCTGCATCTGACGGTACAGGGCCAGGACCTCCCGCCCGGTCGCGGTCAGTTCCGCGCCGCCATGGCCGGCGCCGCCGCGGCTGGCGCTGACGAGCGGTTCGCTGAACATCCGGTTCAGTGTCTCTACCAGCCCCCAGGCGCGCTTGTAGCTCATCCTCATCCGCTTCCCCGCCGCGGAAATCGAGCCGGTCGCCTCGATGCCTTCCAGCAGGTCGGCCTTGCCGGGGCCGATCCAGTCGCCTCCGGGCATCATGACGCGAAGTTTCGCCTGTGGCAGGCCGGGCTTTCGGGAAGAGGTCATCGGGGCGGAGGCCGGCGGTCCGGCCAGCCAGCCGCGCCGTGATAGGCCTGGCCCATGGCGAGGATCATTGCGTCCGAGCCGGCGGGGCCGAACAATTGCACACCCATGGGCAGGCCGGCGGCCCCGAAGCCTGCGGGAAGGGACAGGCAAGGCAGGCCGATCAGGCTGACGGGAATGACGATCTCCATCCAGCGATGATAGCTGTCCATCTGTCGTCCCGCCACCTCGCGCGGCCAGGTCCAGTCGGCGGGGAAGGGCCACACCTGCGCCGACGGCAGGGCGAGCGCGTCGAAGCGGTCGAGAAGCCGGGCGGCGGTGGCATACCAGCGCGAGCGGATATCGCTGGCGCGGAAGACATCTTCGGCGGTCCGGGTCAGGCCGGTTTCGATCTCCCAGAGCGTTTCGGGTTTCGTCAGGGCCCGTTTTTCCGGGTCCGCCAGCAGATCGCGTTTGGAATGGGCGTTTATGGCAGAGCGGAGAACGGTCCAGCTTTCCCATAACGCGTCGGCGGGGAAAGGCGCGGGCACCGGTTCGACATGCGCGCCGAGGTCCTCGAAGACAGACACAGCATTGCGGCAGAGGGGAAGAATGCCGTCCTCGACCGGATAGGCGCCGCCCCAGTCGCCGAGCCAGCCGATGCGCTTGCCCTCAAGATTGATGCCGAGCAGCGCGGAATAGGGTTCCGCCGCGCGTCCGAACGGGGCTTCGGGGTTGGGACCGGCGAGAATTTCGAGGAAATGGGCGATGTCTTCCGGGCTGCGGCCCATCGGGCCGTCGGTCGTAAGGGTTGAGATAAATGTATCGCCGTCGGCGTCCGGCGGCACCAATCCCCAGGTCGGCCGAAAGCCGTAGACATTGCAGAACGCCGCAGGATTGCGAAGCGAACCCATCATGTCGGACCCGTCGGCCACCGGCACCAGCCGCGCTGCAAGCGCCGCCGCAGCGCCGCCCGAGGAGCCGCCGGCGCTGCGGGTCGGATCGTAGGGGTTGCGCGTGACGCCGTGGACGGGGTTGTAGCTGTGCGATCCGTGCCCCCATTCCGGTGTGTTCGTTTTGCCGATGAAGATCGCGCCGGCCGCACGCATCCTCGCGGCGATGAGGTCGTCGGCCGCGGGCACGAAATCGGCATGAAGGGGGGAACCGTAGGTCGTCCGAAGCCCCTTCGTCGCGACAACGTCCTTCACCGCCAGCGGCATCCCGTGCAGCCAGCCGCGCCGGGGCGACCGGTCGGCCGCGTCAGCCTCTGCCAGAAGGTCCCTGGCAGGGCGGAGCGAGACGATGGCGTTGATGCCTGGATTGATCTCTTCGATCCGGTCGAGATGGGCCGCCATCACCTCGCGCGCCGACACGTCCCGGCGCGCGATCCGGCGAGAAAGCTCCGTGGCGGAGAGAGTGGTGAGGTCGTCGGTCATGCGTTACGCAGCTCCCTGATCGGGCGGAGGTTAGGCGCGGCGCCGGGTCGCCGCAACCGCCGCTTCGCGCACCGGCCCTTGCAGCCCCCGGAACGCGACACTAAGACTCGGGCAAGGTTCCGTGCGTAAGCATCGGCCCAGGGAACAGCGAGAGGCGGACGAGCATGAAAGACCCATTGGACATTTACATGAACACCCTCGTTCCGATGGTGGTCGAACAGACTTCGCGCGGGGAACGGGCCTACGACATTTACTCGCGGCTTCTGAAGGAGAGGATCATCTTCCTCTCCGGTCCCGTCCATGACGGCATGTCGACGCTGATCTGCGCTCAGCTTCTCTTCCTCGAGGCGGAAAATCCGTCGAAGGAAATCGCGATGTACATCAACTCTCCCGGCGGGGTCGTGACGAGCGGCCTGTCGATCTACGACACGATGCAATATATCCGGCCGAAGGTCTCGACGCTGGTCATCGGGCAGGCGGCTTCGATGGGTTCGCTACTGCTGACGGCGGGCGAGAAGGGCATGCGCTTCAGCCTGCCGAATTCCCGCGTCATGGTGCACCAGCCGTCGGGCGGCTATCAGGGTCAGGCGACGGATATCATGATCCACGCGCAGGAGACGCAGAAGCTGAAGGATCGCCTGAACGAGATCTACCACAAGCATACCGGCCAGCCGGTGAAGAAGGTTGAGGCGGCGCTTGAGCGCGACAATTTCATGTCGCCTGAGGAAGCCAAGGACTGGGGCCTCATCGACGAGATCCTGTCCGCCCGCACCGGCGAAGATGAGAGCAAGGCATGATCGCCGCCCGGCCCCCGGTGAAGGGGTCGGGTTTTTTGGCATTGTGATGACCCTGTGGCTGCCCTAATCTTGTCCAAAAGGGCAGTCACAAAGTTTACACGCGTATTGCGAACAGGCCGCAGAGGGTGACGATGGCGAACAATTCAGGCAGCGACAGCAAGAACACGCTCTACTGCTCTTTCTGTGGAAAGAGCCAGCATGAGGTGCGAAAGCTGATTGCCGGCCCGACGGTGTTCATCTGCGACGAGTGCGTCGAACTCTGCATGGACATCATCCGCGAGGAAACGAAATCCACCGGGCTGAAGTCGGCGGACGGCGTGCCCACGCCGCGCGATATCTGCAAGGTGCTGGACGATTACGTGATCGGGCAGGAACATGCAAAGCGCGTGCTCTCCGTCGCGGTCCACAACCACTACAAGCGGCTGAACCACGCCTCGAAATCCGCCGACATCGAACTGGCGAAGTCGAACATCCTGCTGATTGGCCCGACGGGCTGCGGCAAGACGCTGCTCGCCCAGACGCTGGCGCGTATCCTCGACGTGCCCTTCACCATGGCCGACGCGACCACGCTGACCGAGGCCGGCTATGTCGGCGAGGATGTCGAGAACATCATCCTGAAGCTGCTTCAGGCCTCCGAATACAACGTCGAACGCGCGCAGCGCGGCATCGTCTATATCGACGAGGTCGACAAGATCACGCGGAAGTCCGACAACCCCTCGATCACCCGCGACGTGTCGGGCGAGGGCGTGCAGCAGGCGCTTCTGAAGATCATGGAGGGCACCGTCGCCTCTGTCCCGCCGCAGGGCGGGCGCAAGCATCCGCAGCAGGAATTCCTGCAGGTGGACACGACGAACATCCTCTTCATCTGCGGCGGCGCTTTCGCCGGGCTTGAGCGCATCATCGCGCAGCGTGGGAAGGGCTCCGCCATCGGCTTCGGTGCCGAGGTGAAGGACCCCGACGCCCGGAATGTGGGCGAGTTGTTCTCGGAGCTGGAGCCGGAAGACCTGCTGAAGTTCGGCCTGATCCCGGAATTCGTCGGCCGTCTGCCGGTCATCGCAACGCTGACCGACCTCGACGAGGCGGCGCTTGTCACCATCCTGACGGAGCCGAAGAACGCGCTGGTGAAACAGTACCAGCGGCTTTTCGATCTGGAAGGCGTGCAGCTGACCTTCACCGCCGATGCGCTGTCGGCCATCGCCAAGCGGGCGATCAAGCGCAAGACCGGCGCGCGGGGCCTACGTTCGATCATGGAGGACATCCTTCTGGATACCATGTTCGAACTGCCGGGCATGACCTCGGTCGAGGAAGTGGTCGTGAACGAGGAGGCCGTCGATTCCGGCGCCAAACCGCTTCTGATCCATGCCGAGGCGAAGGCAGAAAAGACCGCGACGGCGGGGTGATAACTTGCGCCATGCCGTCGGACCGCGTTGGTCTGCTTTGAGCCCAATTTGACCGATGCTGCGCTGAGAACGAATGTCAGCACTGCAGCAGCGGCCAAAGACATAGCAAATCATAGCGAACCTTGCGGAGAGTTTGTGACGCAAAACAAGTGGTTTTGGCATAAAGTAGCCCGCAAGAACCAGATTTGCTGAGTGGAATTGTACAGCCGGGGCAGCCACGCATTCGCTTACTCTGTCATGCTAGGCTGGAAAGACGGGCTGGCTTACTCCGAGAACCCCGTGAACCGATCAGGATGCCATTCCGGCTTGAACCAATCATCGCCAGTCAGTTGCAGCCCAACGCCCTCGATCCAATCCAAATGGGTTGCGGTCGAACGCGACATGTCATCCTTTGGTTTGCTCAAATCCACATCCAGACCGACAGGGCGCAGCAACTGTCCCAGTCCATATTTCTCTTCCACCGCGGACATTTCGCGATCGACATCCGCGTTGGAAAACCCGTGAAACCCTTCACCTTCGGTGTTCGTGGGAGCCAGTGAATGAAAGCGATAGAACCCTTCATTCCACCGGCGGATGACAGCTTCAAAACTGCGCGCGACATAGGCCGAACGCATCCGCAGGCGCCTCTGAAAGTCACTTTCGGCACTGGGATCCTCCGGAGCCTGTAGAGACGACAGTTCTTTCCTCAGGCACTCCCAGGACACAAATCCCGCAATGAAATGCCAGGCCGTCGCGCGATCGCATTCGGGCCGCTCAAGGATCCAGAAGACAGCGTCGAGGTGGTCACCGAACATATCGTGGAAATCCGTGGCCAGACTGTGCCAGAAAGCAATGTCTTTCACGCCAGACTTGGAAACGAAGTCGAGTATTCCATTCGCGAACAGATGGTCCGCATCAGGACCACCTGTTTTCTTTTTCCAAGCCTCAAAGCGGGCTTGTACTTGCGCTTTTTGGGTCTCGAAGCCGGATATGATCCGGTCGAGCTCTTCAAATGGCTCCTGTGAGGTGACTCCAGTTGCGCTGCGTTTGTCTTTTGGTGAATATTGCCACAGCTTGTAAAGGCTGAATATCTCGGCATCAGAGAGCGGCACCATTCCATGGTCGAGGTCCCCTTTGACAATCTGTCCGCCAGGATCACTGTCATGAGCCATTTCGCGCAACAAAGCGCCCATCCTTTGGGCTTTCGTCAGGTCTGATGGCCCGTCACTGTCGCCACGCCATGCAAACAAGCTCTTTGCGATGCTCTCACTTATTAGATGTTTAAGAAGGCCCGGTTGGAAGGTTCGCACCTCCAGCCCTGCCATTAGTCCTTGCAGAATTATTGCCCGATGTTCTTGGAAGCCATGCCCCGGTGGTCCAGTCAATAGTCCCAAAGATGGATCGCTCGCGCGCGCCCGCGTCGCTTTACTTTCTGCAAGAGCATCCGCCCACCGCGCCTTGTGAGCTTTTTCCCATTTCTCGTGCTTTTGGCGGTCGCGTAAGTAAAACGACAAACCGACCGCGACCAGTGCGATGGCAAACACGAAAAAAAGCATTTCTCAAAGAAACTCCATTTCCTTCGCTGTCTTTCTGGCTCCACTTTCGGGCGATTGTGTGTCGAGACACCGGCAAGGACGGGCCGCGAATAGTACGTGTAAAAACAAGCAAGCGCTGGAAAAAACGGCTTGGCTGAACTGCAAAAACGCTACCCGACATCCTCCACGATGGCTGCCCGGATCATACCGGGCAGACACAGAAACTACGCTAGCCAACCCGGACACTATCAAGACCTATTCCTTGCTTGGACGCGCCTGCCGATCCAAACAAATACCAGCCAGCTATGTTGCCGGTGTTGGCCTTCACCCAAGCTCGGTAGCACTAATACTCTTACCTAGTTGGCATAACGAAAGCAGCCACTGGCGCAGTTGCAACTAAAGAGCGCTTTGTCCCGCTGTTTGACCGCCACGGGTTCCGAGCCTGACGGCAACCCATCCCAGGTTCCCTAGGGCGGCCTTGCCTCTAGACCTCGCCATCCCCTGCGCTATAAGGGGGCAGCACTGCCCGGAGGTGGCCCCATGAATTTCCTTCTGCGCCTTTTGACCTGGTGGAACGGCCAGACGCTCGGCACCCAGCTTTTCACCGCGCGCAAGGGCGTGAAGGTGGGCGAGGACGAGCAGGGCAACGCGTATTACGAGACCCGCGACCACAAGCGCCGCTGGGTGATCTATAACGGCGAATCCGAGGCTTCGCGGATATCTCCCGACTGGCATGGCTGGCTGCATTTCACCTGGAACGAGCCGCCGACCAGGGCCGCGCTGCCCCACAAGCCCTGGGAAAAGCCGCATCAGGAAAACCTGACTGGCACGGCGCTTGCCTATGCGCCGGCGGGGTCGATCCGCCATGGCGCCCCGGCGGAACGGCGCGACTACGAGGCCTGGAGCCCGGAATAGGGTATGGCTGAGAACGTTACAGAGGTTCTGACGGGCGCCGGGGTTCTGGCCGCAGCACTTGGTTTTCTGGTCTATGCCGGAGGCGGCGAGGGGCTGTCGCGCGGAGCGGGCAGCTACGAATTGACGGCGAGCTTCCGTTCGGTCGAAGGCGTGACGGTCGGCACCGATGTCCGCATGGCGGGCGTCAAGGTCGGCAGCGTGACGGAACTGGCGCTCAACCCTCAGACATTCTTCGCCGATGCGAAATTCTCCGTGAGGGACGGCATTGTCGTGCCCGATGACAGCACGGCGGTTATCGCGTCCGAGGGGTTGCTGGGGGGCGCGTTCCTTGAAATCCTTCCCGGCGGCAGCCCGATGGATCTCCCGCCGGGCTCTGAGGTCGAGGATACGCAAGGGGCGGTCAGCGTCATCGCGCTGATGATGAAATTCGCCGGCGGTGCGGCGGACGGCAACGCGGAGACGCCGGCGCCATGAAGTTTCTCGGTACGATTGCCGTATCACTCGCCCTGGCGAGTGTTGCGGGCGCGCAGGACGTCGTGAGCGCGCCGGGGGCGATCCTGCGCGGTCTCGACAAGGTCTCGGGCGAGACGACGGATATCGAGCTGTCCGGCGGCGAAGCGCAGGATTATGGCCGGCTGACAGTCACGCTGTCAGAATGCCGGTACCCGGCGGAAAATCCGTCCTCGGAAGCGTTCGCGCATCTGACGATCGCCGATTCCGCGACGGGCACGGTCGTATTCGATGGCTGGATGATCGCCTCGTCGCCCGCGCTGTCCGCGCTTGACGATCCACGCTACGACGTCTGGGTATTGCGCTGTATGAGCAGCTGAGGCGCGGGCGTCTCAGGCGCGGCGAAATCGGCATCGGACGCGAGCGCGTCGGCCAGCCGTTCGTGATAAAGCGTCCGCGATACCTCGACCCCGCCCAGCGAGGCGAGGTGGGGTGTGAGGAACTGGGTATCGAACAGGGTGAATCCGCCCTCCCGCAGCCGGTGGACGAGATAGGCAAGCGCGATCTTCGACGCGTTCGTGCGCGTCGAGAACATGCTTTCCCCGAAGAAGGCGGCGCCGAGTGTGACGCCGAAGACGCCTCCGGCCAGCGCGCCGTCCTGCCAGACTTCCAGCGAATGGGCATGGCCCCGCGCGTGGAGGGCGCCGTAGAGCTTGAACAGCGGCGCATTGATCCACGTCTCTGACCGCGCCGCACAATTGCGCACGACGTCAGTGAAAGCGGTGTCGTGGCGGATTGAATAGTCGTCGCGCCGGATCGCCCGGGCAAGCGAGCGGGAGATGTGGAAACCGTCAAGCGGCACGATCCCGCGCAGACGGGGATCGACCCAGTGGAGGTCGTCGGAGTCACGGCTTTCGGCCATCGGAAAAATGCCTTCGGCATAGCCCGAGAGCATCTGCCCCGGCGTCAGCATTGCCGCTCCGGGGTGACCGCGTTCAGCCGAATTCCTTCGCCAGCCACTTTTCCAGCCAGTGGATCGAATAGTTTCCGGTTTGGATATCGGGCTCCTGCAGGAGCGCGTGGAAGAGGGGGATCGTGGTGTCGATGCCGTCCACGATCAGTTCCCCAAGCGCCCGGTTCAGGCGCGCGAGCGCCTCGGGGCGGTCGCGGCCATGGACGATCAGCTTGCCGATCAGGCTGTCGTAATAGGGCGGGATCGAATAGCCATCGTACAGCGCCGAATCCATCCGCACGCCAAGACCGCCGGGCGCGTGGTATTGGGTGATCTTTCCGGGGCAGGGGGCGAAGTTCGGCAACTTCTCGGCATTGATCCGCACCTCGATGGCGTGGCCGTTCACCAACAGATCGTCCTGAGCGAACGACATCGGCAGGCCTGCCGCCACGCGGATCTGTTCGCGGACCAGATCGACGCCGAAAATCGCCTCGGTCACCGGGTGTTCGACCTGAAGGCGGGTGTTCATCTCGATGAAATAGAACTCGTCGTCTTCATAGAGGAACTCGATCGTTCCGGCACCGGCGTAGTTGATCTTCGCAACCGCATCGGCGCAGGTCGCGCCGATTTCGGCGCGCTTCTCGGGCGTGATGACGGGACCGGGGGCCTCTTCGAAGACCTTCTGGTGGCGGCGCTGCAAGGAACAGTCGCGTTCGCCCAGATGCACCGCCTTGCCCTTGCCATCACCGAAGACCTGAATCTCGATATGGCGCGGCTTCTGGAGGTATTTCTCCATATAGACTTCGTCGTTGCCGAACGCCGCCTTGGCCTCGGACCGGGCGGTGCGGAAGGCGACCTCCAGCTCGTCCTCGTCCTTCGCGACCTTCATGCCGCGCCCGCCGCCGCCGGCGGTTGCCTTGATGATGACCGGATAGCCGATTTCCTTCGCGACCTTTTTCGCCGTCTCGGTATCGGGGACGCCGCCATCGGAACCCGGAACGACCGGAATGCCCAGGCTCTTCGCCGTTTCCTTCGCCGTGATCTTGTCGCCCATGATGCGGATATGCTCCGCGGTCGGGCCGATGAAGGTGATGCCGTGATCCTCAAGCGCCTGCACAAAGGATGCGTTCTCGCTAAGGAAACCGTAGCCGGGATGGATCGCCTGCGCGCCCGTGATCTCGCAGGCCGAGATGACGGCGGGGACGGAGAGATAGCTTTGAGACGAGGGGTTCGGCCCGATGCAGACCGACTCGTCGGCCATGCGGACGTGCATCGCGTCGGCATCGGCCGTGGAGTGAACCGCGACCGAGCGGATGCCCATCTCGCGGCAGGCGCGGATGACGCGGAGCGCGATCTCGCCCCGGTTGGCGATCAGGATTTTCTCGAACATCGCGTCCTCACTCGATGATGAGAAGCGGGGCGCCGTATTCGACGGGGCTGCCATCCTCTACGAGGATGCGCTTGACGGTCCCGGCGCGCGGCGCGGGGATGTGGTTCATGGTCTTCATCGCCTCGACGATCAGGACGGTCTGGCCTTCCTTGACCTGCGCGCCGACGGTGACGAACGGGTCCGCGCCGGGTTCGGCGGCGAGATAGGCGGTGCCGACCATGGGCGAGGTGACGGCGCCGGGATGGCTGGCCGGATCGGCGGCAGCGGCGGGCGATGCGGCTGCGGGCGCGGCAGCCGGGGCTGCCATCGGCGCCGAGGCCGCCGAAGGGGCGGGCGCGGCGGCGGCCGCGGTTTGCGGTGCGTATTTCGAGACCGTGACGTTCAGCCGGTCATTGTCGCCGTATTCGCGTTTCACGCTGATCTCGGCAAGGCTCTTGGAGTTCAGAAGTTCGGCAAGCGCCTCGATGAAGGCGACGTCGCTGTCATGGGAAGGTTTGGTCATCGATGTCCTCGATCGGTCCTGTCCGGGCCCGTCTTGGTCCGCGGGCCTTGTGTCTGGCCGCTTATACGCGCTTGGGCAGGCGGTGAAAAGCGGGACTTTCCCCACGGGCACCACGCAATCCGCGCGGCGGGTTCCGTCCGGGCGCAGTCTGACCGGCGCAAATGGCAGACTGGTAACAGCAAAAATTTACCAGTTGATAAAAAAATGATTCGATGGCAGCCTTTTCCTCAAGAACGGAGCAGGGAGGCCGTCCATGACCAACAGCCAGCTGACCCCCGGTATCGCCGCCGGACGTCTGGGCGCAGGGGACTACGCGCAGAACTTCGCGGATATCGCTCCGCGCTATGACCCACACGAGGCGCGGGTGGCCGCCGACCGCTGCTATTTCTGCCACGACGCGCCCTGCATGACGGCCTGTCCGACCTCGATCGACATCCCGTTGTTCATCCGCCAGATCGCGACCGGCACGCCCGAGGCCGCGGCAAAGACGATCTTTTCGCAGAACATCCTCGGCGGCATGTGCGCCCGCGTCTGCCCGACCGAGCAACTTTGCGAAGAGGTCTGCGTGCGTGAGGTGGCCGAGGGCAAGCCGGTCGAGATCGGGCGCTTGCAGCGTTTCGCGACCGATACCCTCATGGAGAAGGGCGCACATCCCTTTACCCGTGCCGAGGCAACCGGGAAGACGGTTGCGGTTGTCGGTGCCGGTCCGGCCGGTCTGTCCGCCGCGCACAGGCTGGCGATGAAGGGTCATGACGTCGTGATCTACGACCCGAAGCCGAAGGCCGGCGGGTTGAACGAATACGGCATCGCAAGCTACAAAACGCCGGGTGGATTTGCGCAGGCCGAGGTCGACTGGCTTCTGAAGATCGGCGGCATCAGCGTGGAGAACGGCAAGGCGCTTGGCTCTGGGCTGACACTCGATGGGCTGAAGAAGGATCACGATGCCGTCGTGCTAGCGATCGGCCTTGCCGGGGTGAACGCGCTGCGCGCCGATGGCGAGGAGCTGAACAACGTGCTTTCCGCCGTTGATTTCATTGCTGAACTGCGCCAGCAGCCGGACCGGGCGAAACTGCCGATCGGCCGCGATGTCGTCGTCATCGGCGGCGGCATGACAGCGGTCGATGCCGCCGTTCAGTCGAAGCTGCTGGGGGCAGAGAACGTCACTATCGTCTACCGTCGCGGGCAGGATCGGATGAGCGCCTCGGCCCATGAGCAGGAGCATGCGACCTCGGTCGGTGTGCGGATCGTTCATCACGCCGCCCCCGTCCGTGTGCTTGGAAACGGCGCGGTGCAAGAGATCGAGTTCGCCTATACCGAGGACAGACCCGACGGGCTGAAGCAGAAGGACGAAACCTTCCGCCTGAAAGCCGATCAGGTGATGAAGGCCATCGGCCAGACACTTGACGGAGCACCCGACGGGTTGAAGACCGAAGGCGGCAAGATCGCGGTCACCGGCGCGGGGCGGACAAGCGTTCCCGGTGTCTGGGCGGCAGGCGATTGCGCCTCGGGCGGCGAGGACCTGACCGTCACCGCCGTCGCCGAGGGGCGCGACGCGGCCGAGGACATCCATGCGCAGCTGACCGCCTGACCCAGCCGAACGGAGGGCCGTTCATGACAAAGACCGAAGACAGAGTCGTCGCGCATTACGGCACCGGCGGGCTTTACGACCGGATCATGGCCGCGCTGGCGGCAAGCGGTGTCGCGTCGGGCGATCTGACGCCCGATCACCTGAAGGGGGTGGACGAATTCCATGTCGGTGGCGTCGCGGCCACGGCCGCGCTTCTCGACCAGATCGACATCGGGCCGGAGACGCGCGTGCTCGATATCGGCGCGGGCATCGGCGGGACTGCGCGACTGATCGCGGCGCGCTACGGCAGTGAGGTCACGGGGCTCGACCTGACGCCCGAATTCGTCGATACCGCCGCGCGTCTGACCCGGGCGGTGGGGCTTCGCGCCCGGTTCGTGACGGGCAGCGCGCTCGACATGCCCTTCGCCGATGGCAGTTTCGATCTTGCGACGCTCTTTCATGTCGGCATGAATCTGGCCGACAAGACCGCGTTGTTCCGCGAAACCGCCCGGGTGCTGGCGCACGGCGGCCGGTTCGCCGTCTACGACATCATGCGGTTCGGAGCCGACCCGGTCTTTCCGGTGCCCTGGGCATCCGGGCCCGACACATCCTTCCTCGCCGCGCCCGAGGACTACGTTGCAGCGGGCGAGGCGGCCGGGCTGATGCTGACGGCACGGCGCGACCGGGGAGAGGCGGCGACAGACTTTTTCGCGGCACTCAAGGCGCGAACGGAGAAATCCGGCCCACCGCCGGTCGGGCTGCCCCTGATCATGGGCGAGGGCGCGGGTGTCAAATACGCCAACATGGTGGAAGCGGTGAAGGCGGGCGGCATCGCGCCCGTCGAGATGATTTTTCAAAAGCGCTGATCGCGCGACAGGGAGAGCGAGATGGCCGATCTGACAACGAACTTCATCGGGATCAAGTCCCCCAACCCGTTCTGGCTGGCCTCGGCGCCGCCGACGGACAAGGAATACAACGTCCGCCGCGCCTTCGAGGCCGGGTGGGGCGGGGTCGTGTGGAAGACGCTAGGCTCCGAAGGGCCGCCGGTCGTCAACGTCAACGGCCCGCGCTACGGCGCGATCTGGGGCGCGGACCGGCGGCTTCTGGGCCTGAACAACATCGAACTGATCACCGACCGGCCGCTGGAGGTGAACCTGCGCGAGATCAAGTCCGTGAAGCGCGACTACAAGGATCGCGCGCTGGTCATCTCTCTGATGGTGCCCTGCGACGAGGAAAGCTGGAAGGCGATCCTCAAGGCGATCGAGGATACCGAGGCCGACGGTGTGGAACTGAACTTCGGCTGCCCGCACGGGATGAGCGAGCGCGGCATGGGATCGGCCGTGGGGCAGGTACCGGAATATATCGAGATGGTGACGCGCTGGGTGAAGCAGCACAGCCGCATGCCCTGCATCGTCAAGCTCACCCCCAACATCACCGATGTGAGGAAGCCCGCCGAGGCAGCGAAGCGCGGCGGCGCGGATGCCGTCAGCCTCATCAACACGATCAACTCCATCACTTCCGTCAACCTCGACAGCTTCAGCCCGGAGCCGTCCATCGACGGCAAGGGCGCTCACGGTGGCTATTGCGGTCCGGCGGTGAAGCCCATTGCGCTTTCGATGGTGTCGGAAATCGCCCGGAACCCGGAAACCCACGGCCTGCCTATCTCCGGCATCGGTGGGGTCACGACCTGGCGCGACGCGGCTGAGTTCATGGCCTTGGGCTGCGGCACCGTGCAGGTCTGCACGGCGGCCATGACCTACGGGTTCAAGGTCGTGCAGGAGATGATGTCGGGCCTGTCACAATATCTCGACGAACACCGCATGTCCGTTGACGATCTTGTCGGTCGCGCGGTGCCGAACGTGACCGATTGGCAGTACCTGAACCTCAACTACGTGACCAAGGCCGAGATCGATCAGGATCTCTGCATCAAGTGCGGCCGTTGCTTTGCCGCCTGCGAGGATACAAGCCATCAGGCCATCGCGATGTCGGAGGACCGCACCTTCAGCGTGAAGGACGAGGAATGCGTGGCCTGCAACCTCTGCATCGACGTCTGCCCGGTCGAGAACTGCATTACCATGCGCCAGCTTCAGAAGGGTGAGGTGGACCCGCGCACCGGCAAGAAGGTCGGCGACTACGCAAACTGGACGACGCACCCCAATAACCCGATGGCGCAGGCCGCCGAATAACTTCACCGGATGGTGTTTTGACGGGCCGCTTCTGCCCGTGTTCCCCTTTCCCGGCCGGTTTCTCCCTCCGGCCGGGAAAGGACATGCCCATGCTGCGCCGCTCAGCCATCCTCATCGCCCTGACGCTTGGCCCGCCCGCCCATGCGGAAGGCTGGGCGATGAAACCGGGCGATGTGACGTTCTCCGCCACCGAGATCGCGGCCTACCTCGCCGAGAACGAGGTGCGCTTCTACGACGGCGGACAGTCGGAATACGGGGATAACGGCGCCTATGCGTATATCTACGATGGTGGCGACAGGGCCGAGGGTCGCTACCGGATCGAGGAGGACGGGTCCGTCTGCGTCGATTACCTGAACGGCTGGTCGCGGTGCGACTTGTATGTCCGCAACGGCGACAGGGTGCTTCTCATCGACGAAAAGGGCGACCGCTATCCGCTGAAACCGGCCGGGTGAGGTTTCAGGGGGCGAGCAGCTTGCGGAAAAGCGTGTCGAGGAAACCCTGCGCCTCGGCGTAGGGATCGTGGTCTTCCCCCAGAACGGCGCGGACCTGCACTTCGAAATCGGCATAGTGCTGGGTCAGCGCCCAGATCGAGAAGATAAGGTGGTGCGGCGGCAGGTCGGCGATCTTCCCGGCTGCCGCCCAGGCGCGAAGGACAGCCGCCTTCTCGTCGACGAGCGTCCTCAACTCCCCCTCCAGCGCCGCCTTCATCCGGGGCGCGCCCTGCAGGATTTCGTTCGCGAAAAGCCGGCTTTCGCGTGGAAAGTCGCGGCTGAGCTCCAGCTTGCGGCGAAGATAGGCCATGATCTCCGCGACCGGATCGCCATCCGCGTCGAGCGCGCGCAGCGGATGGAGCCAGGTGTCGAGAAGGGTCGCCATCAACTGCGCGTGGATCGCGTCCTTGGAGGGGAAGTAGTAGAGCAGGTTCGGCTTCGAGAGGCCCGCCACCTCGGCGATCTGGTCCAGTGTCGAGCCCCGGAAACCGTTTTGCGAAAACACTTCTAACGCCGCGTCGAGGATCGTCTGGCGGTTCTTCTGCTGAATCCGTGTCAGCGGGCGGTCCTCTGCCTGTCCGTTCGCCACGCGATCCATCTCCCTTGCCGTCCCTTATTCTGCTAGCGTGGATTTGATCGAAAGGTCAAACGGCAATTCCACCCGCGCCGCGAAGGAACAAGGACATGCAACGGCCCGCCTGCACCGCGACAATGATGATCGACGACGATCGTGTCCGCGTCACCCGGTTCGACTTCGCGCCGGGAGAAGAGACCGGCTGGCACAGGCACGGGTTCGACTATGTCATCACGGCGGTCACCGACTGCCGGATGCTGCTGGAAGAGCCGGGCGGCGGAACGCGGGAGGTCACCGTTCCCGCCGGCACCGCCTATCGCCGCGCGGCCGGTGTGGAACACAACGTCGTCAACGCCGGCTCCGGTTCCATGTGCTTCGTCGAGGTTGAACTGAAGTGATCGGCGGCGACAGCGGGCTGGGCGGAAGCCGGCCGTGTCGCCCAATACATCATGTAGATACGCCGCCCCTCGGCGAAGTCGCGGTAGATCCACGACCCCGGCACGCCCGCCCAGAGCCGCACGGCCCTCCGCGTCCCGCGCGGGAAACGGCGGTCGATCTCCTTGGTCCGCCGCTCGGTGTCGCGTTCGAGGCCGCAGACGATGTTCTGGGTGATGTCGGTCGAGCGGATGTCGGCGAAGCCGGCTTCGTTCAGGCCCGAAAGCGCCCGCTCATGCGCGCGGCCGGGCGGCTCGCGCGGCGGTGTGAAGTCCGTGTAAAGAAAGCTCCCTCCCGGTTTCAGGACCCGGAAGACCTCTTTCAGGAAGGCCTGCCGGTCGGGATAGCAGTGAGAGCTTTCCACGTTGATGACTGCGTCGAATTCGCCATCCGCGAAGGGCATGTCCATCGCGTTGCCCTGGCGGAAGCTCAGCCCGTCGATCCCGCCATGGACCCGCCGGCAGAAGCCGACGGCCTGCTGGGCGAGGTCGCAACCGACCATCTGCCGCGTCCCGAGGTAGCGGTGCACATAGGACGCGCCGCCGCCGCGCCCCGACCCGATGTCGAGCACCCGCTTGCCGGCAAGGTCCGCCTGGCTCGCGACGACATGGTAGAGCTGCGCGCAATAGCGCTCGGGTTCATCCTCGGCGCGCAGGACCGGTTGCGGTTCCCCCTCGTCGAAGGCGTAGCCGTAGTTCATGAACCTGAGGTCGGTCGCATTCCTCAGGTGCCAGCTGATCAGTTCGTAAAGAAACCTGGCGCGCGAACCGAAGAAAACCTGAATCTCGCTCGGGCGAAACGCCATCATCTGGTCCCAGCCTGTCCCTGTTGTTTGTATCCCAACAATTGGCCGGGATGACGCCCCGGTCAATCTGTCTGTTCGGAGATTCTGGTGTCGCGTGGCGTCAGATCGCGCCGATCCCCTTGAGGATGATCGCTTTCACGCTGTCCTTCGCCGCCTTCCACTGGCGGTCCGACAGCGCCCTGCCGCCGTTCAGAGTCTCGATCTGGTGGCCGAAATCCGCGTAGTGCTGCGTCGTCGCCCAGAGCATGTAGAGCAGGTGCCTTGGGTCGATGGGCGCCATCTTGCCTTCGTCGATCCAGCGCTGGATCAGCGCGGCGCGCCCGGATGTCCATTCGCGCAGCGTGGTCTCCAGATAGTCCTGGATCACCGGCGCGCCGTGCATGACCTCGCTCGCCCAGACCTTCGATCCGAACGGGTGGCGGCGCGAGATATCCATCTTCGCATCGATATAGGCGCCGATCCCCTCGACCGGTCCCGGCGCGTTGTCGAAGCTGTCGGCCGCATGCAGCCAGATCTCGAAGATCTGTCGGACGACCTTGCGGTAAAGCTCCTCCTTCGTCGCGAAGTAGTAGTGCAGGTTGGCCTTGGGCAGTCCGGCCATGTCGGCGATCAACTGCATCGTCGCCCCACCGAAGCCGGCCTCGGCAAAGACCTTCTCCGCGGCGCTCAGGATCCGGGCTTCCATTTCCTGCCGGATCGCGTTTCGCTTGGATATGCGTTCTGGCGCGGTCATGTTCCCAGTTTTTCGTTGACCGGTTGGTCAGGTTGTGTAGCGTGATCTTGACCATACGGTCAGAAAACGAGTCGCCGCAAGGGGCATCAAGACCCCGGACGAGACCGACAGGAGGACAAGATGCCCGCACCCGGAGAGAATCTCAGGATCGACCCCGCGCGCCTTTGGGACAGCCTGATGGAGATGGCCAAGATCGGCCCCGGCGTGGCGGGCGGCAACAACCGCCAGACGCTGACCGACGCCGACAGCGAGGGGCGGCACCTGTTCAAGCGGTGGTGCGAGGCCGCCGGGATGACCATGGGCGTCGACACGATGGGCAACATGTTCGCCACGCGGGCGGGTGAGGACCCCGATGCGCTGCCGGTCTATATGGGCAGCCACCTCGACACCCAGCCGACGGGCGGCAAATATGATGGCGTTCTGGGCGTCTTGGGCGCGCTGGAAGCGGTGCGCACGATGAACGACCTTGGCATCAAGACCAAGCATCCGATCGTCGTGGTGAACTGGACCAATGAGGAGGGGACCCGCTTCGCCCCCGCCATGCTCGCGAGCGGGGTCTTCGCGGGGAAACACACGCAGGACTTCGCCTATGACCGCGAGGATCACGACGGTAAGAAATTCGGCGATGAGCTGAAGCGCATCGGCTGGGTGGGCGAGGAAACGGTCGGCGACCGCAAGATGCATGCGCTTTTCGAACTCCACATCGAACAGGGCCCGATCCTTGAGGCCGAGGGCAAGGATATCGGCGTCGTCACCCACGGGCAGGGCCTCCGCTGGGTCGAATGCACGGTGACGGGCAAGGAAAGCCACACCGGATCGACGCCGATGCCGATGCGCAGGAATGCAGGCCGCGGCCTCGCCCTTATCACCGAACTGGTGCACGAGATCGCGATGAAGAACCAACCGAACGCCGTGGGCGCCATCGGCCATATCGACGTCTATCCGAACAGCCGCAACATCATCCCCGGCCGCGTCGTCTTCACCGTCGACATGCGCACCCACATCCTGCCCAAGCTGAACGCGATGGTGGCTGAGTTCATGGAGCGTGCGCCGAAGCTTTGCGAGGGTATCGGCGTGGGTTTTGATGCCAAGATCGTCGGCCAGTTCGACCCGCCCGCCTTCAACGAGGGGTGTGTGAATGCCGTGCGTTCTGCGGCCGAACGGCTGGGCTATTCCCACATGGACATCGTCTCGGGCGCGGGCCACGACGCCTGCTGGATCAACGACGTCGCGCCCACCGCGATGATCATGTGCCCCTGCGTCGATGGGCTGAGCCACAACGAGGCCGAGGAGATCAGCCCGGAATGGGCGGCAGCGGGGACGGATGTGCTCTTGCACGCGGTGCTGGAGACGGCGGAGGTCGTGGGGTGAAGTGGCAAACTCATAAAGATCGCGGAGAATATATTTGTTTAGTAGAGAAGAAAGGAATTTGGTTAACTGCAAATCGCATTCAACGGGTAGTGCATCATTCCACCAGCGAGATCAGGCTCAGGGCGACCCGTTGTGTAAGATACAAAAATCGTTGGCATCCGTTACATGAAGCATCGGAATGGGTCGATTTTCTGAAGAGCAAGAAGACCGAAGGCGTCACGATCATTCTTAGTTACCCAATCACGCGCTCAAAGAAGGGTGCTCTGCCATTCCTCTTGGATTGGGATGAGCCGGGTACGCACTACGAGGTATTTGGATATTAGGGAGTTTCGACCCATGACCACAGTCATCAAGAACGGCACCATCGTCACCGCCGATCTCACCTACAAGGCGGATGTGCTGATCGAGGGCGGCAGGATCGCCCAGATCGGGGAAAGCCTGAAGGGTGACAAGGAACTGGACGCCACCGGCTGCTATGTCATGCCGGGCGGGATCGACCCGCATACGCATCTGGAAATGCCCTTCATGGGTACCTATTCCTCGGACGACTTTGAGTCCGGCACCCGCGCGGCGCTGGCGGGTGGCACGACGATGGTCGTCGATTTCGTCCTGCCGGGGCAGGGGCAGGGGCTGATCGACGCCAAGAAGATGTGGCACAACAAATCGGGCCGGGCAAATTGCGATTATTCCTACCACATGGCCGTGACCTGGTGGGGCGAGCAGGTCTTTGACGAGATGAAGACGGTGATCGAGAAGGAAGGCATCACCACCTTCAAGCATTTCATGGCCTATAAGGGCGCGCTCATGGTCAATGACGATGAGATGTATGCCTCCTTCAAGCGTCTTGGCGAACTGGGCGGCATTGCGCTGGTCCATGCCGAGAATGGCGATGTGGTCGCGGAACTGTCGGCGAAACTGCTGGCCGACGGCAATGTGGGGCCCGAGGCGCATGCCTATTCGCGCCCCCCGCAGGTCGAGGGCGAGGCCACGAACCGCGCGATCATGATCGCCGATATGGCGGGCGTGCCGCTTTATGTGGTGCATACCTCTTGCGAGGACGCCCATGAGGCCATTCGGCGCGCGCGGATGCAGGGCAAGCGCGTCTGGGGCGAGCCCTTGATCCAGCACCTGACGCTGGATGAAAGCGAGTATTTCAACAAGGACTGGGACCACGCCGCCCGCCGGGTGATGTCGCCGCCCTTCCGCAACAAGAAGCATCAGGACAGCCTCTGGGCCGGGCTTCAGTCCGGTTCGCTTTCGGTCGTGGCCACCGATCATTGCGCCTTCACCACCGACCAGAAGCGGTTCGGGGTGGGCGATTTCACCAAGATCCCGAACGGGACGGGGGGGCTGGAGGACCGGATGCCGATGCTCTGGACGCATGGCGTGAATACCGGCCGCCTGACGCCGAACGAGTTCGTCGCGGTCACCTCAACAAACATCGCCAAGATCTTGAACTGCTATCCTAAAAAAGGTGCGGTGCTTGTGGGGGCGGATGCCGATCTGGTGGTCTGGGACCCGGAGCGGACCAAGGTGATCAGCGCCAAGTCCCAGCAATCGGCCATCGACTACAACGTCTTCGAGGGCCACGAGGTCAAGGGCTTGCCGCGCTACACGCTGACGCGCGGGGTCGTTGCGGTGAATGACGGCAAGGTCGAGACCCGCGAGGGCCATGGCGAGTTCGTGCGGCGCGAGGCTGGGAACCCGGTCAACAAGGCGCTGTCGAGCTGGAAGGAACTGACCTCGCCCCGTCCGGTGCAGCGGACCGGCATTCCGGCGAGCGGGGTGTGAGGTGAAGGACACCGCCGTATCATCGCCGGTCGTCGAAGCCAAAGGGCTGGGGCTGACGTTCGAGACGAATGACGGCCCGGTCCATGCCCTGAAGGATGTGAACCTGACCGTCGAGAAGGGCGATTTCGTCTCGTTCATCGGCCCGTCGGGCTGTGGCAAGACCACCTTCTTGCGCGCCATTGCCGCTTTGGAGCATCCGACGGAAGGCACGCTGACCGTCAATGGCATGGACCCGGACGCAGCGCGGCGGGCGCGGGCCTATGGGTATGTGTTTCAGGCGGCGGGGCTTTACCCCTGGCGGACGATTGCGGGAAATATCCGACTTCCCCTTGAAATCATGGGGTTTTCAAAGGCGGAGCAGGTAAGCCGTGTGGAAAAGGTACTGGCGCTTGTCGATCTTGAGGGGTTCGGCAAGAAGTTCCCGTGGCAGCTCTCGGGCGGGATGCAGCAGCGGGCCTCGATTGCCCGCGCGCTCGCCTTCGACGCCGATATCCTTCTGATGGACGAACCCTTCGGGGCGCTGGATGAGATCGTTCGCGACCGGCTCAACGAGGAGGTCCTGAAGCTCTGGGCGCGGACCGAAAAGACCATCGGGTTCGTCACCCATTCGATCCCCGAGGCGGTCTATCTTTCGACCAAGATCGTCGTGATGAGCCCCCGTCCGGGACGGATCACCGATGTGATCGAGAGCCCGCTGCCGAAGGAACGGCCACTCGATATCCGGGATTCGAAAGAGTTCATCGAGATCGCGCACCGGGTGCGGGAAGGGCTCAGGGCGGGGCATGGCGATGAGGTCTGAACCCCGTCTGCAGAGCGTCGGCAAAACGTATGGCATGCGTGTGGCAGGCGTCTGGACGGATGCCGCCGCGGACGGGGGGCTGTCTGCCCCCCGGTCCCCGATTGCATCGGGGACTCCCCCCGAGAGTATTTCTGAACAGAAGAAGGGTGGGGGGGTATGAGATCGCTGCTGCCCATCCTGACGGTTGTCGCGTCCATTGCAGCAATGGCGGCTGGTGTTGTCTTCCTCGCTGCGATTTCGGATTTCGCAAACCGCGGATGCGGCATGCGTCCTTCCGATTGGACGATGACGGCCAATTGCCAGGACGCCGCGTCGGCGGCGGTTATTTCCGGGCTTTGTGCGATCATGCTGGGAGCACTCGCGCTCGTGATGTTCCGGAGGCGCCGTGCGTAGCCTGTTTCCGGTCCTCGCTGTCCTCGCGGCCATCGTTGCGCTCTGGTACGGGGCGGCGGTGAGGATGAACAGCCAGTGGACCTACGATCAGGCGGCGCGGGCGGGCGTGGAGGTGTCGCTAGGCGCGGTCGTGGCCGATACGCTGAGCCAGGAGCGCCCGGTCCTGCCGGCGCCGCATCAGGTGGCGAAGGGCCTTTGGGACGGGCTTTTCGGGCAGAAGGTGACCTCGAAGCGGAGCCTTGTCTATCACGGCTGGGTGACGCTTTCGGCGACGCTTCTGGGTTTCGCCATCGGCACGGTGATGGGCATCGCGCTGGCGGTCGGGATCGTCCACAACCGGGCGATGGACATGAGCGTGATGCCCTGGGCCATCGCCAGCCAGACGATCCCGATCCTTGCCATCGCACCGATGATCATCGTGGTGATGAATTCGCTCGGGCTGCAGGGCCTGGTGCCGAAGGCGATCATTTCGGCTTATCTCTCGTTCTTTCCGGTCGTGGTCGGAATGGTGAAAGGGCTGCGGAGCCCGGATGCGATGCAGCTCGATCTGCTCAAGACCTATAACGCGCAGCCCCGGGAAGTATTGACAAAGCTGCGGCTGCCGGCCTCGATGCCCTATCTCTTCGCCTCGCTGAAGGTGGGTGTCGCGGCCTCTCTCGTCGGCGCCATCGTCGGTGAGTTGCCGACCGGCGCGGTGGCCGGACTGGGCGCACGGCTCTTGTCGGGGAGCTATTATGGCCAGACGGTGCAGATCTGGGCCGCGCTTTTCGCCGCGGCCATCGTCGCGGCCGGGCTGGTGATGATCATCGGTGTGATCGAGCGGGCCATGCTGAAGCGGATGGGGTTGGTCAGATGAGGGCTGGCATTTCCCGCTTCTGGCTGGTCGGCATCGCGGCGGTCGGTGCGGCTGCGGTCTATGACACCCGGCTGGCGCTGGTTCTGGCGCTCTGGATCGGCGCCTGGTTTCTCAACACGCGGATCGCGCTGGCAGGGGGGCAGGGGCCGCGCTGGCTGGTGCCGGTGATCTTCGGGCTGACGGTGCTGGCGCTCTGGGAGGTGACGGTGCGGCTTTATGGCGTTTCGCCGGTGATCCTGCCGGCGCCGTCGGCGATCGCCGCGCGGTTCGCGGCGAGTCTGCCGGTCCTCTGGGCCGATTTCGTGCAGACCGGGTTGAAAGGGGCGCTGACCGGCTATGTCATTGGTTGCGGCGCGGCGGTGGCGACGGCGGTGCTGATCGACCGGTCGGACTTCCTTCAGCGTGGCCTTCTGCCGGTCGGCAATTTCGTTGCCGCCCTGCCGATCGTCGGCATCGCGCCGATCATGGTGATGTGGTTCGGGTTCGACTGGCAGTCGAAGGCGGCGGTCGTGGTGGTCATGGTCTTCTTCCCCGTCCTGGTGAACATGGTCGCGGGGTTGAAGGCGAGCGAGGCGATGCAGCGCGACCTGATGGCGACCTATCATGCGAGCTACTGGCAGACGCTGATCAAGTTGCGGCTTCCGGCGGCGATGCCGTTCCTGTTCAACGGGCTGAAGATCGCGACGACGCTCGCCCTGATCGGTGCCATCGTCGCCGAATTTTTCGGCAGCCCCATCGTCGGCATGGGTTTTCGCATCAATGCCTCGATCGGGCAGCTTTCGCTCGACATGATCTGGGCAGAGATCGCGGTGGCGGCGATTGCGGGATCGGCCTTTTATGGCATTGTGGCCTTCATCGAAAAGCGGGTGACGTTCTGGCATCCGTCGCAACGGCGTTAACGAGGGCCCGGACAACGGGCCCGCAACAGGAGAGGACGACATGAAGAGACTGATGATCGGAACCGCGCTGGCCGGACTGGCGGGATCGGCAGCCTGGGCGGAGGACGTGACGCTCCAGTTGAAATGGGTCACGCAGGCCCAGTTCGCGGGCTACTACGTCGCCAAGGACCAGGGCTTCTACGACGAGGAAGGGCTGAACGTCACAATCCTGCCGGGCGGGCCGGACGTGGCGCCGACCCAGGTGATCGCGGGCGGTGGCGCCGATGTCGTGATCGACTGGATGCCCTCGGCGCTGGCCGCGCGTGAGAAGGGGCTGGCGCTGGTCAATATCGCGCAGCCGTTCAAGTCGTCGGGCATGCAGCTGACCTGCCTGAAGGAATCGGGTGTGGCGAGCCCGGCCGATTTCGCCGGCAAGACACTGGGCGTCTGGTTCGGCGGCAACGAATATCCGTTCCTGAACTGGATGGGCAAGCTTGGCCTCGCGACGGACGGATCCGAGGGTGGCGTGACGGTTCTGAAGCAGGGCTTCAACGTCGATCCCCTCTTGCAGAAGCAGGCGGCCTGCGTCTCCACCATGACCTATAACGAATACTGGCAGGTCATCGATGCGGGGATCACGCCCGACCAGCTTGTCAACTTCAACTACACCGATGAGGGCGTGGCGACGTTGGAGGACGGGCTCTATGTGATGGAGGAGAAGCTTTCCGATCCGGCCTTCGAGGAGGCGATGGTGAAGTTCGTCCGCGCCTCGATGAAGGGTTGGAAATGGGCCGAGGAAAATCCCGATGATGCGGCGATGATCGTGCTCGACAACGACGACACCGGCGCGCAGACCGAGGCGCACCAGAAGCGGATGATGGGCGAGATCGCCAAGCTGACCGCCGGATCGAATGGCGCGCTGGACGAGGCCGATTATCAGCGCACCGTCGATGCGCTGATGTCGGGCGGGTCGGATGCGGTGATCACCATGGCGCCGGAAGGGGCCTGGACGCACCAGATCACCGACAAGGCGTTGCAGTAAGGCAGCCGGCGCGCGGGCGGACCACTGCCCGCGCGCCTTTTTGCTTGCCCTCGCGCGTGGGACGCGGTCTATCTCGGGCGGGCAGGTCGCGCCTGCGCGGAACGATCAGAACGGGGATGGACAGGATGAGGGAACGGCATGGTGCAACGCGCCTCGCGGCGGGGCTGGGCGCACTGGCGGTTGTGATGCTCTTGCAGGGATGCGAGCGCAATCCCTATCAGGTCACCGAATGCGTCGGCGGCAAGCCGCTGGTCGAGCGTGTTAAGGACGTCGCGCCGCCGAATTGCTGACCGGCGGGCGGCGGCGTCGCAAGGCTTTTGGAACATTTGAAAATCCTGTAAAGGTGCCGGGCAGGCCGCTGAAGGCCGGGAACCGGGGGGAAAGGTCATGCCACGGTCGGCGCTGACCGGGACGAGGGTACGCGAAAGGCGGCTTCTGATCGGCATGAAGCAGGCCGACCTCGCGCGCGCGGCGGGGATTTCGCCGGCCTATCTTAATCTGATCGAGCACAACCGCAGGCGCGTGGGCGCGGAGCTTCTTGCCGCGCTGGCCGGCGCGCTTGGTGTCGAGGAGACGGCGCTGGCCGAAGGGGCGGAAAGCGCTTTGTTCGAAGGATTGCGCGAGGCGGCCGCGGGGCTGGTATCCGGGGCGTCGGCGGGCGAGGCCGAACCTGAGATCGGCCGGATCGACGAATTCGTCAGCCGCTTTCCCGGCTGGGCGGCGCTGGTCGCGGTGCAGCAGGGCCGGGTCGCGTCGCTCGAACGGTCGGTGGAGGCGCTGAACGAACGGATGGCGCATGATCCGTTCCTGTCCGCATCGCTGCACGAGGTCGTCTCGGCCGTGACTTCGCTGCGTTCGACCGCGGCGATCCTTGCCGAGACCGAGGATATCGCGCCGGACTGGCGCGAGCGGTTCCACGCCAACGTTTTCGAGGACAGTATCCGCCTCAGCGAGGCGGCGGCGGCGCTTGTCGCCTATCTCGACAGTTCCAAGGAGGCCGAGACGGGGCTGTCATCGCCGCAGGAGGAGGTCGAGGCGTGGCTGGCACGGGCGCAGCACCACCTCGCGGCGCTGGAGCGCGGCACGGCACCGCCGGGCGAGAGCCTGATCGCGGGTGTGCCGGAACTGGCGAGCGGCGCGGCGCGGAAGCTTGCCCTTGCCCATATCGCCCGCTACCGAGCCGATGCCGTGGCACTGCCGCTGGAAAGATTTGCCAGGGTGCTGGAGGAGGAGGGACCGGATCCGGCGGCGCTCGCCCGGCGGATGGGGACCGGCCTCGCCCCGGTATTCCGGCGGCTGGCCAGCCTGCCGGAGGGGATGGCGCCGCCTGTCGGCCTTGTCGCCTGCGATGCGTCCGGAACGCTCACCTTCCGCAAGCCCGCGCCGGGTTTCGCGCTGCCGCGCCACGGTGCGGCTTGCCCGCTCTGGCCACTTTACGAGGCGCTGGCGCGGCCGATGGTGCCGATCCGCGCGGTCGTCGAGATGGCCGGCCGGGTGCCGCAGCGGTTCCTTACCTATGCGTTCAGCGAGCCGCGCCACCCCGGCGGTTTCGACGGGCCGCAGGTGGTGGAGGCGCAGATGCTGATCCTTCCGCCGCCAGAGCAGCGCGGAGAGGTCGAGCGGCCCATCGGTGCTTCCTGCCGGATTTGCCCGCGCGCCGATTGCGCGGCGCGGCGCGAACCCTCGATCCTCGCCGGCGGCGAGTGAGCGGGCGCGAAAATCGGATTTTGACAGCGCCGCGTGCGATCGGCGATAGTCATTCTGGCTGGCCGACACGCCATGGGGAGGAATATCGGCACATGGGCAGACGGGTCCTCCTGATCGAGGATGAGCCGCATATCGCCGAGGCGATCCGTTTCCTTCTGACCCGCGACGGCTGGACGGTCGCGAGTCACGGCGACGGCAGCGACGCGATGGACGTGATCCGCCGCGAGGTGCCGGATGTCCTTGTGCTTGACGTCAAGCTGCCGGGCCGGTCGGGATATGACATCCTCGGCGAGTTGCGGGCCGATCCGACGCTCGCCGCGCTGCCGGTTCTGGTTCTCAGCGCCCGAAGCCGGCAGGAGGACCGCGACATGGCGGCGGAGATCGGTGCCTCGCATTTCATGACAAAGCCTTTCGGCAATGCCGAGATAGTGGCGGCGCTGCGTCAGATGGCGCAGACATGAGACGCGGCGCCGGGATACGGGGAGACGGCGGATGACGCGCCCACGCCAGCCGCGATTCCTCGCCCGGCAAAACTATCGCCGCCGCCGGCTGATCGACGCCGCGCGGCTGCTGCCGGTAGTCGGGCTTGTCCTGATTCTGGTGCCGATCCTCTGGCAGCCGGCCCATACGCCGGAACCCGACACGGCGCGTGGCGGCATATACCTGTTCGCGGTCTGGGTTGTGCTGATCGTGGCGGCGCTGCTGCTTGCACGCGTGCTGGGCCCGGATGAGGCGGAACGGCCGGGCACAGCTGAAGATGACGGGGAGGCCGGCTGATGGTCCCCTTCAATATCCTCGTCGCGGTTTGCCTTGCCTATGTCTGTCTTCTCTTCCTTGTCGCCTTCGCGGCCGAGCGGCGGGCCGAACGCGGCCGTGGCGGCTGGCTGCGCTCTCCCATCGTCTACACGCTGTCGCTGTCAATCTACTGCACCGCCTGGACGTTTTACGGCGCGGTCGGATACGCGGCGCGGTCGGGGCTTGAGTTCCTCACGATCTATCTCGGCCCCACGCTCGTGCTGATCGGCTGGTGGGTACTGCTGCGCAAGCTGGTCCGCATCGGCCGCAGCCAGCGCGTGACCTCAATCGCTGACCTCATCTCGTCGCGTTATGGCAAGTCGAACTTGATCGGCGTGATCGTCACGGTGATCGCGGTCGTGGCGGCGACGCCGTACATCGCGCTGCAACTCCAGTCGGTAACGCTGTCTTTCGGGGTCTTCGCGTCCGGCACGCCGGAAGGCTGGGCGCTGCCCGATCAGGGGGCGACGGCGCTTTGGGTCGCGGGCGGTCTGACGCTGTTCACCATCCTGTTCGGCACGCGCAACCTTGACGCCGACGAACGCCATCACGGCGTGGTCATGGCGATCGCGCTTGAGGCGGTCGTCAAGCTCGTCGCGCTGGTCGCGGTCGGCATCTTCGTTGTCTGGGGCGTCGCCGACGGCTGGGCCGATGTCGCCGCGCGCACCCGCGCCTCGCCGATCGCCGACTGGCCGCTCCAGCCGGGGCGCTGGATCGGGCTGACCTTCGTGTCGGCCGCCGCGATCCTCACGCTGCCGCGGATGTTCCAGGTCATGGTGGTCGAGAATTCCGACGAACGCCACCTTGCCACCGCCTCCTGGGCCTTTCCGCTCTACCTGATGCTGATGAGCCTGTTCGTCGTGCCGATTGCGGTCGTCGGATTGTCGACCCTTCCAGAAGGCGCCAATCCCGACCTCTTCGTCCTCACGCTGCCGCTCGCGGAGGGGCAGGGCAAGCTGGCCATGCTGGCCTTCCTCGGCGGCTTCTCCTCGGCCACGTCCATGGTGATCGTGGCCGCGATCGCACTGGCGACGATGGTCTCCAACCATGTCGTCACGCCGCTCTGGCTCAGCCTGCGGGAAGGCGGCGCGCGGGCGCCCGGCGATGTGCGCGGCCTTGTCCTGATGTCGCGGCGGGTCTCGATCGCGGCGATTCTCGCGCTTGGCTACATCTACTACAGCCTGTCGGGCGGGTCGGCGGCGCTAGCCTCCATCGGGCTCATCGCCTTCGTCGGGGTCGCGCAGATCCTGCCGGCGATGCTGGGCGGTATCTTCTGGCGCGGCGCGACCGGGGTCGGGGCGGCCGTCGGGCTGACGACCGGCTTCCTCGTCTGGCTCTATTCGCTCTACCTGCCTTCGTTCGGGCCGGACGGGCTGCTTTCCGCGGAACTGGTAGCGACCGGCCCCTGGGGTATCGGCTGGTTGCGGCCCCGGGCGCTGTTCGGTGTCGACGGGCTGGATCCGCTGCTGCACGCGCTGTTCTGGTCGCTGTCGCTCAATGCCGGCTCCTTCATTGCGGTCTCGCTCGTCACCTTCCCCGGCCCGGTGGAGCGGATGCAGGGCCTCGCCTTCGTCAATGCGTTCGATCATGACCCCGGCGCGCGCGGCTGGTCGCGTGGCGGCGCCGAAGCGGAGGATCTGCTGATCATGGCGCAGGGTATCCTCGGCGCGGAAGAGGCGCAGGGTTTCTTCCAGTCCGAAGCCGAGGCGCAGGGCAAGGCGGGTTTCCTGCCCGACACGACGCCCGATTTCATCGAGAAGCTGGAGAGGCGGCTCGCCGGCGCGGTGGGCGCGGCGACCGCACATGCGATGATCGCGCAATTCGCGGTCGGGGCGGCGGTCTCGGCGCAGGACCTGATGGCGGTCGCCTCGGAGGCGCAGCAGATCCTCGAATATTCGACCCAGCTTGAAGCCAAGTCAGAGGAACTGGCCCGCACCGCGCGGCAGTTGCAGGAAGCCAACGAGAAACTCAAGGACCTCTCGGTGCAGAAGGATGCGTTCCTGAGCCAGATCAGCCACGAACTCCGCACGCCGATGACCTCGATCCGCGCGTTTTCCGAGATCCTCGGCGATCCCGATCTGCCGGCCGAGATGCAGAAGAAATACGCCAGCGTCATCCATGACGAGACGATCCGCCTGACCCGGCTGCTTGACGATCTGCTCGACCTGTCGGTTCTGGAGAACCGCAAGGTGCAGCTCAACGTCAAGGTTGCCAACCTGCACGACCTTATCGGCCGCGCGGTTCAGGCGGCGTCCTCGACGCGCGCGCAGCGCAGCTTCGCCATCCATCGCGACATGCCGAGCGAGCATATCCCGGTGATCACCGATGCCGACCGGCTGGTGCAGGTCTTCATCAACCTCGTCTCGAACGCGCGCAAGTATTGCGACGCGGACCGGCCCGAACTGACGATCAGCGCGCGCCGTCGGGGCGGGCGCATCATCGTCGATTTCGTCGATAATGGCAGCGGCATCCCGAAGGAGGCGCAGCGCCTGATCTTCGAGAAGTTCGCCCGGCTGACCGATACGGCGCAGGCCGGCGGAGCGGGGCTTGGCCTCGCGATCTGTCGCGAGATCATGGCCAATCTCGGCGGCACGATCGCCTATCTGCCGGGGCAGGGCGGCGCGGCGTTCCGGGTCTCGGTGCCGGTGCGGCTTGAGGCGCAGCTGGAGCCGGAAGCCGCCGAATAGGCCCGTCTCAACGTTTTGCTAACCGCCTTTCGGATAGCGTCGTGCAAGGCCCGCTTGCGGCGGGCGGGGACGCAACAATGACCGAACGCACGGGCGACACCGTTCTGAAACGCATGGCCGACGCCGGACGCGGGGCCGGCGGACGGGCGCTGACACCGGAACGGGCGCTCGGGATCGCTTTCGCGAAGGCCGGGCAGGATATGATGAAGCTGCCGCTTGTCGCGGCATCGGCCGCCGCAGGCCGGATGTCCCTGGCAGAGATCACCGAAACGCTGCCCGAACGGGCGCTGATCGCGCTTCTCGACGGGCCGGGCGAGGGGATCGGGCTGCTCGCCCTCGCGCCCGAGATGCTGGCGAGTCTGATCGAGATGCAGACGACCGGCCGGGTCGCCGGGACTCAGGTCGCGCCGCGCCGTCCGACACGAACCGACGCGGCGATGGCCGCGCCTTTCATCGACCGGGTGATGGGAGAGCTGGAGGTTCTGCTGGCCGCCGACGCCGCGTTGGTCTGGGCCGGCGGGTTCCGCTACGCGTCCTATATCGAAGACCCGCGTCCGCTCGGCCTGTTGATGGAGGATGCCGGCTACCGGGTCTTCCGCCTCATGCTCGATTGCGGCGATGCGGGCGCTCGGCGCGGCGCGGTTCTGCTTGCCTTGCCGGCGGAGGGGCGTGGGCGGATGCCGCCGTGCAGGGATGCCGCCGGCCTGCCCGCCGACGCACCCGTCGGCGCGGACCCGGCTGGCTGGACCCGGCGGATGACGGCGGCGGTTCTGGGGGCTGCCGTCGAACTCGACGCGGTGCTTGATCGCGTAGCGTTGCCGCTTTCTGCGGTTCTCGCGCTGAGGCCGGGCGCGACGGTCGTTGTCCGGCCCGGCGCCGTGGGCCGGGTCACGCTTGAAGGTTACGGAAGGCGGTTCGTTGCGCAGGGCAGGCTGGGTCAGTGCCAGGGCGCTGTCGCGGTGCGCCTGAACGGCTCGCCCGAGGAAGCGGCGGAGGTGGGGGAACCCGATGGAGGTGCCGGCGCCGGAGCGCCGGAGGTTCGGGCAATTCCCGGAGGTGTGCGGCAGGCTGGCGCGGTATCCGGCCAGGGCACGGATGAGCGCCCGGCATCAGGCAGGTCAGCCACCGGTTAACGGCATCGGCACGGCCCGGTGTTCAGGCGCGGGCGAGGGTTTCGATCTGCGGCCGGAACGGTTCGAGGTTGTAGCCCCATTGCGCCGCCGCCCCGATCAGGTCGTCGGTTGGAACTGCGCCGGCCTGACTGAGCGCCCAGACGATGGAGGAGCGGTTGCCGGACGCGCAATAGGCGAGGATCGGGCCGGAGGCCGCCGCGATCGCCGCCGCCTGTCCGGTCACATTGTCCATCGTGATCGCACCGCCCACGACGGGATTGACGACGAAGGCGAGGCCGGCGGCCTCGACCGCCGCGCGCAGCCGGTCGGTATGCAGCTCGGGCGGGATTTCGGCGTCCGGTCGATTGTCGATCACCGTGGTGAAGCCCGCGGCCTTGATCGCCTCGACATCTTCGGGGGCGATCTGTGGCGAAACGGCGTATCCTCGGGTCAGGTGTCGGATCTCCATGATCTCTCCTCAGGTGGCGGCGAGTCGGTCGATATGCACCCGCAGCGCGGGCGCGGCGACCATACCGGCCATCATTGCCAGAAGGAAGAGCGCACCCGCCCATCCGCCATAGCCGAGTGCTGCCACCGACGGCCCCGGGCAAAGCCCCGCCAGCCCCCAGCCGATCCCGAAGAGAAGCGAGCCGAGGACGAGGTTGTGGCTGATGGCCGGGTCGCTGCGAAGGGGCAGCGCGGTGCCGAGAAGGCCCGTCTGCCGGCGCGCCGCGATCCGCCAAGCGACGATCATCGGCACGATCGCGCCGCCCATGACGAAGGCGAGCGTCGGGTCCCAGTCGCCGAACACGTCGAGCCAGCCCTGCACCTTGGTGGTGTCGGTCATGCCAGAGACCGCGAGACCCAGCCCGAAAAGCCCGCCGGCAAGCGCGGAGAACAGATTGCGGCGCATCAGATCACCCCGAGCAGATGGCGGAAGACAAGAACGCTCAGCCCGCCGCCGAGCAGGTAGAAGACGGTCGCGACGATGCCGCGCAGCGACAGCCGCGAGATGCCGCAGACGCCGTGGCCGGAGGTGCAGCCATTGGCCAGCCGGGTTCCGATCCCGACAAGCAGCCCGCCGGCGACGATCACCGCGACGGAACCGGTGATATGGGTTTCGGCATGGCCCAGCAGAGGTGCGGCGACGGCGGGAACGGCCACGAGGCCCGCGAGGAAGGACAGCCGCTCGCCCGCGGTATCGCGGCCGGTGCCGTCGACAAGGCCGCCGAGGATGCCGGACGCCCCCATCACGCGGCCGTTGACGAGAAGATAGAGGGCGGCAGCCAGTCCGATGAGGAGGCCGCCGGCAAGGCCGAATAACCAGTCGATCTGCATGAATGCTCCGCTCGTTGCCGCGCCGTCGGGCGGTTGGGTTGCGTTCGCCATCTCCGGCGTATTTGCTTCCGGTATAAGGCCCGCCAGATACATTTCAACAATCGAATGTGACTTTCGCAAACCGGCGCGTGAAGGATTGACTTGCATCAAGGCCGCCGAACAACCAGCCTGAAAGGAAGGAAAGGGGACTGGTACAGGAGAACTCGATGAAGTCCGTCGCGGAACGCAAGGCCGAACTGGAAGCCCGTCAGGCCGACCTCTTGAAACGCATCGCCGGGATCGGCGCCGAACTCGACAGTCACGAAGCCAAGGACTGGGAGGAGATGGCGACGGAACGCGAGGCGGACGAGGTGTTGGAGGATCTCGGCCAGTCGGCGCAGCAGGAGTTGCGGATGATCGAGGCGGCGCTGGCCCGCGTCGGGGAGGACGAATACGGCTATTGCACGAAATGCGGCGGCCAGATTTCGGAAGAGCGGCTCGACCTGCTGCCGGCGACACCGTTCTGCCGCGACTGCGCGCCGGGGAAGTGATCGCCGCCCGGCCCGCGCCCGCCAGGCATTGCCAATGCGCGACGGTCCCTTAGAGTGGCCGGAAAGATCGCAGAACGGGACGGACAGACAATGGAGAAGGTGCGCGTCGCTGTCGCCGGCAGGATCGCCACGATCACTCTGGCCAATCCGCCGGTTAACGCGCTTGGGGCGGAGCTTCGCGGCGGGCTGCTTTCGGCACTGAACGAGGCCGCGGATGATCGCAAGGTGCGTGTCATCGTGATCGCCGCCGATGGCCGGACCTGGCCGGCGGGCGCCGATATCCGCGAATTCGGCAAACCGCCCGTCGCACCGCTTCTGCCGGAGCTTTGCGACGCGATTGCAGCCTGTCCGAAGCCGGTGATCGCGGCGATGCACGGAACCGCACTGGGCGGCGGGCTGGAACTGGCGCTTGCGGCACATGTCCGCGTGGCCGAAGCTGGTACCCAGATCGGTCTGCCGGAAGTGACGCTCGGCATTCTACCGGGGGCTGGCGGTACGCAGCGGCTGCCGCGCCTTGTCGGGGCCGGGCAGGCCCTTGGGATGATGCTGAGCGGCCTGCCGATCGGCGCGGCGCGGGCAGCGGAACTCGGGCTGGTCGACGTCGTCGCCGACGGGTCCGCGCAGCCGGCCGCGGTGCAGCTTGCCGCGGCCTTCGTTGCGCGCGAGGCGAAGCTGCCGTCGGCGGCCGATCGCACCGACCATCGCGCCGACCCCGCTGCCTGGCTGAATGCGGTGGCAGAGGCACGGGCCGGCCTTGGAACCGCGCGCCGGCTGCCGGCGCCGCCGCGCATCATCGACTGCGTCGAGGCCGCGCTGCTGCTGCCCGAGGGCGAAGGCTTTGCGTTCGAGCGGGCCGCGTTCGAGGACCTCGTCGCCTCGCCCGAGGCGGCGGCCATGCGCCATGCCTTCCTCGCGGAGCGCCGCGCCGCACGGCAGCCCGATCTTGTCGGTGTAGCGCCACGGGCGGTGTCACATGTGGGTGTCGTCGGTGGCGGGCTGATGGGGTCCGGGATCACCACGGCGCTGCTCTCGGCCGGTTTCAGCGTGACGATGGTCGAACGCGACACGGCCGCCCTGTCGGCCGGCCTCGCCCGCGTCGCGACGAGCCACGAGCGGGCAGTGGCATCCGGCAGGCTTTCCGAAGAGGCGCGGGAGGCGGAATGGGCGCGTGTCGGCGGCACGACCGAGATGGCCGCACTGGCGCAGGCCGACCTCGTGATCGAGGCCGTGACCGAGGACGAGGCAGTCAAGGCGGCTGTCTTCGCCGAACTGGACCAGATCGCCCGCCAGGGCGCGATCCTGGCCACAAACACCTCCTACCTCGATGTCGACCGGATCGCAGCGGCGACGACGCGGCCGGACGATGTGATCGGGCTGCATTTTTTCTCTCCGGCGCATGTGATGAAGCTGGTGGAAGTCGTGGTCGGCGACAGGACCGCGCCGGATGTCACCGCGACCGCCTTCGCGCTGGCCAAACGCATGGGCAAGATCGCGGTGCGGGCGGGCGTCTGCGACGGGTTCATCGGTAACCGCATCCTGACCGCTTACCGGACGGCCACGGATTTCCTGCTTGAGGATGGCGCCTCGCCCTACGATATCGACCGGGCGATGGTTGCCTGGGGGTTCCCGAAAGGGCCGTATCAGGTGCTCGACATGGCCGGGCTCGATATCTCGTGGGCGCGGCGCAAGCGGCTTGCCGCGACGCGCGATCCCGCCCGGCGTTATGTCGCGATCGGCGACCGGCTTTGCGAGGCCGGACGGTTCGGCCAGAAGTCCGGCAGGGGCTACTATCTTTACGACGAGGGCGCGCGCACCGGGCGCGAGGACCCCGACGTTCTTGCCATGATCGCCGCGGAGCGTGAGGCGCGGGGCATCGTAGCGCGGCCGGTCCATGCCGCGGAGGTACAGCGCCGGGTTCTTGCCGCGATGGCCAACGAGGGTGCGCGCATCCTTGGCGAGGGGATCGCTCAGCGGCCGTCCGATATCGACCTCGTGATGATGCTCGGCTACGGTTTCCCGCGTTGGCGCGGCGGGCCGATGCAGGCGGCCGACACGGCGGGTCTTCTGACGCTCCGCGACGACTTGCGCGATTATGCGCGTGAGGAGGCGGTGTTCTGGCAGCCGGCGCCGCTCTGGGACGATCTGATCAAGAACGGCCGGAAATTCGCCGATATGAACGAGGATTGACGGAGGAAGCGCGGCGTCAGCCGAGCAGGATACCGGCCACGACCATCATCAGGCCAAGCGCAGACAGCAGGAGCGCGCCGAAGTTCAGCGCGACGGCTTTCTGGAGTCGCTTGCGAAGCTCCGAATCCGGCAGGTTCGCGCGCCGCGCGCGGCTGACGGCAAGGATGCACCAGACCAGCGCGCCAAGGCCCGCGAGCGTCACCACAGTGCCGATCCAGATGAGCCAGTCCATGCGCGCCTCCTGCTGAGATGGCCCGGCCTAGCGCGAAGCCGTGGCGGGGGCAAGGCCGGGCCTTGAAGGGCAGGGCGCGACCGTCTAGTCAGGACGCCGACCCCGATGAGGAGAACGCCCCATGAACCAGCCCGTATCCGATGCCACCTACAACGTTGCCGCCGACGAACTGCGTCAGTTCATCGAGCGCTACGAGCATCTGGAAGCCGAGAAGAAGGACATCGCCGACCAGCAGAAGGAGGTGATGGCCGAGGCCAAGGGACGCGGCTACGACACCAAGGTCATGCGCAAGGTCATCGCGCTGCGCAAGCGGGACAAGGACGATCTGGCCGAGGAAGAGGCGGTGCTTGAGATGTACAAGGCCGCGCTGGGTATGGGCTGAGGCCTGTCATCGAACCGTTACCGAACCGTCGTCACGGCAACATCTCGCGCGTCCATGACCTGACGGGAGACCGTCGTGTCCGGAGCGCGATTCGGCGGTAACCGGTATCGAGAGATTTCAGGCAGCAATTTCTAACGAAGCGGGCGGGGGCGACCCCGCCCGCATTTCGTTGCGGGCTGCTTTCACGGTGCGATGAAGTTCACCCCGGGCATCGCGGCGATCTCGTCGCAATCGTCGGCATAGACCTTGCTCATCGCAGCGACGAGTTCCGCGCTCCAGCCCGGCAGGTCGATCTCGACGTCGATCTCCTCGGGCAGGGCGAACTTTTCGAGGAAGGCGGAGGTCGTTCGCCGGCGGTGCGCGGCATCCTCGGGGGGATGCGCGTCAAGATAGGCCTTGAGTTTGGCCAGGCCTTCGTCGCTCATGATCGCCGCGAGAAGGTCGAAATCCCCCTCCAGCGCGTCCTCAGGCGACAGGCCGGCGAGGGCGCGCAGCACTTCGGGCCAGATAAGCGGCGTATCCTCGTTGCACCAGACCGTCAGGTCGATGTTCGGCATATGCGCCAGAATCCGGCGCACGACCGAGGCCCAGCTGAGTTCCATCGGGCTGGTCCGGCCCATGATCGATGCATAGCTGCCCTCGACGGCGCGCTCTATCAGTGCGGGTACCAGTGTCGCGGGGTTGCGAAGCGCGAGGAAGAATTCCGATTGCGCGTCGGGGAAGAGGTTCGAATAGGCCGCGATACGCTGCGGCGCCATCGAGTAGAACCCGGTCTCCGAGATGACGTTGACCGGAAAGCAGATAAGACCTTCATGGCTGAAGATCACGCGCTCGGCCTCGTCGGCCTCCATCACCGCGTCGAGGATGACCTGCTGCGCGTCAGGCCCCGCTGGCCCGCCCTTCAGCGACTTCGCGACACGCGGCAGGATCTGCCGGTATAGCCGGGGGGAGGGCACCACGATTCCCATCGATTCGAGCGTGCCGCGATTCTTGAGAAGGGCGCGAACGAGGCGATCCTCGTCGGTGGCATGGGCGCCCAGGTGATAGACGATCTGCATGGTTCGGCTGGCTTGTCCCCGGTTTCCGGTGCCGACCCTATACGGGCTTTCTGGACAGTAAAACCGCTTTCCTGTACCGCTGCGCGCATGACCGAGCAAAACAGTCAAGCACTGCGCCTTGGGATCTGGCGCGCACCGGCCGGGCGCGGGCCCGGCGCAGGCGGCGGCGTCTGGTCCGCGGGGGCGCTGGCCATCGCGGCCTTTGTCGTTTTGCCGGTCCTGTCGGTGCTGGTCCTTGCCTTCGCCCCGACCGAGAATATATGGCCGCACCTTCTGTCGACCACTTTGCCACGCTATGCCGGCAATACGGCCGTACTGACGCTCGGCACCGGGGCGCTAGCGGCGGCAATGGGGGCGGGGGCGGCCTGGCTCGTCACCATGTACCGGTTTCCGTTTGCCGGCATCCTCGAATGGCTCCTGCTGCTGCCGCTCGCGATCCCGGCCTATATCGGGGCCTATGCGCTTGTCGATTTCCTCGACTATTCCGGCCCCGTGCAGGTCGCGCTGCGCGAGGCGATGGGTTGGACGACGGCGCGGGACTACTGGTTCCCGCAGGTCCGGTCCCGCTGGGCGGCGGTAATCGTGCTTTCGGCGGCGCTCTACCCCTATGTCTACATGCTTGCCCGCGCGGCCTTCCGCGAACAGTCGGCCGGCAGCTACGAGGTCGCCCGCGCACTTGGGGCAGGCCCCTTCGGGCTTTTCTGGCGTGTGGGCCTGCCGCTTGCCCGGCCGGCGATCGCCGCGGGCGCTGCCATCGTGATGATGGAGACGGTGAACGATTTCGGCGTGGTCGACTTCTTCGCCGTGCAGACGCTGACGACCGGCATCTTCACGGTCTGGCTGGAAACCGGCAATGCGGGGGGGGCCGCGCAGATCGCCTGCGTCATCCTGGCCGTGATCCTCGCCCTCGTCGCGCTCGAGAAGGTGAGCCGGCGCAACTCGCGCTACTACCATTCCGCCCGCCAGCCGCGCCCGGTGGTGCGGATCGGGCTGAGCGGCTTCGCGGGCTGGCTGGCCGCAGGGCTTTGCGCGCTGCCCGTCGCTGTGGGATTCGTCCTGCCGGTGGCGGTGATCGCGGGGCACGCATTCGACCGGCCGGGCAGCTGGATCAGCAGCGGGCTTGGCCGGGCTTTCCTCAACACGCTGACGGTCGGCGGTGCCGCGGCGGTTCTGACCGTTCTCGGCGCGCTTTTCATGGTCTATGGCGTGCGGCTGACGGGTCGGCGGCTGCCGCGGCTTCTCCTGCCGGTCACGACCATCGGCTACGCCGCGCCCGGTGCGGTCCTCGCCGTGGGCATCCTGATCCCGGTCGCGGCCTTCGATCATCGGGTCGCGGATTTCGTCCTCTGGCTGACCGGCCGTGATCCCGGCCTGATCGTGACCGGCTCGGCCGCTGCGATCGTGCTGGCCTATTTCGTGCGCTTCTTCGCCATCGCCCAGGGTGCGACGGATGCCGCGTTCGGACGGGTGCCGCCGTCCTTGCCGATGGCCGCGCGGTCGCTGGGCCGGTCGGCGGGCGGCGCGCTGCGCGAGGTCTATCTGCCGCTGATGAAGGGGTCGGTCGGAACCGCCCTGCTTCTGGTCTTCGTCGATTGCGTGAAGGAACTGCCCGCGACGCTGCTTCTCAGGCCCTTCAACTACGACACACTTGCGACGCGCGCGCATGAGAAGGCGAGCCTCGAGAATATTGCAGAGGCCGCACCTCCGGCGTTGCTGGTCATCACGGTGGGTCTGGTCGCGGTGATCTTCCTCGCCCGCGCCAATCTCAGGCAGCGCGCCCGCTGAGCGGTCAACGCTTGCAGAACCGCGCCGCGCGATCTATGTCCGGGACGGCGCCCCTATAGCTCAGCTGGTAGAGCATCTGATTTGTAATCAGAGGGTCGGCGGTTCAAGTCCGTCTGGGGGCACCATTTTATCTTTATATTACAACTTGTTGCGCGCGCTTTCTTAAAGTACCGGCGGCGCCGGCATATCCATGGAAGCAATATGGAAGCACGGTAGTTCCGATTGTGTGGTGTTGCGGATTCGACACGACAAGTCGGTTGAGAGATTGTTGGGCTAGATTCGCTGTTGGCAGCTTGTGGTGGGTATCCCCGGCTTTCGCGAGGCCATCGAAGAGACCAACCGTGTCTTGCGTTCCGGCGGCACTTTATTGACTGCGAACGTGCAGCCTTTCACCACCGCAGCACTGCGGAACTGGCCCGAGGATGAACGCAGATGGGTAATGGAAGGCGATAGGCCGCTGTACTTTGCGGCGTGTCAATGTGAGCCCTAAAGGGCAACCCCTTCGGCAGCGCATCCAGGCTCGACACCCGCACGATGGCCGGGGCGCAGATCAGGCCCGTGAGAAAGCCGCGACGGTCATTGGTGACCTCAAGACTTCTCTTCTCGTCTAATGCGGCAAATTCCGATGCACTCCACCGCGCAGGTTCCCAAGCCAACGCCGGAACCACGCATTAACCGGTCGTTCATACCACCGGTGAACCGCTATCGCGAGGGCGATGCAAGCGAGAAAGGCAAGTGGCCTTGTGACAAAGCCGTTGCGCGGCAAGAGGCCCTTGCCCACGATCGGTCCGAAGAACGGCAAGATCAGCGCATGCGTTAGATAGAGCGCATAGGATGCGTCGCCCATCAGAACGCCTAGACGCCACGGCCGGCGGAGGAACACGGGCTCAAGCGCAATCACAGCCTGAAGGATGAGCGCGGCCGGCATTCCGAAGTCCAGCGCCCTGACTCCGCTTCGGGGACCATATACGAGAAGGGCAGCCGCCAGCGCCAGCATGACGGCTGGCGCGATCCAACCTGCAGCTTGAAACTTCCGGCCTGAATATGCCCAGCCGACAAGCATGCCGGCCGCGAATTCCAGAGTGATGCTTTGAGCGTAGAAGGGAAGGAGCGGATCACCGGCGTTGGTGACCGCCGCCACTGTCGGGACGAAGCAAAGGACCCCGACGACAAACGCCAACACATGCGCGCGCGCCACAACGAGCCCGAGCGTGAAAAGGGCGTAGAAGTACATCTCAAGGTTCAGCGTCCAGCCGACGCCCAAGACCGGCGAGATGTCCGCGTTTCGGATTGGGTTCTCGTAGGGGATGAACAGCAATGATCGGATGAAGTCGCCTGCCTCTGGCCAAAAGTAGGGCAGGAAGCCGTTGCGCAGTTGAAAGAAAGCCGCGATCAGAGTCGCCGCCCAATAGAGAGGAACAATTCGGGCGATGCGCCTCAATGCGAACTCGCCCGGTGCCATGTGCGCGCCTGACACCCAGATCACGAAACCGGAGATCAAAAAGAAGAGGTCGACGCCAAAGCCGCCGCCGACCATGTGCCATTTGCCACCAGGTACAAAATGCGTGATGTGCTGAATGACAACGAGAGAGGCCGCGATGGCCCGAAGATATTGAACACCAATAAGCATGTACGATCGCCTTGTCGGGGATTGCAGAGGATCATGCGGTGAGGGCGGAATTGTGGCAAGCCCCGCCGCTTAGCGGTCTTTCAGGGCTGCATGAACTGCTTGCGGGCAAACGGTTCTTTTCGGGTGAAGATGGTGCGGAGGTCACCTTGCCGCGCCAAGGTTGCATCGAGGCCAGACAGCCGTTCGATCTCGTCGGGCAACTTGTCCGCATCGGATGTGGTTGATCCGTTCTTCCAGACCTCAACCTTCTGTTCGCTATTGCGGCACAGATCGTTTTCATGGCTCGAATTCATCGGTATCCATGAAACTCTCTGCGATCCAGTGTGGAATGGCTTGTCGTCTAAACGGGAAGGTATTTTTGTTTTTAACTAGATTTGCGAAGCAGCTCCGGGGCGAGAAAGGTCGTTCGTCCACTCTCGCAGCAGCCGGCCCTCCGCGGACGTTTGCCAGACCCGCAACGAATGACCGGTTCCCGCCCATTCAACGCCAAGCTCCTATTCTCCTCTCTCAATTCCGCCCCACTCGTTGACGCTGCCAGGCCCAAGAAACTCTGCCATGATCGACAGAGTTTGCTCTTTGGTCACACGCGGGTCTCGCTCGCCGTCCTCTAAGCAATTCTGCCTCTCCGTTGTTGTAACAGTCTGTGTGGGTGCGCTTGCCTTGCCCAAATGCCTAATCGATTCATGTGATTTATCTAGTGTTCCCGGCGCTCATAGCAGGCATGATCGCTGACCAGAAAGCTGTCGGAGAGGTCGGGAATGGCTCGCAAAGCCGCTACAAGGTTGGTGCGCCGGTTCGAGATGCGGCCACCGTTCCTGTACTTGACGATGTAGCTACGTTTTCCGGATGGCATGACGCGGACGCCAAAGCCATTCACCTCGCTGTCAAAGACGATGTAGTCGCCCGTTCTGACGGGCAGGGTTTCGACCAAGCGCTTGGTCAGTTTCGGCACGTGTGCCCCCCTTCGTCGGCGCTTCCATGGAAGCAATATGGAAGCAGTAGACGGCGAAATCCGGAGTCATCTGTGCGCGCTTGGCGTAGAGAGCGTCAAGAATATTCGCTTTGATTCAATAATTTATGTTAAGTCAGCGTGTGTCGGCGCAATCCGGCGAAATGGCCATTGGCGAGTTTGTAATCAGAGGGTCGGCGGTTCAAGTCCGTCTGGGGGCACCAGTCACCACTCATGTCAGCCGGGGACCGCCGGGAAATGCGTATCCGGCTGTGCGGTTCAGCCGACCTTGCAGAAGAGGTCGTAGAGCACGCCGATCAGGCGCTCTGCGCGGTGGTCGGCGAGGGAATAGTAGATCGCCTTGCCCTCGCGTCGGGCCTGAACCAGCCCTTCAAGGCGAAGCCGGGCGAGTTGCTGGCTGACCGCGGCCTGGCGAGAGGAGAGCAGCTGCTCAAGCTCCGTCACCGATTTCTCGCCGGTCGAGAGGTGGCACAGGATCATCAGCCGTCCTTCATGGGCAAGCGCCTTGAGGAAACTCGATGCGTCCTCGGCCCGTGCGACCATGTCGTCGGGGGCCACGACGATGCCCGCCGCTTCCGTGTTGCTGTCCAGCCGCTGTTCGAGGTCGTCCAGTACCATGCTGTTCCCGTTACGATCCCGCAAATATATGTCCCGACCGGCAAAAGCGCCAGCCCTTGGCCAAGGACGGTCCGGTGCTGTGGCCGGGGCGCGACGGCCGGTCAGTCGTGGTGCAGGAAGTCGCCGTAGCGCCCGCCCCAGAACAGGAGCGGCTCGCCGTCGCGCATGGCGACGCGCAGGACGCGGCCCACAAGGATCGCGTGGTCGCCGCCCTCATGCGCGGCCTCTGCGGAGCAGTCGAACCGCGCGAGACAGCCGGGCAGGAGGGGCAGCCCCTCGGGCGTGGCGCCGATGTCGAGGCCGGCGAAATCGCCGCCGGCGCGGGCGAAGCGGCGGCAGAGATCGAGCTGGTCGGCCGCGAGGACATGGATCGCGAAATGACGGGCGGCGGCGAAGGCCGAAAAGCGCGCCGAATTGCGCGCGGGGCACCAGAGCACGAGCGGCGGGTCGAGCGAGACCGAGGTGAAGCTGTTGGCGGTGATGCCGACCGGGCCGCGATCGCCGGTCGTCGTCACAACCGTCACGCCGGTCGCGTAGCGCCCGAGGGCGGCCCTGAGGTCGCCGGGATTGCTGGAAGCGGTCGTGGTGGTCTGCATCGGTCGTCCTGTGGCGCTCGCGGCGCTAGGAAAACCATATTCCGCCGGTAATAGCCACCCGTTTGCCGGGTGGCGGGCCGGTGGCTCAGGCCTCTTCCTCGCCGGTATCGACGAGCCAGCCGCCCGGGCCGGCGATGTCGTCCGGCAGGACGATGATCATCAGTTCGCGAATGACAAGGCAGGCCAGAAGGCTCGCTGCGATTGCGTCGAAGGAAATCTGGCTCAACAGGTTCATCACTCGCTCCTTACCCGATACGGGCGACACTGCCGGTCAAAGCGGGCGCGAATTGGGCGCTGCCGGGGCATTTCGCCGCCGAAGTCGTGACCGGCTGTTGTAGAACCACAACGGCCCCGGCCGCGCCGGGGGGTGATTGACAGCCGTCGCGCTTGTCCTTTCGGGGCGCGGTGCCTATGTCGCGCACATCCCCTTGAGGGCGCCGGGGCCGGTCCCGCGCGGCAAACGGAGCATCAGATGGCAGTCGCATTGCACTATTTCCGCTGGGCCTTCCTCGTGACGGCGGCGGGGCTCGCGCTCGCCTTCTGGCTTGGCTGGGGCTACAGCCACAGTTTCAGCGGTGCGGTCAGCTTCTTCCTGATCGGCGCGGTGCTGGCGGTGCTGGAAATCTCGCTTTCCTTCGACAACGCGATCGTCAACGCCAACAAGCTGAAAGAAATGGACCCGGTCTGGCAGCACCGCTTCCTGACATGGGGTATCCTGATCGCGGTCTTCGGGATGCGGATCGTCTTCCCGCTTCTCATCGTCGTGGTCGCCGCTGGCATCGGCCCGGTCGAGGCCGTCAAGCTTGCCGCGCTCAAGCCCGACGAATATGCCCGGATCATCGGCGCGTCGCACCTGTCGATCGCGGCCTTCGGCGGGACGTTCCTGATGATGGTGGCCCTGCGCTACTTCATCGACGAGGGCAAGGAGGTGGACTGGATCCGCACGCTGGAATGCCAGCTCAGGCGCTGCGCCTCGGTGCGCGGGCTTGAGATCGCGCTGGTCCTCGCCGTTGTCCTGATCTTCGCCTCGGTGCTGCCGCATCACGAGGTCGGGCGGTTCCTCTTCGCCTCGTTGGGCGGGCTTCTGACCTTCCTTGCGGTTGAGGTCCTGGGCCACATCCTCGACCGCCGCGAGGCCACGCTCGGGGCGGCGGCGCAGAGCGGGCTGGGCGCGTTCCTCTACCTTGAAGTGCTGGATGCGTCCTTCAGCTTCGACGGTGTGATCGGCGCCTTCGCGCTGACCCACAACCTCTTCCTCATCGCGATCGGCCTTGGCATCGGGGCGATGTATGTGCGTTCGATGACGATCATGCTGGTGGAACGGAAGACGCTGGCGCAGTTCCGCTACCTTGAACACGGGGCTTTCTACTCGATCCTCGTCCTCAGCGTGATCATGTTCGCGCAGACCCTGTGGCACATCCCGGAACTGGTCACCGGCGTGCTGGGTTCGACCTTCATCGGCGTCGCCCTGATCTCGTCGATCCTTCACAACCGCCGTCAGGACGCCTGACAGGCGGTCAGGACCGGAAACTGCCCGAGAGCGTGTCGGTCGCCGCGACCAGAAGGTTCACGTCGATCCCAACGGCCACGAAACTCGCCCCCCGGTCAAGGCATTCGCGCGCGAAGGCCTGGTTCAGCGTCAGAAGCCCGATCCGCTTGCCGGTCGCCGTCACGCGGTCGATGGCGGTCAGGATCGCCTCGCGGACCTCGGGGTGGTCGGCTTGACCCGGATAGCCCATGGAGGCGGAGAGGTCGGCGGGGCCGATGAAGACGGCGTCGACGCCCTCGACAGCCGCGATTGCCTCGATCTGGTCCAGTGCGCCGACGGTTTCGACCTGAAGGATCAGGCACAGCTCGTCCGCGGCACGGGCGATGTAGTCGCGCACCCGCCCGTAGCGGGCCGCTCGGACGTTCCCCGCCATGCCGCGCTGGCCGGCGGGCGGATAGCGTGTCGCCGCGACCGCCGCCGCCGCTTCCCCGGCGGACTGGATATAGGGCAGGATCAACGTCTGCGCGCCCTGATCCAGATGGCGCTTGATCAGGGCCGTGTCGTGGACATGCGGGCGCACGAGGCAGCCGGTCGGATAGGCGTCCGCCGCCTGCAGAAGCGGCAGCAGGTCGCTGACCTCGGCCGAGGTGTGCTCGGTATCAAGCACGATCCAGTCGAAGCCGGCGCCGGCGGCGACCTCCACCGCGATGGGATGCGGAATCGCGCACCAGAGGCCCGTGGTCTTGTCGCCTGCATGCAGGCGGCGCTTGAAGCGGTTCTGCGGCAGTTCCACCGGATCAACCCTTCACCAGCCGCGCCGCGCGTTCGATCGCGAAGACATAGCCCTGCGTTCCGGCCCCCGCGATGACGGCATCGGCACGGTGCGAGACGTAGGAATGGTGGCGGAACGCCTCGCGCTTGTGGATGTTGGAGATATGGACCTCGATCACCGGCCCCTCGAACGCGCCGAGCGCGTCGAGAATGGCGACGGAAGTGTGGGTGAACGCGCCGGGATTGATCACGATGGCCGAGGCCGTGCCGCGCGCCTCCTGTATCCAGTCGATCAGCTCGTATTCACGGTTCGACTGGCGGCAGGTGACGGCAAGCCCCTGCGCCTTCGCCGCCACCGCGCAAAGCGCCTCGACATCGGCCAGCGTTTCACGGCCGTAGATTTCCGGCTCGCGCTGGCCGAGAAGATTGAGGTTCGGTCCGTTGAGGACGAGGATCGGTTTCATTCCGGGGCTTCCTGTTCGTCAGTTGCCGCGATCATGGGCGAAAGGCGGGCATCCCGCAACGGCCCGGCTGCGGGGTGCGCGGATCAGCCGGTGGCTGTTGCGCCGTGGTCCCGCCGCCTTTGCGCTTGGTTCGATGCGCCCGCTATCTCGCTGAGTCCCCGGTACCGTGCTGGAGGTGGCACATGTTGCCGCCCCGTCGCCCGAAGTGGTATTCGCCGCCGGGATCAGCTAGGACAGCCTTCGGCGGCGCGTATGAGCCGGTGGACGGCGTGGCGAAACGGCATGGACGGGCAGGACCTGTGGGCAGGATGATGGAAAGGACGACGAGCGGGACCGGCGGCGCGGAAACCATCCGCGCGGCGGCGCGCCTGTCCATCGCGCCGATGATGGACTGGACCGACCGTCATTGCCGCTATCTGCACCGCCAGATCACCGCCCGCGCGCTGCTTTATACCGAGATGGTGACGGCGCCTGCGGTGATCCACGGCGACCGCGACCGGCTTCTGGGCTTCGACGCCGCCGAGCATCCGGTCGCTCTGCAACTCGGCGGATCGGACCCGGCGGAACTGGCAGACGCCACGCGGATCGCGGGCGACTATGGCTATGACGAGATTAACCTGAATGTCGGCTGCCCGTCCGATCGGGTGCAATCGGGCTGTTTCGGTGCGGTGCTGATGGAGCGGTCGGGGCTGGTCGCCGATTGTGTCGCCGCGATGATCGCCGCCGCGCCGGTCGAGGTTACGGTGAAATGCCGCATCGGCGTCGACGATCAGGTGCCCGAGGCGGTGCTGCCTGCCTTTCTGGAAACCGTCTCCGCTGCCGGCGTCAGCCGATTCGCGATCCATGCCCGCAAGGCTTGGCTTCAGGGGCTGAGCCCGAAGGAAAACCGCGATATCCCGCCGCTCGACTATCCTCTGGTCGTCGCGATGAAGCAGGCGTTTCCGGGCCTCCATATTTCGGTCAACGGCGGCATCACCACGCTCGATCAGGCAGAGGCGTTCCTTGCCGACGGGCTGGACGGCGTGATGATCGGGCGCGCAGCCTATCATGAGCCCTACGACGCGCTCGTCGATGCCGACCGGCGCATCTTCGGCGGCGCCCTGGCGCCCGACCGGTTCGAGGTGGTGGAGCGGATGCGCCCCTATATCGCCAGTCATCTAGAGACGGGCGGGAGGCTGCACCAGGTGACGCGCCACATGCTTGGCCTGTTCCACGGCCAACCGGGCGCGCGGGGCTGGCGGCGCGTGTTGTCGGAGCGGGCGAACGCGCCGGGCGCCGGGCTTGACGTGATCGACGCGGCGCTTGCACCGATGCGCGACCTCGCCGCCTGACGCCGGTGCTGGCCTTTGCCGTTCCGCCGCGCTATCTGGCAGGAACGGGGAGGGGGACAGGATGCCGCTGATCGCCGATCTTCTGCCGATGCTGGCGCTTCTGCTGGCGATCGGGGCCTTTGCCGGCGTTGTTGCCGGGCTTTTGGGTGTGGGTGGCGGGATCATCCTCGTGCCCGCGTTTTTTTACGCGTTTTCGGGCCTTGGCTATGGCGGCCCGGATCTGATGCAGGTCTGCCTCGCCACCTCGCTTGCCACGATCATCGTGACATCGGTCCGCTCGGTTCTGGCTCATAACCGCAAGGGCGCGGTCGACTGGGCGATCCTGAAGGGTTGGGCGCCGGGGATTGCCGTCGGCGCGGTGCTGGGCGTTCTGGCGGTCGCGCAACTGCGGACGCCGGCGCTTCAGGCGATCTTCGGCACGCTGGCGCTTGTCGTCGCGTTCTACCTTGGCCTTGGCCGCTCGGACTGGCGGCTTGGGGCGGAGATGCCGAAAGGTGCGGCGCGCATGGCGCTGTCGCCCGTCGTGGGGTTCCTTTCGGTCCTGATGGGGATCGGTGGCGGATCGTTCGGGGTGCCGCTGATGAGCCTTTACAACACGCCGATCCACCGGGCCGTCGCGACCGCCGCCGGGTTCGGCGTGGTGATCGCCGTGCCCTCGGTCGCGGGCTTCCTGCTGACAAAGGTGGAGGGTGCGCCGCCCTACACGGTCGGCGCTGTGAACCTGCCGGCCTTCGCCGTGATCATCGCGATGACGCTCATCACGACGCCCTGGGGGGTGAAGCTTGCCCATGCGATGGACCCGAAGCCCCTGAAACGCGTCTTCGCGGTCTTCCTTGCCGTGGTCGCGGTCAACATGCTGCGCAAGGCGGCGGGCTGGTAGGGCGCGATCCGCGAACAGTTTGCCTGCAGGGCCCGGGCGGTCGCCGATCCGGCGACAGCCCCATACCCGGGATGCCGACAGCGTTGCCGCGGCGCGGCAGGGCTGCTACGCAGTTCGCGGGCAGGGTGGTAACGCCCCGGATTTGGTTCATTGGTTCAGCGCATGGCATTCGATCTCAGCGTCATTGTTCCCTCCGTCAACGGCATCTCCGACCTGAAGGGCTGCCTCGACGCGCTCTTCGCGTCGGAAGGTGCCTCGCTGGAGGTCATCGTCGTCGACCGTACCAACGAGGCGCAGCGCTGGACGGTGGAGCGTGATTATCCTGATGCGGTGCTGATCCGCGTGCCCCCCGGCACCACGATCCCCGAAATGCGCAAGATCGCGATCCGGCGAGCCGGCGCGCCGGCCGTCGCGGTGATCGAGGACCATGTTCTCGTGCCGCCGGACTGGGCACGACGGATGCTGGATGCACTGGAAGAGGGCCATGACGTCGTCGGCGGAGCGGTCGAGAATGCCGCGACCGACACTCTGACCGACTGGGCCGCTTTCCTGTGCGAATATTCCTCGGTCCTGCCGCCGCTGCCGGCCGGGCCGTCGACCTGGCTTCCGGGCAACAACGTCATCTACCGCCGCGCGGTGCTGGAGCGGTTTGACGCCGTTCTGGACGACCATGGCTGGGAAAACCGTCTGCATGACGCGATGCGCGCAGGCGGCGTGGAGCTGATCATGCGCCCCGACATCGTCGTCGGCCACAAGATGCACTATTCCTTCGGCCTCTACATTTCGCAGCGTTTCCTTTACTCGCGCAGCTATGCCGGTGCGCGGGTGGCGGGCGCACCGCTGGCGCACCGGCTGAAGATGGGGGCGCTGGCCTTCGCGCTGCCGCCGGTGATCTTCCTGCGCACGGTCAGCCGCATCCGTGCGAAGAACTACCATGTCGACAAGCTGATCCGCTCGCTGCCCCATCAGGTCGCCTTCGCGGTATCCTGGGGCGTGGGCGAGATCGTCGGCTACTGGTTCGGCCCCGGCACGGCACTATCGAAGGTGAGATGATGCTTGCAAAGAAACTGCACCGCGCCCGCGAGGCGCTTTACCTCATCACCCGGGCCGCCGCCGATGGCGCGACGCGCAAGGCGCTGATCGGCATCTACCGGAGTCTTTCGGACCGCGACAGCTATTCCAACGAGGTCGCGCTCAGACTGCGGTTCGGGAAGACCGTCTATCCGGTCACGATCCGGGTGCAGGACATCTTCGTGCTGGGCGAGATCCTGTTCGAGCGGCAATATGCGCTGCGCTCGCCGGTGCCGGCCAAGCCCTTCATCGTCGATGCCGGGGCCAATATCGGCGCGGCATCGCTCTGGTTCCTGTCGCTTTTCCCCGGCGCGCGGCTTCACGCGTTCGAGCCGGAGGGCGTGAATTTCCGTCTGCTGGAGGGCAATCTTGCCGGCATTCCGGGGGCTGGCGCCTTCAAGGTGGCGCTGGGGGCGGAGGAGGGCGCGATCGACCTCCAGATCGCCGAATTCGGCGCGATGCATTCCTTCAAGGAAGGCTTCGTGAGCGGCGGCAAGACCGAAAGCGTCCCGCTGGTCACGCTGGCCGGTCATATGGAGGCGCAGGGGATCGCAAGGATCGACCTTCTGAAGCTCGATGTCGAGGGCGCGGAGCTTGAAGCGCTGGCCGGTCTTGGCGACCGGATCCGCGATGTCGGCGTGATCGTCGGGGAGATGCATGAAAGCGTGGTCGATGAGGGCGAATTCTACCGCTTCCTCAAAGATGCCGGCTTCCGCACCGTCTGGCGGCGCGACTTCAACGAGAGCGAAAGCGAGAAGGTCCACGGATTCGAGGTGATCCGCGAGGGTTGAGCGTCTCAGCCGTCCTTGCCAAGCCGCGCCGAACGCCCGCCGCGACGCTGGCGCAGACGCGGTGCGCGTGCGGGCAGTTCCGCCATGACCGCGCGCCGCTCCTCGACGCTCATCCGGCCCCAGCCGGCGATCTCGTCGATGGAGCGGTAGCAGCCCACGCAGATCCGCTCGGTCGGGTGCACGACGCAGACCTTGATGCAGGGGCTGTCCACCTCTGGTCGTTTCCAGACCTCGTCACTCATTGGTTCCGCCTCAGATGCCCGATCCGGTCGAGCGCACCCTGAAGAATATACCCGGCCGCGACGTGGTCGATCACCTCGGAGCGACGCTTGCGTGTCGTATCCGCCTCCAGCAGCGCGCGTTCGGCGGCGACGGTCGAAAGGCGCTCGTCCCAGAAGGTGATCGGCAGGTCGGTCAGCCGTTCGAGGTTGCGGGCGAAGGCGCGGGTCGATTGGCAGCGCGGGCCTTCGGTCCCGTCCATGTTGAAGGGCAGGCCGAGCACCAGCCCGCCGATCTCGCGCTTCGCGCAGATCGCCAGCAGCGCCTCGGCATCCTTGGTGAACTTGGTGCGCTTGATGGTTTCAAGCGGCGTCGCGACCGACAGCCGCCGGTCGGACACCGCGACGCCGATGGTCTTGGTGCCAAGGTCGAGCCCCGCCAGGGCCCGGTCGCGGGGCAGGGCGTCGGCAAAGGTCTCGATCGCCTCGAAGATCATTCAACGATGCCCGCGCGTTCGGCCGAGGCCCGGATCGCGGCAAGATCGTCCTGATGCTCGGCAAAGCGGGTCTGCGCCTCGGTCCAGACCGCTTTCGCGCGGTCGATCTCGCCCAGTTGGGCGAGCGCGAAGATGAGCCGTGCCCATTCCTCCGCGCTGCCGCCTTCGGTGGCAAGACGGTCGGAAAGCCCCTCGACCATCGTGCGGATCATCGCCTGACGCTCCTCTGCCGTCATGTCGGCGGCAGCAGCGACATCCGCGGCACTAGGCCCGGCAAGGCTGGTGGTCGCGGGCGGCGTGTAGTTGACGCCAGCCGCGCGGGCCAGCAGGTCGATCTGGTCGCGGATCGGCGGGATCCAGGGCGCATCTTCCGGGCCCTCCTCCAGAAGTGCGCGCCAGAAGCGGAAGGCGAGGTCCGGCCGCCCCGTCTGCGCCCACATCAGGCCGGTGTAGAACCGCGCTGTGCCGTTCTTCGGATCGCGCTCCAGCGCCTTGGTGAGCGCACTCTCTGCCTCGGGTGAGACATAGCCCCCCGTGGCAAGGATGTAGTTGTCGGCAAGCGTCGCGTAGTCAGTCGCGGTGGCGGCCCCACCTGCAAGCGCGACCACCTGCGCCTGTGCCTTCGCCGCGTCGGCGAAATTGCCCAGCGCCGCCTCGTTCCGCGCCAGCAGCCGCTGCCCGGTCACATCACCGGGGTTCTCCGCGACCGCCGCGCGCAGCCGCTCCATCAGCGCGAGGTAGGACGCCTCTGGCTCTGCCCGCGCGGGCGCGGGGGGCGCCCCGGCCTCGGCCTCGGCCTGCGACGGGCGGTCCGCGCGCAGGCTTTCGGCCCGGGCGATCCGATCGGCGATCGGCAGGTCCGGATAGCCCGGCGCGCCGATCTTGAGGTAGAGGCCGACGGACGCCGCAAGCGCCAGCGCCAATGCCACGACCGGAATGATCCGCGATCCCGTAACCGTGCCCGCGCCGCCGCCCGTGCGGTCGGCATCAAGGATGCGGCGCGAGATTTCTACCCGCGCGCGTTCGGCCTCGGCCGTGTCAATCACGCCCCTTGCGAGGTCGCGGTCCACCTCGGCAAGCTGGTCGCGATAGACACCGAGATCGGCATTGCCGCCCGCGTCACCGCCGCCCGCCGCCAGCGCGCGGAGCAAAAGCGCAGCAACGAGCGCCGCGAGGGCGAACGATACGATCCAGAACAGCATGAAGCCTCCGCCTTTCGGTCCCATCTAAGCGTTCCATCGGCGGCACGGAAGGGCATTTGCCGGTGTTGCAGGCGGTCCAGATGTCGCAGAAGGGGGCGAATGTCGTATTTTTCCCAATAAGGCCGCTTGCCAGCCTGTTGAAAATCGCCCGCCGATCCATCAAGCCGCGATAGGTGGAAGTTCTGCCCGAAAGGGGATTCGTCATGGCCATGAAACGGTATTCGGCTTTTGCCGTCGCACGTGAGGCGATGAACTATCATCTCGGCTGGGAACGCGCCTGGGGCTCGCCCGCGCCGAAGAAGAAATACGATGTTGTGATCGTTGGGGCAGGCGGCCATGGCCTCGCCTCGGCCTATTACCTCGGCAAGAATTACGGCATCACCAATGTCGCGATCATCGAGAAGGGCTGGCTGGGCGGCGGCAATACCGGCCGCAACACCACGATCATCCGCTCCAACTACCTTCAGGACCCGTCGGCCGCGATCTATGAAAAGGCGCGCTCGCTTTACGAGACGATGTCCCAGGACCTGAACTACAACGTCATGTTCAGCCCCCGCGGCCTTCTGATGCTGGGCCAGACCGAGCATGAGGTCAGGGGCTACAAGCGCACGGTGCACGCAAACAACCTGCAAGGCGTCTCGACCGAGTGGATCAGTCCCGAGCGCGTCAAGGAACTCGTCCCGATCATCAATATCAACGGCCCCCGCTATCCGATCCTCGGCGCGCTCTATCAGGCGCGCGGCGGCACCGCGCGGCACGATGCCGTGGCCTGGGGCTATGCGCGGGCCTGTTCGCAGATGGGCATGGATGTGATCCAGCAATGCGAAGTGACGGGCGTGCGGACCGAAGGCGGAAAGGTGGTGGGTATCGACACGTCGAAAGGCGCCATCGACTGCGGCAAGCTCGGCATGGTCGTCGCTGGTCATTCATCGGTTCTGGCCGAGATGGCCGGGTTCCGCCTGCCGATTGAAAGCCTCGCGCTTCAGGCGCTCGTCTCCGAGCCGATCAAGCCCTGCATGGATGTGGTCGTGATGGCCAACACCGTCCACGGCTACATGTCGCAGTCCGACAAGGGCGAGATGGTGATCGGCGGCGGCACCGACGGGTTCAACAACTACACCCAGCGCGGGTCGTTCCACCATATCGAGGAAACCGTGCGGGCACTGGTCGAGACGTTCCCGATGATCTCGCGGCTGAAGAACCTGCGTCAGTGGGGCGGGATCGTCGACATGACCGGCGACCGTTCGCCGCTGATCTCGAAGACGCCTGTCGATGGCATCTTCGTCAATTGCGGCTGGGGCACCGGCGGCTTCAAGTCGATCCCAGGGTCAGGCTGGGCCATGGCGGAACTGATGGCGCGGGGCGCGTCGCCCCTGGCCGAGGAATTCTCCATGTACCGCTTCCGGGAGGGCAAGTTCATTGATGAAAGCGTCGCCGCCGGGGTGGCGCACTGATGTCCCTTCCATTTGGCACAAATATCCCGGGGGTCCGGGGGCAGAGCCCCCGGCCGGCTTCCGAAAGGACTACGACATGCTGATCCTTGAATGCCCCTGTTGCGGCGTGAAGGCCGATGAGACCGAATTGCAGGCTGGTGGTGAGGCGCATCTGAAGCGCTACGGGCCGGGCTCGACCGACGAAGAGTTCGACGGCTACATGTTCAGCCGCAAGAACCCCAAGGGCGTGCATTTCGAACGCTGGCGCCATGCCTATGGCTGCGGCAAGTGGTTCCTCGCCGCCCGCTGCACCGCGACGCTTGAGGTTTTCGGCACCTATCCGGCGCAGTCCAAGGAGCCGCCTGCCGACCTGCAAGCGAAGATCAAGGCGAAACGCGCCGGTTGGGAGGGCTACAAATGAGCACGCGTCTTCAGAAAGGCGGCCGCCTGATCGACCGTTCCCAGCCGATGTCCTTCACCTTCAACGGCAGGAAGATGCAAGGCTATGCGGGCGATACGCTGGCCTCGGCCCTTCTCGGCGCCGACCAGATGCTGGTTGGCCGCTCGTTCAAATACCATCGCCCGCGTGGCATCATGTCGAGCGGGGCCGAAGAGCCGAACGCTCTGGTGGGTCTGGGTGAGGGCGGAAGGTTCGAACCGAACCAGCGCACCACGACGACCGAGCTGTTCGACGGCGCGATGACGGCCAGCCAGAACCACTGGCCGAGCCTTGAATTCGACGTGGGCGCGATCAACGACAAGTTCTATCGCTTCCTGCCGGCGGGCTTTTACTACAAGACCTTCATGTTCCCGCGTTTCGCGTGGAAACACGTCTTCGAGCCCTTCATCCGCCAATCGGCGGGCCTCGGCAAGGTGCCGGAGGCGCGGGATGAGGACCGCTATGAATACGCCTATGCCTTCGCCGATCTGGTGATCGTCGGTGGCGGTATCGCCGGTCTGGCCGCCGCCTTGGCCGCGGGCAAACAGGGCAAGCGTGTCTGGCTGATCGAACAGACCCCCAACTGGGGGGGGCGCGCCGTCGTCGACGGTGTGCAGATCGAAGGCCAGGATGCCGATGCCTGGGTGAAGGAGACACTCCAAGCCCTTGAAGGCATGGAGAATGTCACCCTTCGAAGCCGCACGATGGCATCGGGTCTCTACGACCACGGCTATCTTCTGATGTATGAGCGCATCGCTGACCACACGCCGGGCGATGGCCGTCCGCGTCACCGCCTGTGGCGCATGCGCGCCGGTCACATCGTCACCGCGACAGGCGCGATCGAACGGCCCCTGAGCTTCGCGGGCAACGACATTCCGGGTGTCATGCTGGCTTCGGCCGTGCGCGACTACGTCGTCAACTGGGCCGTCAGCCCGGGCGACCGCACCGTCATCGTCACCAACAATGACGACGCCTACCGCACCGCGCTGGCGCTACTTGATGCAGGGCTCGCGGTTCCCGCCGTGATCGACGCGCGACCCGAGGCCAAGGGCGACCTGCCCGACGCGGTGCGGGCGCGCGGTGTCAAGGTGCTGGAAGGCAAGGGCATCGCCAAGGTCAAGGGCGGCAAGCGGGTCACCGGCGTCTCGGTCTGCCTTCAGGCGGGCGAGGGGGCCGAACTTGAAACCATCGCCTGTGACGCGGTCGCGATGTCCGGCGGCTGGTCGCCTGTCGTTCATCTCTGGTCCCATTGCGGCGGCAAGCTGAACTGGGACGGCGCGCAGGCCATGTTCCGCCCCGACCCCGCCCGCCCGGCCACCGGCGCGGACGGCGAAGCGATGGTGACGGCCATCGGGTCTGCCAATGGACACCTTTCGGCGGCCGACGTCCTGGAGGATGCCCACAAGGCCGTGGGTGGCAGGGGAACCGCGCCCGGCGCCGTGTCCGAGGCCGAAGAACCGATCATGCCGGTCTGGATCATGCCGCAGGGCGCGGGTCCGGCGCTCCGCTTCAAGATGTGGCTCGACCCACAGAACGACGTGAAGGTGTCGGACGTGCAGCTTGCGGCGCGCGAGGGCTATGAAAGCGTTGAACATGCCAAGCGTTATACGACGCTCGGCATGGCGACGGATCAGGGCAAGATTTCCAACATCAACGGCCTCGCGATCCTCTCGGACTCGCTCAACCAGGCCATTCCGGCAACCGGCACCACCACCTTCCGCCCGCCCTATACACCTATCTCGATGGGCGCGATCGCGGGCGAGGCACGGGGCGAGATCTTCCAGCCCTTGCGCAAGACGCCGATGCATGAGTGGCACGAAACGCATGGCGCGCATTGGGAACCGGTCGGCCATTGGCGCCGCGCCTATTGCTTCCTGCGCACGGGCGAGGGCGTCCATGATGCAGTCAACCGCGAAATCCGTCAGGTGCGGAACTCGGTCGGCCTCCTCGATGCCTCCACGCTGGGCAAGATCCTCGTGAAGGGGCCGGATGCGGGCAGATTCCTCGACATGCTCTACACGAACATGATGTCGACCCTGCCCGTGGGCAAATGCCGCTATGGTCTGATGTGCAACGAAAACGGCTTCCTCTCGGATGACGGTGTCGTCGTGCGCCTGACCGAGGATACCTGGCTCTGCCACACCACCACCGGCGGCGCGGACCGCATCCATGGCTGGATGGAAGACTGGCTGCAATGTGAATGGTGGGACTGGAAGGTCTATACCGCGAATGTCACCGAGCAGTACGCGCAGGTGGCAATTGCGGGCCCCAACGCCCGGAAACTGCTGGACAAACTCGGCGGCATGGATCTTTCGAAAGAGGCACTTCCGTTCATGGAATGGCGCGAGGGCACGCTCGGCGGCTTCCGCGCCCGGGTGCACCGGATCTCATTCTCCGGCGAACTCAGCTTCGAAGTCGCGGTCCCGGCCTCCGAAGGCCGCGCCTTCTGGGAGGCGCTGATCGCGGCGGGCGAGGAATTCGGCGTGATGCCCTATGGCACAGAGGCGATGCACATCATGCGGGCCGAGAAAGGCTTCATTATGATCGGCGACGAAACCGACGGCACAGTGATCCCGCAGGACCTGAACCTTCAGTGGGCGATCTCGAAGAAGAAAGACGACTATCTCGGCAAACGCGCGCAGGAACGGTCCTTCATGGCAAGTCCCGAGCGCTGGAAGCTCGTCGGTCTTGAGACGCTCGACGGCGGTGTGATCCCGGATGGCGCCTATGCGGTCGCCGAGGGCCACAACGCCAACGGCCAGCGCAATGTGCAGGGCCGCGTGACCTCCACCTACCATTCGCCGACGCTCGGCAAGGGTATCGCGATGGGGCTGGTGAAACATGGGCCCGACCGGATGGGCGAGGTCATCGACTTCCCGGTCGACCACGGCAAGGTGGTCAAGGCGCGGATCGTCGATCCGGTCTTCTACGACAAGGAAGGGGAGAAGCAGAATGTCTAAGGCTGTCAGCGCTTTGGGTGGCGTTTCTCACTCAGGTTTCGTCGATGTGGCCGAAGCCGGCCTGCGTGGCATGATCACCGTGCGTGGTGATCTTGCGTCGGCGAAGATGAAGAAGGCCGTGAAGGCCGCGACCGGCACCGCCGTGCCCGCCGCGCGCCGGATCGAACTCAATGGCGACAAGGGGGCCGCCTGGATGTCGCCGGACGAGCTTCTGATCCTCGTCCCCTATGCCGAGGCCGTGGCCACCGTCGAGACGCTGGAAAAAGCACTCGCGGGCGATCATCACCTCGTCGCCGATGTCTCGGATGCGCGTTCCGTATTCACCGTCAGGGGTGCCAAGGCACCGGAAGCGCTGATGAAGCTCTGCCCGGTCGATTTCGAAATGCTGGAAGAGGGCGAGATCCGCCGCACCCGCGCGGCGCAGGTCGCGGCGGCATTCTGGAAATCGGGCGCGGATGAATTCACGCTCGTCTCCTTCCGCTCCGTTGCGGGCTATGTGATGGGGTTGCTAGAGGTTTCGGCGCGCAAGGGCGGCGAGGTCTTCCCGGCCTGATCTTCTTCTTGGTCGAAATACTCTCGGGGGGGTGCGGGGGGCGGAACGCCCCCCGTTTCATTCCGGTCAGTTGATGCCGTTCGCACGCTGGAGGGCGCGGATATAGGCGACAATGTTGCCGATATCCGAAACCGTCAGCCCCTCTACCGGCGGCATGTTCCCGAACGGCCAGTGATGCGCCCTGACGCCATTCTGCGCGGCGAGCAGGAATGCCTGATCGCCATGATGGCCGGGCTCGTAGATCTTGTAGACGAGAGGCGGCCCCATGCCGTTTCAGCCCGCGCCGTTCGTTCCGTGGCAGGCGGCGCGCGCCAATGGTTCGGAGGACGAAGGAGGCTGTCGACGCGTCTGAGCGGAGGCAGGGTCGCATCGCGGTTGATCGGCGGACTGCCGGCCCGGCCGGCCAGTCGCGCGAATTCGGGCTGGGGTGGGGACAGGGCGAACGGATGGCTGGGGCAGCCCTGGCCGGAACAGGGCGCCGTCGCTGGGCAATGCACGTTGCTACCGTTCCGGATCCCCGGTTCGGAATGAATCGCGTTTCCGCCGGCCTCGACGATCGCCGCGCGCATGTCCGACACCGCCATTGCCGCTGCCGAACCGCCTACGGTCTGGGCCGCAATGAGCAGGGCGAGGCAAAGTGCCTTCAAGACAGGGGTGAGGTTCCACACCATCTCTGACGTCTAACATCATTCGCCGCCGCGTGAACTTCCGCTCCGCCGGGAAATGCGGTTGACAACGCTGCGGGCCGCGTGACCTTTGTTACGCGTTACATCAGGGGAATATCCATGAAATCAATACTATCGGCCGCGCTTCTGTTGCTCGCGGCCGCGCCCGCGCAGGCGGCGGAGCTCTACAAATGCGGGATGAACGTCACGGCGAACAACCGCGTGATCTCCGACAAAATATTCATTCACCATGACCGCAAGACGGGGCAGGCCTTCGTCATGGATGCGTTCGTCAAGAACTATGTCAACGATCCGGTGCCGGCCCGCGTGCTTGCCGATAACGGGAAGCGCATCACGTTCGGCTGGACCCTGAAGGATATCAAACCGACGAGCGGCCGTGTCCTGACCCGGGTGGAGTTCAAACTCTCCTATCTCAAGGCGACGAAGGAAGCGCATGCCGTCTCGTCAGTCCCGCTCTACGATTTCAGCGAAAGCGGATTTGGCAGTTGCATCGTCGAGGTGTCGAAGGGCTAGACCCGTCCCGATCGGTACAGGTGTGCTTGACCTTCGCGGGCTGAGCGCGCTTATACGGAGGTAAGCCCACTCTCAGCGCGAAAGGATTGAGCCATGGCCTTCACTCTTCCCGATCTTCCCTATGCCCACGATGCGCTCGCGTCGCTCGGCATGTCGAAGGAAACCCTCGAATACCACCATGACCTGCACCACAAGGCCTATGTCGACAACGGCAACAAGCTGATCGCCGGCACCGAGTGGGAGGGCAAGTCGCTCGAAGAAATCGTGCGCGGCACCTATCAGGCAGGCGCGGTCGCGCAGAACGGCATCTTCAACAACGCGAGCCAGCACTGGAACCACGCCCAGTTCTGGGAGATGATGGGCCCGAAGGGCGACAAGATGCCGGGCGAGCTGGAAAAGGCGATCACCGAGGCCTTCGGCTCCGTCGACAAGTTCAAGGAAGACTTCGCCGCCGCCGGCGCGGGCCAGTTCGGGTCCGGCTGGGCCTGGCTCGTCAAGGACAAGGACGGCTCCCTCAAGGTCACGAAGACCGAAAACGGCGTGAACCCGCTCTGCTTCGGCCAGACGGCGCTTCTCGGCTGCGACGTGTGGGAGCATTCCTACTATATCGACTTCCGCAACAAGCGTCCCGCCTATCTCACGAACTTCCTCGACAAGCTCGTGAACTGGGAAAACGTCGCGTCCCGCCTCTGAGGTGATCACGCGGCGTGGAATATTGAAGGGCCTGCTGGGCGTGTTCCTGGCAGGCCTTTTCACGTCGGCCTACGGCTTTTTCATCGAGCCCGCGCTGCGGCTTCGGGTGAAGACCCGGCGGGTCACGCCGCCGGGCTGGACCGGCGGAGCGCTGAAAATTGCCGTTCTCGCCGACCTGCATATGGGCGAGCCGTTCGTGTCGCTGAAGCGCCTTGAGCGGATCGTGGCGCGCACCAACGCGCTTGGCGCCGATCTGATCGTCATCCTCGGCGACCTTGAGGCCGGGCACCGGTTCATCTCGGGCCGGGTGCCAATGGAGGACACCGCCCGCGTTCTGGCCGGTCTTGCCGCGCCAATGGGGGTCCGTGCGATTCTCGGGAATCACGACTGGTGGCACGACCGTCCCGCGCAGGCGCGGGGCGGCGGGCCGAACCGGATCGCGGGGCTATTGCGGGAAGCAGGCGTTCCGGTCATGCAGAACGAAGCGGAGAAACTGGGCGAGGGCAGCGCGGCGGGGGCCTTCTGGCTGGCCGGCCTCGACGATCAGCTGGCGATCGGGGTGGGGCATATGGAGTTTCGCGGCCTCGACGATCTGCCCGGCACGCTGGCGCAGATCACCGATGACGCACCGGCGATCTTGCTGGCGCACGAACCCGACATCTTCCCGACCGTGCCGGACCGGTTCTGCCTGACACTTTCGGGCCATACGCATGGCGGGCAGGTGAGGTTTTTCGGTTATTCACCTGTCGTGCCGTCGAAATTCGGCAACCGTTACGCCTATGGCCATGTCCGCGAAGGCAATCGTGATCTTGTCGTCTCGGGCGGGATCGGCTGTTCGATCCTGCCGGTGCGTCTCGGCGTCGTGCCCGAGATCACGCTGATCGAGGTCGGCGCATGAGCGAAGCGGTGAAGGGCGTTTTCGCGATGGTCCTGGCCTGCGTGGTCTGGGGATTCTCGCCCATTCTCTACAAGGCGCTGGCGCATGTGCCGCCGCCCGAGGTGCTCGCCCACCGGACGCTCTGGTCGCTGGTCTTCTTCCTGTGCGTGCTGGCGATTCAGCGGCGGCTGCCCCTGCTGCCGGCGCTGCTGGTCACGCGGGCGGTGGGACTTGTCGCGCTTGCCGCCCTGCTGATCTCGGCAAATTGGTTCGGATTCATCTGGTCGGTGCAGCACGGCAGGACGATCGAGGCCTCGCTTGGCTACTACATCTTTCCGCTTGTGGCGGTCCTGATCGGGCTGGTGATCTTCCGCGAGGGGCTGGGCGTAGGGCAATGGGCGGCGATCGCGCTTGCCGCACTTGCCGTTGTGGTCCTGACCTTTGGCCTTGGCGCCGCGCCGTGGATCGCGCTTTACCTCGCGCTGACCTTCGGCCTCTACGGTCTCCTGAAGCGCCGGATCGAGGCCGGTCCGGTCGTGTCCGTCGCTGCCGAGGTGGCGATTCTGGCGCCACTGGCCGGTGCCTGGCTGCTGGGCGTGCATGGCGGCTACTGGGGCGATGGCGGGGCCTTCGGGAAGGGCTGGACCGACAGCCTCCTCCTCGTGGTCTCCGGCGTCGTCACCGGCGGTCCGCTCATGCTGTTTTCCTACGCGACGAAACGGGTGCGGATGGCGACGGTCGGCCTTGTCCAGTACCTGAACCCGACATTGCAATTCGCGGTCGCGGCGCTGGTTTTCGCCGAGCCGGTCACGCTATGGCACATGATCGCGTTTCCGCTGATCTGGGTCGCCCTGACGGTCTATTCGCTCGAATCGCTACGTCAGGAACGCCGCCGGCGGTCGCTGCCGGTGGCCGGCTGATGGCTACGCGCCCATCCTCCGCAGGAGCGTTTCAAGCTCGCCCACCGTCGCAGCCACGTCGATGAAGCCGCGCAGGGAGGCGTCGGCGAAGCCTTCGCCGATGATCCGGTCGACCAGCGACAGGAGCGGGTCCCAGTAGCCTTCGGTGTTCAGCAGGACGATGGGCTTTTCGTGCAGGCCAAGTTGGCGCCATGTCAGCACCTCGAAGAACTCATCAAGTGATCCGCCGCCGCCGGGCAGGACCACCACCGCATCGGCGTTCATGAACATGACCTTCTTGCGCTCATGCATCGTTTCGGTGACGACGAAGGTCGAAAGGTCGCGCTTGCCGACTTCGCGGTCGAGCAGGTGGGTGGGAATCACGCCGAAGGTCGCGCCGCCCCCCGACTGGGCCGCGCGCGCCACTTCTCCCATCAATCCGACATCGCCCGCCCCGTAGACCAGCCGCCAGCCATTGGCGGCAAGCATCGTCCCCGTGGCACGGGCAGCCTCGGCATAGGCCGGGCGGGCGCCGGGGCGCGAACCGCAATAGACGCAGACAGATTTGGGGGAAGCGGTCATGGCGGCCTCTGCTCAACGGTTTCTTTGACCCCTGATAACGGCGTTGCTATGGTCTCTCAAGCGCGCCGGCGACGAGCGTGTGGCCGGGGGAAATTCATGACGGACGAGAAGACGGCCCGGGGGCCGGAAGGATCGGTGCTGAAATGGGCCGGGGGGGCTGCCGCCGGCGTTGTGGTCGGTGTCGCCGCATTCTTCCTTGTCGGCGATCCGGACGACGATACGCCTCCGTCAGCGTCCGAACCGGCCCCGATCGCGGCGGCCGTGCCGCCTGAGCCGGCATCCGATCCTGCCGCAACAGCGCCCGACACCGGGGAAAGCGCGCCGGTTGCGGCTGACGCGACCGACGATGCCGCGCCGGCGCCGGAGAACGAGGCCGCCCAGAGCGAAGCGCCTGCCGTGTTGCCCGAAGCTCCGTCCTTCGACACCGTCCGCGCCGATGCTGATGGTTCCATTCTTGTCGCCGGGCGAAGCCTGCCTGCGGCCGACGTGGCGATCCTGATCGACGGGGCGGAGGTGACGCACGCATCCACCGACGGGCGCGGGGCCTTCGCGGCGCTATTCACGCTGGAGCCGACGGGCGAGCCGCGCGTGGTCACGCTGCTGGCCACTCTTGCCGACGGAACCCGTATCGCGTCCGAGCAGAGCGTCATCATCGCGCCAGTCGCGCGCCCGGTGGCTCTTGTGGAGGCCGCGCCCGGCGCCGAGGCCGCCGCCGGGGAGGCAACCGTGGTAGATGAGGCTGCGCCTGAGGCGGATGCGGCGCCGGAGGTCCTGATCGTCGACAATTCCGGCGTGCGCCGTCAGGCCGCACCGGGTCCGGTTGAAAACATCGTCATCGACACGATCGGCTACGGCGCCGACGGCAATGTCGAGATCGCCGGGCGCGGCAGGGCCGGTCAGTTCGCGCGGCTCTACCTCGACAACCACGATCTGGCCACGGCGGGCATCGACGCCGATGGCGGCTGGGCGATGGTTCTGTCCGGCATCGAAGCGGGGCGATACGTGCTGCGGGTAGATCAGATCGACGGTAGCGGCACCGTGACGTCTCGGTTCGAAACGCCGTTCCAGCGCGAGGCGCCTGACACGGTCATCGCCGCCCTTGGCGGCGCCGCTTCCGGGCAGGGCGGGGCGGTGGCGCCCGAACCTGCTGCCGAGCCTGCCGCCGAACTGTCGTCGGGACCAGCGGTGCCGGATGCCCCGGCGGCGCCCGGCGCACCGGAGGAGATCGCGCAATCGGCATCGGTGGCTGTGGATACCGGCAGCGCGGCCCCCGTCGCGCCGGCTGTGACGGCGGCCACAGCACCGTCCGGCGACGCGCCGCCCGCGCCGGTGACACGTGTCGCGATCGTCACGGTGCAGCCCGGCTTCACCCTCTGGCGCATCGCGCGCGAGAATTACGGCGACGGGGTTCTTTATGTGAAGGTCTTCGAGGCTAATCGCGACCAGATCGGCGATCCCGACCTGATCTATCCCGGCCAGATATTCACGGTGCCTGATCCGGCGGAGTGAGCGGCGTCGCCTTGCCGAGGCAGCAGGCCCGGACCTCTGGGTCGGCCTGACAGCAATCATTGAGAAGAAAGGCGATGACGCCGCCGATTCCCGCCGCGTCGGCGGTGTAGATCACTTGCCGGGACACCCGCCGCGAGGTGATGATGCCGGCCTGTTCCAATGTCGACAGATGGAATGAGAGGCGGGAGGCCGAGATGCCGAGATGTTCCGCGATCTCGCCAGCGGGAAGGCCGTCCGAACCGATACCGATCAGCATCCGCACCAGTTTCAGCCGCGTCTCGTTCGAGAGGGCGGCGAGGGCAGCGAGGGCCGTGCGCAGTTCCATATTTTAACTACTCATGAAGTATTGAAATATGGCCTTGATACCCGAGACGGAACCTGCGATCAACCGGGCGCAGCGTGCGAAAGGCGGACCGATGGCAGGCAATACCCATGTGAAAGACGGTTGGGGGCGGAGCATGGGGACGCTGCGCCGGGTCGCGCCCTATCTGTGGCCCGACGGGGAACGTTGGGTCAAGCGCCGTGTCGTCCTGTCGCTGACGGCGCTCGCGCTGGCCAAGATCGTCTCGGTGTTGACCCCGTTTCTCTACAAGGCCGCTGTCGACGCGCTTTCGGGGGAAGTCCGTGGCGACGCCTGGCTTCTGGCGATGGGCGCGGTTGGCCTGACGGTTGCCTATGGCCTCGCCCGGGTCGGCTCAATCGGGTTCAACGAACTTCGGGACGTGATCTTCGTCCGTGTCGGCCAGCGCGCGCTCAGGAAGCTCGCGCTCGAGACGTTTACCCATATCCACCGCCTGTCGATGCGCTACCACATCACCCGCAAGACCGGCGGGTTGAGTCGTATCATCGAACGCGGGGTGAAGGGGGTTGAGTTCCTCCTGCGCTTCATGCTCCTCTCGGTCGGGCCGCTGATCCTTGAACTGACGATGGTCACGGTGATCTTCGCGCTGGTCTTCGACTGGCGCTATGCCGCCGTCGTGCTGGTCACGATCGCGCTTTACGTCACCTACACGTTCAAGATCACCGAATGGCGGGTGAAGATCCGCCGCCAGATGAACGAACAGGATACCGACGCCAACCAGAAGGCCGTGGACAGCCTGCTTAACTTCGAGACGGTGAAGTATTTCGGCGCCGAGGCGCGCGAGGCGGATCGCTATGACGAGGCGATGAAGGGCTACGAGGCGGCAGCGATCAAGACCGGGCAATCGCTTTCGATGCTGAATTTCGGTCAGGCGCTTCTGATCACCGCCGGGCTGGTGACGGTCATGGTCATGGCCGCGATGGGGGTGCAGGCCGGTGCGCTGACGGTCGGCGACTTCGTCATGGTCAACGCCTACATGATCCAGATCACCATGCCGTTGAACTTCCTCGGCACGGTCTATCGCGAAATTCGTCAGGCGCTGGTCGACATGGGCGAGATGTTCGACCTTCTTGGCCAGCCGGCCGAGATCACCGACAAGCCGGGCGCGCCGGCGTTGAACGTCGCGGGTGGCGCGGTGGAGCTTGACGACGTGCGTTTCGCCTATGACCCGGCGCGGCCGATCCTGAAAGGCGTCAACATTCGCATCAATGCCGGGGAGACGGTCGCGATCGTCGGGCCGTCGGGCTCGGGTAAGTCCACGATCGGGCGGCTTCTGTTCCGTTTCTACGACGTCACCGGCGGGGCGTTGAAGATCGACGGGCAGGACGTGCGCGACATCACGCAAGATTCGCTTCACGCCCAGATCGGCGTCGTACCGCAGGACACGGTCCTGTTCAACGACACGGTGCTTTACAATATCGCCTATGGCCGCCCGGACGCCCCGCGCGAGGAGCTGATCACGGCCGCGAAGGCCGCGAAGATTCACGATTTCATCATGTCGCTGCCCGAGGGTTACGAGACCAGGGTCGGCGAGCGTGGGCTGAAGCTGTCGGGGGGCGAGAAGCAGCGCGTCGGCATCGCGCGCACGCTTCTGAAGAATCCGCCAATCCTGCTCTTGGACGAGGCGACCTCGGCGCTCGATACCCAGACGGAGCGCGACATCCAGGACAGTCTGAAGGCGATGGGCGAGGGGCGCACGGTCATCACGATCGCCCACCGCCTCTCCACGATCTCCGATGCCGACCGGATCGTCGTGCTCGAAAAGGGCGAGGTGGTCGAGGAGGGCACGCACGAGGCGCTTCTGGTCCGGGGCGGGCGCTATGCCGCGATGTGGGCGCGCCAGTCCGCGGAAGAGGAAGACGAGGGCGAACGCATCCCGCGGCCTAAAATTCCGGCGGACGGAGATGGTGAGGTGACAGATCTTCCGGCCGATGGCCGCTGGCGCAGAACGCTGCCGCACTGAAGGCTGGCGGGCTTGGCAAGGTCGCGCGCTTCCGTGTAAGACAGTGCCGGAATACCGGGCCGTGAAGCAGTCCCGGAAGGTGGGAGCGGGCCGTGAGCGAATCCGACAGTTTTATCGAGGAAGTCACCGAAGAGGTGCGCCGAGACCGCCTTTTCGCGATTTTCCGCAAATATGGCTGGATCGGTGTCGTGATCGTCGCGGCGATCGTCGGCGGTGCGGCCTGGACCGAGTGGCAGAAGGCCCGCGCCCAATCCGCCGCGCGCGCCTTTGGTGACGCAGTGCTTGCGGCGCTCGACAGTGACGATCCGGCGGCGCGCGTCGCGACGCTGGAATCCATCTCTGCGGCGGGTGCAGGTGGTGACGAGGCTGGCCGACGCGCCATCCTGGAGTTTCTCGCGGCGGATGAGGCGTTGCGCGGTGGTGACCGCGACGGTGCGACCGAGCGTCTGAAGACGCTTGCCGAAAACCCGGCCCTGCCGGTGAGCTACCGGCACCTAGCCGAGTTGAAGTCCGTGATTCTGGCGGGCGCCGCCATGGACCCGGCTGCACGGGACGCGGCGCTGGCCGCGCTGGCCGCTCCCGGCGCCCCGTTCCGGCCGCTGGCGATGGAGCAGCAGGCGCTGGCGCTGGTCGAGGCGGGCAAGAACGAGGAGGCGCTGGCGCTGTTGCGGCAGACCCTCCAGGAACCGGATGCGACGGCGGGCTTGCGTCGCCGGGTGACGCAGTTGATTGTAGTCCTCGGTGGTGATCCCGAGGCGGCTTGATCCGCCCGGAAGCCGCAAGGGTGGGCCGGGTGCAGGGAACGAAGGGGCAGGCAGGTGAAGAATAGCCGAGGTTTGGGTGCTCTGGTGGCGCTGGCGCTGGTCGCTGGCTGCACCGAAGGTGAGGTGATCCTTGAGGGGCCGCGGCAGGAACTGCGCGCGGCGTCGGGCGACCCGCTTGATGCGTCGGCAGATGAGAACCGCTCCGTGCCGATCGCCCTGGCTGCGGCGCAGGTGAATGGTGACTGGACCCATCGCGGCGGCAACGCGCTGCATCGGCCCGGGCATGTCGCCTTGTCCGCCGCGCCTGCTGCGCTTTGGTCCGCGTCGATCGGGCAGGGCGACCACCGCAAGAACCGGATCACCGCCGATCCCGTCGTGTCCGGGGGGCGTGTCTTTACACTGGATTCCGAGGCGACCGTCACCGCGACCGCGACCAATGGCGCGACGCTCTGGCAGGCGGACCTGACGCCGCCCTCCGAACGTTCCGGCGATGCGTCGGGTGGCGGCCTTGCCGTCGGTGGCGGGCTTCTTTTCGCGACCACGGGCTTTGGTGAGCTGGTCGCGCTCGATCCGGCGACGGGCAATGTCGCCTGGCGCCAGCGCTTCGATGCCGCTGTCGGCGGTGCGCCGGCGGCTGCAGACGGGCGGGTCTACGTCGTCGCGCGCGATGACACGGCATGGTCGGTCCGCGCCGCTGACGGCAAGGTCGAATGGGTGCTGCCGGGAACGCCGTCGGCTTCCGGCGTGGCCGGCGTCTCGGCTCCGGCGGTCGATCAGCGGCAGGTGATCTTCCCGTTCGCATCGGGCCAGATGGTCGCTGTCGACCGGGTGAACGGCACCGGCCTTTGGCAGGCCTATGTTGCGGGCAAGCGGCGGGGCCGAGCCTATGCCGCCGTCACTGACCTGACCGGCGACCCGGTTGTCGCGGATGGCGTTGTCTATGCCGGCACCTCTTCCGGCCGGCTTGCCGCCATCAATGCCGATACCGGACTGCCGGTCTGGACGGCAGCGGACGGCGCGCTCAGCACCGTTTCGGTTGCTGGCGGCGCTGTATTCCTCGTCAACGATGAGGACCAGCTGATGCGCCTGAACGCCCAGACGGGCGAGGAGATCTGGCGCCGAGATCTGCCCTACTTCACCAAGGACAAGGACAAGCGGCGCAAGGCAATCCATGCCCATTACGGGCCGGTTCTTGCAGGCGGGCGGCTTGTTATCGCCTCTTCAGACGGGCTGATCCGCAGCTTCGATCCGGCCTCTGGCGCGCTCGTCTCGACGACCGAACTGCCCGGTGGTGCGGCCTCTGCGCCCGCGGTCGCGGGCGGTATCCTCTATGTCGTGACGCGCGACGGCAAGCTTCGGGCTTTCCGCTGACGCCAAACCCGTGTATGCGGGCCGCTTCGACGCTTCAGGAACAGGCTCATGAGCTTCACCCTCGCCATTGTCGGGCGCCCCAATGTCGGCAAGTCCACCTTGTTCAACCGCCTGGTTGGAAAGAAACTCGCGCTGGTCGATGACCAGCCGGGGGTGACGCGCGACCTGCGCGAAGGCGAGGCGCGGCTGGGCGATCTGCGTTTCATCGCGATCGACTCGGCCGGGCTTGAGGATGTGACCGACGACAGCCTTCAGGGCCGGATGCGGCGCCTGACGGAACGCGCGGTGGAGATGGCCGACATCTGTCTTTTCGTCATCGACGCCCGCGCAGGCGTCACCCCGCAGGACCGGACCTTCGCCGATATCCTGCGCAGGAAGAACGCCCATGTGATCCTCGCCGCCAACAAGGCGGAAGGGAAGGCCGCCGATGCCGGCGTACTGGAGGCTTATGAGCTTGGCCTTGGCGAACCGCTCAGGCTTTCGGCCGAACATGGCGAGGGGATGGATGAGCTGTACCACATGCTCCGCCCGCTTGCCGAAGAGTTCGAGGCCCGCGCCGCGCAGCATGCGCCCGAGGTCGATGTCGACGTCTCGGACGATGAGAGCGAGGAGGGGCCGCGCCAGCCCACCCGCGAAAAGCCGCTTCAGATCGCGGTGATCGGGCGGCCCAATGCCGGCAAGTCGACGCTGATCAACAAGATCATCGGCGAGGACCGCCTGCTGACCGGACCCGAGGCCGGGATCACCCGCGACGCGATCTCCGTCAGTGCCGATTTCATGGGCACGCCGATGCGGATATTCGATACTGCCGGCATGAGGAAGCGTGCGAAAGTCACGGATAAGGTTGAGAAACTGTCTGTCGCCGACGGCCTGCGCGCGGTGCGTTTTGCGGAAGTGGTCGTGGTGCTGCTGGATGTCGGCATCCCGTTCGAGCAGCAGGATCTGCGCATCGCCGACTTTGCAGAGACCGAAGGCCGCGCCGTGGTTCTGGCGGCGAATAAGTGGGACCTCGAAGAGGACAAGACCGAGAAGCTGAAGGAACTGCGTGAGGCGTTCGAACGTCTTCTGCCGCAACTTCGTGGCGCGCCGCTTGTCACGGTGTCGGCGAAGACGGGCAAGGGGCTCGACCGGCTGCATGCCGCGATCCTGAAGGCCTATGACGTCTGGAACCGTCGGGTGACCACCGCGAAGCTGAACCACTGGCTTGGCGCCATGACGGAAGCGCATCCGCCCCCCGCGCCGGGTGGCCGCCGGATCAAGCTGCGCTACATGACGCAGGTGAAGACGCGGCCACCGGCCTTCGTCGTCATGTGCAATCATACCGACCAGATCCCCGAAAGCTATTCCCGCTATCTTGTCAACGGCTTGCGTTCCGACTTTGATATGCCCGGAACGCCGATCCGGCTGACCATGCGCGATCAGGGCGACAAGAACCCGTTCAAGGACAGGAAGTTCCACACGCCGTCCCGTCTGCGAAAGCATCGGGGCACGCAGGTCAAGAAGGGCTGACGGCGGCGTATCGGGTTCGTTCTGAATTTAAATTTGAACATTTCTCATTTAAAATCAGATTGTTGATATCATATCTTAACCTGATACTTCCTGCCGCCGCCCGAGCAGAACCACATTGCCCGGCGTCGGCTGAAGGGCCTCGTCCCAGAACAGGCCCTGGGTTGCGAATGCGGACAGGACGCGGTCCATTCCGTCATCGCCGTAAGCTTTCGGATGCAGTTCGATCACAATGTGGTGCACGCCGCTCAGATCCGCGGCATCGAAAAGGCCGTCCTCGCCGCCTTCGATGTCACAGACAATCACGGTCGGCCTGACCTTCTCCAGAAGCGGTGCGATGGCGATCCGCTGCTGTTTCACGCTGCGGGCGAAGGTGCCGAGATTCGGATCGAGCGATGATCCACGAAAATGCCGGCGAATGAAGAAGTCGATGTCCTCGCCTGCATCGGCGGTCACGGCGCCTTTGATGACCCGGGCCTTGCCGCCCTCAAGGCCGTTCAGCCGGTGCGTCTCTCGGATCAGGGGAATGAGGCGGGGATTGGCTTCGACCGTGGTGACCGCCCTGACGCCGGGCGTCAGGGCGGCAAGGGCCGAGAGAAAGCCGATACCGCCGCCGAGTTCGAGAACCCGGTCGCCCGGCCGAAGGCAGCTTCGCAAGGCGCGGCGTTCGGCTGCCTCATATCGGCCCTCACGCAGCGGTGTTTCCGTCAGCGGCGTAATGATCGACGGCACGAACGGTATCCGCACGCCGGCGACGGTGATCACCTCGTCATAGGTCAGCACGGCGCGCGGCCCGACGTGAGACGGCTCAAACGAGTTGCCCCTCGACCGTCAGGCGGGTCTTGCCGCCCAGCCACGGCACCAGCGCTTCGGGCAGGACGACCGAGCCGTCGGCCTGCTGGCCGTTCTCCAGAACCGCGATCAGGCAGCGTCCGACTGCGAGGCCGGAGCCGTTCAGCGTGTGGACGAAGTCGGGCTTGCCGCCCGCAGCCCGGTACCGCGCATTCATCCGGCGCGCCTGGAAATCGCCGCAGACGGAGACCGACGAGATTTCCCGGTAGGTGTTCTGGCCGGGCAGCCAGACCTCGATGTCATGCGTTTTGCGCGCGCCAAAGCCCATGTCGCCGGTGCATAGGACAACCGTGCGATAGGGCAGGCCGAGCCGCTCCAGCACCGTCTCGGCGCATTTCGTCATGCGTTCGTGCTCGTCAAGCGAGGTCTCGGGCGTGGTGATCGACACCATCTCGACCTTCTCGAACTGGTGCTGGCGGAGCATACCCGCCGTGTCCTTGCCGGCGCTGCCCGCCTCGGACCGGAAGCACTGGGTGTGCGAGGTCATGCGGATCGGCAAAGCCGCCTCGTCGACGATATCGCCGGCGACGGTGTTGGTCAGCGTGACCTCGGACGTCGGGATCAGCCACCAGCCATTCGTGGTCTGATAGCTGTCCTCGGCGAATTTCGGCAACTGATTGGTGCCGTACATCGCGTCTTCCTTGACGAGGACCGGGGTGATCGTCTCGGTCAGGCCGTGTTCGCCGGTGTGCAGGTCCAGCATGAACTGCGCCAGCGCCCGGTGGATGCGGGCGACGCCGCCGCGCAAAAGGACAAAGCGGGCGCCGGAAAGTTTCGCCGCCGTCTCGAAATCCATCCCCGGCTTCACGCCGGCAAGCTCATAATGCTCGACGGGCTTGAAATCGAAATTTCGGGGGGTGCCCCAGCGGCGGATTTCGACATTGTCGTTCTCATCCGCGCCCTCTGGCACGTCGTCGAGCGGCAGGTTCGGGATTGTCAGCAGCAGGTCGCGCAGGCGTGCATCCTCGGCCGCGGCGCCTTCGTTCAGGGCCGCGACTTCGGCCTTCTTCTCGGTCACGAGCGCGCGGAGGCGTTCGAACTCCGCCTCATCGCCCCTTGCCTTCGCCGCGCCCACCTCTTTCGACGCGGCGTTCTGCGCCGCCTGCGCGGTTTCGGCCGCAAGGATCTTCGCGCGGCGCGCCTCATCCAGCGTCAGGATTTCAGAGGACATGCCCGACAGCCCCCGCCGCGCCAGAAGCGCATCGAAGCGTTCGGGGTTTTCGCGGATCGCGCGGATGTCGTGCATGTCATGTATCCTTCGGATGGTCACGCCGTTCGGCATGCCCCATATGCCCGAACTCCGCAGCCATTTGAACCGTCAAAAATCCGGCGGGGCGCCGAATGCCGCGGCCTTCTTGCAAAGCCCCTTTCCCGCCTATAGGTTCCCGCCGACAAAACGGGCGGTGAACGCCCCGTCTGCGAAAAAAGGACGCCTACGATGATCATCACTCCCGCCTATGCACAGGCTGCCGGCGGCGGCGCCGGTGCCGGCCTCGCGCAGTTCCTGCCGCTGATCCTGATCTTCGCGATCATGTATTTCCTGTTGATCCGCCCGCAGCAGAAGAAGCTCAAGGAACACAAGGCGATGGTCGAGGCGCTGCGGCGGGGCGATCAGGTGATCACCCAGGGCGGCATCATCGGCAAGGTCGTCAAGGTCAAGGAAGACGGTGAGCTTGAGGTCGAGATCGCCGAAGGCGTGAAGGTGCGCGTCGTGCGTTCCACCATCGCGACGGTCCTGTCGAAGACCGAGCCGGCCGCGTCGAAGTAACCTGTCGCCCGGGCGCATCCTTCTGCGCCTGCGCGCCCCGAAGCCGGGCCTCCGATCATGCTCAACATCCCCCTCTGGAAGCGGATCGTCATCTGGGGGCTATGCGCTCTCGGTCTTCTGACGGCGCTGCCGAACGCGTTCTACACCCGTGCCGAACGCCACAACGATGCCGTGGTCGCGGCCGAACGCGCCGGGTTCGAGACGGCCGAACAGGCGACCGACCGGGCGCTCTGGCCGTCCTTCGTGCCCTCGAACCTCGTCAATCTCGGCCTTGACCTGCGCGGCGGCGCGCATCTTCTGGCCGAGGTTCAGGTCGCCGATGTCTACAAGGCGCGGATGGATGGGCTCTGGCCCGACATGCGCCGGGCGCTTGCCGACGCGCGGGGCGAGATCGGCGGCATCCGCCGGGCTCCGTCGGACCCGTCGGAACTGCGCATCCAGATCGAAAAGCCCGAGGCTATGGCCAAGGCGGTGGAAATCGCGCGCGGCCTGTCGAACCCGATCGTGACGCTGACGGGCGTTGGCCAGAATGACCTCGACGTCAGCGCTGAGGGCGACACGCTTATCGTCACGCTGTCGGAGGCCGAGCGGCAGGCGACCGACGACCGCACCCTGCGCCAGTCGCTTGAGATCATCCGGCGCCGCGTCGACGAGGTCGGCACCCGCGAACCGACGATCCAGCGCCAGGGCGAGAACCGCATCCTGATCCAGGTGCCGGGGATCGGATCGGCGACCGAACTGAAGGAATTGATCGGCACCACCGCGCAGCTCACGTTCCACCCGGTGATCGGGCGCGGAACCGATGGTGACGCGATCGCCCAGCCCGGCACCGTGATCTATCCTTCCGTTGACGATGGCGACGACGGCGTCTTCTACACGCTCGACGAGGTGCCGGTGGTGACGGGCGAGGATCTGGTCGATGCCCGACCCGACTTCGACCAGAACGGGCGGCCCGCCGTGGCGTTCCGCTTCAACACGTCGGGCGCGCGGAAGTTCGGCGACTATACCGGCGCCAATGTCGGCCAGCTTTTCGCCATCGTGCTTGATGAAGAGGTGATCTCCGCCCCGCGCATCAACCAGCACATTCCGGGCGGATCGGGCATCATCACCGGCAATTTCTCGGTCGAAGCGTCGACCAATCTCGCGGTTCTGCTGCGCGCCGGTGCGCTGCCCGCCAAGATGACCTTCCTTGAGGAGCGTACGATCGGGCCGGAACTCGGCCAGGATTCGATCGATGCCGGCCGCATCGCGGCGGTGATCGGCCTTGTCGGCGTGGTCTTCTTCATGATCGCGAGCTACGGGCTCTTCGGCGTCTTCGCGAGCGTGGCGCTTGGCCTCAACATTGCGATGCTGTTCGGTATCCTGTCGACCATCGGCGCGACGCTGACGCTGCCCGGCATCGCCGGGATCGTGCTGACCGTCGGCATGGCGGTCGACGCCAACGTCCTTGTCTTCGAACGCATCCGGGAAGAGATGAAGACCGCGAAAGGCCCGGCGCGCGCGATCGAGCTTGGCTACGAAAAGGCGATGTCGGCGATTATCGATGCGAACATCACCACGTTCATCACGGCGCTCATCCTCTTCTTCCTCGGCTCCGGCCCGGTGAAGGGCTTCGCGGTCACGCTGGTCGTCGGTCTCATCACCTCGGTCTTCACGGCGATCTGGGTGACAAGGCTCTTCGTCGTCACATGGTTCGACCGGAAACGGCCGAAATCGATCACGGTCTAGGGGACAAACACATGGCATTCCGTCTCAAGCTCGTCCCCGAAAACACCAATATCGACTTCTTCCGGTGGGCCCGCTTCACCTTCGGCGGTTCGCTTGCGGCGGTCGTCGCGGCGATCCTCGTGACGCTGGTTCTCGGCCTCAATTTCGGCATCGACTTCAAGGGCGGCACAACGATCCGGACCGACTCCTCGCAACCTGTCGATGTCGGCGCCTACCGCGACGCGGTCGCGCCGCTGAATCTCGGCGATGTGCTGATCAGCGAGGTCTACGACCCGACCTTCGGACCCGACCAGCATGTCGCGATGCTGCGCATCCAGGCGCAGGAAGGCGACGAGGCGATCACGCCGGAAATCATCGGTAGCATCGAGGCGGCGCTGAAAGCGGTCGATCCGTCGATCACCTTCCCGTCGGTAGAATCGGTTGGCCCCAAGGTCTCGGGCGAGCTGATCTGGACAGCGGTCCTGTCGGTGCTGGCCGGGACGCTCGCCATCGTCGTCTATATCTGGTTGCGCTTCGAATGGCAGTTCGCTGTAGGGGCGGTCGTGGCGCTCATCCACGACATCGCGCTGACGATCGGCATCTTCTCGCTCTTCCAGCTCAAGTTCGACCTGTCGATCATCGCGGCGCTCCTGACGATCCTCGGCTATTCGATCAACGACACCGTCGTCGTCTTCGACCGCCTGCGCGAGAACCTGATCAAGTACAAGCAGACGCCCTTGCGCGACCTCTGCAACCTCTCGGTCAATGAAACGCTGAGCCGGACGGTGATGACCTCAGGTACGACGCTGCTCGCGCTCATCGCGCTCTTGATCTTCGGCGGCGACGTGATCCGCGGATTTGTGTTCGCGATGACCTGGGGCGTGATCGTCGGCACCTATTCCTCGGTCTATGTCGCAAAGAACGTGGTCCTTCTCCTCGGCGTGAAGCGCGACTGGTCGAAGCAGGATGACGGGCCGGCGGGCACCCAGTTCGCCACCGGCAAGTGACCGGGCAATGATCCAGCTGAACGAGATTCCGTTCCAGGGTGCCACGCCGATCGACGGCTACGGGCCGGGTTTCTTCCGGATCGGTGGCGAGGTGATCGGGGGCGCGGTCCTTGTCACCGCACGAAGTGCGAAGAGCTGGGGCGGTTTCGACGATACCGCTCCGCTCCTGGCACTGAAGCACGAGGTCGACGTAGTGCTGGTCGGCACCGGGCGGACCATCGCCCATCCGCCTGCCGCGTTCCGGCAGGCGCTGGAAGAGGCCGGGATCGGGGTCGAGCCGATGGCAAGCGATGCCGCCGCCCGCACCTACAACGTGCTTCTCTCCGAAGGGCGGCGGGTCGCGGCGGCGCTCCTGCCCGTGGAATAGGCGCTTTGCCTTGCCGCCGGGATCGGCTAACCCCGTGGCCATGATGCTTGAAATCCAGGACCTCGCCGTCGCCCGTGGTGGTATCCGCCTTCTCGAGGGGGTGAGCCTCGCGCTCGGCGCGGGGCAGGCGATGGTGCTCCGGGGTCCGAACGGCATCGGCAAGACGACGCTCTTGCGCGCCGTCGCCGGACTTCAGCCCGCAGTGGCCGGCAGCATCACCCTGCCACCCGAAGGCGCGGCCTATGCGGGCCATGCCGACGGGCTGAAGGCGACGCTGACGGTGGCGGAGAACCTGACCTTCTGGGCCGGCATCTACGGCCAGTCCGGGATCGCGCCCGCACTGGCCGCGATGGACCTCGACGCGCTTCAGGAGCGCCCCGCACAGAACCTGTCCGCCGGCCAGAAGCGCCGCCTCGGCCTCGCGCGGCTTCTCGTCACCGGGCGCCGGCTCTGGCTTCTCGACGAACCCACGGTTTCGCTCGACGCGGCCTCCGTCGCGCTTTTTGGCGCGTCCGTCCGCGCCCATCTCGCGGCGGGCGGGGCGGCACTCATGGCCACCCATATCGACCTTGGGCTGGACGAGGCCGCGATCCTCGATCTTACGCCTTTCCGCGCCCGGCATCCCGAACCGGGGCAGGGCGGCGGCTTCGACGAGGCCTTCGCATGACCCCGCCTTTCATCTTGCGAGAAACACCTCGGGGGTCCGGGGGCAGCGCCCCCGGCGCCCACCGCGGGGCGGAGGCCCGCCTATGCTAGCGCTCCTTCTCCGCGACCTGCGTCTCGCGACCCGCGCGGGCGGCGGCTTCGGCCTGTCGCTGGCCTTCTTCCTCATCGTCACGGTGCTGGTCCCCTTCGGTGTCGGGCCAGAGGGCGGCGTCCTTGCCCGCATCGCGCCGGGCATCCTCTGGGTCGGCGCGCTTCTCGCCTGTCTCCTGTCGCTCGACCGGATCTTCGCGCTGGATCGGGAGGACGGCTCGCTTGACTTGCTCGCCACCGCGCCGATCCCGCTGGAGGGTGCCGTCGCGGCCAAGGCGCTGGCGCACTGGTTGACGACCGGCCTGCCTTTGACGCTCGCAGCGCCCATTCTCGGCGTGCTCCTGAACCTGCCGACGGCGGGTTTCGGCTGGCTGACGCTGTCACTCCTTGTCGGAACACCGGCGCTTTCCGTCATCGGCGCGTTCGGCGCGGCGCTGACCGTGGGGTTGAAGCGCGGCGGTCTGCTCCTTTCGCTTCTGGTCCTGCCGCTCTACATCCCGACGCTGATCTTCGGCGCCGAGGCCGCGAAACGCGGGGCGGAGGGGTTGGCGACGGCGACGCCGCTCCTGATGCTCGCGGGCATCACGGCGGGCACCGCCGCGATCCTGCCCTTCGCGGCGGCTGCGGCAATCCGCGTCAATCTGCGATAGGCTGCTCCGTGTTATGTGTATTGAGAGCGCTATCCGAAGGGTTTAGCTAGGCGATCATGTCGATCTGGGAATACGCGAACCCGAAGAAGTTCATGCAGACCTCGTCCTGGGCGCTCCCCTGGGTGACGGGGATGGCCGTGGTGACACTGCTGACGGGCCTCGTCTGGGGCTTCTTCTTCACGCCCGACGATTTCCGTCAGGGCTCGACCGTCAAGATCATCTATATCCATGTGCCAAGCGCGATGATGGCGATCAATGCCTGGGCGATGATGCTCGTCACCTCGCTCATCTGGCTGGTGCGGCGCCACCATGTCAGCGTTCTTGCCGCCAAGGCCGCCGCGCCGATCGGCATGACGATGACGCTGATCGCGCTATTCACGGGGGCGATCTGGGGCCAGCCGATGTGGGGGACATGGTGGGCATGGGACCCGCGGCTGACCTCGTTCCTGATCCTTTTCCTCTTCTACCTCGGCTATATCGCGCTCTGGGAAGCGGTGGATGACCCCGACACGGCGGCTGACCTCACCTCGGTCCTCTGCCTCGTAGGCTCGGTTTTCGCGATCCTGTCGCGCTACGCGGTCCTTTTCTGGAACCAGGGTCTGCATCAGGGCGCATCGCTCTCGCTCGACAAGGAAGAGCACGTGTCGGACGTCTATGCCTTCCCGCTCTGGGTCTCCATGGCGGGCTTCGTGCTTCTCTTCGTGGCGCTCGTCCTTTTGCGCACCCGGACCGAGATCCGGGCGCGCCGGCTTCGTGCGCTCGAGGCGCGGGAAAGGATGGCGTGATGGTCGAGCTCGGAAAATACGCGGGCACCGTGCTTGGCGCCTATGGGGTTACGATCGCACTTCTCCTCGGTCTGGTCTGGATCACGCTCCGCAAGGGTGCGGAGATGCGCCGCCGGCTGGAGGCGCAGGAAAAGCGGATGGGGCGCCATGGCTAGGATTTCACCGCTGATGATCCTGCCGCCGGCGATCTTCGCCGGGCTGACGGCGATGTTCGTCCTCGGAATGGGCCGCGATGACCCGGATGCGCTGCCGTCGACACTGGAGGGGCGCGGGGCGCCGGCGGTCGTGGTGACGCCTCTTGGAAATGAGCCGGTCTTCGGCGATGCCGATCTGCGCGGCGGCGAGGTGCGGCTCGTGAACTTCTGGGCCAGCTGGTGCGCGCCCTGCCGGGCAGAGCATCCGATCCTGGAACAACTCGCAGCGGAAGGCGTCACGATTTATGGCGTCAACTACAAGGACAAGCCGCCGGCGGCGCTGAAGTTCCTTGATGACCTCGGTAATCCCTTCGCCGCCATCGGCGCGGACGAGAGCGGGCGCATGGGGATCGACTGGGGTCTCTACGGCGTGCCAGAGACCTTCGTGATCGACGGCAAGGGCCGCGTCGTTCTGCGCTTCGCCGGGCCGATCACCGAACGCGTACTAACCACCGACATCTATCCCGCGATCGAACGCGCCGCCGCAGCCGAATGAACCCTCCATCAGGAGGGTGGCGACGCGGGTGCCTCAGACGCTAGTCTTGAGGCCATGCAGACGTGCCGCAGCTTCCGTCCTGTTCCGCGCGCCAAGACGCCTGAGAACGGCCGCCACATGGTCCTTGACCGTGGTCGGACTGATGCCAAGACGCCGCGCGATATCCTTGTTCGACAAGCCGTCGGCCAAGGCCACCGCCACCGCGGTCTGACGTGCCGTGAGAGAGGGCAGCGCGGAGGCCGGCCGGACCACGACCAGTGCCGCGCCAAGATCGGCCTCGGCGGAAAAGTCGATCGAGACGTCGGTGCCTTCACCCGGCAGCCGTGCCAAGGGGGCGAGCGCTGCCCAGGGCGCGCGGTCGCCATCGCGCAACGCGTCGAGCGCTTCGGCAAGCGCCGCTCTGCCTTTCTCTGTCAACATGGAGGAATCCCCCGATGGACCGGCTACCCGCCGAGGTAAGCAACTTCTTTCTGGCCATGCAAGCCGGGCGCGCCGGGGCGGAAACGCTCCGCGCAGTCTTCGCGCAGGATGCGATCTACGAAGAGCCGTTCAGCGGAGAGACGCGCTGCCACGAGGGGCGCGAGGCGATCCTGGCCGCGATGGCGACCGGATGGGAGCGCCCGCTGCCCGAGATGCATATCCGCATCGATCACGTCGAAACTGACGGCGCGCGCATCCGGGTGGACTGGACCTGCCTGTCGCTCGCGCTGCCCGGCGGCGCCGGACGCGGGAGCAACCACTACGTCATGCGCGATGGGCTGATTGCGGAACTGAGGACGGTCTTGACGGGGGAGGGCGAGGGATGAGCGGTTCGGATGTCGATCGCTGGATGGCGGATTACGACAATCCACAGAAGGCGCTGGTGCAGGCGGTCCGCGAGGCGATCCTCGCGGCCGACCTGCGCGTGACGGAATGCATCAAGTGGCAGGCGCCGACCTTCACCTACAAGGGCAATATCGCGAGCTTCTTTCCAAAGGCGCGCAAGCACGCCTCGCTCATGTTCCATTCGGGTGCGGATATTCCCGGAACCTTCCCGAGCCTGGAAGGTGACGGCAAGGCGGCGCGTACGATGAAGTTTGCCGATGCCGCCGATCTGAAGATGAAGCGGGCCGAGCTTGAGGCCGTGATCCGCGCCTGGTGCGATCTGAAGGACGGCTGAGTGCCGGCCAGAAATGAAAGGAAATAGGCCGCCGCGGAGTAGCTGCTCTCCGCGGCGGCCGGCCGTCAGTGCGTCCGCGTCGCGTAGATCAGGATCAACAGCCCTGCGGTCTCCAGCCACGTCACACTCGGAACGAACGGCAACCGATCAACCAGTTTCTTCAAATCAATGTCCCGTCTTCTCGTCTGCCACCTGCATGGGCGATCGTCTGCAGAGCGTCAAGAAAACCGGGGAATGCGGCCGTTGATGATGCCGAGAGCGCGACAAGCCCGCGCGAGAGCGCCGACAATTTCCGGGGCGGCGTCAATAAAGCCGGGTAACCGGTTCTCGCACAACAAAAAAGGCCGCGCCTGATGGCGCGGCCCGGTATCGCTGGATGCCGTATCAGGCCTTGGCGAGGTTTCTCAGCACGTAGTGCAGGACGCCGCCATTCTCGACATACTCGATCTCGACCTCGGTATCGATCCGGCACTTGATCTGGATCGTCTTCTCGGTCCCGTCGGCGTAGCGGATGGTGCAGGGCACTTCGGCGAGTGGTTTCAGATCGCCTTCAAGCCCGTGGATGGAGATCACCTCGTCACCCTTCAGACCGAGCGTCTTGCGGTTGTCGCCGCCGGTGAATTCGAACGGGATGACACCCATGCCGACGAGGTTCGAGCGGTGGATGCGCTCGAAGCTCTCTGCGATGACCGCCTTGACGCCCAGGAGGTTGGTGCCCTTCGCTGCCCAGTCGCGCGAGGAGCCGGCGCCGTATTCGATGCCGCCGATCACGATCAGCGGCGTACCGGCGGCTTGATAGGCCTCGGACGCCTCGTAGATCGAGGTCTGTTGGCCGTCGGGGCCGAGCGTATAGCCGCCCTCGACCCCGTCCAGCATCTCGTTCTTGATGCGGATATTGGCGAAGGTGCCGCGCATCATGATCTCGTGGTTGCCGCGCCGCGAACCGTAAGAGTTGAACTCACGCGGTGCCACCTGCCGTTCGGTCAGGTACTGGCCGGCCGGGGTTGTCGGTTTGAAGGAACCGGCCGGCGAGATGTGGTCGGTCGTGATCATGTCGCCAAGAAGGGCGAGGATACGTGCGCCCTCGATATTGTGGATCGCGCCCTTGTCCTTCGACATGCCCCGGAAATAGGGCGGGTTCTGGATATAGGTCGAGGTCGCGGGCCAGTCATAGGTTTCCGACTCCGTGACCTTCACGCCCTGCCACTTGGCGTCGCCCTTGAAGACATCGGCGTATTTCTTGAGGAACGCCTCGCGCGTGACGGTCTTGTGCACCAGATCGGCGATTTCCTTGTTGGTTGGCCAGATATCCTTCAGATAGACCGGCTTGCCGTCCTTCGAGGTGCCCAAGGGCTCCGTCGTCAGGTCGATGTTCATGTCCCCGGCCAGCGCGTAGGCGACGACGAGGGGCGGCGAGGCGAGGTAGTTCGCCCGCACGTCCGGGCTGATCCGGCCCTCGAAGTTGCGGTTGCCGGAGAGAACGGCGGTCGCGACGAGGTCGCCTTCGGCGATGGCGGCCGAAATCTCGGGCTGAAGGGGCCCGGAATTGCCGATGCAGGTGGTACAGCCGTAACCGACAAGGTTGAAGCCGATGGCGTCGAGGTCCTCTTGCAGGCCCGCAGCCTCAAGATATTCGCTGACGACCTGCGAACCGGGCGCGAGCGAGGTTTTCACCCAGGGCTTGCGGTTCAGGCCCAGTTCCCGCGCCTTGCGGGCGACGAGGCCCGCGCCGATCAGCACATAGGGGTTCGAGGTGTTGGTGCAGGAGGTGATCGAGGCGATCACGACCTTGCCCGAGGACATGGTGTAATCCTCGCCCTTCACGGCCACTTCCTTGCCCTGCGGACGCTTGAAGGTCTCAGCCATTTCCTTGGCGAAGGCCGCCTTGGCGCCGGTCAGGGCCAGATAGTCCTGTGGCCGCTTCGGTCCCGAGATCGCGGGGACGATGGTGGACATGTCGAGTTCCAGCGTCGAGGTATAGACCGGATCGTAATCCGCGCCGCGCCAGAAGCCGTTTTCCTTTGCATAGGCTTCGACCAGCGCGATGCGGTTCTCGTCGCGGCCTGTCTGGCGCAGGTAGCGGAGCGTTTCGTTGTCGATCGGGAAGAAGCCGCAGGTCGCGCCATATTCGGGGGCCATGTTGGCGATGGTCGCGCGGTCGGCCAAGGGCAGGTGATCCAGACCCGGCCCGTAGAATTCGACGAACTTGCCGACGACGCCGTGCTTGCGCAGCATCTGGACGACCTTGAGGACGAGGTCGGTGGCGGTCGTGCCCTCGACCATCTCGCCGGTCAGCTTGAAGCCCACCACTTCGGGGATCAGCATCGAGACAGGCTGGCCGAGCATCGCGGCCTCGGCCTCGATCCCGCCGACGCCCCAGCCGAGGACGGCAAGGCCGTTGACCATCGTGGTGTGGCTGTCGGTGCCGACAAGCGTGTCGGGATAGGCCACGGTATCACCGTTCTGGTCGGTATCGGTCCAGATGGTCTGGGCGAGGTATTCGAGGTTCACCTGGTGGCAGATGCCGGTGCCTGGCGGCACGACGCGGAAATTCTCGAACGCGTTCTGACCCCATTTCAGGAAAACATAACGCTCCATGTTCCGCTCGTATTCGCGGTCCACGTTCATCTGGAACGCACGCGGGTTGCCGAATTCGTCGATCATGACCGAGTGGTCGATGACCAGATCGACCGGGTTCAGCGGGTTGATCTTCTGCGCATTGCCGCCAAGCGCCTTGATCCCGTCGCGCATCGCGGCAAGGTCGACGACGGCGGGAACGCCGGTGAAGTCCTGCATCAGCACGCGGGCAGGTCGATAGGCGATCTCGCGCGGGTTCTGGCCGCCCTGCTTGCCCCAGTCGGAAAACGCCTTGATGTCGTCGACGGAGACCGTGCGGCCGCCATCCTCGAACCGGAGCATGTTCTCCAGCACCACCTTCAGCGCGGCGGGGAGCTTTGAAAAGTCGCCGAGGCCGGCCTTTTCGGCGGCCGGGATCGAATAGTAGGCTACGGTGGCTCCGCCGGCAGAAATCGTTCTGCGGGTCTTCGCGGTGTCCTGGCCGGTGACGATGGGCATTCGGGTCTCCCTTCTCATTGAGAGTGGCTCAGCGATCTGTCTCGGCCGCGTTGTGCCGCAATGCCGTGGGCCGATCAAGTCTGTTACGCGCGTTTGTATACCATTGTGCACAAACTTCCGCAACCGGTCTCGAACGCCATCACGGGGTCTCGCAAAACCTTGATTGGCAATGTGCGATCCGATTGACTACGAAGAAGGGGACAAGGGGATCGGAACAATCCAATGCGCCGGAAAATCATCACTGCACTGGGCCTCTGGCTCGGGGTTGCGGGAACGTCGCTGGCACAGTCCGGCACGACGAATCCCGTCGTTGTTGAACTCTACACCTCGCAGGGTTGTTCGTCCTGCCCGCCGGCCGATTCCATCCTCGGCAAGCTTGCCGGGCGCGACGACGTGATCGCGCTGGCGCTGCATGTCGACTACTGGGACTATATCGGCTGGAAGGACATCTTTGCCGACCGCGCCTATTCCGACCGGCAGCGCGCCTATGCCCGCGTCGCCGGCGCGCGGACGGTCTATACGCCGCAGATGATCGTTGGCGGCATGGACCATCTGGTCGGCGCGCGCCCGGCCGAGCTTGACGGTCTGATCCGGCGGTTCGGCGGAAAGGCGCAGCCGGTGACCCTGACGCTTCAGCGCAGCGGCGAGAAGGTCCGCCTGCGCGCACGCAGCACGACCCCGCTGAAACGCGGCGCGGTGGTTCAGCTTGTCCGCTACATCCCGCGTCAGAGCGTGCAGATCGGGCGTGGTGAGAATGCTGGCCGAACGCTCGACTACAACAACATCGTCACCGACTGGAAGACGGTCGCCGAATGGGACGGGACGAAGGAGCTTTCGCTCGATCTCGTCGCGCGCGGGGACGAGCCGGTGGTGGTGATCGTTCAGGAACCCGGGCCGGGTCCGGTCCTCGGCGCGGCGCGGTTGCGCTGAGGCGCAGCTATTTCCAGCGGCGGTGAATCCAGAACCACTGATCCATGTGTTGACGTACCAGCGCCTCAAGGCTGTCGTTGATGGCTTGGGTCATGGTCAGCGGATCGGTATGCGGGATCGGCGCTTCGACCACGATCTGGAAATTCAGTCCGTCTGGCTGGCGTATGCCGTAGATCGGGATCAAGTCCGCGCCGTATTTCAGGGCGAGATCGGCGGCAGAGGTCGCGGTATGGGCGGTCTGGCCGAAGAAGGTGAGCGCGGCACCGTGCCCCATATGCTGGTCCATCAGGAGGCCGAGCATCCCACCCGATTTCAGGAACCGGACCATGCCACCCATACCCTTCTGCCCGCGCGGGAAAAGCGGCGTTCCGATCTGTGAGATCGTATCGAGGTAGTGGGCGTTGAACAGCGCGTTCTTCAGCGGCTTGTAAAGCGCGCCGACCCGATAGCCGCGCGCGATCAGCGCCGCGCGCGCGACGTCGTAATTGCCGAAATGGCCGGTGGCGAGGATTACCGGGCGGCCCTCGCGCTGGGCCTGGATCAGCGTCTCCGCGCCCGGCCCGGTCAGCGGCAGGTCGCGCACCCGGGCGACGAATTCGCGGCCCGAATAAAGCTCCACCATGGTGCGCCCGACATTGTCGGAGACGGTGCGGACGAGCTGCTTCACCTCTTCGGGCGGCATATCCGGGGCGACGAGGGCGAGGTTGTCGCGAATCCGGCGGTTCCAGCCTGCGAGCGGAGCGACCATGCGGGAGACGATCCAGCCGGCAACCGGCACGCGGCGGTCATAGGGCAGGGTTCGCGCAAGACCCAGGAACAGGCGGAACGCGCCGTCCGTCAGCCGGTGGCTGAGACTCGATCTTGGCTGGGTGCGTGCGGTCATCCGTCGGTTCCGGTCAAGGGCGTTCGCGGCCCTCCATCGGCGCAAGACATAGAGCCGCGGACCTTCGATCACAAGCGACGGAACCGCCCGCGGTGCCCAGTGCCCGGTCCAGCTGGGTCCGGCGACGCCGCGGCACCGGCCGTTGGCGGGGTCATCCGGTATCCGTTTCGTCCACCTTCAACCGCAGATCGCCGGCCGCTTCGAGGTCGCGGATAGCGATGATGATCGCGGTCATCGCGGCTTCGGCGTCGCGGTCGCGGGGAGTGCCGCGCTCGGCCATTTCCTCCCGTAGCGAGGCGGCCATGCGGCTTGACGTGTTTGACAGGATGAACTCCGCCGCAGCCATGTCGCCTGCTGTCGTCGCGCCGGCAAGCGCGGTGATCAGCACGGCCTGGTCGACCCCCCGGATGACGGCGGAAATGTCGCGGCCCTCGATCCGGGTGGGAATGTCGGCGAAGGTGAAGATCGCCTTGCGGACACGCTGCGCGAAGTCGGTATCGGCCTCGGACAAACCCTCGAGAACGTCGTCGCGCGTGGCGGCGGGCGAGAAGTTCAGGATCGCGCCCACACGTTTGTCAGGATCGGATTCGAAGGCGCGGACCGGCTGCGCCTCTAGCTGGCCGACAAGCGACAGGCCGATCTGGCGCACGGTTTCGGGGTCGATATTGCCGGTCTGACTGACGGCATAGGCGATGCGGCGGGCACGGTCGCCGGGCAGCTTGCCGAGAAGTTCCGCGGCGCGCGGCACGGCGAGCTTCGACAGCATCACCGCGCCGACCTCGACGCTCTCTTCGGTCAGGACGGGAAGCAGTTTCTCGGGATCCAGGGCGGCGATGCGGTCCCATGGGTCGGCCTTGACCGAGGCGCTGGCGAGGCGGCGCAACCGGCTTGCTGCCGTAGAGGAGATATGGCCGTCGAGCATCTTCAGCGCACCGTCGATCCCGCCGGGGAAGGAGAGGCCCACCGCTTCGAGGCGTGCGATGAATTCTTCCACCACGCCGCGCAGGGTTGCGCGGTCGACGCTGCGCATGGAGCCGATCTGCTCGGTCAGTGCGGCCTGAAGATGGTCTGGAAGGTCGCGCAGCGGCAATTCGCTGCCATCGGACAGGAGCAGGCGCACGATGATCGCGGCCTTCTCGCGACCTGTCATGCTCTGCACGGCCTGCACGGGTGCTGTCGGGGATAGGGAAGCGCCGTCGCGCCGGCGCGATACAGGCGTCAGGGCGTTCAAAAGCCAGTTCCTCCGAATACGATCCGGAGGCAACGCTCTCACGAAAGCGGTTAAGGCGCGGTTATCGTCCGCGCCCGGGGCGCGTCAGCTGCCGACCGTGATGCAGCTGTTGCTGGTGCTGTCCCAGACCTTGCCGTCAGCGCAGCTCATCTGGGCCTGCCGGTCATGTCCGCTGCAGGCTCCGCGCGCGATGGCGGGCGTGAGCGAGGCGGTGAGGGCAAGCGCGGCGACAAGTACCTTGATCGTCATGGCATCCTCCATTCCGTTACGGCAAGTGTGCCAGCCGAGGTGCCGTTCGCGCAAACAAAACCGGCCCTGAAAACGACGCCTCACGAAAACGTGTGCCGCCGGCCTCAGTCGGAGAATACCCTGCGGAAGATCGTGTCCACATGCTTGGTATGGTATCCGAGGTCGAATTTCTCCTCGATCTCGGCGGGCGAAAGGGCGGCCGTGACCTCGGCGTCGCCCAGAAGCTCGGTCTTGAAGTCAGCGCCCTTTTCCCAGACCTTCATCGCGTTCCGCTGCACGAGGCGGTAGGCATCCTCGCGGCTGACGCCGGCCTGCGTCAGCGCCAGAAGCACGCGCTGGGACATCACCAGCCCTTTGAATTTGTTCATGTTCTTCAGCATGTTCTCAGGGTAGACGACCAGTTTCTCGACAACCCCCGCCAGCCGGTTCAGCGCGAAGTCGAGCGTGATCGTCGCATCCGGTCCAATGGCGCGTTCGACGGAGGAATGCGAGATGTCGCGTTCGTGCCAGAGCGCCACGTTCTCCATCGCCGGGACCACCGCCATGCGGACAAGGCGCGCAAGGCCCGTGAGGTTCTCGGTCAGCACCGGGTTCCGCTTGTGCGGCATTGCCGAGGAACCCTTCTGGCCGGGGGAGAAGAACTCCTCGGCCTCAAGCACCTCGGTCCGCTGCATGTGGCGGATCTCGATGGCGATGTTCTCGATGCTGCTCGCGATGACGCCGAGGGTCGCGAAGAACATCGCGTGGCGGTCGCGCGGGATCACCTGCGTGCTGATCGGCTCGGGCCGGAGACCCATCTTGGCGCAGACATGCTCCTCGACCGCCGGGTCGATATTGGCGAAGGTGCCGACAGCCCCGGAAATCGCGCCGGTGGCGATCTCGGCGCGGGCATATTGCAGACGCGCCTTGCCGCGCTTCATCTCGGCGTAGAAGCGGGCGAAGGTCAGGCCCATCGTCGTCGGTTCGGCATGGATGCCGTGGCTGCGACCCATGCGGACCGTGTCCTTGTGCTCGTAGGCGCGTGTCTTCAACGCTTCCAGCACCCGGTCCATGTCGGCCAGAAGGATGTCGGCGGCCCGCACAAGCTGCACGTTCAGCGTGGTGTCGAGTACGTCGGACGAGGTCATGCCCTGATGGACGAAGCGTGCGTCCTCCGACCCGATATGCTCGGCCAGATGGGTCAGGAAGGCGATGACGTCGTGCTTGGTCACGGCCTCGATCTCGTCGATCCGGGTGACGTCGAATTCGACGTCCTTTGCCTTCCAAACCGCCTCGGCATTGGCCTTGGGGATCACGCCGAGCGCGGCCTGCGCGTCGCAGGCATGGGCCTCGATCTCGTACCAGATGCGGAACTTGGTCTCGGGCGACCAGATGGCGACCATGTCAGGGCGGGAATAGCGGGGGATCATCGGGCCTTGCCTTTCCGTTGTGGGACGCGCGGGCGTGTCCTAGACTGGCGCGCATCGTGTGGCAAGCAGAGGCAGGCGAATATGCGAAGATTGGTCGTGGCGCTGGCGCTTGGGCTTGCCTCTCCGGCGCTGGCCGAGCAATGGCAGGCGCTGACCGGGGCAGAGATCGCCGAGGCGCTGACCGGCCGCGAGCTGGAATATGAGAACGGCGCGCGGCAGAGCTTCCGCGACGGGGGGACGACCACCTATGGCGACGGCACGGCGACCAGCGACGGGCGCTGGCGGGTAGAGGGTGACAGCTATTGTTCCAACTGGCCCCCGACCGATAGCTGGAGTTGTTATGAACTTCAGCGCGACAGCGAGAGCGGGCGGCTCCGGTTCTTCGGCGCGTCCGAAAATATGGCGGTGGGGCGCTACCCGGAAGGATGAGTTTTGTTCCACAACTCTATGACTTCGCAGGGAAATGGACTATCGGGCGATTGATAGAGGATCGGCTGTCCGGACAGGACGGCCGGTTCGAGGGGCGCGCCGTGTTCCGACCCGACGGCGGTGCACTCGCCTATCGCGAGGAAGGCCGTCTGGCGCTGGGCACGAGACCGGCGATGGTGGCGACACGCGACTATCTCTGGCGGGAGGAGGCGGGACGGATCGTGGTCGCATATGGCGACGGGCGGCCGTTTCACGACTTCGACCCGGCACGGCCGGAGGCACGGCATGCCTGCCCGCCCGACGACTACCGGGTGCGCTACGATTTCTCGCGCTGGCCGGACTGGGTGGCGGTCTGGACCGTTTCCGGCCCGCGCAAGGATTACACGATGACCAGCCGCTATTCGCGCGGCGAATGACGGTGTCGCGGCGTTTCGTCTCGCGGTGACGGATGAGGCGCCGCCATTCAGTCGGCGAGGCGCGTCTCGACCCGTGCGCCGGCTTCCAGCGTCCGGTGGACCGGGCATTTGTCCGCGATCTCAAGAAGTTTCGCACGCTGGTCGGCATCAAGTTCGCCTTCGAGAGTGATGTGGCGGCGGAAACGGTCGACCTTCGCGCCGCCCTCGCATCCCTCGCAATCCTCGGCATGGACCTTGTCATGGCTGACATCGACCCGGACATGGACAAGCGGCCATTTCTTGCGGCGGGCATAGAGCCTGATCGTCATCGAGGTGCAGGCGCCAAGACCGGCGGCGAGGAAGCCGTAGGGTGTCATCCCCCGGTCGGTGCCGCCAAAACCTGCCGGTTCGTCCGCGAAGGCGTGGTGGCGCGGGCCGGACAGCACGTTCTGGAGAAAGCCTTCGGGATCGGCCTCCGATACGCGGACGATGCCTTCGGGAGCGCCTTTCGGTGCCGGGTCGGCCTTCAGGTCCAGATAGCGGCCGGCCCAGGCGGCGATCACGTCCGCCGCGTAGTCGGCATCGACGGCGCGGGTCAGTAGATGGTCGGCATCGTCCAGGGTCACGAAGCTCTTGGGGTGCTTTGCTGCGGTGAAGATCCCGGTCGCGTTCTCGATTCCGACCACCGCGTCGCGCGGGGCATGGAGAACAAGGAGTGCGCGGCGCAGCGCCGCGATATCGGTGGTGAGTTTTTCGCGCGCGACGTCCTCCACCAGCGTGCGGCCGATGCGGACCGGGCGGCCGCCGAGGTCGACCTCGGCCACGCCGTCAGCCTCGATCTGCGCCAGCGCGCCGGCGAAGTTGTGGGTGACATGGCCCGGGTCGAAGGGCGCGCCGATAGTGACGACGGCGCGGGCCGTGGCAATGGCGGCGGCGGCGCGTAGCACCGCCGCGCCGCCGAGCGAGTGACCGATCAGAAGCGCGGGCCCCATGCCGCGCCGGCCGAGATGTTCGGACGCGGCAACAAGATCGGACACGTTCGAGAGAAAGCCGGTTTCGGCGAAATCGCCGCCGGACTGACCAAGCCCCGTGAAATCGAAGCGCAGCACTGCGATCCCCATCGCCGCAAGGCGCGCCGAGATGCGGCGGGCGGCGATGTTGTCCTTGCCGCAGGTGAAGCAGTGGGCGAAGAGCGCGGTAGCCAGATGCGGGCCTTCGGGCAGGTCGAGTCGCGCCGAGAGTTCGGCACCGGAATGGCCTGGGAAGGTGATGCGTTCGGTTGCCATCGGGGTCTCCTTATTCCGCGTTCGGGTGGAGAGTGGGGGCCGGGACCGCGCGAGGCAAGGCAAGCGGCAATTCGGTCACGCAGTGGTGACCGGTAGCGAACCGGGGCTGGCGATGGCGAAGCGGCAGGCCGGTCAGGGCCGGTCAGGCCAGCCCCATCAGCCTTTCGTCGAATGGATATTTCGTCAGGTTCTCGTATCCGCTTTCGGTGATGAGAACCTGATCCTCCAGCTTGATCGAGAAATTTCCGCCATCGGGCGAGACGAGCGCCTCGACGCAAAGCACCATGCCCGGCTGGACCTCATACTCGAAGGCGCCGTCCTGCCAATGATCGGGATAGACGATCGATGGCCATTCGTCGCATAGCCCGACGCCGTGCATCTTGACTCCGTATTTCAGCCGGTCGAATTCGGGGTCGAGCTTGTGGCCGCCGAACACAAGCTCCTTGAACGGCACGCCCGGCTTTAACATCTCCATATTCGTCATGATGTGCTCATGCGCGTGGCGCATGGCGTAGATCATGGAATTAGTGGGTTTCGCGTCGCCCACCCACCAGGTGCGGGAAATGTCGATGCAGATGCCGTAGCTGCCGATCAGGTCGGTGTCGAAGGCGACGATCTCATTCGGCTGGATGATCCGCGGCCCGCATTCCTGAAACCAGGGATTGGTGCGGGGACCAGACGCCAGAAGCCGCGTTTCGATCCACTCGCCGCCGCGCCTGATGTTCTCGGCGTGAAGGACGGCCCAGACGTCGTTCTCGCTCATGTTGCCGCCGGGCACACCTTCCCGGCAGGCTTTCTCCATCGCCGCGATGGATTTCTCGCAGGCGTCATGGGCGCAGCGCATGGCGAGGATTTCATCCGGCCCCTTGATGGCGCGGGCCTTTTCCGTGCATTCCTCACCCTCCTCGACAGTGAAGCCGGCGGCCTCAAGCGCGCGAAGGCCGTGGACCATGATCTTGTCGACGCCAAGCCGACGGTTCGGGCCGGCATGGTCGCGCATCACATCCGCGACATCGGCGGCAAAGGCCGCTGCGGCGGCCTCGCCCCGGTCGCCGGTCGCCATGTAGAACATCGACGCGCCCGAGCGGATTTCGCGGACAAGGGGATTGTGCTCGGCAAGGAAGGGGGAATTCTTGTATTCCCACAACACCATGTGGCCGTCCGCACAGAGGAGGAGCGCGCGGAACGGGTTGTGGGTGTTCCAGAGCTGCATGTTGGTCGCATCCGTCGCGTAGCGGATGTTCAGCGGATCGAAGAGAAGGATGCCGCCCCAGCCGCGCGCGACGACGTGATCCGTCAGCCGTTTCCAGCGATATTCCCGCATCCGGGCGAGGTTTGGCAGGGTAAGCCCCGCCGCCTCCCATTCGTTGAAGGCGAGAAGGGTTGGCCCGATCTCCACCCGGTTGGCGTCATTCGGGCTGCCGTCGGGCAAGGACGCGCCCTTGGTGGGGTCGATCTTGCGCGTATCGGAGTAGTGCGTGTTCATGCGGTTTTCTCCGTTGTTGCGCCGAAGGATCGGATGCGGCTGCCGTCGCGTCCCGCTCGATTGCGACATCGGTGCCGTCCGTTTTCGGCTTTGCCTCGGCGGGGCTGGTTGCTATAGCGTTTCGGGTTTGCGTTGAGTCAGAATTCGAACCTTTCTTGTTCGAATTCTGATAGTTGCTGTTTTAGTCGACACCCGAAACGCTTCAGGAGGGCCTAGGACGAGGAGGCGGATGATGGACAGGGTCAGCGAACAATACGAGGCCTATCCCTATCCCGAACGCGATCCGGCGGATGAGAAGAAGCGGCTGATCACCGGGTCGCCGTCGCATCCGCTGGAGATGGATCATTTCCTGTGGGGTGGGATGCGCGACTGGTCGCGGCCCCTGCGCGCGCTCGTCGCCGGGGGTGGTACCGGGGACGCGCTGATCCAGCTTGCCGCAGTTCTGACGGCGGCACGCAAACCCTACGAGATCACCTATCTCGACCTTTCCCGCGCGTCGCGGAAGATTGCGGAGGAGCGGGCGAGGGCCCGGGGGCTTGACGGCATCCGGTTCGAGACCGGCAGCCTTCTCGATGCCGCTGACTACGGCAGTTTCGACTACATCGACTGCTGCGGCGTGCTGCATCATCTGCCAGAGCCGCAGGCAGGCTTCGACGCACTCGCCCGCGCGCTCGCGCCGGAGGGTGGCATGGGGATCATGGTCTACGCGCCCTATGGCCGGTCGGGCGTCTATCCGTTGCAGGAGGCGTTCGGCACGCTGACCGCCGGGCTTGATCCCAAGGCCCGGCTGAAGGCGGCGCGCGCTGTCCATGCGCGGCTGCCGGAGGGTCATCCGTTCCGGCGCAATCCCCACCTTGTCGATCACGAACAGGGCGATGCCGGGTTCTATGACCTTCTGCTGCATTCGCAGGACCGGCCCTTTACCATCGCCGAACTGATCGCGGCGCTGGAGGCGGCGGGGCTCGAGTTCGCGGGTGCGCCGCAGGCCGGACTCTACGATCCCGCGCGGTTTCTGCCCGATGGCGTGGTCTTGCCTGAAGGGCTTGGCACGGCCGGGCGCATGGCGCTGGCCGAACAGTTCGACGGGACGATCAAGACCCATGTCGTCTATGCGGTGCCGAAGGGCAGGGTGGTGCCGGTGGCCGGCAAGGACATGGCGTCGGTCCCTCACCTCAAGGGGGTGGGGGGCGCGGATCTTGCCCGTCAGATCGCGCGCGCGGGAGAGTTCACCCTGACGCGGGGGCCGGAGAAAAGCCGCATCGCGATTGCGCGCGCGGCCGCGCCGCTGATCGTCGGGATTGACGGTCGCAAGAGCCTTTCGGCGATCGCTTCGGCAGCACAGCTTGACCCCTTCGCATTCAACGCTCTCTGGCGCCCGGCGGAACGGGCGCTGATTGCTGCGGGTGTTCTTCTTTATTCCCGGCTGGCGGCCTGAAGCGTTCCGGGTTCACGCTAAAACAGAGTTCGAACCTTTTTCGTTCGAATTCCAATGGTTGCCGTTTCAATCAAACCCGAAACGCTTTGCCCCTTCCGGTCGCCGCGGCTTTCAGGCGCCCCGCAGGGCGACCCGGATCAACGCGGCGAGGTCGTCCTGACCAAGCCCGGCGGCTTCCGCGTCACGGAAACCCGACAGGGCCGCATCGACGGCTGGCGTTTCGACGCCGAAGCTTTCGGCAACGGATCGGAACATGACCGCATCCTTGATGACGCCGGACACCGGAAAGCCGACCCTGTCGCTGTCGCCCAGAACCTCCGCCCGGCGGCCTTTCAGCGCGCCGTTCGCGGCCGGTCCGTCGCAGAGGAAGTCGATCATGACACGCGGGTCGAGGCCGGCTTTCCGGCCGACTGAGACGGCTTCCCTCAACGCCTCCCAACACCCCATCAGCAACATGTTGTTGACGATCTTGGCGGCCGACCCCGCGCCAAGGGGGCCGATATGACGGGCGCTACGCGACAGGGCACCTGCGACAGGTGCGAACCGCGCCACGTCGCGCTCGTTCCCGCCGAGAAACATGCCGGCCCCGCCCGCGGTCACCATTTCCGGCCCGCCAGAGATCGGCGCGTCGATGGCGGCGGCGCCCGCCACGCCGATGCGCGCGGAATAGGCGGCGAGCGTGTCGGGGCGCACGGTGCTGGTATCGGCGATCAGCTTGCCCGTCAGGTCGGCCGCGAGAAGTCGTTCCAGAACGTCCCGAAGGGCGTCATCGTCGAACAGCGAGAGGACGAGGATGTCGCTGCGCCCGGCAAGGGCCTCAAGCTCGGCGCAGAGCTGGTCGGGCGGAAGGCCGGCATCGCCGCGTGGCGTCCGGTTCCAGCCGGCGACCGCAAAACCGGTATCGGCAAGCCGCTCGGCGATCGCGCGCCCCATCCGGCCAAGTCCGACGATGCCGATCCTTTCGTTCCCAATCCCGTTAGTCATGCGTCCTCCGTTTCGTGGCGGGGACAGGCTAGACCGGAACAGCGGCCCCGGCCAGCGTTGCGGGCAACGAAAAAGGGCGCCTGACGGCGCCCTTTTCCAGTCGGTTTCGCCGCGATCAGCAGCTGTAGTACATCTGGTATTCAACCGGATGCGGCGTGTGTTCGTAGGCGTAGACCTCTTCCCACTTGAGCGCCAGGTAGCCCTCGATCTGGTCCTTGGTGAAGACGTCGCCGGCGAGCAGGAAGCCGTGATCGGCCTCAAGCGATTCCAGTGCCTCGCGGAGCGAGCCGCAGACCGTCGGGATGCCGGCCAGTTCTTCGGGCGGCAGGTCGTAGAGGTCCTTGTCCGAAGCCGGGCCCGGATCGATCTTGTTCTTGATCCCGTCAAGGCCGGCCATCAGCAGCGCCGCAAAGGCGAGATAGGGGTTCGCCGCCGGATCGGGGAAACGGGCCTCGACGCGCTTGGCCTTCGGGCTTTCGGTCCACGGAATACGGACGCAGCCAGACCGGTTGCGGGCGGAATAGGCGCGCAGAACCGGGGCCTCGAAGCCGGGGATCAGGCGCTTGTAGGAGTTGGTGGACGGGTTGGTGAAGGCGTTCAGCGTCTTGGCATGCTTCAGGATGCCGCCGATGAACCACAGCGCCTCTTGGCTGAGGTCAGCGTATTTGTCGCCCGCGAAAAGCGGCTTGCCGCCTTTCCAGATCGACATGTTGACGTGCATGCCGGACCCGTTGTCGCCCTTCATCGGCTTCGGCATGAAGGTCACCGACTTGCCGTAGGCGTGGGCCACGTTGTGGATCACGTACTTGTATTTCTGGATGTTGTCGGCCTGCTCGACGAGGCCGCCGAAGATCAGGCCAAGCTCGTGCTGGGCGGTCGCCACCTCGTGGTGGTGCTTGTCGACCTTCATGCCCATGCGTTTCATGGTCGAGAGCATCTCGCCCCGCAGGTCCTGGGAGGCGTCGACCGGGTTGACCGGGAAGTAGCCGCCCTTGTGCTGCGAGCGGTGGGCCTGGTTGCCCATCTCGTATTCGGTGTCGGTGTTCCACGCCGCGTCATGCGCGTCGATCTCGTAGGCCACCTTCTGCGGCGTCACCGAATAGCGCACGTCGTCGAAGATGAAGAATTCGGCCTCGGGGCCGAAATAGGCCGCGTCGCCAACGCCGGAGGCCTTGAGGTAGGCTTCCGCCTTCACGGCGGTGCCGCGCGGGTCGCGGGCATAGGGTTCACCGGTGTCGGGCTCGACGACGTTGCAGTGCACGCACATCGTCTTCTCGGCATAGAACGGGTCGATATAGACCGAGCTCGCATCCGGGATCAGCTTCATGTCGGACTGGTCGATCGACTTCCACCCGGCGATGGAGGAACCGTCGAACATGAAGCCTTCCTCGAAGAACTCCTCATCCACGAGGTCCACGACCAGCGTCACGTGCTGGAGCTTGCCCTTGGGATCGGTGAAGCGGATGTCGACATATTCGACCTCTTCTTCCTTCATCAGCTTGAGGGCGTTCTTTACGCTCATCTCTGTAGTCCTTCTGTTGCTGTTCGGTGGCCGGGCCCCGCCCGGAACTCAGATCGCGTCCTCTCCGGTCTCGCCGGTGCGGATGCGGATGACCTGTTCGACGGGCGAGACAAAGATCTTGCCATCCCCGATCTTGTCGGTGCGCGCGGCCGAGACGATGGCCTCGATCGCGGCTTCGACCATGTCGTCGGAAAGGACGACCTCGATCTTCACCTTGGGCAGGAAATCGACGACGTATTCGGCGCCGCGGTAAAGCTCGGTATGGCCCTTCTGGCGGCCGAAGCCCTTGACTTCAATGACGCTCAGCCCCTGCACGCCGACATCCTGAAGCGCCTCCTTCACCTCGTCGAGCTTGAAGGGCTTGATGATGGCTTCGATCTTCTTCATGGGCCGACTCTCCCCGGGGTCAATTTCCTGCGGTCGCGCCCCTGTCACCACTTTCGCTGCACCGGCACAATTGGCTAGGCTCCCGTCAGGGCAGTTGCATCCGGGATTCCGGGCTGTCTGCCTAAATTTTGTGCACTTCGCCCGAAGGCCGGGCAGTTTGTGAAAGACGGGGCCAAAGCCATGACCGAACTCCTCACCGCCGCCCAGATGCGCGCCATCGAAGAGGCCGCGATTGCCAGCGGAGAAGTCACCGGCCTTGAGCTGATGGAACGCGCCGGGCGGGGCGTGGTCGAGGCGATCTTCGAGGAATGGCCGGAGCTGAATGCGACCTCGCACCGGGCGGTCGTGCTCTGCGGGCGGGGCAACAACGGCGGCGACGGCTTCGTCGTCGCGCGGCTGTTGAAGGAATGGGGCTGGGAGGTGGAGGTCTTCCTCTACGGCGACCCTGAAAAGCTGCCACCGGATGCAGGGGTGAATTATGAGCGGTGGTGTAAGATGGGGGAGGTTTCGGCACTGACTGAGGAGTCGGCTTACAAAGCCTCTGCGCGAAGTGACGTTGAAGATGGTGTGCTTGTGGATGCGCTCTTTGGAACCGGGCTCACGCGCCCTCTTTCCTATGAACTCCTTCGCGCGCTGTCCGGCTTTCTTTCAATTGTTCCGGTATGCTTCCTAAAGCATGTGGCAGTAGATATGCCGAGTGGTGTGTGCTCGGACAGCGGTCGTGCGCTCGTCAATGCGCGCGGCTATGGAAACCAGACAGGGTACGATCTGATCGTTACCTTTCACCGTGCGCGTATCGGCCACCATCTTGGCAGCCTGCATTGTGCACGCGTTCGGGTCAAAGACATCGGCTTGCCAAAGGCCAACATGTTGTCGTCGCAACAAATGCGTTCGGGGGCGCTCGCGATTGCCGAGCTTGCCGAGTTTGTCCGTGGCGGTGGAAATGCTCGCGATAAGTTTGACTTTGAAGTGGAAAAGAGTGCGGTGGAAAAGCACGCACGAGCCGAAGCCGCTATGACATACCTTGTGGACGGCTTTGACGCGTTCATAGACAAAGCCGAACACGGACGCGCCCACAAATACACCCACGGCCATGCCCTGATCCTATCCGGCGGCGCGGGCAGGGGCGGGGCGGCCCGTCTTGCCGCGCGGGGGGCGATCAGGATCGGGGCAGGGCTCGTCACCGTGGGTTGTCCGCCAGAGGCGCTGACGGAGAATGCGTCGCGGCTTGATGCGGTGATGCTGAAGCCCATTGCCGATGCCGATGCGTTGGGGCGCGTGCTGGAGGACAAGCGACTCAACGCGCTCTGCTTCGGGCCGGGGCTCGGGACACAGGAACGGGAGGTGGCGCTGGTGGCGGCGGCGCTCGGGGTCTCCGGCAGGGTCCCCCCACCCCTCTCCCCTCCCCACGAGGGGGAGGGGAGCCGCGACGGCCAGCCGTCCGGCCCAGGTGGCGCGGCGAAGGCGCTTCCCCTCCCCCTCGTGGGGAGGGGAGAGGGGTGGGGGGCCACCCGCGCCATTGTCCTCGACGCCGACGCGCTCACCATCCTTGCCCGTGAACCCGGCCTCTTCGCGGCGCTTCACCCGAACTGCGTCCTCACCCCGCATGCCGGTGAATTTGCCCGGCTCTTCCCCGATATCGCCGAAAAACTCGCGGCCCTGGCCACCAAAGGCCCGGCCTATTCCAAGGTCGACGCAACGCGCGAGGCGGCGAAACGGGCGGGCTGTGTCGTGCTTTACAAGGGGCCGGATACGGTGATCGCCGACCCTGACGGCCGGTGCAGCATCAACTCCGCCCATTACGACCGCGCCGCGCCCTGGCTTGCCACCGCCGGGTCGGGCGACGTGCTGGCGGGGTTCATCACCGGCCTTCTTGCGCGCGGCTTCGGCCCGATGCAGGCGGCGGAGACGGCGGCCTGGCTCCATGTCGAATGCGCGCTGAAGTTCGGCCCCGGCCTCATCGCCGAGGACCTGCCGGAACAGCTTCCGGCGGTGTTCCGGGACCTCGGCCTCTGATCCGTCCGGCGCGGTATTTTGCCCTCGCATCGCGCCCGGCTTCTTGCTAGAAGGACGCGGATTTTGGGGGCGGTCCTTGCCAGGGCCGCTTCTTTGGGCATCGCGGGTGTGGCGAAATTGGCAGACGCACCAGATTTAGGTTCTGGCGCCGCAAGGCGTGGGGGTTCAAGTCCCTCCACCCGCACCATGGATAAAAGGACGAAGGAATGCAGGTCACCGAGACCCTGAAAGACGGCCTCAAGCGCAGCTACACGATCACCGTGCCTGCCGCCGATCTCGACGTGAAGGTCAATGAAAAGCTCGCCGAGGCGCAGCCGGAAGTCGAGATGAAGGGCTTCCGCAAGGGCAAGGTGCCGATGTCGATCCTGAAGAAGCAGTTCGGCGAACGGCTTCTGGGCGACGCGATGCAGGATGCGATCGACGGCGCGATGAAGACGCATTTCGAGGCGAGCGGCGATCGTCCGGCGCTGCAGCCGAAGGTCGAGATGAAGGGCGGCGAGACCTGGAAGAAGGGCGACGACGTCGTGGTCGAGGTCTCTTACGAGGCGCTGCCGGAGATCCCAGAGGTCGATGTCGCGAAGCTGAAAATCGAAAAACTGGTCGTGAAGGCCGATGACGCGGCGGTTCAGGAAGCGCTCGACAACCTCGCGAAATCCGCGAAGAACTTCGAGGACCGTAAGAAGGGGTCCAAGGCCAAGGACGGCGATCAGGTCGTGATTGACTTCATCGGCAAGATCGACGGCGAGGCCTTCGAAGGCGGCGCGGGCGAGGATTATCCGCTGGAGCTCGGCTCCGGCTCCTTCATCCCGGGCTTCGAGGCGCAGCTTGTCGGCGCGAAGGCCGGCGACGAGGTCGCCGTGACGGTGACATTCCCGGCCGAATACGGTGCGACGCATCTCGCCGGCAAGGAAGCGGTCTTCGACTGCACCGTGAACGCGGTGAAGGAGCCGAAGCCGGCCGAGGTCAATGACGAGCTTGCCAAGCGGTTCGGCGCGGAGAGCCTCGATGCGCTCAAGGGTCAGATCTCGGAGCGGCTGGAGGCCGAGTACACCGGGGCCGCGCGGTCGGTCATGAAGCGCGCGCTTCTCGACCAGCTCGACAAGCTGGTGAAGTTCGAACTGCCGCCGAGCCTTGTCGATGCCGAAGCCGGCCAGATCGCGCACCAGCTTTGGCATGACGAGAATCCCGACCACCACGGCCACGACCACGGTGAGATCAAGCCGACGGAAGAGCATCTGACGCTGGCCGAACGTCGCGTGCGCCTTGGCCTGGTGCTTGCCGAGATCGGCCGCAAGGAGAACGTCGAGGTCACGGATGCCGAGATGACGCAGGCGGTGCTGGCTCAGGCGCGGCAATATCCCGGCCAGGAACGCGCCTTCTTCGAGTTCGTGCAGAAGAACCCGCAGATGCAGCAGCAGCTCCGCGCGCCGATCTTCGAGGACAAGGTCGTCGATCTTGTCGTCGCGGGCGCGAAGGTGACCGAAAAGGAAGTCACCAAAGAGAAGCTCCAGAAGGCCGTCGAGGCGCTTGACGAGCTTTGATCTCGTGCCGGTTGGCCCGGCGCCTGTCAGCGAATGAACAAAGGCCGCACCCGTCCGGGTGCGGCCTTTTCTGTTCCGGCCTCTTGTGGTTTGGGCTGACCCCCCTGGCGGCAATCCGGAATCGCGTGGGCGTCGGTGCTTGGCAGGAACGCCTCTGGCCGGCGCGGACCGGCTCAGGCGGCGCGTTCCGCCACCGCGCGCTTCTGCTGGACGAGGAAGGTGAAAATCCCGAACGGCGTGATCGGGCGCATTCCCACGGGTTCAAGCCGGGTCTCGCCGAGGACCCGCTCCATCTCGAAGTCGGAGTGCCAGCCGATCACATCGGCCAATGGCGCGAAGATCCGTTCCAGCGCCGCCAGAAAGCCCTTTTGGCGGGCGAAATGACCGATGATGATGACCTCGCCGCCCGGCTTGCAGACGCGCGCCATCTCGGCCACGACCTTTTCGGGTTCGGGCACCACGGAGACGACATACATCGCCACGACGCTGTCGAAATGGTCATCGGGAAAGGCGAGGGTGCGTGCGTCCATCTCGCTGATCCGGGTGACTTGCGTCAGCTTCCGCTCCTCGACCTTGCGGCGGGCCTTGTCGAGCATGTCGGGCGATACGTCGATGCCGGTCACATCGAGATGCTTGCCGTAGCGATGCAGCGACAGACCGGTGCCGACGCCGATCTCCAGCACGCGGCCGGTACGGGCATTCACATGGTCGACCACTTGCGCGCGCCCGCGCCGGGTAATCAGGCCGAACGTATAATCATAGACGGGCGCCCAGTACCGGTACGAGGTTTTTACCGCCGCGATTTCCATTGCGTTCCTTTCCGGGTGATGGCCGCTAGCCGCGCCTTGCAAGCAGGTATCTGACAGCGGAATGTAACAGCGATACGCCATAGACCGCGCAGATGGCGATCAGGGAAAGCCAGAATCGTGTGAAGAGCGCGCCGGCCACCAGCGGCACGGCGACATAGAGCCAGAGTGCCTTTTCGCGCGGGACCCGCAGCGACTTTGGTGAGAATGTCGGCAGGCGGCTGGCCATCAGTAGGCCCACGAAAGCGAGGTAGAAGCCGGTGGCGAAGGGCGCCGCCGATGCGTGGAACGAAGTCTCGAAGCTGATGAAGACCGGCAGCAGCGCGAGAAGCGCCCCCGCCGGTGCCGGCACGCCGGTGAAATGTGCCGGCGGCTTCTCGCCATTCGTTGCGGCGAGGTTCTGCGCCACGTTGAACCGCGCCAGCCGCATGCAGGCGCAGCTCACATAGGCGAGAACGAAAATCCACCCTCCGGCGCGTTCGCTTTCGGCCAGCGCGAACTGGTAGACCAGCAGGCCGGGTGCGACCCCGAAATTGAGGAAGTCGGACAGCGAGTCGAGCTGTGCGCCCATGTCGCTTGTCGCCTGAAGGCGCCGCGCGATCAGCCCGTCGAAACCGTCGATGACCGCCGAGAAGAGGATCAGCGCGACCGCAAGTTCGAACCGTCCGGCCATGACGAAACGGATCGCCGTGAGGCCGGCGCAGAGGCCGAGCATGGTCACAAGGTTCGGGACAAGCGCGATGAACGGCAGGCTTTCACTTTGGTTTTCCGGCCGTTCGGGTCTGTTCATCGTCAGCGAACCGCCCCGAGGCGGGGCGCCTCCGAGGAGCCAAGATCGGCCAGCACCGTCTCGCCGGCGATGGTCGATTGACCGACCGCGACGAGCGGGGCGACGCCTTGGGGCAGGTAAACGTCGAGGCGCGAACCGAAGCGGATCATGCCGAAACGCTGCCCGGTCTGGAGCGCCGTTCCCTCCTTGACCTCGCAGACGATGCGGCGGGCGACGAGGCCGGCGATCTGCACCACCGCGATGGCGCGGCCGTCATCGAGGCGGATCGCAAGACCGTTGCGTTCGTTGTCGACGCTGGCCTTGTCGAGCGAGGCGTTGAAGAACTTGCCGGGCCGATAGGCGATCTTCTCCACGCGTCCCGCGATGGGCGTCCGGTTCACGTGGCAGTTGAAGACGTTCATGAAGACTGCAACGCGGGTCATCGTCTCGGTGCCGAGGCCAAGTTCCTCCGGCGGGGCGGCTTCGCCGATCATCTGGACGATCCCGTCGGCGGGAGAGACGATCAGCCCCTCACGCGTGGGCGTCACGCGGGCGGGGTCGCGGAAGAAGTAGTAGCACCAGACGGTGAGGCCGACACCGATCCAGCCCAGCGGCGCGCAGATCAGGAAGAGGACAAGCGTGACCGCGGCGAAGATGCCGACAAAGCGATAACCCTCGCGGTGCATCGGCTTGATGAAGGTCGAGAGCATGGTCATGGGCGGGTCCGAATCCTTTGCCGACGGGCGCGCCTTCTTTTGAAGGGATTGGGCGCGTTGCGCAACCGTTCTGGGGGCCGCGCCGCGCCGCCTCGTCTTGGGGCCGGTTCGGACTGGCGGTCAGGCCTTGCCTTTGTCGCGCCCGATATCGTCCAGATGCTTTTGCAGCGACAGTTTGTCGAGCGACGGCAGCGGAAGGTTCACGAAGATCGAGATCCGGTTCCGCAGCATCCGGTAGGTCTCGGAGAAGGCGAGGTGCCGTTCCGCGTCGTTGCCTTCGGCGGCGGCCGGGTCGGGCATTCCCCAATGCGCCGTCATCGGCTGACCGGGCCAGAACGGGCATTCCTCGGCCGCGGCCTGATCACAGACGGTGAAGACGAAGTCCATCTGCGGTGCGTCCGGCGTCGCGAATTCGTCCCAGCTTTTCGAGCGAAAGCCGGAAACGTCGTGATTCAGCCTCTCGAGCAGTTGCAGCGTGTAGGGATGAACCTCTCCCTTCGGTGTCGACCCGGCCGAGAAGCCGCGGAACCGGCCCATGCCTTCGCGGTTCATGATGGCCTCGGCGATGATCGAACGGGCGGAGTTTCCGGTGCAGAGAAAGAGGACGTTGAGCTTGTCAGACATATCGGACCTCGGTTGGCTTCATGCGATCTGATTGAGAACGGGTTGGCACTGTTCAGGATGCCCGCCGCAGCAATCTTCCATAAGGAAGGAGAGCAGCACGCGCATCCCCTCCATGTCCGCGAAGTAGCGGATCGAGCGGCCTTCGCGCGTCGAGCGGATCAGCCCGGCACCCGACAGGATGTTGAGGTTGTTCGACAGAGTATTCGCGCGGATCGCCAGTGTCTGGGCGATTTGGCCAGCGATCATGCCGCCGGGGCCTGCCTTGACCAGTAGGCGGAAGACGTCGATGCGCTGATCGTGGGCCAGTGCGGCGAGGGAGGTTATAGCGCGATTCTTTTCCATAATTCATGTATTATGGAAATATATATGGCGGGCAAGCGTTGACTGCCCGCTGCGGGGCGTAAAAGAAGACCGCGCCGGACGGGCCGGCGCGGTTTCTGACTGTGTTCGAGTGGGATGCGCGGATTACTCGGCGCGTTCCTCGTCGTCCTGGCCGGCAGCGCCGATATCGTCGAAGAGTTCGGCGATCTCGAAATCGGCTGCGGTTTCTTCCTCGTGGGCGATGTCCTGGATCGTCTTGCCAGAGGCCTGAAGCTCGGCTTCTTCCATCGACCGGGCGACGTTCAGCGTGATCGTCGCCGAGACTTCCGGGTGAAGCACGACCTCGACCCCGTGCAGGCCAAGCTCTTTGATCGGGCGGGTCAGGACGACCTGCTTGCGATCGACGGAGAAGCCCGCGTCAGTCGCGGCATCGGCGGCGTCACGGGTGGTGACGGAGCCGTAGAGCGCACCTGCGTCGGAGGCCGAACGAATCACGATGAAGGTCTGACCGTCGAGCTTTTCAGCGACCTTGTCGGCCTCTTTCTTGGTCTCGAGGTTCTGTGCTTCGAGCTGCGCCTTGCGGCCTTCGAAGGACTTGATGTTGTCTTCCGAGGCGCGGAGCGCCTTGCCCTGCGGCAGAAGGAAGTTGCGCGCGTAGCCGTCTTTCACTTTGACGACTTCGCCCATCTGGCCAAGCTTGGCCACGCGTTCGAGAAGGATCACTTGCATTGTCGTGTCTCCTTACTTCACGGCATAGGGCAGCAGGGCGAGGAAGCGGGCGCGCTTGATGGCGCGGGCCAGTTCACGCTGCTTCTTCGCCGAAACGGCGGTGATGCGGGCGGGCACGATCTTGCCGCGCTCGGAGATGTAGCGCTGGAGAAGACGGACATCCTTGTAGTCGATCTTCGGCGCGTTATCACCCGAGAAGGGGCAGACCTTGCGGCGGCGGAAAAACGGTTTGTTCGCCATGGTTTGGGTTCCTTTCCTCAGGCTCTGATCAACGGCGGTCGCCGCGATCGCGGCGGTCGCCGCGCTCGTCGCGCTTCTGCATCTGGACCGAGGGGCCTTCCTCGTGCGCATCGACCTTGATCGACATCACGCGCATCACGTCGTCATGCAGACGGGCAAGACGCTCCATCTCCAGCACAGCACCCGAGGGGGCGTCCGAACGGAGGTAGGCGTAGTGGCCCTTGCGGTTCTTGTTGATCTTGTAGGCCATCGTCTTGACGCCCCAGTACTCGCTGTCGACGACCTTGCCGCCGTTGTCCGCGAGGACCGTGGAGAAATGTTCGACGAGGCCTTCGGCCTGCGCGTTGGAAAGGTCCTGACGCGCGATGAGGACATGCTCGTAAAGCGGCATGCGTGCTCCTGTCTTTTCAGGCGGCTTCATAGGCGGGCGAAGACCCTCCGCTGCCCGCCACGAGAGGCTACGCCGGTTCCCGTGAATGCGGAAGGATGCGGCCTTATACAGGCCTTTGACCGGGATGCAAGCCTTGCCGTGCGCGGGTCACGGGGTGGTGCCCGGCCCGGATTTGGCGAGCTTGTCGCGCAGCCTGTCGAACGTGGTCGGTGCCATCGTACCGAGGAAGATCGCGATGGCGAGGAACATCAGGTACTGATCGAACTCCGTCACATGCGCATACTGGTAGGTGATGACATCGTTCTGGGCGCTTTTCACCTTGGTGGAAGAGACCATCATCCCGATCGTGAACATCGCGACGGGCGCGGAAACAAGCCAGAGGTGCCGCCGCCGCCGCATCGAATGCAGCTTGAGCTGGTCGCAGATCAGTACGCCGAACAAGAAGGCGATGAACGGCACCAGATAGGCGAGGGCCAGAAGCTTGATCGTCATGTCGAAGAATGCCGGTTCCATGGTCAGTTCCCCTGCGGACGGAGGATGATGATGGGCTGTTGCGGAGCCGTGTCTGCGGGCGCTGCCGCCTCGGGCGTCACCGCGAGGCTGCGGGTTGTGACGGTGCTGCCCGGCGTGAAGTTCATGCTTTGCGACTGATCAATCGATCCGGGCGCGAAGTTCATGCTGCGGGAGGTTGCGGTCTCGCCGAAGTAGACCCAGCCGGAGGCGTTCGGGTCGACCGTGCGGGTGACCGGATCGACTGGTGCGATCTGCACCCAGGTCTGGGACGCGCCGAGGCCGCTTTGGACATCCATATGGTCGAGGATCAGGTAGTCCGAACCGATCGCGGTCTCGGCGACCTGTTCTCCGGGCGTACGCCAGAAGCCCGAGGGAGGGGCGGCGCGGATCGGGGCGGGCTGGGTCGGCTGAAGCAGTTGACCGGCCAGTTCCTGCGCCGCGGCGGGCGCAACACCAGCCGCCACTGCCAGCAGCGCGGTGATCGCGAAGGCGCGGTTCGGTCGGAAGGACATGGGTAGCTCCAAATACGTGGCAAAACAAATGGCTGTGCAATAAGCGCGAATATAGCACGGTCTCGCTCGCCTGTCATGCGAATGCAGGCGGGGGCTGTCCCGCGGGCGTTGAGGCGGGGCGCCATGCGCGGTCCCGCATTGCGCCACGCCGCCCGTCAGGCTATGCGGAGAAAAACTGCAACGGGGAGAAAAGCATGTCGCGCGCATTCGTATTTCCAGGCCAGGGGGCGCAGGTGACGGGCATGGGGCGCGCGCTGGCCGAGGCATATCCGGCGGCGATGGCGGTCTTCGACGAGGTCGACGAGGCGCTTGGGGAGAAGCTTTCGGCATTGATCTGGGAGGGTAGCCAGGAGGACCTGACGCTGACGCGGAACGCGCAGCCGGCGCTGATGGCGACCTCGATCGCTGCGATGCGGGCGCTTGAGGCGGAGGGGATCACGGTGGGCACGGCGGCCTTTGTCGCGGGGCATTCACTGGGAGAGTACTCTGCCCTTTGCGCGGCCGGTGCGCTCAGCCTTGCCGATACCGCGCGGCTTTTGCGGTTGCGCGGGACCGCCATGCAGGATGCGGTTCCGGTCGGTGCTGGCGCGATGGCCGCGTTGCTTGGCCTCGATTTCGAAGGCGCCACGGCCGTCGCGAAGGAGGCGGCGCAGGGTGCGGTCTGCCAGGCCGCGAACGATAACGATCCGGCGCAGGTCGTGGTGTCCGGCGACCGCGCGGCGGTGGAGCGCGCCGTCGAGATCGCAAAGGCCAAGGGCGCCAAGCGTGCGATCCTGCTGCCTGTGTCCGCACCCTTCCACTGTGCTCTGATGGGGCCGGCGGCGGTCGCGATGGCCGATGCGCTGAGCCATGTGCATATCTCGGAGCCGGCTGTTCCCGTCGTCACCAACGTGACGGCGCATGACGTGACCGATCCGGCGACCATCCGCAGCCTGCTGGTGGAGCAGGTCACCGGATCCGTCCGCTGGCGTGAGAGCGTGGAATTCATGGCCGCGAAAGGCGTGACCGAATTCTGGGAAGTCGGCGCCGGCAAGGCGCTGTCGGGGATGATCCGGCGTATCGCCAGGGAAGCGGAGACCAGGGCTATCGGCACGCCGGAGGACATCGCGGCGGCGAAGGGCTGAGACGACCGGGATCGGAAGCCGGGGAGGGCGCTGCCCTCCCCGGACCCCACCCGGAGTATTTTTGAACAGAAGAAGATGAGGAGCGGGCGATGTTCGATCTGACGGGGAAAGCGGCGCTGGTTACCGGCGCGTCGGGTGGGATCGGAGGAGCGATCGCAAAGGCTCTGCATGGTGCCGGCGCGGTGGTCGGGCTGTCGGGAACGCGCGAGGTGCCGCTTGAGGCGCTTGCGGCGGAACTGGGTGGGCGGGTCCATGTGCTGCCCTGCAACCTGTCAGACGCGGAGGCCGTGGAGGCGCTGCCGAAGCGGGCCATCGAGGCCATGGGGTCGCTCGACATCCTCGTGAACAATGCGGGGATCACGCGCGACAACCTCTTCATGCGGATGTCGGATGAGGAATGGCAATCGGTTATTGACGTGAACCTGACCTCGGGCTTCCGGCTATGCCGGGGTGTTTTGCGTGGCATGATGAAGGCGCGCTGGGGCCGGATCGTGAATATCACCTCGATCGTTGGAACGACGGGCAATCCGGGACAGGGCAATTATTGCGCCGCCAAGGCGGGGCTGACCGGGATGACGAAATCGCTGGCCCATGAGGTCGCAAGCCGGGGGGTCACGGTCAACTGCGTGGCGCCGGGCTTTATCGCCACGGCCATGACCGACAAGCTGAACGACGAGCAGAAGGCGAAGATTTCGGCGCAGATTCCGGCCGGGCGGATGGGCCTGCCGGAAGAGATCGCCGCCGCCACGCTGTACCTGTCGAGCAACGAGGCGGCCTATGTCACCGGCGCGACGCTGCATGTGAACGGCGGAATGGACATGGTCTGACGCCCGCATCCGTGCCGTCCGGAAGGGTGGCCTCCGGCGGTGTCTGGACCATTGCGAAAGCGTTTGCCTAAGGAATAGACTGTGCTATAGGCGGCGACGACAGGCCGGGGGCGATCTTCGTTTCCGGCGACCCTTGCATCGAGCGGGGGCTGAGCCGCTCGGAATGAGCAAGGGACGAAAATGCGGAACGGTCCGCAAGAATGAGGATTTGACATGAGCGACATCGCAGATCGCGTTAGGAAAATTGTCGTCGAGCATCTGGGCGTAGGTGAAGACAAGGTGACCGAGAGCGCCTCTTTCATCGACGATCTGGGCGCGGACAGCCTCGACACGGTCGAGCTGGTCATGGCGTTCGAGGAAGAGTTCGGGATCGAGATCCCCGACGACGCAGCCGAGACCATCCAGACCTTCGGCGACGCGGTGAAGTTCATCTCCGAAGCCGCCTGAGCGGTTCCGAAAGAGCTTCGATGCGGCGCCCCACGGGGCGCCGTTTTCGTTTGTGCGCGGCCTTCTATGGCGACGGGCACCACTGCGATGGCCGGAGTGGCCCATCACGTCTGCGTGCGGGCGGTTGCGCGACGGCGTCGTTTCAAGCTTGTTGCCTTCGGACCGGTGTCGCGGTGGAGAAGGCGGATGATGAGACAGGGGCTGGCACTTGCCAGCGCGTTCGTGGCGGTCGGTATGCTGGCCTGGGCCGGCATTCCGGAATGGCTTGGCGCGCATCCGTACTGGGCAGTCAGGATCGGCTGGACCGGTGGCGCGGTCGGGGTCGTTCTGGTGGCGGTGATGATCGCCTTTCGGGTCACCGCGACGACGCGAATTGGCATCGGTCTGGCCGGATTGGGCCTTGCCTTCGCAGTGGCGCGGATCGGCGCCGCGCGGTTCGCGGCCTCCTACGCAGAGGACGCGCTGGCAGGCCGGATGTGGTTTTTCGGCTGGATCACGGTGGCCGCGGCGCTGACGCTTGTACTGCAGGCGCTGGCGGTCTGGCGCCGCCGCTAGGCGGGATTTGACGCGATCATCGCAAAAGCGTCGGAATCACCTTTGGGTTTAGCGCTAGCGGGCCTAGGATCGAACTGGTGGGCAGCGCTGCGGGAGGCGGCACTCCCTGACCGGGCGCGGATGCGGGCAAGCCCGCATCGCAATGACATGGAGGCGCGCAAATGATCCTGTATCCCACGATCGAAATTCAGAACGGCCGCTGCGTGAGCCTTGTCCGCGGGCGTATCGAGGAGCCGTCGATCTGGCATGTCGATCCCGTTGGCAAGGCACAGGAATTCGCCCATGCGGGCGCGGAATGGATGCATGTCACCGATTTCGATGCCATGGAGGGCAGCAACAAGAACCGCGACCTGATCGTGAGCATCATTCGCGGAGCGGGCATCCCCGTCCAGCTTGGCGGCGGTTTCCGGACCCGCGACAGGATCGAGGAATGGATCGACCTCGGCGCCGGGCGAATCGTCGTCTCGACGCTTGCCGCTCAGAACCCGCATCTGGTCAAGGAAATCGCCAAGTATCATCCCGACCAGATCGTTCTGTCGGTGGATGTCTGGAAGGGCCATGTGATGACGCATGGCTGGAAGACCGAGAGTTCGTACACGCCGGAGGCGTTCCTGGAGGCCTTCGAGGGCACGCCCTTCGCGGCGATCATCGTTACCGACATCGACTACGATCTGCGGGAATCGGATGCCGCTCTTGGCGTGATCTCGGCCATTGCCGAGAAGTCGCGGGTGCCGGTCATCGCCAGCGGTATCGTTCGAACGGTGGATGATGTTTCCCGCCTCCGGCTTCTGGGTGAGGTTTCGGGCGCGATCGTCGGCCGGGCGCTTTTCAACAAGACCATCGACCTCGGCGAAGCGCTGCGGGAGGCGCGGCCAGACACCGCGCATGTGGCGGAATTCATCTGAACGGCAATGGCCCGCTGCCCGACGGGGAACGGGCCTTGCCCGCCCGTGTCTTAGGCGTGTATCTAACCCCGGATGAAATCTGAGTGGGGAACGCGATGAGGCGGGTTGTCGTAACGGGGCTGGGCATGGTGACGCCGCTGGCTTGCGGTGTCGAGGAAACCTGGAAGCGGCTCATTGCCGGCAAGTCGGGCGCAGGCCCGATCACGCGGTTCGACACGGCGAATGTCGTGACCACCTATGCGTGCGAAATTCCTTTCGGCGACGGATCGGATGGCACCTTCAATCCAGACGACTGGATGGAGCCGAAAGAGCGGCGCAAGGTCGACGACTTCATCCTCTACGGCATGGCCGCCGCCGATCAGGCGGTGCGGGATGCGGGCTGGATGCCCGAGGACGAGGAAAGCCGGTTGCGCACCGGGGTCATGATCGGCTCGGGTATCGGTGGCCTCTCGTCCATCGCCGAAACGGCGAACCTGATCAAGGAGCGCGGGCCCAAGCGGGTTTCGCCGTTCTTTATTCCGGGATCGCTCATCAACCTGATTTCGGGGCAGGTGGGTATCCGCTACGGCTTCAAGGGGCCGAACCATGCTGTTGTGACCGCCTGTTCAACGGGTGCCCATGCGATCGGCGATGCGGCGCGGCTCATCCAGTGGGGTGATGCCGATGTGATGCTGGCCGGCGGCGCGGAAAACCCGATCAGCGAGATCGGGATCGCCGGCTTCAACGCCTGCAAGGCGCTGTCGACGAAGCGGGCGGATGAGCCTGAGAAGGCTTCGCGCCCCTACGATGCCGATCGCGATGGGTTCGTGATGGGCGAAGGCGCGGGCGTCGTGGTGCTGGAGGAATATGAGCACGCCAAGGCGCGGGGCGCCAAGATCTACGCCGAGGTGCTGGGCTATGGGCTGTCGGGCGATGCCTACCACATCACTGCCCCGTCTGAGGATGGCGATGGCGGCTACCGCTCGATGCAGGCGGCGTTGAACCGGGCGGGGATCACGCCGGACCAGATCGACTATATCAACGCCCATGGAACCTCGACCATGGCGGACACGATCGAGCTGGGTGCGGTCGAGCGGCTGATGGGCAATGCGGCGGCCAAGGCGACGATGTCGTCGACCAAGTCGTCCATCGGGCACCTTCTTGGTGCTGCCGGGGCGGTCGAGGCGATCTTCTGCATACTCGCAATCCGCGATCAGGTGGCGCCGCCTACGATCAACCTCGACAATCCGGCGGTGGAACCGAAGTTGGACCTTGCCCCGAACAAGGCAGTGAAGCGCGAGATTAACGTGGCGCTTTCGAATTCCTTCGGTTTCGGCGGGACCAATGCCTCGCTCGTCCTCGGTCGGGTGGACGGCTGATGTGGCGGAACATCGCCTCGAACTTCCTGACCATCGCGATCCTGCTTCTGGTTGCGGCGGCCGGTCTGGTGGCCTGGGGGCAGCAGCAGTATAGCGGGCCGGGACCGCTGGCCGATGCGGTCTGCTACCGGGTCGAGAGCGGGGCGACGATGCGCGGCGTGGCCGCGGATCTTGCCGACGAGGGAGCCATCGGATCGGCCTATATCTTCCGGGTCGGTGCCGACTATCAGGACAAGTCCGGCAATCTCAAGGCGGGATCTTTCCTGATTCAGCCCGGTGCCTCGATGGACGAGATCGTCGATGCGATCACGCGGAGCGGTCAGTCGACCTGCGGCACCGAGGTGAATTTCCGGATCGGCGTGAACGGATCGGATGTCGTCCTTCGTGAGCTTGATCCGGCGACCAATCGCTATGTCGAAGTGGCGAAGTTCGATCCGGTGTCCGAGGCCGCGCCGGACGAGTATCTTGATCGCGCGGCGGAGTCGGATGTGCGCTTCCGCGTGACCCTCGCCGAAGGCGCGACGAGCTGGCAGGTCGTCGAGGCGCTGAAGCGGGCAGAATTCCTTGACGGCGAGCCCGGTGCGGTTCCGGCCGAGGGAATGCTTGCGCCCGACAGCTACGAGGTGGTGCGCGGCGCGCAACGCGCGGACCTGCTGGCCGACATGCAAGCCCGGCAGGAGGCGGTTCTGGCAGACCTCTGGGCCGCGCGCGCCGACGGGCTGCCGTACGAGACGCCACAAGATGCGCTGATCATGGCCTCTATCGTCGAAAAGGAAACCGGGGTGCCGGAGGAGCGCGGCCGCGTGGCGAGCGTGTTCCTCAACCGCCTTGAACGTGGCATGAAGCTTCAGACGGACCCGACGGTGATCTACGGGATCACCAAGGGGCAGGGCGTGCTTGGGCGCGGTTTGCGGCAGAGCGAGCTGAGGGGGCGGACGCCCTACAATACCTACGTGATCGAAGGTATGCCGCCGACGCCCATCGCTAATCCCGGGCGTGAGAGCATTGCCGCAACTCTCAATCCCGACGAGACTCCGTTCCTGTTCTTCGTTGCGGACGGTACGGGCGGCCATGCCTTTGCCGAGACGCTGGAAGAGCACAATGAAAACGTCGCAAAGTGGCGGGCGATCGAGGCGGAGCAGGGTTCGGGGAACTGATCGGGTGACCCATTCGACACGCGAGGTGTTTCGCCGCGACGGTCGTGTCTGGCTGCGCGGAGTTCTCGATACGGAAGCGTTGAGCCGCCTAGAAGCGGTTGTCGATCTTAGCTCTCGTCCCGGTCAGCGACTGAGCGTCAGTGAACTTGGCCATGCTTTAGTCCCGCTGAGCGAAGTTGTTGTGCGGCTGCTTCCGGGTGCGCGGGCCGTTCGCGCGGTCGGGTTCAACAAAAGTGCTTCCTCACGAAATTGGGGTGTTCCGTGGCATCAGGATCGGGTTGTCGCGTGCTCAGAAAAAGCCGAGATTCCCGGGTGGCAAGGGTGGACGCAAAAGGCCGGAATCTGGCATTGCGAGCCGCCCGTCGAGTTCCTGGAGCGGATGGTCTTCGCGCGGGTGTTTCTTGACCCGCTCGGTGTGGACAACGGTGGCATGCATTTTGCAGTAGGGAGCCATCGGGCAGCTGCGGTTCCGTTCGACCGCGCTGAAGCCTTTGCGGAGCGCTTCCCTGTCGAAATCGAAGAAGCCGAAGCGGGCGATGTACTGCTGCTGCAAATGTTGACGCTGCATCGTTCCGTCCCGTCTGGGGGGGCAGCCCCTCGGCGCGTACTTCGCATTGATTTTGCGGTGGATACTTTGCCTCCACCATTGGATTGGGCACTGTAGGCAGCGGCCTGCGACAACTGGATCAGGCGCTTTGGAGTAAGGTGGGTTCTAACCGCCTTCCTCTCAGCTACCGCCCTTGATCGGACTTACGCTCTATGCGTTAACCATCTGATAACACAGTTTTTCTTGACTTTTCGGACGGTCTCGGATATACCTTCGGGCATGCTAGAAGAAGTGGGCAAGCGGCGCGGGGGCGACCCCGGGGCCGCTTTTTCATTTCGCTCGTGCGGACAGGCATGAGAGGCGGGCACTGACTGTATGACAACAGGGAACGCGGGCGAGGGGCCGACGCCCATGGTCGATCAGGCCATGGGGCTGCTTGGAGAGATCGCGGCGGAAATACACGCCGCGATGAGCCGGTTGAAACAGGACCAGTTCGAAGACCTGAAAGACGCCTCGCGGTCCTGCCGGGACCTGCGGCAGGCGCTTTTGATGGTGTTCGAGGAAAGGGCGAAAGTTGCGAAACTCGACAAGCAGGAAGCCGGGGTCGTCTATGACTACGCGCTCGATCTCGACGCGGCCCGAGATGAGATCTGCCGCCGCCTGGCTCGCCTCCGCGACGCCGGAGACGGTTGACGGGTTCCTGGCGGACCTGAGCGACGAGGCGCTGATGGCGCTGCCCTGGCTTTTCGAGTTCTGGGCGCTACCGCATCAGCTGCCGCCCGAGGGCGCCTGGAAGAGCTGGGTGATCATGGGCGGGCGCGGTGCGGGCAAGACGCGGGCCGGGGCCGAATGGGTGCGGGCGCAGGTCGAGGGGCCGCGGCCGCTCGATCCGGGCCGGGCGCGGCGCGTGGCGCTTCTGGGCGAGACGGTCGATCAGGTCCGCGAGGTGATGATCTTCGGCGACAGCGGTATCCTTGCCTGTTCGCCGCCCGACCGCAAACCGGTCTGGGAGGCGACGCGCCGGCGGCTGGTCTGGCCGAACGGGGCGGTGGCGGAAGTCTATTCCGCCTTCAGCCCGGATTCGCTTCGGGGTCCGCAATTCGACGCGGCCTGGGCGGACGAGCTGGCGAAATGGTCGAAGGCGGAGGAGGCCTGGGACATGTTGCAGTTCGCGCTGCGGCTGGGCGAGCATCCGCAGCAGGTGGTGACCACGACGCCGCAGAATATCGGCGTGCTGAAGGCGATCCTGAAGAACCCCTCGACCGTGCTGACGCAGGCGCCGACCGAGGCCAACCGGGCCTATCTCGCGGCCTCGTTCCTGGAGGAGGTTCGCGCGCGCTATGCCGGGACCCGCAAGGGGCGGCAGGAGCTGGACGGGGTCCTGCTGGAGGATGCCGAGGGCGCGCTCTGGACCACGGCGATGCTGGAGGCGGCGCGGGTCGAGGCGGCGGGCCGGATGAGCCGGATCGTGGTGGCGGTGGACCCGCCGGTGACCGGCCACAAGGGATCGGACGAATGCGGCATCGTCGTCGTGGGCGCGATGACCGAGGGCCCGCCGTCGGACTGGCGGGCCTGGGTGCTGGAGGATGCCTCGGTCGCGGCGGCGAGCCCGGATGCCTGGGCGCGCGCGGCGGTGGCGGCGATGGAGCGGCACGGGGCGGACCGGCTGGTGGCCGAGGTCAACCAGGGCGGCGCGCTGGTCGAAAGCGTGGTGCGGCAGGTCGATCCGACCGTGCCCTATCGCGCCGTCCATGCCACGCGCGGCAAGGTGGTCCGGGCCGAACCGGTCGCGGCGCTTTACGAGCAGGGCCGGGTGCATCACCTGCGCGGTCTGGCCGTGCTGGAAGACCAGATGTGCCGGGTGACGGCGCGGGGATATGAGGGCCGGGGATCGCCCGACCGGGTGGATGCGCTGGTCTGGGCGCTGACGGAACTGATCGTGGAGCCGGCGGCGAAGTGGCGCCGGCCGCAGGTCCGGAGCCTGTGACGGGCGCCGGAGCGGGGGGCCGTCTGCCCCCCGCACCCCCCGAAGGTATTTGAACCAAGATGAAAGCCAGGCGGTCCGCGGGCGCGAGCGGCGGCGTTTCGGTGCGCGGGTCGAGACAGGAGTTGACGGATGGCATGGAATATCTTCCGGCGCGCGGAGGGCGCGGTTGCGGAGCAGAAGGCTTCGGCCACGGGGCGGGTGGTGGCCTGGGGGTCGTCGGGGCGCGTGGCCTGGTCCCCGCGCGATGTGGTGAGCCTGACCAAGACGGGGTTTTCCGGCAATCCGGTGGGGTTCCGGGCGGTGAAGCTGATCGCCGACGCGGCGGCGGCGCTGCCGCTGGTCTGCCAGGACGGGGAGCGGCGCTACGAGCAGCATCCGGTCATGGAACTGATGCGCCGGCCCAATCCGGGGCAGGGGCGGGCGGAGCTGTTCGAGGCGCTCTACGGCCAGCTTCTGCTGAGCGGGAACGGCTATGTCGAGGCGGTGGGCGGTGCCGATCTGCCGGTTGAGCTGCATGTGCTGCGTTCGGACCGGATGTCGCTGGTGCCGGGCGCGGATGGCTGGCCGGTGGCCTATGAATACGCGGTGGGCGGGCGCAAGCACCGTTTCGACATGACCGGGCCGGTCGATCCGGTCTGCCATATCAAGAGCTTCCACCCGCAGGACGACCATTACGGCCTTTCGCCGATGCAGGCGGCGGCGGTGGCGGTCGATGTCCATAACAGCGCGTCGAGCTGGTCGAAGGCGCTTCTGGACAATGCCGCGCGGCCTTCGGGCGCGATCGTTTACAAGGGGGCGGACGGACAGGCGCAGCTCTCGGGCGACCAGTACGACAGGCTGATCCACGAGATGGAGATGCATCATCAGGGCGCGCGCAATGCCGGGCGGCCGATGCTGCTGGAGGGCGGTCTGGACTGGAAGCCGATGGGGTTCAGCCCGTCGGACATGGAGTTCCAGAAGACCAAGGAGGCGGCGGCACGTGAGATCGCGGTGGCCTTCGGCGTGCCGCCGATGCTGCTGGGCATTCCCGGCGATGCGACCTATGCCAATTATCAGGAGGCAAACCGCGCCTTCTACCGGCTGACGGTGCTGCCGCTCGCGACGCGGGTGACGGCGGCGGTGAGCTACTGGCTGTCCACCCATCTCGGCGCGCAGGTGGAGCTGCGCCCCGATCTCGACCAGGTGCCGGCGCTGGCGGCCGAGCGTGACCAGCAATGGAAGCGCGTGGGCGAGGCGAGCTTCCTGAGCGATGCCGAGAAGCGCCGCATCCTCGGCCTGCCGCCGCTGGCGGATGAGGGCTGAGGATGGCGGGGGCGGGGTCGCGTTACCTCAAGGAACCGTTCGAATGCGCGCATGAGCATCGCTTCGAGGCGACCGAGAAGATCATGGAACTGCAGTTCGAGGCCGTCGAGAAACGGTTGGGCCGCATCGAAGCGATGATCGAGGGCGTGGAGAAGCGTCTGTGGATGACGGTGTTCGGGGTGGTCGGCGTGATCCTGAGCCAGGCGGTGCAATCGCTGATCGAATTCGGGCCGAAATAGGAAATCTCAAATGATGACAAGTGATTACGGGCTGGAGACGAAGTTCTGCCGGCTGGGCGACGAGATCGCCGTCACCGATGGCTGCCGGATCGAGGGCTATGCCTCTCTCTTCGGGATGGCCGATCAGGGGGGCGATGTGGTGCAGACCGGCGCCTATCGCGCTTCGCTGGCGCGGCTGAAGGCGGAGGGGCGCGCGGTCAAGATGCTGTGGCAGCACGATCCGGCCCAGCCGATCGGGGTCTGGGACGAAATCGCCGAGGACGGGCGCGGGCTGCGGGTGAAGGGGCGGATCCTGACCGAGGTCGAGAAGGGCCGCGAGGCGGCGGCCCTTGTCGCCGCGGGCGCCATCGACGGCCTGTCGATCGGCTACCGCACGGTGACGGCGGAGAGAAACGCGAAGGGGCAGCGCCTCTTGCGCGAGGTGGAGCTTTGGGAAGTGTCGCTTGTCACCTTCCCGATGCTTCCCGAGGCGCGGGTCGGGGCCAAGGGCGATGCGCCCGGGGCCACCGATCCGCGCGAGCTGGCGGCGCTTTTCGAGGATGCGCGCCGGATGCTGGCGGGGCGCGCCTTGCGCCCCTCCCGACGCAACCCCTGACTTGAGGTGATGGGTATGAAGACGACCGAGACGAAGGCTCGGGCCGGGGAAGGCGTGTCCGACGCTCCGGCCGGGGACGTGAAATCCGCGCTTGAGGGTTTCCTGAGCGAGTTCAAGGGCTTTCAGGACGACATGACATCGAAGCTGCAACAACAGGAAGAGCGACTGACCATGCTGGATCGCAAATCGTACACGCCCGGGCGCCCGGTTCTGTCCAATGCCGTCGACCATGACGCGCCGCACAGGAAGGCCTTCGCCTCCTATCTGCGGTCGGGCGACGATGACGGGCTGCGGGGCCTTCACCTCGAAGGCAAGGCGCTGAACACCCAGGTCAATGCCGAGGGCGGCTTCCTCGTCGATCCCGAGACCTCGGACCGCATCCGCGGCGTGCTGAAGGCGACTTCGTCGCTGCGTTCCATCGCCAATGTGGTCAGCGTCGAGGCGACCTCGTTCGACGTGCTGGTCGATCACACCGATCTCGGCTCCGGCTGGGCGACCGAGACCGGCTCTGTCACCGAGACCGGCACGCCGCAGATCGACCGCATCTCGATCCCGCTCCATGAGCTTGCCGCGATGCCCAAGGCTTCGCAGCGGCTTCTGGACGACAGCGCCTTCGACGTCGAGGGCTGGCTGGCCGAGCGCATCGCCGACAAGTTCTCGCGCGCCGAGGCGCAGGCCTTCATCTCGGGCGACGGGGTGGACAAGCCGATGGGCTTTCTCAACCACACCGCCGTCGACAACGGGGTCTGGGCCTGGGGCAATCTCGGCTACGTGCCGACCGGCGCGAATGGCGATTTCTCGGCCACCAACGCCTCGGATTCGATCATCGACCTCGTCTATGCGCTGAACGCGGAATACCGCGCCAACGCGACCTTCGTGATGAATTCGAAGACTGCCGGCGCCGTACGCAAGATGAAGGATGCCGATGGCCGCTTCCTGTGGTCCGACGGTCTGGCGGCGGGCGAGCCCGCGCGGCTGATGGGCTATCCGGTGCTGGTGGCCGAGGACATGCCCGACATCGCCTCGGACGCCTATGCCATCGCGTTCGGCGATTTCCACAGTGGCTATACGGTCGCGGAGCGCCCGAACATGCGTGTCCTGCGCGATCCGTTCTCGGCCAAGCCGCATGTCCTCTTCTACGCCTCCAAGCGGGTGGGCGGCGATGTGAGCGACTTCGGGGCGATCAAGCTTCTGAAATTCGCGATCTCGTAAGCGGTCGCGGATCGGCCGGGGGCATCTGTCCCCGGCCGTTCGGGCGCGGGTCGCCTTTTCCCTCGTGTTGTCTAGCTGCTCCCTCCGTCCGAGCAATGCGGGGCGCCGGCCCGCGTCCGATCCTTGTGAAGGAGGGGCGCGACTATCGGAGACTATCCATGATGCTGAGCGAAGTGACACCGGTGCCGCAGGCGGTGCTGCCGGTGGCGGAATTCAAGGATCATCTGCGGCTCGGCACCGGGTTCGCCGATGACGGGGCGCAGGACGCGTTGGCGGAGAGCTATCTGCGCGCGGCGATCGCGGCGGTGGAGGGACGGATCGGCAAGGCGCTGGTCGCGCGGGATTTCCTGCTGGAGCTGAACGGATGGCGCTGGCCGGACAGCCAGGCGTTTCCGCTGGCGCCGGTGGCGGCGGTCGGCGCGGTCACGGTGAAGGATCGCGACGGGGTGGCCGATCTGATCGATCCGTCGCGCTACCGGCTGGAGCGTGATGCGCACCGGCCGAAGATCGTGGCGACGGGCGCGCTTTTGCCCGGCGTTCCGGTGGGCGGAACCGTGGAGGTCGTCTTTACCGCCGGGTTCGGCCCGGCCTGGGCGGATGTGCCGGTCGATCTGGCGCAGGCGGTGTTCCTTCTGGCCGCCCAGTATCACGAGACCCGGCACGAGGCGGGCGCGGCGAAGGCGATGCCCTTCGGCGTCATGGCGCTGATCGAACGCTGGCGGACCGTGCGGGTTCTCGGCGGGGGCAGGCCATGAGCGCGCCACGTCTGAACCGCAAGCTGGTGCTGGAAGAGGCCCAGAGGGTGCCGGACGGGGCGGGCGGCTATGGCCTGACCTGGGTGGCGCTGGGAACGCTGTGGGCGCGGCTCGATCCCGGCACGGGGCGCGAACGGGCGGGCGAGTTCGTCACGCTGTCGGCGGTGCCCTACCGGATCACGGTGCGCGCCGCGCCGCAGGGCGCGCCGTCGCGGCCCAAGCCCGAGCAGCGGTTCCGCGACGGGGCGCGGGTCTTCCGCATCACCGCGGTGACCGAGGAGGATGCGGAAGGGCATTACCTGACCTGTTTCGCGCAGGAGGAGGTTCTGGCATGAGCTACGGTGCGGGCGCCGCGCTTCAGGCGGCGATCTATCAGCGGCTGACGGCCGACAGCGCGCTCGATGCGCTGGTCTCGGGCGCGATCTACGATTCCGTGCCGCCTGGGACGACGACGGGCACGTACGTCTCGCTCGGCCCCGAGAATGTGCGCGATGCGTCCGATCAGGTGGGGCGCGGCGCGGTGCACGAACTCGTGGTCTCGGTCGTCACCGATCAGGCGGGGTTCCAGAACGCCAAGGCGGTCGCGGCGGCGGTGTCGGACGCGCTGACGGGGACGACGCTTATCCTCGCGCGGGGGCGGCTTGTCGGGCTGTGGTTCCTGGCCGCGCGGGCGCGGCGGGTGGAGAAGGCCGACATGCGACGGATCGACCTGACCTTCCGGGCGCGGGTCGAGGACTGAGGCGCGGCGGAGGTCCCGGACGGGTCCGGGACGGCGTTGGCGCACTCGAACGCTTGTGCTTTTCGAACAATTCCGGGTGTCGGTTCTTCGCTGACGGCCCAAACCTTTCACTAATCGGAGAACGGACATGGCTGCCCAGAACGGCAAGGACCTTCTGATCAAGCTCGACCTGACCGGGGGCGGGCAATTCACCACGATCGCGGGCCTGCGCGCCACGCGGATCAGTTTCAACGCCGAGACGGTGGATGTCACCAGCCTGGAAAGCCAGGGCGGCTGGCGCGAGCTTCTGGGCGGGGCGGGCGTGCGGTCCGCATCCGTCTCGGGCTCGGGCGTCTTCGTCGACAGCGCCACGGACGACCGGGCGCGGCAGATCTTCTTTGCCGGGACGGTCGAGCAGTTCCAGGTGATCATCCCCGATTTCGGCATCGTTGAGGGGCCGTTCCAGATCACCGCGATCGAATATGCCGGCAGCTACAACGGCGAGGCGACCTATGAGCTTTCGCTGGCCTCGGCCGGCGCGCTGAGCTTCACGGCGATCTGATGGCCAATCCCTGGACGGGGGAGGTGGCGCTGATCCTCGATGGCGAGCGCCATGTCGCCAAGCTGACGCTGGGCGCGCTGGCGGAGTTGGAGGCGGGGCTGGGAACCGGGACGCTGATCGAGCTGGTCGAGCGGTTCGAGGCGGGGCGGTTTTCGACCCGCGACGTGCTGATGCTGATCGTTGCGGGGCTGCGCGGCGGCGGCTGGGCGGGCACGGCGGAGGATCTGCGCACGGTGGAGATCGGCGGCGGGCCGGTCGAGGCGGCCCGGGCGGCGGCGGAGCTTCTGGCGCGGGCCTTTACGGTGCCGGAGACGCGATGAGCGGCCTCGACTGGCCGGGGCTGATGCGGGCGGGGCTGGGGCGGCTGGGGCTGACACCCGATGCGTTCTGGCGGCTGACGCCGGCCGAACTGGTCCTGATGCTGGGCGATCCGGATGCGGTGCCGCCCCTGAACCGGGCGCGGCTGGAGGAACTGGCGCGCGCCTGGCCCGATGCGCGACCCGAGGAAACACCCGAGGAAACGAAGGAAGACTGACATGGCGGTGACGGACGGACTGGACGGGATCGAGGGGCTGGCGGCGCAGGCCGCGGCGCTGGAGACGAGCCTTGGAGGCGCGCAGGCGATGACCGCGGCCTTCGGCGGCGAACTGGAGCGGATGCGGGAGAGCATGGTCTTTACCGGCCGCGAGGTCGGCACCCTGTCGAAGAGCATCGGTGGCGGGCTGCGCCGTGCCTTCGACGGGCTGATCTTCGACGGGATGAAGTTGTCGGACGCGCTGCGCGGGGTGGCGCAGACGATGATCGACAGCGTCTACAACATCGCGATGCGGCCGATCCAGAACGCTCTGGGCGGCGCGGTCGCGGGCGGGGTGAACAGCCTGCTGAGCGGGCTCTTCCCGTTCGAGAAGGGCGGCAGTTTCGCGCAGGGCCGCGTCATGCCCTTCGCGCGGGGCGGTGTCGTGTCCTCGCCCACGATGTTCCCGATGCGGCGCGGGCGCGGCCTGATGGGCGAGGCCGGGCCAGAGGCGATCATGCCGCTGGCGCGGGGCGCCGACGGACGGCTGGGCGTGCAGGCGCAGGGCGGCGGACGGGCGGTGAGCATCGTGATGAACGTCTCTACCCCCGATGTGCAGGGCTTTGCCCGCAGTCAGAGCCAGATCGCGGCGCAGATGGCGCGGGCGCTGTCGCGCGGCGACAGGAACCGGTGAGGAGGGCGGCATGGCATTTCATGAGGTGCGGTTTCCGGCGAATCTCAGCTTCGGCTCGGTCGGCGGGCCTGAGCGGCGGACGGAAGTGGTGGCGCTGACCAACGGGTTCGAGGAGCGCAACACGCCCTGGGCACAGTCGCGCCGGCGCTATGACGCGGGTGTGAGCCTGCGCAGTCTCGACGATATCGGGTCGTTGATCGCGTTTTTCGAAGCGCGGCAGGGGCAGTTGAACGCGTTCCGGTGGAAGGACTGGGCGGACTACAAGTCCTGCACCGCGTCTGCGTCGCCCGCCTTCGACGACCAGTTGATCGGGGTCGGGGATGGTGTCGCTGTAGGCTACCAGTTGACCAAGACTTACGCGTCCGGCGCAGAGACGCAGAGCCGCGTGATCCGCAAGCCGGTCGCCGGGACCATACGTGTCGGCCTTCAGGGGGACGCGTTGCAGGAGGGAGTGCACTACACGGTCGATGTGACGACCGGGATAGTCACCTTCGCCAGCCCTCCCGCCATCGATGAGCGGGTGACGGCCGGCTACGAGTTCGATGTGCCCGTGCGGTTCGATACTGACCGCATCCAGGTTTCCGTCGCGTCCTTCCAAGCCGGCGACGTGCCGCAGGTTCCCGTTGTGGAGGTGCGGCTGTGACCTATCCGCAGGCAATGAAGGATCACCTCGCTGCCGGGGTCACGACACTTGCGCGGGCGTTCGCGGTGAAGCGGGCAGACGGGCTGGAACTGGGTTTCACCGATCATGACCGCGATCTGTTCTTCGAGGGAATCTCATTCCGCGCGGGCTCTGGCCTGACGGCGAAGGCGATCCAGCAGGCGACTGGCCTGTCGGTTGACAATACCGAGGCGTTCGGCGCGCTGCAGTCGGAGGCGATTACCGAGGCAGATATCCTTGCGGGCCGCTACGACGCGGCTGACGTGCGCGGATGGCTTGTGAACTGGCAGGATGTTTCGGCCCGCGTGCTGCAGTTCCGCGGGACACTTGGTGAGATTGTGAGATCCGGCGGTGCGTTCAATGCGGAATTGCGCGGGTTGGCTGAAGCCATGAACCGTCCGCAGGGACAGATTTACCATGCGCGGTGCTCAGCGGTGCTTGGCGATCGGCGCTGTGGGTTCGACCCTGACCAACCGGGATATTCCGCCGAACTGCCGGTGCAGGAGACTGTTGACGGGCGTGTATTCCGGTTCACCGGCTTCGACGGCTATGACGATCGTTGGTTTGAGAAGGGCCGGTTGCGTGTCGTGACCGGCAAGGCCGCGGGTTTGGTCGGTGTGGTCAAGAATGACCGCATCGGCGGTGGCGGCATGAGGGTCGTGGAACTGTGGCAGTCGCTGGGTACTGCACCGTCTGCGGGCGATCTGGTGCGGATTGAGGCCGGGTGCGACCGGCGTGCCGATACCTGCCGCGTGAAGTTTTCCAACTTCGACAACTTCCGCGGCTTCCCCGATATCCCCGGGGAGGATTGGCTAATGTCCTACCCGGTCAGTGCCGCCGGCAATGATGGCGGGAGCAGACGGCGATGAGTGGCGCAGGCAGACGCGCGGTCGCGATAGCGCGCGGCTGGATCGGGACGCCGTACCTTCATCAGGCGTCGGTCAAGGGCGCGGGCACGGACTGCCTGGGCTTGCTGCGGGGGGTCTGGCGAGAGCTGTATGGAACGGAGCCTGAACCTGTTCCAGCATACACCCGCGACTGGTCCGAGCCCGAGGGAGAGGAGCGGCTGTGGCGGGCAGCCGCGCGACACTTGAGAGAGGCAGTGCCGGAGGAGGAGGTTCTCCCCGGAGACGTCCTTCTGTTCCGGATGCGGCAGGGCGTTGTCGCCAAACATCTCGGGCTGGTGGCCGGATGTGGCAACCGGCCGAGTTTCATCCACGCCTATTCCGGGCACGGCGTAGTGGAAAGTCCCCTTTCCGCGCCATGGCTTCGCCGGATCGCGGCGCGGTTTGTGTTTCCCTGAAGGAGAGTCCGCATGGCGACCTTATTGCTTTCGGCGGCCGGGGCCGCCGTCGGTGCCGGTTTTGGCGGAACGGTTCTTGGCCTGTCTGGCGCGGTGATCGGACGTGCCGTCGGCGCGACGTTGGGCCGGGTGATCGATCAACGGCTGATGGGATCGGGTTCGCGCGCCGTCGAAACCGGTCGGGTGGACCGTTTTCGACTAACCGGGGCGGGCGAGGGGGCTTCTGTCGGTAAGGTCTGGGGCCGTATGCGGGTCGCGGGACAGGTGATATGGGCCTCGCGTTTCACCGAGCACGCGACACGATCGGGCGGCGGCGGCAAAGGCGCACCGTCGGCGCCAAAGGTCACGGAATATTCGTACTCTGTCAGTCTTGCCGTCGCGCTTTGCGAGGGGGAGATCACACGCGTCGCACGGGTCTGGGCCGATGGCATCGAGATCTCGCGTGACGATGTCGCGTTGCGGGTCTATCGTGGCAGTGAAGATCAGTTTCCTGACCCGAAGATGGAGGCGGTCGAGGGGGCGGGGATGGTTCCCGCCTATCGCGGTATTGCCTATGCCGTCTTCGAAGATCTTGACCTCGCTCAGTTCGGCAACCGAGTGCCACAGTTCAGTTTCGAGGTCCTGCGCCCGGCGCAGGGCGGCTCGATTGACGCGGTAACGGATCTTGCGCGCGGTGTGAGCGGCGTTGCGATCGTGCCGGGCACGGGCGAATATGCGCTTGCGACGACACCGGTCCACTACGCGACCGGCGTTGGGCGAAACGTTTCGGCGAACGTCCACAGCCCCGGGGGAAGCACCGATTTCATCGTGTCGCTGGAGGCATTGCGCGAGGAGCTTCCCGCCTGCCAGTCAGCGACTCTCGTTGTGTCGTGGTTCGGCGACGACCTGCGCTGTGGCGCCTGCACGCTGAAGCCCAAGGTCGAGGACAAAAGGTTCGACGGCGTCGGAATGGCGTGGCGGGCCGGAGGTCTCACGCGTGCCGAGGCAGAGGAAGTGGCGCGGGATGACGGGCGGTCGGTCTATGGCGGCACGCCGGCGGACGCGGCGGTCGTCGAGGCTATCGCCGCGCTTCGGGCCGGGGGACAGGCGGCTGTGTTCTATCCCTTCATTCTGATGGAACAAATGGCGGGGAACGGGCTGATCGATCCGTGGAGCGGCGCAGCGGATCAGCCGGTCTTACCATGGCGTGGCCGAATTACTTTGTCGATGGCGCCCGGTCAGAGCGGGTCCCCGGACCAGACGGCGGCCGCAGATGCAGAGGTGACGGCGTTCTTCGGAACGGCACAGGTGTCGGATTTCACACTGAACGGAACGGAAGTCGATTATTCGGGGCCGACCGAGTGGTCGTATCGCCGCTTCATTCTGCACTATGCGCACCTATGTGCCGCAGCGGGTGGAGTCGACGCGTTCTGCATCGGGTCGGAGATGCGTGGTCTGACGCAGGTTCGGGGCGTGGGGGATGGATTTCCCGCGGTGGCAGCGCTGCGGTCGCTGGCTGCCGATGTCCGCATGATCCTCGGCCCGGACACCAAGATCGGCTATGCCGCCGACTGGAGCGAGTATTCGGGCTATCAGGACGGTACGGGCGACCTTTACTATCACCTCGATCCGCTTTGGGCCGACGCGAACATCGATTTCATCGGCATCGACAACTACATGCCCCTGTCGGACTGGAGGGACGGGTCCGACCACGCCGATGCCGGCTGGGGTTCAACCTACGACCTCGCTTACCTCCAGGCCAATATCGAAGGTGGCGAGGGCTACGATTGGTACTACTCGAGCCAGGCCCATCGCGACGCGCAGATCCGCACGCCGATCGCTGATGGAAGCCATGGCGAAGATTGGGTGTGGCGCGTGAAGGACATCCGGTCTTGGTGGCAGAACGCGCATTTCGATCGGGTTGGTGGTGTAAAGGGTGCGCAGAGTCCTTGGGTCCCACAATCCAAGCCGATCTGGTTCACAGAGTTCGGTTGCGCGGCCATCGACAAGGGCACAAACCAACCGAACCGGTTCCTCGATCCGAAATCCTCGGAATCCGGATTGCCGGCCTACTCGAATGGTCGCCGCGATGACCTGATACAGATGCAATATCTGCGCGCGATGATCGACTACTGGCGCAAACCCGAAAACAATCCTCAGTCGGCGGAATATGGCGGGCCGATGATCGACATGGGTCGTGCTCACGTCTGGGCATGGGACGCGCGACCATTTCCGTTCTTTCCCTCCAACGCCGACCTTTGGGCGGATGGTGAGAACTATGCGCGTGGGCACTGGTTGAACGGTCGCGCGTCGGCGCAGCCGCTGGCCAGCGTCGTCGCCGATATATGCGAAGCGTCAGGCGTCACGGATGTCGATACACATGGTCTCCATGGTCTGCTTCGCGGATATGCGGTGGCGGACGTCTCTTCCGGTCGGGCAGCGTTGCAGCCGCTGATGCTGGCCTACGGTTTTGAGGCGCTGGAGCGGGACGGTGTTCTGCGCTTCGGGATGCGCAATGGCGTCGCCCGGACGGTTGTCGGCGACGATCAACTGGCGGTGGGGGAGGAAACGGACGGCTGGGTCGAGACAAGCCGCGCGATGGAAGCTGAGGCAACGGGGCGCGTCAGGCTTAACTACATCGAGGCAGAGGGAGACTACGAGACCAGGACAGTCGAGGCGATATTTCCGGATGAAGAGACACACGGTGTCGCCCAGTCGGAACTGGCGCTCGCCCTTACCCGGTCCGAAGGCCAGCGGATCGTGGAGCGGTGGCTCTCGGAGGCGCGTGTCGCCCGGGATGGCGCACGGTTCGCACTGCCGCCGTCATTGGGTCATCTCGGTGCCGGCGATGTCGTTGATCTCGGAGCTGCCGGGAGCTACCGGATTGACAGGGTCGAGCAAGCCGGCGCGATCGCAATCGAAGCCGTGCGGGTCGAGCCGTCGATCTACGAACCATCGGACGAGACGGAGGAACGCGTCACACCACGCACGTTCGCAGCGCCTGTGCCGGTCTTTCCGCTGTTCCTTGACCTGCCGCTGATGAGTGGTGCCGAGGTTCCGCATCAGCCGCATATTGCGGTGACGGCAACGCCTTGGCCCGGCTCGGCAGCGGTCTATTCGTCGGATTTCGATGCGGGTTACCAACTCAACCGGCTTGTCACGACCCGGGCAGTGATCGGTCAGACGGAAGGGCCACTTGATGCCGCGCGGCCGGGAATGTGGGACCGGGGCGCGCCTTTGCGCGTCAAAGTTTCCGGCGGAGCCTTAAGTTCCGTGAGCGCTGATCGGCTCCTGAACGGGGCGAACCTGATGGCGATCGGTGACGGCAGTGCGGACAATTGGGAACTGTTCCAGTTCGCCGAGGCGGCTTTGGTGGCGCCCGACACATATGATCTGGCGTTACGCCTACGGGGGCAGGCGGGGACCGACTCGGTCTTGCCGGCAAGTTGGCCGGCAGGAAGTCTGGTGGTGCTTATGGACGGGGCGGCGCGCCAGATCGATCTTCCGCTCGCTGCACGCGATCTTTCACGACACTACCGGATCGGCCCGTCGGGGCGCGGATACGACGACCCGTCGTTCCTGCACCGCGTCAGTGCGTTCGCAGGGATCGGCCTTCGGCCGCTGTCGCCGGTGCATCTGCGTGCGAGGCGGGCCCCCAACGGTGACCTTGGTCTGCGCTGGATTCGGCGAACGCGGATCGACGGCGATAGCTGGTCGGGAGCCGATGTGCCGCTTGGAGAAGCCGGTGAAAGCTATCTCCTTCGGGTGGTGACGGGGCCAACCGTTCTGCGGGAGGTCACCCTCGGGCAGTCGGCCTGGATCTATCCCGTGGCGATACAGGCCGCAGATGGTCTGGCCGGACCTTTCGAAATCCATGTGGCCCAGATGTCGGACTCGTTCGGTCCGGGTCCCTTCAGAAGGATCATTGTCGATGTCTAAAACGAACCAACTGGGACTGCCGCTGCTGCAGCCCGCCCAGGCGCAGAAGCATGTAACGGTGAACGAGGCTTTGGCGCGGCTCGACGGGCTTGTCGAGCTTGTCCTCGTGTCCGAGAGCGTCACACTGCCCCCTGCCGTGGTGCAAGACGGTATTTGCTACGGCGTCCCGGTCGGCGCAGTTAACGGCTGGGCCGGTCAGGACGGGCGGATCGCGATCGGCGTCAACGGCGGATGGGAGTTTGCCCAACCCGGAAGGGGGTGGCGGGCGATGATCCTCGATGAGGGCGTCGGCGCGATCCACGATGGTACAGCTTGGCGGAGAGGTTTCGTCACGCTTTCGTCCCACAATGCCGGCCTTGCCGTTCGGGTCAGTGAAGTCGACCATGTCATCGGTGTCGGGCCGGTATCGACCACCGCAATCATGATCCCGTCAAACAGTGTGGTGATCGGGGTGACGGCAAGGGTAACGGTCGATATCACCGGCACGCTGGCGAGTTGGCAGCTTGGCAATCCCGGTGCGGCCGGGCGTTATGGATCGGGGCTTGGGCTTTCCGCCGGATCTTGGGCGCGTGGAGTGCTGTCGCAGCCGACTGCCTTCTACGTGCCGGAGCCGATGCAACTTGATGCGGTCGGTGGCGATTTCGCAGGCGGTTCGGTACGGATCGCGATTCACTATTTCGAAATCGCGCTGCCGGACCTGTGAGCCATGCGGACGGTCATTCACGGTGATGTGGTCGCCGCGGCGATGGCCGTGCGCACTCTGCCTGCGTCGTTACGCGGTGACGAGATCATTCGTTATCTCGACCGTGCCCATGCTGCCGATGCATATCGAAAGCGCCTTGGAAAGGTTCATCCCTTCTGGGGCAACGGGAGCCTCGCATCCGCCGTCGGCCGAGTCCCGGCGGCGGAGCCATTCCTGTCAGATACGCAGTACCTTGAGGCACTTTCCTCCGTGTTTGAGACGCTTCTCGACTGGCGCCGCCGTGCATGATGACACTTTGGTGTCGTTGCTTCTTCCCGTTTTGTGCATTCCGCCTATCTGATATAAACGAGGCAGAAAGCGGAGGGCTTCATCATGGCCGAGATCAAACGCAACGTTGCCCAGATTGACCCGGTTTGGTCGCATATCTGCGAAGAGGCGCGCGCGGCGGTGCGCGACGAGCCGCTTCTTGGCGGTCTGATTCATTCGAGCCTGCTGCACCATGCTTCGCTGGAAAGAGCGTTGTCATATCGTTTCTCTCTGAAGCTGGCATCCGGCGAGATGAGCGAACAGATTCTGCGGGAAATTGCGGACGAGGCCTACGCGGCCGACCCCGAGATCGGACAGGCAGCGCGTGCGGACTTGGTTGCCGTCTATGATCGCGATCCGGCGTGCCATCGTTTTTTGCAGCCGGTCCTCTTCTTCAAGGGCTACCAGGCGGTCCAATGTTACCGGATCGGCCATTGGCTGTGGCGGCAGGGTCGCCGCGATCTGGCTTACTTCGTACAGATGCGGGTGAGCGAGGTCTTTGGTGTCGATATCCATCCCAATGCCCGGATCGGGAAGGGGATCATGATCGACCACGCCCATTCCATCGTCATTGGTGAAACCGCGGTTGTAGGCGACAATGTCTCCATGCTGCATTCCGTGACGCTTGGCGGGACAGGAAAGGAAGACGGCGATCGTCATCCGAAGATCGGAAACGGAGTCCTGATTGGCGCCGGGGCGAAGATTCTCGGGAATATTTCTGTTGGTGGCTGCTCTCGCATCGCCGCGGGATCGGTGGTGCTGCATGATGTGCCGAAATGCACGACCGTTGCGGGCGTTCCGGCCAAGGTGATCGGCGAGGCAGGCTGTGCGCAGCCCGCTCTGACGATGGACCAGCTTATCGACGGCGCGGACTGAGTGCTGCGCTTCAGCGCCTGAGAGTCAGGATGTCGCGGCTGATCGTGACCTCGTGACGGCCAAGATAGCTCATCCCCAGCAGCGACGTGTCCAGTTCACCACCGTTCACGACGGCCCGGATACCGCTTTCGGTGACGCCGCCGAGCGCGAAGCTTTCCAGCTGGACCGGTGCCGTTTCGACCCTTCCGTTCGCCGTCATGGCCGTGCCGAAATAGTTGAGTGACGCCGGGTTCAGCCCGGCACGCTCGGCGTCGCGCTGCGTGAGCACGATGTCCGACGCTCCCGTATCCACCACGAACAAGACATTCGCTCCGTTGATTTCGGCGGTGACATAGAAGTGCCCGTCCCGTGCGGCAGGAACGTCGATCCGGTCGCCCCGCACCGTGACCTGCGCCGGCTGGGCGCCGCGCCGTATGTCACCCCACATTCCTGCGATTGCCACAGCGCCAAGAAAGATCAGCGCCCAGATTGCCGCCTGCTGTGCGGTCTTCCCGAGGCGACGGCGGTTCTCGATCAGGAAATAGCCGCCGATCACCGCCAGCAGAAGTCCGAGATAGACAAGGCGGGGAAGATCAGCCGTCTCCATCTCAGATCAGGCCGGTTCCGCGAACGCCGTCGATGACGAACTGAACCGAAAGCGCCGCCAGGAGCATCCCCAGGAGCCTTGTGATGACGAGCGTTCCGGTTCGTCCCAGCAGACGTTCGAGCGGTGTGGAAGCAAGAAAGAAGAGGAAGGTCACAAGCAACATCGCGAAGAGCAGGCCGAGGACTGTCAGCGTTCCTACCCAGCCGCCACCGGACTCCCCCATCAGCAGGATCATCGTCGCGATGGCGCCAGGCCCGGCGATCAGTGGGGTTGCCAGCGGGAAGACCGACGGATCGTGATGCGGATCGGCTTGTTGGCCTTCCCGGCGTTGGGTGCGCCTCTCGAACAGCATGTCGAGCGCGGTAAGGAACAGCAGAATTCCGCCGGCGATCCGGAAGGCCGGCATCGAAATGCCGATAAAGCCGAGGATGGATTCGCCGAACAGGCCAAACATCGTCAGCAGGATGCCGCCGATAACGCAGGCACGCAGCCCGAGGCGCCGGCGCCGGTCTGCTCCCATACCCTGTGTCAGCGCAATGAACAGCGGTACCAGGCCCGGCGGGTCGATAACCACGAAGAGCGTCGCGAAGGATGTGATCAGGAAAGCCGTGTCCATCCCTATGCCTTAAGGGTGGGAAGCGACTCCGGCAAGGGCACAGAACGTGGCTCTGCCGTTTCGAGCCGTTCCTGCGCCGCAAGCCACAATGTCTCGGCGCGGGCCATCGCCTCTTCCAACTCGGCGAACTTTCGGTTCCAGCCCTCCAGTTCCGCCACGCGCCCATCATCGTACAAGGCGGGATCGGCGAGCTTGTCCGACAGCCGCTCGCGCATTTCGGACAGCTTTTCGAGCCGCTCCTCGCATTTTCGAACATCCGCGCGTAACGCGAGGATCGCGTCCCGGCTTGGCCGTGGTTCACGCGATTTCGGTTTCTCGGCAGGACGTGCTGCTCCGTCGCCCGCCAGAAGCTCACGACGGTAGGTGTCCAAATCGTTTGGGTAGGGTGAAACAGCGCCGTCCTTCACCAGCCATAGCCGATCGGCGACGAGCCCAAGCAGGTGCATGTCGTGCGAAACGATAATGACTGCGCCGGTATATTCCGTCAGCGCCTCCACCAGCGCCTCGCGGCTTTCGATGTCGAGGTGGTTGGTGGGTTCGTCGAGGATCAGCATATGCGGCGCGTCGATTGTGGCGAGCAGCAGCGAAAGCCGCGCCTTCTGGCCACCCGACAGCCTGCCCACCTCCGTTTCCGCCTGGTCTGCACCCAGGCCGAATCCTGCCAGCCGTGCACGCAGCTTCGCTTGCGGTTCGGTGGGGCGAAGCCGCATCACATGCTGCAGTGGGGTTTCGTAGAGGTGTAGTTCATCGACCTGATGCTGAGCGAAATACCCGACGCGCAGTTTCGACGCGCTGGTGATCCGGCCCTCTGACGCGGCGAGTTTCCCGGCAAGCAGTTTTGACAATGTCGACTTGCCTTCGCCGTTGCGGCCCAGAAGCGCGATACGGTCATCCTGGTCGATCCGCAGGTCAAGCCGTCGCAGGACGGGTGCGCCGCCATATCCCACCGCCGCCGCTTCCATCGCCACGATCGGGGGGGAGAGCGGTTCCGGAGCCGGGAAGGTGAACACGGCCCGCCTTGCATCCTCGGGGGCAAGGATCGGCGTCATCTTCTCCAGCATCTTGATCCGGCTCTGGGCCTGCACCGCTTTCGATGCCTTGTAGCGGAAACGGTCGACAAAGCTCTGGAGATGCGCGCGCCTGGCTTCCTGTTTCCGGGCCTCGGCCGCCTGTACCGCGCGTTGCTCTGCACGTGTCCGGGCAAAGGTGTCGTAGGGACCCGACCAGAGCGTCAGCTTGCGGTTTTCCAGGTGCAGGATCGCACCGACAGCCCGGTTAAGCAGGCCGCGGTCGTGCGAGATGATGATGACCGTGTGCGGGTATTTCGCCAGATAGCTTTCGAGCCAGAGCGCACCTTCCAGGTCGAGATAGTTGGTCGGTTCGTCAAGCAGCAGCAGGTCTGGGCGCGCGAACAGCACGCCGGCCAGCGCCACGCGCATCCGCCAGCCGCCGGAAAAATCCGAACAGGGGCGCTTCTGTGCCTCGTGATCGAAGCCGAGACCACGCAGGATCGCCGCCGCGCGGGCCTCTGCCGACCAGGCGTCGATATCGGCAAGGCGCGCCTGGATCTCGGCGATACGGATAGGGTCTGTCGCGGTCTCGGACTCGGCGATAAGGGCAGCGCGTTCCTCGTCCGCGGCAAGCACGGTATCGAGCAGCGATACGTCCGATGAGGGCACTTCCTGCGCCACGCCACCGATGCGGGCCCGTGCGGGCAGGGCGATCTCACCGCTCTCCAGCGCGATCTCGCCCCGGATCAGGCGGAAGAGTGTGGTCTTTCCGGTGCCGTTCGCGCCCACGAGGCCGACCTTGTGGCCGGTTGGAATTACCGCCGATGCCGCCTCGAACAGCGGTCGTCCTTCGACGGAATAGGTGATGTCGGCGATCCTGAGCATGAGGCGAGGGCATGCCGGAAGCCGGAACAAAGGTCAACGGGGCGTTATAGGGCCGGAGTGAGAGAAGCGTTGTGGCCCTGTCACGGTGTCGTGCTAGGCTGCGGGCACCAGTTTTTCAAAGACCTTCGCAGGAGCAATTTCATGAAACCGGGTGCTTTTCTCGCCGCGATCCTCTGTCTTGGTGCCGGAACTGCCATTGCGCAGGACGACCCGTCCGTGATCTCCGAGTCCGGCAACGAGGCGTTCTTTCGTTCGCCCTCCGGCAATATCTGGTGCGCGATCACCGCGGGTGACGGCGTGGTGGCCGAATGCTACCTGCGCCGGTTCACGCCCGCGCCGCAGCTTGCGGCCCAGGGCTGTGCGCAGGCCTGGGGCTTTTTCGTCGATCATCAGGGCGTCGGGCGCGCGGTCTGCACCGATCCGAGCTTCGTGATGATGCAGCAGCCGAAGGTGTTGGATTACGGGCGTTGGGTGACCTTCGCGGGCGTCACCTGCCGGTCGGAGAGGACCGGGATGACCTGCACCAATGGCAACGGGCGCGGTTTCTCGGTGGCGCGGGCCACGCAGAGCCTGTTCTGACCGCTGCACGGCTGATCCGCCTTTCAAAAGGGCTTCGGCCATGATAGCAGGCGCGCGATCCAAATCCGGCGCGGGGCGCGAACCCCGGTGCCCCCAATTCAAAGGCTGAAGCAATGGCGATCGAACGCACGCTGTCCATCATCAAACCCGACGCGACCAAGCGCAACCTGACCGGCAAGATCAATGCCAAGTTCGAGGATGCGGGCCTGCGTATCGTCGCGCAGAAGCGCATCCAGATGACGCTCGCCCAGGCGCAGAAGTTCTACGAGGTCCACAAGGACCGTCCGTTCTTCGGCGAACTGACCGAATTCATGATCTCCGAGCCGGTCGTCGTGCAGGTTCTCGAAGGGGAAGGCGCGATCGCCAAGAACCGCGAAGTGATGGGCGCCACCAACCCTGCCAATGCCGATGCGGGCACGATCCGCAAGGAATTCGCGCTGTCGGTCGGCGAGAACTCGGTCCACGGCTCGGACGCGCCGGAAACCGCTGCGGTGGAGATCGCCTATTTCTTCTCCGGTCTCGAACTGGTCGGCTGAGCCGCCGCAACGCGGGGCCTGAGCCCGATTTCATCAAGGGCCGCTTCCAGCCGGGAGCGGCCCTTTTCATTTGGGCCGTCCTCTCCCGAGGCCACGACGCGGGCCTTCAGCGCGTCGAAACGCTTCCGCAGCGCGGCCTTTTCCGCGCCGTGGCAGTCGTTCCACGGGCGGCCCTGCAATCCCATCACCAGAACGTAGTAGCCGATGAAATGCGGCCGGGTGCCGGATTGAAGCAGTCGGAGATAGGCGTCATCCGGGCCAAGGGCGCGGATTTCTTCGGCCGATTGAATGCCAGCGCGCGCAAATGCGTCCGCCGCGGCAGGGCCGAGATTGGGTATCGATGTTACTGGCTCGGCCATGGGCACCTTCCGGGGGCCTTAGCCTACAGCGTTTCGGCTTTGCATTGAATCAGAAATCGAACCTTTTCCGTTCGAATTCTGATGGTTGCGGTTTCAACCGAAACCCGAAACGCTTCAACCTCCGCGAAAATGCGCGGAAAGCCTCAGATTGAGGCCCAGTCGCTGAAATGCGTCGCCTGCATCTGCTCGGCTGCGGTTTCGGCAGTGTCGGATGCCGGCTTGCGACGCTCCTGCGTCTCTTCCGGCTGACCCTGCTGAACCTGCCGACGCGAATGCGTCTGGCCTGCGTCCATTTGCTTGGGCATATCCATTCTTTCGTCCCTTCCCGGGGCGGCCGTGAAAGCCGCACTGACTACTGTCTCGGGCCACACTCACATGCAACGGTGGCTTTGGCGCGGCGCTGTTATGGCCGCTTATGGTCACCGTCAAGGGATTCTGCGCGATGCTGCCCCATTCGCCAAGCCGCAGCGCGGCATTCCGCTTGATTGCGAGTCTTTGAAGCAACAGTTTTGTAACGGCGACCGTCCGAAATTCCCGTTGCGAAACAAAATTACGCGACGGATCGCGGCTTTTCGCAACCATGGCTTGTGCCGGCCCGGACGGGCTCAGGCGCGGAATGCCGCAGCGAGGGGGGCGGGCAGGTCGAACTCGGCCAGAACCCGCGCGCGGGCGTCGGCCGACATTTTGCGGGCCGTCTTGACGACGATGCGTTGAAGCGCGTCGGCGTCACGGCCCGACGCGAAGGGTTTGAAATACCAGCGCAGGAAGGTGAAGCAGATAACATCCTCCAGCGCCTGCACCTCCGGGTCGCGCTTGATCCCCTCCTTGCGCAGCATCGCGCCGACCTGTGCGATTGTCGGGGCGTCATATCCTGCCTCGGTCATTATCGTGCCGACGCGCCCTGCGTGATACGCGCCCAGATCGCGGCGCCAGGTCAGGTAACCCTCGCGTCCTTCCGGATAATTCGCGCGCGGCGAGGTCCAGCGCTCGATGTGCTGGCCGCGTGCAGCGATGCGGAGTGCGTCCGACGCGTCGGGGAACAGCCGCTCCAGTTCGGCCGTCATCCGTTCCCCGTAGAGGCGTGCGGCGGGGCTGCCCTCACTCCGGTCCGGGTCGGCATCGTTCGCGGCATCAATGGCGGCGAGAACTTGGGCGAGGCGGGGCATGGTCAATCTCCGGTCCGCGAGGGCGGTCGCCACCGTGGCATCGGCCCCGGCCGGGGTCAAGCGGCCGGGGCCGGGTGGGCGCGGCTTCTCGGCCACACATTTTCGCGACGTGGTTTGCCTCCGCGCGGGAAACGGATATTGAATGCGCTGATCATCGGACAGGCCAGCCGCCGGATAACCGGAAACAGCCGCCGCCACGGAGACGAGATATGACGCCTTTTGCGATTGCCGGCGTGCAGATGCATGTCAGTGCACTCACTTCCAATGTCGAAGCGATGTTGCACCGCCTCGACATCCTGATGGCGCGTTTCCCGTGGACGCAGATGGTGCTGTTCAGCGAACTGGCGCCGTTCGGGCCGCTGACCCGCTTTGCCCAGCCTTTCGAGAACGAGGCGCTTGACCAGTTTCGCGCCGCCGCGCGTCGCTACAAGGTCTGGCTGATCCCCGGCTCAATGTTCGAGACAGTGGAAGACGGGCGGATCTACAATACCTGCGCCGTCATTGATCCCGACGGCCAGATCGTTACCCGCTACCGCAAGATGTTTCCGTTCCGCCCGTACGAGAACGAGGTCGCGGCGGGGACAGAGTTCTGCACGTTCGACGTGCCCCATGTCGGCCGCTTCGGCCTGTCGATCTGCTACGATATCTGGTTCCCCGAGACGACCCGCCAGCTGACCAGTGCGGGGGCGGAAGTGCTGCTGCACCCGGTCCTGACCGGCACGACCGACCGTGACGCGGAACTGGCTATCGCGCGGGCGACGGCAGCGCAGTTCCAATGCTACGTCGTCGATGTCAACGGTCTTGGTGCCGGCGGGGTCGGACGGTCGCTGTTCATCGACCCGGCCGCCACGGTGCTGCACCAGTCGGCCGGACAGGAGGACATGTTCCCGCTCGAGGTCGATCTGGACCTTGTCCGGCGGCAGCGTGAAACCGGTATCAAGGGGCTTGGTCAGGTCCTCAAGAGCTTCCGCGACAGGGCCGCGGATTTCACCGTCTATGATCGCGCCAGCGGTGCGGACTCCTACCTCAAGACGCTCGGACCGCTTGAAATTCCGCGCCAGGGTTCGCGCGCGGGTCTGGATATTCCAGTTGCGGCGAGCGACCTGTTGTCGCATTCTACCCCCAATAGCGACCGGCATTCGGCGCCAGCGGGAACCGCCGGATCTCCGCTTCACGCGGATAGAACAACAAGCGGCTGAGCGACGGCAAATTCGCATCGACAGCGGACGATCCGCAAAGTCTCGGCCTCCGACGACGGGGAGAGGCGATGCAATCGGTAAACGACTATTATTCCGCCATTCAACTGCGGGCGGATCGGTGGAGCGCGCTGCGCGAGGCCGCCGGCGCGCTCAGCCGCGACCCGCAGGGCAGGAAGGCAGACGCCCTTCGCAAGCAGATCGAAGGCCTGTTCGCTTCGCTTGCATTGATCGAACGCTACTGGGCTTTTCCGGGCGTTCAGGCCTTCGACCATCTTCGTCGGCAATACGAACACGCCAATCTCGACGATCTCGCCTTCGGCGTGCACCGCGTCACCCGTGCGCTGACGACGGGCGCCTATCGCCGCCGGCACATCCCGCTCGATCGCGAAAGCGCCGATGCCGAGGATCACGAGGACGAGGCGATGCTGTCGCCCGAGGCGCGCGCGCTGACCAAGCCCTATTTCGAGGTGATGATCGTCGATGATCTGAACGAGCATCAGGAGCGTTGGCTGAAGACCAATGTCCAGAGGATGCGGCGGTTCGAGGATCCGTTCATCTACGAAACGGTCGTCGTCCCAAGCCTTGAGGACGCGTTAATCGGCGTTCTCTTCAATCACAACGTTCAGGCGGTCGTCGTACGCCCCGGCCTGCGCCTGAAATCCGGGGTCGAACTGCCGATCCTGAAGCGCTACCTCAACCGCGCCGGTGGCGCGGAATGGCTGGAAGGGCTCAAACCCGAGAATTACGGGCCGGAACTTTGCCGGCTGATCGCTGCGGTGCGGCCGGAACTGGATGCGTATCTTGTCACCGACCGTTCGGTCGAGGAAATCGCCGGGCTGGATCTGGGTATCTGCCGGCGGGTCTTCTACAATCAGGAAGACTTCCAGGAACTTCACCTGAACATCCTGCGGGGCGTCCAGTCACGCTACAAGACGCCGTTCTTCACCGCGCTGGTGGAGTATTCCAAACAGCCGACGGGAGTCTTCCACGCGATGCCGATCTCGCGCGGGAAGTCGATTTCCCGGTCGCACTGGATTCAGGACATGGGCGCGTTCTACGGGCCGAACATCTTCCTCGCCGAGACCTCGGCAACCTCGGGCGGGCTCGACAGTTTGCTGGAGCCGCACGGGCCGATCAAGAAAGCGCAGGAACTGGCGGCCCGCGCCTTCGGGTCGAAACAGACGTTCTTCGCCACGAACGGCACCTCGACCTGCAACAAGATCGTCGTGCAAGCCCTTGTCAGGCCGGGGGATATCGTCCTTGTAGACCGGGATTGCCACAAATCGCACCATTACGGGATGGTGCTTGCGGGCGCGCAGGTCGTCTATCTCGACAGCTATCCGCTTAACGAATACTCGATGTACGGCGCGGTGCCGCTGAAAGAGATCAAGCACCAGCTTCTGGCACTGAAGGCGGCCGGAAAGCTCGACCGGGTCAGGATGCTTCTCCTGACCAACTGCACCTTCGACGGCGTCGTCTACAACGTCGAGCGGGTGATGGAGGAATGCCTCGCCATCAAACCCGACCTCATCTTCCTGTGGGACGAGGCGTGGTTCGCTTTCGCGCGGTTCGGCCCGACCTATCGTCAACGCACCGCGATGAACGCCGCCAACAACCTGCGCGAACGGCTGAGAAGCCCGGAGCAGGTCAAGGCGTGGGAAAAGCAAAAGGAAAAGCTGAAGGACGCTGACGAGAAGACACTTCTCGACACCCGCCTTGTCGCGCCACCGAATGCGCGGGTCAGGACCTATGCGACGCAGTCGACCCACAAGACGCTGACCTCGCTCAGGCAGGGGTCGATGATCCATGTCAACGATCAGGACTTCAAGGGCGAGGTGGAGCAGTCGTTCCACGAAGCCTACATGACCCACACATCCACCAGCCCCAACTACCAGATCATCGCCTCGCTCGATGTCGGCCGCAGGCAGGTGGAGCTTGAGGGCTTCGAATTCGTCCAGCGCCAGGTCGAGGCGGCGATGTCGATGCGCAAGGCGATCTCGACCCACCCGCTTTTGCAGAAGTACTTCAAGGTTCTCGCCGCCGGCGACATGATCCCCGAGCAGTTCCGCGAAAGCGGCGTGCAAAGCTACTATGATCCCGAACAGGGCTGGACCGATATCTGGGAATGCTGGGAGCAGGACGAATTCGTTCTTGACGCGACGCGCGTGACGCTGGCTGTCGGCGGTACGGGCTGGGACGGGGATACGTTCAAGACCCAGATCCTGATGGACAAGTACGGCATCCAGATCAACAAGACCTCACGCAACACCGTGTTGTTCATGACCAATATCGGCACGACGCGGTCCTCGGTCGCCTATCTGATCGAGGTTCTGGTCGAGATCGCCAAGGAACTGGACGACCGGCTCGACGACGCCTCGAACATGGAGCGGCGCGCATTCGAGCACCGCGTCAAGGCGCTGATGGAAGACCTGCCGCCGCTGCCGGACTTCTCGCGCTTCCATGATGCGTTCCGTTCGGGCGGCGACACGACCGAGGGCGACATCCGCACCGCCTTCTTCCTCAGCTACGACGACACGAACTGCGACTATCTCGACCTCAACGGGTCGATCCGGGAGGCGATGGAAAGCGGGCGCGAGGTGGTTTCTGCCTCCTTCATCATTCCCTATCCGCCGGGCTTTCCGATCCTCGTGCCCGGACAGGTCGTGAGCGAGGAAATCCTTGCCTTCATGCGTGCGCTCGACGTCAATGAAATCCACGGATACCGCGCCGATCTCGGCCTTCGCGTCTTCACCGACGAGGCGCTGAGCAAGCGCGTTCAGAACAACATGCCCAAGGCGGCGGAATAACAGGGGACAACTAAATGGCCAAAAAGATTGACCTGAAGAACATTTCTGAAATCCGCCGGCACTTCCATCGCAACGAAGACCCGGTCTATTTCATCTCGGCGACCAATTTCAACCTGCTGGGCATCGACGAATGGTGCAAGAATTTCAAGTACATATGCTATATTGACTGCTATGATGGCCGGCATCCGAACGTGTTCTGCCCGTCAGAGCAGCCGCATGCCGAATTCCAGTCGATCGAGGAAATCAACAACTACCTCCTCCAGCACAAGGAGGTGATCGACCTCATCAAGCGGCGCGGCGGCAAGCCGAAATTCGTCTTCCTCATGTTCGACGAGGAGACGGAGCGCCTGTCGAAGGAGTTGGGCGCCGAGGTCTGGTTCCCGAAGGCGAAACTCCGGACCAACATGGATAACAAGATCGAAACGGTGCGGATCGGGAACAAGGCCGGTGTGCCCTCGGTGCCGAACACGCTGTCCGAGGTCAACAGCTACGATCATCTGAAGAAGATCTGCGACAAGGCCGGGCTCGGCCATGACCTCGTCCTGCAATCGGCCTTCGGCGACAGCGGCCACACCACCTTCTTCATCAAGTCCGAGGCTGATTTCCGCCGCCATGAACACGAGATCGTCGGCGAGGGCGAGATCAAGATCATGAAGCGCATCGACTGCCGCGGATCGGCGATCGAGGCCTGCGCGACGAAGGAGGGCACCATCGTTGGCCCGCTGATGACCGAGCTTGTCGGCTTCAAGGAGCTTACCCCCTATCGCGGCGGCTGGTGCGGAAACGAGATATTCGCGACCGCCTTCCCGCCGAAGACGCGCGAAAGGGCGCGGGAGCTGACCTTCAAGTTCGGTGAACAGCTCCGCAAGGAAGGCTATCGCGGCTATTTCGAGCTCGACTTCCTCATCGACAAGAAAACCGGCGACATCTGGCTGGGCGAACTGAACCCACGCATCACGGGGGCGTCGTCGATGACCAATCACGCGGCCTTCGCCCATGCCGACGCACCCCTGTTCCTGTTCCATCTTCTCGAGTTCTCGAAAAAGGCCTTCCACCTCGATGTGGAGGAGCTGAACGCCCGCTGGGCCGACCCGTCGATGATCGACTCCTGGAGCCAGATGGTGATCAAGCATACCGACGACAGCGTTGATATCGTCACCCAGGCGCCTCAGACGGGCATCTACCGGATGCTAGAGGACGGCCGCGTCGTCTATGACCGCTTCGACTATCACCGCCGCGCGGTCGAATCCGAGAACGAGGCCTTCTTCCTGCGCATCCTCCGGCCCGGTGACTACCGTTACGAAGGCGCCGATCTGGGTATTCTGGTGACCCGGGGGCGGTCGATGACGAACGGCTTCCAGCTTAACGAGCGGGCGAAGCGGTGGATTCACGGCATCAAGCAGGGCTTCGCCGCACGCCCCCTGCCGTCGGTCGAAGCCGGCCCGGCTCTGGCCGATCCGGCCTTCAAGATCATGTAGGGACGGGGTCGGGCCCTCGGGTCCGGCCGCCATGACCAATGGACTATCTGTGGCGTGCGATTGATATTGAAGAGCCCGGCCCGGCATGGGCCGCGCTCTTTCACGAGTACTGGCCCGACTATCACCGCTGGTGGCTGCGCGAGGGCGAGGGGCCGCGTCCGCCCTATTGGGAAAGCCGGCAGGCGCTGGTTATGCACATGCCGGAGTTCGTGACGCTCTATGACCGGCTGTGCGAACTGGCGGGCGGTGGGGATCACGCGGCGCGTTTCCTCAGCTTCTGGCGGCCGCCGCCCTATCTTTCCGGCTGCTCGCAGGCGATCTGGCCGGGGCGGGAACCGGTCCTCGTGCGAAACTACGACTATTCGCCTGCTGCCTTCGACCGGCTGATCCTGCGCACCAACTGGCTTGGCCGCAGAGTGCTGGGAACGTCGGACGGGCTCTGGGGTCTGGTCGACGGGGTGAACGACGCTGGCCTGGCTGTCTCGCTCACTTTCGGCGGGCGGCGCGTGGTGGGCGAGGGGTTCGGTGTCCCGCTGATTCTGCGTTACGTCCTTCAGACATGCACGACCACCGCCGAGGCGGGCGAGGCGCTGGCCCGCCTGCCAACGCATATGAGCTACAATGTCACTGTCCTTGACGCCAAGCGCCACTATCTGACCGCCCTGATGGCGCCGGACCGCCCGGCACAGATCACTCATGCGGCGGTTGCCACGAACCACCAGCGGTCGGTGGAATGGACAAGCCATGCGCGCATGACCGCCACGGTGGAGAGGGAACGGTTCCTGTTGCAGCGGCTGACCCTGCATGTGGAGCCGGAGGAGAAGTTCATCGCCGCCTTCCTGCGCCCGCCGCTTTACTCGACGGCCTTCTCGCGCGGCTTCGGCACGCTTTACACCGCCGTCTACCGGCCGCGGCTGAAGCAGATGGAGCTCCGCTGGCCACGCGGTTCCTGGAACTTCGACCTGAACGATTTCGCTGCCGGGGAGCGGTTGATCCGCACGCCCGACGGCAACACGGCGAGCGCCGCGACGTAACCGTCAGGACAGGGCGGCTGCCGCGCGATCAAGGGTCTCGCGCACCAGCCGCGTGGCGGCAATCGCGTCCTCCGCTTCGGCGTAGCACCGCAGTTCGGGCGCATTGCCCGAGGGTCGCAGATGCACGATCTGGCCTGAGCCGAAGGTCACGCGCAGGCCGTCGGTCAGGTCGATCGACCTCTCGGCGCCGTATTTCCCGAAAAAGTCCGCCCGCATTCCGGCATCGTCCGAAAGGCGCGCGACAAGCGCCAGCGACCTGTCCGTCGCCACTTCGGTCAAACGGTCGCTCGCGGTGTGGCGGGCGGGCAGTCCCGCGACGATCTCGGCAAGCGGCCGGCGCTGCCGTCGTGCCGTAGCAAGCGGCAGGAGGATCGGCAGGAACGCGTCGCGTGTCATCAGGGGAGCGACCGGTCCGGCCGGCCCGGTTCCGGTGAAGCCCAGAAGGAAGCCGCCATTCGCCTCGAAACCCACGACCCGTGCATCCGGGTCGCGCATCGCTTCTTCCATCGCAGCGATGACATAGGGCGATCCGATCCGGGTGCGTCGGACTGCGGCGAACGCGCCGCTGGCCTCGACCATCGTATTCGATGAAACCGGGGTGACGACCGTCGCAGCGCCCAGCGCCTGAGCCGTGATCGTGCCGAGAATGTCGCCCGGAATCACCACGCCGCTTGCGTCGGTGACAAGCGGCCTGTCGGCGTCGCCGTCGGTCGAGACAATCGCGTCAACCTGGTGCTTCGATGCCCACCGGACCAGCATCGCGCGTGTGTCTGCATCCACGGCCTCGGTATCGACGGGGACGAAGGTCACGGACCGGCCAAGCCGAACCACCTCGGCGCCAAGCGCTTCGAGCGCGTCGCACAGCAGGTCGCGCGCGACGGAGCTGTGTTCGTAAAGGCCGACGCGAAGCCCGGCCAGCGCGCCTGCGCCGAGAAAGCCGACATAACGGTCCAGGTAGTCCGGCCCGGCGTCGGTATCGACGCGCTGGGTCGTGGCCTTGCAGGCGGCAGGCCCCGAATAGGCCCCGAGAATCGCCGCTTCGTCCGCCTTGGTGATCTCGCCCGTCGGGGAATAGAACTTCAGCCCGTTCCGGTCGGCCGGAATGTGGCTGCCCGTGACCATGACCGAGGGCGCGCCGCGTGCCATTGCCGCCATCGCCAGCGCAGGGGTGGGAACCTCGCCGCAATCGACAGGCTCAAGCCCCTCCGCGCGGGCGGCGGCCGCCACTGCCGCCGCGATCCGGGCAGAGGAGGGCCGCAAGTCGCGCCCGATCAGGAGAGTGCCCTGATGCGGCGCGACGTTCAGGAAAGCCCGCACGTAGCCCGCGCAGAGCCCGTCCGTCAGCTCCGTGACCAGGCCGCGCAGGCCGCTTGTGCCGAATTTCGGAGCCATCTTCCTCACATTCTTTCAGTGCCTTGGCGGTCCCAATTGTGACAGAACGGGCGTCGAAGTATAGTCATGGGGCACCTGTTCCGCCAAAGCGGTGTCGCACGGTGCCCGGTTTTGTCTACGTCGCGCTGGCGTGCCTGAATTGAAGGTCGAAGTTGTTGAGAATATTGCCTGATGCGTTTGATTGTTTCCTGTCTCACCTCAATCATGTTCGCGCCGGTGGTGAGGGTCGCGCCGCCGCCTCATCCGGCCTATCCTGCCGCTTCGGTGGCGCGCATGCGGAGAACGACTGATGAGTGACCTTATCCTGCCAGTGATCCTCTGCGGCGGAACCGGAACCCGGCTCTGGCCGGTCTCTCGCGAAGGCATGGCCAAGCAGCTCCTGCCGATTCTGGGGCCTGAAACGCTGCTGCAAATGACGCTGCGCCGGGTTTCCGGCCCGGATTTCGCCGATCCGATGGTCATCGGCGCGCATCCCGTACGCTTCACGATTCGCGACCAGGTCGAGGCGGTATCCCCCAAGGCCCGCGTCGTGATCGAGCCTGAGCGGCGCGACACGATGGCCGCCGTCCTGCTGGCAGCGACGATCGCCGCAGTGGAGGACGAGAACGCGATTCTTGCCGTGATGCCGTCTGATCACCTGATCCGCGAGGTTGACGCCTTTCGCGACGCGATCCGTATCGCCGCGCGCCGCGTGAAGGACGAGGGCATCGCGGTGATCGGTGTCAACCCGACCGAACCCTCGACTGCCTATGGCTACATCAAGCCGGGTGCGGATTGCGGCAAGGGAACCAGCCGGGTCGAGCGCTTTGTCGAAAAGCCCGACGAAGCACGGGCGCGCCGCCTGATCGAGGAGGGTTGCCTCTGGAATGCCGGTATCTTCTGTTTTCGCGCCGGCTGGCTGGTCGAGGCGATGCAAAAGGTTCTGCCCGATGCCGCGAAGGCCGTCGCGAATGCGGTCACAGAGATGAAGCCCGACCTCGGCATGCTGATCCCCGGCAAGGCCTTCGGGACGGTCCAGAAAATCTCCTTCGACCATGCGTTCATGGAAAAGACCGACGCCGCCCATGTCGCGCCCGCCGGGTTCCGCTGGTCCGATGTCGGTGACTGGAACGCGATCTGGGCCGCCTATGAGAAGGACGAGAACGGCAACGCGATCCGCGGCGACGGCTGCGCGCTTGATGCGCACGGCAACATGATCCATTCCGAGGGACGGCTGGTCTGCGCGCTTGGCGTGAACGATCTGACCATCATCGAGACGCCGGACGCGATCATGGTCGCACCGCGTGAGCGGGCGCAGGACGTCAAGGCGCTGGTCTCGGACCTTCAGGCCAAGGGACGGCCCGAGGCGGTCGAACATATCCGCAATCACCGGCCGTGGGGCTGGTATCAGACGATGGACCTCGGCGAACGCTTCAGGGTAAAGCGGATCGTGGTGAAGCCGGGCGCGAAGCTCTCGCTGCAAAAGCACCACCACCGGGCCGAGCACTGGGTCGTGGTGCGTGGCACCGCCGAAGTGACGGTCGATGCCAAGGTTTCCATCCTGCACGAGAACGAAAGTGTCTATATCCCGATCGGCTCTGTCCACCGCCTCGCCAATCCGGGCCGGATCCCGGTGGAGATCATCGAGGTGCAGACCGGCACCTATCTGGAAGAGGACGATATCGAGCGGATCGAGGACGAGTTCGGCCGCAGCTAGGCTTCCGCCCGGCGCTTCAGGGATTCCTGACTTTGCCATGCGCCCGCACTGGGCGCAGTATCCCCGCATTCATTCAATGATATTGCGAGGATTCCGATGGGCGCGAACATGAACGTGAACGGCAAGGTCGATCTCAACACCTTCGTCGATCAGGCGGCGGGTCTGGCCAAAGCCCTCGATGCGGGTACGGCGCTTGTCTACAACAACAGCGGCAAGACGGTTGCCTTCTACTGCTACAACGGCGGCGATTTCGTGATGGCGATCCCCTATTCCAAGCCGTCCATCGCGCAGGGCTATTCCGGCACGATCGCGGCCGGCGGATCGGTGTTCAAGGTCTTCGCCGACAACAAGGGCGACGCCGAATTCCTCGTCAAGCCGAACCACGCCTATGTCTATGGCGGGCCGGGAAAGATCGAACAGGTCTAGTCGTCAGGACGCCCCGACGGTTCGGCGGAACGCGGCCTCGGTCAGGTCCGCGCTGCGGTCCCAGGTGAACTGTTCCGACCGCGCAAGCGCCGCTTTGGCCAGACGCTGCTGAAAGCCCGGTTCGTTCAGCAACAGGATCGCGGCGCCGGCGATGTCCTCTGTCCGCTCCGGGTCGAAGTGAAGCCCTGCATCGCCCACGACTTCCGGCAGGCTGCCCCGGTCGGAGGCAAGAACCGGCGTGCCGCAGGCCATCGCCTCCACCGCGGGAAGGCCGAACCCCTCCCAGAGCGAGGGGAGGACAAGCGCCTCCGCCCCGTTCAGGAGGGCGGCCATCTCGGCATCCGAAATCTCGCCGGTAAAGCCGATCCGGCCGGAGGCGCGGGCGTCGCGGGCCGCACCTTCGGTCAGTTCCTCGACATTGTCCCAGAACCGCTCTCCGGTGATCCTCCCGACGATCACCAGCCGCGCCTCCGGGCAGGCGGCAAGAATCTGGGGCATCGCCTCGATCAGGCGCAGCACGTTCTTGTGCCGGTTGAAGCCGCCGACATAGACCAGCACCCGGTCCTCCGGCGCGATGCCGTGGCGCACGCGGGTATCCGCGATCAGCGCAGGGTCCGCGATCGGGCCGAAGGCTTCGAACGGGCCCTCGGTCGTCACGTCGATCCGCCCGCGCGGAACCCTCAGGATCTGCGCGATATCGCTGGCGGAGGCTTCCGAGACTGTCAGGATGCGCCGCGCCTGCCAGATGGCGAGCCGCGTCTTCGCCTGCCAGAGCCGAAAGTTGCGCCTTGTCGGGAAGATCAGGTCCGGGAAGCGTTCAGGGATCGTGTCGTGGATGCAGACGAGTTTCGGCACCCGGCTGAGCATCGGGTAGAAGGAATAGCTGGCCGGGAAGAAGAACAGATCGGCCTTCAGCGCGCCTGCCGTCCGCGACAGGGCGAGCATGTCGGCACCCGCCCGCGCATTGGCGCCCGATGCGGCCTCGGACATCGACCGGCGCGCGCCGGCGATGACGGTTTCAACGCCGTCCGGCACCGGGCGTTCGGGTTCACGGTCGAACAGGAGCGTGTAGCGGAAGCCGGTGTCGCGCGCGGCGAGTGCGGCAACGAGGCTGCGGGTGAACCGGCCGAAGCCGCGCTCATTGTCCCACGAACTGGCGTCGATCCCGACATGCATCGCCCGGCGGCCTCCGTTTCCTGCCGGGCCTTTTTAGTCGGATTTCGCGGCGAACCCCAAGGCCGTGGCCGCACATCCGCGCGCTTCTGCCACCAGCCGGGAAAATGGTTGCAGTTCGGCCACTTCGTTTCCCCCTGCGCACCGATTTGCGATGCGAAAGCCCGATCTGCCCCTAGCGGGTGCGGCGCGGCTCGACATAGGTTATGGAAGAGAAGCGATTGTTGTGAGTGATTTAGACGACATGGACAGCACCAGCGCGCCCGGCAGGCGCCTCCACGTTCTCGAAATGCAGACCCAGTTCGGGCAGGGCGGGATCACGCGGCACGTGCTCTCTCTCTCCGCCTGGATGCGTGCGCACGGGCATCGCGTGACGTTGGGTGGGACGCCATCGGACTGGCCGGGGCTGGATACCGGAAGCGATTTCCTCGACCTGCCGACGAAGTTCGTCTCCAGCGACGGGGGCGGCAGCCTTCCGTCCCGCCTGCTCTCGACCGCGCGGGCGGCATGGGGGCTGCGCGGCTGGCTGAAACAGAACCGGGTGGACGTGATCCATGCCCATGAATCCGCCCCGGCCCTTGTCGCCAACTTCGCGCGCGCCGGAACCGGCATTCCCCTTGCCGTGACCTATCACGGGTCGGAGCCGTCGCGCATCGCGGCCTTCGGGGGCATTGCCCGGAAGGCCGACCTCGTCATCACGCCGTCGCACAGTTCGGCGCGTGACCTTGCGACCATCGGGGGCGTGCCCGAGGACCGGCTGAAGGTCCTCGGCCTTGGCGTCAACCCGCCGCCGGACGATGCACCCGAAGCGGTCGCCGCGCTCAGGCGGGAGCTTCTGGGCGATGGCGAGCGGCTGGTGATCACGCTGGCGCGGCTTCATCACCAGAAGGGGATCGACATCCTGATCGACGCGGTCGCGCGGATCGTGCCCGACCATCCGGGTTACCGGTTTGTCGTGGCCGGTGACGGGCCGGATGCCGCCAAGCTGAAGACCCGGGCGCGGGAGGCGGGTGTGGAGGGGCAAATCAACTTCGTCGGCCACATCACCCGGCCGCATCTCTACCTGCGCGCCGCCGACCTCTTCCTTCTGACCTCGCGGTGGGAGGCGCTGCCATTTTCCATCGTGGAGGCGTTTCAGGCCGGTATCCCCGCCGTCGCGGCCTCCTGTTCCGGTGTCGTGGAACTGATCGACGACACGGTCGGCGCGGTGGTTCCGGTGGGCGATATCGACGCGATCCGGTCTGCGGTCATCCGGATACTGGGTGACGGCGAGGTGCTGGCGGCAATGTCGGCGGCCGCACTCGCCAGGTCGAAGCTCGACCGCTTCGATCCCGACTGGGTCCATGCCCAGTTCGAGAAGACCTATTTCGCGCTGGCCGGGCAGGGCGGCTAGAGACCGCGCAGATAATCCGCGCTTGCCGTGAGCCCCTTGGCCAGATCGTATTCCGGCGCATAGCCCAGCCGCGTGCGGGCATGGTCGATCCGGCAGATGCCGCGCCCGGAATATTCCTCAAGATGGTGATGGTCGGGATAAAGGAGGCCACCCTTGCCGAGCCGCCGTTTCAGCGTCCGGACCATCGCCTCGAACCGCCTGTGCCCGATCAGCCGCCGCCCGACCGCGCTGATCCGCGCGGCAAGGGGGGGCGGCATTTCCACCCCGTCTTCGGGCTTCGGGCCGAGCGCGCGTTCCAGATCAGCCCGGGCCACCATCCGGACCTCGCCGCGGCCGAGGATTTCGCCGTAGCCGCGCAGCAGCGCCGACCATGCGAAGGGCTCCGGGCCGGAGATCACGAACCGTTCGCGCCCGAGGCTCGCGAGTGTCGCCGCCGCGAGGCAGGCCCGCACCACGTCGTCGACGAACACGCCGTTGCAGAGCCCTTCCGGCTCCGGCAGCACCACGCCCCCGGTGATCAGTGCATGGGCGAAGCCGTCAGTCCAGAGCGCCGAACCCGGCCCGTAGACGATGGTCGGTTGCAGGATCGCGGCCGGCAGCGGCCCTTCCATCAGGCGGCGCTCCATCGCGATCTTGGCCTGCCGGTATCCGCCGCCGCCCGGCCGGTCCATGCTGCCCGCCTCGTCGCAATCGCCGCCGGGCCATGCGTCATAGACAACGATCGAACTCAGATGGACGATACGCTTCACGCCCGCGCCTTCCGCCGCCGCGACCAGTGCGTCGAAACCTGACAGGTTCTCCGCCGCGCTCGCCCGGACGTCGTAGGCGAGGTTGAAGACGATCTCCTGCCCCTGAAGCGCGCCGGACAGCGCCCGTCCGTCGCCGAGGCCCGCAATCTTCGCGCGCACGCTTTGCGGCAGGCCGTGCAAGCCAGCGCGGCTGCGGGTCAGGACCGCCACCTCGGCGCCGACCTTGACCAGTGCCGCGACCAGCCGGCGGCCGATGAACCCGGTGGCGCCGGTGACGAAAACACGCCGCCCCATCAGATCTGTTTCCATATCGTCACCCTTCTGCCGCCGCGCCGCAGAATAACCACAGGGTGCCGCCATTGAAAGCGTGGGGCAGAGGTCGTGCTGGCCTCGCTTTCGCCTCTATGGTAGCGGCAGAGCATTGGTTTTCTGGAATTCAAGCGCGTTGGCGCGCGCGGAAAGGTGGACGGATGCGGATTGGCGTGATCGGGGCTGCCGGCAAGATCGGACAGATGCGGGTCGAGACGATCGTCACCAATCCGCGCACCGAACTCGCCGCCGTGATGGACCTCTCGCTTGAGAAGGCGAAGGAAAACGCCCACGGCGCGCCGGCCTTTACCGCACTGGACGACTTCCTCGGCACGAAGATGGATGCCGTGGTGATCTCCACCCCCTCCCATGTCCGCGAGGAGCTTTGCGCCGCGGCCTTCAAGGCGGGTCTTCACGTCCTGACCGAAAAGCCGCTCTCGAACACGGTCGAGGGCGCGCGCCGCATCGTCGCCGCCGCGAAGGCGGCGGGCCGGCATATCGGTGCGGGCTTCAACATGCGCTATTACCCGTCCTTCGCGTATGTGAAGGACGTCGTCTCCTCCGGCCAGATCGGAGAGATCGACCATATCCGCATCTATGGCGGCCATGCGGGGCTGACCAACTTCACCCATGACTGGGAATACAAGTCGGCGTTTTCCGGCGGCGGCGCGATGTGGGATGTCGGCATCCACATGTCCGACCTCGGCCGACACCTGATGGGCGAGGTGACGCGCGTCAGCGGGGTGGCCACCAACAAGGTCTGGGGCGTTGAAGGCTCTGAGGACAACGCGATGGCGGTTCTGACCGCGCCGTCCGGTGTCTCGGCCGTCTATCAGGCGACGTGGAACGACTGGACCGGCTATATGAGCAAGGTGGAGGTCTTCGGCACCAAGGGTATGGTGCGCGGGGCCTATGCACCGATGCGCAACGACCTGATCGTGATGGACGGACCCGGCAGCCCCCAGCGGCGGACGACGAAGCGCTATTTCGACATCGCCGTGCGCGAGAAGCTGAAATCGTGGAAGACGACCGCCGTTCTGTCATTCGCCGACGAATTGTCGGACTTCCTCGCGCTGGTCGAGGGCAAGACGGACGGCCTGCGCATCGCCGACGGCCATGCCGGCCTGCGCGCGATCGAGATCGCGGACGCGGTGAAGCGGTCGGGCGGGACCGGGCAGCCGGTGGAGCTTGAAGACCTCGGCCCGATGCGGGTCTGAGCGGGGAGGGCGGCTTGGCACCCGGTGACGGCGAGATGGGCAACGACCCGAAGCTCTCGATCATCCTGACCGTGGTCGAGGGCGGCGATTTTGTGGCCGATTTCCTGCGCGCCGTCGCGGAGATGGAAGACGCGCCGCCGCTTGAGGTCATCGTGCCGTATGATGACAGCGTCGCCGACATCGCGCGGTTCGCTGTGGAATTTCCCGACGCCGCCTTTCTGCCGCTCGGCCGGATCGCGCCGGAACACCCGGTCGAAAGCGATGCCGGGCAGCATGAGCTTTACGACCGCCGCCGCGCGGCCGGTCTGGCAGCGGCAACCGGCGACATCATTGCGATCCTTGAGGATCGCGGCCAGCCGCGCGCGGACTGGGCGCGCACGGTGATCCGGCTGCACGCGACGCTGGATAACAATGTCATCGGCGGCGCCATCGACAGCCGGGAACCGGTGGGCCTGCTCAACTGGGCGGTTCATGTCCTCGATTTCGGCCGTTACGCCCGCCCGTTCGAGAGCGGGCCGGCAGAATGGGTTTCGGACGTCAACATCAGCTATTCCCGCGCCGCGATCGAAGAGACGCGCCAGCTCTGGTCGGAGCGCTATCAGGAGCCGGTCGTGCACTGGCATCTGATCGGCAAGGGCGAGCGGCTCTGGCTCTCGAACGAGATGGTTGTGCTGCACCGCCGCCCGCCGCTCTCGCTTCGCCGGGTTCTGGCGGAACGGTTCGGCTGGGGGCGACTGTTCGGCGCGATCCGTGTGCGCGATCTTGGCCCTGCGAAGCGCCTTGCCCTGATCATGGTAAGCCCCCTGATCGCTCCGGTGCTTTGGCTACGGCACTACCGTATACAGGTATCGAAAGGGCGCGGGGCACGATATCTGCGCGCACTGCCCTTTGTAATGATCCTGAGCACGGCGTGGGCGGTTGGCGAAGTTGCCGGCTTTATCACCCGTAAAGGGTGATCCTTGGCGGGTCGGAATGGCCGTGCCTGCGTCCCTGCATCCGATATTGCAAAACACGCCGTAGTTGACGCAGGGGAAGCGGCTCAACGGACAGTAGCCATTTTTGTTGCCTGATTGTCATGGTTAGGGAAACGAAAATGGTTGCCCGGCTGAAACCGGTACCGAGTGTTGACTTTCGACCCGAGCGGGCGCGTCAAGGTATCACGCGCACGGTTTCGTTGCCTGGTGGTGGGCACGCGGTGCGCGGCAACGGAGGATAAAATGAGCAGAATGACCTTCGTCCGGCGGACTCTTTTCACGACGGCCGGACTGGCCGCCATGGCCGTCGCCGGAAGCGCGCTGGCGGCTCCGGCTGCCTCGGGTGGAATAGGCGATCAGGTTGACAAGCTGTGCGACCGCACGGAATTCACCCGCCGCGAAATCCGCCGGATTCAGCGTCGTGCCGAGTTCCCGGAAATTCTCGCTTACACACTTGATGTCTGTCCGGCAGTCGGTGCGGTTCTTGCCGATGGTGCGACATCGACGGTGTCGCCAGCGCCTGGACGCACCGGTCCGGACGAGGACCGGCGTCCCTCGGATGGCGGCGGCAGAGGTGGCGGCGAGACGGGTGGCGGCTACTGACCGGCGGTGATCACCTTCAGGACCGGCCGGTCCCGAAGATGCCCCCGGCGAGGATGGCGTCCCAGGCTTCCGGTCGGCGCGGGTTCTGCATCCTCAGGAAGCTATAACCGGTTTCCTGCCATGTGGTGACCCGGTTGCGCAGGTTGTCGAGCACGAAGTCCCCCCGTTCAGTCCGCAGGACAAGAACGGCATGCGCTCCCCGGTTGCGGTCAAGGACGGTAGCGATCAGCAGGTCCTGCGGCGGCAGGCCGGCCTCGACAAGCTGTTTTTTCTTCAGCAGCACGAAATCCTCGCAATCGCCGCCGCGCCGGGTGGGGAGGTCCCAGACCTCCTCTGTCCCGTACTGGCGACGATCCGACAGGGGCCGCACCCGGGCGTTTACCGAGCTGTTCACTTTCTGCGCGACCTTCAGCGCGGCCGCCGGGGCGACGGACGGGCGATTACTGCGTGCGCAGGCCCAACCGTAGCGCGCGCAAAGCGTTCCGGCGCCCGGAGGCGCGGCGATCGGCTTACGTGCGACAAGATGCGTCGAGTCCGAAGAAAGCGCTGCAACCGGCGTGAGTGCCGCGGCAAGCGCGATAACCGCCGCCGGCAGAAAGGCGCGGTGGCCCCCGGTGCGGCGGCCCGTCCGGACCCGCCGATTATCGAATATATCTGTAAGGGTCATTGGCAGTCTGACCGTGAGTGTTTTCCCCGGAGACCACCTGCACATGGGGAGGTGGCCACAATTTGCCCCAAAAGCGGCGGTATTGAGGCGGGGGTTCAACCGCCGGCTGTTTCATCCTGGAATGTGCCGTGACGGAATGATGAAGCGCCGGCATGGCGCCGGCGGAATTGGTTCGATTGCGTTGCCGCTCAGAGCCGTTTGAAATGAACCGGATTCTTAAATTTAAGTTAATGATGACAGTTAATTAGAAGGCATTCCTGTTTCTACTAATGTTTTAGTTTGACAGGTGCCAACTCTTGTGCCCAGTATCGATGAGCCAGTTTCTGCTGGCTCTCATAATCTCAGGGAGGAGACAGGATGCGGAAGTATCTTCTCTCCGCTGTGGCTGCATCTGCGGTCATTGCGGGGGCCGGGCAGGCTTTTGCCGACGCCGCGGCTGCACAGAAATGGATCGACGAGGAATTCCAGCCTTCGGCGCTCTCGAAAGAAGAGCAAATGGCCGAGATGGAATGGTTCATCAAGGCGGCCGAGCCCTATGCGGGCATGGAAATCAACGTTCTGTCGGAAGGCATTCCGACCCATTCCTACGAATCGGAAGTGCTGACTAAGGCTTTCGAGGAAATCACCGGCATCAAGGTGAACCACCAGATCCTCGGCGAGGGCGAGGTGGTGCAGGCGGTGCAGACGCAGATGCAGACGCAGCGCAACCTCTACGACGGCTACGTCAACGATAGCGACCTCATCGGCACGCATTCGCGGCTCCAGCTTGCCTATCCGCTTTCCGACATGATGGCGGGCAACTGGGCGGCGACGACCAACCCGGGTCTCGACCTCGACGACTTCATGGGGACGAGCTTCACCACGGGTCCGGACGGCAAGCTTTACCAGCTTCCCGACCAGCAGTTCGCCAACCTCTACTGGTTCCGCAAGGACTGGTTCGACCGCGCCGATCTGCAGGAAGCGTTCAAGGCCAAGTACGGCTACGACCTTGGCGTTCCGGTCAACTGGTCGGCCTATGAGGACATCGCCGAGTTCTTCACCAACGACGTGAAGGAAGTCGATGGCGTCCAGATCTACGGCCACATGGACTATGGCAAGCGCGCCCCGGACCTTGGCTGGCGGATGACCGACGCCTGGCTTTCCATGGCCGGTGCGGGATCGCCGGGCGAACCGAACGGTGTGCCGATCGACGAATGGGGCATCCGAATGGAAGCCGGTTCGTGCAACCCCGCCGGTGCGAGCGTTTCGCGCGGTGGCGAAGCGAACGGCCCGGCTGCGGTCTATGCCATCGCCAAGTGGGACGAGTGGCTGAGGAAATACGCCCCTCCGGGTGCGGCTTCCTACGACTTCTATCAGTCGCTGCCGGCGCTGTCCCAAGGGAACGTCGCACAGCAGATCTTCTGGTACACCGCCTTCACCGCCGACATGGTGAAGCCGAAGTCGGAAGGCAACAACACCGTGGACGACGAGGGCAATCCGCAGTGGCGGATGGCGCCCAGCCCGCACGGCCCCTACTGGAAAGAAGGCCAGAAGGTCGGTTATCAGGACGTGGGTTCCTGGACCTTCCTCAAGTCCACGCCGGAAGACCGGGCGCAGGCGGCCTGGCTTTATGCCCAGTTCGTCGTCTCGAAGACCGTCGACGTGAAGAAGTCCCATGTCGGTCTCACCTTCATCCGCGACTCCACCGTGCGGCATGAAAGCTTCTCCGAACGTGCGCCGAAGCTTGGCGGTCTGGTCGAATTCTACCGCTCGCCCGACCGTGTGCGGTGGTCGCCGACCGGCATCAATGTGCCTGACTATCCGAAGCTGGCCCAGATCTGGTGGCAGCAGATCGGTGACGTGAACTCCGGCGCCTTCACGCCGCAGGAAGCGATGGACCGTCTGGCCGAGGAGATGGACATCACCATGGCCCGGATGCAGGCGGCCGATGAAAGCGCCGGTGTCTACGGCGGTTGCGGCCCGCGGCTCAACCCCGAGGTCGATCCCTCCGAATGGCTCGGCAAGGAAGGCGGCCCGCATGCCAAGCTCGAGAACGAGAAAGAGCAGGGCATCACGATCAGCTACGACGAGCTGATCCAGCAGTGGGCCGAGAACTGAGGCTCTGACCACATGGTCCCGCCCGGGCCAGATCCGGGCGGGCAGGGGCCGGCGCGCTGCGCCGGTCCTCCAGCCAAAAAACAAGAAAACTCCGGGGAGGGGACATGGCGCTGGAACTGAAGGCCGTCACCAAGCGCGTGGGGCAGGTGACGCATATCAAGGAAACGTCGCTTGCGCTTGAACCGGGGCGGTTCAACGTCCTTCTGGGCGAGACGGGATCGGGCAAGACCTCTCTCATCAAGCTGATGGCCGGGCTCGACCGGGTCGCCTCGGGGCAGATCCTGATGGACGGGCAGGACGTGACGGGGATGTCGCCCCAGAAGCGCAACATCAGCCTCGTCCATCAGTTCTTCGTGAACTACCCGCATATGACCGTCTTCGACAACATCGCCTCTCCCTTGCGGGTCGCGGGGATGGCGAAGTCCGAGATTCAGGGGCGGGTGGAGGCGGCGGCCGATGTGCTTCAACTTCGCCCCATGCTCCAGCGCCGCCCACACGAACTGTCGGGCGGTCAGCAGCAGAGGACGGCACTGGCGCGTGCCATCGCCAAGGAATCAACCGCCGTCTTCCTCGACGAACCCTTGGCCAACCTCGACTACAAGCTGCGCGAGGAACTGCGCGACCAGTTGCCGGACCTCTTCGCCGGGCGCGGCGCGATCGTCGTCTATGCGACCTCTGAGCCGGCAGAGGCGCTGATGCTGGGCGGCAAGACCGCGCTGATGCAGGACGGCCATGTCACCCAGTTCGGGCCCACAGCCGAGATTTACCGCAAGCCCAACACGCTGACCTCGGCCCGCGTCTTTTCCGACCCGCCGATCAATTCCGCCCCCGTCACCAAGACCGGCGACCGGATGGAGCTGGGCCACGGCGTCGGCTGGTCGGTGACCGGCACGGCGGCGGGGCTGCGCGATGGCGCCTATACGGTGGCCGTGCGGCCCAACTACGTCTCGCCCGTCCGCTCGCATGACGCCCATGTGCCGATGACGGGGGTGGTGCAGATCACGGAACTTTCGGGTTCGGAATCCACCGCGCATTTCCGCATGGGGACCGACACCTGGGTCTCGCTCGCGCCCGGGGTCCATCCCTACCGGGTGGGCGAGGATCACCAGTTCTTCATGGACCCCGCCCATTGCTTCTACTTCGCGCCCGACGGCGCGCTTGTCGCCTGAGGAACACACATGGCCAAGATCACCCTCGACAAGCTTCGCCACAGCTACATGCCCGACCCAAGGGGGGCGTCGGACTATGCGCTGAAGGAAATCAACCTCGACTGGCAGGATGGCGGCGCCTATGCGCTTCTGGGGCCGTCCGGCTGCGGCAAGTCCACGCTTCTGAACATCATCTCGGGCCTTCTGATCCCGTCCGAGGGGCGCATCCTTTTCGACGGCACCGACGTGACGGGCCTTCCGCCCGACAGGCGCAACATCGCGCAGGTTTTCCAGTTCCCTGTGATCTACGACACGATGACTGTCTACGACAACCTCGCCTTCCCCTTGCGCAACCGGGGCGTCGATGAGGGCCGCGTGAAGGCGCGGGTCGAGGAGATCGCGGCGATTCTTGAGGTGACCGAGATGCTCGGCACCCGCGCGGCGAACCTTTCGCCCGACAACAAGCAGAAGATTTCCATGGGGCGCGGCCTTGTCCGCGACGACGTCAACGTCATCATGTTCGATGAGCCGCTGACTGTGATCGACCCGCATCTGAAATGGAAGCTGCGGTCGAAGCTGAAGGAGCTGCACCAGAAGGTGAAGGTGACGATGATCTACGTCACCCACGACCAGACCGAGGCGCTGACCTTCGCCGATCAGGTCGTGGTGATGCAGGACGGTGAGGTGGTGCAGATCGGAACGCCGGTCGACCTTTTCGAAAGGCCCGCCCATACCTTCGTCGGCCATTTCATCGGCTCGCCCGGCATGAACGTGCTGCCGGCCGAGGTGAAGGACGGGGCGGCCTACTTCAACGGTGAGCACGTCGCACTGGAAGGGGCCATCGCGCCGGGAAGCGGACGGCACGAAATCGGCGTGCGCCCGGAATTCGTGACGCTTTCCGCGACGGGCCTGCCCGCGACCGTGCGCAAGGTCATGGACCTTGGCCGCCATTCGGTCGTCGAGGCGATGGCCGGGACGACGAAGATCAACGCCGTCGTCGAAGGGGCCGCGCCGGGGCAGGGCGAGGCGGTGCATCTCAGCTTCCGCCCCGACCAGACCCGGCTTTACCGCGACGGCTGGATCGCGAGCGACAAGGAAAGGGCCGCCTGATGCGCAAGGTCAACCAGAAGGGCTGGTTCTTCGTCCTGCCCGTCCTCATCCTCGTCGCCTTCAACGCGCTCGTGCCGATGATGACGGTCGTCAACTACTCGGTGCAGGAAACCTTCGGCAACAACCAGTTCTTCTGGCACGGGCTGGGCTGGTTCCAGGACATCCTGCGCTCCGAACGCTTCCATGCGGCGCTGGGGCGGCAGTTCCTCTTCACCTTCCTGATCCTCGTGATCGAGGTGCCGCTGGGCGTGATCATCGCGCTGTCGATGCCGAGAAAGGGGTTCTGGGTGCCGGTCTGCCTTGTCACCATGGCGCTGCCGATGCTGATCCCTTGGAACGTGGTCGGTGCGATGTGGAACATCTTCACGCTGCCCGATATCGGGCTTCTCGGCTACTTCATGAACCACGTCCTCGGCATCGACTACAACATGACCCGCAGCCCGTTCGCGGCATGGGTCACGATCATCACCATGGATGTGTGGCACTGGACTTCGCTCGTCGTCCTGCTCTGCTACGCCGGCCTCGTCTCGATCCCCGACGCCTATTATCAGGCGGCCAAGATCGACGGGGCGTCGAACTGGGCGGTCTTCCGTTATATCCAGTTGCCGAAGATGAAGCAGGTGCTGACGATCGCCGTCCTCCTGCGGTTCATGGACAGCTTCAACGTCTATACCGAGCCCTTCGTGCTAACCGGTGGCGGACCCGGCAACTCCACGACGCTGCTCTCCATCGACCTCGTCAAGATCGCGCTCGGGCAATTCGACCTCGGCCCGGCGGCGGCAATGTCACTCATCTACTTCGCCATAACGCTTTTCGTCTCGTGGCTCTTCTACACGCTGATGACGCGGCACGATGTGAAATAGGGGATCACCATGCAGAAAAGATCAATCATCCCGATCCTCTACATCCTCTTCCTGATGCTGCCGATCTATTGGCTGGTGGCGATGAGCTTCAAGACGACGCAGGAAATTCTCGGGGGCTTCTCGCTCTTCCCCCAGACGTGGACGCTGGCAAGCTACAAGACGATCTTCACCGATCCGACGTGGTACTGGGGCTACATCAACTCGATCCTCTACGTCACGATCAACACGGTGATCTCGGTCACCGTGGCGCTGCCCGCAGCCTATGCCTTCTCGCGCTACCGGTTCCTTGGGGACAAGCAGCTTTTCTTCTGGCTTCTGACCAATCGCATGGCCCCGGCGGCGGTCTTCGCGCTGCCGTTCTTCCAGCTTTACTCGGCGATGGAGCTTTTCGACACGCATATCGCCGTGGCGCTGGCGCATTGCCTCTTCAACATCCCGCTCGCGGTCTGGATCCTGGAAGGCTTCATGGGCGGTGTGCCGAAGGAACTGGATGAGACCGCCTTTGTCGACGGCTACTCCTTCCCGCGTTTCTTCACCCAAATCTTTCTGCCGACGATCAAGGCGGGCGTCGGGGTCGCCGCCTTCTTCTGCTTCATGTTCTCCTGGGTGGAACTGCTGCTCGCCAAGACCCTGACGGCGGTCTACGCCAAGCCCATCGCCGCGACGATGACACGAACAGCATCCTCGGCAGGCTACGAACTGGGGCTTCTGGCCGCCGCCGGGACGCTGACGATCATCCCCGGTGCCATCGTCATCTGGTTCGTGCGGAACTACATTGCCAAGGGCTTCGCCCTGGGGAGGGTGTGATGCGGGCTCTCGCGCTATTCCTGACGTTGATTCCCATTGCCGCCGACGCCCAGACGGCGGGCTGGGGCAATCTCGGCCAGACCGAGGAGAAGGGCTTTTCCTGGACGGCGCCCCTCTGGCCCTCGTTTTGGATGGCCTGGACGCCTGCGACGCTTCTCGTCTTCATCGGCATCTTCTCCGCCATGGCCGTGCTGACCGTCCTCGAAATCCGCAGGCCCGGCGGGGATGAGCGGCAGGGCGTGCTCGGCCTGATGACCACGCGGGGCGACCGGCTTTTCATCACGCTGCTCGGCACATCCTACATCTTCATGGCCTGGCTCGGCCTGATCGGGATGCCGCTCTGGTGGCCGCTGGCGATTTCCATCGCGTGGGGCATCTTCTGTTTCTGGAAGGTTTGACGGCGAGGCTTTGAGAAACGGCCGCTTCGGTCTAGAAAGGAGTGGGGCAGGATCGTGCAGCACGAAAAACGAGATACCGAGATGAGCGACAAGAAGAAGGCGAAGTTCCTGACCGACGTGGAGCTGGAATTCATGACGCGGCTCTGGGATCTCGGAGAGGCCACGGTACGCGACGTGCAGGACGCGCTCGCGCCCGCGCGCAAGCTTGCCTATACCTCGGCGGCGACGATCCTTCGCATCCTGGAGCAGAAGGGGTTCGTGACGTCCACCAAGCAGGGCAAGACCTTCGTCTACACGGCGACGCTGAGCAAGGACACCTATCAGTCGCGGTCGCTCAAGAATCTTTCCGAAAAACTCTTCGACAACGCGCCCGAGATGCTCGTGGCGCGACTGGTCGACGACTACGACCTGTCGGAGGAGGCGCTGGACGAGATCCGCGCGCTGATTGACAGGAGGCTCAGGGATGACAAGCGCTAGCACCCTTCTGGATGCCTATATCGACGTGAACGTCCTTCTGGCGTTCACATGCCTCGTCTGGGCGGTGTTCGCCCGCCTTCTCGGCATTGCCGGCCTTGGCCACGCCGTCACTGCGCAGCTCAGGCTGCTGCGGGTGGTGTTCCTGGCCGTCATCGTCAGCCCGGTCTTCGTCGCGCTGTTCTCGGCGGCGATGCAGGCGGGTTACGTCGCGCCCGGCCGTTCGGTCAACCTCGGGGATTTCATCGTCGCGCAGTACCTGCAGGGCCGGTTCGAGATGAACCCCGCGGCGCTGGAGCGTCTGCTCGGCCTGCGTGGAGAGGTCGCGCGGGCACTTGACGGCTCGGCCGGGACGGCGCTCCTGATCGTCCTCTGCGCCGGCTTTGTGTTATTCGCACTGCGGCTTGCCGCCAGCGTTCTGCATCTGCGCCGCATCCTTTCCGACTCTCATGTCTGGCGCCGGATCGGGCGGGTCGAACTGCGCATCTCGGACACCGTGACGGTGCCGTTCTCCACCCGCAGCCTGTCGAGGCGTATCGTGGTGCTGCCGTCCTCGATGCTGGCCCATGACGCCGATCTGCGGATCGCGCTTGGCCATGAGTTGCAGCATCTGAGGCAGGGCGACGTCGAATGGGAGATAGCGCTCGGGCTGATCCGGCCGTTCCTGTTCTGGAACCCGGCCTTCTACCTCTGGAAGCGGCAGGTGGAGGAGTTGCGCGAATTGTCATGCGACCGGCAGGTGATCGCCCGCCGCGGCTACAGCGTCGCGGCCTATTGCGACTGCCTGCTGCGGGTCTGCCACAACGGGCTGCGCCGGCCGCGGCTTCTGGAAGTGGAAGCGCCGGTTGTCGCGCTGGTCAGGACCGAGGATCGGTTTTTCGGCGGCCGCTCTGTCGCGCTGCTTCGCCGCCGCATGATGACGGTGATCGAGGGGCGAGCGGAACGTCATCCGACACTCGTCTTCGCCGCGCTGACGCTTCCGTTGCTGGCGCTGACGCTGGCCGCGTCGGTGGCGATCCAGAAATCCGGCGACTGGAGCCAGGACCGCATCATGCTGTCCACCATCGTCAATCTTGAACGGCTTCAGGCCAAGAACGGCAGTGTTCCGAGCTTCGGCGCCCCCGACTACTGAGGGGCACCCGCCGCCCGCTGGCTCTATCGGAGCGGCGTAACTGGCGATAAGACGGTTGCGCCTTTCGTGCTGATCTCCGCACAAAGTCCGTAGTCCGTCCGTCCACGCCTTCGGTGGGGATTCGCGCCGGGGCGGCAGATCACGAAAAAGGTCAAAGCGATGAACAGCAGCGTGTATTCCAACGACATCTCCGAAGTGGTCGAGGCCGACCGCGCCCATCTCTGGCATCACCTGATCCAACACAAGCCGTTCGAGACCAACGATCCGCGGATCATCCTCGAAGGCAAGGGGATGCGCGTCTGGGATGCGAAGGGCACGGAATTGCTGGATGCAGTGTCGGGCGGCGTCTGGACGGTCAACGTCGGCTATGGCCGGGAAACCATCGCCAAGGCAGTCTACGACCAGCTTCTCAAGATGAACTATTTCGCGAACTCGGCCGGTTCGATCCCCGGCTCGATCTTCGCGAAGATGCTGATCGAGAAGATGCCGGGGATGAGCCGGGTCTACTACACGAACTCCGGCTCCGAGGCGAACGAGAAGGCGTTCAAGATGATCCGCCAGATTGCGCACAAGCGTTATGGCGGCAAGAAGCACAAGATCCTCTACCGCGATCGCGACTACCACGGCGCGACCATCGCCGCGATGTCGGCCGGTGGCCAGGATGAGCGCAACGCGCAATACGGCCCCTTCGCGCCGGGATTCGTTCGCGTTCCGCACTGCATGGAATACCGCCGTCAGGAAGGCGCCCCGGTCGAGAACTACGGCGAATGGGCGGCCGACCAGATCGAGGCAGTGATCCTGCGCGAGGGTGCGGACACCGTGGGCGGTCTCTGCCTTGAGCCGGTGACGGCCGGTGGCGGCGTCATCACGCCCCCGGAAGGCTACTGGGACCGCGTAGGCGAGATCTGCAAGAAATACGATATCCTCCTGCATATCGACGAGGTCGTCTGCGGCGTCGGCCGGACCGGCACGTGGTTCGGGTATCAGCACTACGGCATCAAGCCGGATTTCGTGACGATGGCGAAGGGCGTGGCCTCGGGCTACGCCGCGATTGCCTGCTGCGTCACCACGGAAGCCGTCTTCGAGATGTTCAAGGACGACGCCTCCGACCCGATGAACTATTTCCGTGACATTTCCACCTTCGGCGGCTGCACCGCCGGCCCGGCGGCGGCGATCGAGAACATGCGGATCATCGAGGACGAAGGCCTGCTGGCCAACACGGTGAAGATGGGCGAGCGGACGATGGATAATCTCCGCGGGCTGATGGAGAAGCACCGGGTTATCGGCGACGTGCGCGGCAAGGGCCTGTTCTGCGGCGCTGAGCTTGTGGCCGACCGTCAGACAAGGGAGCCGGTGGACGAGAAGAAGGTGCAGGCCGTGGTCGCCGACTGCGCGGCGCAGGGCGTGTTGATCGGCGCGACCAACCGCTCGGTTCCGGGGTTGAACAACACGCTTTGCCTGTCACCTGCGCTTATCGCGACGGCGGACGATATCGACCAGATCACCGGTGCGATCGACAAGGCGCTGACGAAGGTCTTCAGCTGAACGCGAAGGTTGGAGGCTGACGGGGCGTTGTGCGGGCCGGGGCAATCCTGCCGACCGCCCGCTCAGATTGTCGCGTCAGCCTTTGCCATCAAGACGGGTCCAGACGTCGAACTTCGGCATCGATCGGGTCAGGCGATAGTTCGCGATCTCCGCAGCCCAAAGCGGGCTGGTCTCAAAGAACTCGTACCACGAAAAGTGGTCTCCCGAGAAAAAGCCGCGGCGCTTGTCGATCAGGATGATCTCGGGCTTGTGGCTGGTGATGTCGTCGATGTTGTGATCGCGGGTCCGGTGAAGGATGCGCTCGAAGTCTGCACAGGTGACCGGGTCTTGGGCGCAATCCGTCCCGGTCAGACCTGCCAGCGCGCCGGGAACGGTCCAGTTCTGCGGATACCGGCTGGTCCATCTCGCCCCGGTCATGAGTGCCACGAGCGGACCGGCATCGACCCGCGTCGTCGCCGCGAACAGGCTATCGGGACGGGCGTCGGCGCCCATGGCGGCGAGGATGTCGGCGTCGGGCCAGGGGGTGCGAGGCGCATAATACAAAGTCACGTAAAGAAATACCGGAATGGACAGCACCGCCGACAGGACAACCGGCGTCAGGGATCGTGCGGTGACGATCGTCCAGACCGCCGCGAGCAGGGCGAAGGCGAGGAATGGCACCATGTGATAGTGAAAGCCCTTGGCCTGAACGAAATAGGCCGCCGCGCCCGCCGCGATGCCGATCAGAAACAGGGGGATCTCCGGTATCCGGTCCGGGGCGATGGCCGATATGATCAGGAATGGCAGGAAAGGAAGGGCAAAGAAGGTGAGCTTGATCAGGACTTCGAGGAAAGCGGGCTCGAACGCGCCATAGACTTTTACACCTGTCGGCGCGATATCGCTGAAATAGGCCGGATGCGCCCAGGCAACGATCCCGACATAGGCCGCGCCAATCACAAGGATAGTGATGTTCTGCGCGGAAAGGAGCGGACGAAGCGACCGGAGACGCAGCATCTGCCAGAGCGTCACGGCCAAGGGAAAAGCCAGGAAGTAGGGTTTGAGGCAGAGGCCGATGGCCGCGGGAACCGCCCGCGCGATGCGACGCGGCGCGGGGTCCTTCGGTCCGGGCACTGCGCCCAGGAACCACGGTAGGGCCAGAACCGTCATCAGATGTTCCCGCTGGGCGATCTCGCCGAGCATGGGCAGGGTGAGAACCAGGCTAAGGCCCAGCAAGGCCAGCGCCTGCCGAGCTGGCGACAACGCGATCCTTTCCCGCAGGATCGACCAGCTCCAGAAGAGGCTGACCGCCGTCAGGGCGATGACAAAGACATATTGTCCGTGGACATCACTTATCCCCAAGAGTTCCGCGAGAAGAAGGGGTGGCACCGTCAGATACGAATTCATCGGCGGATTGAGTTCGAGGATATCGACGTAAAGTCGCGCCCCGGCAAGCCAGTCGCGCGTCGACAGCAGGTACCATGCCGTGTCATGACCGATGGTCCGGCCCCAAAGCGCCGCGAGGAAGGCGGCAGAGTAGGCCAGCGTATAAGCGATCCCGAAGGCCAGCATTCGGTCGGCGCGACCGGTGTTCGGAATGGTTGTGTCTGCTGCGGTCATGGGGCCTCGGCCGGATTTTTCGGCACTGCACTTGATCTTCGTGGCGTCAATATGGTCCTCGTGGGGCATCTGCTGGCTTGACCCGGCCCGGCCATTCAGCATTCTGGCTTAGGTCCAGTTTTGGGGGCACATAGGTCCAGAGATGTCAATTCCCGCCGAAAGCTTCTTCCTCTCCGCCGGCTTCAATGGAACCCTGCAGCAGCAGATCCAGCACATGATCGCCGACGGTATCCTGCGCGGACGCTTCCGCCCGGGCGAGAAGCTTCCGTCGAGCCGGGGCCTCGCGCAGCATCTCGGGGTGAGCCGGATCACCGTCACGCTGGCCTATACCGAGCTTGTCTCGGGCGATTATCTGACCGCGAGGGGACGGTCGGGCTACTATGTCTCGGACACCGCGCCGATCCAGCCGAACTTCGTACTCGGCGACCGCCTGCGCCGCGACAGTGTCGACTGGGAGCGAATCGTCGGGCGGCGGTTCTCGCGCCACGAACTGCCGGCCAAGCCGCATGACTGGCATTCCTATGCCTATCCATTCATCTACGGGCAGGCAGATCCGGCACTGTTCGACCACCAGAACTGGCGGCAATGCGCGCTTCGCGCGCTGGGGCGGCGTGACCTCGACATCCTGACGCACGATTTCTACGAACGCGACGATCCGATGCTGATCGAATACATCATGCGTTCGATCCTGCCGCGCCGGGGTATCGACGCGCGGCCCGAGCAAATCCTGCTGACGATGGGCGCGCAGAACGCGCTCTGGCTCGCCGCGGGCATTCTTCTCGACCGCGGCGGCGTCGCCGCGATGGAGAATCCGGGCTTCTACGGTGTGCGCGCCATTCTCAACCAGTGCGGCGCCGAGGTGGTGCCGGTCGATGTCGACGAATATGGCCTGCCACCCGAGGCGCTGCCCGACGGCGTGGCCGCCGTGTTCACGACGCCAAGCCACCACTTCCCGACGAATGCGACGATGCCGCTCGACCGGCGCACGGCGCTTCTGGAGCGCGCCGAGCGTGAGGACTTCATCGTTGTCGAGGACGACTACGAGTTCGAGATGTCGTTTCTCAAGCCGGCTTCCCCGGCACTGAAGTCGCTCGATGGCGGCGGGCGGGTAATCTATGTCGGCTCCTTCTCGAAGTCGCTCTTTCCGGGGTTGCGGCTTGGCTACCTTGTGGCATCGGAGCCGTTCATCCGGGAGGCCCGCGCATTGCGGGCCGCGATGCTGCGACACCCGCCGGGCCACATCCAGCGGACGGTGGCCTATTTCCTTGCGCTTGGTCACTATGACGCTTTGGTCAACCGGCTGAACCATGCCTACAAGCGCCGCCGCACGACCATGGGTGAAGCGATCGCGGCAAACGGGCTGGAGATTGCGGGGCAGGGCGCCTTCGGCGGGTCGAGTTTCTGGATGCGGGGTCCGGAGAGTGTCGACACCGACCTTCTGGCGGGACGGCTGCGGGAACGGGGCGTGCTGATCGAACCGGGCCGGGTCTTCTTCGCGCCCGCCACCGCGCCCCGAAACTACTACCGGATCGCCTATTCCTCGATCTCGCAGAACCGCATTCCCGATGGGATCGCGCTGATCGCGGAGGCAATCGGGCAGGCTGGACTTAGTGGAGCGGGATAACTGGCCCTACATGAGGCCGTTTCCGGCGGCGTAGTAAATTCCGGACAACGCCATTACGCGCCCGTGCAGCAGGCATTCCTTCAGGGAGGAACACAGATGAAGATGACGACCGAGGAGGCCTTTGTAAAAGTCCTGCAAAGGCATGGAATCGAACATGCTTTCGGGATCATCGGTTCGGCCTTCATGCCGATTTCCGACTATTTTCCGCGTGCCGGAATCAAGTTCTGGGACGTGGCGCATGAATGCAACGGCGGCTACATGGCCGACGGCTTCACCCGCACCACCGGCAAGATGGCGATGATCATTGCCCAGAACGGGCCGGGCATCACCAACTTCGTGACCTGCGTGAAGACCGCCTACTGGAACCATACGCCGATGCTGCTGGTGACGCCGCAGGCGGCGAACAAGACCATCGGGCAGGGCGGCTTTCAGGAGCTTGAGCAGATGGCCGCCTTCAAGGACATGGTGGCCTATCAGGAAGAGGTGCGCGACCCGACCCGCATCGCCGAGGTGCTGAACCGCGTGATCACCAAGGGCAAGCGGCTGTCCGCTCCGGTGCAGATCAACGTGCCGCGCGATTACTGGACGCAGGTGATCGACATCGACTTGCCGGCCATCGTCGATTTCGAGCGTCCCTCCGGTGGCAATGATGCGATCGCCGAGGCGGCGAAGCTTCTGTCCGAGGCGAAGTTCCCGGTGATCCTGAACGGCGCGGGCGTGGTGCTTGGCGGTGCGATCCCGGCGTCTCAGGCGTTAGCCGAGCGGCTGGATGCGCCGGTCTGCTGCAACTACCAGCACAACGACGCCTTCCCCGGCTCGCATCCGCTGTTCGCCGGCCCCTTGGGCTACAACGGGTCAAAGGCGGGGATGGAGCTGATCTCCAGGGCCGATGTGGTCCTTGCCCTCGGTACGCGGCTCAACCCGTTCTCGACGCTGCCGGGCTATGGCATCGACTACTGGCCGAAGACGGCGAAGTTGATTCAGGTCGACATCAACCCCGACCGGATCGGGCTGACGAAACCTGTATCCGTCGGCATTGTCGGCGACGCGAAGAAAGTGGCGGAAGCGATTCTAGACCGGCTTGGCGATCATGCCGGCGACGCTGGGCGGGCCGAGCGCAAGGACTTGATTTCGAAAACGAAATCGGCCTGGGCGCAGGAACTGACCTCGATGGATCACGAACAGGACGATCCGGGCACGACCTGGAACGACCGCGCGCGCAAGGCCAAGCCCGACTGGATGAGCCCCCGCATGGCGTGGCGCGCGATCCAGTCCGCGCTGCCGAAAGAGGCGATCATCTCCTCCGACATCGGCAACAACTGCGCCATCGGCAACGCCTATCCGTCCTTCGAACAGGGTCGGAAATACCTCGCCCCCGGCCTTTTCGGCCCCTGCGGCTACGGTTTCCCGTCGATTGTCGGCGCCAAGATCGGCAACCCTGACACGCCCGTCGTGGGCTTCGCAGGCGACGGCGCCTTCGGCATCTCGATGAACGAGATGGTGGCGGTCGGCCGCAAGGACTGGCCCGGTATCACCATGGTCGTCTTCCGCAACTACCAATGGGGTGCGGAAAAGCGCAACACGACGCTCTGGTATGCCGACAACTTCGTGGGAACCGAGCTGGACGAGGGCGTCTCTTACGCCGCTATCGCCAGGGCTTGCGGCCTGAAGGGTGTGCAGGCGAAGACGATGGAGGAACTGACCGCCGCGCTCGATCAGGCGCTGAAGGACCAGAAGGCGGGCAAGACCACCTTCATCGAGGCGCTCATCAACCAGGAACTGGGCGAGCCGTTCCGCCGCGATGCGATGAAAAAGCCGGTTGAGGTCGCGGGTATCGACCCGGCCGACATGCGGCCGCAAAAAGGGGTGTGATGGCGCTGCCCTTCGGCCTTTCACCGGCGATGGCGGCGTTCCTGCTGGCGGCGGTCCTGATCGCCGCCATCGTGCGCGGGTTCTCGGGCTTCGGTTTCTCGGCGCTTGTGGTGGCCGCAACCGGGCTCGTCTCCGATCCACTGAACGCGGTCGCCGTCGTGCTGTTCTGTGAGGTCGTGATGACCCTGCAGGCCGTAAAAGGGATCGCCGGGCATATCGACTGGCGGAGGGTCGGGCTTCTCCTCGCAGGGGCAGCGATCGGCCTGCCAATCGGCGTTCACGGACTTATCGCCATTGGCATCGATGCCTCACGGATTGCAATCTCGCTCTTCATCCTCTTCATGTGCGGTGTGCTGCTGACCGGCTGGTACATTCCGCGCGAGGTGCGGGGCTGGCCCAATGCGGTTCTCGGCTTTGCCTCGGGCGTGGCGAACGGTGCCGCCATGGCAGGGCTGCCGGTCGCGGCGTTTTTTTCAGCCCAGCCGATACCGCCGAAGGTTTTCCGCGCGACGCTCATCGCCTATTTCGCGGTCCTTGACCTTTTCTCGCTGCCGGTCCTGTTCCATGCTGGGCTTATCACCCGCGACACCTACTTGGCTTGCGCGATCGCTCTTCCGCTGCTCCTCATCGGCAACCATTTCGGCAGTTCCCGCTTCGCCAAATCTGCACCGCAAAGCTTCCGCCGTCTTGCCATCGCGCTTCTCGCGACCCTTGCGGTTCTCGGCCTCCTGAAATCGGTGATCTGACATGGATACGGACCTGATCCTCGTCGTCAATGCCGGCTCATCCTCGATCAAGGCGGCGCTGTTCGACGGTGCCGTCGCAGTCGCCGCCTCCGGGGCCGTGACCGAGATCGGCGGCGCGGCGCGGCTGAAGATCGGTAGCGAGGAGAGGGCCTGCGACGCGCCCGACCATCTCGCCGCTCTGACGCTCCTGATCGAGGGGTTCGGCGCGGCGGGCTATCCGCTGTCGCGGCTCCGCGCGGCGGGGCACCGGGTGGTGCATGGCGGCACGGACCTTGTCGCGCCGGCCCTCGTCGATGACGCGGTCATCGCGGGCATTGAGGCCTGCGTGCCGATAGCGCCGCTGCACAACCCGCATAATCTTTCCGCGATCCGGGCGCTGGCACGGCTTGCACCCGATCTTACGCAAGTTGCCTGTTTCGACACCGCCTTCCACGCGACCAACCCGGAAGTGGCCTTGCGCTACGCGCTGCCGGCGCCGGCGGAGGCGTACGGTCTGCGCCGCTACGGTTTCCACGGAATTTCGTATGAAAGCCTGACGGCACGCCTTCCCGTCATTCTTCAGAAACCGCTGCCCGCGCGGGTGCTTGCACTGCATCTTGGCAATGGCGCCTCGCTTTGCGCGATACGCGAAGGGCGGTCGGTCGCGACCTCCATGGGGTACTCGCCGCTTGACGGGCTGACGATGGGTACCCGGACCGGCATGATCGACGGAAACGCCGTCCTGCGTCTTGCCGAGATCCACGGGATCGACGGTGCGGGCCGCATCCTCAACCGGCAGAGCGGGCTTCTTGGGCTGGGCGGCCATTCCGACATGCGCGCGCTTCATGCCGCGGGGACAGAGGAAGCGCGTTTTGCCATCGCGCATTTCATCTACTGGGCGGTCCGCCATGCGGGGTCCGTGATCGCGGCGATGGGCGGGCTTGACTGCATCGCCTTCACCGGCGGCATCGGCGAGAACGACGCGGCGGTGCGGGCCGGAATTTGCGCCGGACTGTCCTATCTCGGCGTGACTCTCGACGAAGCGGCCAACGGCGCGCATGCCTCCCGGATCGACGCCGGCGGCCCGGTCGCCGCTGTCATCGTTCCGGCCGAGGAAGAGGCACAGATCGCGCGTGACACGCAAGCGGTTCTCGATACGCCGAGATGAGTGCTGAGCGGAACAACATGGTTGCAATGCCGGCCAAAGCCGGAGAACGTTCGCGAAAAGTGATGGGGTAGGGAACGGAATGGGTCTTCAGCAGCCAAAACTGGACACATCTCCCAAGGTGTCGGACGAGGTGCGGCGCACGACCTGCTACATGTGCGCCTGCCGCTGCGGCATCAACGTGCACATGAAATCCGGGCGTGTCAGCTATATCGAGGGCAACCGCGACCATCCCGTCAACAAGGGCGTCCTTTGTGCCAAGGGTGCCTCTGGCATCATGCAGGTGACCGCGCCCTCGCGGCTTCGCGCGCCCCTGAAGCGGGTCGGTCCGCGCGGATCGGGTGCGTTCGAGGAGATTTCCTGGGACGAGGCGCTTGACCTCGCGGTGTCCTGGCTGAAACCGCTGCGCGAGACGGCACCGGAAAAGCTTGCCTTCTTCACCGGGCGCGACCAGTCACAAAGCTTCACCAGCTACTGGGCGCAGGGCTTCGGAACCCCGAACTACGCAGCGCATGGCGGCTTCTGCTCGGTCAACATGGCGGCGGGCGGCATCTACACGATGGGCGGCGCCTTCTGGGAATTCGGACAGCCCGACTGGGACCGGGCGAAGCTGTTCATCCTTTTCGGCGTGGCCGAGGATCACGACAGCAATCCGATCAAGATCGGCATCGGCAAGCTGAAGAAGCGCGGCGCGCGGGTGATCGGGGTGAACCCGATCCGCACCGGCTATAATGGCGTCGCCGACGACTGGTACGGGATCACGCCGGGCACCGATGGCCTTCTGATCCTCTCGCTGGTCCATGAGCTTCTGAAGGCCGGCAAGATCGACCTCGACTACCTCGCGCGGTTCACCAACGCGCCTTGCCTCGTCGATCCTGCAGAAGGGCCGGGCAAAGGGCTTCTCCTGCGCGACGGGGACGGCAAGCTGCTGGTCGTCGACCGCAAGACCGGCAAGCCGATGGCCGTCGATGCGAAGGGTGTCCAGCCCGATCTCGGCGCGACTTGGAAAGGTGCCCGCACGGTCTTCCAGCACCTTGCCGAGCGCTACCTGTCGGACGAATACGCGCCCGAGACGGTGGCAGAGCGGACCGGCATTCCGGCGGACCGTATCAGGGGGCTTGCTGCCGAGATTGCCCGCGCCGCCTTCGATGCGCCGGTGATCCTTGACCGGGAATGGACGGATTTCCGTGGTGACAAGCACGCGCAGATGATCGGCCGGCCCGTGGCGTTCCTCGCGATGCGCGGAATTTCGGCCCATTCCAACGGCTTTCAGACATGCCGGTCGCTGCACCTTTTGCAGATCCTCATCGGTTCGGTCGAGACGCCGGGAGGCTTTCGCTTCAAGCCGCCTTATCCCAAGCCTGTCGAGGCGCATCCGACTCCTCATTGCGAATGCGCGCCGGGCAAGCCGCTGGCCGGCCCGCATCTCGGCTTCGTGCAGGGGCCGCATCATCTGGCGCTGAAGCCGGATGGCAACCCGGCGCGGATCGACAAGGCGTTCTCCTGGGAGAACCCGCTTTCCTCGCACGGGCTGATGCACATGGTCATCCCGAACGCTCATGCCGGCGATCCCTACCGGATCGACACGCTCTTTCTCTACATGGCGAACATGTCGTGGAACTCGTCGATGAATACGGGGGCCGTGATGGAGATGCTGACCGACAAGGACGAGGGTGGCGAATACAAGATTCCGCGCATCATCTATTCCGACGCCTATGCCTCCGAGATGGTCGCCTACGCCGACCTGATCCTGCCCGACACGACCTATCTGGAGCGCCACGACTGCATTTCGCTGCTCGACCGTCCGATCTGCGAGGCCGAGGCGGCGGCGGACGCGATCCGCTGGCCGGTGCTGGAGCCTGATCGCCCCGGACATGCGGGCGTGCGAGGCTTCCAGTCGGTGCTTGTCGACCTTGCCAACCGGCTGGGCCTGCCCGGTTTCGTGGATGAGGAAGGTCGCGCAAAGTACCGGGATTACGCGGATTACATGATCAACCATGAACGCCGTCCAGGTGTCGGCCCGTTGATGGGCTGGCGCGGGAATGGCGATCAGACCGGACGTGGCGCGCCGAATCCCGACCAGCTCGACCGCTATATCGAGAATGGCGGCTTCTGCATCGAGCATGTCCCCGACGATGCGCAGTTCTTCAAACCGTGGAACGCGGCATATCAGGAATGGGCGGTAAGTCTTGGATTTTACGACAAACCTCAGCCGTATCTCTTTACACTCTGGTCGGAGCCGGTTCAACGGTTCCGGCTGGCCGCCGAGGGTCACGGCGATCGTCAGCCACCCGACCATCTGCGGGCGCGGCTGAAAGAGGTGATGGACCCGCTGCCGTTCTGGTACGAACCGTTCGGCGAGAGTGCGGGCGCGGACTATCCCGTCCACGCGCTGACCCAGCGACCGATGGCGATGTACCACTCCTGGGGGTCGCAGAACGCGTGGCTGCGGCAGATCCACGGCGTCAATCCGCTCTACGTGCCGACGAAGATCTGGCACGGGCACGGATTCGAGGACGGCGACTGGGCGCGTGTGACCTCCCCGACCGGCGAAATCACCGTGCCGGTCGCGCATATGGCGGCCCTGAACGACAACACGATCTGGACATGGAACGCGATCGGCAAGCGGAAGGGGGCTTGGGCGCTGGACCCGGAAGCACCGGAAGCCACGAAAGGCTTTCTTCTCAACCACCTGATCCATGAACTTCTACCACAGAAAGGGGGTGGTTTGCGCTGGTCGAACTCGGATCCCGTCACCGGTCAGGCGGCGTGGTTCGACCTGCGCGTGAGGATCGAAAAGGCCGACCCGCCGGGCGAGGCGCAGCCGGCCTTCCCGCCCATCCCGTCCCCCGTGCCCCCCGCGAAGAGGAACCGGCCATGACCGCCCTTCCGCCGCCATCGGCCAAGAAGCTCGGTCTTGTCATCGACCTTGATACCTGCGTCGGTTGCCATGCCTGCGTGACCGCCTGCAAGGGCTGGAACGATCAGGGCTACGGCGCGCCGCTTTCCGATCAGAACGCTTACGGATCAGAGCCTTACGGGACGTTCCTGAACCGCGTTCATTCCTACGAGGTGCAGCCTGACACTGGTCCTGCGCAGGTCATCAACTTCCCGCGGTCCTGCCTTCATTGCGAAAACGCGCCCTGCGTGACGGTCTGCCCGACCGGAGCCAGCTACAAGCGGGCTGAGGACGGGATCGTTCTGGTCAACGAAGATGCCTGCATCGGTTGCGGCCTCTGCGCCTGGGCCTGTCCCTACGGCGCGCGGGAGCTGGATGCGCAGGCCGGGGTGATGAAGAAGTGCACCCTCTGCGTCGACCGGATCTACAACGAGAACCTGCCGGAGGAGGATCGACAGCCGGCCTGCGTGCGAACCTGTCCGACGAATGCGCGTCATTTCGGTGATCTCGGCGACCCGGACAGCGCCGTCAGCAAGCTGGTCGCCGAACGCGGTGGCTATGATCTGATGCCGGAGATGGACACGAGGCCGGTCAACAAGTACCTGCCGTCTCGGTCCAAGGGGCCGGCGGCGGAAATCGACGTCCTTGCACCGCTGCTGGATGTGAAGACGACCGGCTTCGCCGGATGGCTGGACCGCATGCTGGAGAAGTTCTGATGCATCCCGCGCCGTCCGTCATCCTGTTCACCGTGCTTTCCGGCGCGGGTTTCGGGTTGCTCGCCTTCCTGGCACTTGGCGCCGCGCCGGTCTACGGCCTCCAGGCCTTTCTGCTCTGGGGGCTGGGTTACGCGCTGGCGGTCGGCGGCCTTCTCGCCTCGACCTTCCATCTCGGCAACCCTCAGCGTGCGCTGCGCGCCTTCACCCAATGGCGCACGAGCTGGCTCAGCCGTGAAGGCTGGGCGTCAATGGCTGCATTGCTGTTGCTTGCCCCCGTCGCGCTGGCGGCGATCTTCGGTGGCGGTCTGCCGCCGGTTTTCGGCGGTATCGGCGCGGTGTTCTGCCTGCTGACGGTGGTCGCGACCTCAATGATCTACACCCAGCTCAGAACGGTGCCGCGCTGGAACTTCTGGACGACGCCGGCGCTGTTCATGACCTTCGCGCTGACCGGCGGGGCGATCCTGTCCGGGCAGGTCGTTCCGGCGGCGATCCTGTGCATCGTGCTCGCCCTGCTGCTGGTCGCTGCCTTCCGGCTGGGTGACAGGCGGTTTGCGGATGCCGGGGCGGATATCGGATCGGCCACCGGCCTCGGGGCGGTCGGGGCCGTGCGTGTCCTGGCGCCGCCGCATACCGGACCGAACTACCTGATGAAGGAGATGATCCATGTCGTCGGGCGCAAGCATTCGGCGCGCCTCAGGCAGATCGCCATCGTCCTGTCGGCGGTTGTCCCGGGATTGATCTTTCTGTTCGTGCCGCCCTTTCCTGTCGTGCTGGGCGTTGCCGCGGTAATCCATATCGCCGGGGCGATGGTCGCGCGCTGGTTGTTCTTCGCCGAGGCGGAGCATGTGGTCGGCCTCTACTACGGCCGCCGCTGAAGGCTCATTCCATTTTCTGAAACCCGCTAAGCGGGGGCGGATCGCCGGTTCAGCCGGGGATGACGGTGAACGTGTCGGTCAGCCAAGGCGCGAAATCGCGGGTGCGGCGGACGAGGCGCGCGTTGATCAGCGTGCGAAGGGTGCGGGTGATCTCGGCCGCGACATGGTCCGACTGCCCCGCCGGCGCGAAGAGCGAGATCGTACGCGACATCGGCTCGAGTGGCAGCGGATGGATGTCGACGCGTTCCAGAAACGTATGTGCACGAAGGATGGCGAGTGGTGTCGTGATCGAAAATCCGAAGCCGTTCGCGACCAGCGCCATGATCGACTGGTTGCTGTCGATCTCGAACCGGTCGGGCAGGTCGATGCGGTGGCGCGCCAGATGCGCCTCGATCTGCCTGCCCATCAGCTGCCCGCGGTCGTAGCGAAGCAGCGGCAGACCCGCCAGTGCCTCGGTTTCGGCCCCACTCGGAAGCGCGTAGCCATGCGGCACGGCGAGGACGTAGGGGTCGCGCAGGATAGGGAATTCAACCGTTCCCTCGACCGCATCGCCGGGCGAGGCCGCGACCACAATATCGAGCTGGCGCGCAACAAGCTGGGCGATAACATCATGGCTTGGCCCGGTCGTCAGGCGAAACTCGCAATTGTGGAGGCTCTTGGTCAGCGCGATCACCAGTTCGGGCGTGATTTCCGCGTCGAAATCGTCGATCACGCCAAGCCGAAGGCTGGTCAGGTGCGCGATGTCGAGTACGGTCAGTTCCGCCTGCGCCTGACGCAGGCGTGCGAGCGCGTCGCGCACCCGGTTCAGGAAGATGCGGCCGGCCGGGGTCAGTTGCAGGGGGCGGTGGCTGCGGTCGAACAATTCGCAGCCGAGCGCCGTTTCAAGGTTTGACAATTGCTGGGAGGCAGCCGGAAGGCTCAGCCCCATGAGGCGCGCGCCCTCGGCGACGGCGCCGGTCTGGGCGATCGCCTCGAAAAGTTCGAGGGCGCGAAGGGTGATGCCTTTGGCGATCATGGCTTTCCGGGCGATCTTTCGGCGACATGTTTCAGAAAGGTGAACTTGCATGGGGCAGGGGTCAAGCCCCGCAGGCCGTGGCCGCTTTGGATCGGAGGCAAGGTAGGCGATCCATGTGACAGTTCAGCGACCATTTGGGTGCGCCTTCGAACAAGTGGACGGCGGCTTGCACGGAATTGTCGCATCCTTCCGTTATCTCTGCCACCGAGGCGCGATGAGCGCGCCGCCGTGTCAGGGCAAAAAAGTCTGCGAATCGTTATGAATTGACTGGTCAATTAAACTCCGGCGTGCGAATGTCGTTTCTGGGGCGCAGAACGTCGGTTTGAGGCGCAGCGTCGGGGCCGCCTTTGCCTAGCTGTTAGGAAAAGTCCTTCCCGGCCTTCGGCGGGCAGGAGGCGACCGCGAAAAAAGGCGCCGAAAAGTGGGGAGTGTGCTTGATGGCTGAAGGCCCCGGCGGCAGTCTCGTCGTGAGTTCGACGGATTTCGCCACGCCGATGACCGCCACGAAGCCGGCATTGCCGGCCATGCCGGAAGTTCTTCTCGACCCAGGAAATCAGAATTGGCCGCCGGGCCGCGGCCACGGAATTGCGCGCGCGAGTGATTGTGTCTTGACCGCCGGCGCTTCGCCCGCAGTAATCGAAGAAAACGAACAAACCGACAAGGAGGAAGTAAAATGTCCACCAATGACCTGAAAACAGCCGGGCTGAGCCGCCGCGGGCTGTTGAAAAGCGCGACGGCGCTCGGCGCCGCCGGGCTCATCCTTCCGGCTTCCGTCCGTCGCGCGATGGCGCAACCGAAGCGGGGCGGCACGATCCGCATCGCGTTTGCCAGCGGCAACACTACTGACAGCCTCGATCCCGCGACCTGGGATTCGCAGTTCGTGCAGTCGTTTAACACCGCGCGCAACAACACCCTCACGGAGATCGCGCCGGACGGCTCGCTCGTCGGCGAAATCGCGGAAAGCTGGGAAGCCTCGGCCGACGCCAAGACCTGGACCTTCAAGATCCGCGAGGGCGTGACCTTCCATTCCGGCAAGTCGGTGACGCCCGACGACGTCGTCGCCTCGATCAACTACCATCGGGGCGAGGAATCGAAGTCGGCCGCGAAGCCCTATGTCGATCCGATCGACGACATCAAGGCGGATGGCCAGAACGTCGTCGTGACACTTTCGGGTGGCAATGCCGACTTCCCGTTCATCATGGCGGACTACCACCTCGTCGTGCTGCCTTCGGCAGACGGCAAGATCGACCCGCTGACGACGGACGGATGCGGCGGCTACGTGCTCGACAGCTTCGAGCCGGGCGTATCGGTGAAGATGTCGCGCAACCCGAACTACTGGAAGTCCGACCGTGCATGGTTCGACAATGTCGAACTGCTGTCCATCGTCGACGCCGCCGCGCGCCAGAACGCGCTGATCACCGGCGAGGTCGATGTGATCGACAGCGTCGACCTGAACACCGTGGCGCTTCTCCAGCGTGCGCCGGGCATCAATGTCCTGCCGATCGCGGGCAACCAGCACTATGTCTTCGTGATGGACACGCGCGCCGCGCCCTACAGCGACAACAACGTGCGTCAGGCGCTGAAATACGGCATCGACCGGCAGGAACTGGTCGACAAGATCCTGCAAGGCTACGGCGAGGTCGGCAACGACATCCCGATCGGCCGCCAGCAGCCCTACTACAACACCGAGCTTGAGCAGAAGACCTACGACCCGGACAAGGCGAAGTTCCACCTCAAGGAAGCCGGGATGGATTCGCTCAACGTCCAGCTTTCGGTGGCCGACAGCGCCTTCGCCGGCGCGGTGGATGCGGGCGTCCTGTTCTCGGAACGGGCCGCAGCGGCGGGCATCAACATCGAAGTCGTGCGCGAGCCGTCTGACGGCTACTGGGACAACGTCTGGATGAAGAAGCCGTTCTGCGCCTCCTACTGGGGTGGGCGTCCGACGCAGGACCTGATGTTCTCGGTCGCCTATCAGGGCGGCGCGCCGTGGAACGAAAGCTTCTGGGACAATGCCCGGTTCGGCGAGCTTCTGGTCGCCGCGCGCTCGGAACTCGACGATGACAAGCGTCGCGCGATGTATTGGGAGATGCAGGACCTTTGCGCCAACGAGGGTGGCACGGTCATCCCGATGTTCGCAAGCTATGTCATGGCGCATACCGATGCCGTCGGCATTCCGGAAGTCGTCGGCGCCAACCAGGGCATGGACGGCCTGCGCGCGATCGAGCGCTGGTGGTTCGCCTGATGAACCCGGCCCCGGCGCAGTGCGCGCCGGGGCCAACGCCCTTCGGGGCCAAGCGGGCAGGTATACGCCCGGTGACAACAAGAACGGGGGGCTGACACGTGTCTGTCGTATGGACAATGATCGCCAAGCGCCTGGGCCTCGGTCTTCTGACGCTGTTCGTGATCTCGATCATCATCTTCGGCGCGACCGAACTTCTGCCGGGCGATCTTGCCACGAGCATCCTCGGCCAGTCGGCCACGCCCGAAACGGTGGCGGCGATCCGGAAGGAGCTTGGGCTCGACCTGCCGGCCCATACCCGATACCTGAACTGGCTTGTTGCGGCGCTGCAGGGCGATTTCGGCACATCGCTGGCCAACAAGCGGCCGATCGCAGACCTGATCGGCACGAGGCTTGGCAATACCCTGTTCCTCGCGCTCTACGCGGCTGCGATCGCCGTGCCCTTGTCGCTCATGCTCGGTATCCTCGCCGCACTTTACCGCAACACCGTCTTTGACCGCGCCGCCAACGCGCTGGCGCTGACCTCGATCTCGTTCCCCGAATTCTTCGTGGCCTATATCCTGATCTTCGTCCTGGCGCAGTCGGGCCTGTTCCCTTCGATCGCGCGGATGGACGCCAGCACCAGTTTCGGTGAGGCGCTCTACCGCACGTTCCTGCCGGCGCTGACACTGACACTGGTCGTGACCGCGCACATGATGCGGATGACGCGGGCGGCCATCATCAACCTTCTCGCTTCGCCCTATATCGAGATGGCGCGGCTGAAGGGCATGAACCCGATGCGGGTGATCCTGAAACACGCGCTGCCCAACGCGCTGGCGCCGATCATTACCGTCGTGGCCCTCAACCTCGCCTATCTCATTACCGGCGTCGTTGTGGTCGAGGTGGTCTTCGTCTATCCGGGCCTCGGCCAGCTCATGGTCGACAGCGTGGCTAAGCGCGACATTCCGGTCGTGCAGGCCGTCGCCCTTATCTTCGCTGCGGCCTACGTGCTGCTCAACCTCACTGCGGACGTGCTTTCGACGCTGTCGAACCCGCGTCTGATTCATCGCAAGTGAAGGGGAGGGACAGGCAATGGCAACTCTTGTAACCCTTCTCTGGATCGCCGTTGCAATCGCGGCGGCCCTTGGCGCCGGATGGCTTTTCCGCGCGGGCGCCGTGGCGGTGACGCGCGGACCACTGGCCCGCGCCCTGCGCGGCGCGCCGCTGACGGCGGCGTTCGGGATGCTCGTGATCCTTCTCTACATCCTTGTCGCCATCTTCGCGCCGGTCATCGCGCCGTTCGCCGAGCGCGAGGTGGTCGGCAGCCAGTTCCTGCCGTGGGAGGCGCCCTACTACCTTGGAACCGACAACCTTGGCCGGGACATGTTCTCGCGTCTGGTCTACGGCGCGCGCAATACGGTCGGGATCGCCTTCGCCACGACGGCGCTCGCCTTCGCGATCGGCTCCGTCCTCGGACTGCTTGCGGCGACGGTGGGCGGCTGGCTCGATCAGGTGCTGAGCCGGGTGGTCGACATCCTGATGGCGATTCCGTCGTTGATCTTCTCGCTCCTGCTGCTGACGATCTTCGGCACATCCATCGTCACCCTGATCCTTGTCATCGCGACCATCGACGCGACGCGGGTTTTCCGCCTTGCGCGATCGGTGGCGCAGAACATCGTGGTGATGGATTATATCGAGGCCGCGAAGCTTCGCGGCGAGGGGCTCTGGCGCCTGATCACGCGGGAGATTCTGCCGAACGCGATGGCACCGCTGGTCGCGGAGTTCGGCCTGCGCTTCTGCTTCGTCTTCCTGATGATTTCCGCCTTGTCCTTCCTCGGCGTCGGGGTGCAGCCGCCGACCGCGGACTGGGGTTCGATGGTGCGGGAAAATGCGACGCTGATCACCTTCGGCGACGTCACGCCGCTTTTGCCTGCGGGGGCCATCGCGCTTCTGACGGTGGCGGTGAACTTCGTGGTGGACTGGATGCTTCACCGCGCCAGCGGCCTGAAGGAGTAACGCCATGACGGATGCAAAGCGGAACAAGCCGGTCCTGCTGACGATGCGCGACATCCGGATCGACGGCCGCTCGGACGAGCAGTGGTCGCCGATCATCAAGGGTGTGGACCTCACGCTCAACAAGGGTGAAGTGCTGGGTCTGATCGGCGAATCCGGCGCTGGCAAGTCGACGCTCGGCCTAGCCGCGATGGGCTTCACCCGCGATGGCTGCCGCATCTCGGGCGGAACGATCGACTTCGACGGGATCGACCTGATGAAGGCCGACGAGGCGACGAAGCGTGCGCTGCGCGGAAAGCGCATCGCCTATGTCGCGCAGTCGGCGGCGGCGAGCTTCAATCCAGCCCACAAGCTGATCGACCAATATAGCGAGGCACCCGTGCAGCACGGCGTCATGAGCCGGTCCGAGGCCGAGCATGACGCAGTCGAGCTTTACCGCCGGATGCAGCTTCCCAATCCCGACGAGATCGGGTTCCGCTATCCGCACCAGGTCTCCGGCGGGCAGTTGCAGCGGGCGATGACGGCAATGGCGATGGCGTGCCGTCCCGACCTGATCATCTTCGACGAGCCGACGACGGCGCTGGATGTGACCACCCAGATCGAGGTTCTGTCCGCGATCCGCGACATCGTGGCCCAGTTCGACACGGCAGCGATCTACATCACCCATGACCTCGCCGTGGTCGCGCAGATGGCTGACAAGATCAAGGTCCTGCTGCGTGGCGACGAGGTCGAGGAGGCCGACACGCGGACCATGCTGTCGAGCCCGAAAGAGGACTATACCAAGACCCTCTGGGCTGTGCGCAGTCATGCCCGCCCGACCCAGCCGCCGGTGGAGAAGGGAACGGTTCCGGTCGTTTCGGTCAAGGCCGTGACGGCGGGCTACGGCTCTGTCGATATTCTCAAGAACATCAACTTCGACATCCACAAGCGGCGCACGGTCGCGGTGGTCGGCGAAAGCGGGTCGGGGAAGTCGACCGCGGCGCGGGTGATTACCGGGCTTCTGCCGCCGCGTCAGGGGCAGGTGCTGTTTGACGGCGTTCCGCTGCCGCCGAATTACCGCCAGCGCAACCGCGAACAGCTGCGCCAGGCGCAGATGATCTACCAGATGGCGGATACTGCGCTGAACCCGAAGCTGCGCCTGCGCGAGCTGATCGGCCGGCCGGCGCAGATGTATCTGGGCCTGCACGGCAAGGCGCTGACCGAACGGACGCGCGATCTGCTTCACCTGATCGAGCTGGAGCCGGACAAGTTCATCGACCGGCTTCCCTCCGAACTGTCGGGCGGCCAGAAGCAGCGGGTGGGTATTGCCCGCGCCCTTGCCGCAGAGCCGAAATTCATCATTTGCGACGAGGTGACATCGGCCCTCGACCAGCTTGTCGCGGAGGGTATCCTGAAGCTTCTCGACCGGCTTCAGTCGGAATTCGATCTTGCCTACATGTTCATCACCCATGACCTCGCGACCGTGCGCGCGATTGCTGACGAGGTGGTCGTGATGCAGCAGGGCCGGGTGGTGGAGCAGGGGCCGAAGGACGAGATGTTCGAGCCGCCCCACGATCCCTATACGGAGCTTCTCCTCTCCTCGGTCCCGGAGATGGATCCGGACTGGCTGACCAAGCTTCTGGAGGAGCGCGCGGCAAAGGCGGGCTAGACCTTCGCGCCGACCTCGGGCAACGTTGCGTCCGAAGCGAAGGCAGGAGGCAGCAGCATGATCAACGCGCTCGTGGTGACGAAGGACGAGGCAAGCGGCAAGACGGCGGCCGCTGTCGAGGCGATCGAGGAAAGCCGGCTGCCGGAAAGCGACGTGCTTGTCGCGGTCGAATATTCCACCGTGAACTACAAGGACGGGCTGTGCATCGGGCCGGGCGGCGGCTTGGTGCGAAATTACCCGCATGTGCCGGGGATCGACTTTGCCGGCACGGTCGAGAAATCCTCCGACCCGCGCTACAAGCCCGGCGACAAGGTGGTGCTGACCGGCTGGCGTGTGGGCGAGGCACATTGGGGCGGCTACGCGCAAAAGGCCAGCGTCCGCGCCGATTGGCTGGTGCCGCTGCCCAAGGGGCTGACCACAAGGCAGGCGATGGCGGTGGGCACGGCGGGCCTCACGTCAATGCTTTCGGTCATGGCGCTTGAGGATCACGGGCTGGAACCCGGCCACGGGCCGGTCCTGGTGACAGGTGCCGCGGGCGGCGTCGGCTCGGTCGCGGTGGCGATCCTCGCCAAGCTCGGTCATGAGGTCGCCGCCGTCACCGGTCGGCCAGAGACGACGGACTATCTGAAAAGCCTCGGCGCAGCGCAGATTGTCGCGCGGGAGGAGCTGACCGAGGTGACAAGGAAGCCTCTGGAAGGCGAGCAATGGGCTGGCTGTGTCGATGCGGTGGCGGGCGCGATGCTGGGCCGCGTACTGAAACAGATGAAATATGGGACTTCCGTCGCCGCCGTTGGCCTTGCGGGTGGGGCAGCCATAGAGGGCGCGCTGATCACGCCCTTCATCCTGCGCGGCGTGAACCTTTTGGGTATCGACAGCGTCATGCAGCCCTATGCCAACCGCCTGCGCGCGTGGGAGAGGATCGCGGCCGACCTTCCGATGGACAAGCTCGACGCGATGGTTCACCCGGCAACGCTTTCCGATCTGCCGCGCCTTGGCGCCGACATCCTCAAGGGGCAGGTGCAGGGCCGGGTTGTCGTTGATGTGAACGCATGAGGTATCGGGATGGATGGCAGTTGTCATTGTGGGGCAGTGACCTGGCGGTTCGACGGGGTGCCCGAGGGCGCCACCGCGTGCAATTGCACCGTCTGCCGGCGCTATGGCACGCTCTGGGCCTATGATTACGAGGGCGAGGGGGCGCATGTCTCGGGCCCGACGACGGTCTACATGCGGGGCACCCGGTCGATCGGCTTTCATTTCTGTCCGGTTTGCGGCTGCGTCGCCTACTGGCGGGGCAGGGAACCCGGCAAGGACGGCCGCCGCCGCCTTGCGGTGAATCTGCGGCTGGCCGAACCCCACGCGGTCGGCGCCATACCCATCGACCATTTCGATGGCCTCGTCGCTTTCGACGATCTGCCCCGCGACGGGCGCTGCGTCGCCGATATGTGGTTCTAATCGCCGCTCCGCGCGATGTCTTGGCCGCGTCGTGAAAGCGATGCTAGACTCAAGGGCGGCAACAGAGTAAGACCACGACCGTTAGCGCTAACAATATGGCACGGAGAACACATGGTCTCTCGCGTTATTCCCGTCGATCCGTTCGATCTGGTGATCTTCGGCGCCACCGGCGACCTGGCCCGCCGCAAGATATTGCCCGGTCTCTACCGCCGCTACATGGCCGGCCAGATTCCGGAATCCTCGCGGATCATCGGCTCCGCCCGGTCCGAGATGGATACCGCGGCCTTCCGGACCCTGGTCATCGAGGCCGTCGAGGAATTCGTACCGGAAGCGCGGCGCGACGCGGCTTCGATGAAGGCTTTCGCGGAGCATCTCCACTATGTGCGCGTGGACGCGACCGGGGAGAACGGTTGGCCCGAACTGGCGGGAATGATGCGCGACGGCGTGGTCCGGGCCTTCTACTTCTCGGTCGCACCCTCTCTGTTCGGCGCGCTGGCGGAGCGGCTGCATCATTTCGGCGTCACCTCGCCCGAGGCACGCATCGTCGTGGAAAAACCCTTCGGCCGCGATCTGGAGACAGCCCGGGCGCTGAACGCGACGCTGGCGGAGCATTTCGCGGAAAGCCAGATCTACCGGATCGACCACTACCTCGGCAAGGAAACCGTCCAGAACCTGATGGCGGTCCGCTTCGCGAACATCCTGTTCGAGCCGCTCTGGAATGCCCGCCATGTCGATCATGTCCAGATCACCGTGGCCGAGACGGTTGGTGTGGGCGGTCGGGGCCAGTATTACGACAAGTCCGGCGCCATGCGGGACATGGTGCAGAACCACATGATGCAGCTTCTCTGCCTGATCGCGATGGAGCCGCCCTATCACTTCGACCCCGACGCGGTGCGGGACGAGAAGCTGAAGGTGATCCGCGCACTTCAGCCGGTGGATGCGGACGACATCGTGCGCGGCCAATACCGCGCGGGCGGGAAGAAGGGCGGCGGGGAGCCGTCCTATGCCGAGGATGTCGAGGACCCGGCGACCCGGACCGAAAGCTACATCGCGCTGAAGACGCAGATCGCCAACTGGCGCTGGAAGGGCACGCCCTTCTACCTGCGCACCGGCAAGAAGCTGCGCGCGCGGACCTCTGAAATCGCCATCGTCTTCAAGGAAGTGCCGCATTCGATCTTCGGGGACGAGGAAGGCTGGCGCGAGAACGTGCTGGTGATCCGGCTTCAGCCGAACGAGGGCATGAACCTCAAGGTCATGATCAAGGAGCCGGGACCGGGAGGCATGCGCCTTGTGCAAGTGCCGCTCGACATGTCCTTCGCCGAGGCCTTGGGGGAGGACGGGGCTGATATTCCCGACGCCTATGAGCGCCTGATCATGGACGTGATCCGGGGCAACCAGACGCTGTTCATGAGGGGCGATGAGGTGGAGGCCGCCTGGGCCTGGACCGATCCGATCATCGCCGGATGGGAAGCGCGCGGCGACCGGCCCAAGGGCTACGATCCCGGTTCTTCCGGGCCGGAGGACGCGCTGATGCTGTTGCACCGCGATGGCCGGAGGTGGCGGGAGATCTGCGAATGAACCTGATCGAGTATCCCGATGCCGAGCTGATGATGTTCAGCCTTGCCGATGCGCTGGCCAGTGAACTGGGCGCGGCGCTTCGCCAGAACGAGCGTGCGAGCCTTTGTGTGCCGGGTGGCACGACGCCGGGGCCGGTTTTCGATGTGCTCTCGGGCGTGAAACTCGATTGGGACCGGGTGACGGTCTTTCTGAATGACGAACGCTGGGTGTCGGACAACTCCGAACGCTCCAACGGGCGGCTGCTGAAACAGCGGCTTCTGGTCGGTCGGGCTGCGGCAGCGGCCTACCAGCCGCTTTATGCCGACGCGCCCGCGCCCGAAGACGCGGTGGAGGCGCTCGGCGCCGCGATCGAACCGCTTCTGCCGATATCGCTGCTGCTGCTCGGTATGGGGGCGGATATGCACACGGCCTCGCTCTTTCCCGGTGCGGACCGGCTGACAGAGGCGCTGGCGGAAGATGCGCCGATCCTCGTCCCGATGCGCGCGCCGGGTGCGGCAGAGCCGCGGGTGACGCTTTCGGCGCGCGTTCTCGCCGGCGCGATGAGCACCCATGTCCTGATCACCGGCGAGGCGAAGCGCGCAGCTCTGGAGCGCGCGCAGACCCTCGACCCGACCGAGGCGCCGATCCGCGCCGTTCTTGCCAATGCCACGGTGCATTGGGCGCCCTGACCCGCAGGAGAGACGATGACGCCCTGGGATGATCTGCATTTCCACCACGAGGCCCATGCCGACCAGTCGATCCTCGCGCTGTTCGAGACAGGCGACAGGGCGCGGTATTTCTCGATCCGGACGGACGGGCTTCTCTTTGATTATTCCAAGACTGCGATTGATCCCCATGCGCGCGATCTTCTGATCCGCCTGGCGGAGGCGTCGGGCCTTGCCGGTCGGCGCGAGGCGATGTTCTCCGGCGCACGGATCAACGAGACCGAGGGCAGGGCGGTTCTACACACCGCGCTCCGCAATCTCGATGCCTCCGTCCTTGTCGATGGCGCGGATGTGATGGACGAGGTCCGCGCGACCCATGCGCGGATGGTGGCTTTCGCCGACGGCGTCCGCAGCGGTGCGATCGCCGGACAGGGCGGTCGCTACACCGACATCGTGAATATCGGCATCGGCGGGTCCGACCTTGGCCCCGCGATGGCCTGCCTTGCGCTCGCGCCCTATGCCGACGGCCCGCGCGCGCATTTCGTCTCGAACGTCGATGGTGCGCATGTCCATGATGTGCTGGCGCCGCTCGATCCCGAAACCACGCTGGTCATCGTCGCCTCCAAGACCTTCACGACGATCGAGACGATGACCAATGCGGAGGCGGCGCGGAGATGGATGGCGACGAAGGTGTCCGATCCGGCCGCCCAGTTCGCCGCGGTGTCGACCGCTCTCGACCGAACCGCCGGTTTCGGTATCGCGCCCGAGCGGGTCTTCGGCTTTGCCGACTGGGTTGGCGGGCGCTATTCGATATGGGGACCGGTCGGGTTGAGCCTGATGATCGCGATCGGGCCGGAGAATTTCGCGGATTTCCTGAAGGGTGGTGCCGCGATAGACGCGCATTTCCGCGACGCGCCCTTTGCGGAAAACATGCCGGTGATGCTGGCACTGGTCGGGATCTGGCACAACCAGATCTGCGGCCATGCCACGCGCGCGGTCCTTCCCTATGAACAGCGGCTTGCCCGGCTGCCCGCCTATCTCCAGCAGCTGGAGATGGAATCGAACGGCAAGCGTGTCGGGATGGACGGCGCGGATCTGCCCTATCAGTCCGGACCCGTCGTCTGGGGCGAGCCGGGCACCAACGGCCAGCACGCCTTCTACCAGTTGATCCATCAGGGCACGCGGGTGATCCCTTGCGAGTTCCTGTTGGGCCGCGACGGGCATGAACCCGACTTGTCGCATCAGCACCGCCTGCTTGCCGCCAATTGCCTCGCCCAGTCCGAGGCGCTGCTGCGGGGGCGCGATCTGACGGCGGCGAGAGCGCTTATGGCGGCGAAGGGGCTGACGGGAGACGAACTCGACCGTCAGGCCTGCCACCGGGTCTTTCCCGGCAACCGTCCCTCGACAACTCTGCTCTACCCGCTGCTGACGCCCTTCGTCCTCGGCCAGATCATTGCGCTTTACGAACACCGGGTCTTTGCCGAGGGCGTGATCCTCGGGATCAATTCCTTCGACCAGTGGGGGGTGGAACTCGGCAAGGAGTTGGCGCTGGCGCTTGAGCCGGTCCTGAGCGGTGCGGAAAGCGCCGAGGCCAAGGATGGCTCCACCCGGATGCTGGTCGATTACCTGGCGAATGGTGGCAAGGGCTAGCCGCCGATCCGGGCGAGGTGTTCGGCGCAGCCTTCAAGCGCTGCATAGTCATCCTCGATGATCTCGACCGAGAAGGCTTCCATGAAGCCGGAAAAGCGCCCCTTGTCGCGGAAAGCGGCCGCAAGGCCGAAGCGCTCGTAATGCGGTGAGAAGGCGCGCACCACGCCGCCGATAAGGTAGATGCCGGAAAACGGCAGGTGGGTCAGGGCGAGATCGCCCGCCACAGCGCCGAGAAGGCGGACAAAGGTCGCGCCGGTCGCGGCCGCGACCGGGTCGGTGCCGTCCGCGATCGCCGCCATGATCGCGGCTGCATCGGGCCGGTCCGGTCGCCCCGCCTCGCTCGCATGCCAGGCGAACAGGCGCTGAAGTCCACGACCCGAAAGCACGTCCTCGACCCCGGCGAAACCATGCTCCGCCTCGACGAAGCGCATCAGGCGCAGGTCGGCCTCGCTCCGCACCGGCAGCGTGATATGGCCGCATTCCGATGCGGTGACGATCCGCCCGCCGGCCACTTCGTGCACGACCGCCGCGTTGAAACCGGTGCCGACGCCGATCACCAGCCGCGCGGCGCCGGGCCGGGCGCCGGGGGCCGCGATCACGCTGCGCAGGCTTCCCGGGGCAAGATGGCCCAGCGCGTGCCCCTGCGCTTGCAGGTCGTTCAGGACCGCGACGGTGCCGGCCCGCGTCGCGCCGGCGACCAATGCGCGGTCGATCACCCAGTCGAGATTGGTGAGCTTCGCGACACCACCGTCGACCGGACCGGCAACCGCGACGCAGGCGCCGGCGCAGTCCGGATCGCCGGCATCGGCCAGGTAGGACGACAGGACCGGGCCCAGCCCCGGATACGCGGCATTGGCGTAGCGCCGGATCGTACCGCGATCGACCGCGTTGCCGCGCACAAGCGCGACGCGGGTATTGGTCCCGCCAATGTCGGCTACGAGAGAGAGGGCGTTCGGCATGAACTGCTCACAAGCTTGCGGGCGGGGCATCAGCGCGTGATAGGACGCTTTGGAATGTGGGGCAAGGCCGCAGGGGGATGGCGCGGACACTCTGGCGCTGGCCTTCTTCCCGGAAGAACGATTCCCCCGGGCGAGCCGCTCGCCCGGCCGGAGAGAGGAAGGACGGGACGGAGACAAGGATGCCGCAAGGCGGGCAACTGGCGGACATGTCCTGCCATGCTCTGCCTTCCCGGTTCGCCGTCAGAGCTGCGCTGACGGGGAGGCAGGCAACGGGTCTATTCGGCGGCGATCTTGATCACCGGCTCCATCGAGGCGAGGTCGGCGTCGGGCAGGTGGCACTTGATCTGGTGCCCGTCCGTCAGATGCCGCACCGGCGGCATTTCGGTCTCGCAACGCCCGCCGGCCACCTTCGACTTCCAGCGGCAGCGCGTCTGGAACGGACAGCCCGGCGGCGGGTTCATTGCAGAGGGGATGTCGCCTTCCAGCACGATGCGCTTCTTTTCGACATGGGTGTCGGCGATGGGCACGGCCGACAGAAGCGCCTCGGTATAGGGGTGGTAGGGCGGCGAGAAGACCTGATCGGTCGTACCCAGTTCGACGACATGGCCGAGATACATCACCATCACCCGGTCCGAGAGGTAGCGGACAATGGAAAGGTCATGGCTGATGAAGAGGAGCGTCGTGCGGTTCTTGCGCTGGATCTCCATCAGGAGGTCGGTGACAGCGGCCTGGACCGAGACATCGAGTGCGGAGACCGGTTCGTCCGCCACCACGATCTTGGCGCCGCCGGCGAATGCGCGGGCGATGCCGACGCGCTGCTTCTGGCCGCCGGAAAGCTGGCGCGGCATCCGTTCGGCGAAGGCGCGCGGCAGTTTCACGAGGTCGAGAAGCTCCAGCATCCGGTTGCGCCGCTCGGCGTCGGAATTCCCCTCGCCGAAGATTTCCAGCGCCCGGATGATCTGCCGCCCGACGGTCATCGACGGGTTGAGCGTGTCGAACGGGTTTTGAAACACCATCTGCACGCCCGAGACGGTTTCGGTATTGCGAGCCTCGATCGGGGTCGACTGGATTTCATTGTCGTAAAGCAGGATCTGACCTGCCGTCGCGGTTTCCAGCCCCATCAGCACCTTGGCGAAGGTCGACTTGCCGCAGCCGCTCTCGCCGACGATGGCGAGCGTTTCGCCCTCATGTGCCTCGAAGCTCAGCGTCTCGTTGGCCTTCACCACCTTGGTGTCGCCGCCGCCGAAAAGCGCGTTGGCCGAGACCTCGTAGTACTTGCGCAGGTCCTCCATCTTCAGGACGACCTTGCCGATCGGCGTCTTCTCGGCGGTTTTCACGCCCTTCAGGGGCGCGTTCCAGTCGATTTCGGCCACCCTGAGGCAACGGGTGTCATGGCGGTCATGGCCGGCGACATTCGCCATCGGGATCTCGCCCTGATCGCAGCGACCGGCTTCGAAATAGTCGCAGCGCGGGCCGAAGTTGCAGCCCTGCGGCCGTTCGTGCGGCAGCGGGAAGTTGCCAGGGATGGCGACGAGCGGGCGGGAGTTCTTGTCCGCGCCGGGCAGCGGGATCGACCGGAACAGCGCCTGCGTATAGGGGTGCTGCATCTTGTCGAAGACATCCTTGATGGAGCCGGTTTCCACCGCCTCGCCGGAATACATCACGCAAAGCCGGTTGCACGTATCGAGGACGAGGCCAAGGTTGTGGCTGATGAACAGCATCGAGGTGCCGTATTTCTTGCCGAGATCCTTGACCAGGTCGACGACGGCCGCCTCGACCGTCACGTCGAGCGCGGTCGTCGGTTCGTCGAGGATCAATAGCGCCGGCTTCGACATCAGCGCCATGGCGATGACGATGCGCTGCTGCTGGCCGCCCGAAAGCTGGTGCGGATAGCTTTTCAGCATCCGCTCCGGATCGGGCAGGCGGACATCCGTCACGACTTCCAGCGCGCGTTTGTAGGCCTCTTCCTTGGTCACGCCCTCATGGATCATCGGCACTTCCATGAGCTGCTGGCCGATCTTCATGGCCGGGTTGAGCGAGGCCATCGGTTCCTGGTAGATCATCGCGATCTCGGACCCGCGGATGTCGCGCAGTTCTTCCTCTGACATGGTGGTCAGGTCGCGGCCCTTGAACTTGATGGTGCCGCCGACGATGCGACCGTTTTTGCCGAGATCGCGCATGACGGCGAGGGCGACGGTGGACTTGCCGCAGCCACTCTCGCCCACGAGGCCCATCGCCTCTCCGGGCTGGACCGTGCAGGAGAAATCCATCACGGCGGGGATTTCGCGCAGCCGTGTGAAGAAGCTGATCGAGAGGTTCTCGATCTCCAGGATCGGGCCGTCATAGTCCCATTTGGTCATCGGTCTTCTCCCTTTGGAGAGGCCGGGGGCGCTGCCCCCGGACCCCCGGAGTATTTCGGCCAAGAAGAAGGGCAGGGCGCATCGCGCCTAGTCCTTCAGGCTTTCTTCGCGCAGTCCGTCCGCGAGCAGGTTGAGGCCGAGAACGAGGCTCATCAGCGCGAGCGCGGGCACGATGGCCGGGTGCGGCGCGATGGTCAGGAGCTTGCGGCCGGCATTGATCGTGGAACCCCAGTCGGGGCTTTCGGGCGACAGGCCGAGGCCGAAGAACCCCAGCGTGCCGAGGAGGATTGTGGTGTAGCCGATGCGCAGGCAGAAATCGACGATGAGGGGCCCGCGCGCGTTCGGCAGGATCTCCCACAGCATGATGTACCAGGGGCGCTCGCCGCGGGTCTGGGCGGCCGAGACATAGTCGCGCGTCTTGATGTCGAGCGTGATGCCCCGGACGATGCGGAAGACAGTGGGCGAGTTCACGAAGACGACCGAGACGAAGACGATCAGGATATTGCCCGGCACATGGATGAGGTCGAGCGAATTCGGAAGGACGGCGACCTTGGTGCCGACCTCACCCACGAGCGAAAGGTAGAGATAGCCGCCGATAACGGCGATCGCGATCATCACCTTGTTGCGGAATTCGGGCACCACATAGAAGCGCGAATTCACCAGTACCAGCAGGAACACGATCGGGAACAGGAACAGGATGATCGCGAGGTATTGCGGCAGGCCGGTTTCCACGATCTCGGGCGTGACGAGCAGGTAGAAGAGAAGGATCACCGGGAAGGCCAGGATGAGGTTGGCGAGGAACGACAGGCCGGTATCGAGCCTTCCGCCGTAATAGCCCGCCGGAAGGCCGAGCGTCACGCCGACCATGAAGGCGAAGAGCGTTGCGACGGGTGCGATCTGGATCACCACCCGGCTGCCTTCGACCACGCGGCTGAAGACGTCGCGGCCAAGATGGTCGCCGCCGAGCAGGTACCAGCCCATGCCGTCCGGCGTGGGTGTGCCCGGCAGCTTGTTCTTCATCTGGCTGATCTGGGCCAGAACGTCATGCGTCACCACGAGGTCGGAAAACAACGCCGTGAAGACCCAGAACATGACGATGGCGAAGCCGATCATGCCGATCGTGGAATCGAAGAGCTTGCCGTAGAGCCCGAGCCGCCGCTTGTAGCGGATCGACGCCACGAAGGTGACGACAAGCGCGATCCAGACCGGCAGGAACTGCTTCATGATGGCAAGAGTGATGGCGCCCCAACCGAGTTCTTCCATGTCAGCTGATCCTGATTCTGGGGTTGAGGTAGACGTAGCCCACATCGGAGATGAGCTGCGTGGTCAGCACGACGACCACGGCGACGACCGAGCAGCCGAGCAGGAGCTCGATATCGTTGTTGCCGGCGGCCTGGACCAGCGTCCAGCCGAAGCCCTTGTAGTTGAAGAGCGTCTCGACGATGACGACGCCGTTCAGCAGCCAGGGGAACTGCAGCATGATCACCGTGAAGGGCGCGATCAGCGCGTTGCGAAGCGCGTGCTTCATCACAACGTTGCCGAACGACACGCCTTTCAGCCGGGCGGTGCGGATATACTGCGCTGTCATCACCTCGGTCATGGAGGCGCGTGTCATCCGGGCGATATAGCCGATGCCGTAGAGCGCGATCGTGATGACGGGCAGGAAGAAATTCTCGAACGTGATGTTGTCCATGGCCGAGGTCGCGGTGCCCTTGAACCACTTCAGTCCGACCATCGAGGATGCAAAGACCGCGATCAGGATAACGCCCGACACATATTCCGGTGTCGCCGTCGAGGCGATCGAGAAGGTCGAGAGCGAGCGGTCGAGCTTTGATCCCTCGCGCATCCCGGCAAGGACGCCGATGATGAGCGAGACCGGCACCATCACGACCATGACCCAGAACATCAGGAGCCCGGTCAGGCCAAGGCGCGTGCCGATGATCGTGCTGACTTCGTCCTTGAAGACAGAGGAGAAACCCCAATCCCCCTGGAGGACGCCGCAGAACTTGGGGGCAGTTTCCGGGTCTTGCCCACGCTCGATGCAGCGGCCGGTCGTGACGCCGTTTTCCTCGAGCCTCCAGCCCGGCATCACGCCAAGCCATTCGCCGTAGCGGACCACAAGCGGGCTGCCATGGCCGTTCTTGTTCAGCCAGCTTTGGACTTCCTCGTCGGAGATCCGGCTGCCGGCCTCCGACTTCGCGAGTTTTTCCAGGTTCGGCGGCAGGTTCGTCAGGAAGAAGACGATGAACGTGAGGCAGAGTGCCGTCAGCACCATCGTCAGCAAGCGCCGCAACAGGAATTTCAGCATGATCTGGTCCTTTCCGCCCGTCAGGGGGACAGGTGAGCGTGTGCCTGCAAGGCAGCCTCATGACGGCGGCGCGGGAACCGGGCCGGCGCCGCCGAAACGTCATCAGGCGTCGATCGACCACTTGTAGTGGTGATGCTCGAATGCAGGGTGCATATCGAGTCCTTTGATGTTCTGTTTGTAATGCCGATAGAGAGAACGCCAATAGGGCTGGATGACTACGCCTTCGTCTTGCATCATCGTCTCTATCTCGGCCATGACCTCGCGCCGTGCGTCAGCGTCGGCAATAGACATTGCCTTGATCATCAATACGTCGAAATCAGGATTTGACATGCCTGTTTCGTTCCAGGCGCCGCCGGTCATATATCCCAATGACAATAGCTGAACGGCAAGTGGACGGTGGTTCCACTCTGTAGCGGAGAACGGGAATTTTAACCAGTCGTTCCAGAAGGTCGAGCCAGGCAGAATGTTTCGCTTTACGTTTATACCGGCATCACGCAACTGTGCCGCAACGGCGTCACATGTTGCCGCCTGCCAAGCGTCGTCGATCGAGATGAGTTCAAACTCGGTGTCGGCATGGCCGGCCGCATCGAGCATCTCTTTCGCTTTCGCTGGGTCAACGCTCAACGGCGGAAGTTCGGCATAGGAAGGATCAAGCGGTGACACATGGTGGTTTTCCGCAACTTTCCCAAGACCAGCATAACCGAGTTCCAAAAGTACGGCGTTATCGACGGCCATTTGCAGGGCCCGTCTTACATCTCGGTTGTCATACGGTGCAGTAGGTTGATTGAACCGGACACAAAGGGTTGCCGAGGTGCCGACTTCGGACTTTGCCCAGCCGATCCCATCGAATATTTCGACGAAGTCGCCATCAGTTCGATAAGTTACGTCGATCTCGTCAGCTTCGGCGGCTGCAACAAATGACGAAGGATCAGTGCCGAGGTCGATATATTCGATTCGATCGAGATACGGCCCGCCGTAGACCTCGGTGCCCCACCAGGTGTGGTCCGAATTGCGGACGAGGACCTGCTTGACGCCGACATCGTTCGTCTCCGGGATGTAGGGGCCGGTGCCGATCGGGTTGGCCGACGGATCGCCGTTGTCAAACGACTGATGCACTACTGCTGACGGGTAATCGGAAACGTTCGCAATGATAGTGATGTCGGGGTTGCTCAAAGAAAGCTTTACGGTGTGGGTGTCAACAACCGAAATTGCGTCGGGGCGAGCCGTTTTCGTTTCAGCGTCAATCAACGCACCAAATCGCGCCGCCATCGAGTTGCCCTCGACATTGCCGTCACACCATCTCCGAAAGTTGTTGGCAACGTCTTCAGCTGTGAAGTCGTCTCCATTGTTCCATTTCACGCCCTGACGAACCTTAAGGATGTATTCGGAAGCGTCTTCGTTTGCCTCCCAGCTTTCAAGCAGCATTCCTCTGAATGTGCCGTCCGGTTCATACTCAACGAGGTAGTCGAGCCAACCCCGTGCGAAGTTGGCCAGTTCCGACCAATCCCAAGTGCGGGGGTCCTTTCCAGCTTTTGTCTCCATGTTCATTCGGATCGTGCCGCCCATGGTCTGGGCCCGCGCCTCTTGCGGCGCGGCAAGGCCGAGCATCCCGTAGGCCGCGGCCGAGGACACGCCCAGAGCGGAAGCGCGGGTCAGGAATTCGCGGCGGCTGAGTTTGCCAGTACGGCACTCCTCGGCATAGCCGAGGGCCGCCGGGTGCATGTCCGGCGAGAAATGTTTGGTCATTGTTCGTCTCCCTGCGTGATCTTGTTTTTATCAAGCGCAATTTTTACCGGCGCGACGACGCCTTTTGCGCAATGAAGTTGCTCACAGGGGCATTGCGCCCCTTTTTTTCCCTGACGTCAACGCCCGATTCCGTCATTCCTGCGATTTTTGCGACATGCGGAACCCGTTGGCGGGCCGCTTATCCGCCGCGCCGGAAGGCCGAGGGCGTCTTGCCCGTGCGGTGCTGGAAAGCACGTGTGAAATAGGCCGCGGAGGTGAAGCCTAGCGCTTCGGAAACCCGGCTGATCGGCATCCGCGTTTCGCTTAGCAGGAGCCGCGCCTCGAAGATGACGCGGTCATGCAGGAGATCCGAGGCCGAGCGCCCGCAGGTCTGCTTGCAGACCCGCGTGAGGTGCGTCGGCGTGACGCCAAGCGCGCGGGCGTATTCCGCCACGCCCTTGCCCGAGCGGAAGTCGCGTTCCAGGAGCGCCGAGTAGCGCCCGGCGAGGCGGCGCGCGGCGTCGGGCTTCTTCGCCTCGGCGCGCCCGGTTTCGACCTGGCGCTCAAGCCAGACGCCCAGCAGGCCGAGATGATGATGCGCCGCGCGCTCGGCGCCGGGCCGGTCGCTGTCGCGTTCGCGCTGGATGTTGTCAACCAGACCGGAAAGCTCCGCCTGCGCTCCGACATCGCGAATTCTCAGGTGATACGGTTCGGAGGGCAGGGCAAGGGTCGTTCCCCGGCCGAAGAAGACAGCGGTTCCGTAACTCTGGCTGCCGATCTCGTAGCCATGCATCACGCCGGCCGGAATGAAGATCGCGTTATGGGCGCTGTAGCCCCGCGTCACGCCGCCGATCGTGATCCTTCCCTGACCGCGGGTGAACCACAGCAGAAGCGGTTCCGACCGCGATCGCATCGCCTCCACCCGCCAGCGACCGCCGGCGGCGAGGCGAGGGATAGGGACGATCCGAAGGCGCGATTCCGTCGGCGGGGTGGACAGGTCGGCGCCACGCTCTCCGCCGTCCGGCTTTCGCGGTGCGGCAAGGTCCTTCTTTGCCGGCTGGTCGGAGAATTGCGACAGCGGCGTGCCGGAGAAAAGCTTCACGGTGCTGAATCCTCGGATTGGGGCCGACACCCGACACTACGGGTTTCGCCCGATAGGCGGTATGTCCGGTTTTGATATGATTCTAGGCGTCGAACCGGTAAATCCCAAGGGAAAAAGTTGCGGATTCGGCGGGATCGGCGGTCCGTGGCCGACGAGTCACGGCCGTCCGAGCCTGGTCCAGTCACGCATCCGGCCCCGGAACCAGCTCCGCTGGCGCTTGGCGTATTGCCGGCTGGCGGCCTGAGCGGCTGCCACGGCGTCCGTGATCGACATCTCGCCGCGCAGATGGGCGACAAGTTCCGCGGCCCCGATCGCGCGCGCCCAAAGCGCGGCGGGTTTCCAGTGCGGCAGCATCGCCGCCACCTCGTCGAGCGCGCCGTCGCGGATCATATCCTCGAAACGCCCGTCGATACGCGCGGCCAGCCAGTCGCGTTCTGCGTCGATCACGATCGCCGTGGCGGCGTGAAGCGGCAGAAGCGGCGCGCCTGTTTCCGCCTGCCAATCGGCAAGGCCGCGCCCCGTTGCCTGCAGAACCTCCCAGGCGCGCTGGATGCGTGCCGGGTTGCGGCCGTCGATCCGCTTCGCGGTGGCGGGGTCGATTTCGGCCAGCATCGCCTCGTGACCGCGCCGCGCCATCGCGGCGTCCGCCTCGGCGCGGATTGCCGCCGGCACCGGCGGGATCTCGGCCAGACCGGCCGTCAGGGCGGTCAGATACAGCCCGGTTCCGCCGACGATGATCGGCCGGTCCGGGCCGGCAAGGATCGGCGCGACCTCGCGCAGCCAGTGGCCGACCGAATAGCCGGTGCCGGGCGGGCAGTGGCCATAAAGCAGGTGGTGCGCGCGCGCTTCGTCTGCGGCCGATGGCCGCGCGCTGAGAATCCGCCAGCAATCCCAGACCTGCAATGCGTCGGCATTGACGATCACGCCGCCCTGCCGCTCGGCGATCTCAAGGGCCAGCGCCGACTTGCCGGACGCCGTCGGACCGGCGATCAGGACCGGCAGGTTCGGTGCTATTTTATTAAGGGATATCAGTGGACTGCTCGTCTGTTAGCGGGGCTCGTCGGGGCGCGGGGGTCGGGGGCGGTGACTTTCCCGCCAACCCCGGTTGAACCCGCCGCCGAATTCCTCCATTTTGCCCGCCAACCTACGGGGCGGCAAGCGGAGCGCAACATGGATCAGGCAGAAACCCCGGACGTCACCTACAAGAGGGTTCTTCTGAAGATCTCGGGCGAGGCGCTGATGGGCGATCAGGGCTTCGGGCTGCACCCCCCGACCGTGAGCCGGATCGCGGCAGAGGTCAAATCGGTCCACGACCTCGGCGTCGAGATCTGTATGGTGATCGGCGGCGGCAACATCTTCCGCGGACTTCAGGGCTCTGCCCAGGGAATGGAGCGGACGACGGCGGACTATATGGGGATGCTCGCCACCGTGATGAACGCGCTGGCGATGCAGGCCGCTCTTGAGGCGCTCGGCGTCCATACCCGGGTCATCAGCGCGATACCCATGGATCAGGTCTGCGAACCCTATATCCGCCGCCGCGCGGTGCGCCACCTGGAGAAGAAACGGGTCTGCATCTTTGCCGCCGGCACCGGCAACCCCTATTTCACCACCGACACCGCCGCGACGCTTCGCGCCAACGAGATGAGCTGCGAGGCGATCTTCAAGGGTACCAAGGTCGATGGCGTGTACGACAAGGACCCCAAGCGCCACGCCGACGCGAAACGCTACGACAAGGTCAGCTATGACGAGGTGCTGCAGAAGCATCTCGGCGTCATGGACGCCTCGGCAATCGCGCTCGCGCGCGACAACCGCCTGCCGATCATCGTCTTTTCGCTGGACGAACCCGGCGGATTCCGGGGTATCCTGTCCGGCCGTGGCACCTACACGACGGTGCACGGCTGACGATGCGCCGCGGCCACGGTGGGCCGAGGATGGCCGCGCATGCGCCGGACCGCTCCGTTAGCCGCTAGGATTCCATTCCCCCCCGGTATATAGACGACACCGGTATGTAGACGCAGAAATAGCCAGAACGGCAGGATACCCATGACTGAAGAAATCGAGATCGACCTCGACGACCTCGAGCGCCGCATGGACGGCGCGATGGCGGCCTTGCGCCATGAATTTGGCACGTTGCGGACCGGGCGCGCCTCGGCCACGATCGTCGAGCCGATCATGGTGGAAGCCTATGGCTCGCCGACGCCGATCAACCAGGTTGGCACGATCAACGTACCCGAGCCGCGCATGATTACTATCAACGTCTGGGACAAGGGTCTTGTCGGCAAGGTCGAGAAGGCGATCCGCGAAAGCGGCCTTGGCATCAATCCCCAGCTCAACGGCACGATCATCATGCTGCCGATCCCCGAGCTTAACGAGGAACGCCGCCGCGAATTGACCAAAGTTGCCGCGCAATATGCCGAAAGCGCGCGCGTGGCGATCCGCAACGTGCGTCGCGACGGCATGGACCAGATCAAGAAGGCCAAGGGCGACGGGATGAGCGAGGACGACCAGAAGTTCTGGCACGACGAGGTGCAGGGCATGACGGACAAGCACATCGCGTCGGTCGACAAGGCGCTCGAGGAAAAGCAAGCCGAGATCATGCAGATCTGACGATCCGGGGCGCGGGGGCAGAAAGGGCGGGCCGATGGCCGCGAAGGACATCACGGGCGGCGTGCCGGCGCATGTGGCCATCATCATGGACGGCAACGGCCGCTGGGCGACGTCGCGTGGCTGGCCGCGACTGGTCGGCCACCGTCGCGGCGCCGAGCGTGTCCGCACCATCGTCGAGGCGGCGCCCGGCCTCGGCATCCGCTATCTGACGCTTTACGCCTTCTCCACCGAGAACTGGAAACGCTCGACCGAGGAGGTCATCGGCCTGTTGACGATCTTCGCCCGCTACATCCAGTCCGAGGCCGAGCGGCTTTCGGCCGAAGGCGTGCGGCTTCGCTTCATTGGCGGTCGCGATCGGCTCGACAAGAAGCTTCAGAAGCTGATGGCCGGGATCGAGGAGCGGACGAAGGATAACGACCGGCTGCACCTGACCGTCGCGATCAACTATGGCGGCCGGGACGAGCTTGCGCGGGCGGCCCGGGCGGTGGCCGAGGATGTGGCCGCCGGCCGGCTCGCACCCGATGCGGTCGACGAGGCGGCTCTTGAGGCGCGTCTCGACACCCACGACCTTCCCGATCCGGACCTCGTGATCCGCACCAGCGGAGAGACACGGATTTCCAACTACCTGCTCTGGCAGTCCGCCTATGCCGAATACGAATTCACCGACACGCTCTGGCCGGACTTCGCGCCGGCGGAACTGGAAGCGATCCTTACCCGCTATTCGGAACGTGATCGCCGCTACGGCGGCGCGCTGACCGCATGAGCGATAGTTCCGGAAAATGGGGCGACCTCGCCCCGCGTCTGATCTCGGGCGCGGCCATGGCGATTGGCGGGCTTGTCCTTATCTGGCTGGGCGGGACGTGGTTCGCAGCACTCGCCATCGTCGCCGGAGGGCTGATGGTCTGGGAACTTGCCGCGATGACCGATCCGGGCCGCCCGAACGAGGCGCTGCTGCTGGCCGGTCTGACGGCGGTGGTGCTGGCGGTGGTCCTGTTCACCCGCGATCCGTTCGCGCTGCCGCTGCTTGCCATTCCGACGCTGGTCGGGCTGGTTCGGCCCGGCCGGCCCATGCGGCTCGACTATGCCATCTATTCCGCGATGATCGTTGCGGCGAGCTATGGCCTTGTCGCTTTCCGCGAAGGCTACGGGATGCTCTGGCTGTTGTGGCTGATCCTTGTCGTCGTCGTCACCGACATCGCGGGTTATTTTGCCGGCCGCATCTTCGGAGGCCCGAAATTCTGGCCCCGCTTCAGCCCCAAGAAGACATGGTCGGGAACTGTGGCAGGGTGGGTCGCGGCGGCCATCGTCGGCGTCATCTTCCTTCAGATTTCCACGGCGGGGCGTGACCTTATCTGGATTTCGGCGCTGCTCGCGCTCGCCTCGCAGCTTGGCGATATCGCCGAAAGCGCGATCAAGCGGCGGGCAGGGGTCAAGGACAGCTCGCGCCTGATCCCAGGCCATGGCGGGTTGATGGACCGTTTCGACGGGCTCCTTGGGGCGGCGCTGTTCATGCTTGTCGTGGCGCAGCTTACCCCGGTGCCCGTCGTCAGGTTCTGAATCCCATGCGCAGCGTATCGGTTTTCGGCGCCACAGGCTCGATTGGCGAAAGCACCTTCGATCTGCTGATGCGGCAGGGCGGCCCGGACACGTACCGGACGGTCGCGCTGACCGGTGGGCGGAACGTCGCGCGGCTGGCCGAACAGGCAAAGGCGCTGAGGGCCGAGGTTGCGGTCGTCGCCGACGATAGGCTGCTGCCCGATCTCAGGGCCGCGCTCGCGGGCACCGGCGTCGTGGCCGCTGCCGGGCAGAACGCATTGCTGGAGGCCGCCGACCGTCCTGCGGACTGGACCATGTCGGGCATCGTCGGCGCGGCGGGCCTCGGCCCGGGATTCCGCGCCCTTTCGCATGGCGGCACGCTGGCGCTTGCGAACAAGGAAAGCCTCGTTACCGCCGGACCGCTTCTGATGGCCGAGGCGCGCCGCCACGGCGCGCGGGTCCTGCCGGTCGACAGCGAGCATTCGGCCGTCTTCCAGGCACTTGTCGGCGAGGACATGGCCGCCGTCGAGACGATCACCATCACGGCATCGGGCGGCGCCTTCCGCGACTGGCCGCTGGATCGGCTGGCGCAGGCGACGGTGGCGGAAGCGTCCACCCATCCGAACTGGGACATGGGGCAGCGCATCACCATCGACTCCGCGTCTATGTTCAACAAGGCGCTGGAAGTAATTGAGACGCATGAATTCTTCGGCATCGCGCCCGATCGGATCGAGGTTCTGGTGCATCCGGAATCGCTCGTCCATGCCGTCGTGGGCTTTCGCGATGGCGGCATGATCGGCCATCTCGGCGCGCCGGACATGCGGCACGCGATCGGTTACGCGCTGAACTGGCCGGAACGGAAGACCCTGCCGGTTGCGCGGCTGGACCTTGCCGCTGCCGGCCGGCTGACATTCTCGGCCCCGGACCCTGTGCGCTATCCCGCCCTGCGCCTCGCGCGGGAGGTCATGGCGGCGGGCGGTCTGTGCGGCGCGGCCTTCAACGCCGCGAAGGAATGTGCGCTCGACGCATTCATCGACGGCCGGATCGGCTTTACCGCGATGGCCGGTGTGGTCGAGGAGGTTCTTTCCCGGCTTTCAGCCGCATCCGCCCTTGGCAAAGCGGCCGCGAACCTCGATATGGTTCTCGAAACGGATCGGGACGCGCGCCGCGTTGCCGGCGAGATAATCGACGCGACACAGGGGAACTGACCGTGGATCCTGCCGGACTTCTCAGCTCAGCCGCCGATCTGGTGACGACATTCGGCGCCTTTGTCGTCGCGTTGTCGATCATCGTCGCGGTCCATGAATACGGCCACTACATTGTCGGCCGCTGGTCCGGTATCCACGCAGAGGTCTTTTCGCTGGGCTTCGGGCCACGGCTCTGGAGCCGGGTCGACAAGCGCGGTACGCGCTGGCAGGTCGCGGCCATTCCGTTCGGCGGATACGTCAAGTTCCTTGGTGACGCGAACGCGGCATCAGCCGGGGCGGATACCGCCACGATGGCGCGGCTCTCCGAGGATGAGAAGCGCCACACGATGCACGGCGCGCCGCTCTGGGCGCGGGCGGCTACCGTCTTTGCCGGGCCGCTCTTCAATTTCATCCTGTCCATACTCGTCTTTGCGGCCATGCCGTTCTTCATCGGCGTGGAGACCGAGGCGCCGGAGATCGCGGCGCTGAAACCGGTTCCGGTCGTGAATGAGCTTGCGCCCGGCGACCGCATCCTTGCCGTGAATGGACAGGAGACACCGGACTACCGCACGCTTGGCGACGTGGCCGAGATCCTGCCAGCGACGGCGACGGTCGACTACAGGGTGCTGCGTGCGGGGCAGGAGGTGACGGTGACCGGGCCGACACTGATGCCGCCGCTGGTTCTCGGCATCCAGCCAAAGAGCGCCGCGCAGGATGCCGGGCTTGAGATCGGTGACGTTATCACCGCGATGAACGGCAATGAGACGCCGCGCTTCTCGGACCTTCAGGACGTGGTGCGGGCCGGCGGCGCGGCCCCGATCACGCTGACCGTCTGGCGCGACGGCGAGACCTTCGAGGCGACGCTGCAACCGCGCCCGAGACCGATACAGAATGCCGATGGCGGATTCGAGACCGGCTATCTGATTGGCATCAGTTCCAGCTTCATGTTCGAGCCCGCGACGCGCGCGCCGACGCTGGGCGAAGCGGTCCGCGGCGGGTTCCTCCAGACCTACGGCATCGTCGAGAATACGTTCGTGGGAATCGCCAGCATCGTTGCCGGGTCGATTTCCAGCTGCAACATCAATGGACCGATTGCCATCGCCCAGGCGACCGGCACGGCGGCAAGCGCCGGGTTGGCGTCTTTCGTGTGGCTGATCGCGGCCCTGTCGACGGCGATCGGTTTGCTCAACCTCTTCCCGATTCCCGTGCTCGATGGCGGGCATCTGGTGTTCCACGCCTATGAATGGGCGCGTGGAAGGCCACCTTCGGACCGGGTCATGAATGTCGCGATGACGATCGGCCTGACGGTCGTTCTGGCCCTGATGTTCTTCGGGCTGACCAACGACCTCTTCTGCGTCTGAGGACCCGGTTCCAGGCGGGCGGGCCGCAATGCTGCCACATTCGACGAATATTCTTGGTCGAAACCGGACCAATAGTGGAAGGGCGTCGGGACATGCAGATTCTCCAAAGCGGCTATCGCGGCCTGTCGCTTCTGTTCGAGATCAGCCTCGACCGGATCATGATTCCGCTGGCCATCATCGTCGGCCTTGCTGGCGGGGCGATGATCGGGACCGAGCTTTTCCAGCTTCAGGCACCCGAAACACAGTTCATGCACTGATCGCGAGCGGGTCCAAGGACCGTTCGGACTAACCGACGCGCCCCTGACGGTGGCGCGTCGCGGCTTTTGACAAGCCCCACCTTTCCCGGTAGTCACTTTGCGCAGGATAGTGGCAATATTTCAGGGGGCAGGTCATGGCGCCATTCGGGCTGGGTGAAACGGGTGTCGGCAGTGTTCCGAAAGGCCGTTTCAGGGGCGCCGTTTTTGCAACGATGACAGCGATTTGCGCCCTGTCTTTCACGCCGGCCCCGGCGCAGGATTTTTCTTTCTCGCGGGTCGTGGTCGAAGGCAATGAGCGGGTTGATCCCGCGACGATCGTCAAGTTCGCCGGAATCGGTGCGGGCGAGGGCGTTTCGACAGCTGGCTTGAACGATGCCGTTCAGCGCCTGAATGCCTCGGGACTTTTCCGCAGCGTCGAACTCGTGCCGTCGGGCGGAACGCTGGTCATCCGGGTGGTCGAGAACCCGACGATCAACATCATCAATTTCGAGGGCAACAAGCGCATCAAGGACGAGGTTCTGGCCGAGGTCATCGAATCCCGCTCGCGGCGCGTCTATTCGGCTGCCCAGGCCGAGTCGGATGCGGCGGCGATCACGCAGGCCTATGCGGAATCGGGCCGGCTCGCTGCGCGCGTCGAACCGCGCATCATCGAGCGCGATGGAAACCGTGTCGATCTGGTCTTCGAGGTGCGCGAAGGCGGCGTGGTTGAGATCGAGCGGCTGTCCTTCACCGGCAACCGGTCCTATTCGGACCGCAGGCTGCGCCAGGTGCTTGAGACGAAGCAGGCCGGTTTCCTGCGCCAGTTCATTCAGCGCGACACGTTCGTTGCCGACCGGATCGAATTCGACAAGCGCCTGCTGACCGACTTCTATCGCGAACGCGGCTTCATCGACTTCCAGGTCCTTTCGGTATCGCGTGAATTCTCGCGCGAACGCGACGCGTTCTTCCTGACCTTCGCGGTCCGCGAAGGTCTGAGCTACAAGATCGGCAACGTCACGACGGTCAGCGAATATCCCGGCGTCGATGCTGCCGAATATGCCGACGCAAACCGGCTTCGGTCGGGCGCGACCTATTCACCCACTGCGATCGACACGACGATCACGCGGATGGAGAATGTCGCGCTCCGGCAGGGCGTCAACTTCATGAGCGTCGTGCCGCGCATCACCCGCAACGAGCAGAACCAGACGCTTGATGTCGTATTGGCGCTGACGAGGGGGCCGCGGGCTTTCGTCGAACGGATCGACATCGAAGGAAACGCCACGACGCTCGACAAGGTCATCCGGCGCCAGTTCAAGACGGTCGAAGGCGATCCCTTCAACCCGCGCGAAATCCGGCAGGCAGCCGAACGGGTGCGTGCGCTTGACTACTTTACCACGGCCGAGGTCGAAGCCCGCGAAGGCACTGCGTCTGATCAGGTCGTTGTCGACGTGAACGTCGAAGAGAAGCCGACCGGTTCTCTGACCTTCGGTGCGAGCTACAGCGTGGCGAGTGGGGTCGGGTTCAATATCGGCCTGACGGAGTCCAACTTCCTCGGCCGGGGCCAGTTCGTCGGCGTCAACCTTGCCCTCGGGACGGACAACCAGAACAGTTCGATCACGTTCATGGAGCCGGCTTTCCTCGACCGCGATCTGCGGTTCCGCTTCACGGCCTATTACAACACGACCGAGAACGACAATTCGGACTACTCGACCCGCCGGGTCGGCGTGTCGCCCTCGATCGAATTCCCGGTCAGCGAACTCGGCCGCCTCGAACTGCGCTACAAGCTTGCGCGCGATGAGATCTACGACGTCTCCGCGAATTCCTCGACACTGCTACAGGCCGAAGAGGCGGGCGGCGCCGAAATTTCGAGCGCGTTCGGCTATACCTACAGCTACAACACGCGTATCGGCGGGCTTGACCCGAACCGCTCGCTTCTGCTGCGCTTCGGACAGGATTTTGCCGGTGCCGGTGGCGATATCCAGTCGGTGACGACGACGGGCCTTGCCTCCTACCAACAGAAGATCATGCGGGAAGAGGTGACGCTCCGGGCCGAGCTGGAGGGCGGCGCGGTCGTGCGCACCAATGGCGACAGCCGCTTCCTCGACCGTTTCACCGGCAACAGCAAGATCCGGGGTTTCGAACCGAACGGCATCGGCCCGCGCGACCTGACGGTTCTGAACCAGGACGCGCTTGGCGGCAACTTCTTCGCCGTGGCGCGGCTTGAGGCGGAATTCCCGCTGGGTCTGCCGGAAGAATACGGCATCACCGGCGGTCTTTTCGCCGATGTCGGTTCGGTCTGGGGGCTCGACAACAATCTCGGCGGAACGATCGACGACGACCTGCACCTGCGCAGCGTTGTCGGCGTCTCGATCTTCTGGGACACGCCGCTCGGGCCGTTGCGGTTCAACTTCTCGAAGGCGCTCCAGAGCCAGAGCTACGACAAGGAGCAGAACTTCGACCTGACCGTCTCGACGCGGTTCTGATGCGCGGGCTGCGCGCGGCGCTTCTCGGCCTGGCACTCGCGGCCGGAGGCGGCGCGCTTTGCGCGCAGGAAGCGCCCGCGATCCAAAGCCCGATCGTCACGCTCGATCAGGAACGCCTGTTCAACGAGACGCTCTGGGGTCAGCGTGCCGCCGACCGGATCGAGGCCGCTTCGGCCGAACTGGCCGCCGAGAACCGCCGGATCGAGGCGGAACTGATCGCGGAGGAGAAATCGCTGACCGAACGCCGACCAAGCATGGCCAGCGAAGACTTCCGCGTCGCTGCCGATGCGTTCGATGCGCGCGTGACCGAAATCCGCCAAACCCAGGACGCCAAGGCCCGGGCAATCGGCCGGATGCACGACGCCGAACGCCAGCGGTTTCTGGGCGATGCGTTTCCGGTGATCCGCGAGGTGGTTCGCCGCCGTGGCGCGGTCGCCGTTCTTGATTCCCGCGCGATCTTCCTTGCAGCGGACGTCATCGACATCACCGACGAGACCATCGAGCAGATCGACGCCGCGCTTGGCGCGGGCAGCGATGCGCCGGTGCCAAGCGAGGATGCGCCTGCTGCACCAGCGGAAAACGGCGCTTCGGGGGACTGACCGCTTCACCTTGCCAGTGTTAAGGTGAGTTGCTAGCAAGACCCGATCCATAGTGTTTCGATGGAAGGACACCGTATGACCGCCGCGCCGTATACCGAGGCCGACATCCATCTGATCCAAAGGATCATTCCCCATCGCTACCCGTTCCTGCTGATCGACAAGGTGGTCGATATCGTGCCGAACAAGGGCTGTGTGGGGATCAAGAACGTCACCTTCAACGAACCCCATTTTCAGGGCCATTTCCCGGCCAAGCCGATCATGCCGGGCGTCACGATCGTCGAGGCGATGGCGCAGGCGGCGGCGGTTCTGGTCGGCATTTCGATGGATGTGGTGGGGCGCGACCTCCTGACCTATTTCCTGTCGATCGACAGCTGCAAGTTCCGCCGCATGGTGGTGCCGGGAGACGTGCTGGAGCTGCACATGACCGTCAAGCGCGGCGGCGGCAAGATCTGGAAGTTCCACGGTGAGGCCAAGGTCGGTGACGAACTGGCCTGCGAGGCCGATATTGCCGCGATGATGGACCTTCGGGACTGAGATGAGCATCCATCCAAGCGCGACGATCCATGAGGCAGCGCATGTAGAGCCGGGCGCCGAGATCGGCGCGGGTTGCGTCATCGGCCCCTTCGCGCTGGTCGGCGCGTCGGTCCGGCTGGCCGAGAGGGTCGAGATCAAGAACCATGCCGTCATCACCGGCTGCACCGATATCGACGACGATACGGTCGTGTTTCCCTTCGCCGTCGTGGGGGAGATTCCTCAGGATCTGAAGTTCCAGGGCGAAAAGACGCAACTGATCATCGGCAAGCGGAACCGCATCCGTGAACATGTCACGATCAATACCGGCACCGAAGGCGGCGGCGGGGTGACGCGGATCGGCGATGACGGCCTGTTCATGGCCGGCAGCCACGTGGCCCACGACTGCCTGATCGGCAACAACGTGATCCTCGTCAACAACGCCGCGCTGGCAGGCCATTGCGTGCTTGAAGACGAGGTGATCGTCGGCGGATTGTCGGGTGTTCACCAGTTCGTCCGGATCGGCAGGGGTGCCATGATCGGGGCGGTCACGATGGTGACGGCCGATGTGATCCCGCACGGTCTGGTCCAGGGGCCGCGCGGCACGCTCGACGGGTTGAACCTTGTCGGGCTGAAGCGGCGCGGCGCGGGGCGCAGCGATGTCGCGGAATTGCGCGACCTTCTTGCGGCGCTTGGCCAGGGCACGTTCCGCGAAACGGCGAGGGCGCGGGCCGAGACCGGCAGCGACAGCGCGCTTGTGCGCGAAGTGCTCGATTTCATCCTCGGCCCGTCGGACCGGTCCTTCCTGACGCCACGATGACAAAGACAGCCATCATTGCCGGGCAGGGCGCCTTGCCTGCGGCCCTGGCCGACGCCCTGAAGGGTGCGGGCGTGCCCTATGTCACGGCAGAGATGGAGGGCTTTCCCGCCGACCTGCCCGGAGAGACGCCAATCCGCTTCCGGGTTGAACGGCTTGCCGTGTTTCTCGACCATCTTGCCGATCTCGGCGTCAGCCGGGTGGTTTTCGGCGGCTCCATGCGACGGCCCCGGATCGACCCCGAACTGATCGACCCGCGGACCGCGACGCTTGTGCCCCGGTTGCTCGCGGCCCTTCAGAAGGGCGATGACGTGCTGTTGCGCGAGGTCATGGCGATCTTCGAGGATTGGGATTTCGAGGTCGCCGGCGCCTCCGGTATCGCACCCGGGCTTGTTCCGGGGCCCGGCATTCTCGCCGGTGCACCGGGAGAGGCCGACCGAAGCGACGCGGCCCGCGCGGCAGAGATCGTCGCGGCACTCGGCGCGCTCGATATCGGGCAGGGCGCGGTCGTCGCGCAGGGGCTTTGCCTGGCAACCGAAGCGCTTCCCGGAACGGACGCGATGCTGGGTTTCGTGGCCGCGACCGGCGTACGGCTCCGTCCCGATCCGAATGGCGGGAAGGGTGTGCTCTACAAGGCGCCGAAGCCGGGTCAGGATCGCCGGGTCGATCTTCCCGCGCTCGGCCCCGCGACGGTGCGCGCGGTGGCAGAGGCAGGCCTTGCCGGCATCGCGTGGGAGGCGGGCGGCGTGATCACGCTCGAGCAGGACGCGATGGTGGCCGAGGCCAAGCGCGCCGGCCTGTTCCTCTGGGCGCGGGAGCCGTGAAGCTTTTCCTCATCGCCGGCGAGGCCTCGGGCGATGCGCTCGGCGCGTCGCTGATGGCGGGGCTGCGGCAACTGGTTCCGGATGTCGCGTTTCACGGGGTGGGCGGGTCGAAAATGGAGGCCGACGGGCTGGAAAGTCTTTTCCCGATGGAGGAATTGTCGGTCATGGGCCTGATCGAGGTCCTGCCGAAATACCGCCACCTGAAGCGCCGCATCGCCGAGACGGCGGCCGCGGTGGCCGAGTTGAGGCCCGACGCGCTTATCACCATCGACAGCCCGGATTTCTGCCTGCGGGTGGCGCGGGCCGTTCGCGCGACCGCTCCGGCGCAGAAGACCATCCACTATGTTGCGCCGACGGTCTGGGCCTGGCGGCCGGGGCGCGCAGCGAAGATGGCTGAGGTCATCAACCACGTGCTCGCGCTCTTTCCGTTCGAGCCGCCCTATATGGAGGCCGCCGGCATGACCTGCGACTTCGTCGGCCATCCGGTCGTGGCCGACCTTCGGGCGAGTGAAACGGAAGCGGCGGCGTTTCGGGAGGCGCATGCCATTGGGCCGGAGCAGCCGCTCCTCCTGTGCCTGCCGGGGTCGCGCAAGGGCGAGGTCGCGCGGCTCGCGCCCCGGTTCGAGGAGGCCATCGCCCGGCTTCGCGATCGTGAGCCGTCTTTGCGGGTGGTGATACCGACCGTGCGCGGTGTCGCGCCGCTCGTGCGCGGGATCGCGTCGCGCTGGAAGGTCGCGCCGCTTGTTATCGAGGGCGCCGCCGAAAAGCGGGCGGCCTTCGCCGCCGCCGATGTCGCGCTCGCGGCGTCCGGCACAGTCAGTCTTGAGCTTGCCGCGAACGAGGTGCCGATGGTCATCGCCCATGACTTCAACCGGCTGACCTGGTGGATGATGAAACGCGCGGCACTCATAGATACGGTGACGCTGGTGAACATCGTCTCCGAGACGCGCACCGTGCCCGAATTCCTTGGCCCCGCCTGTCAGCCGGGTCCGATCTCCGCCGCGCTCGCCAAGCTCCTGAAGGGCGAGGGCGACCGCGCGGCGCAGCTTCAGGCAATGGCGGTCACGATGGACCGGCTGGGGCGCGGCGCCGAGGCGCCGGGATTGCGGGCGGCACGCTCGGTTCTGGCGCATCTTTAGACGGTATAGGGGGTGCTATCGGGGGCGCTGCCCCCTGCGGCCTTCGGCCTCCCCCCGGGATATTTGATCCAAATGGAAGACGGGCGGGCCTTCAGTAGCCGCGCCAGATCCAGCCGCCGCCGAGGATGCGACTGCTGCCTTCTTGGTAGAAGACGCAGGCCTGACCGGGCGAGACGCCTTCCTCGGCGTCGAGAAGCTCGACTGTGGCTTCGGTGGCCGAGGCGGGGCGGATCACCGCGGGGCGCGGCGGGCGGGTGGAGCGGATGCGGACAAGGACCGGCCGTTCGGCCGCGCTGTCGAACGGCGCGTCGCCAAGCCAGTTGATTTCGCGGACCGGCACGGTGCGGGTCGCCAGCGCCTCTTTCGGGCCGACGATCACGCGCCGCGCATCCGGGTCGAGCTTTACGACATAGAGCGGATCCTCGAGCCCGCCGATGCCAAGCCCGCGCCTTTGCCCGATCGTGTAGTGGATGACGCCGCGATGGGTGCCGAGGACGTTGCCATCCATATCCACGATCTCGCCCGGATCGGCGGCGCCGGGGCGGAGTTTCTCAATCACCGACGCGTAATTGCCGTTCGGAACGAAGCAGATGTCCTGGCTGTCGGGCTTGTCCGCGACCGACAGTCCGTATTTCGCGGCGAGCGCCCGGGTCTCTGCCTTGGAAGCCAGATGGCCGAGCGGGAAGCGGAGGTATTCGAGCTGTTCCGGCGTCGTCGAGAAGAGGAAATAGGATTGATCGCGGTTGGCGTCAGCGGCGCAATGCAGTTCCGGCCCGTTCGGACCGATCTTGCGCTGGATATAGTGCCCCGTCGCCATGCAGTCGGCGTCGAGGTCCTTCGCCGTCGCCAGCAGGTCCTTGAACTTCACGCGCTCATTGCAGCGGATGCAGGGCACCGGCGTCGCGCCCGCGAGGTAGGCGTCGGCGAATTCGTCGATGACCGCCTCGCGGAACATGTTCTCGTAGTCGAGCACGTAGTGCGGGAACCCCATCGCCTCGGCCACGCGGCGGGCGTCGTGGATGTCCTGGCCGGCGCAGCACGCGCCTTTCTTGGCCAAAGCCGCACCGTGATCGTAGAGCTGCAGGGTGACGCCGACGACGTCATAGCCTTCCTCGGCCAGCATCGCGGCCACGACCGACGAATCCACGCCGCCCGACATCGCCACCACGACCCGCGTGTCGGCGGGGGATTTGGCAAAGCCAAGCGAGTTCAGCGGCAGTGTTTCGTCGAGCGACATCGGACCTCCGGGAGATGTGGAGGAATATAGGAAAATCCTAATCACTCACAAGTCGTGGTTTCACCCGTCCTTAAGCCTGTAGCCGCAGGCTTTTCCCCGGGTGAAGACCGAGGGGTAGACATGTTTCTGAAGAAAATCGATGGGCCGAGGGCCGTTACCTTGCCCGACGGCACGATACTGACACGCGCGGACCTGCCGCCAGCGGAAACGCGGCGATGGGTCGCAAGCCGCAAGATCAGGGTGGTTCAAGCGGTCGTCAGCGGCCTTATTCCAATGAAGGAAGCTCTGGAGCGCTACGGGCTGAGCGAGGAGGAGTTCGGGCTGTGGTGCAATGCGGCGGAGCGATATGGCGAAAACGGGTTGAAAGTGACCGCGATCCAGAAATATCGTCAACTATAAGTTGAAATTACTTCAAAAACGCACCGGTAACTTGCAGTTAACCATTCTGCGCGAAGGTCGGGACGATTGAGGGATTAACGCGGAGTACGCCTGATGAGAATTCTGTTGGTGGAGGACGACCCGACCACGTCCCGCAGTATCGAACTGATGCTTACGCACGCCAATCTCAATGTCTATTGCACTGATCTGGGGGAGGAAGGGATCGATCTTGCGAAGCTCTACGACTACGATCTGATTCTTCTTGATCTGAACCTGCCGGACATGAATGGACACGAGGTTTTGCGCCATCTGCGAATGGCGAAGATCGACACGCCGATCCTGATCCTGACCGGAGAGGATGATACGGAGAACAAGATCCGGGGCTTCGGTTTCGGGGCCGACGACTACATGACGAAGCCGTTCCACCGCGAGGAACTGGTCGCGCGCATTCATGCAATCATACGCCGGTCGAAGGGGCACGCGCAGTCGATCATCCGGACCGGAAAGATCAACGTCAATCTCGACGCCAAGACCGTCGATGTGGGCGATGAGCCGGTTCACCTGACCGGCAAGGAATACCAGATGCTGGAACTGCTGTCGCTTCGCAAGGGAACGACGCTGACGAAGGAGATGTTCCTCAACCACCTCTATGGCGGCATGGATGAGCCGGAACTGAAGATCATCGACGTTTTTATCTGCAAGCTGCGCAAAAAGCTGTCGGAAGCGACCGGCGGCGAGAATTATATCGAGACGGTCTGGGGGCGGGGCTATGTGCTGCGCGAACCGAGTTCGTCGAGCGAACCGCGCAGGATGGCCGTCGGCGCCTGAACCGGGCCCACGGCGAGGGCCGCCACGCGAGACTGGACCTCACCCGACGCTCCCCCTAACACTTCAGGGACTGGTTTCGGGGAGAGTCAATCATGTCGGACGTGCCACGAGGATCGTCTTCGCAAGGCAAGCGCGATGGCATGCCTGACGACCGGCCCGTCGATGCCCTGACGCCGGACGAGGCGCGTGCGGAATGGGGGTGGCTTGCTGGCGCCGTGGCCGGGGCGAACCGAGCTTATCACACCGACGATGCGCCCGAGATATCCGACGCTGAGTACGATGCGCTGAAGCGGCGGCTTCAGGCGATCGAGGCGCGGTTTCCCGAACTGGCGAGCGAGGAGAGTCCGACTCGCCAGGTCGGCGCCGCCCCGTCCGAGACTTTCGCCAAGGTCCGCCATTCGGTGCGGATGCTGAGCCTTGAGAACGCGTTCGCGCCGGAAGAGATCGCGGAGTTCGACGACCGCATCCGGCGTTATCTGAACCTCGGCCCGGATGCGGCCCTGACCTACACGGCCGAACCGAAGATCGACGGGCTGTCGCTGTCGCTGCGTTACGAACGGGGCCAGCTCGTGCAGGCCGCGACGCGCGGGGACGGGGAGACGGGCGAGAACGTGACCGCGAATGCCCGCACCATCGCCGACATTCTCGAAACGCTCAGCGGTGCGCCGGATGTCATGGAGGTGCGGGGCGAGGTCTATATGAGCCATGCCGATTTCGCCGCGCTCAATGATCGGCAGGTCGAAACGGGCGGTAAGACCTTCGCCAATCCGCGGAACGCGGCGGCCGGATCGCTGCGCCAGCTTGATGCGGGGATCACGGCCTCCCGCCCGCTCCGGTTCTTCGCCTATAGCTGGGGCGAAGTGTCGGAACCGCTGGCAGAGACGCAGATGGGCGCGGTCGAACGCCTCGCGACGCTTGGGTTCCAGACCAATCCGATGACGCGGGAATGCGACGGGCCATCGGCACTCTTGTCGGCTTATTCCGAGATCGAGCGGAAGCGCGCGACGCTCGGCTACGACATCGACGGGGTGGTCTACAAGGTGAACGACCTCGCCCTGCAGGGCCGCCTCGGTTTCCGCTCCACCACGCCGCGCTGGGCCATCGCGCACAAATTCCCGGCCGAACTGGCCTGGACGCGGCTCGAGAAGATCGAGATTCAGGTGGGCCGCACCGGGGCGCTGTCCCCCGTCGCGCGGCTGACGCCGGTGACGGTCGGGGGTGTCGTCGTGTCGAACGCGACGCTCCACAACGAGGATTACATCGCCGGCCGCGACGCCAAGGGGAACCCGATCCGCGACGGCAAGGACATCCGCGAGGGTGACTGGGTGCAGGTCTACCGCGCGGGCGACGTGATCCCGAAAGTAGCCGATGTGGACCTCAGCCAGCGGCCCGCCGGCTCCGAACCCTACCGCTTCCCGACCGTTTGTCCGGAATGTGGATCGGACGCGGTGCGGGAGGAGGGCGATTCCGTCCGCCGCTGTACCGGTGGGCTGATCTGTCCCGCGCAGGCGGTAGAGAAGCTGAAGCACTTCGTTTCACGCGGGGCCTTCGACATCGAGGGGCTTGGTGCGAAACAGATCGAGATGTTCTTTGCCGACGACGCGCTGCCGATCCAGGAGCCAGTCGACATCTTTACGCTTGCCGAACGCGACGGGGCGAACCTGACCAAGCTGAAGAACCGCGACGGTTTCGGCGATAGGTCTGTGAACAACCTCTTCCAAGCCATTGAGGAACGAAGAAACATTTCGCTCGCCCGGCTGATCTTCGCGCTTGGTATCCGGCATGTGGGCGAGGTTGCGGCACAGGACCTCGCGCGCCACTACGGAAGCTGGGAGGCGCTTGTCGAAAGTCTCGACCGCGCGCGGCCTGCCGCACGCGCACATCGCGCCGCTGATGCGGCGGAGGATGCCGAACGTCGCAGGGCCGCCGAAGAGGGCCGCCGCGCCCGGATCAGCGACGTGCGCAAGGCGTCCCTGGCAGAGGCTATTGTTCCGCCCGAGGCGCAGGCGGCGTGGACCGATCTCGTCGATACCGATGGCGTCGGTCCGGTCCTTGCCCTGTCGCTGTCGGACAGTCTTGCCAACCGTCAGGAGCGCAACGCCATCGACAAGCTGACAGCGCGGCTGACGATCCTGCCGCCCGAGGCGCGGGCGAGCGACAGTCCCGTCGCGGGCAAGACCGTGGTCTTCACCGGAAGTCTTGAAAAGATGACGCGGGCCGAGGCGAAGGCGCGGGCAGAGGCGCTTGGCGCCAAGGTCTCGGGCTCTGTCTCGGCCAAGACCGACCTTGTGGTCGCAGGGCCGGGGGCAGGATCGAAGGCCAAGCAGGCGGAAGCCTTGGGGATCGAAATGATCGACGAGGATGCCTGGCTGAGGCTGATCGGCGCATGAGCCGTCCGGCCGTCCTCTTCCCGCTCTTTGCTGGGCTGGATACGCTGGACGGCGTCGGTCCGAAGACCGCGAAGCATTTCGCGCAGATGGGCGTCGAACGCCCGCGCGACCTGTTGTTCACGCTTCCTCATGCGGTGATCGACCGGCGGGTGCGCAAGACGATCAAGGGTGCGGCCCTGCCCGGAACCGTGACGGTCGAGGTCGAGGTCGGGGCGCATGTGCCGCCCCGCCGCAAGGGCGGCCCGGCCCGGGTCTTTGTCCGCGATGCCGAGACGGAGTTCCAGCTCGTCTTCTTTCACGCCAAGGGCGACTGGCTGCAACGGCAGTTGCCGACCGGCCAGCGGCGGCTCATCTCTGGGAAAATCGAGCTTTTCGACGGGATGGCGCAGATGCCGCACCCGGATCATATCCTGCGCCCCGAGGAGGCGGGTGAATTGCCGGAGTTCGAGCCGGTCTATCCCCTGACCGCCGGAGTGACACAGCGTGCGATCCAGAAGGCGGCGCAGTCGGCGCTGACGCGGGTGACTGAGCTAGAGGACTGGATCGATCCGGGCTTGAAGGCGCGCGAGAAATGGCCGGGCTGGGCAGAGGCCGTGCGCGCGGCCCATGCGCTCGAAGGGCTGGGCGATGTGACTGCCGAAGCCCCGGCGCGGCAGCGGCTCGCCTATGACGAGCTTTTCGCCCACCAGCTTACACTGGCGCTTGCCCGGGCCTCGATGCGCCGTGGCAAGGGGCGGCCGAGCGTCGGGACCGGCGTGTTGCAGAAGAAAGTGCTGGCGGCTCTGCCGTATCGCCCGACGGGCGCACAGGACCGCGCGGTGCGGGAGATCGCCGCGGACATGGCGTCGGACAAGCGGATGAGCCGGCTTTTGCAGGGCGATGTCGGCTCCGGCAAGACACTTGTCGCGTTTATGGCGCTTCTGATCGCGGTCGAGGCGGGCGGGCAGGGTGTGATGATGGCGCCGACCGAGATTCTCGCGCGGCAGCATCTGGAGGGGCTGAGGCCCCTTGCCGAAGATGCGGGCGTCGTGCTGGAGATCCTCACTGGCCGCGACAAGGGGGCCGAGCGGGCCGCGAAGCTGAAGGCTCTGGCCGATGGTAAGACCAGCATTCTGGTCGGCACCCATGCGGTCTTCCAGAAGGATGTGGCGTTCCACGGCCTGCGCCTTGCCATCATCGACGAACAGCACCGTTTCGGCGTGACGCAGCGCATGGAGCTGGGCGCCAAGGGGCTGATGGCGGATGTTCTGGTGATGACCGCGACGCCGATCCCACGCTCCCTTTCGCTCGCGCAGTATGGCGACATGGACATCTCAGTGCTGGACGAGAAGCCGGCGGGGCGGAAGCCTGTGAAGACGGCCCTGATCTCGGCGGGGCGTTATGACGAGGTGGTCGGCCATCTGAGGCAGGCCGTCGCCGAGGGGCGGCAGGCCTACTGGGTCTGCCCACTTGTCGACGAAAGCGAGCTTGTCGACCTCACGGCGGCAGAGGAACGGTTCAAGGCTCTGCGCGCAGCCCTTGGCGAGGGCGTGGTCGGCCTTGTCCACGGCCAGATGCCTGCGGCCGAAAAGGACGCCGCGATGGCGGCCTTTGTCAGCGGGCGGACCAAGGTTCTGGTGGCGACGACGGTGATCGAGGTCGGGGTGAATGTGCCGAACGCCTCGATCATGGTCATTGAGCGGGCCGAGATCTTCGGTCTGGCCCAGTTGCATCAGCTGCGCGGCCGTGTCGGCCGGGGGTCTGCCGAATCTACCTGCCTGCTGATGTATCAGCCGCCGCTAGGCGAGGGGGCGGAGCGGCGGCTTCAGGTGCTGCGCGAGACCGAGGACGGCTTTCGCATCGCCGAGGAGGATCTGGCGATGCGCGGCGCGGGCGACTTGATCGGCACCGCGCAATCAGGCCTGCCGAAATTCCGCATCGCTGATCTGGAACGGCAGGCAGCCCTGATGGCCGTCGCGCAGACCGACGCGCGCAAGCTGCTCGCCGATGATCCGGCGCTGACCAGTGCGCGCGGCAATGCCGCACGGGTGCTTTTGTGGCTGATGGAGCAGGATCGGGCGATCCGCCTCATTACGGTCGGCTGACATAGGTTTTTCATCTGTTCGCAAATGTTCTTAAAAAGTTCTTTACATCGCTGCGGCGATGTGAGAACAAATTAGCAACAAGCTCGCATTCGAGGGAGAGACCCCATGAAGACCGATCTGAAATCCGTTCTGCACCGCGCCCGCTTCACGCTGATCCAGGACGCGGCCGGGCTTTGCTCTCTCGTTGTCATGCTGATTGTCGGGCTGCACTTGCCGAGCCTGATCTGACCCTTACTGCCTCGCGGTTTTCCGCCCGGTTTCGCGCCTGTCCCCAAACCCGCGGCTTTCCCCAGCCGATGCGCCCGGACCCCGGAAATCGCTTCCTGCCGCCACGTCCCACCGGACGTGGCGGTTTTTTTCGAAACGGCCCGGTCAGAGAGGCCGGATCTTCAGCCGGGTGATGCGGTTCTCTTTCCGGGTCAGTACCTCGAAGCGGAAGCCATGGAATGAGAAGACCTGCCCTTCGGACGGGATCATCTGCGCCTCGTGGATGACAAGGCCCGCGATCGTATTCGCCTCGTCATCGGGCAGCGCCAGGTCGGTCGCGCGGTTGAGGTCGCGGATCGTCATCGCGCCGTCGACGATGAAGTCGCCCGTTTCGGCCCGTTTCAGCGGATGTTCGGAGTCGACATCGAATTCGTCGGTGATCTCGCCGACGATCTCCTCGATGATATCCTCAAGCGTCAGCAGGCCGCGCAGATCGCCGTATTCGTCGACCACCAGCGCGAAATGGGTGCGGCGCCTGAGAAACTCGCGCATCTGTTCGTCAAGCGGTGTCGTGTCCGGCACGAAGTAGGGCGCCTTGGCGACGCTCATGATGTCGAGATCCTCGACGGAATCTAGCGTGCCGTCGCCAGTGCGGATGAAACGTTCCATCGCGCGGAGAAGGTCCTTCGCATGGACGACGCCGACGATGTTCTCGCGCTCGCCGCGATAGATCGGCAGGCGCGTATGGGGCGAGGCGAGGACGCGGGACACGATCTCGTCCGGGCGGGCGTCGGCGTCGATCATCTCGATCTGGCTGCGGTGGCGCATAATCTCTTCGACGGTGCGGTCGTTGAGATCGAGCGCGCCAAGAAGCCTGTCGCGATCTTCCTTGAGAACCGCACCTTCCATATGGCCCAGCGCGAGCGCGCCGACGATCTCTTCGCGGAAGGACAGGATGTGGCTATCAGGATCGGTGCGCACGCCGAACAGCAGAAGCATTCCGCGAACGAACAGCCGGACCAGGGTCACGATCGGCGACAGCAGGCGGATCAGGAGGCTGATGGGGCGCGCGACGCGGGCGGCGGCGGTCTCTGGCGCGGTGATGGCGTAGGTCTTCGGTAGCACCTCGGCGAAGATCAGGACCAGTGTCGTCATCACCAGAGTCGCAACCGCGACACCGTTGGCGCCGAACAGGCGCGAGAAAAGCGCGGTTGCAAGCGCGGCCGAGAGAATGTTGGCGACGTTGTTGCCCAGAAGAATCGCGCCGATCAGCTTTTCGCCGTCATCGGTTACTCTGAGGGCGGTCTCCGCACCGCGGTTGCCCTTGTCGGCCTGCGCGCGCAACTTGCCTCGCGAGGCAGCGGTCAGCGCTGTCTCCGAGCCGGAGAAGAATGCCGAAAGGACGAGAAGGCCGAGAATTGCCCCGGCGGTCAGCCAGAAGGCGGCGTCGAAGACACTGGTCGTTTCCATCGGGTCAATCCTTTCCGTCCCGACCGTTATGAGCGAGCGTGCGGCGGCCTTCAAGCGCCGTGGCACCGCCGCCCGGCGGCATCAATCCCGCGCCAGCGGGTGATGGTCGAGAACAAGGTCGCGCAGCCGTTCTTCCAGGACATGGGCGTAGATTTCCGTCGTCGAGATATCGGCATGGCCGAGCATCGTCTGGATCGCCCGCAGATCGGCACCGCCGGCAAGCAGGTGGGTCGCGAAAGCATGGCGCAGGACATGCGGCGTGACGCGCGCGGGCGACAGTCTCGCGGCTGCCGCGATGTCCTTCAGAAGCGAATGGAACGCCTGCCGGGTCATGTGCCCGTCCTTCCCGCGGGCGGGAAACAGGTGTCGCCCCGGCGGCGTTCGGTCGCGCAGCCGCGCCTCCTCTTCTGCTGCGTCACGAACGATGAGCCATTCTGACAGCGCGGCGCGGGCGGGTGCCGACAGCGGCACCATCCGCTCCTTGTCGCCCTTGCCGCGTACCAGCAGCATCCTCGGATCGCCACGGGCCGCCGCAACCGGAAGGCCGACAAGCTCGCTCACCCGCATTCCGGTGGCGTAGAGCAGTTCCATCAGGCAGGTGTTGCGCAGGCGTTCGGCCGGGTTGCGCCCGGTTTCGCGCGCCGCGGCCAGAAGCGCCTCGACCTCCGGCACGCCCAGCACCTTCGGTAGCCGCTTGTCGCGCCCCGGCCCGGAAATCTGGAGCGCCGGGTTGTCGGTCCGCCGGCCGTCTTCATAGGCGAAGCGGTAAAGCTGGCGGATCGAGGACAGCCGCCGCGCGCGGGTGCTTTTCGACAGCCCTTCGGCCTCGCACGCGACAAGATAGGCCTCGACGTCCGCCCTTTTCGCCGTGGCGATCGGAATGCCGCGCCGGTCGAGCCATTCGGTAAAGTCCTTCAGGTCGCGGCCATAGGCAAGAAGCGTGTTTCGCGCGGCGCCCAGTTCAGCCGCCTGCGCGTCGAGAAAGGCCGAGATCCAGCGCTCCGCCTCGGTCATGGCTCAGCCCCGCCGCTCCAGCAGGACAAGTTCCAGCGCCGCGCGGCGGGCCACCGTTTCCAGCCCGGCATGGCGCAGAAGCTGCAAGCCTTCGGTCACGTCGCGAAGGTCGCCGCGCGCGCCTTCGGTGACCCGGTCGATCGCCATCAACAGCGCCTCGCCCAGCCGTTTTTCGGTCAGGAGCTTCGCGAAATCGTCAGAGATCGCTGCCTCGGCGCCGGGTAGAAAGGCCCGCTGGATCGCGACCCCCATCTGGTCGGGCGGCGTAAGGCCGGTGACATCGCCAGTTGCCAGACCGATCAGGAAGGATTCGTCACTGTCGAGCGGCGCGCGGGCGCGCGCGATCTGTTCGTAATCTTCCGACAGAAGCGCAATACGGAAGGCCAGAGCGCCCTCAGCGCCAGGAAGGTCTGCCCGCGCCAGTGCCCGTCCGTAGAGCACCGCGAACGGCACTTCAAGCTCCATCGCCTCCATATGCGTCCAGGCTTCGGGCAGGGCGTGGGCAATGGCGGCGGTGTCATGCACGGCAAGGCCCGCGTCGAGTTCCTGCACCGCACGGACGCGTTCCCAGACGCCGCCCGAGGCCGCCGCCTGCCGCTCTGTATAAAGTCCGAGCAGTTGGTTGGGGGGAATGGCGCCGGTGCGAGCCAGCCTCTCACCCGCTTCCAGCCGGGTCTTCCAGCCAGCGTTGGAGCGAAGGTCGGCCTGCGCGAAGGCGAGCGGAAGCGTCGTCGTGGGCAACGGTTGACCGATCGCCTCCATCAGCCGGAGCACGAGCGGCGAGGGGCGCGCGGGCATGGGCAGGTCAGGCTCGCCCTCGAACAGTTCGGGGTCGAGGAAGCGTTCGAGAAGTGCGGCCATCTCCTTGTCGACATAGCCGAGGGTTTCGCCCGTGCGCAGCGACAGCGCGGCAGCGTTCCAGTCGCCGCCGCGCGCGAGGCAGAAGACCCGTGCCGGGAATGTCGGTGCGATCTGGGGCGTGGCACGCATGACATCGCAGGCCTGGTTCTCGCGCCCGATCAGCAGCGCAACATCGAACCAGCGGCGAAACGGCTCTGCCTGAGGGTCCTCGACGAGTTCCAGAAGCGCCATCGCCGGATCGAGTGCGCCGAGGTCGAGCAGCTTGTCGACCCGGGCGAGGAACAGATCACCCCGGTTCGCGGAATCGGACGGCGGCGCAAGTTCCGCAAGAAGCAGCGTGTAGAGCAGCGACTGGATCGCCGGCACGGTGTCAACACGCTCGGCCCGCAGCAGTTGGGCGAGGCCGGCGGAGGAGGTCGTACCCCAGAGATCGCGCGGCAGGCCGGTCTTCGACACGGGCAGCAGACCGAGCGCGTCGAGCGTCGGCCCGTCGAGCGGCGTGACGGTAATCGGCTGCGCCAGCACGCCGGAGGTTACGGGTGGTTCGGTGGTGACCGAGGGCGGTAGCGGCGAGGCGGCAGGACCGGCCACCGATTTCGACAGCCAGTCAATCGCAGAGAGCGGGGCGGCATCCTGCGTCTGCGCGCAAAGAGCCGTCGCGCCACCTATGAACAGGGACGCTATCGCGGCGGCCTTAGTTGCCGACATTCAGTTCGACCGGTTCGCTGTTTTCGCTGCGCTGAGGTGTCATGTCGCCCAGATACGCATAACCCGCGAGGCCCACGAAACCGAGCACGGCGAGAAATAGGACCACTTTGATCAGTCGGAACATCCGGTTCTGCCTTTTTGTATTATCGCGTTTTCCGACGCTTGTCTTTGCCTGTATCCCCGCCTGGCAACCGCTTCGGGGGTGATGAACCGATTATATATGGCATTTTCTCCGAGTTCACGCCATTCAGGGCAGAAAGTTTCGCCTTGGGCAGGCCGCCGCCGCATGTGCCGGTCCGGGGCCGGCAAACGGCGCGGGGAGGCCGGGTGACAGCAGGCTTGAAAAAGGCAGTCGTGCTCATCGGCATGATGGGGGCCGGCAAGACCGCGGTCGGTAATGCGCTTGCCCGGATTCTGGACGTGCCGTTCCTCGATTCCGACGAGGAGATCGAGCGCGCGGCGGCGATGTCGGTGGCCGAGATATTCCGCCGCGACGGCGAGGCGTTCTTTCGCGCGCGCGAGGCGGAGGTGCTGGCGCGGCTGCTGTCCGGCCCGCCCTGCATCCTGTCCACCGGGGGCGGCGCATATCTTGCGCCGGGAAACCGGGCGCTGATCGCCGAGAAGGGCGTCGCGGTCTGGCTGAAGGCCGATCTGGAACTGCTGTGGCAGCGGGTGCGTCACAAGAACACCCGGCCGCTCTTGCGGACTGCGGACCCGAAAGCGACGTTGACCGCGCTTCTGGAAGCACGGGCGCCGATCTATGCCGAGGCCGGGATCACGGTTCAGGCCCAGGCTGACTACACGGTGGAGCAGATGGCCGCGAAGGTCGTGGCGGCGCTGGCCGCGCGGCCCGACATCATGGAGACGGAATGAGCGTGAAGACCGATACTGTCCGCGTAGAACTTGGCCATCGCAGCTATGACGTGCGGATCGGGGCCGGTCTTCTGGCCCGCGCCGGGGCGGAGATCGCGCCGATCCTTGCCCGCCGCCGTGTGGCGGTCCTGACCGACGAAAACGTGGCCGCGCGCCATCTTGATGCCCTGCGCGACGGGCTGGGCGATATCGCGGTCAGTGCCCTGGCCCTGCCGGCGGGCGAGGCGACGAAGGGCTGGGCGGAATTTTCCCGCGCCGTCGACTGGCTGCTGGCGGAACGGATCGAGCGGCGCGATGTCGTGGTCGCCCTTGGCGGCGGCGTGATCGGCGATCTCGGCGGTTTCGCTGCGGCGGTGCTGCGGCGGGGCGTGCGCTTCGTGCAGATTCCGACCTCGCTGCTTGCGCAGGTCGACAGTTCGGTCGGCGGTAAGACCGGCATCAATTCCGTCCACGGCAAGAACCTGATCGGTGCCTTTCACCAGCCGTCGCTGGTTCTCGCCGATATCGGTGTTCTTGGCACGCTGCCCGCGCGCGATTTCCTGTCGGGCTACGGCGAGGTCGTGAAATACGGGCTTCTGGGTGACGCCGGGTTCTTCGACTGGCTTGAGACGAATGGCCCGAAGCTCGCCACCGGCGACATGGCGGCGCGGCAATATGCGGTTCGCCGCTCGGTCGAGATGAAGGCGCGCATCGTCGAACGGGACGAGACGGAGGAGGGCGACCGCGCGCTTCTGAATCTTGGCCACACATTCTGCCACGCGCTTGAGGCCGCGACCGGCTATTCCGACCGGTTGTTGCACGGCGAAGGCGTGGCGATCGGCTGCGCGCTGGCCTTCGAACTGTCACAGCGTTTCGGCCTGTGCAGCCAGGAGGCGCCGAGCAGGGTCCGCGCGCATCTGAGGGCGATGGGGATGAAGACCGACCTCGCCGACATTCCCGGCGAGTTGCCGGGGGCGGGGGCGTTGATGGACCTGATGGCGCAGGACAAGAAGGTGGTGGACGGCCGCCTGCGCTTCATCCTGGCACGCGGGATCGGCGAGGCTTTCGTGACCAGCGATGTGCCCGGCGATGCGGTGCGGCAGATTCTGGAGGACGCGCTGGCGCGCCGCTAAAGTGTTTCGGGTTTTGACTGAAGCTGTAACTATCAGAATTCTAACAAAAAAGGTTCGAATTTGATGCAACGTAACCCTGAAACGCTAAAGCGTCTCGGGTTGCAGCGACCAGGTCACGAGGATGTTCTCGGATCGCCAGATCGGGCCGGCATCGCGGTAGGCCACGCCCTCCGTCCCGCCCATGCGGCCATAGAATGCCCGCGCGGCGGTGTTCGCGGAGACGACGGCAAGGCCGCAATCGGCGTATCCAGCCGAACGCAGCCCGTGGAAGGCAACGGTCAGAAGCCTGCGACCGATGCCCCGGCCTTGCTGCGCCGCGCTGACATACAGATGCCGGACCTCGCCCCGCCCGGCAAACACCGGATCGCCGGGCGCGCCGTAGCTGACAAACCCGGCGAGCGCGCCGTCCAGTTCCGCCAGAATGGTCGTTGCGTCGTTGTCCGCTTTGCCAAGCGTCCGTTGCCAATAGCCAAGGCGACGGGCGCCGTCGAGCGCGGCGATGGCCTCGGGCGGCGCGATCCTGCCATAGGTCTCGCGCCAGACATCGAGGTGAAGCGCCGCGATCGCCTGCGCGTCGCTGGGACGCGCGGGTCGACAGCATTCGGATCCGGTCACGGCCGCCCGGGAATCCCGTAAGTCGGAACTCAGAACGGGATCTCGTCGTCAAGGTCCTGACGGGAGCTTTGCTGACCACCGCCATAGCCGCCCTGACCGCCGGAGGAGCCGCCGTAGCCGCCGGAGCGGTCATCGTCGAAGCCGCCGCCCCCGCCGCCTTCACCCCTTCCGTCAAGCATGACGAGCGTGGAGCTGAAGTTGCGCAGAACCACTTCGGTCGAATAGCGGTCGGCGCCCGACTGGTCCTGCCACTTGCGGGTTTCAAGCTGGCCCTCGATATAGACCTTGGAACCCTTGCGCAGATACTGCTCGGCGACCTTCACGAGGCCTTCGGAGAAGATCGCGACGGAATGCCATTCGGTCTTTTCACGACGCTCGCCGGTATTGCGGTCGCGCCAGGTTTCCGACGTGGCGATACGCAGATTGCAGACCTTGCCACCGTTCGGGAAGGACCGCACTTCGGGATCGCGCCCCAGATTGCCGATCAGAATGACCTTGTTCACCGATCCCGCCATGCCGGGTACCTCCTGTCGATTCTCGTTTGACCCGTTAGAACACCCGGTGTCCGCCAAGAAAAGCGCTCTTGGTTAAGAAACCGGTAAATCACGGCCGGTGCGACAGGCAAAGACCCGCGTAGAACTTCGGTTGCAGGTTGCGCGGAAAGCCGCGCCTCGACCCTGCGGTGCATGGCACCGCCTGATTGCCGCCCGCAGATCGATCGCACAAGCCACGGCACCCCCGCCGTGGCAGGAACAGGAGACACCGATGCCCCGACTGAAGACGGCTGCGATTGCCACGCTCGTTGCACTCGGCCTTGCCGTGCCCGCCATCGCTTCGGAAGCGCCGGATGCGGCGACTCAGGCAAAGATCACCGAAGACCTGACTGCCCAGGGCTACGAGGTTCGCAAGATCGACACGGAGGACGGCATGATCGAGGTCTATGCCGTGAAGGACGGCAAGATGTATGAACTCTACCTCGACGCCGACCTGAAAGTTGTCCGCACCAAGGAAGAAAGCTGAGATGCGGCCGGGCGGCCCGCACGTGCGGCCGCCCGGCACGTTCGGCGATGGAAGGGCCATCATGACCGATATCCGCGTATGGGACCCGCTTGTCCGGGTCTTTCACTGGTCGCTCGTCGCGGGCTTTGCGGCGAATGCCCTGTTCAACGACCCCGAGGGCAAGACCCACGAAGTGATCGGGCTCGCGATCCTCGGGCTTGTCGCGTTGAGGGTTCTTTGGGGGTTCGTCGGGCCGCGCCATGCCCGGTTCAGCGATTTCCCGCCCTCGGTATCTGCGTCTCTCGGCCAGATCGGCGAGATGGCGACTGGGCGCAAGCACGTCCACCGGGGGCATTCGCCGCTTGGCGCGCTGATGATCTACAACCTGCTTATCGTGATGCTGGTCATCGGCGTCACCGGCTACATGATGACGACGCTGGCATTCTTTGGCGTCGGCTGGGTCGAGGATGTCCACGAAGCGGCGGTTCTGTGGGCCGAGATTTCGGTTCTTGCGCATGTTGCGGCGGTGTTTCTGGAAAGCCGGCGGCTCGGGATCAATCTTCCGAAATCAATGGTGACGGGTTACAAGCGAATCCCGGCAGATCGGAAGAACTGATGGCAAGACGCGGTGCACCAACGGCGACCAAGGGGGCGGCGATCGTCGTCCTGATGTTCGTTCAGAGCTTCTGCGCCGCGTTCTTCGTCGGCGATCTTGTCAGCGATTTTCTTGAAGAGCCGAACTCGGAATGGCTCCAGCCGCATTTCATGCTGGAGGTTCTGGCAAACCTGGGCCTTGTCGCCGGGATCGTCTTCGAGGGGGCGTATCTTCTGCGGCTCCTGCGTCGTCAGGCACATGCGGAGCGCGCGCTTTCCGTCGCGTCGGGGGCCCTGCAGGAAGTGATGGAGGCATATTTCGAGGAATGGCACCTGACGCCTTCGGAGGCGGATGTCGCGAGCTTTTCGATCAAGGGTTGTTCCATCGCCGAAATCGCCGAATTGCGCGGTTCGGCGGAGGCCACGGTGAAGACCCATCTGAACGCGATCTATCGCAAGGCGGGCGTCAGCGGGCGGGGTGATCTCGTCAACCTGCTGATCGAGGAAATCCTCGGCACGCCGTTGATCGAGAAGGAAACAGGTGAACGGCGCAAGGCGGGCTGAATGTCGCGCCGCGCTCCCGGGACTGGCCAGAGCGCGAATTATGGGTATAGTTGCGCCCGGGTTTATGCTGGGCGAGGGGCTTATGCGTAGCACGGTATTGGCGTGTCTGGCGACGGCCGGTCTGTTCCTGGGCGGAACCGGCAGCGTGGCGCGGGCCGAAGGGCTAACCTTCAGCAACTCGTCGGCAAAGGCCGGGTCGCGCCTTGCGATGTTCCGCAAGCAGACGCAGGTCCTCGATACAAGGGCGGCGGCGCAGTATTCCGCGTCCTCGCGGCTGACTCCCAACGGCAAGAAATCTGCCGTCGCTGTCGCGGTTCCGAGCTATTCGGGCCGTTACCGGGGCCAGTTCCTTGATGCCGCCCGTCAGGCGGCGCGCCGGCACGGCGTGCCAGAGGATCTGTTCCTGCGGCTGGTGCAGCAGGAATCCGGCTGGAACCCGCACGCGGTATCGCACAAGGGCGCGACCGGACTTGCGCAGCTTATGCCCGCCACGGCGCGGCGGCTTGGCGTCAACGCGACCGATCCGCATGACAACTTGAACGGCGGCGCGCGCTACCTGCGGATGATGTATGACCGGTTCGGTGACTGGAAGCTCGCGCTTGCGGCCTACAATGCGGGGCCCGAGGCGGTTCAGAAATACGGCGGCGTTCCGCCCTATCGCGAAACCAAGGGCTATGTCCGTGCCATTCTCGGCAGCTGAGGCTTTTCGGGTCCATAGCGCGATAGCAAGCATCGGAAATCGAACGAAACAGGTTCAAACTCTGATTCAATCGACACCTGAAACGCCCTAGGCCGTTTCTTCCCTGATCTCGTAGTTGCGTGGGATGCCCTTCGTCGCGCGCGCCCAGATCGTGTCTGCGGAGCGCGCCTGATGCGCGTCGAACGCGGCCCGGTCGCGGAACGTCTCGGACACCGCGAACCGGCAGGGATCGGCGTGGGAACGCCAGACCTCAAAGCGCAGACAGCCGGGCTCCTCCCGCGTCAGGCGGATATGCTCGGGCAGGAGTTCAGCGATCCGGTCGGCCTCTTCAAGGCTGCGGGCAAGGAGGAATCCGGTCAGGGTCAGGCGTGACATGGCGGGAAGATAGGGCAGGCGCGTCCGCAGGGGAAGATCGCTCGCGCCCTAAGGCGCCGGGGCGATATCGGCGGCGACGGGATAGTGATCGGATGGCCACGCACCGTCGAACCTCTTGCGCAGGACGAAGGGGCCGGTGACGACCCACAGCCCGTCAGAGACCGCGAGGTGATCGACCGCGCCGAACAGGTTCAGCCCGCGATTGAAGTGATAGGTGGAACCTTCGACCCGCGCGAAGCGGAGGCCTGCGGATTCGAGTGTGCCGATCAGCGCTGAGCCGCGCCGTTCGTTCAGATCGCCCGCGAGGATGACTGCCTCGCCCGCGCCGATCATCGGCGCCACCCGCTCGACTATGAGCGCCACGGACTGCCTGCGGTTCGACCGGCTGGAATAGTCCAGATGGACGTTCAAGACGGTGAAACTTGCGCCGGTACGCCTGTCGGCGAACCGTGCCCAGGACGCGAAGGCGGGGTAGGACCCGTCGAATGTCCGCGAATAGATCACGTCGGGCGTCGTCGAGAAGAAATACCAGCCCTGATCGAGCAGGCGGAAACGGGCGGTGCGGTAGAAGATTGGCTGTGTCGACGGAAATTCGCGCCAGTCGCCGACAGCGGCCGCACGATAGTCCGGATTGCCTGCAAGCAGATGGTCCCGCGCGAGATTGACCGAGCCATCGTTTCCTTGATGGAAACTTTCCATCTCCTGAAACGCGATTATGTCGGCGTCGAGCGCCTTGAAGGCAGCGTCAAGCGCGTCTTTGCGCCGCTCCCAATCCGACACGGACCAAGCGCCATCGGCTTCGTTCAGAAGGATGTAGTGGACGTTATGCGTGGCAACGCGGATCGCGCCGGGCGACGCCGGAGGAGCGGGCGCCGAACCGGAATTGGCGATGTGGAGCGCGCAGGCCAGAAGCGACAGCGCGAGCAGGGCCGCGGCGAAGAGTGTAAGGAGCCGTTTCACGCCCCGATACTAGCGCAGGGCAGGACACCGCGCAGCACGCTTCGTGTCGCCGCCCGTTCACTCCATCTCGATCGTGCCGGGGGGCTTCGAAGTCACGTCATACATGACCCGGTTGATCCCCTTGACCTCGTTGATGATCCGCGTCGCGGTTTCGCCGAGGAAATCATGGGTGAACGGGTAGTAGTCGGCGGTCATGCCGTCGACACTCGTCACCGCGCGCAGGCTGCACGCAAAGTCGTAGGTCCGCCCATCGCCCATCACGCCCACGGTCTTGACCGGAAGGATGGCGACGAAGGCCTGCCAGATCTCGTCGTAAAGCCCGTGCTTGCGGATCTGGTCGATATAGACCGCGTCGGCTTGGCGCAGGATATCAAGCTTCTCGCGCGTGATCTCGCCCGGGCAGCGGATCGCGAGGCCGGGGCCGGGGAAGGGGTGGCGGCCGATGAACCTGTCCGGCAGGCCAAGCTCGCGGCCAAGCGCGCGGACCTCGTCCTTGAAGAGTTCGCGCAGCGGCTCGACGAGCTTGAGCCCCATCTTTTCCGGCAGGCCGCCGACGTTGTGGTGTGACTTGATCGTGACCGAGGGGCCGCCCGAGAAGCTGACCGACTCGATCACGTCGGGATAGAGCGTGCCTTGGGCGAGGAAGGTCGCGCCGCCGACCTCGTTGGCATGTTTCTGGAACACGTCGATGAAGAGCTTGCCGATCGTCTTGCGCTTGACCTCGGGGTCCGAGACGCCTTCGAGCGCGCCGAGGAAGAGGTCGCTTTCGTCGGCATGGATAAGGGGGATGTTGTAGGTATCGCGGAACATGGTCACGACTTCCTCGGCCTCGTTGAGGCGGAGAAGGCCGTGATCGACGAAGACGCAGGTCAGCTGATCGCCGATCGCCTCATGGATGAGGATCGCGGCCACCGACGAATCGACGCCGCCCGACAGGCCGCAGATGACCTTCTGGTCACCGACCTGCTCGCGGATCCTTGCGATCGCGTCCTCGCGATAGGCGCCCATCGTCCAGTCGCCGGTGAAACCGGCAAGGCGGATGAAATTCTCGTAAAGTTTCGCGCCCTTCGGGGTGTGATGCACCTCGGGGTGGAACTGGACGGCGTAAAAGTGGCGCTCCGCGTCGGCGGTGATCGCGAAGGGAGCGTTGGGAGAGGTGCCGTAAACCTGAAATCCCGGTGCGATTTCAGAGACATGGTCGCCATGGCTCATCCACACCTGTTCGCGGCCATCCGCGAACCAGCCGTCGAGGAGCGGAAGCCGCGCGGCTTCGGGCGTGACATAGGCGCGACCGAATTCGGCGGTGCCGTGGCCGCGCTCCACCTTGCCGCCAAGGCAGTGCATCATCACCTGCTGGCCGTAGCAGATGCCGAGGATCGGAACGCCGATATCGAAGACTGAGGCGGGCGGCATCGGCGCGCCTTCGGCAAAGACCGAGGACGGGCCACCCGAGAAGATGACCGCCTTGGGGGCGAAATCCGTCAGGAATGCTGCATCGACGCGATTGTAGGGGTGGATTTCGCAGTAGACGTTCAACTCGCGCAGGCGGCGCGCGATGAGCTGCGTGACCTGGGAACCGAAGTCGATGATCAGGAGGCGGTCATGGGTATGTGTCATGGCCGGGAATTATCGTCAGTTACATGTCTGCGCAAGGGCCGGAAGGGACGGGCGGGGGGCTGCCCCCGCACCCCCGAGGTATTTCCGGCAAGATGAATGGGGTCAGGCCGCCTTGGCCTTGGCCCGCAGCAGCATCCCGTAGAGGTCGCGCGGATCGTCCGGGTCGGCGATCATGTCAAGTGGCTGGCTGTAGGGCAGGGTCTTGAGCTGGTCGTGGATGTAGCGCAAGGCCGAAAAATCCTCGATCGCGAAACCGACGCTGTCGAAGAGGGTGATCTGGCGGGCGTCTGTGCGGCCCGTCGTGGCGCCGGTGATGACCTGCCAGAACTCGATGACGGGATGGTCCGGGGCGAGTTGCTGGATCTCGCCCTCGATCCGGGTCTGGGGCGGGTATTCGACGAAGATGGACGATCGCAGGAGGATGTCCCGGTGCAACTCGGTCTTGCCGGGGCAGTCGCCGCCGACCGCATTGATGTGAACGCCGCTGCCGATCATGTTATCGGTGAGGATCGTCGCAAGCTGCTTGTCCGCGGTGCAGGTCGTGATGATGCCCGCCCCTTCCATCGCTTCCTCGGCGCTCCGGCAACTTGTGACGTTCAGCCCGAAACCGGCCAGGTTTCTTGCACATTTTGCCGTTGCGGCTGGGTCGATATCATACAGGCGGACATGGGTGACGCCGCAGATAGCCTTGAAGGCCAGCGCCTGAAACTCCGCTTGTGCGCCGTTGCCGATCATCGCCATCGTCGTGGCACCGTCCGGCGCGAGGTATTTCGCCGCCAGGGCCGACATGGCTGCGGTGCGGAGCGCCGTCAGAATGGTCATCTCGGTCAGGAGGATCGGGTAGCCGGTATCGACCTCGGCCAGGAGGCCGAAGGCAGTCACGGTCTGCAGACCCTCCTTGGTGTTCTTCGGATGGCCGTTCACATATTTGAACCCGTACATCTCGCCGTCCGAGGTAGGCATCAGTTCGATCACGCCGACATCGGAATGGGACGCTACGCGCGGGGTCTTGTCAAACAGCTCCCAACGCCGGAAATCGGCCTCGATATAGCCGGCGATCTCGGTCATCACGCGTTCGGGTCCAAGATGAAGAACAAGCTTCATCATGTTGTCGACGCTAACGAAAGGAACGATGTTGAGATCTTTCATCTGGATCATCCGAAGCTGCGGGTTGGGCGGTCGAAGACCTTGCGGCCCATGAGGGAGCCGACAAGCTCCACCATCAGTCGCGCGGTCTTTCCGCGTTCATCGAGGAAGGGGTTCAGCTCGACCAGGTCGAGCGAGGTGACAAGGCCGCTTTCGTGCAGCAGTTCCATCACCAGATGCGCCTCGCGGAAGGTGATGCCGCCCGGGACGGTCGTACCGACGGCGGGCGCGATGGCGGGGTCGAGGAAATCGACGTCGAGCGAGACATGCAGGAGGCCGTTCTCCGCCTCGACCTTGTCGAGGAATTCGCGCAGCGGCGCCACGATGCCGCGTTCGTCGAGCACCCGCATGTCGCAGACCGTGACATCGCGTTCCAGCAGCCCGGCATGTTCGGCGGAATCGATCGAACGGATGCCGTAGAGGCAGACGCGCTCGGCCGGGACAGGCGCGGGGAAAGCGGGGAAGGCATCGAAGCCGTCGCGACCGACGATATAGGCGACGGGCGTGCCGTGCAGGTTGCCCGATTGTGTGGTCAGCGGCGTGTGATAATCCGAATGCGCGTCGAGCCAGAGGACGAAAAGCGGCCGGCCGGCCTTTTTCGCGTGGGCGGCGACACCGGCGACCGAGCCGAGCGACAGCGAATGGTCGCCGCCCATGAAGATCGGCATCCCGTCGGGCATCGCGGCCTGTGCGGCCTCGGAAAGCGCCGTGGTCCAGCCGATGGTCTCGGCAAGGTGGTGGACGGCGGGGTTGGCACAGGTCACGTCGGGCAGGACGGGCAGGGCGACGTCGCCCCGGTCGATGACGGGGTGGCCGAGTTCCTCGAGGCTGCGGGCAAGACCGGCGACGCGGTAGGCGGCCGGCCCCATCAGGCAGCCGTCGCGTTTCTGGCCGGTGTCGATCGGTGCTCCGATCAGGATGCAGGTCGGTTTCATCGCGGCGCTCCGTCGGTCAGGGATTCGGGTTTCTGCAAGTCTTCTGCCGGATTGCGTCAGAAAGAAGTGGCTCTATTATCGAATTGCGCAGGGGATTGAACAATACGGCAGTAAAAATGAACGATCTGGACGACACCGATCAGGCCTTGATCGCCGCGCTAAGGCGGGATGGGCGCGCCTCGCTCTCCGATCTCGCATCACGTCTTGGGATCGCCCGCGGGACCGTGACGACGCGGCTGGAGCGGTTGCAGAACCGGGGCGAGGTGCAGGGTTTCACCGTCATCACCCGCAGCGATGTGACGCAGATGCCGGTGCGCGGGTTGATGATGATCTCGATCGAGGGGCGGGGCACGGAGCGGATCATGTCGCGCCTCGCGGGCCTGCCGGAAGTGACCGCGGTGCATTCGACCAACGGCAAGTGGGACGTGATCGCCGAGATCGGCGCGCGGACACTGGAGGAGCTGGACGCCGTGCTGCTGAAGGTGCGCACTTACGAGGGCGTGCTTGGCAGCGAAACGAATCTGCTTCTATCGACCCGGCGGGGTGGGCGGCGCTGACCCGGGTCAGGCCCGGCGCGCGGCTGCGATCCAGAGTGCGGCGAGGGCGAAGGACAGGAGCGCGTTCCATGAAGCCATCGACAACCCGGCGAAGGTCCAGGCGACCTCGTCGCAGCGGATCAGTGGCGCTTCCATGATCTGCGCGAGGAGATCGTCAGCCGATCCTGAGAGGTCGCCGCCGGAGGTGCAGGCGGTCGGCCCCTGCCACCAGTCACGCTCAACCCCCGTGTGATAGATGCCGATGGCCCCGGTCGCGAAAGCGGAGGCAGCGCCGGCAAGCGGAAGCCAGCGCCAGGACAGGGCGAGGCAGGCCGCCCCGACAACGATTGCTGCGCCATGGGGCCAGCGCTGCCACAGGCAAAGCTCGCACGGCGCGTAGCCAAGCCACTGGAAGAAGAACGCCCCGAGCAGAAGCGCGGCCGAGCCGCCGGCGGCGGGAAGGATCAGGGAGGTGCGGGTCAAAGGAGTTTCACCAAGGCGAAGCCGCCGATCAGGAGGGCCATGAACAGCGTGAACATAAGGCCGACCCGCCGTTCGATAAAATCACGGATCGGTGCGCCGAACTTCCAGAGCAGCCCGGCAACGATAAAGAAGCGCAGGCCGCGTGCAACGATGGCGGAGACGATGAAGACCGGCAGCGAGAGGCCGGTCCACCCCGAGACGATGGTGATGACCTTGAAGGGAAACGGTGTCACCCCGGCGATCAACACCGCCCAGGCGCCATACTGGTTGAACTTCTCGGCGAAGGTCGCGCCGGCATCGGCCTTGCCATAGAAATCGAGGATCGGCTGGCCGACCGTGTCCCATAACACCGCGCCAATGAAATACCCGAAAAGCCCGCCCAGAACCGACGTCACAAGCGCCACCGCGGCGATCAGCCAGGCGCGCGCGGGGCGCGCGATGATCATCGGGATCATCAGGACATCGGGGGGGATAGGAAAGAAGGAGCTTTCGACGAACGAGACGACGCCCAGCGCCGAAAGCGAGCGCGGATGATCCGCGAGCCGCATCGTCCAGTCGTATAGTGCACGGATCATATGGTCCCGCCCGAATGCCTCCGCGCCCTTAGGCCATGCGTTCGGCGCAGCGTCAAGCATGAGAAGGGTTTGCCCCGGCGCGCCGGCGCGGTATCTTGCCGGCGTATTGGTGGTCGCGGCGAGGCAAGGGGGCTGACGATGAAGTGGCGTGGACGGCGCGGCAGCGAGAATATCGAGGACCGCCGCAGGATGAGCGCGGGCCGCGCGAGCGGCCTTGGCATCGGCGGGATGCTCGCCGTTCTTGCGATCGGCTATTTCCTTGGCATCGACGTGACGCCGCTTCTCAACGGCGCCTCGATGCCGCAAAGCTCGGGTTCGACCGAATTGACGGATGCCGACCGGCAGGCGGGTGAGTTCGTGTCGGTGACGCTGGCCGATACCGAGGAGATCTGGACCGACATCTTTGCGCAGGAGGTCGGCAAACGCTACAACCCGCCGACGCTCGTGCTGTTCAAGGGGGTCACGCAATCGCCCTGCGGTGGAGCGTCCGGCGCGACGGGGCCGTTCTACTGCCCGCTCGACCGCAAAGCCTATCTCGACACCGATTTCTTCGTGACTTTGTCGCGCCGCATGGGCGCGGGCGGCGATTTCGCCGCGGCCTATGTCGTTGCGCACGAGATCGCGCATCATGTCCAGAACGAGCTTGGCATCCTCGGGCAGGCGAACAAGGTTCGTCAGCGATCGAGTCAGGCAGAGTCGAATGCGATCTCGGTCCGGATCGAGTTGCAGGCGGATTGCTTCTCGGGCGTCTGGGCGCGCCATGCGGGCGCCCGTTTCGGCAGCATCGAACAGGGCGACGTGGCCGAGGCGATGAATGCCGCCAAGCAGATCGGTGATGACACATTGCAGCGCAATGCCGGTCAGCGGCCGATGCCGCACACCTTCACCCACGGCACGTCCGAGCAACGGCAGAGATGGTTCGCCGAAGGCTACCGGTCGGGGTCGATCGGGTCCTGCGATACGTTCTCCACCGACGCGCTCTGACCGCTTCAAACCGCTTGTCATGACGGCCGGGTAAGGCTAGACCGGCGCCCGCGTTGCCCGAGTGGCGGAATGGTAGACGCAGGGGATTCAAAATCCTCCGCCGCAAGGCGTGCGAGTTCGACTCTCGCCTCGGGCACCAACGCATCACCCCGCGGGATCGATTCGCGAAATGCGATTTCCAAATTGGAAACAGTTCTAAGCTTTATCCGGTATTGGCGCCGTTTTCTCGGCCGATTTCCGGCTGTGGTGCGATTCCGGGCATGGATCGGTCGCGGATCGGACAGGTTCGGGCATAATTTCCGACCCGGAAACGGGGACTAGTCGAAAAAGACAGGTGCCGATGCCAGCCTCCGCACCGGCCGATCCTCGCAATCGAGATTTATCGTTTGTTTTCCGTCATGGCCGCCGAGGCGCAGGTTGAGATGCCGGAAACAGTGTCAGCGCGCCAAACACCCCGGAAGTGCCGGTTGGGTGCCGAATGAGAACAATCGTGATCGAAACGGACGTGATTTCACTTCGGCAAGTGAGCAGCCGACGCTAGATTCAACCTACGCCACAAGACGTGATGTGAGTGGTGCAGGGTTCATCCCGGTCGACCAAGGAAGCGCTTGCAGAGGTTGGCGGGATTGGCCCGGACGGGCGCGGTAGTGGTGCGCGCACTGGTTCGGGAAACCCTTCGCGTCTTGTGGATGTGGGTGGTGAAAGGCTTGTCCCCAACGGGCCTTGATACCTGGAGTGGCGGTTGATTTGCCGTCGTTCCCCGGAAACGGGGAAGGTAGGATGAAGCTTTTTTGAGATCATGCCTTTTGGCGGCCGGGAATGAATTTTGAGACGGACCTCCCGGTCGCCACCCTCTCTCCCCTTTCATGACCTTTCTGGCGGCCCGGTGCGCTGCGGCTCAGATTCGCGCCTGCCGGATATCTGCGTAGCGTCGCATCTCCCGCCGGTTTCGTGAACTCTCCAATCAACCGTAGCTAGAATTCTGGCACGATTTCCGTAGTTTAGGACCTTGTTGGGCCTACTCACGCCATATTGCAGTCCTAATCGCGGGATATCAGGATATAAGCAGGCGAATCTGTAGTGCCGTCTGCGGTCAATACCGAGTGCCAAGGAGTTCAGGAATGTGTGCCAAGTCACGTATCGGGGCGCGTGTGAACGCCCGGACAGGCGAAGGCCAGTTGCAGTCGAGCAAGGACGTGCCGCAAACCCCGTGTTTCACCGCCGGAACCATGATCGCGACCGACCGCGGTTCCGTTGCGATCGAGGATATCCGCGTCGGCGATCATGTGCTGACGCGCGACAGCGGCTATCGCCCTGTCCGCTGGATTGGCGCGCGGCATTTCGACAAGGCGGCGCTGGCGTCCTATCCGGAACTGCGCCCGGTGTGCTTTCCGCGCGGCTCCATCGCACCGGGAATGCCCGACCGCGACCTGACCGTCAGCCCGCAGCACCGTATGCTGCTGACGGGCCGGCTGGCGCTTGACCTTGGTGGAGAGACGGAAATCCTCGCGGCTGCCGAGGACTTCACGGAGATTTCGGCCGCTCATCCGTCCGCGCAGGATAGCGTGACCTACATTCACATCCTGTTCGACACGCATGAAATCGTCTGGGCGAACGGTTGCTGGTCGGAGAGCTTTCTGCCGGAGGCTGCGGCGCTCGCGGGGCTGCACTCCGCGCAGCTCACCGAAATCCTCACGATCTTTCCAGAGCTTGCCGAGCCTGCGGGACAGGCGGCGTTCTGCCCGGCCCGCGCGGGGCGGCGGACGGAGCGCGCGCCGCTGGCGCTGGTCGCCTGACGCTCACGGCGTTTACCAATCCGTTACACCTGCTTTGAGGCGCGCCACCGCGCCCAATCCTCGGGTGTGTCGAGGTCGGTGATGGCGCGGTCGCCGGGCAGCGGGAAGGGTCGGACATCCTCGCCTGCCATTACTACCATTCCGCCCCGGTCGCCGGTCAGGACCATCAGTTCCTGAAACAGCCGCCGGGGAAAGATCACCGGGTGGCCGGGGCGGCCGTCTTCGGCGCAGGCCCGCACGGGGCGAGTCGGATCTTCCGCGAAGGCCGCGATGATGGCGGCCAGATCGCTCTCGGTGATGTCAGGCATGTCGGGCAGGAGGATCATCAGTGCATCGGCCTGTCCGGCCGCGCGCGCACCTGCCCGCAGGCTGGCCGCCATCCCTTCGTGCCAGTCGCCAAGCGCGCATATCTGGGCGCGCAGTCCCGAAAGGGCGGTTTTGCGCGCAAGGGCGAGCGGGCCGCTGTCTGGCAACGTGACGATGACCCGCGCCCCGGTCGCAAGCGCCATCGCCACCACCCGGCGCAACTGTGCATGACCGTCCACGGATTCGAGCAGCTTGTCCGAACCGCGCATCCGCCGGGACGCTCCGGCGGCGGGGATAAGGATGGCAAGATCGGTCATGCGCCGTGCTCCGCGCGGTTGCGGCCGTTATCGCTATCCCCCGCCCCGGAGTATCCCGCCCGGTGCCGTTTCGCGCAAGAGGGCAGGTGGCGGGCGCTTCCCGCCTGCGTTCATCCGCGCATTCTTGCGCCGTCGGCATCCCAGAGCGGGCCTGTTATCATCCGCGCGTTGCGCCGTTCGCCGAGGATCTCGATTTCGGCCTCCAGCCCGTCGCGGATCATCTCTGTCGGCAGGAAACCTTGCGCCACGGATTGCCCGGTCCAGTGCGAATAGCCGCCCGAAGTGCAGAAGCCGACGACCTTGTCCCCGACCCAGATCGGCTCGTAAGCCACCACATCGGCGTCCTTCGCGTCGACGATGAAGGCACAGAGTTTGCGTTTCGACCCTTCCGCCTTTTCCTTCGTCGCGGGTGCCTTGCCGATCCAGTCGGCCTCCTTGTTCCAGCGGATGAAGCGGTCAATGCCGGTCTCGCCCGGGAAGTAGTCGGGGCTGAACTCCCGCGCCCACGACCCGAAGAGTTTATCCAGGCGCAGCGACATCATCGCCCGCATGCCGAAGGGCCTGAGGCTGAAGCCTTGACCCGCCTCCCAGAGCGTGTGCCAGAGCGACCGCTGCTTCATGAAATCGCAGAAGATTTCGAAGCCCAGATCGCCGGTGTAACTGACGCGCTGGACGAGACAATCAACCATTCCAACGGTGATCTGTTTCGCATCCATGAACTTGAACGCCGCGTCCGAAACATCCGCGCGGGTCACCTTCGCCAGAAGATCGCGCGCCTTCGGCCCGGCGATCTGGAAACCGGTGATCCGGTCCGAGACGTTCTCAACCGTGACGCCATCGTCGAGGTTCGCTTCGAACCAGCGCAGGTGCTGGTCCTGCGCACCGTAGCTGCCGGTGATCTGGTAGAGGTCTTCGCGCAGGCAGGTCACCGTGAAATCGCCGATGATCTTGCCTTTCGGGCTGAGCATCGGTGTCAGGCTGAGGCGCCCCGGCTTGGGGATCGCCCCGGCCATGATCCGGTCCAGCCAGGCGCGCGCATTCGGGCCTGACACGCGGAACTTGCCGAAGTTCTGAACCTCGTTGATGCCGACTGCCTCGCGCACCGCGCGGACCTCGGCGGCCGTTGCGTCCCATGCGTTCGAGCGTTTGAACGACGGCGTCTCGTAGCGCGGCTCGCCGGGAAGCGCGAAGTAGTTCACCACTTCCAGACCGTATTGCTGGCCCCAGACCGCACCCATCCCGTCGAAGATGTCGTACATCGGCGTCGTGCGGAACGGGCGCGCCGCGGGGCGTTCCTCGTTCGGGTAGGACACCGAGAAGCGCATCTGGTAGTTCTCGATCACCTTCGGGACGGTGTAGCCGGGCGTCGTCCACTTGCCGAAGCGCGCCACGTCGAAGCCGCGGGGATCGACCTCCGTCTCGCCGTGGATCATCCATTCGGCAAGGCTCTTGCCCATGCCGCCGCCCTGAGAGAACCCGGCCATGACCGCGCAGGCCGACCAGTAGTTGCGCAGGCCCGGCACCGGGCCGATCAGTGGGTTGCCGTCGGGGGCGAAGGTGAAGGGGCCGTGGATCACGTTCTTGACGCCGGCCTTCTCAAGCACCGGGAAGCGCTTGTAGGCAAAGGCGACCGAGTCCTCGATCTTGTCGAGGTTGTCGGGCAAAAGCTCGTGCCCGAATGTCCAGGGCGTGCCGTCGAGCGACCAGCCTTCGCAGGGCTTCTCGTAAAACCCGATGCAAAGCCCGCGCCCTTCCTGCCGCAGATAACTTTCGCCGCCCGGGTCCATCACATGCGGAAACTCGCGGCCCGAGTTCAGGATATCCATGATCTCCGGGATCTCGTCGGTGACGAGGTACTGGTGCGCCATCGGCAGAAGCGGGAAGTAAACGCCCGCCATCGCGCCCACTTCCCGCGCCCAGAGACCGCCGGCATTGACGACATGCTCGGCGTGGACAGTGCCGTTTTCCGTCACAACGTCCCATGTGCCGTCGGCGCGGGGATTGGTTTCCAGCACCCGGTTATGCTCGATGATCTCGGCGCCGCCCATCTTCGCGGCCCGGGCATAGGCATGGGTCGTGCCGGAAGGGTCGAGGTGGCCGTCGAGGGGATCGTAGAGCGCCCCGATGATGCCGTCGGTGTTGACGAGGCCATCGGTGAATTTCGATATCTCATCGGGCCCGAGAAGCTCGGTATGAAGCCCCATGTAGCGGTGCTTGGCACGCTCAGCCTTCAGCATCTCGAACCGGGCCTGGTTGTCAGCCAGTGTGATGCCGCCGACGTGGTGCAGGCCGCAATTCATGCCAGTGATCTTCTCCAACTCCTTGTAAAGCTGGATCGTGTAGCCCTGAAGCGCGGCCATGTTGGTGTCGCCGTTGAGCGTGTGAAAGCCGCCCGCCGCGTGCCATGTGGAACCGGAGGTGAGCGTCGACCTTTCGATCAGCATCACGTCGGTCCAGCCGTATTTCGTCAGGTGATAAAGCACCGAGCAACCGACGACCCCGCCGCCGATGACCACGACCTGTGCCTGGGTTTTCATTGCCGCCTCCCGCGTTGATCGCGACCAGTCAAAGCCGTTGGGCCGCCGCTGGCATGTCGATCAGCGACATGTCGTGTCGCTCGCCGCGATCGCGTGCCGGGAAGAGAAAAGCCGGGGCAGGGTCCCGGCTTTGATTGAGTATTTTTGCCAAGAAGAAGCGACTATTTTTCAGGGATCAGGCCGCGTGGACTGAACCTGAGGACGAGAAGCAGGACGAGGCCCATGGTCAGCAGGCGCATATGGGCGGCGCTGTCTTGCAGATGCTGGCGCAGGGGCGAGTCCGGGTCGAGACCCGAAGTCAGGAAGTTCAGCGCGGCCGGTCCCCAGACCTCGACCTTGACCCAGAGAAAGCTGATCAGTAGGCCGCCCAGCATCGCGCCCCAGTTGTTGCCGGAGCCGCCGACGATCACCATCACCCAGATCAGGAAGGTGAAGCGCAGCGGGTTGTAGGTGCTGGGATTGTGCAGGCTGTCCATCGTCACCATCATCGCGCCGGCCAGACCGCAGACCGCGCTGCCGAGGATGAAGATCTGCAGATGCCGGCCGGTGACGTTCTTGCCCATGGCTTCGGCGGCGACCTCGTTGTCACGGATCGCGCGCATCATCCTGCCCCAGGGGGACTTCAGCGCCATTTCCATTGCGAAGATCAGCACGAGCAGAACCGCAAGGAAGAGAAGCGCGTAAAGCAGCTTCACGAGGATCGTGGAGGCGGTGACCGGGTCGGTGCCGAACCGGGCGGCGAAGTCGACGAAGCCGGGATCGGCCTGAAGGTCGATTTCGCGCGGGACCGGGCGCGGGATCGAGTGGACGAGCTTCACGCCGCGCGCCAGCCAGTCCTCGTTCTTGAGGACCGAGACGATGATCTCCGCAATGCCGAGCGTCGCGATGGCGAGGTAGTCCGAGCGGAGGCCAAGCGCGGTCTTGCCGATCATCCAGGCGGCGCCGGCGGCGAAGAGGGCGCCCACGGGCCAGGCCAGCAGGACCGGCAGGCCGAGGCCGCCGATATTCGAGTAGGTCGCGGGCTGGAACGCCTCGATCACCTCGACCGCTGGATCGAAGATCGCGCGGAAGATGAAGAAGCCCGCGACAAGCGTGACCAGAAGCGCGATCACGCGGCCCCGCCCGCGCAGGCGGTGGTTCAGTGTGATCGCGAGTCCGATGATTGCAGCACCGACAAGCAGCGCGAGGAGAAGCCGGTAGGCGCCGGCCGAGGTCCAGACCTCCGACACCGGTTGGGTCGCGATCAGCACCGGGGCGAGCCCGCCGAGGGCGACGAAGCCGACGACACCGACGTTGAAAAGGCCCGCATATCCCCACTGCATGTTCACGCCGAGCGACATGATCGCGGAAAGGAGGCCGAAGGTCAGGATGAAGAGCGCGCTGTTCCAGCTGCCCCCGAAGATGCCGAGAAACGTCGTGGAGCCTTCGAGCACGATCAGCAACGCCATGCCTGCGAACAGCAGAAGGGTGCGCATGTTGGCCGTCATACCGATTTCCCCTTGAACAGACCCGTGGGCTTGAAGAGCAGGACGATGATCAGGATCGCGAAGGAGACCGCGAACTTGTAGTCGGTCGAGAGCAGCTGCATCAGCCCGTCAGGCGCGAGGCTTTCGGGCAGGACATAGGTCGCGACCTTCTTCCAGGCATAGGTGATGCTGACTTCCGAGAACGCGACGACGAACCCGCCGGCGATGGCGCCCAGCGGACTGCCGAGGCCTCCGACAATGGCGCTTGCGAAGATCGGCAAGAGAAGCTGGAAGTAGTTGAACGCCTTGAACGACTTGTCGAGACCGTAGAGCGTGCCCGCGATCACCGCCAGCGCGGCGGAAATGGTCCATGTCACCGCGACGACCTTTTCCGGGCTGATGCCCGACAGCAGCGCCAGATCCTCGTTGTCGGAATAGGCGCGCATCGACTTGCCGGTGCGGGTGCGATTGAGGAACCAGAAGAGCGCGGCCACCACCAGGATGGCGGTCACGATCGTCAGTGCCTGGGTGGAGCGGAATGCGAGGCCCTCGGCCAGGCCGGTCGATTTCTTGAATTCACCCGCATTGATCACGAACCGCGCCCCGTCGTCGAAGCGGATCTCGCCCACGCCGATGATGAAGCGCGTCACGCCGTTCATGACGAACATGACGCCCATCGAGACGATGACGAGGATCACCGGCGCCGCCTTCTGCTTGCGGTAGAAGCGGTAGACCGCGCGGTCGGTGCCGAGCACCAGTGCGGCGGTGGCGGCGATGCCGAAGGGCAGCGCGAGAAGCGCCGTCGGCAGCGGCCCGAGGTGGATGCCCATCGACTGGAAGAGCCAGGTGAAGAGGATCACCATCGCGGTGCCGAAGGCCATCGTGTCGCCATGCGCGAAGTTCGAGAAGCGCAGGATGCCGTAGATCAGCGTCACGCCAAGCGCGCCGAGCGCAAGCTGCGCGCCATAGGCGGTGGCGGGGATGACGACGAAGTTCAGAAGCGCGACGATCGCGTTGAGAAGGTCCATCTCAGCCCCCCAGGAAGGTGCGGCGGACCTCGGGATCGGCCAGAAGCGCCTCTCCGGTATCCGTGTAGCGGTTGGCGCCTTGCACGAGGACATAGCCGCGGTCGGCAATCTCCAGCGCCTGGCGGGCGTTCTGCTCGACCATGAGGATCGAGATGCCGGTGCGCGCCACCTCGATGATGCGGTCGAAAAGTTCGTCCATGACGATGGGCGAGACGCCGGCCGTCGGTTCGTCGAGCATCAGGAGCTTCGGCCGGGTCATCAGCGCGCGGCCCACCGCGACCTGCTGGCGCTGGCCGCCTGAAAGCTCGCCGGCCGGCTGGCGCCGCTTTTCCTTCAGGATCGGGAACAGGTCATAGACCTGCTCCATCGTGCCCTTGAAATCGTCGGTGCGGATGAAGGCGCCCATCTCGAGGTTTTCCTCGACCGACATCGAGGGGAAGACGTTGTGGGTCTGCGGCACGAAGCCCATGCCCCTGGCGACGCGGTCCTGCGGCGTCAGTTCGGAGATATCCTCTCCGTCGAGCTTCACATGGCCGCCGCGCAGGTTGAGCATCCCGAAGACCGCTTTCATCGCGGTCGACTTGCCGGCGCCGTTCGGGCCGACGATAACGGCGATCTGGCCCTGTTCAACGGTCAGTGTGCAATCGTGCAGAATGTCCGCCGCGCCGTAGCCTCCGGTCATGTTCTCGGCTGCGAGGAAAGGGCCGCCGGGGGCAGGGCGGGTGCTGCCGCTCTTGCGGGTGCTGTCGACCTCGCCTTTGCCCTCGCGGGTGATGGAACGGTCCTTGTTGCCGCGGTCGTCCTGATAGGGGTTCGAGGATCTGCTCATGCCCCTGCCTCCGCTTCCGCCTTGACCTTGTTCTTGAGGCCGCGGCCCAGATAGGCCTCGATCACCGCCTCGTTCTTCATGATGCTGTCGGCGGAGCCTTCGGCCAGCACCTTTCCCTCGGCCATGACGATGACCGGGTCGCAGAGGCGGCCGATGAAATCCATGTCATGCTCGATCACGCAGAACGTATAGCCGCGCTCCTTGTTCAGCCGGACGATGGCGTCGCCGATCGTGTTCAGAAGCGTGCGGTTCACGCCCGCGCCGACCTCGTCGAGGAAGACGATCTTGGCCTCGACCATCATGGTGCGGCCCAGTTCCAGAAGCTTCTTCTGGCCGCCGGAGAGGTTGCCGGCACGCTCATGCGTCAGGTGAGAAATCGTCAGGAAGTCAAGGACTTCGTCGGCCTTCTTGGCAAGTGCTGCTTCTTCCCCGCGGATGCGGGCGCGGTGGAACCACGTGTTCCAGAGCGTCTCACCCGATTGACCGGCGGGGACCATCATCAGGTTCTCGCGCACCGTCATGGAGGAGAATTCATGCGCGATCTGGAAGGTGCGCAGCAGGCCCTTGTGGAACAGGTCATGCGGCGGTAGGCCGGTAATGTCCTCGCCATCCATCATCACCCGCCCCGACGTGGGTTGATGAACCCCGGCTATAACGTTGAAAAGGGTGGACTTTCCTGCGCCGTTCGGGCCGATCAGGCCGGTGATGGAGCCTTTGGCGATTTCCAGAGACGCACCATCGACAGCACGAAAGCCGCCGAAATGTTTGTGCAGATCTTCCACTGTGATCATGGAGTTCCCCCGGGTGCTTCAGCTTGACTTTGGGTCGCCTGCGAAGCTGTTGTTTTTATGTGAAAAGCAGCCCGGCGATGCCGGGCTGCCCCTCATGGTCTGCAAGGTCAGCGGTAGCCGACCGTGGTGATCTTGCCGCCCTGGAATTCGTATTCCCGGTAGCTGCCCGAGGCTTCGCCCGGACCGATCAGTTCGACAGCCGTCGCGCCGACATAGTCGATGTCGGTGCCCGCGGCGAGGAGTTCGAGACCCTTGGCCAGTTCGCCGGGATAGATCGGCTCGCCCGGCGCGTTGGCGACGTCGAGGATCTTGCCGGCGAGATCGGCAGAGCTGGACGAGCCGGCCGCCTGCATCGCGAGCATGATCAGAGCCGCCGCGTCGTAGCTTTCCGGCGCGTAGGAGGAGGTGCCGTCAAAGCCGGCAGCCGTCGCCATGTCGACGAAGGTTGCGCCGCCGGGGCTGTCGGTGCCCGGAACGGTGCCGAAGGATCCGTCGAGCGAGGCGCCGAACTTCTCTTCCAGAACAGTGCCATACATGCCGTCCGGCAACATGAAGGTCGAGAAGGCGCCGGTATCGAGCGCGCCCTGGATGATGCCGGAGCCGCCCTGATCGACATAGCCCGCAACGATAAGCGCGTCGCCACCGGCGGAAGCCAGCGCGCCGACTTCGGCGGAGTAGTCGGCCTTGCCGTCTTCATGCGCGGCCGAGATCGTCACCGTGCCACCCGCAGCCTCGACAGCGGCCTGGATCGAGTCTGCAAGACCCTTGCCGTAGTCGTTATTGGTGTAGGAGATGGCGACGGAGCCGATGCCCCGGTCCTTCAGCACGGTGGCGATGATTTCGCCCTGACGCGCGTCGGAGGGCGCGGTGCGGAAGAAGAGGCCGTTATCCTCGGCCGTGGTCAGGCCGGGCGAGGTGGCCGAGGGCGAGATCATGACGATGCCGTTCGGAACCGCGACGTTGGCGAGGATCGCGCCGGTCACGCCGGAGCAGTCCGCGCCCATGATGGCGCTGACCTTGTCGGTCGTCACGAGACGTTCGGCTGCGGCCTGCGCGGCGGCGGCGTCGATGCAGGTGGAGTCGCCACGCACCGAGGTCACGGTGGAGCCGTCCAGCAGCTTGCCGGAATCGGAGACTTCCTTCATCGCGAGTTCAGCGCCGGCACCCATGTGCGGGGTGATCGATTCCAGCGGCCCGGTGAAGCCGAGGATCACGCCGATCTTGATGTCCTCCGCGCCGGCCGCGCCAGCCAGAAGCGCGGCGGCGGCGGTGGCGGTCAGAAACTTTTTCATCTGTCTACTCCCATGTTGGAACATTGTCCTGACGGCACGTTAGAGCGGCCCCGTGAAAAAGAAAAGCCACCCCACGCGTCAGGTTGATGCGTGTTTACGCAGCGTTTTCGGACGGAAGCAAGCGATATGCAGCGACCGCGCCGGATGCAGTTGCACGACCCGTCATATCGCCCGGATTTTTCGTTTTTTGAAAGCTATTTGCCGGCGAAGCCGGTCAGATCGACAGCCGCGGCGTCATCGCCGCAGCACCGTGTGATCCGCGTTCGCGGTAGGGCGTCGTCTTGTAATGCGCGCGGTAGCATTTCGAGAAATGCGAGGGGCTCGCAAAACCGCAGGCCAGCGCGACGTTGATCACGCTCATGTCGGTCTGCATCAGGAGGTTGCGCGCCTTCTGCAGCCGCAACTCCATATAGTAGCGTTTCGGGCTGCGGTTCAGGTAGCGCCGGAACAGCCGTTCAAGCTGCCGGGTGGACATGCCGACATCCTCGGCCAGATCGGCCGGGCTGATTGGATCCTCGATGTTCTGCTCCATCATCTGGATGACCTGGCTCAGCTTCGGGTGGCGCACGCCGATCCGGGTCGGGATCGACAGCCGCTGGGTGTCCTGGTCGGTGCGGATGGAGGAATAGATCAACTGGTCGGCGACGGTGTTCGCAACTTCCTCGCCGTGGTCCTGTGCCACGATCTTCAGCATCAGGTCGATGGAGGCGGTGCCGCCTGCCGTCGACATCCGGTTGCCGTCGACGACGAAGACCGACTTGGTCAGTTTCACGTCCTCGAATTCCTCAAGGAAGCTGTCCTGATTTTCCCAGTGGATCGTCGCGCGCTTGCCTTCGAGCAGCCCGGCCTTGGCGACCGTGTAGGCGCCGGTGCAGAGCGCGCCGATCGGAACGCCACGGCGCGCCTCGCGCCGCAGCCAGTTCAGGACCGGCTTGGTTGTGGCCTGCTGCACGTCGATGCCTCCGCAGACGAAGACGGTATCCTCGCGGTCGATCTCTTCGAGACCCATGTCGAGACGGAAGGACGCGCCGTTGGAGCAGGTGCTTTCGGACCCGCTTTCGCCCGCCAGAACCCAGGTATAGGCATTGCGGCCGAGCACGCGGTTCGCGATCCGCAGCGGCTCGATCGCGCCGGCGAAAGACAACATCGTGAAACGGTCGAGAAGCAGGAAGACAAAGCGCCTCTGGCGGAGTTTTCCGTCCGTCTCTTTTCTTCCCTTTGTGGGACCGACCAGCATTATCCGACCCCGGATTGTCGTTTTATGCACAAGAGCACTATTTTCAAGGCGCCCGCAAGCTGGATTTGCGGGCATAACGGTTTGCAACCGGCGCGCGCCTTCGCGTATAAGCCGCCCGTTGTCGCAACACTCTGCGAGGAGGATCACATGTCGAAAGGCTGGACGAAAACCGATTGGCGCGCAAAGCCAAGGGTGCAGATGCCCGACTATCCTGATCCGGCTGCGGTCGCGGAAGTGGCGGCGAGGTTGTCGACGATGCCGCCGCTGGTTTTCGCCGGCGAGGCGCGCAAGCTGAAGCGGGCCCTTGGCGAGGTCGCAGCGGGGCGGGCATTCCTGCTTCAGGGCGGCGACTGCGCCGAGAGCTTTGCCGAGTTCTCTGCTGACAATATCCGCGACACTTTCAAGGTGCTGCTTCAGATGGCGATCGTCCTGACCTGGGGCGCAAAGCTGCCGGTGGTGAAGATCGGCCGCATGGCAGGCCAGTTCGCCAAACCGCGCTCGGCTTCGACGGAGGTGATCGACGGGGTGGAGTTGCCGTCCTATCGCGGCGACATCATCAACGGTTTCGACTTCACCGAGGAAGCGCGCGTTCCGGACCCGGCGCGGATGCTGCACGCCTATACGCAGGCGGCCGCTTCGCTGAACCTGCTGCGCGCCTTCTCGACCGGAGGTTTCGCCGACATGCACCGGGTCCAGAGCTGGATTTCGGGCTTCACCGACGAGGAGGACGCGAAGCGTTACCGCGAGGTCGCGAACCGTATCCAGGACGCGATGGAGTTCATGACGGCCGCCGGCGTCACCTCCGACAAGGTCAACGCCATCGGAACGGTGGATTTCTACACCAGCCACGAGGCGCTGCTTCTCGAATACGAAGAGGCGCTGTGCCGGATCGATTCGACCTCCGGCCTGCCGGTCGCGGGATCGGGCCACATGATCTGGATCGGCGACCGTACGCGCCAGCCGGACGGTGCGCATGTGGAATTCGCACGTGGTGTTCAGAACCCGATCGGCCTGAAATGCGGCCCGTCGCTGTCGACCGATGATCTCAAGGTGCTTCTGAAGCGTCTCAACCCGGAAAACGAAGCCGGCCGCCTGACCCTTATCGCGCGCTTCGGGGCGGGCAAGGTCGGCGACCACCTGCCGCGTCTTGTCCGTGCGGTCGAGGAAGAGGGCGCGAAGGTTGTCTGGACCTGCGATCCGATGCACGGCAACACGATCAAGTCGGCGACCGGTTACAAGACGCGGCCCTTTGAATCGGTGCTGCGCGAGGTGCGGGAATTCTTCGCCGTCCACAAGGCCGAGGGCACGATCCCCGGCGGCGTCCATTTCGAGATGACCGGCAAGGACGTGACCGAATGCACCGGCGGCGTCCGCGCGGTGACGGACGAGGATCTTTCGGACCGCTACCACACGGCTTGCGATCCGCGTCTGAACGCGTCGCAATCGCTGGAACTGGCCTTCCTTGTCGCCGAGGAGCTTCAGGACCGCCGCGCCATGCAAAAGGCGGCGGGAATGTAGCCCGCCGCGAAACTCGTTACCACTTCGTGTGAAACGGCCCCTCTCCGGAGGGGCCGTTTTCATTCGTCGGAGACGACAAGGCGCAGGTGGCCGCGGCTGCGGATGGCCCTCGGCGTCGAACCCGAGAACGGCGCTGACGGTTCCGCGAAGCCGCCCATCTGCCGCAATCGCCCGCTGCCATGCCCTGCATTTCCTGCCGTCGTGATCGCCTCGAGGGCGCAATCGACAATGTCGAAACGGCGCGGCGCGCGACCGACCGGCCCTTCGCTCATCAGGCAACCGAGCGCCCGGCTGACATCGCCGAGATCGCTTCGCAGCGGCAGGATCAGCAGCCGCCCCGACAGGCCCGGTTTGCCAAAGCCGGTCTCGCCCGTCAGAATCAGATCGGCGGTGCGCGGCCCCGTAAACACCTGTTCGAGCGTCTCCGCGATTTCAGCTCGCGCTTTCGGAGTGAAGAGAGAGGTCATCGGCATCCCGCGGACCTCCATCCCCATCAGGTCGTTGAGGTGCATCCCGGCAAGGCGGAACCGCGCCACCTGCGGCGCGACCCGTTCGAGCACGAACGTGTATTCAAGTGCACGTTCAAGCCCGCGGGGGTCGATTTCCGACCGGTAGGGTAGGTCGCGGCCGTCGCGCAGCGCCTCCCAATAGGCTCTGACCTCGGAAATGTAGCGAAATTTCATATCCAGCATCCCGACCGCGGGGCGCACTGCCGCACCCCGGCATATTGATTCCGATTACGGTGGGGCTGCGATCCGCGCCCGCGAGTCACGTCCTGCCCGCGCGCCGCGTTGTGACGGCGCTCAGCATTTGTTAACCCTACAGGCGGAATGCTTACCCAAGTGTTAACATACGCGATCCGGCGCTCTTCGGGGGGAGAAAAGTCTTAAATGGTAAACGCATGTCTAGTCTCCATGACGGGGTTCGCGTCGCGTCGCGGGCAGGGGGAAGGCTTCGACTGGACCTGGGAAGTGCGCTCGGTCAACGGCAAGGGGCTGGACCTGCGGCTGCGGGTGCCGGACTGGATCGAGGGGCTGGAGCCAGCCGTGCGGGCGGCCGTCCAACGTGTTGCCGCGCGGGGCAACATTGCCCTGTCGCTGAAACTCGCCCGTGCGGTCGGCGGGGAGGCGCTGCGCGTGAATGTGGTAGGACTTGACGCCGCGCTGCTCGCAATTGGCACGGTTCAGGCGCGGGCAGGGGCGACAGGGGTCGAACTGGCAGTCCCCAGCGCCGCTGACATCCTCGCCCTGCGCGGCGTGACCGACCAGGGCGGTGAGGTCGAGGAGACCGGGCCGCTCCTTGCCGCGCTGCTCGCCGATCTTGACCCGGTTCTGGATGATTTCGCCAGGACGCGCGCCGCCGAGGGGCAGGCGCTTGCTATGGTGATTGGCGAGCAACTCGACCGGATAGAGGCGTTGACCGGCGAGGCCAAGGCCGCCGCCGCCGCCCGTCGGGAAGAGTTGGAGCGCAATCTGAACGACAACCTTGCCCGCGTACTGGCCGGCGCGGCAGAGGCCGATCCCGCGCGGGTCGCTCAGGAACTGGCGCTGCTGGTTGTGAAGGCCGATGTCACCGAGGAACTGGACCGGCTGGCGGCCCATGTCGCGGCGGCGCGCGGCCTGCTATCCGCGTCCGGGGCGGTCGGGCGCAAGTTCGACTTCCTCACTCAGGAATTCATGCGCGAGGCGAACACGCTGTGCTCCAAGTCCGGCAATGCGGCCCTGACCCGGATCGGACTTGACCTCAAGACCGTGATCGACCAGATGCGGGAACAGGTTCAGAACGTGGAATGACAATGCGGCGCAAGGGTTTACTGATCATCCTGTCCTCCCCGTCCGGCGCGGGAAAATCGACGCTGGCGCGACGCCTGATGGCATGGGACCCGTCCCTGAGCTTCTCCGTCTCGGCTACGACTCGGCCGGCGCGGGATGGCGAAAAGAACGGAACCGATTACTACTTCCTGAACCGCGAAGCGTTCGAGGCGATGGTGGAGGCCGGCGAGATGCTGGAACACGCCGAGGTCTTCGGCAATCTCTACGGTTCGCCCAAGGAGCCGGTCGAACGCGCCATGGCCGAGGGCCGCGACACGTTGTTCGATATAGACTGGCAGGGCGGGCAACAGATCCGTCGATCGGCCCTGGCCAAGGACGTCGTCTCGATCTTCATCCTGCCGCCATCGATCGCGGATCTGGAGCGGCGCCTGCGCGGGCGCGGTCAGGACAGCGACGAGGTGATCGCGGCCCGGATGGAGAAAAGCCGAGACGAGATCAGCCATTGGGGTGAGTACGATTACGTTATCGTCAATCGCGACGTTGACGCGGCTGAGGAAGAGTTGAAGACCATCCTCATGGCCGAACGCGCCCGCGCCGACCGTCAACCGGACCTGACCGAGTTTGTGCGCGGCCTGAACAGGGAGTTCGAAACACGATGATCTATCAGCTTGACGGCATCGCCCCGCAGATCGGCGCCGATGTCTGGGTGGCCCCGGACGCCAACATCATCGGCCGCATCGTGCTGGAGGACGGCGCGAATATCTGGTTTGGCTCGACGCTGCGCGGCGATAACGAGGAAATCCGTGTCGGTCGCGGCACGAACATTCAGGAAAACTGTGTTCTGCATACCGATATGGGGTTTCCGCTGACGATCGGGGCGGATTGCACGATCGGTCACAAGGCGATGCTGCATGGCTGCACGATCGGCGAAGGCTCGTTGATCGGAATGGGCGCGACGGTGTTGAATGGGGCGCGGATCGGCCGGGGTTGCCTGATCGGGGCCGGTGCGCTTGTCACCGAAGGCAAGGAAATCCCGGACGGAAGCCTCGTCATGGGTGCGCCGGGCAAGGTGGTGCGCGAGCTTGACGCGGCAGCGCGCGACAGGTTGCTTGCCTCGGCCGCGCACTACCGCGCCAATGCGGCGCGGTTCCGGGCGGGCCTTCGCCCCGCCTAGGACCCGGCGAGATCCCCGGGCGCGAGGAAGTCGACCGAAAGCAGGTCGCACTCGGCGCGAATTTCGCGCAGCACGGCTTCGGCGTCGGGCAGGGGGTCTGCCATGACATAGACCTGACCGCCGAAACCGAAGGCCGTGAGGCGGCGGCACAGGTCGAGGATGTCGTGACCTTCCGTTATCAGCGGCGCGATGACGGCATCCGGCCTCACCCTTGCCAAAACCGCGACGTTCAGACGAGAGAAGGTGACGGACTCGACGTCCAGACCCGTGCGCTGTTCGAGTCGGCTTCTGATCGCGGGCGAGAGGTCGACCGCCAGAAGGCGCGGCGAATCGGGCGCCGTTGCATCGCCGGGTGTCCGCGACATGCCAGACCGTCTTTCAGATCCTGCCGCCACCGCCAAGATCGTATTCGTTTCCTGACGGAAATGGTGGCAGTTCCGCATTTCCGATTCTAATCCTACTCCCGCCACCCGGAAGAGTGAAGCGAGCGCGCCGCATTGCGCCCGCGAATTGCGCCGGCGTGGCGGCTGCTGTCTTATCGGGGCGTCTGGCGGAGGGATGCGATGCAGGTCGGCGATGTGAACGACATACTGGAGGCAGTTCCGATGGCGTTGCTGCTCGTCGGGCCGGACCAGCGGGTTCATTCCGCGAATACGGCTGCGGCGACACTTTTCGGAGTCGGACCCGTTGGGCGGAGTTGCAGCGCGGTACTGCGCCACCCGGACTTTCTGGCCGGTGTGGACACCGCGCTGGCGGGGACAGCGCTTGGTCCGGTTCGGATATCCCGTTCGTCGGGGGCGGGAGAGACGGTCCTTGCCGTCACGTTCACGCCGATTCCGTCAAGCCCACAGCCCGGCGCACTGGTCGCGTTCGAGGATCTGACCCCCTTGGAACAGGCGGTCGCAATGCGGCGCGACTTCGTGGCGAATGTCAGCCACGAACTGCGCACGCCGCTCACGGCATTAGTGGGGTTCATCGAAACACTGCGCGGGGCCGCACGCGACGATGCCGCCGCACGCAACCGCTTCCTGACGATCATGGAGCGCGAGGCCGGCCGGATGATCCGGCTGGTCAACGACCTCCTGTCGCTGAGCCGCGTCGAGTCGGAAGAACGGCGCAAACCGGCGGTCGAGGTGGAGATCACTCGGATATTGCGCTCTGCGCTGGCGACACACGAGGATACCGCGCGCGCCGCCGGCGTGACACTTCGGCTGGAGGCCGGAACGGCGCCGGTGATGGTGATGGCGGATGCCGACCAGCTCATGCAGGTTTTCCACAACCTCGTCGAGAACGCCCTGAAATACGGCGCGTCGGGCAAGGAGGTGATTCTACGCGTCACCGAAATCGCGCGCGAGCCGGTCCTGAAAGGGCCGGCCGTGCAGGTCGAGGTGATCGACCGGGGCGAGGGAATCGATCCGCTTCACCTGCCGCGGCTGACCGAACGCTTTTACCGCGTCGATGCGCATCGCAGCCGCGAAAAGGGCGGGACGGGGCTGGGGCTTGCGATTGTAAAGCACATCGTGAACCGCCACCGGGGCCGCTTGCGGATCGAGAGCGAGCCGGGAAAAGGCAGCAGATTCATCGTCATCCTGCCGATGAGCTGACGCCACGGAACCGGGGTATCTCGGACGATGTCATAAAACCGTTACGTGGCTGTCACAAAAGCATAGCTGCCGGGGCCTAGAGCGACGGCACGATCACCTGAATGGTGGTCACAAACTGTAATTGCAGGAGTATGCAATGAACACCGTGAAGCTCGCCGCGTCCGCTCTGGCGATGGCCGCTGCCGCCTCCGCCGCCGATGCCCGTGACCAGATCCAGATCGCCGGCTCGTCCACCGTTCTGCCCTATGCCACGATCGTGGCCGAAGCGTTCGGCGAAAACTTCGATTTCCCGACCCCGGTTGTGGAAGGCGGCGGCTCGGGTGCCGGCCGCAAGAAGCTCTGTGAAGGCGTTGGCGAGAACACCATCGACATTGCCAACTCCTCCTCGCGCATCAAGCAGTCCGACATCGACCTCTGTTCCTCGAACGGCGTCGCGGAGATCATGGAAGTCCGCATCGGCTACGACGGGATCGTCTTCGCCTCGGACATCAACGGCCCGGAATTCGCCTACAGCCCGGCCGACTGGTTCAGCGCGCTGGCCGCTGAAGTTGTCAAGGACGGCGCCATCGTCGCCAACCCGAACAAGACCTGGTCCGACGTGAACGGCGACCTGCCCGCGCAGGACATCCTCGCCTTCATCCCGGGCACCAAGCACGGCACCCGCGAAGTGTTCGACGAGAAGGTCATCCTCGCCGGCTGTGAGGAAACCGGTGCGTTCGAAGCGTTCAAGACCGCCGCTGGCGGCGATGAGGACGTGGCCGAAGAGAAGTGCATGGCGCTGCGCACGGACGGCGTGTCGGTCGACATCGACGGCGACTACACCGAGACGCTTGCGCGCATCGACGCGAACAAGAACGCCATCGGCGTCTTCGGCCTGTCGTTCTACCAGAACAACACCGACAAGCTGCGCGTCGCCACGATGAACGGCGTCGTCCCGACGACCGAGTCGATCGCCGCCGGCGACTACCCGGTTTCCCGCCCGCTGTTCTTCTACGTCAAGAAGGCGCATCTCGGCGTGATCCCGGGGCTGCAGGAGTACATCGACTTCTTCGTCTCCGACGACATGGCTGGCCCGGACGGCCCGCTCGCGGCCTACGGCCTCGTGTCGGATCCGGAACTGGCGAAGACGCAGGAAATGGTTGCCTCCGGCACGCCGATGGCCCCGCTGAACTGATCCTGACTCCCTTCCGGGCGGCGCCATCGGCGCCGCCCTTTTCCAAATTCCGGAACCAGTCATGACATTTGGTGTCCTGCTTCTGATTATCGTCGCCATTGCCGCGGCCGGCTATGTGCTCGGTCGCCAGCGTGCGCGGAACGCTTCGGGCGGAGATACGCGCCGGCTGCACTCGCTCACGGGGTATCACGGCCAGTCGGTCATGCTGTTTTCGGCGGTCCCGGCCCTGCTGCTTCTCGGCCTCTGGCTTCTCCTGCAACCGATGCTGATCGAGAACCGCGTCGCGGGGATGATCCAGCCGGGCGACATTCCCGAAGGCGGCTCTGCCGAACTCGTGATGAGCGATGTGCGTCGCGTTGCCGACGGGCTTGACCTTGTCGTCGCCCAGGGCGCGCTGAACGAGAGTGATTTGGCCGCGATGCGCGCCGATTTGACCAACGTCCGCTCGCGTCTGGCCGAGGTCGGCGTTGCCGTCGGCAGCGAGATCAGCCCGAACGTCTTTCAGGCCGCCAAGGAATACCGCCGTCTCGACACCCGGTTCGGAACCGCAATGACGATCGCGGTAATCGCTGTCGCGCTTGCAGGGTTCGCGCTGTCGCTGCGGCGCATCACCCCCGAATACCGGGCACGCAATGTCTCCGAAGGGTTCGTCCTGACGCTCTTCATCGCGTCGTCGCTGGTGGCGATCCTCACGACCTTCGGCATCGTCGCCTCGCTTCTCGTCGAATCCGTCCATTTCTTCCAGCTCTATCCGGCCAAGGACTTCTTCCTCAGCCTGACCTGGAACCCGCAGTTCCGCGGCGGTTCCGACCTCGGCATCTGGCCGCTGCTGTGGGGCACGCTCTATGTCTCGTTCGTGGCGCTTCTCTTCGCGGTGCCGGTTGGCCTTATGAGCGCGATTTACCTCTCCGAATACGCGTCCAAGCGGTTGCGCTCGCTGGCGAAGCCGGCGATCGAGATCCTGGCGGGCATCCCGACGATCGTTTACGGCCTCTTCGCACTGGTGACGGTGGGGCCGTTCCTGCGTGACTACTTCGCTCAGCCGATGGGGCTCGGTTCGTCCTCCTCGTCAGTCATGACGGCGGGGCTGGTCATGGGGATCATGCTGATCCCCTTCGTCTCTTCGCTCAGCGACGACATCATCAACGCGGTGCCGCAAAGCCTGCGCGACGGGTCCTATGGCCTTGGCGCGACGCAGTCCGAGACGGTCCGGCAGGTGATCCTCCCGGCGGCGTTGCCGGGTATCGTCGGCGCCATCCTCCTGGCCGCGAGCCGCGCCATCGGCGAGACGATGATCGTCGTCATGGGGGCGGGCGCCGCGGCCAAGCTCGACATCAACCCGTTCGAGGCGATGACGACGATCACGGTGAAGATCGTCAGCCAGCTGACCGGCGACACGGAATTTGCCTCTCCGGAGACACTGGTGGCTTTCGCGCTTGGCATGTGCCTGTTCGTCTTCACGCTCGGCCTGAACATCGTGGCGCTTTATGTGGTGCGCAAATACCGGGAGCAATACGAATGACCGACGCGACCGCCAACCAGAACCCGGCACACGGCGCGCTCACCACGACCGACGCCCGCACGCGCCGGCGCAACGCGGCAGAGGCGCGGTTCCGCCTCTATGGCCAGATCGCCATCGCCATCGGCATCGCCGCGCTCATCCTGCTGCTGACCTCGGTCCTGTCCAACGGTCTGAGTTCGTTCCGGCAGACCTTCCTCTTCCTCGAGGTCACTCTTGACGAGAAGACGCTCGACAAGTCCGGCGTGCGCGACGTGGAGGTCATGAAGAAAGTGACGACGATCGGCTACGGAAAGCTGATCGAGAAGTCGCTACAAAGCGCCATCGAAGAGCACGGCATCACTGTCGAGGGGCTGACGGACAAGGACGTGTCCGACATGATCTCCAAGGAGGCCGCAGCACTTGTGCGCAACAAGGTTCTCGCCAATCCCGACCTCGTCGGGCAAACGGTGCCGGTCAAGGTTCTCGCAAACGGCCGGATCGACGGATACCTGAAGGGTCGCGTCACCATGGAAAGCGCGGAGCGCGACAGCAACGTTTCGCCCAACCAGCTTCTGCTTGCCGATGCGATGCGCGCCGAGGGCCTGCTGGTGAAATCCTTCAACTGGGGCTTCATCACCGGGGCGGACGCATCCGAACTCCGGCCGGAGGCGGCCGGCCTTGGTATTGCCATCATCGGCTCGGCCTACATGATGATCGTGGTCCTGTTCCTGGCGCTTCCGATCGGGGTCGCGGCTTCGATCTATCTTGAGGAATTCGCGCCGAAGAACCGCTTCACCGACCTGATCGAAGTGAATATCGCGAACCTCGCGGCGGTGCCGTCGATCGTCTTCGGTATCCTCGGCCTCGCGATTTTCATCAACGTCGCCGGGCTGCCGCAATCGGCGCCGATCGTCGGCGGCCTCGTGCTAACGCTGATGACGCTGCCAACGATCATTATCTCGACCCGTGCCGCGCTGAAGGCGGTCCCGCCGTCGATCCGCGATGCAGCACTTGGCGTCGGCGCATCTAAGATGCAGTCGATCATGCACCACGTGCTGCCGCTTGCGATGCCGGGCATCCTGACCGGCACGATCATCGGTCTTGCCCAGGCGCTCGGGGAAACCGCGCCGCTCCTGCTGATCGGCATGGTGGCCTTTGTCCGCGACTTCCCGGCCGCGCCGCCGGAAGGCTTCTTCGACCCGGCCGCCGCGCTGCCGGTTCAGGTCTACAACTGGACGCAGCGCGCCGACCCGGCCTTTGTTGAGCGGGCATCGGGCGCGATCATCGTCCTTCTCATCTTCCTTCTCGCCATGAACGCGATCGCGATCTTCCTGCGGCGCAAATTCGAACGGCGTTGGTAAAAATGGCGGAGACTGACACAATGAACGACATGAGACTGACCGAGAAATCCGTCGAGGCTAACGATACCAAGATCTCCGCACGGGGTGTGCAGGTCTATTACGGCGACACCCACGCGATCAAGGACGTCGATGTCGACATCGCCGACCAGACGGTCACCGCCTTCATCGGGCCGTCGGGATGCGGCAAGTCCACCTTCCTGCGGTGCCTCAACCGGATGAACGACACGATCGACGTGTGCCGGGTCGAGGGCAACATCAAGCTTGATGGCGATGACATCTACGACAAGCGCGTAGACCCGGTGCAACTGCGCGCCAAGGTCGGCATGGTGTTCCAGAAGCCGAACCCGTTCCCGAAGTCGATCTACGACAACGTCGCCTACGGCCCGCGAATCCACGGCCTGACCCGCTCCAAGGCGGAGCTTGACGAGGTCGTGGAGAAGTCGCTTCGCCGCGCCGCGCTCTGGAACGAGGTGAAGGACCGTCTGCAGGCGCCGGGCACCGGGCTTTCGGGGGGGCAGCAGCAGCGCCTGTGCATCGCACGCGCCGTCGCCACCTCGCCCGAGGTCCTGCTGATGGACGAGCCGTGTTCGGCACTCGACCCGATCGCGACCGCCCAGGTCGAGGAGTTGATCGACGAACTGCGCAGCCGCTTCGCGGTCATCATCGTGACCCACTCGATGCAGCAGGCCGCGCGTGTCAGTCAGCGCACCGCGTTCTTCCATCTTGGGAACCTCGTCGAATTCGGCGAAACCGGGCAAATCTTCACGAATCCGAGCGATCCGCGGACGGAAAGCTACATCACCGGCCGGATCGGCTGAGGGGGCAAGACCAATGAACGAGCAGCATATCCTGAGCGCCTTCGACCGCGATCTCGAAACCGTCCAGGCCCTTGTGATGAAGATGGGCGGGATGGTGGAAAGTGCCATCCTCGAAGCCGCGCAGGCGCTGGAGACCCGGGACGAAGATCTTGCCGAAAAGGTCCGCCGGAACGACCGCGCCATCGACGAGCTGGAAGAGAAGATCAACGAGGAAACCGCGCGGCTGATCGCGCTGCGCTCACCCACCGCCTCGGACCTTCGGATGGCGCTCAGCGTTCTCAAGATCGCGAACAGTCTGGAGCGGGTTGGCGACTTCGCCAAGAACATGGCCAAGCGGACCACGATCCTGAACCAGCTTCCCGACATCCAGGGCGCCGGCGGTGCGCTGCGGCGGATGTCGAAGGCGGTTGTGCAGATGCTGTCGGACGCGCTCGACGCCTATAACGGCCGCGACGTGGCGCTTGCCGCCGATGTGCGCGAGCGTGACCGCGAGGTCGATCAGATGTACAACGCCCTGTTCCGCGAATTCCTTACCCATATGATGGAGGACCCGCGCAAGATCACGCCGGCGATGCACCTTCATTTCATCGCGAAGAACATCGAGCGGATGGGCGATCATGCCACGACCATCGCCGAGCAGGTCATCTACCTCGTAACCGGCCAGATGCCGGACGAGGGGCGGCCGAAGGCCGAAAGCGTGACCACGATCGGTGTCGAGGGGAAGTAAATGCAGACGCCCTCCGTTCTGGTGGTCGAAGACGAACCGGCCCAGCGGGAAGTGCTGACCTACAATCTGGAAGCCGAAGGCTTTCGTGTGAGTCAGGCCGATAATGGCGAGGAAGCGCTGTTGCTCGTGGCCGAGGACCGGCCCGACCTGATCGTGCTTGATTGGATGCTGCCCAGCGTGTCGGGGATCGAGGTCTGCCGCCGGCTGAAATCGCGGCCCGAGACCAAGGCCGTCCCGATCATCATGCTGTCGGCGCGTTCCGAGGAAGTCGACCTTGTCCGCGGGCTTGAGACCGGCGCCGACGACTACATGGTCAAGCCTTACTCGGTCGTCGAACTGATGGCGCGGGTGCGGGCGCAGCTGCGCCGCACGCGACCATCGACGGTGGGTGAGCGTCTTGAATTCGAGGACATCGCGCTCGATCCCGAGACGCACCGGGTTCACCGCTCGGGCGAGACGGTGAAGCTTGGGCCGACCGAGTTCCGCCTGCTCACGACCTTCATGGAAAAGCCGGGACGGGTCTGGAGCCGGGAACAGCTTCTCGACCGGGTCTGGGGGCGCGACATCTATGTCGATACGCGCACGGTCGATGTCCATGTCGGACGGCTTCGCAAGGCGCTCTGCGCAAAGGGTGGCGAGGATCCGATCCGAACCGTCCGCGGCGCGGGCTACGCGCTTGGCTGAGGTCGCAGGACTGCCAACGCTTCTTCAGCCGTCATCCCCGTAGCGCGCGTCGTCATCGAATTCGTCCTCGCCATCGGGCAGGAACTTTCCCGAAAGGCGGATGGAATGGTCGTCGTGGCTTGGGTCCATGACGATATCCGACGGCAGTTCCCCGGCCAGCCAATCGCGGATTTCGTCGCGGGCGTCGCCGGGGTCCTGTTCGGTCAGTCCGGCGATGTAGCTGATGAAGGCACGCTGGTCACCGTCGATCTCCTCAAGGTCGTCTTCTTCGGCCTCGGGCCATTTGTCGAGGATCGCGTCAAAGAACGCGTGCCAGTTTTCCTGAACATGCTGCCACTTCATCCCGATGCTCCCTAGGACGCCTTCGGTATCCAGTCTGCACCCGTTCGCTCAGTCAGAAAAGAGTTTCGGCAGCAAAAGCGCCGCGGCGACGGCGGCGAGGATCTGGGCAAGGATGAAGGCGAGGATATGGGCCGGCGCGATCCCCGCGAACGTATCGGTGAACCCGCGTGCAATTGTGACGGCAGGATTTGCGAAGCTCGTCGAAGCGGTGAACCAGTAGGCCCCGGCGATATAGGCGCCGACCATCGCCGGTATCTGCGCCGGTGTGCGGGCGAGGCCGCCGAGAATGGTCATCAGGAGGCCGAAGGTCGCGACGACCTCGGCCAGCCACAGACCGCCGCCGGTTCGCTGTGTCATGGACGTCTGAAGGATGTCGAGACCGAACATCGCATGGGAAATCCAGACGCCGGCAATGGCGGCGGCGATCTGAACGGCCACATAGGCGAGCGCGGCGCCGGGCGCGATCTGCCGGAGCATGGTGAAGGCGAGCGTGACGGCGGGGTTGAAATGTGCGCCCGAGATCGGCCCGAACACCGTGATCAGGACATAGAGCGCGAAGCCGGTGGCCAGCGAATTGGCCAGAAGTGCCACCCCGACATTCCCGCCCGACAGCGTGTCGGCCATGATGCCGGAGCCGACGACGGCGATCAGCAGGAACGCCGTGCCCAGGGCTTCGGCGGCAAGGCGGCGGACCATCATGCGCGCCCGATCCGGGCGAGATCCGCCACAAGCTTCGTCCGGTCCATCGTCTCGAACGGCAGCGCAAGGAACATGTGCGCGCGGGCGGACAGGATGTCATAGGCTTCCGTGAAGGCTTTCGGCCGGCTATCTTCAGGCGCGGCGGCGGGATCCTCCACGCCCCAATGCGCGCGGACCGGCGCGCCGGGCCACATCGGGCAGGTTTCACCGGCAGCGCTGCCGCAGACGGTCAGGACGACGTCCATTTGCGGGGCGTCATCCTCCGCGAACTCGTCCCAGCTTTTCGACCTCAACCCCACCGTGTCGATGCCTTTCGAGGACAGCAGCGCAAGTGATTGCGGGTGAACGCGGCCGGCGGGCCGCGACCCGGCCGAATAGGCGCGGACCCGGCCGCCGCCGTCCTTGTTCAGGATCGATTCCAGCAGGATCGAGCGGGCGGAGTTGCCGGTGCAGAGGATCAGTATGTTCATGCCCGACGCCGTAGTCGAGCATTGTAACGGGCATGTGACGGCGGGGCAGGGCGTCAGCCCGCGTCAGAGCCAGCTCTGGACCCGGCGGGCGCCGCCCGAGACATCGTCACCGATCCCGGCAACCGTATTGCACGCGGCGAGCGCCGTCAGGAGCGCGAGCAGGACAAGCTTCTTCATGCGGTCATTCCTCATACCACCAGACTTCGGGCTGGAAACCCGGCCAGTCGCCATATAGCGGAATCCGGTCGGGATAGTGAAGATGGGCGGAATGGGCGATGCGCGATGTCTTGCTGAACCAGACCGGGATCACGTAGCGCCCGGCGGTCAGGACCCGGTCGAGCGCGCGGGTCGCGGCGATGAAATCCTCCTGCCCGCGCGCTTCCACCATCGCTGTTATCATCGCCTCGGCGGCGGGTGAGTTCATGCCCATCCAGTTGCGGCTTCCGGGTTCGGTGACGCCTTTGGCACCCCAGTAGAGAAGCTGCTCGTTACCCGGAGAGAGCGAGAGGGAGCGGGTATACCAGGCCATGTCGAAATTGTAGGCGTTGGTGCGTTCCTTGTACTGGGCGCTGTCGACGACGGTCACGCGAGGGAAGATGCCCAGCGTTTTGAGGGTCTCGATATAGATGTCGACGACGGACTGCGCTTCGGTCGCGCCGGCGGCCAGCACGATCTCGAAGTCGAAGGCGGCGCCGTTCGCATTGCGGAGTTGCCCGTCGGCGACGCTCCAGCCGGCCTCTTCCAGAAGCGCCGTGGCCTTGCGCAGGTTGCCTCGGTGGGCGGCGCGTCCGGCATCGCCCTCGGGCAGGGCGTAGCCTTCGATCGTGCCGGGCGGCAGGTCGGCCGCAAAGGGGGACAGAAGCTCTGCTACGCGGCCCTCCGCCGGCCCGCTGCCCATGCCGAGCACCGAGTTGGAGAAATAGGACGCGATGCGCGGCTCGGTGCCGCCGTTCAGGGTCTGGTTGATGAATTCGAAGTTGAAGGCGAGGAGCATCGCCTCGCGCACGCGCCAGTCGGCGAAGACCGGGTTGCGGGTGTTCATCACGAGACCGGTGATGCCGGACGGCCGCTGGTTTTCGATCTCCGACTTCACGATCTCGCCCGAGCGGACCGCCGGGATGTCATACTGGCTCGTCCATTTCGCGGCGTTGGTCTCGCGCAGGCTGGTCGTCTCGCCGCCGGTGAAGGCCTGGAAGACTACGTCGCCGTCACCGAAATAGTCGTAGCGGATCTCGTCGAAATTGTTCTGGCCGCGATTGAAGGGCAGGTCCTTGCCCCAGTAGTTCGGATTGCGCCGGAAACTTATGTAGCGGCCCGGCTCGAACCCGGCGACGGTATAGGGGCCGGTGCCGACGGGGATGTCGAGGGCTGCGGCGGTGAAATCCTTGCCGTCCCACTGCGCCTTTTTCAGGATCGGTCGCATCCCCATAAGGAGAGCGAGTTCCCGGTCGGGCGCGTTGAAGGTGAAGCGGACCGAGTGCTCGCCGGTCTGCTCCATCTTCTCGACCTTGGCCCAGGCGGTGTGATAGCGCGGATGGCCGACGGTGCCGAGCGTCTCGTAGCTCCACATCACGTCCCCGACGGTGACCGGGCTGCCGTCTGAGAATCGCGCCTCGGGGCGGAGCGTGAATTCGACCCAACTGCGTGCCTCGTCGGTCTCGACCGATTCGGCAAGCAGCCCGTAGAGCGTGAAAGGCTCGTCGATGGAACGGCCCATCAGCGACTCGACCGTATGCAGGCCAAGGCCCCAGGGGGCGGTGCCGCTCAGGATGTAGGGGTTGAGCGAATCGAATCCGCCGGGCTCGCCGAAGACGATTCGGCCGCCCTTGGGCGCATCCGGGTTCGCGTAAGGCAGCGACACAAAATCGGGTGGGAGGGCAGGGCGGCCATACATAGCTATGCCATGTTGGGGCTCTGCCAATCCGGACGAGGCCGCGGCGGCGAGGATCGCCGCACCGATGAGCGGGCGCAAACGCCCAATAAAATTCGGTCTCATTCGCGCAACAATCCCCACTGCCCGTTTCTGGTTGGCCGCGAAGCTAGCCCTGCTTTCCTGCCTTTTCAAACTTTTAGCTTGGACAGTGGCGGGGAACCGCGTATAAAGACAGCACTGCTCGATAGGTTTCTTGCCTGTATGAAACCTGCCTCAATAACTTAACGCCCGCTTCGTGCGGGCGTTTTTTTTTGGCGGTTCGGGACGCGCGGGCGGAAGTTCGGCCGGGCGGGAAAACCACCCTGTTCTTTGCGGGCGCAGCATGTAGTCTTGCCGCAACGCAATGAACGGGAGGCGAACCATGCAGCTTGCGGGGAAGACGGCGATTGTCACCGGCTCCAACTCGGGAATCGGGCTGGGCGTGGCGCGGGAACTTGCGCGGGCGGGGGCGGATGTCGTCCTGAACTCCTTCACCGACCGCGAGGAAGACCATGCGCTCGCCGCCGAAATCGGCAGGGAATTCTCGGTCGGCGCGCGCTATATCAAGGCCGATATGTCGAAAGGCGTGGAATGCCGGGCGCTGGTCGAGCTTGCCGGCGGCTGCGACATCCTCGTGAACAATGCAGGCATCCAGCATGTCGCGCCGGTCGACGAATTCCCGGTCGAGAAGTGGGAGGCGATCCTTGCGATCAACCTCTCGTCAGCCTTCCACACGACGGCGGCCGCGTTGCCGGGGATGCGCGCGAACGGCTGGGGCCGGGTGGTGAACATCGCCTCGGCCCACGGGCTGACTGCGTCGCCGTTCAAATCGGCCTATATCGCGGCCAAGCACGGCGTCGTGGGGCTGTCCAAGACCGTGGCGCTGGAGACGGCGGGGCAGGGGATCACCTGCAACGCGATCTGCCCGGGCTATGTGCTGACGCCCTTGGTCGAAGCGCAGATTCCCGACCAGATGAAGGTGCACAACATGGACCGCGAGACGGTGATCCGCGAGGTGATGCTGCAACGCCAGCCCTCGCGCCAGTTTGCGACGGTGGAGGAAATCGGTGGCACGACCGTGTTCCTGTGCTCGTCCGCCGCGGCGCAGATCACCGGTACGACGATATCGGTCGACGGCGGCTGGACCGCGCTCTGACGCGGGTGTCGGCCCGGCTGGCGCCGGGCCGATCCGCCGGGGGGCGCCGCCCCCCGGACCCCGGGGAGTATTTGGGCCAAGAAGAAGGGGTGTGGCATGGCAGGAGCGATCCGGCGCATCAACCTTGCCCTGCAGGGCGGCGGCGCGCATGGCGCCTTCACTTGGGGTGTGCTCGACCGACTGCTCGAGGATGAGACGATCGAGATCGCGGGCATCTCCGGGACGTCCGCCGGGGCGCTGAACGGCGCCGCGCTGAAGGCGGGGCTGGTCATGGGCGGGCGGCAGGCGGCGCGCGACAATCTCGACTGGCTCTGGGCGCAGGTCGGCGCGGTCGGGGACATGCGGCTCGCCGGCTGGTTCCGGGCCTTCCTGCCGGTGGCCGGAATGTGGTCCGGCCTTGCCGACCGCCTCGCGCCGTTCTCGCCGGGCGAGACGCTGACGCGTCTGTTCAGCCCTTACGATTACGGCCCGCTCTACAGCAATCCCCTGCGCCGCGTCGCGGAGCGGTTCCGCTACGATCTTGTCTGCGCCGAGGAGGGGCCGGCCTTCTTCATCGCGGCCACGAATGTACGCACCGGCAAGATCCGGGTGTTCTCGGGGGCCGATATCTCCACCGACGCGATCCTCGCCTCGGCCTGCCTGCCGACGATCTTCCGCGCGGTCGAGATCGACGACCCCGCCACGGGGCGACGGGAGGCCTATTGGGACGGGGGCTATACCGGCAACCCGGCGCTGTTCCCGTTGTTCGATCCGGCGCTTCCGAAGGATATCGTCGTGGTCAGCATCAACCCGATGCGGCGCGAGGAACTGCCGCGATCCTCGCAGGACATTCTCGACCGGATCAACGAGATCAGCTTCAACTCCTCGCTGCTGCGCGAATTGCGGGCGATCCGCTTCGTCAAGGGGCTGATCGCCGCCGGAAAGGTGGATGCCGATGCGATGAAGGATGTCTACCTGCATCTCGTCGCCGACGAGGATCTGATGAACCGCCTGAACGCGCGTACGAAGCTCGTGCCCACGCCGGGCCTTCTGTGGGAGCTGAAGTCGGCTGGGCGTGAGGCGGCGGCGGGTTTCCTGGAGCGCGACGGCGACCGGATCGGGCGCGAGGGGAGCGTCGACCTTGCGGCGATGATCGCGTGAGGCGCGGGGCCTACTCCTCGTCGGCGGCCGGTTTTTCCTTGTCCTTGCCGTTGGGGTAGACGAGACCCGCGGAGATCACCAGCTTGGCCGCATCCTCGACCGACATGTCGAGGAATGTGACGTCCTGCTTCGGCACATAGAGAAGAAAGCCCGAGGTCGGGTTGGGCGTTGTCGGCAGGAAAACCGTCATCACCTCGTCATCGGGCAGTTTGGCCAGAACCTCGCCCTTGGCAGCGGTGGAGACGAAGCCGATGGCCCAGATGCCCTTGCGCGGATATTCGATCAGGCAGGCCTTGTCGAACTTCGATTCGGTTTGCGACAGCACCGTCTCGGCGACCTGTTTGACGCCGCTGTAGATCGAGCGCACCACCGGCATCCGGTCGACCAGGCTTTCGCCCCAGGAAATCAGGGAGCGGCCCATGAGGCCCTTGGCGACCCAGCCCACGAAGACCGTGAAGAAGAGGAAGAGCACGACGCCGATGCCACGCAGGTTGATCGGCTGGTCGAGATTGAAGAGCGTACGCAGGATCTGGTCGGGCTGGTACTTGGCCGGCACGAAGGGCAGTACCCAGCCGTCGATCCAGCCGGTCACTGTCCAGATCAGCCAGACGGTCAGACCGATCGGGGCCACGACGACAAGGCCGGTCAGGAAATTGGCCCGGAACCGCGCAAGCAGGCCGCGCCGGCGCGGCGCGTGGATCACGCCGTGATCGTGACCGTCATTTTCCGGGCTCATCGTCCGATCCCCCTGTCCCGGAACGGAATGTAGGGATTAGCCGCGCGGCCCACAATGGGCATGCGGACCGCCGGCCTTGATGATTTCGGCCGCGATGGCCGCGCCGAGGCGGGCGTTGCTGAGAACCAGCGCGATGTTGGAGCGGAGCGAGCGGCCCTTGGTCATCTCGAAGATGCGCGCAAGCAGGAAAGGCGTCACTGCTTTGGCCGCGATGCCCTTCGCCTCTGCCTCGGCCAGCGCCGCCTCGATCACGGGTGTGATCTCATCGCGCGCGATCTCGTCGGCCTCGGGGATCGGGTTGGCGACGAGCTGGCCACCATCGAGGCCGAGGCGTCCGCGCGTGAGATGGGCGGCCGCGATCTCGGCGGCCTTGTCCATCCTGAGCGGTGAGGCAAGGCCCGAGGAGCGCGACCAGAAGGCCGGGAACGCGTCCTGTCCGAAGGCGATGACGGGGACGCCGAGCGTTTCGAGCACTTCGAGCGTCTTCGGTAGATCGAGGATCGCCTTGGCGCCGGCGGCGACGACGGTCACCGGTGTCCGGGCGAGTTCCTGGAGGTCGGCGGAGATATCGAACGACATCTCGGCGCCGCGATGCACACCGCCGATGCCGCCGGTCGCGAAGACCGCGATTCCGGCGAGGCGAGCGGCGATCATCGTGGCGGCGACGGTGGTCGCGCCGGTCCGGCCCTGCGCGAGGCAGGCGGCGATGTCGGCGCGCGACAGTTTCATGGCGTCCGTGGACCTTGCGAGCGCTTCGAGCGCCGCAGGGGCCAGCCCGATATGGATCCGGCCGCCCATCACGGCGATAGTCGCCGGGACGGCGCCGTGGCTGCGTATCTCCGCCTCGACCCGCTGTGCCGTTTCCAGGTTCTGCGGAAATGGCATTCCATGCGTGATGATTGTCGATTCAAGCGCGACAATCGGCGCGCCGTCCCGGCGTGCCGCGTCGACTTCGGGCGAGAAGGTCAGAGGCAGGTCAGTCACGATCCGATATCTCCGGAAACATATTGCGCGGCGGCGTCGAGCGCTGCCTGGAGGGACGCCGCACGTACAGCGCCACGGGTTTCGGCGGCGATATGCGCGGCCATAAACGTGTCGCCCGCGCCCGTGATGCGGGTCACGAGGACGGATGGCGGCGCGGCGGTGAGGATGCCATCGGGCGCACCATCGGCGGTCTCGCGGCCGCCATCGGTGACCAGAACCCGCGCCGCGCCGCGCTCAAGCAGGCCATCGGCTGCCTCGGCGGCACCGGTGAACCGGCGGTGGCAGAGCAGGCCCGCCTCTTCGAGGTTCACGTACAGCGTCGTGTTTGCGACCGGCAGCAATGGCAGCAGGCGCTCCGCCTTGCCGGGCGAGGCCGGCGCGACACGCAGGTCGGCCTTGGCGAAAAGTGGCGATCGCGCGATCTCGGCCAGCAATGCGGCGGTGAGGTTGCCGTCAAGCGCGATGGGTCCGGCCCAGGTCGCGCCGAGTGCTCCGTTCGCCAGCGGACGCAGGATCTTGTCGCCGGCGGCCTCAAGTGAGTGGGCGTCGGCAATTGCCGCGATCAGGCCGTTGGCGCCCTCGACCGCCATGTAGCGGTCGGTTGGCAGGTCGTCGGAGCGGTAGATATGGTCGGTGACAAGGCCCATCCGCCCGCAGGCGGCCACCAGTTCGTCGCCCTCTGCGTCCCGGCCGATGGCGGTCAGAAGCGCGGGCCGCATGCCGAAGCGGATCAGCGTCATGGCGATGTTCATCGCGACCCCGCCCGGCAGCCGGGTGATCCGGCCCGGCACGTCGGCGCCCGCCGCCATATGCGCGGGCGAACGGCCAATGATGTCCCAGAGAACGGAGCCGATACAAAGGATGTCGGGGCGGTCAGTCATGCGGCCCATGTGCCGGGAAACGCGCACCGCCGCAAGGGTCCCGCCATGGCTCAGCCCCGCAAGGGGTAGCGGTCGGGTTCCTCGAACACGTCGACAACGACGGTGCCGGCCGGCACCTCTGCCGAATGGACCGCGCCGCTCGGGATCGAATAACTCTCACCCGGCCGATAGGTCCGCGTCTCGCCCGAGATCGTCAATTCAAGGGAACCTTCGAGCACTGTGCCCCATTGCCCCTTGTGGGAATGCTCCGGCAGCGAGAAATTCTTGTGGAACGTGAAGAAGACGGCAAGTCCGCTTTCCGAACGGATGACGTTCGTGGTCACGACGTCGTCCGGAAACGGCAGGTCGAGGGCAGGGAATGCGCGGATGAAATCTGGCAGCGGCATGTTTGGTCCTTTCCGTGACGCGGGCTATAGTGGCGTGGTTCCGTTGATCCATCAAGAAAGGGTGCCATGCCGGATTTCATCGGGTTCGGGCCGGAAACCTTCGCCTATCTCGCCGAGCTGAAGGCGAACAACCGGCGCAGCTGGTTCGAGGCCAACCGCGACCGCTACGAGGCACACTGGAAGGCGCCGGCCCTGGCCTTCATAGAGGCGATACGGCCCGGTCTGGCGGCGCTGGCGCCACCACTGAAGGCCGAGGCGAAGATCAATGGCTCGCTCCGCCGGATCAATCGTGATGTGCGGTTCTCGGCCGACAAGGCGCCCTATGAACCGATGTTGCACCTGATCTTCTGGCCCGGCGATCACCCCAATCGCGGTGCGGGGGTCCATTTCGTCCTTCACCCCGACGGCATCGGCTACGGCGCCGGCCGCTGGGCCTTTGATGCGCCGGTCCTCGCCCGCTACCGCGCGCGGCTGGCCGATCCGGTTGCGCGCGAGGCGTTGCTGGCCGCGTTGAGGGCGGCCGAAAGCGTCGGCTGCCATCTGGATGCGCCGCATCTGAAGAAAGTGCCGCCGGGCCACGCCGCGGATCCGGGATGGGACTACCTTCTGCGCTACAAGGGCATCGTCGTGCGCACGATGGAGGGACGGCTGATGCCGGGCTGGATCGGAGACGCCCGCGCGGTGGATGACGTGCTCGACCGCATCCGCGTCCTGATGCCGCTGATCGCCTGGCTCGACGCGCTCTGACGACCTGCGGGCGAAATGCTCCCGCCCGGGGCGTCCGGCGCCGCATGTGGCCGGCAGGGCTTGCGCAGGCGGCAAATCCATCTTATATGCGCGCCACTTCACAGGCGAGGCTTGGGCCCTCGGGGGAGACATCCCCGAATGGTCCGCCGGTTGGGAGAGATCCCTGATGGCTTCGCCGAGGCGCAAACCGGAAAGGACATGGACATGGCGCTCCCTGATTTCTCTATGCGTCAGCTTCTGGAAGCTGGCGTTCACTACGGCCACCAGACCCAGCGCTGGAACCCGCGGATGGGTGAATACATCTACGGTGACCGCAACGGCATCCACATCATCGACCTGACGCAGACCGTTCCGCTGCTTGACGCGGCGTTGAACGTAATCCGCGAGACGGTGGCGAAGAACGGCCGCATCCTCTTCGTTGGCACCAAGCGTCAGGCCCAGAAGCCGATCGCCGATGCCGCCGAGAAATGCGCGCAGTACTACATGAACCACCGCTGGCTCGGTGGCACGCTCACCAACTGGAAGACGGTGTCGCAGTCGATCCAGCGCCTGAAGAACATCGACGAGGTTCTGGGTGCGGGCGCCGAAGGCCTGACCAAGAAGGAGCGCCTTGGCATGGAGCGCGAGCAGGCGAAACTCCAGGCCTCGCTCGGCGGTATCCGCGAGATGGGCGGCGTTCCCGATCTGCTGTTCGTGATCGACGTGAACAAGGAAGACCTCGCCATCCTCGAAGCCAAGAAGCTGGGCATCCCGGTCGTGGCCATCGTTGACACGAATTGCTCGCCGGACGGTGTGGATTACATCATCCCGGGCAACGATGACGCAGCCCGCGCCATCGCGCTCTACTGCGACCTCGTCAGCCGCGCCGCGCTTGACGGCATGACCGCGCAGATGGGCGCGGCCGGTATCGACCTTGGCGCGCTCGACGAAGCGCCGGCCGAGGAAGCCGTGGCCGAAGCCGAGGCGTGAGGCCCGGGCAGGGGGCTCGCTCTCGCTGTCACAAGACTTTCATCGGGCGGGGATAGTCCCCGCCTGATCCGCTGAAAAATGTTCGAAGGAGAGCCGACATGGCTATCACCGCACAAATGGTGAAAGAGCTGCGCGAATCCACCGGCGCAGGCATGATGGACGCCAAGAAGGCGCTGACCGAGACGAATGGCGACATGGATGCCGCCGTTGACTGGCTGCGCACCAAGGGCCTTGCAAAGGCCGCGAAGAAATCCGGCCGCGTGGCCGCCGAAGGTCTGATCGGTGTCGCCGTTTCGGGTGGCAAGGGTGTCGCGGTCGAGGTGAACTCCGAAACCGACTTCGTCGCCAAGAACGAAGAATTCCAGTCGATGGTGTCGTCGATCACCAGCGCCGCGCTCGGCGCGTCCGATCTTGATGCGCTCAAGGTGACGGATGTTGACGGCGCCACCGTCGAAGAGAAGCTGACCGCCGCTATCGCCAAGATCGGCGAGAACATGACGCTGCGCCGGATGGTGTCGGTGACCGGTGATTCGGTCGTGGCCTATGTCCACAACGCCGCTTCCGATGGTATGGGCAAAATCGGCGTGCTGGTGGCCTACACGGGTTCTGATGCAGAGCTGGCACGTGGCATTGCTATGCACATCGCCGCAATCAACCCGCTCGCTCTCGACGAGAGCAAGCTTGATGCTGCCGTGGTGGAGAAAGAGCGCGAAGTCCAGATTGCAACCGCGCTGGAAGAAAACGCTAACTCGGCAAAGCCGAAACCAGAAAATATCATTCGGGAAAACATCATCCCCGGCCGGATGAAGAAGTTCCTTGCCGATGTGACGCTGGTAAATCAGGCATATGTGAAAAGCGCTGACGGCAAGACCACTGTGGGTCAGGCTGCAAAAGACGGTGGCATCGAGATCACCGGCTTTGCCCGCGTCGCCGTTGGCGAGGGGATCGAGAAGGAAAAGGAAGACTTCGCCGCCGAAGTCGCCAAGACCCGCGGCGCCTGATCCATCGCACAGACAATACCGAAAGGGCCGGTTTCGACCGGCCCTTTTTTCATGCCCGAACTGCCGCATGGAAAAGAAAAAAGGCGGTGCGTCGCCTTTCGGGTCGCACCGCCTAATGTCGCGCCAGCACCTGTTGGGGATGAGGACAGGGCGCGTCTGGTGCCAGACCTGCCGGATGGAAAATACAACCGACAGGCCCAGCGTCCGGTTTCCCGGGCGATCCCTCCCCCCGAAAACCATCGGGCTGGTCAGGTTCGCTGTTCCTGGCTAATGCCACCACTCACGGAACACGAAAATATTGCCGGTTTACCCTACGTAAAGAAAGTAGGGGAATCCTTACCGTGAATCGTGCAGGCGGCGGTTGCGCCCGCTGCGTGTTCCTGCCAGCCGTTTGGCCGGAATCACCGCCCTCGACACAAGGTTCTGAATTCACGCGGGAAAAACGAAGATCTGGTTCTGGAATGAGGCCTTCAAAACCGCTTGCGCGGTGGTGTCGACGTCCAGCGCCTCGCGCGCCAGTCGCAAATGTTTTTCGACGGTCGCCGGGGTAAGACCCATGATTGTCGCGATATCCTGCATGGTCTTGCCGTCTCCGACCCATTCAAGCGCCTCGCGCTGGCGCGGCGTGAGCGCGCGGCGGGACGAGGCGAAGGGCATCGCGGTGATCCGCAGGTGGGTTACGTTGTTGATGACCGTGATCTCGCGCCCGTGCTCGGCCCAGATCGCCTCCACCTCCGACTGGCTCACGCCCTTGCGCGCGCACAGGCCGATAGCGCCCTTCGCGCGAACGGACACGTCACGGAAGCTGATCGAATACCCGGCGCGGATGCCATGCTTGAGGTTCAGGTCGAGAATGCGCTTCTGGATCGGGGTCATGTCACCCGCGGCCGCAACGGTCTCGATCAGGCGCCACGAACATGCACCTTCGTTCGCGGCCGCCCACTGGACCATCGGCGCATGGGCGTAGAGCCCGCTTTGAACAAACTCGTCGAGATATTCCTGGCAATGATTGGACAGGACCAGAAGATCGTCCGTGCTGCCGAAGGAATTCGTCGTGCGGAAGCGGGTGAAACCGTAGAGAAGGCGTTCGAACCCGTATGCCGCCATCCGGTCGAGATGCAGTTGCCAGATCGCCTCGATCGAGGTCGCCTCGGTAACCCGTTCGAGATGGTCGAGAAGGGATACGGATGCGGGCATGAGGGCTACCGTGCTCTGGTACCCGAATACAGGGATCGGGCACGATAGGCACGCTGACTCGGTTTCGGAAAACCGAAGCGAATGCGGCACGTTATCCGCGACATCGTGAGCGGCGGTAAAGTCATATCTCAATCCCCAGTTCCCTTTTGCCACGCCGGGAACGGGCTGTCGAGAGGAGCCCTTTCGTTTTCCGTCGGGCCTGATACCAACGGTCCGAAAAGAATGATCGGGTGAAGACATGACAACGGGACCATGGGACGTGGTGATAGCGGGCGGGGCCGTGACAGGTTCGGCCACGGCGTGGTGGCTCTTGCGGATGCAGCCGGGCTTGCGGGTTCTGGTGATCGAGAAGGACCCGAGCTACGCGCAGGCGGCGACGGCGCTGTCCGTGGCCTCGGTGCGCCAGCAGTTCTCCAACCCGGTCAATGTCGAGATTTCCCGTTTCGGCGTCGAGTTCATCCGGAACTTCGCAGAACGGATCGGACCCGAAGGCGGGATTCCATCACTCGGGCTGAAGGAAAACGGCTACCTCTTTCTTGCTGGCACCGAGGATGGTGCGCGGCTGATGGAGGAACTGGCGGCCATGCAGCGCGACCTTGGCGCGGCGACAGAGGTGCTGGACCCCGACGCCCTCCGGCGCCGCTTCCCTTGGATGAATTTCGACGATGTGACCGCCGGCAGCATCGGCGCGCGGGATGAGGGCTGGTTCGACAATATGGGGTTGCTCAACGGGTTCCGCGCCAGCGCACGGGCAATGGGGGCGGTTTTCATGCATGACCGCGTGACGGGGGTGGAGCGGGACGGCGAGCGGATCGTGGCGGTACACGCGGCGCAGGCGGGACGCATCGCCTGCGGCGCGTTCCTGTGCGCCGCCGGCACCGGCTCTGCCGCGATCTGCCGCAGCGCGGGCATCGACATTCCGGTTGAGCCGCGCAAGCGCACGGTCTTCGTGATCGACGCGCCCAATGCCCGCCATCCGGGGGCGCCGCTGATCATCGACCATTCCGGCATCTACCTGCGCCCGGAACATGGCGGCTGGATCACGGCGACGGTTCCCGAAGTGGACGGCCCCTGTGACGAAGGTGACTGGGAACCGGATCATGCGCAGTTCGAGGACGCGATCTGGCCGCGCCTCTACGCCCGGTCGGAGGGGTTCGATGCAGTGAAGGTGACGCGGTTCTGGGTGGGTCACTACGATTACAACACGCTCGATCAGAACGCGATCCTCGGCCGCTGGCCGGGGACGGAGAACTTCCATATCGCCGCCGGTTTCTCGGGCCACGGGCTGCAACAGTCCCCGGCAGTGGGGCGTGGTCTGGCCGAGATGATCCTGACCGGCGGCTTCCAGACGCTCGACCTCTCGCCGCTTGGCCCGGAGCGCGTGCTTGAGAACCGGCCATTCCTTGAAAAAGCGGTGGTCTGAGGCCACTCAGCCCGTGTGGCGGAGCGTTTCGCGGCGCGGCGCGGCCAGCGTGCGTTCGGTCAGTGCCGGTGCCAGTGCGCGCATCGCGTCGCATTGGGTCAGGAATACCACGCCCGTCAGGTCGCGGAGGAAATGGGTCGGGCCGAGGCGGTCCATGACCGGTCCCTTGACCTCGCTCAGATGCAGCGTCACGCCCGAGTCGCGCAGCCGGTGGGCGATCGCCTCAAGGCTCTCAAGCGCCGAGGCGTCGATCTCGTTCACGGCGGGGCACATCAGCACGACATGGGCGAGCTTCGGGTTGGCCGCGACCTCAGCCTGCACGACATCCTCCAGAAACCGCGCATTGGCGAAGTAGAGGCTTTCGTCGACCCGGATCGTCACGACATCGGGGGCGGTCACGACGTGGTGGCGCTTCACGTTGCGGAAATGCTCGGTCCCCGGCACCTGGCCGACGATCGCCACATGCGGGCGCGAGGAGCGGTAGAGATGCAGGAAGAGCGATAGGCCGACCCCGGCGAGGATGCCCGTTTCAACTCCGGTGGCCAGCGTCACGAGGATCGTCGCGGCCATCGCCGCACCATCGGCGCGGGAATAGGCGAAAGTGCGGGGCAGGGCCTTCAGATCGACGAGGCTGAGGACGGCGACGATGATCGTCGCGGCAAGCGTCGCCTTCGGCAGGTAGTAGAGCGCGGGCGTCAGCGTCAGCGTCGCCAGCGCCATCAAGACGGCGGTATAGGCGCCCGCCGCCGGTGTCGCAGCGCCCGCGTCGAAGTTCACGACGGAGCGGGCAAAGCCGCCGGTTACCGGAAAGCCGCCCGAAAGTGCAGCGCCCAGATTGGCGCCGCCAAGGGCGATCAGCTCCTGATCCGGGTCGATCCGCTGGCGCCGTTTCGCGGCCAGCGTCTGGGCGACGGAGATCGTCTCCACATAGCCCACGACGGAGATCAGGAGCGCGGGAACCGCGATCTGCGCCCAGAGCAAAAGATCGAGAGGCGGAAGCGAGGGGACAGGCAGGCCCGACGGTACCGTGCCCACGACGCGCAGCACGCCGTCCCCTGCAATCCCGGCGATCAGTGCGGAAATCAGCGTCGTGACGACCACGACGGCGACGGGGCCGGTCCGGGCGAGGATGGCCGCAAGTTTCGGCGTCACGCCCCGCGCGATCAGGAACGGCTTCAGGCCGCTCCGCGCCCAGAACAGGAACGCCGCCGCGGCACCGCCTATCAGAAGCGTCGTAAGGCTCGTCTCGCCAAGGTGGCGGGCAATCGACAGGCCGAGGTCGAGCAGGTTGTGGCCCTCGGCGTCGATCCCCAGAAGATGGCGGATCTGGCTTGCCGCGATGATGATGCCCGAGGCGCTGATGAAGCCGGAAATGACCGGATGGCTGAGGAAGGACGCGAGAAAACCGAGCCGCATCGCCCCCATCGCGAGCAGCATCAGCCCGGACAGAAATGTCAGGGCGATCGCGGCGCCCAGATATTCCGGGCTGCCCTGTTCGGCGAGCTTGCCGACAGCGGCCGCTGTCATCAGCGAGGCGACTGCGACCGGGCCGACGGCCAGCGCGCTCGATGTGCCGAAGATGGCATAGACGATCAGCGGCGCGATGGAGGCGTAAAGCCCGACTTCCGCCGGCAATCCCGCCAGCAGCGCATAGGCCAGCGATTGCGGGATCAGCATGATTGTTACGATCACCGCCGCGACGAGGTCGGCGGAGAGGGTCTCGCCCGTGTAGCGCCGGACCCAGTCGAGGATCGGGAAGAAGCGGTTCAGCATCGAAGGATTTCCCGTCCGCCGGTCTCCGGCTGCGTCAGAGCTTGTTGACCGGAACCTTCAGGTAGGTGCTGCCGTCATCCTCGGGTGGCGGCATCTGGCCAGCGCGCATGTTGACCTGAAGCGAGGGCACGATCAGCTTCGGCATCCCCAGGGTCGCGTCGCGGGCATTGCGCATCTTTACGAATTCCTCGGCGGACTTGCCCGCGCCGACATGGACGTTGCGGGCACGTTCCTCTGCCACCGTGGTTTCCCAGGCATATTCATCCCGGCCCGGCGCCTTGTAGTCGTGGCCGACGAAGACGCGCGTGTCGTCGGGCAGGGTGAGGATCTTCTGGATTGAGGCGAAGAGCGTCTCGGCGGAGCCGCCGGGGAAATCGGTCCGTGCCGTACCGAAATCCGGCATGAACAGCGTATCGCCGACAAAGGCCGCATCACCGATGACATAGGTCAGGCAGGCCGGCGTATGGCCCGGCGTGTGAAGGACAGAGCCTTTGAGCGCGCCGATCTCGAACGTATCGCCTTCCTTGAAAAGCTGGTCGAACTGGCTGCCGTCGCGCTGGAACTCGGTGCCTTCGTTGAAGATCTTGCCGAACGTGTCCTGCACGACGGTGATCTTCTCGCCGATGCCGATCTTGCCGCCAAGCTGCTGCTGGAAATAGGGCGCGGCCGAAAGATGGTCGGCATGGACATGGGTTTCGAGGATCCAGGCCACGTCGAGGCCCACGTCGCGGACATGGGCAATCACGCGGTCGGCGGACTGCGTGTCGGTCCGGCCCGAGGCGTAGTCGAAATCGAGCACGGAATCGACGATCGCGCAGGTGTTGCTGCCGGGGTCCTTGACCACGAATGTGACGGTGTTCGTCGCATCATCGAAAAAGCCGCGCACGTCGGGCTTCGCATTGGGTCTCATCACCACCTCCGTCATCTTTTCCCGCAAGATATAGGTGCGGGCCAAACACATATCAATCCTTGAATGTGATTGGCGGGCAGGGCGGGCCTGCCCGATTACTGTAGCACGGTCATTCCGGCGACAAGTGCGGCCAAATCGGCAAAGGTGGCGAATTCGGCCGTCACCGCGATTTCCTCGCGCGGAACCCTCAGATAGCCTTCCGAGAACAGAAGGAACGGGCAGCCCGCGGCAACGGCGGTCGCTGCGTCTACCTCGCTGTCGCCGACATAGAGGCCCGGACCCCCGAGCGCTTCGAACGCGGCGAGAAGCGGGGCAGGGTGGGGCTTTCTTTCCGCCAGTGTGTCGCCGGCAATGACCGCGTCGAAATACGTGTCGAGCTTGAGCGCCGCGAGAACGGAATGGGTCGCGCCGCCCGGCTTGTTGGTGCAGATGCCGAGGGGATGGCCGCGCTCGCGCAAGACCGTCAGCGCTTCGGTGACGCCCGGATAGATCCGGGTCAGCACCGCGGCATTCGCCGTGTAGTCGCCGACGATCCGGTCGGTCAGCTCCTTGTGGCGCGACGGGTCGATCCCGCGCGCCACCATGACGCGCGAGACGAGGACCGGCGCGCCGTCGCCGACATAGGTCTTGATCTCACCGAGCGGCATCGGCGCCTGGCCCTCGGCCGCCAGCGTGCGGTTCACTGCGGCGCCCAGATCGGGAACGCTGTCGATCAGCGTCCCGTCGAGGTCGAAGACGATAGCCGGGGCAGGGGTCACGCCGCCTTCCACTTGATCGAGCAGCCCATCGAGGCGATCTGATGCTCCGGCCCCTGTCCGGAAGCAGCGACACGCTTCATCGCTTCGAACAGCTCGCGCTTGGCATCCGACGCGGCGGCCTGACGACCCGAGGAATCGAGCCGCCCGCGATATTGAAGGCCGAAATCCTTGTTGAAGCCGAAGAAATCCGGCGTGCAGGCCGCACCGTACGCTTTCGCGATCTCCTGGCTCTCGTCGTAGAGATAGGGAAAGGTGAAGCCGTGGCGCAGGGCCTCGGCTTTCATCGCGTCGAAGCCGTCCTGCGGATATTCGCCGGCATCGTTGGAGGAGATCGCCGCAACGCCGATGCCGAAGGCCTGCAACTCCTTCGCGTCGCGGACGATGCGGTCGATCACAGATTGCACGTAAGGGCAATGATTGCAGATGAACATGATCAGCGTGCCGTTCGGGCCGGCGACCTGATCGAGCGTCCAGTCGCGGTCATCGGTGCCGGGCAGGGTGAAAGGAACGGCCTTCCAGCCAAAGTCGCAGACGGGCGGGGAAACGGCCATGATGTCCTCCTCAGCTTTGCGCGGCCTCGGCGGCAGCGCGGATCGCGGCGATATTCTGGCCATAGACATCGGGCTTCGCAACCGATCCGCCAGAAAAGACGCCGGAACCGGCGACGAGCACGTCCGCACCGGCAGCCGCGACAAGTGGCGCCGTTTCCGGCGTGATGCCGCCGTCAATCTCGATATGGATCGGCCTGTCATCGATCATTTTACGCAAAGAAAGCACTTTATCTATCTGTGAATGAATGAATTTCTGCCCGCCAAAGCCGGGATTGACCGTCATGACGCAGACAAGGTCCACAAGGTCGAGCACGGGCGCGACCGCTTCCGCAGGCGTTCCGGGATTGATCGCGATACCGGATTTTTTCCCTGTGGCGCGAATGGCTTGCAGCGTGCGGTGAATGTGCGGCCCGGCCTCCAGATGCGCGGTAATGACATCGGCGCCGGCCTCGGCGAAGGCTTCGATGTAGGGATCGACCGGCGCGATCATCAGATGCACGTCCATCACGGTGCGGATATGCGGCCGGATCGCCTTGCACATGGCCGGGCCGAAGGTCAGGTTCGGAACGAAATGGCCATCCATGACGTCCACATGGACCCAGTCGCAGCCCTGATCCTCGATTGCGCGGATCTCCTGGCCGAAATTGGCAAAATCGGCGGAAAGGATCGACGGGGCGATCTTGATGCTGCGGTCGAAGGTCATGATACGCTCCGGTTAGTTCGTTGCGCATCCTGTAGCGGTAATGGGCAGGCGATGCCAGATTGGATAGCGGGCGCAGGTCATGGTTTCGGTATGCATATTTTAATTACATAATATCGATTATCGGATAATTAGATCATCCTGAAGTGGACGCCAGCGCGATCCCCTTCCGCCAGACGCCCTTCAGATGGAGGCTGCCGGACAGATGGATGAAATCGGCATCACTGCCGGCAATGAGCGATCCGTGGCGGTCATCAAGCCCGACAATCCGCGCTGGAATGCTTGTCGCCATGGCAAGCGCGCGGTCGAGCGGTTGTCCGACGTCGTCGCAAAGAACGCGGATCGCGCGCGCCATGTCGAGATCGGCACCGGCCAGCGTTCCGTCGGCGAGCGTCAGGCGTCCGTTCTCGCGGCGTATCTCGCGTCCGTTCAGCGTGAAGTGCGTGATGTCCGATCCCGCTGGCGCCATTGCGTCGGTGACAAGGAATATCGCGCCCGGCCCCGTCTTGGCACGCAAGGCCGTCGCCATGGCTTCGGGATGGACGTGAATGCCGTCGGCGATCAGGCCGGCGCTGAGTGCGCCATCGGCAAGCACCGCGCCGACAAGGCCGGGTTCGCGATTTCCAAGCTGGCTCATCGCGTTGAAGAGATGCGTCGCCATATGCGCACCGGCCCGCGCGGCTGCGCGGCAGGTTGCAGATGTCGCGTCCGTATGGCCCAGTGACACGACGATACCGGCCCCGGCGAGCGTCGCGATTTGCGTATTCGTTACGCTTTCCGGCGCAACGGTCAGCAGAAGGCACGGAAGCCGGGTTGCCGCGTCGAGAAGGAATGCGAGGTCTTCCCGCTCCATCGGCCGGATCAGCGCCGGGTCATGCGCGCCCTTGCGCGCAAGGCTGAGATGCGGCCCTTCCAGATGCAGCCCGGCGATGCCGGGAATACCGGCGGCAACGGCCGCCTCGACCGCCGCCACCGCCGCACGGGTCTGGTCCGGCGTGTCGGTGATCAGCGTCGGCAGCAGCGCCAGCGATCCCAGCCGTGCATGGGCCTCGGCTATCCGTTGCAGCGTGGCGACGTCCGGGGCGTCGTTGAACATCACACCACCACCGCCGTTCAGTTGCAGATCGACGAAGCCAGGCGCGAGAACACCGCCATCCAGCGCGATCCTTCTGGCGTCGGCGGGCGCCGCATCCGGCGAAAGTATCGCGGCGATCCTGCCGTCCTCGACCAAAAGCGCACCGGGGCCGAGACGGGTGCCGTCGAAGATATCGGCGCCGTGATAGAGGTCGGCCATCACACCGTCTCCGTCACCTTGTTGAGATGGCGCGGGCGGTCGGGATCGACCCCACGGGCCAGCGCCACCTGCTCTACCATGGCGTAGAACGACACGATGAGCGCGATCGGGTCGGTCAGCGGATGGCCGGTTTCCACACGTGGCAGCGCCTGTGCGTTCGTGGCGTCGCCGGATGTCACGAAGACCGACGCGCCCTTCCCCGCCAGCGCCTCGGCCACGTCGAGAACCGCGGGTTCCGCGGCATCCCCGGCGGCGAAGGCCAGAACCGGGAAGTCCTGCGAAACGATGGAAACCGGCCCGTGCAGCACTTCGGCCGAGGAATAGTTCTCGGCGTGGATCTGGCAGGTTTCCTTGAGCTTCAGCGCCGCTTCCCCCGACATTGCGAAGCCCGGGCCACGGCCCAGGGTATAAAGCGATTCGGCGCGCGCGAGCCGGTCGACAAGCGCGCCCCAATCCGCCCGCGCGGCGGCCTCCAGATGCGCCGGCAGGCCCGCTATGGCCGCGCGAAGCGCCTTGTCGCGCGCCGCCTCGGCGATCAGCGCCAGACCGGCAACGGCAGAGGTGACGAATGTCTTCGTCGCCGCGACCGAGAGTTCCGGCCCGGCATGGATGTTGAGCACACGGTCGCTTGCCTGCGCGAGCGGCGAAGCGGCATCGTTCGTGACCGCGACGGTCATTGCGCCCCCTGCCCCGGCGACGCGCGCGAGTTCCACGATGTCGGGGCTCTTGCCCGACTGCGAGACCGACAGGCACAGACTGCCACCAAGCCGCAGCGGTGCATGGTAGATCGAAGCGACGGACGGGCCGATGGAGGCAACGGGAAGTCCGAGCGTGATTTCCGAGACGTATTTCAGGTAGGTGCAGACATGATCGGACGATCCCCGCGCCACAGTTGCGATGTAAGCCGGGTCGAGATCGCGCGCGGCCTTCGCGGTGGCACGGATCGCCGCGCCTCCCTGGTCCAGAAGACGGCCGACGGCATCCGGAATCTCAAGAATCTCGCGGCGCATCTGGCTTTGGTTATCGGTCATGTCAGGCTCTCCGGAAGGCGTAGTTCTGCAACGAAATCATAGGCATCGCCGCGATAGAGCGAGCGGGTGTATTCAACCACGCGGCCCTCGGGCAGATAGGATGTGCGTTCGATCCTGAGACCGGCCGTCATCGGTGCGACCCCAAGCAACCCGGCGTCGTTGTCGGCAAGATTGACGGCCGAGATTTTCTGGACGGCCCGGACCGGCCGCAACCCGGCCTCGCCCAAAACCTCGTAAAGCGAATGCGTGACGGCCAGGGGATTGGGCAGGATATCGGTCGGCAGCGATGCTCGCTCGATCGCCATCGGGCGGCCATTGGCGCGGCGCAGTCGGGCCAGCCGTGCGACCTGATCGCCCGCGCCAAGGCCAAGCGCCGTGACCTCATCCGGCGACGGCAGGAACAGCCCGCGTTCAAGCCAGTCCATCTCCGACTGGAAGCCGCGCCGGGCCATGTCCTCGGAAAAGGACGTCAGCCGCGACAGGGATTGTTCGACGCGTGGGCGGGCCGGCGCGACATAGGAACCCGACCCCTGCTTCTGCAGGATCATCCCCTTGTCCACCAGTTCGGCGATAGCCTTGCGCACCGTGACCCGCGACAGGTCGGTCAGCGCGGCGATCTCCCGCTCTGGCGGCAACGGCATGTCGGGCGCGAGAAAGCCCGAGGCGATCCCGGCCTCGATCCGTTTGCGAAGCTGGACGTAGAGCGGCCCGTTCGCGGGGTTGAGCCAGAGTTCCGGGTCGAGATAGTCGGAAATCTTCATGCCGGCGCCCCTTCCGCCGCACGCGCGGCAAGCGCAAGCGCGCCGTCGAGTGCGGTCCCTTGCGGGGCGGCGATGCCCGCCGCCGTTCCGGCGGAAAGCCATTGGCCATAGGCCGGTCCGAGCCCTCCCGCAAGACAAAGCGTGTCGCCCGCCGAGAACCCGAGCGCGGCGAGCGCGGATTCGATATAGGCCGCGCCCTCCCCCATCAGCCGCGCGGCGACCGCATCACCCTCTGTTGCAGCCGCGACGACCTCGGGCGCGAGCGCGGCGTAGTCGTTTGGCGCGGATGAAAGCGCGAAGGCCACCATGCCCGGCGCGCCGCCAAGACGCGTGGAAATGGCGTTCGTCAGCGCGCTCCCCGGTGCGATCCCGTCCCCGGCCAGAAGCGCGGCTGACAGCAGGCTCCGGCCCAGCCAGGCGCCGGATGCCTGGTCGCCGAGCGCGAAACCCCAGCCGCCAAGCACATGGATTGCGCCCCCCGACTGGCGTCCGACGAAGGACCCCGTGCCGATTGCGGCGACCGCGCCGTCCCGCGCGCCGAGCGCGCCCGCGATCATGGTCGGCTGGTCGTCCGTCACCGTTACGCGGGCGAAGGGCAATTCCGCGGCGACGCGGGCCGCGATCATGTCGTCCATCACGCCGGCAAATCCGGCATGGACGGCCGCGCCGCCCAACTCATCGGAATCGATCCCGGCGGCCGCGGCCAGGCGCAGGACAAGGTCGCGCACCCGCGTCATCGCGCCGGCAAAGTCGGAGACGTTCGCCGGTCCGCCGGTCATTTCAATCCGCCCGGACCCGTCCCCGCGAACAAGCGCCGCGCGGCAGGAGGTCCCGCCGCCGTCGAGGCCGATGAGGATCGAGTCGGGTTGCATCATGAAAATACCTTTATAATACCTATAATGACAATGAAAGACCTATCTGCTGAATTTTAGGTACCAATCCGCCGATACTGCGGGAAAACTTGGTGGTGCGCAATTTGATGTGGACAAAAGGTATTAGATAGGTATGCTTTGTTGCAATCGGGGGGATTCGATGACGTCAGCTGCCACTGAACGCCTGCACCCAGCCGCCAAAGGGCTGGATGACCGCGAAAGCGGCGCCATCCTTGGCGCACTGCTCTCGGCGCAGGCCGATGCGCTTCAGGCGGTCTCGGGCGCGTTGCCGGAAATCGCCGCCGGGGCCGAGATCATGGCGGCGTCGATCCGGTCAGGTGGGCGTCTTGTCTATGTCGGGGCGGGTTCGTCGGCGCTCATGGCGATGTCTGACGGGCTGGAGATTCCGGGGACGTTCGGCGTCGACGCCGACCGGATTGTAATTCTGATGGCCGGCGGACTGCCCAGCGATTCCCGGATGCCCGGCGTGACGGAGGATGACGCCGATGACGGCGCGCGCGCAGGCGCTGCGCTGGCCGAAGGTGACGTCGTCATTGCGGTCACCGCCTCGGGGCGGACGCCCTACCCGCTTGCCGCCGCGAAAGCGGCCCTTGCGCGGGGCGCGCGGATCATAGCGGTCGCGAACAACCACGGCGCCCCGATCTTTAATGGTGCGGATGTGGCCATCTGCCTTCCGACCCCGCCCGAAGTGATTGCCGGATCGACCCGAATGGGCGCCGGCACCGCGCAGAAGGTGGCGCTGAACCTCATGTCGACCCTGATGGGCATCCGTCTTGGTCAGGTTCATGACGGGATGATGGTCGGCCTCGTGGCCGACAACACGAAGCTGCGCATGCGGGCGCGGGTTATGGTGGAGGCCATCGCCGGCGTCGATGCCGCCGCCGCTGCATCGGCGCTCGACGCGGCAGAGGGCGCCGTCAAGCCGGCCGTCCTTATCGCCTGCGGTGCCACGTCAGACCAAGCGCAGGCGCTGCTGCGCGCCAGCGACGGCAATCTTCGCGCGGCGCTCGCCCGGACTGAGGGCAGTGACCGGAAACACAAGACCAACCCAGGGAGCTAACGATGACATCCAAACGACTGACCGGCCTTCTCATGGCCACGACATTCCTCGGCTCGGCGCTGGCCGCGTCAGCGCAGGATGTGACGCTGACGATCGAGAGCTGGCGCAATGACGACCTCTCGATCTGGCAGGACCAGATCATCCCCGCCTTCGAGGCGAGCCATCCGGGCATCAAGGTTCAGTTCACGCCCTCGGCGCCGGCGGAGTACAACGCCGTCCTGAACTCGAAACTCGACGCGGGATCGGCGGGCGATCTGATCACCTGTCGCCCGTTCGACGCTTCGCTCGCGCTTTACGAGGGCGGCAAGCTGGCGGACCTGTCGGGCCTTGCGGCGATGGCGAATTTCTCGGACGTCGCGAAATCCGCCTGGCAGACCGATGACGGCGCGGCCACGTTCTGCGTGCCGATGGCCTCGGTCATCCACGGCTTCATCTACAACAAGGACGCTTTCGCCGAACTTGGGATCGAGGTTCCGGCGACCGAGGCCGACTTCTTCGCCGCGCTCGACAAGATCAAGGAAGACGGCACCTATATCCCGATGGCGATGGGCACCAACGACCAGTGGGAAGCCGCGACGATGGGCTACAACAATGTGGGCCCGAACTACTGGAAGGGTGAGGAAGGACGGCTCGCACTGATCAAGGGCGAAGAGAAGCTGACGGACGAGCCCTGGGTCGCGCCGTTCCGGCAACTGGCCAAATGGGGCGCCTATCTGGGCGACGGATACGAGGCGCAGACCTATCCGGACAGCCAGAACCTCTTCACGCTTGGCCGCGCCGCGATCTATCCCGCCGGTTCCTGGGAGATCTCGGGCTTCAACAGCCTCGTCGACTTCGAGATGGGCGCCTTCAATCCGCCGGTCGCGAATGCCGGGGACGAGTGCTACATCTCGGACCATACCGACATCGCCATCGGCATGAACGCCGCCTCGGCGCATCCGGATGAGGCGAAGGCGTTTCTCGACTGGGTCGGGTCGGCCGAATTCGCCACGCTCTATGCCAACGCCCTGCCCGGCTTCTTCTCGCTGAATTCTGCGCCGGTCGCGATGGAGGACCCGCTGGCGCAGGAATTCGTGTCGTGGCGTGACAAATGCCATTCGACGATCCGCTCGACCTACCAGATCCTGTCGCGCGGCACGCCGAACCTCGAGAACGAGACCTGGAATGCCAGCGCCAACGTCATCCGGGGAACCGAGACGCCCGAGGCCGCCGGCCAGCGCCTTCAGGATGGCCTCGCCTCCTGGTACGCGCCGCAGCAATAAGAACGACCACCACCACTCCGAAACGGTGTCCCGGGCGGTAAGCCGCCCGGGGCAATGGGGGACGCCATGCAGACACGCATCAAGAGCCACGTGATCGTTTTCCTCGCGCCAGCGGTTCTGGTCTACACAGCGATCATGATCTGGCCTCTTTTCAACACCTTGCGCCTCGCTCTTTATACGAATGGGGATGAAGGCCGGGTGTTTTCCGGGCTCGCGAACTTTCGGACCCTGTTCGGCGATCCGCGATGGTCGGACAGCTTCTGGAACGCGCTTGGCAATAATGCCTGGTTCTTCGTAGTGCACATGCTCGTCCAGAACCCGATCGGCGTCGCGCTGGCGGCGATCCTCAGTCATCCGCGCCTGCGCTTCGCTGCGCTCTACCGCTCGGCGATCTTCATTCCGACGATTTTGTCTTTCGTTATCGTCGGTTTCGCGTGGAAGCTCATTCTTTCGCCGATCTGGGGCATCGCGCCCGGAATGCTGGACGCGGTGGGGTTGAAATCTCTCTTCGCGCCATGGCTGGGGAGAGAGGAATACGCCCTGACGACGCTGGCGCTGATCTCGGTCTGGCAGTTCGTCGGTATCCCGATGATGCTGATCTACGCCGCCCTTCTTTCAATCCCCGAGGAGATTCTGGAAGCCGGCGAGATCGACGGGATTACCGGCTGGTCGGCCTTCTGGAAGATCAAGCTGCCGCTGATCCTGCCGTCGATCGGGATCATCTCGATCCTGACATTCGTCGGCAATTTCAACGCCTTCGACCTCATCTATGCGGCGCAAGGCGCGCTGGCAGGGCCGGATTTCGCGACCGATATCCTCGGCACCTTCCTTTACCGCACCTTCTTCGGTTTCCAGTTGCAGCTTGGCGACCCGCATATGGGATCGGCCATCGCCACGGCGATGTTCGCGATCATCCTTACGGGCGTCTGCATCTACCTGTTCCTGATCCAGACGCGCATGCGGCGCTATCAGTTCTGAGGGGAATGACATGAACAAGGCCCGCAACAACCCGCTGAATTCCTTCGCCGCCCATGCCGCGCTGATCACCTGGACCGTGATCGCCCTCTTCCCGGTGGCGGTGATCCTCATCAACTCGTTCAAGACCCGCAAGGCGATCTTCCGCGAACCGCTCGCCCTGCCCGATGCCGACAGCTTCTCGATGATCGGTTACCAGACGGTGATGAAGCAGGGGGATTTCTTCCTCTACTTCCAGAACTCCTTCATCGTCACTGTCGCGTCCCTGTTCTTCATCCTCCTCTTTGGCGCGATGGCGGCCTTTGCCCTTTCGGAATACCGGTTCAAGGGCAATACGCTGATGGGTCTCTACCTCGCGCTGGGGATCATGATCCCGATCCGTATCGGCACGGTCGCGATCCTTGACATGATGGTGCAGACGGGGCTGGTGAACACGCTCTGGGCGCTGATCCTCGTCTATACTGCGCAGGGCCTGCCGCTTGCCGTCTTCATCCTGTCGGAGTTCATGCGCCAGGTCTCGGATGACCTCAAGAATGCCGGCCGCATTGATGGCATGAGTGAGTATGCCATATTTTTCAAACTTGTATTGCCGCTTGTTCGCCCGTCGATGGCGACGGTTGCGGTCTTCAACATGATCCCGATCTGGAATGACCTCTGGTTTCCCCTGATCCTCGCGCCGGGCGAAAGTACAAAGACCCTGACGCTTGGCAGCCAGGTCTTCATCGGCCAGTTCGTGACCGACTGGAACGCGGTTCTGTCGGCGCTGTCGCTGGCGATCCTGCCGGTCCTCGTCCTCTACGTCATCTTCTCGCGCCAGCTCATCCGCGGCATCACATCGGGAGCGGTCAAATGAGGGTCCTCATCGCCGGCCTTGGCAATATGGGAATGAGTCACGCGCTCGCCCATCATGAGAACCGGCAATCGCAGATCGTCGGGCTGGTGAACCGGTCGGGGCGTTGCGACACGCCTGCCCTTCGGTCCTACCCCGTCTTCGACGACTTCTATCGCGCGCTTGCTGAAACCCCGCCCGACCTTGCCGTCATCGCAACCTATTCCGACAGCCATGCGGATTATGCAGTGGCGGCGATGGAGGCCGGCGCCCATGTTTTCGTGGAAAAGCCGCTTGCGACCACGGTCGCCGATGCGCGGCGCGTGGTAGACTGCGCGAAGGTCAACGGTCGCAAACTCGTCGTCGGCTACATCCTGCGCCACCATCCGTCCTGGACCCGTCTCGTCGCCGAGGCGCGCACCCTTGGCGGGCCGTATGTCTTTCGGCTGAATCTCAACCAGCAGTCGACCGGGCCAACCTGGGAGACGCATAAGCAATTGATGCAGACGACACCGCCTATCGTCGATTGCGGTGTTCATTATGTCGATATCATGTGCCAGATCACAGATGCGAAGCCGGTCCGGGTGCATGGCATGGGTCTACGCCTCTCGGATGAGATCGCGGAAAACATGTACAATTACGGTCAGTTCCAGGTCGTTTTTGAAGACGGCTCCGTGGGCTGGTATGAGGCCGGTTGGGGCCCGATGATGTCCGAGGTCGCCTATTTCGTGAAGGATGTCGTGTCGGCGAACGGCGCGGTCTCCATCCTCTCGGGCACGCACCCCGAAAGCGACAGTGTCGATGGCCACACCAAGGTCGGTGCGCTCCGCATTCACCGGGCAGACGGCAGCGATACCGATGTCGACTTCCCCGATGAGCCCGGCCATCAGGCGCTGTGCGACGCCGAGCAGGCGTACATCCTTCGGGCCATCGCCGAGGATATCGACCTGACCCGCCACATGGACGACGCCGTCGCCTCTCTCGCCATCTGTCTTGCCGCCGACGAAAGTATCCGCACCGGCCGCCCCGTAGCATTGTAGGACCTTAAGATGACCGCCTTATCACTTGAAAAAATAAACAAATCATTCGGCGAAGTGCACGTTCTGAAGGATATCGACCTGACCGTCTCCGAAGGGGAGTTCATTGTGTTCGTCGGCCCCTCGGGCTGCGGCAAGTCCACGCTCCTGCGCGTCATCGCAGGGCTGGAAGATGCCAGTTCCGGGACGATCCGCATCGGCGGGTCGGATGTCACGACCACGCCCCCCGCCAAACGCGGCATCGCGATGGTTTTCCAGTCCTACGCGCTCTACCCCCATCTCGATGTCGAGGGGAACATGGCGCTCGGGCTGAAGCAGGCAGGCGAGGCGAAAACGGTCATCTCCGAACGCATCGCCATGGCGGCACGGATGCTCTCGCTCGATGAGTACCTGAAACGCCGGCCGGCAGAGCTTTCGGGCGGTCAGCGCCAGCGCGTCGCCATCGGCCGCGCCATCGTGCGCAAGCCCGAACTGTTCCTCTTTGACGAACCCCTGTCCAATCTCGATGCCGCGCTCCGCATGGCCACGCGGGTCGAAATTGCCCGCCTGCACCGTGAACTCGGCGCGTCGATGATCTACGTCACCCACGACCAGACCGAGGCGATGACGCTGGCCGATCGCATCGTTGTGCTGCGTGACGGGCGGATCGAGCAGGTAGGCAGCCCGATGCAGCTTTACAACGACCCCGACAACCAGTTTGTCGCGGGCTTCCTGGGCGCGCCATCGATGAACTTCCTGCCCGCCGCCCCGCTTGGGGCGAAGGGTGCCACGCTTGGGATCCGGCCCGAGCACCTTCGGGTTGCGGCGGATGGCCCGCTCGCGGGAACCGTCGCGCATGTCGAGCGTCTGGGTGGTGACACCAACCTCCTGGTCACCACCGATGCCGGCGATACGGTCACGGTCCGCCTTTTCCGTCAGCACGATCACCGGGTCGATCAGCGGATTGCACTCGCCTTCGATCCGGCCGACGCCTTTGCGTTCGACGAGAATGGCCGCCGTATCCGGGACTGAGGCCTTTCCACAGGGGAAAACAACTCCGGCTCACGCGATGAAGCCCGAGGTTGTCCTCAGGTTATGACGTCCGGCCCCGCACGTCCGGTGACCTCGCGGATGCCCGTCAGCGCCTCCGCCGCGCGGATGACCGGGGCGAGCATCTCCTGAACCTCGGCGTCCAGCCCATCGGGGCCTGTGGCATGGCGCTCGAGATAGAGGCGGATCGTCGCGCCCTCTGTGCCGGTCCCCGACAGTCGCAAGACCGCACGGGCCCCGCCTTCGAAGACGATGCGCAGCCCTTGCCCGCGCGAGACCGAGCCATCCACGGGGTCGGTATAGGCGAAATCCTCCGCCGACGCGACTTTCATCCCCTCGACCGTCTGCTCCGGCAGGTCGCCAAGCCGGCTGCGCAAGCTGTCCATCACGCCATCCGCGACCGCGTTCGGTAGCGCCTCGTAATCATGGCGAGAATAGTAGGTGCGCCCGAAGCGCGACCAATGCGCCCGCATGATTTCTGAAACGCTTTCCTCGCGTTCGGCGAGAATGTTCAACCAGAGAAGCACGGCCCAGAGGCCGTCCTTTTCCCGCACATGGTCCGATCCGGCGCCGAAACTCTCCTCACCGCAGAAGGTCGCCCGACCGGTATCGAGGAGGTTGCCGAAGAACTTCCAGCCGGTCGGGGTCTCATGCGCGCCGATCCCAAGCGCCTCCGCGACCCGGTCGACCGCTGTTGAGGTCGGCATCGACCGCGCTACCCCCTTCAGACCGGCCCGGTAGCCCGGCGCAAGGTGGGCGTTGGCCGCCAGCACGGCGAAGCTATCGGACGGCGCGACATAAGTATTGCGGCCCACCACCATGTTGCGATCCCCGTCCCCGTCCGAGGCGGCACCGAAATCCGGGCCGTCCGCAGCGAACATGTGACCCATCAGGTCATGCGCCCAGGTCGGGTTGGGGTCCGGATGCATGCCGCCGAAATCGGGCAACGGCACAGCATTCACCACCGTCCCCGGCGCAGCACCGAGGCGCGTTTCGAAGATCTCCTTCGCATACGGGCCCGTCACCGCGCACATCGCGTCAAAGCGCATCCGGAAGCCGCCGGCGAACATCGCGCGGATCGCGGCGAAATCGAACAGCGTTTCCATCAGGGCGGCGTAATCCGAGACCGGATCGACAACGGAAACTGCCATCCCGCCAATATGTTGCGACCCGATCCTTGACAAGTTCACATCGATCTCATCCGCAATGAAGTATTCGTCGATCGCCTGTGTACGCGCGAAGATCGCCTCCGTCACCGCTTCGGGCGCCGGCCCGCCATTCGCGGTGTTGAACTTGACGCCGAAATCCTCCTCAGGCCCGCCGGGATTGTGCGACGCAGACAGGATGATGCCACCGTCGGCCGCGTTCAACCGGATCAGATGCGACGCGGCGGGGGTCGACAGAAGCGCGTTCTGCCCGACGATGACACGCTTTGCGCCGTTGGCCGCCGCCATCTTCAGGATGGTCTGCGCCGCGTGTTGGTTGAAATAGCGCCCGTCGCCGCCTAGGATATAGGTCTTGCCATTGGCCCCGCCGGTCGCGTCGAAGATCGACTGGATGAAGTTCTCCAGATAACCTTCTGACATAAAAACATTCGTCTTCTTTCGAAGCCCCGATGTTCCTGGCTTCTGGCCGGCAATCGGCTGGGTCGTTACGCGCATCGAAATCTCCTTTGGCACCCGGCGTTCAGGCCAGGCTCGTCACCCAGAGGATCGTCGCGTCCTCCGGGCTTAGCGAAATGACATTGTGCCCCATCGAGGCGTCGTAATAGGCGCTGTCGCCGCGCCGCAGTTCGACCGGTTCGTAGAATTCGGTGTAAAGCCGCACGACGCCGGTCAGGACGTAGAGGAATTCCTCTCCGTCATGGCGCACCCAACCGTCGAACTCTTCAAGGTCGCGGGCACGGATCCGGGCGGTGTAGGGCAGCATCTGCTTCGCCTTCAGCGCCCCGGCCAGCAGCCGGTGCTCGTAGGTGGCGGTGGCGTGGGCCAGCCCCTCGGCTGCCTTTGTGACGGCCATCCGCCCCGAAACCTGCGGTCGCGAGGGCGGTGTGAAAAGCTGCGGAACGGTGATCGCCAGTCCTTCGGCCAGCTTCTTCAACGCCTCGTAAGTTGGCGACATCTGGCCGTTTTCGATCTTGGAGAGGGTTGAGCGTGCAAGTCCCGCCTGCCCTGCCGCGCGCTCCAGCGTCCAGCCACGCTCCTTGCGCAGTTCGCGCACGCGCTGGCCGAGGTTGAGCGGTTCGGCCGGCTCCTCATCGGTGCCGGCGGCGCGGGCGATGCGGATAATCCGGGTCGGGTCGAGGTCGCTCATCTGTTCATCCCTGGAGAGGCTCCTGTGCATTACCGCCTTTCGACCCCGGCTTGCAACGCCCCGGCGGGAAGCGTAGCGAAGGATCATGCTGTCCGTCACCGACTCCGCCTCCCTCGCGCCCTGTCCCGCGCCGTTCAACCTCGCGCACTATGTGCTGGCTGCGGCGCAGTCGCGCCCCGACCATATCGCGCTGCAGATCGTGCGTCCGGCGGGAACCGAACGTTGGAGCTATGCGCGCCTTGACGCGGCCGTGCGCGGTGTCGCGACGGGCCTTCTGGCGCGCGGGCTCGGCCCGGGCGACCGGGTGCTGCTGCGGCTGGGCAACGGGGTCAGCTTTCCGCTCGCCTTTCTCGGTGCGATCACGGTCGGGATCGTGCCGGTGCCGACGGCAGCCGGCCTGACGCCGGCCGAGGTCGCGAAGCTCTGCGCCGTGATCGACCCAAGGCTGATCGTCGCGGCGGAGGGCGTGGCGCTGCCCGCGGCTAACCCCTGCCCGGTCCTGAGCGAAACCGAGCTGCGCGGTTTTGAGGCGCTGGCGCCGGCGGACTGGGCGATGGGCGATCCCAACCGTCTGGCCTATATCGTCTTCACCTCAGGCACTTCTGGAGTGCCGCGTGCAGTCGCGCATGCTCATCGTGCGGTCTGGGCGCGGCGGATGATGCGCGGCGGCTGGCTTGGCATCGGTCCCGACGACCGGCTGCTTCATGCCGGTGCGCTCAACTGGACCTACACGTTGGGGGCCGGTTTGTTCGACCCCTGGGCAGTGGGCGCGACCGCGATGGTCGCCGCTGACGGCGTGGCCGTCGACCAACTGCCGCTTTTCGCCAAACGCTTCGACGCGACAATTTTCGCCGCTGTCCCCGGAGTTTACCGTCGTATCCTTGCGCAAAACCCGACGCTGTCCCTGCCCCGCCTGCGGCACGGCCTGTCGGCGGGCGAGAAGCTGCCGCTCTCGATCCGGGAAAGCTGGCGCGCGGCGACGGGGACCGATCTGCATGAAGCGATGGGGATGTCGGAATGCTCCACCTTCCTGTCATCCTCGCCTGCCCATCCCGCGCCGGATGGAGCAACGGGCTATCCGCAGCCGGGCCGGCATGTCGCCATTCTCGGCCCCGATGGCGCCCCGGTGCCGCGCGGGGAGGCCGGCATTCTTGCCGTGCACCACAGCGATCCCGGCTTGTTCCTCGGTACGGTCGAGGGAGAAACAATTTGTGCACCAAAAGGCGACTGGTTCCAAACCGGCGACATGGCAGTGATGGCCCAGGATGGCGCCATCACCAGCTTGGGCCGTGCTGACGACATGATCAATGCCGGCGGCTTCAGGGTGTCGCCGGCAGAGATCGAGGCCGCGCTGAACGCGTATCCCGGCGTCACCGCCAGCGCGGCGGTCGAACTGCCCGTCAAGACAGATGCGAGTGTCATCGCGCTGTTTTATGCCGGTGAAGCGGCAGAAGACGCGCTGGCCGGCCACGCGGAAACCTGTCTTGCCCGCTACAAGCAGCCTCGACTCTACCTGCGCCGGGAAGCGATCCCGGTCACGGCCAATGGCAAGATCAATCGCCGCGCATTGCGTGAGGAATGGAAGGCAAGCCAATGATCCGACTTGATATCCTCTCAGACATTGCCTGCCCGTGGTGCTATGTCGGCAAGGCCTATCTCGACCGCGCGCTTGAGGCGCATGCCGATCACCCGTTCTCAATCGAATGGCACCCCTTCCAGCTCAACCCGGAAATGCCGAAAGGCGGGATGGACCGGCGCGCCTATATGGAGGCGAAGTTCGGCGGCAAGGAAGGCGCCGTACGCGCCTATGCGCCGCTTGTCGAGCATGCCGAGACGGCCGGGGTGGAGCTGAACCTCGACCGGATCGCAAGGACGCCCAATACACTCGACGCGCACCGCCTGATCCACTGGGCCGGTCTGGAGGGGCGGCAGACCGCGATGGTCACAGTGCTGTTCCGCGCGCTTTGGCGCGACGGTCGGGATGTCGGTGATGCCGAGGTTTTGGCCGATATCGCCGGCGAGGTTGGGCTTGACCGGGCAATGATGCGCCGGTTGCTCGATGGTGACGGTGACGCGGATGACATTCGCGCCCGCGATGCCCATGCGCGCGAACGGGGCGTCAATGCGGTGCCGACCTTCATCATCGCCAACCAGCACGTCCTCCAGGGCGCGCAGCCGCCCGATATCTGGGGCCGGATCATCGAGGATATCAACCGGCAGATCGCCGGACAGGGCGAAGGCGAGGCGCGATGACCACCGGCCCGACCGACGGGATGCAGCCCCCGCGCCTGCCGTTGCCGGAGTTCATCGCACTTCTGGCGATGATGTTCGCGATGACAGCCTTCTCCATCGACGCGATGCTGCCGGCGATGCCTGAGATTGCGGCGGAACTTTCGCCTGACGCGCCGAACCGCGCGCAGCTGATCATCACGAGCTTTGTCTTCGGCATGGGTTTGGGAACCTTCCTGACAGGCCCGCTTTCGGACGCGCTTGGGCGGCGGCGGGTGATCATCGGCGGTGTGGCGCTCTATTGCCTGGGTGCGGCGCTGGCCTGGGTCGCACCGTCGCTGTGGCTGGTGCTTGCCGCGAGGATGCTACAGGGGCTTGGCGTCGCCGGGCCGCGCATCGCCGCGATGGCGCTGGTGCGCGATCTCTATTCCGGCCGCCAGATGGCCCGGATCGTCTCTTTCACCATGATGATCTTCACACTGGTCCCGGCTGTTGCGCCGCTCCTCGGCTCTTACATCATCGCCGGTTTCGGCTGGCGGGGGATATTCCCCGCCTTCATAATCTTCGCCATCCTGACGACGAGCTGGTTCTGGTTGCGCCAGGCCGAAACCCTTCCCGTCCGCTCGCGCCGGCCGCTGCGGTTCGGAACGCTCGCCGCGTCCGTGCGGGAGATCCTGACCCATCGGCTGGTGGTGAAGGTCATCCTCGTGATGACGCTCGCCTTTGCCTGCCTGTTCGCGACACTTTCCTCCACCCAGCAGGTCTTCGACCAGCGCTTCGGGCTGGCAGACACCTTCCCGCGCTGGTTTGCCGTGATCGCGCTCCTGTCGGGCCTGGCCAGCGTGATCAATGCGCGGCTGGTCGTGAAGCTCGGGATGCGGGTAATGGTAACGGGAACATTTGCCGCGCAGGCGCTCAATTCAGGCCTCATGGTCGTGCTTTTCGGCCTTGGCCTCTTGCCCGACGCGATGGTCTTCTGGGTCTATCTTTACTGGACGGTAACGGTGTTTTTCATGGCCGGCCTGACGATCGGCAACCTGAACGCGCTGGCGCTGGAGCCGATGGGCCACATCGCCGGCACGGCGGCGTCGGTCGTGACCGCGCTCGCCACGGTGCTGTCGGTCCTTGTGGCGGCACCGATCGGGCTGGCCTTCGACGGCACGCCGCTGCCCCTCATGGCCGGCGTTTTCGTCTGCACGGCCCTTGCGCTGCCGCTGATGCTGACATTGCCGCGCGCGACGGAGTGATTACTTCGCCTTCTCGGCGAGGTCGCGGGCGATGGCGTAGGCGCCCTTGATCTTGTCGCTATCCTTCGCCCAGTCGCGCCGGACAATGATCTTGTTATCCTTGATCTTCGCCAGCCCGTTCTGCGCCTGAAGGAAGTCCACCAACCCTTTGGGATTCGGGAACTTGTCCATGTGGAACTGGACCGTCGCCCCCTTCGGTCCGGCATCGAGCCGGCCGATATGCGCGCGCCGGCACATCGCCTTGATCCGCATCACCAGAAGCAGCGTGTTGACCTCTTTCGGCACTGGGCCGAAACGGTCGATCAGCTCGGCGGCAAAGCCTTCCAGTTCCACCTTGGTTGTCAGAGAGGACAGCCGCCGATAAAGGCCAAGCCGCACGTCAAGGTCGGGAACATAGGCTTCCGGGATCATCACCGGCACGCCGAGGTTGATCTGCGGCGACCATTGCCCGTCCTCGCCGCCCGGGGTTTCAAGATCGCCCGACTTGATGCGCGCAATCGTTTCTTCCAGCATCGCCTGGTAAAGTTCGTAGCCTACTTCGTTGATATGACCGGATTGTTCCTCGCCCAGAATATTGCCCGCCCCGCGCAGGTCGAGGTCCTGCGAAGCAAGCGAGAAGCCGGCGCCCAGTGAATCGAGCGAGCCGAGAAGCCTGAGCCGTTTTTGCGCGTTGGGTGTGAGCGGCGTGCGGGGCTTGGTGGTCAGGTAGCAATAGGCGCGCAGCTTCGACCGCCCCACGCGGCCCCTGATCTGGTAAAGCTGCGCCAGCCCGAACATGTCGGCCCGGTGGACGACCATCGTGTTGGCAGTGGGGATGTCGAGCCCGCTTTCGACGATGGTAGTGGCCAGAAGCACGTCGTACTGGCCGTCGTAGAAGGCATTCATGCGTTCGTCGAGGTCCCCCGCCGCCATCTGGCCGTGGGCGATGACGTAGCTCACCTCGGGTACATGCGTCTTCAGGAAGTCCTCGATCTCGGGCAGGTCCTTGATGCGGGGCACAACGTAGAAGCTCTGCCCGCCCCGGTAGCGTTCGCGCAGAAGCGCCTCGCGGATCGTGACGCTGTCGAATTCGCTGACATAGGTGCGGATCGCCAGCCGGTCGACGGGCGGCGTGCCGATTATCGAAAGATCCCGGACACCTGTGAGCGACAGTTGAAGCGTGCGCGGGATCGGGGTGGCGGTCAGGGTCAGGACGTGGATTTCAGACCGCATCTCTTTCAGCCGCTCCTTGTGCTGAACGCCGAAATGCTGCTCCTCATCAATGACCAACAGGCCGAGGTTGCGGAACTTCACCTGTTTGGCCAACACCGCATGGGTGCCGATGACAATATCCACCGTCCCCTCGGCCAAGCCTTCGCGCGTGGCCTGCGCATCCCGCGCGCTGACGAAGCGGGACAGCGGCCGGACCGTGATCGCCGTGCCCCGGAACCGCTCGGCGAAGGTCTTGAAATGCTGGCGCGCGAGCAGCGTCGTCGGCGCGATGACGGCGACCTGCGCGCCGGACAAGGCGGCGACGAAGGCGGCACGCATCGCGACCTCGGTCTTGCCGAATCCCACATCGCCGACGATAAGCCGGTCCATCGGGCGCCCTGCACCAAGGTCGTCCACGACCTCGTCGATGGCCGACAGCTGGTCGTCGGTTTCCTGATAGGGAAAGCGGGCTGAGAAGGCGTCCCATTCGTGGTGCGGCGCCTCGAGGATCGGCGCTTTGCGCAAAAGCCGTTCGGCCGCCACCCGCATGAGCCTTTCAGCGATCTGGCGGATGCGTTCCTTCAGCTTCGCCTTCTTGGCCTGCCACGCCCCGCCGCCGAGCCTGTCGAGCAGCCCCTCTTCATGGCCGTAGCGGCTGAGGAGTTCGATATTCTCGACCGGAAGGTAAAGCCGCGCGCCCTCAGCATAGTCGAGCGCCACGCAATCGTGGGGTGCGCCGAGCGCGATGATGGTCTCAAGCCCAGTATAGCGCCCGACACCGTGATCGACATGGACCACCAGATCGCCGGGCGAAAGTGATTGAGCTTCGGTCAGGAAGTTGTCGGCTTTTCTGCGTTTTTTTGCACCGCGGATCAGCCGGTCACCCAGCACGTCCTGTTCCGAAATGACCGTGAGGCCCTTACCCTCGAACCCGTGTTCCAGCGCCCACACGGCGAGGAACAGCCCGCCCTTGCTCTCGGGCACATCGCGGATGTCTCGGACCGGCGTTACGCCGACGACATCCTCATCCTCCAGAAGCCCCTTCAGACGTTCGCGCGCGCCTTCGGAATAAGAGGCGACAACCACCTGTCCGTCCGTCCGCCTGGCATGAATATGATCCGCAAGCGCACTGAAAAGATTGACATTTTCAAGTTGTCTTTCAGAGGAGAAGTTGCGCCCGATCCGCCCGCCGGCGTCCAGCACGCCCGGCCCGGTCGCCTGCGGCAGTTCGACAAGCTGGATCACCCGGTGTCCGGCAAGCGCCGCGTCCCAGCCGGCGTCATCGAGGTAGAGAAGCCCCGGCGCGCAGGGCTTGTAGACCGAATCCAGCCGGTCCTTGCGCTTCATCGCCTCAAGGCGTGTGTCGTACTGATCTTCGATCCCTTCCCAGCGTGAAAGCCGTGCGGGCGCGGTCTGATCGTCGAGCATGATCGAGACGCCCGGCAGGTAGTCGAAGAGCGTCTCGAGCCTCTCATGGAAAAAGGGCAGCCAGTGTTCCATCCCGGCATGCTTGCGCCCGGCGCTGACCGCCTCGTAAAGAGGATCGTCGGCCCCTGCCGCGCCGAATTCGATCCGGTAGTTCTGGCGGAAGCGCGTGATCGCAGCCTCGTCAAGGATCACCTCGGAAACCGGTGCAAGCTCCACGACGTCGAGCTTTGCCGTTGTCCGCTGCGTCGCCGGGTCGAATCGCCGTGCGCCGTCGAGAACATCGCCGAAAAGGTCGAGCCGGACCGGCCCGCCCTCGCCCGGTGGAAAGATGTCGATGATACCGCCGCGCACGGCATAGTCGCCCGGCTCGGTGACGGTCGGACTTTGGCTGAACCCCATGCGGACGAGGAAATTGCGCAGCGCCGCCTCGTCCACCCGGTGACCGACTCGTGCGTTAAAGGCCGAGGATTTCAACACTTCCCGCGCCGGCAGCCGCTGTGTCGCCGCGTTCAGCGTGGTCAGGAGGATGAACGGTCCCGGCATCCCCTGCGCGAGCGCCGCAAGCGTCGCCATCCGCGTGGCGGATGTATCGGCATTGGGCGACACCCGGTCATAGGGCAGGCAATCCCAGGCGGGAAAGGTCAGGACCAGCGCATCCGGCGCGAAAAAGGCGAGCGCCGCGCGCATCGCCTCCATCCGCTTGTCGTCGCGTGCGACATGCAGGATCGGCACGCCCGTGGCGAGTTCGCGGGCGAGAAGGCGCGCGTCGTAGCCCTCGGGGGCACCGCTCAGCGTGATATGTCCGGACGTGGTCATCGCCCCCACCTATCCCGCCGGGCGGCGGTGTCAACCGGGTGGTGGCAGGATCGAGATGTTGAAGTTCTGGAACATTCCCCAGAAGGCCGTCACGAAAATCGACACCATTCCGATGATCTGCACGCCAACCCTGTGCACAGCGAGCCGCCGACGAAGCGCCTCGCCGGCGTCAGCCGCCGCTTCAATCTGTCGTGCGGTCGCCACGCTGAGAACCCCGACGAGCGAAAGCGGCGCGGCGATCAGAAAGACGGCCTGACAGAACTCCACCCGGTAGATGAAGCCAAGAAGCGCGAGCGATGTCAGCGCGAATGTTCCGAGCGCCATCAGGACGATGCCTGCCTCCCGTTCGATATACAGGATGCGCGCGACATTGATGCGGACCATGTCGTGAAGGTTCTGCTCGGCGTCGCCGCCCTGCCGGCGTGCGCGCATGACCATGTCATAGGGCACGCCCAGCACCCAGTGCGACGCCGAAGACCAGATCACGCCGAGTGCGATCCAATACCAAAGATTGGAAAAGGACCTGAGATCGATGAGGTCGAAGATCAATCGAGTCCAATCCAATTCATGCTCCCGCGTCATTCTTCGGCCGGATGCTAACGATGGGCTGCGACGGTTTCCACCCTTGAGATGCGCCCTGATCCGTGTAACCGGTTGAATCACCCCAGAGCGGAGCGCCCGATGACTTCTTCCCAAGCCCCCTTCCCCGCCGCCCGCTTCCGGCGGCTGCGCCGCACCGCTGCTTTGCGCGCGCTTGTCGCGGAGGCACGGCTGAGTGCCGCGGACCTGATCTGGCCGGTCTTCGTGACCGACGTTGGCGGTGCGGACGGCCCCGTGGCGTCTATGCCAGGCGTGTCCCGGCTGACGGTCGATGGCGCCGTGCGCGCGGCCGAGGAAGCCGCGCGACTTGGGATTCCGGCAATCTGCCTCTTTCCCTATACCGACCCGGCCCTGAAGACCGAGACTTGCGAGGAAGCCTGGAGTCCCGACAACCTGTCGAACCGGGCCGTTCGCGCGATCAAGGCGGCCGTGCCGGAGATCGCGGTGATGACCGACGTGGCGCTCGACCCCTACAACGCGAACGGTCATGACGGGCTGGTCCGCGACGGCGTGATCCTGAACGACGAGACGGTCGAGGCGCTGGTCAGAATGGCGCTGGCGCAGGCCGAGGCGGGGGCGGATATCCTTGGCCCTTCGGACATGATGGACGGGCGCATCGGGGCGATGCGGGCGGCGCTGGAGGCCGCGGGGCACAAGGATGTGACGATCCTCTCCTACGCCGCGAAGTATGCCAGTGCCTTCTACGGCCCGTTCCGCGATGCGGTGGGCGCGAGCGGAGCACTCAAGGGCGACAAGAAAACCTACCAGATGAACCCCGCCAACCGGGACGAGGCGCTGAGGCTCGTCGCGCGCGACCTTTCCGAAGGGGCCGACATGGTCATGGTCAAGCCGGGGATGCCCTATCTCGATATTTGCCGAGACGTGAAGGACGCTTTTGGCGTGCCGACCTTCGCCTATCAGGTCTCGGGCGAATACGCGATGCTGAAGGGCGCGGTCATGAACGGCTGGGTGAAGGAGGATGTGATCCTCGAAAGCCTGCTGGCGTTCCGCCGGGCCGGTTGCGACGGGATCCTGACCTACTTTGCACCCGAGGCGGCGCGGGCTCTGGCCGGCTGATACCGGCGCATAGACGCGATCGTGAGGCGCAAGACCACAACACTTAATGACAGCGCCGTTGTTCTGCCCTATAGATAGTGGCGAACCGGTCGGAACAGGCCGGCAATGGCAGTTGAGAGCGGAGCAGTGATATGACCGGAATAAGCCGTCGCGGTATGATCCTTTCGGGAAGCGCAATGCTGGGCCTGTCGGCCTGCGGCAATGGCATCGGCAGCCAGGGGGCGGAGCGTCTTGACGCGCGGGTCGATGCCACGCGCGACTACCTGCGAACCAATTTCCCGGGTGCCGCAGACCTGATGACCAAGGCCGCGGGCATCCTCTACATGCCGCTCGTCACCGAAGCGGGCTTCGTCTTTGGCGGCGCCTACGGGCGCGGGGCGCTGCGGATCAACGACGTCACGGTCGACTACTATTCCGCGACGCAGGCGAGCTGGGGCCTTCAGATCGGAGCGCAGCAATATGCCCATGCGCTGTTCTTCATGACGCAGGAGGCGCTGGCCGATTTCCGCGCCGCCGATGGCTGGGCGGCGGGGGCCGACATCGTCTACGCCCTGCCCGACCGAGGCGGTTCGGCCGGTGTCGATACGACCACGACCTTGGCGCCGGTGATCGGGTTTGTGTTCGGACAGTCGGGATTCATCGCCGGCGCGACGCTTCAAGGCTCCAAATACACCCGCATCATCCCCTGATCGGGGTTTCGGCCGCTTGTGCGGCCGATCCGCCGGGGAGGCGCTGCCTCCCCGGACCCCTCCGAAGTATTTCCGGACAGAAAGTAACGGACGGGTTCCGCGCGTTCGGTCAGCCGAACTTGCGGAGCCGCGCCAGAAGGCTTGACGTATCCCAGCGTCCGCCCCCCATCTTCTGGACGTCCTTGTAGAACTGGTCGACAAGCGCGGTGACGGGAAGGCTGGCGCCATTCTCGTTGGCCGTTGACAGGCAGATGCCGAGGTCCTTGCGCATCCAGTCGACGGCGAAGCCATAGTCGAACTTGCCCTCGGCCATCGTCTTATGGCGGTTCGCCATCTGCCACGAACCGGCCGCGCCCTGGCTGATGACCTCGACCAGCTGTTCGATGTCGAGCCCGGCCTTCTCGGCGAAATGCAGCCCTTCGGAGAGGCCCTGGACGAGGCCTGCGATGCAGATCTGGTTGACCATCTTGGCAAGCTGGCCGGCGCCCGTATCGCCGAGGCGGCGGCAGATGCGGGAATAGGCGGCAATCACCGGTTCCGCCCGGGCAAAGGTCGCGGCGTCGCCGCCGCACATCACCGAGAGCACGCCGTTCTCCGCGCCCGCCTGCCCGCCGGAAACCGGCGCGTCGACATAGCCGATGCCTGCCGCGGCCGCCGCTGCGGCCAGTTCGCGCGTCACCGCCGCCGAGACCGTCGTGTGGTCGACGAAGACGGTGCCCTTCGCCATGCCGGCGAAGGCGCCGTCAGGGCCGAGGCAGACCGCCCGGAGATCGTCGTCATTCCCGACGCAGGCCATGACGAACTCGGCGCCTTGGGCAGCCTTGGCCGGCGTCGCGGCCGCTGCGCCGCCGTGTTTCGCCGCCCAGTCCGTGGCCTTCGCGGCGGTGCGGTTATAGACCGTGACGTCGTGGCCCTTGGCGGCCAGATGGCCCGCCATCGGGAACCCCATCACGCCAAGGCCAAGAAAAGCAAGTTTCGCCATGTCCACCTCCCAAGATCATTGCGGTTGCGCCCGTTCTGCCCTAGTTAACCGCCCTGCCCCCGTCGTCAACCGGTTCCTTGGTCCGGCGGCGTGTGCAGGGGATCGGGTTTCGTCTTCAGCGGAGTCACATGTTTATCGCCTTTCGCTGGCTCCTGCGGATATTTTCGGGCCTCGTGCTGCTCTCGCTCGGCGCCCTGCTGCTGGCCTATTACTTTGCGGCACGCTCGCTTCCCGACTATGACGAGGACTTCGCCCTCGACGGGCTGAGCGCGCCGGTTGAGATCGTGCGCGATACCGCTGACGTTCCCCATATCTTCGGCGGGACCGATGCCGACGTGTTCTTCGCTCTGGGCTTCGCCCATGCCCAGGACCGGCTGTGGCAGATGACCGTGCTTCGCCGCACGGTGCAGGGGCGGCTTTCCGAAGTGTTCGGCACGCGCACGGCGCGGAGCGACGAGCTGATGCGGCGGCTCGACCTCTACGGGCTGGCAAACCGATCGCTCGCGGTGCAGGACGCACAGACACGCGACGCGCTGGAGGCCTATTCACGCGGCGTAAATGCCTGGATCGCCACGGTCAATGCCGAGGCGAAAGGGCGCGGTGCGCCGGAATTCTTCCTCTTTTCCAACGAGATCGCCTATTGGCAGCCGGCCGATTCTCTGGCGCTTCTGAAACTTCTGGCTTTCCGCACGACGGCGCAGGCGGAAACCGAGGTTCTCAATGCGCGGCTGTCGTTGCTGTCCGCGGACTGGGCACGCGACCTGATGCCCGACGTGCCAGGTGACGGGGTCGCGGCGCTGCCGCCCTATGCCAGTCTGGTGCCCGGCGTGCCGCGATCCTTCGCGGCCCTGCGCCACGACAGCGACGGGCTGTCCCCGCTGCCCGCCAGAACCTCTGGCGGGGCGTCGAATGCCTGGGCCGCGGCACCGTCCCGGTCGGCCGCGGGCGGGTCGCTGCTGGCCAATGACCCGCATCTGGATTTCAGCGCGCCGGCACTCTGGTATCTCGCGCGGCTGGAGCTTTCCTCGGGCGGGGTGATCGGTGCGACGATACCCGGCATTCCTGTCGTCCTTGCGGGGCGCAATTCCGGTCTGGGCTGGGGCATCAGCGCCGCCTGGAGCGACGATCAGGATCTGCGGATCGAGGAACTCGACCCCGCCGATGCGGAGCGCTACCGTACGCCCACCGGCTGGAAGGCGTTCGAGAACCGGCGCTCGATCATCGAGATCAAGGATGCGCCGCCGATCACCGTCACCCTGCGCTGGAGCGACAACGGGCCGGTCCTGCCGGGCAGCCATTTCGATCTTGCCTCCGTCACGCCGCCCGGCCATGTCGCCGCCCTGAGCTGGACCGCGCTGACGCCGGACGATCCGTCGATGTCGGCGGCGATGGGGCTTATGCGGGCGGGGTCGGTAGCCGAGGGGATCGCCGCCGGCAAGGACTTCGTCGCGCCTGCGATGAACGTCACGATGGCCGATCAGGACGGCATCTCCATGGTCATGTTCGGCGCGATGCCGGATCGCGATGCGCGGATGCAGGGACAGGGCCGGCTTCCCGCGCTTGGCTGGATGCCGGAAAACCGCTGGAAGGGCCGCCTGCCCTTCGCGCTCAACCCGCGATTTGTCGATCCGACCGGCGGTATCGTCGGCAACACCAACAACAAGACCGTCGACCGCCCCTTTCCGCGCCATGTGAGCTTCACCTGGGGCGACACCCAGCGCGTCCAGCGCTGGTCCCGGCTGATGCAGGAGCGCGAGGTCCACAGCCGCGAAAGCTTCATCGCGGCGCAGCTCGACACCGTTTCCCCCGCCGCGCGGACGATCCTGCCGCTGATTGCCGCCGACCTGTGGTTCACGGGCGAGGCGGCACCGGCCGGCACGCCGGAGCGGCTGCGCCAGCGGGCGCTTGAGGTGCTGGCCGAGTGGGACGGCAACATGAACGAGCATCTGCCGGAACCGCTGATCTATGCTGCGTGGGTCCGGGCGCTCCAGAACCGTCTGATCCGTGACGAGCTTGGCCCGCTGGCCGACAGCTTCACCCATGTGGAGCCCCTATTCATCGAACGCGTCTTCCGCGATATCGACGGCGCGTCGCGCTGGTGCGACGTGATGCAGTCCGCACCCGAGGAAACTTGCCCGGTGATTTCACAGATGGCCCTCGACGATGCACTTCTGGACCTGTCAGAGCGCTACGGCAAGAACGTCGAAAGCTGGCGCTGGGGCGACGCGCATCAGGCGACGCAGGATCATCCGGTCCTTGGCGAGGTTCCGGTCCTGAACTGGTTCGTCAATATCCGGCAGTCGACGAGCGGCGGCGACCACACTCTCGACCGTGGCCTGACCGTCGGGACCGGGCCGGAGCCTTTCCTGAACGTGAACGGTGCGGGCTATCGCGGGGTCTACGACTTCGCCGATCCGGACAGTTCGGTCTTCATCATCTCGACCGGTCAGTCCGGCCACCCGCTCAGCCGTCACTACGACGATCTGAGCGTCCTGTGGCGGCGCGGGGAATACGTGCCGATGTCGCTCGACCCCGACCTCGCGCGGGCCGCGGCGACGGGTGTAACGGTGCTGGAACCAGCGTCAGAGCCGTGACCGCCGGGTTCACAGGCGCGCGAACGCGGCCTTCTGCTGGGCGGTCCATCTGACCCGCAGGCGATGTCCGTTCTCGATCTCATGTTCCGAGAGGACAAGGCCCTCGCCATGCAGCCAGGCGCGGGCGCGACCGTCGGCAAAGGGCAGGATGACCTCTTCCTCCTGCCGTTCTTCGTCCAAGGCGACGGCAACGGCAGCAAGAAGCGATCCGAGCCCGTCACCGGTCAACGCCGAGACGGTATGGATGCCGGGGCTGCGCGCGTCCTGCACCTTCAACGCCTCGCGCTGCTCGGGGGCGAGCAGGTCGATCTTGTTCCACACCTCGAACATCGGCACCTCTTCCGCCACGCCGAGGCTTTCGAGGATGTCGGCGACATCGGCGGCCTGCTCCTCTGTCTCGGGGTGGGCGATGTCGCGGACGTGGAGGATGAGGTCGGCCTCCAGCACCTCTTCGAGTGTGGCGCGGAAGGCAGCGACGAGTTGCGTGGGAAGGTCCGAGATGAAACCCACGGTGTCGGACAGGATCACCTTCCGGCCCGAGGGCAGCGTGACGCCCCGCATCGTCGGGTCGAGCGTCGCGAAAAGCATGTCCTTCGCCAGCACCTCGGCCCCGGTCATGCGGTTGAAGAGCGTGGACTTGCCGGCATTGGTGTAGCCGACAAGCGCGACGATCGGAAACGGCACCTTGCGCCGCGCGGCGCGGTGCAGTTCGCGCGTCTTGACCACCTTGGACAATTGCCGGCGGATCTTCACGACCTCTTCGTCGATCGCCCGCCGGTCCGCCTCGATCTGGGTTTCGCCGGGGCCGCCGACGAAGCCGAGACCGCCGCGCTGGCGCTCAAGGTGGGTCCAGGCGCGTACGAGCCGCGTGCGTTGGTAGGAAAGCGCGGCCAGTTCCACCTGCAACACGCCCTCGCGCGTGCGCGCGCGGTCCGCGAAAATCTCGAGGATCAGGCCGGTCCGGTCGAGAAGCTTGACCCCCCAATCCTTTTCAAGGTTGCGCTGCTGCACCGGGCTGACCGGGCCGTCGACAAGGACGAGGTCGATCTCGGCCTCGGCGAACCGCGCCCGCAACTCGGCAATCTTGCCGGAGCCAAAGAGCTTTCCTGCCTGCACCTTGGGCAGACGCACGATCTCGGCCCCCAGAACGTCAAGGTCAGGGAGAGCGGCGGCGAGCGATACGGCCTCTGCCAGCGCGTGTTCGGGCAACCGGCGGGTGCGGCCGGTTCTCAGGTCGGGATGCAGGACATAGGCCCGGGTCGGGCGGTCCTTGACGCTATGAGTGTCTGTCAGTCTTCGCCCTCGTACAGCGAAATCGGCTGCCCCGGCATGATCGTCGAGATCGCGTGCTTGTAGACAAGCTGCGACTGGCCGTCACGGCGCAGGAGCACGCAGAAGTTGTCGAACCAGGTGATAACACCCTGAAGCTTCACGCCGTTGATCAGGAAAATCGTCACCGGAACCTTGCCCTTGCGGACGTGATTCAGAAAGGCATCTTGCAAATTCTGTTTGTCGGCAGCCATGTTTATCGTCGCCTTTGTTTTTTGTGTTCGCGCTTGTTGGCGCCCCTCGGCGCTGCACCGGGAGCTTGCGCGAAGTATGCGTAAGATTTCGGGACTTTCCACCCCAAAATTCAAGCAGCGCGTGCGGGTGGATCGCGGCGGCCCTAGCTGCGCCAGAATTCCGGGTTCAGAAGCGCGATGATCGCGAGGGTTTCAAGCCGGCCAAGAACCATGGCCGCGGCGAGGATCATCTGCGCCCAGGCATCGAGACCGGCCCAGCTCAGCGGCTCTCCGGCGGTGACGGAGGCCAGCGGGCCGGTCGTGGACAGGGCGGCGACGGCGAAGGTCGTCGAGGCCACGAAATTCAGCCCGGCAAGCGACAGGGCCAGCATCGTGACCGCGATCGAGAGCGCGAAGAGCATGAAGAAGATCCACGCCATCTGCGCCCCTTCGCGGCGCAGGCGCCGCGCCTGAACCCCGGCGCCGCCAATCGAATGGGGATGGACCAGCCGCTCGATCTCCCGCTCGCCATGGCGGAACAGGGCGTAGACCCGCAGCAGCTTGACGCCGCCCGCAGTCGTGGCGACCCCGCCGCCGATCACTGCAAGCCCGGCGAGGATCAGGCCCGGTGTCGCCAGCCCGGACCACGTGCGCGCCTCGCCCCAGTCGACCGATTCAAAGCCGGTCGTGGTCAGGAAGGAGAGGACGGTGAAGATCGTCCCCCAAAGCGCATAGAGCGCGGCGGTCGTATCCTGAACCTCGTCAACCTCCAGGGCACCGACCCAGTGGCGCAGGAACAGAAGCGCCGGCACCAGCGTGACGAACAGCAGCGCCATGCGCAGCTCCGGGTCCTGCGCCAGCCCGCGGCGGTTCAGCACCATCCGCCCGGACGGGAACAGGCGGCGCGACAGGGCGAAGATCATGAAGAGGAAGATCAGCCCCTCGCCGCCGACGCCGGATTGCGCACCCGCCATCCCGCCTACGGGCGAAATCCCCGACGTGGCAAGCGTGGACATCGCATGGCAGGCCGCGACCAGCGGCCGGTCGCCCGCAAGAATGAGCGCGATCCAGAGCGCGAGCGTAAGCCCGGAATAGACCGGAAAGAGCGTGACGGCATAGCGCCAGAGCCGTTCGGACGGCGCCCAGTTGCGCAGCGTCTGGCCGCCCGGCGCCGCGCCCTGCCCCGCCGGCGCGCCGGTCAGGACCTCGAAACCACCGAGATTCATCGGGGCGAGGATGGCGACTGCCGTCACCAGCACGAAGAACCCGCCCATCCAGCCGACAAGCGCGCGCCAGAGGTGTACCGACCCCGGCAGGCGGGCCGGTTCGAACAGTGTCGCGCCGGTCGTGGTCAGCGATGACACCATCTCCCACCACGCGTTGTAGAACGTCGTGTCGGGGACGGCCTCGGCGAAAGGGACCGCCAGCATCACCGGCAGCACGGTGAAGGCGCCGAGAAGCGTCAGCAACTGGTTGCGCGCGGGATGACCGGGGCGGTTGGCCGCGGTCGCGATGGCGATAAGCGCCGTGGCGATGAAGAACAGCGTGCCGGCATAAAAGAAAGCGCGTGATACCGGGTAGTTCCGCGTCACGAAGCCATGCGCGGCCGGGACATACATGCTCAGTGATCCGATCCCCATGAGGATCACGAAGAACGGAAGCTGAAGGATCCGGTGCATCGCTCAGAAGAAGTCGATCGAGACCTGGAGAAGACGCTCGACCTCCGGCACATCGCCCGACATGGCGAAAAGCGCGATGACGTCGCCCTCCTCGACCCGCGTGTCGCCGGTCGGCTTCACGACTTCGTCGCCCTTCATCAGCGCCCCCATCAGCACACCCTCGGGGAACTCGATGTCGCGGATCGGGCGGCCGGCAATTGGCGAGGTCGACAGAACCTGCGCTTCGATCACCTCGGCCTCGGCATCGCCGATGGAATAGATGGCGCGGACCCGGCCATGGCGGATATGGCGCAGGATCGACGACACGGTCGTCGCGCGCGGGTTGATATAGGCGTCGATGTCCAGCGCACCCATCAGCGGAACCAGCGTCGGATCGTTGATCAGCGCGATCGCCATACGGCAGCCCGCCTGCTTGGCGCGGACAGCGGCGAGGATGTTGGTCTTGTCGTCGTCGGTTACAGCCAGAACGGCGTCGGCGCGGTCGATATTGGCCTCGGCCAGAAGCTCCATGTTCATGCCGTCGCCATTCAGCACGATGGTCCGTTCCAACGCGTCTGCGGCACGTTCGGCACTGGCGCGGTTCTTCTCGATCATCTTGGCTCGGATGCGGTCGGTGCGCTTTTCCAGCGCGCGGGCCACGGCAAGACCGACATTGCCGCCGCCGATGATGACGATCCGCTCCTGCTTCTTCGTCGCCTTGCCGAAGATGTCGAGCGTCCGGTTCACGTCCTCCACATGGGCGAAGACGTAGATCTGATCTCCTGCGAAGAGCTGATCGTCCGGCTCCGGTGCGAACAGCCGACTGTCGCGGCGAATCCCGACGACGATGGCACGGAGGGTCGAGAACAAATCGGTCAATTGGCGCAGGGGCGTGTTCAGGACCGGGCAGTCCTCATCCAGCGCCACGCCAAGAAGCTGCGCCTTGCCGTTCATGAAGCTTTCGGTGTCGAAGGTTGCCGGGGCTGCAAGGCGCTGAAGCGCGGCCTCCGCCACTTCGCGTTCGGGGCTGATCACGACGTCGATCGGCAGGTGGTCGCGCCGGTAGAGGTCGGAATAGATCGCGTCCATGTAGGACTGTGCCCTGAGGCGGGCGATCTTGCGGGTGATGCCGAAAACGGAATGCGCCACCTGGCAGGTGACCATGTTCACCTCGTCCGAATGTGTCGCGGCGATAATCATGTCCGCGTCGCGCGCGCCCGCGCGTTCCAGAACGTCCGGGTAGGAGGCGAAACCATCGACGCCCTGCACGTCAAGCGCCTCTGTCGCGCGGCGGACGAGTTCCGCGTTGTTGTCGACGACGGTGACGTCGTTCTTCTCTCCGGCAAGATGGCGCGCGATCTGCCAACCGACCTGGCCCGCGCCACAGATGATGACCTTCATGCCCTGTCCTTCGCAGTCGATCGCGGCCCTTGATAGGCCCGCATTCGGGGGCGGTCAACGCGGTGCATTCTGATAGGCCCGTCGGCTCGCCCCGTCAGACCTCGGCCTCCTCATCCTCCAGATGGGCGATCCTTGTGCCGGATTTGGATGAGGTCACGACGCCCAGCGACTTAAGCTTGCGATGCAGTGCGGAGCGTTCCATGCCGACGAAGGTCGCCGTGCGGCTGATATTGCCGCCGAAACGGTTGATCTGGGTCAGCAGGTATTCACGCTCGAACAGTTCCCGCGCCTCCCGTAGCGGCAGCGTCGCGAGCCCCCCCGAAAGCACGATACGGCCTTCGTCGGCAGGCCCCTCGCCCTGCCCCGGCAGTTCCCGCGCCTCGATCGGGCCGGTGCCTTCGCCAAGGATCAGGACCCGCTCGATGACATTGCGCAGTTGCCGGATGTTGCCGGGCCAGGCCATCGTCTGCATCAGCGCCTCGGCCTCTTCCGAAACCGGGCGCAGCGGCAGGCCCTGTCCCTTGTTGAAGCCGTCGATGAAATGCTGTGCCAGTTCGGGGATGTCCTCGCGGCGCTCCTCAAGTGTGGGCACCGGAATCGGCACGACGTTCAGCCGGTCGAACAGTTCCTGCCGGAACCTGCCCGCCGTGATCTCGGCTGCGAGGTCGCGCGTGGTCGAGGAGATGACGCGCAGGTCGACCCGCACCTTGTCCGCGCCGCCGACACGGGTGAACTGCTGCTCGGTCAGGACGCGCAGGATCTTGGACTGCGTTCCAAGTGGCATGTCTGCCACCTCGTCGAAATAGACGACGCCGCCATGGGCCTGCTCAAGCAGCCCCTTCTCGATCCCCCTGTCGGCTGTCTCGCGGCCGAACAGCACCTCCTCCATCCGGTCCGGTTCGATCGAGGCGGAGGAGACGGAAACGAAGGGGGCGCTTGCCCGGTTGGAATTGACGTGAATGTAGCGGGCCGACACTTCCTTGCCCGAACCGGGCTGGCCGGTCAGCATGACCCGCCCGTTCGACTTCGTGACCTTGTCGAGCTGCGCCTTCAGCGCCTTGAAGGCGTGGGAGGAGCCGATCATGTCCGACGACGTCACGTCGCGCCGCCGCAGCGACGCGTTCTCACGCCGAAGCCGCGAGGTTTCCATCGCCCTGCGGATGACGACCGTCAACTGGTCGATGTTGAACGGCTTCTCGATGAAATCGTAGGCGCCCTGCTTGATCGCGGCGACCGCGATCTCGATGTTTCCGTGTCCCGAAATGATGATGATCGGCACATCGGGGTTGTCCCGCTTGACGCTTTTCAGGATATCGATCCCGTCCATCCGGCTATCCTTGAGCCAGATGTCGAGAACCATCAGCGCCGGCGGTTCGGCGTTGATCTCGGCCATGCATTCATCGGAATTGGATGCCAGCCGTGTCGTGAACCCTTCGTCCTGAAGGATTTCCGATATCAGTTCGCGGATGTCGCGCTCGTCATCGACAATCAGAATGTCGCTCATCTGTCACCTCCGGCCGTTTCGACGGCCCTTTCCTTCTGCCCTCGGCCGGTCCGCGCCCTCGGCAGACGAATCTCGGCCATCGCGCCCGGTCGGGCGCCCTCCTCGAACGGCTCGGCATCCGTCAGGATCAGCGTGCCGCCATGTTCCTCGATGATCTTTTTGACGATGGAGAGGCCGAGGCCGGTGCCCTTCTCCCGCGTCGTCACATATGGCTCGAACAGCCGTGCCCGGTCCTCGGGCAGGCCGACGCCGTTGTCGCTTATGCGGATCGTCACCATCGCGTCGCTCGCATCCATCGCGACGCGGACCTCCGGCTTGTAGCCCGCCGGCGCGCCTGCCTCGACCAGCGACTCGATCGCTTCCCCGGCATTCTTGATGAGGTTGGTGACGGCTTGCGACACCATGGTCGCATCAAGCTCCACCATCACCGGATCGGCCGGAAGGTCGGCCACCAGCCTTGCGTCGCCAAGCGCCTCTTCCTGCAAGGTCACCGCGTCGCGCATGAGCTTCGTCAGGTCGTGGTCGCGCCGGTCGGGTTCGGGCATCCGCGCGAACTTGGAGAACTCGTCAACGATGCGCCTGAGATCGCCGGTCTGGCGAACGATGACATCGGTCATCTGCCCGAGAGTGTCGGCCTCGTCGCCCACCAGCCCGATGAACTTGCGCCGGATCCGTTCCGCCGAAAGCTGGATCGGTGTCAGCGGGTTCTTGATCTCGTGCGCGATGCGCCGCGCGACATCGCCCCAGGCGGCCATGCGCTGCGCCGAGACGAGGTCCGTCACATCGTCGAACGCGACGACATGACCCTCCAGCCGGCCTTCGGAATTGCGACGGATCGCCATTCGGACCAGCAGGCTTTCAAGCCGTCCGCCGCGGCTGATCTTGATCTCTTCCTGTGCGACTTCACCGATCCCGTCGCGCAGCCGCGCGAAGAGGCCAGCGAATTCCGGCACCGCCTCGGCCAGCGGACGGTCATGGTCAGCATTCTCGTCAAGATCGAGAAGCCGCATCGCGGCGCGGTTGAGGAAGTCCACCCGGCCCTCGGCGTCCAGCCCGATCACCCCCGACGTGACCGAGGACAGAACCGAATCGAACAGACGCCGCCGCCGCTCGGTCGCCCGGTGGCTGTCAATCAGCGCCGCGCGCTGGGTGTTGAGTTGCCGGGTCATCTGGTTAAACACGCGGCCGAGCATCGCGATCTCGTCGTCGCCCTCTTCCTCGACGACCTGCACTTCCAGATCGCCGGCGCCTACCCGCTGCGCCGCGCCGGCCAGCCGGCCGACCGGGCGCGACAGGCGTTCGGCGAACCAAAGACCCATCCAGATCGCGGCCAGAACCAGGAGCAGGGCGAAGCCCACATAGACAAGGCCGAACTCGAAAAGCAGCCGCCCGCGTGAGGCTTCGAGCTGCTGGTAGAGCACGACCGTCGCCCGCGTCTCGTCCAGAAGGTTCAGGATTTGTCCGTCGACATTGCGGCTGACATAGAGAAACCGGTCGGTGAAGGCCGGCAGCGCGATCAGGGCCCGGAATTCGTTGTTGTCCCAGTCGTCGATCAGCACCGTTTCGCCCTCCCGGGCGCGGGCGATCTGATCGGCGTCGGGTTCCTCGAAATCGAAAAGATAGCTGCGCTCACCACGGGCACGCAGCGCCCCGGTGCCGTCGATCACGAAGGCTTCGCGTAGCCCGCGCTGGATCTGGGCCTGTCCCTGCGTAAGAATCTGGCGCAGATCGCTGTCGGACAGCATGAAGGCCGCCTCGCGGGTCCGGTTCAGATAGTCGGCCAGCGCTTCGGCATCGGCGATGATGTCCTGCCGGTGTTCGTTCTGATAGGCCTCCGCGGCCGTCAGCGACGTGGCGACGACACCCCGCACCCGGTCGGAGAACCAGCCCTCAAGGCCGACATTCACCGTCAGGCCCGCGAAGATCGCCACGAGAATCGCGGGGACGAGCGCGATGCCCGCGAAAACGCCGGTAAGGCGCATATGCAGCCGCGATCCGGCGGAACGCGCCCGCCGCGCCGCCACCATGCGGGCCAGCCGCGAAAGAACCATTCCGCCGAGCGCGAGGAAATAGACGAGGTCGGCCAGCAGGACGAGGCGCAGCGCATTCGACTCCACCCCCTGCCCGAAGGGCCCCAGCGCGACGAAGGTCGCCAGGGCCAGGATCGGCCCCAGGACGACCAGACCGAGCGTCGCGACATTCTGGAACCGCCGCTGTCTGCGCAGCCGCGAAAATCGTTCCCATGATGCACTGCGCGCTAAGCCCTGCACGAGGCTCGCCCCTGATCTTGCGCCGCATTCGCGGCAACCGCCGATATCTCGTAGTCCTTACACCGGATGACGCCGATGGGCCACGTTTGTGTTGCGGTTTTACATCAACTTCCGGCGCCGTGTCACGCGGATATCCAGATCGGTGATCTTTTTGCGCAAGGTATTGCGGTTGATGCCGAGAAGTTCGGCACATTTGGCCTGATTTCCGCCCGTCGCGGCCAGTGCAGTCTCGATCAGCGGCATTTCCATCTCACGCAGGATTCGGTCGTAGAGGCCAGGCGGCGGCAGGCCGTCGCCGTGCAGGTCGAAGTAGCGCCGGAGGTGCCGCGCAATCGAGGCCGAGAGCCGTTCGCCCTCTTCGCTCGCGTCGCTGCGCGGCAGTTCGGTGGGCAGCGCGCCAAGGGCCGCCTCGACATCGGCGCGCGAAATCTCGGGCGCCGACGCCGTGATGACGAGCCGGCGCAGCGTGTTTTCAAGCTGGCGCACATTGCCCGGCCAGCGATAGCCGCGGATCATCGCCATGGCATCGGGCGCGAAACGCCGCGCCGGGGCGCCATCCCGCTCGCCCCGGGCAAGGAAATGCTCGGCCAGAAGCGGGATATCCTCGACACGTTCCCGGAGTGCGGGAACCGAAAGCGTGACACCGCCAATGCGGTAGAACAGGTCTTCGCGGAACCGCCCCTCTTCCATCAGCCGCGCGAGGTCCTTTTGGCTGGTGGCAAGGATGCGCGGTGCGGTCGCCGGAAGCGTGTCGAGCATCCGCACGATCCGGCCCTGCGTCTCGGCGTCGAATTCGCCGATCTCGTCGAAGACAAGCGTCCCGCCCCGCGCGCGCATGAGGACAGAGGACGGGCCGTCGACACCCTGCAATTCGGTCGCCTGCACTACGATGAACGGCAGCGTCCGTCGGTCGGAGAAATCGTGGATCGCGCGGGCGACAAGCGATTTGCCGCTGCCGGATTCACCCGTGATCAGGACCGGCAGATCCGCGTTCATGACACGCGCTACCAGTCGGTAGAGTTCCTGCATCGCCGGGGTCCGCCCGACCAGCGGCAGGTCGTCGCCCTCCTCGCGCGATGATTGTGCCGCTGTCGCCACCCGTCGCTTCTGGCTAAGCGCGCGGGCCGCGCGTTTCATCAAATCGGGCAGATCGAACGGCTTGGGAAGATAGTCGTAGGCATCCGCCTCGGCCGCCTGGATCGCGGTCATGATCGTGTTCTGCGCCGAAATCACGATCACCGGCAGGCCGGGACGATCGGCGGCGATCCGGGGCAAGGCCTCAAGCCCGTTGCCGTCTGGCATGACCACGTCGGAAATCACCAGATCGCCCTTCCCCTCCTCGATCCAGCGCATCAGCGTGACGAGCGACGAGGTCGCGTGAACCTTGCAGCCCGCCCGCGTCAGGGCCTGGGTCAGCACGGTGCGGATCGTGCGGTCGTCATCGGCGACAAGGACGGTGCCGTCCATCAGTCATTCTCCTCAGGTTTCGGCGCGACCGGCAGCGACAGGCGGAACGTCGTGCGGCCGGGAACGGAATCGACGCTGATCCAGCCGCCATGCTCGGACACGATCTTGGAGACAAGCGCGAGGCCGAGGCCGGTGCCATTGTCGCGGCCGGAGACGAACGGATCGAAGATGTCGCCCGCGATCTCCGGCGGGATGCCGGGGCCATCGTCGGTCACTTCGATCTGAAGCGGCAGCGTGGTGCCGGCACCGTCGGCCCGGCGTAGCCGCAGCGAATGGTCATAGTAGGTCTTGAGGCGAATCGTGCCCGGCTGGCCCCTCGCGGCTTCCGCCGCGTTCTTCAGGAGGTTGAGTATCACCTGAAGCAACTGGTCGGCGTCGCCCCAGGTGGAAGGCAGCGATGGGTCATACTCCTCCAGCACCGCCATATGCGCCGCGAAGCCCAGCAGCGCCGAGCGGCGGGCCCGGTCGAGAACATCGTGGATATTGACCGCCCGCGCCGCCGGCGGGCGCAGGTTCCCGAACTGTTCCACTTGGTCGAGAAGGGCCACGATGCGGCGGCTTTCCTCGACGATAAGGTCAGCGAGCTCAATATCTTCCGGGCCGAGGTTCATCGACAGTAGCTGGGCCGCGCCGGTGATGCCGGCAAGCGGGTTCTTGATCTCATGCGCCAGCATCTCGGCCATGCCGATGGCCGAGCGTGCCGCTGATTTCATGCCTTGGCCCCGCCCCAGCCGCTCCGCCAGCTCACGCGGCGAGATGAGCAGAAGAACCGCGCCCGCCGCCTCGCCAAGCGGTGCGGCCTGAAGGTTGCAGATCACCGGCGCGCGGTCGCCTGTGCCGACATCGACATCGTTGATGAACAGCGAGGAATGATTGGCGCGGACCCGCTCGAACACCTCTTCCAGAGGCGCGTCGATAGCGAGGCGGTCGAACAGCGGCTGCCCCTTGAGCGCCTTGACCGAGACATTCAGGAAGGACTCCGCCGCCGGATTAAGCTCCACCGCGCGATTGTCGGCGTCGATCACGATCGCCGGGACCGGAAGCGAGGCCCAAAGGGTCGCGGCGGCGGGCAGTGTCATGCGGCGCGCCTCGCGCCGCCGTCGCAGAACGCCGTGGCGATGAGGTGCAACACTGCCTCCGGTGTATCCGCCACCATCATCCGCGCGCTGACGGCCGGGTCCACGCCAGCCTCATCAGTGTACCAGCGCAGATGCTTGCGCGCGATGCGCAGGCCCAGTTCGCGACCGTAGAACTTGAGCATGTCATCGTAATGTTCGGATATTAAGTCAGAAAGTGCGACTCCCGCAGGAATGGCCGGCAGTGGCGAACCGAACAGTGCCGCCGCGATCTCGGCCGGTCGCCAGGGCGCGCCCTGCGCGCCCCGTCCGACCATCACGCCGTCCGCGCCGGACGCCCGGAGCGCCGTCCGAGCAGCCGCCACGTCGACGATGTCGCCGTTGGCGATCACCGGAACCGAGACGGCGCGCTTGACCTCGGCTATGGCTGCCCAGTCCGCCCTGCCTTTGTAGAATTGCTGTCGCGTGCGCCCGTGAACGGTGACCATCCGAATTCCGGCCGCCTCTGCCCGCCGCGCAAGGTCGGCCGCGTTCTGGCAGTCGGTATCCCAACCCAGCCGGCATTTGAGCGTGACGGGCACGTCGACCGCGCCCACGACCGCCTCGATCAGCCGCAGGGCATGGTCCGGGTCGCGCATCAGTGCAGAGCCGGACAGTCCGCCCGTCACCTTCTTGGCCGGGCAGCCCATGTTTATGTCGATGATCCGCGCGCCCATATCGGCCACGACCTTCGCGGCCTCTGCCATTGCCCCGGCTTCGCGTCCGGCAAGCTGTACCGAGGTGGCCGTGCCGTCGGCTAGGCCCAGATCGGTGCGCGCCTTGGCCCGGACCGATGGCTTCTGCGTCAGCAGTTCGCCCGAGGCGACCATCTCTGACACGACAAGGCCCGCGCCGAAGCGCGCCACCAGCCGCCGGAACGGCAGGTCGGTGATCCCGGCCAACGGCGCCAGGAACACCGGAGGAGAGAGCGTCATGTCGCCAAGCGTGAAGGCCAAGCGCCTAATCCTTGTGCAATTGCCACCGTCGTAATCTCTGCAAGGCAAATCCGCAACCGGAACACTGTCTTTGACGGCCCGGGTGCGGTTTCTGCTCAAAGTTTAAGCATGCTGGCCGGCACCTGTGGACGCACCGGGCATTGCCCGCACGGCCCCGGCGGATTAGAGCAGGGAAAATCGGGGGCGTGGCGTGGAAGAAACGGCAATCATCATCGTGGCGGCAGGACGCGGCACGCGCGCAGGCGGTGTACCGAAGCAGTGGCGGATGCTCGGCGGACAGACCGTCCTTGCCCGAACCGTCGCCGCGTTTCAGGGTTTCGGCCGGATCATCGTGGTCGTGAGCCCCGACGACATGGCCCGGGCCGTGGAGGAGTTTCAGGGTCGCGTGACCCTCATCGCCGGAGGTGAAAGCCGCGCGGACTCGGTGCGGAACGCTCTGGAATCCGTTGACGGTGAACAGATTTCGCAGGTCCTGATCCATGACGGCGCGCGACCCTTCGTCTCCCGCGCGCTTGTCGGCCGTGTCCTCGCGGCGCTCAGCGACGCACCTGCGGCCGCCCCCGCGCTTCCTTTGACGGACGCGCTCTGGACCGGGTCGGACGGGCGTGTGGGTGGTATCCGAAACCGCGATGGCCTTTTTCGCGCGCAGACGCCGCAGGGATTCCGGTTCGGAGCGATCCGCGATGCGCACCGCGCCCATCCGGGTGGCGCCGCCGACGATGTAGAAGTAGCCCTGTCGGCAGATCTTGACGTCGCCATCGTCGAGGGCGAGGAGGACAATATCAAGATCACATGGCCGGACGACTTCGCCCGCGCCGAACGGATGCTTGGGGGCAAGATGGATATCCGCACCGGCAACGGGTTCGACGTTCACGCCTTCACCGAAGGCGACCACGTCATATTGTGCGGGATACGCGTTCCGCATGGGCGCGGACTTCTGGGCCATTCGGATGCCGATGTCGGGATGCATGCGCTGACCGACGCGATCTACGGCGCGCTTGCCGAAGGCGATATCGGCCGTCACTTTCCGCCGTCGGATGCCCAATGGAAGGGCGCGGCGAGCCACATTTTCCTGACCCATGCCGCCGATCTGGCCCGCAGCCGGGGTTACAGGGTCACGAACGCCGATGTGACCCTCATCTGCGAACGCCCGAAGATCGGCCCGCATGCTATTGATATGGCGAAGGAACTGTCACGTATCATGGACGTTGACCCGGACCGCATCAGCGTCAAGGCGACGACCTCGGAGCAGCTTGGATTTACCGGTCGTGAGGAAGGCATCGCGGCCCTCGCAACCGTCACACTGGTGAAGTCATGACCCTTCCGCGCCTGATCGCCACCTGGTTTGGCACCGGCCTGCTGCGTCCCGCGCCCGGCACATGGGGGTCGGTCGTGGCTGTCCTTCTCGGGCTCGCGATCGACCGGTTTCTCGGTTTCCCGGTTCTGGTTGTGGCGACCCTGCTTGTCATCCCGCTCGGATTCTGGGCGACCGCCGGGGCCGTCGCCGGGCAGGAGGACAAGGACCCTTCGGAAATCGTCATCGACGAGGTCGCCGGCCAGTGGATCGCGCTTCTGTTCCCCGCTGCCGCTTTCTGGTCACGCGGGGTTGAGGACTGGGCCCTTGCAGCATGGCCGGGCTGGGTCGCGGCGTTCCTGTTCTTTCGTCTCTTCGACATCTGGAAGCCGGGCGTGATCGGGCGCGCCGACGCAAAGGGAACCGCATCGGGCACGATGGAGGACGACCTCTGGGCGGGGCTGTTTGCCGGGCTCGCCACAATGGTCGCCGCCGGACTCTGGCACGGGGTGATGGGGCTGTGAGCCGGGCAGATACGCTTCTTGACCTTGCGAGGGCGCGGGGCGTGATGGTTGCGACGGCCGAAAGCTGCACCGGCGGCATGATCGCTGCCGCGATCACAGATATTGCCGGGTCTTCCGACGTATTCGACCGCGGCTTCGTGACCTATTCCAACGCGGCCAAGCAGGCGATGCTGGGTGTCGGCGCCTCGACACTTGCGACCCACGGCGCGGTCAGCGAGGCCGTCGCGCGCGAGATGGCCGAGGGTGCCCTGTCCCGCTCGGACGCGGCGCTTGCCGTCTCCGTCACCGGCATTGCCGGACCGGGCGGGTCTGAACACAAGCCCGAGGGCCGGGTCTGTTTCGGGCTGGCGCAGTCCGGCCGCGCAACACGGGTCGAGACCGTGGAGTTCGGTGCGCGTGGGCGAGCGGCGGTGCGTCGCGCGACCGTGGATCACGCGCTTGACCTTCTGATTGACGCACTGTCCGCGTGAAACAGGTCAACCACACCGATAGCGCAAATTCGGTAGCAGAACCGCCAGATCAACCCGTCCCGTAAAGCGCGCGGGCACGATCTTCGAACGCGCGGACGACCCGGTGCATGGCTTCGTCGAACACCACGCCGATCAGCTTTTGCAGGATTGCGTTCCGGAACGCGAAGTCCACGAAGAAGGACACATCGCACCCGCCATCCTCGCGGTCGCGAAACGCCCAGTTAGACCGCATGTGCTGGAAGGGTCCGTCAAGATATTCGGTGTCGATCCGCATCGTCGCGGGCCAGAGCGTCACGCGGCTGCCAAACCGTTCGCGGAAGACCTTGAAGGAGATCACCAGATCAGCCTCCATTACCGTCGCACCGTCGCCCCGGTCCGCGCGCGACCGGATGCGGGCGGCGGCCGTCCATGGCAGAAAGTCGGGGTATCGGGCCACGTCCGCGACCAGATCGTACATCTGCGCCGCGGTATAGGGCATGACTCGGGTTTCCGAATGGGTTGGCATTCATCCGTCCTTGGTGACTCCGGCCTCCCGTGTCGCTAAATGAAGGCGCGAATTCAAGAGGGTCCCATGCCGCACCGTCCCTATGTCATCGACGAGATGATCTCAGCCAAGTCCATCGCCGCCCGTGTCGAGGCGCTCGCGAAAGAGATTACCCGCGCCTTTCACGGCACCGACAAGCTTGTCGTGGTTGGCCTCCTGCGCGGGTCTTTCGTTTTCATTGCCGACCTCGTGCGAGAGATCGACCTGCCGGTCGAGGTCGATTTCCTTGAGGCGTCGTCCTACGGCGATGCGATGGAATCGAGCCGCGAGGTGCGCATTCTGAAGGACCTGCGCGGCGAGATCGCCGGGCGCGACGTGCTGGTGGTCGAGGATATCGTCGATACCGGCTTCACGCTTCACCACGTCGTCAACCTCCTGCGGTCGCGCGATCCGAAACGGCTGGAGGTCTGTGCGCTGCTCGACAAGCCGTCGCGGCGCGAAGTGCCGATCAAGGCGACATGGACGGGATTCGAGATTCCGGACGAGTTCGTCGTCGGCTACGGCATCGACTTCGCGCAACGCAACCGCAACCTTCCCTTCATCGGCAAGGTGCGGTTCACCGAGGACGCCTGAGGCCGATGAACTTCCGCCACCTTTTGCGCATGACCCGCTGGGCACGGCGGCCGCCTTCGATGAAGCGCGTCATCCTTGTCGCTGTCGTGGTGGCGGCATGCCTTGCGATTGCGGGCCTTGAATGGCTCGACCTCTGGCCAGACGATTTCGGGATGCGACCGGGCGGGGAACGCCCCAGGATCCGCCCCCTGCCGTGACCGCCCCGGTGTCAGCCCCTGTTCCCGGCGAGGCGTGGTGCAATCGCCGCCAGCGCACGGGCAAGGCCGCGCCTCGTCTCGGCGATCCGTGGTACATCGGCAAGGTCGACATGGCTTGCGACCCAGATATCGACGGCCATGTCCGGCAGCGTGTCGGAAACCTCTTCCAGCCGCTCGTCCTCCTGCCCCATGAAGCGCGGAAGGATCGCCATCCCCTGCCCGGTTGCCGCCATTTCGCGCAGGACCGGAAAGCTGTCTGCCGCACCGACGATCAGGGCGGCATCGACCTCTTCTCCGATCCAGCGGCCGGGGAAGGACCGGGACAAAGCGCCCGAAACACCGAGCCAGGCGCCTGTGGCGCTCCACTTGCGCCGGAATAGCCCAAAGGCGAGTGTCGCCGCAGCCTCGCCGACAAGGTCTTCGGGAAGGGTTTCCGCGGGGCGGACCGTGACATCGGCCTGCACCCGGCCAAGATCGACATGGGCGTTGGAGCACAGAAGCTCTACCTTCAGCTCCGGCGCCCGGCTACGCAGGTCGAGGATGATCGGTGGCAGGATCAACTGGCAGAACGTATCGGTCGAGGTCACGCGCACCGTCCCCGCGACCGGCGCGCGGGCACCCTGCAGCATGCGGCCGACGGACTGGACCGCGCGGTCGACCTCGCGCGCCGCGTCAATGATACGCCGGCGCGCGGCCGGAACCACGTATCCCCGCGCCGTCTTCTCGAAAAGCTCAATGCCCACGGCGTGTTCATAGGCAGCGACCCGCCGCAGCACCGTCGCATGATTCACGCCAAGCCGTCGCGCCGCTGCACTGACGGAGCCTTCCTCGGCCACCGCGAGAACGAAGCGAAGATCATCCCAGTTGTCGCGCATCCTTTACCTTGCCGCTCACGCGTTTGTGACCAAAGCCAAACCGGGCCATGCGTCCGTCAAACCGCAGGATTTCCGGGCTCACGGCCTGCCTGTGCGTTTTTTCACGATTACCATGCGGAATTTTCGGTTGGTAATGAAAATCGTCACAGATAACCTGCATGTGTCCTCAACAGGGAGTTTCACGATGAAGAAGATTCTTGCCGGCCTGACACTCGCCACGGTTGCCTTCACCGGCATGGCCATCGCCCAGGACGCGCCATTTGCGCGGGAAATCAAGGCGCGCCAGGGCATCATGATGTATCGCGCGATCAATCTCGGCGTGCTCGGCGCGATGGCGAAGGGCGAAGCGGAATACGATGCCGCCGCGGCGCAGAAGGCGGCCGACAACCTCATGGCTTCGATCACGCTCGACGCGTCGATGCTCTGGCCGCAAGGGTCGGACAACTCCGCCAACCCGGCGTCGACCGCACTTGCCGCGATGTGGGAAGAAGGGTCGGGCATCGGCGACAAGGCGAAGGCGATGGCCGATGCCGCCGCCGCGATGCAGGCGGCAGCAGGTGTGGACCTTGCCAGCCTTCAGGGCGCCATGAAAGGCGTCGGCGATGGTTGCGGCGGCTGCCACAAGGCCTTCCGCGTCCCGACGAACTGAACAAGTCCCCGTTGAGGGTCGGGGCGGGTCCGCGGGCCCGCCCCGTATTCTGTCGAAAGGTCCTTGAATGAAACGCATTCTCGTCACGCTGCTGGCGCTGGCTGTCGTGGGCGCGGCCGTGGGCTTCTGGCTGGTACGGCCGAAACCGCTTCCTGCCGATGCACTTGCCGGGCTGACTGCCGACGTCGCACGTGGCGAGAAGGTCTTCTGGGCGGCGGGTTGTGCCTCATGCCACGCTGACGAGAAGGCGGAAGGCGACGAGAAGCTTGTTCTGAAGGGCGGGCAGCGTTTTCCCTCGCCCTTCGGCACCTTCATCGCGCCGAACATCTCGACCGATCCCGAAGCCGGCATCGGAAGCTGGAGCGATCTTGACCTTGCGAATGCGATGATGCGCGGCGTATCGCCGGACGGACAGCACTACTATCCGGTCTTTCCCTATGGCAGCTACGCGAAGGCGGAGTTGCAGGACATCGTCGATCTGCGCGCGTTTCTTGCCACGCTTCCCCCCGATCCGACGCCGAACGCGGACCATGAGGTCGGCTTTCCGTTCAACATTCGCCTGTCGCTCGGCGGATGGAAGCTGCTGTTCCTCGATGCCGACTGGGTCGTTACCGGCGACCTGACCGAGGAAGAGACGCGCGGGCGCTATCTGGCAGAGGCGCTTGGCCATTGCGGCGAATGCCATACGCCGCGAAACGCCCTTGGTGGCATGGACAAGGCGCGTTGGTTCGCCGGCGGCCCGGTGCCCGCGGGGAAGGGCAGTTTTCCGAACATCACGCCTGCGAAACTCTCGTGGTCGCAGGCCGACATCGTCGAATACCTGACATCGGGTTTCACGCCCGACTATGACAGCGCGGGCGGACATATGGCATTGGTGGTGCAGAACACCGCGAAACTGCCGCCCGAGGACCGGCAGGCCATCGCCGCCTATCTCAAGCGCGTCGCGCCGGTGGAATAGGCCGGATCAGGCCCGGCCGAGCTTTTCAAGCCGTGCCGCCCGCAGCCGCGCGAAATCGTCGCCCGCATGGTAGGACGACCGCGTCAGCGGCGTCGCGGAGACCATGAGGAAGCCCTTGCCATAGGCGGCCTTCTCGTAGCCCGCGAATTCCTCGGGCGTCACGAAACGGTCGACGCGGTGATGCTTCGGCGTCGGCTGCAGATACTGGCCGATGGTGAGGAAATCGACATCGGCCGCGCGCATGTCGTCCATCACCTGCCGAACGCCCTGCCCGTCCTCGCCCAGACCGACCATGATGCCGGACTTCGTGAACATCGTCGGATCCAGCTCTTTCACCCGCTGGAGCAGGCGCAGCGAGTGGAAATACCGCGCGCCCGGCCTCACCGAGGGGTACAGGCCGGGCACCGTTTCAAGGTTGTGGTTGAAGACGTCGGGCTTCGCCGCCACGACCTTTTCAAGCACGTCGGGCGTGCATTTCAGGAAATCGGGCGTCAGGATCTCGATCGTCGTCGCCGGGGAGCGGTGGCGGATCGCGCGGATCGTCTGGGCGAAATGCTCCGCCCCGCCATCGTCGAGGTCGTCGCGGTCGACCGAGGTGATGACGACATGGTTGAGGCCCAGCGTCTCGACCGCATGGGCGACACGGCCCGGTTCGAACGCGTCAAGTGCGTCGGGACGGCCGGTGGCGATATTGCAGAACGAACAGCCGCGCGTGCAGATGTCGCCCATGATCATCATGGTCGCGTGGCCCTGGCTCCAGCATTCGCCGACATTGGGGCAGCCCGCTTCTTCGCAGACGGTGACAAGCTTGTTGTCGCGCAGGATGTCGCGGGTCGCCTTATAGCCGGCGGATGTCGGCGCCTTCACGCGGATCCATTCCGGCTTTTTCGGCTGCTCCTGATCCGGGCGATGGGCCTTCTCAGGATGCCTCTGGCCGGGGATCTTGAGGTCTCTCACGAAAGTTTCCCCCTAACAGCGGTTCGCGCACCAGATAGGACTTATGGCGCAGGAATACAACGCGGAAGCACGCCCTGCGCGACTGTAACGGGTCGGGAGGCATCATGTCCAAGAAACTCATCGCCGAATTCATTGGCACCTTCATCCTCGTCTTCTTCGGCGTCGGCTCCGCCGTGCTGATGGGGGAACATATCGGGATGCACGGCATCGCGCTGGCCTTCGGCCTGTCGATCGTCGCGGCAGCCTACGGGCTCGGGGCGATTTCGGGCGCTCATTTGAACCCCGCCGTCTCGCTGGGCATGGTCACGGCCGGTCGCATGAGCGGCGGAGACTTCATCGGTTACGCCGTCGCGCAGGTCGCCGGCGCAATCGTCGGCGCGCTGGTCATCCTGATGATCGCGAGCGGCAAGGCCGACTATTCGGTTGCCGAGAACGGGTTGGGCCAGAACGGTTACGGACCCGGTTACCTGGGCGAGTATACCGTTACGGCCGCGCTTCTCTTCGAATTCGTGGCGACGTTCCTTTTCGTGACCGTGATACTCGGGGCCACGCAGGAAGGTGCGCCTGCCGCAATGGCAGGTCTTGCCATCGGTCTGACGCTGACGGGCATCCACCTTGTCGGCATCAACGTGACCGGTGTCTCTGTGAACCCGGCCCGCTCCATCGGCCCGGCGCTTTTCGCGGGCGGTGCCGCGCTGGCCGATCTCTGGGTCTTCATCCTTGCGCCGCTGGCAGGTGGTGCGGTTGCGGGCATCGCCCACAGTGCCGGCCTGACCCGCGCACGTGGTTGATACCAGCCGCCGATATTGTAACCGGGGGCGTTCGCGCCCCCGGTCTTTTCAGACAGTGGCCCGTCAGCCGATCAGCGGCGCGCGGCCGCCGTTGGTCTCATCGTAGTGCCGCTTGAGCCTTTGCAGCGCGATCCGGAGAACGATCTTGCCGGACCGCGCCGACCAGCCAAGCCGCTTTTCGGCCGCTTCCAGCCCTTCGAGAAAGCAGCAGCAGCGCAGCACCATGTCGCCCAGACCCGGGCCGAGGTCGCGAAGCGCAGCCGCGACGCGGTCGCGGGCGCGACCTGAACCGCCCCCGCCCCCGGCACCATTGCCAAGGGTTCCGCGATCACCCGCTGTCAGGAACCGGTCCCAGTTCTGTGCCACGCGCGGCCCCATCTGTGCCAGTTCGAAATCCTCGCGCAGGCGCTCGCCCGCAGCGACCAGATCGGCGGTGAGGAACGGCTTTCCATCCTTTTCCTTACGCCGTGCGAGCACGGAAAGTGGGCTTTCGGCAAGGTTGTAGCGCATCCGCCGGGGCGACGAAGCGCCCGGCTCCATCACCGCGCGTTCGTCCCAGTCGCGGTGCTGTTCGGCAAACGGCGTCTGGGCCTCTGCCAGGCCCGGCGCACGGGTGGCCTGATCCTCGGCCAGCAGCCGCTTCAAGGCGGCGCGCCCTGTCGGCGTGATCTGATACGTGGTGACGCGGCCCGCGGTTTGGACCGCGATCCAGTCCTTCACTGCGAAAGCCTGCGCAACCGTGCGATCGACGACGGCGGTGCGCACCGTGCCTTTCAGCACCACGGCCTTGTCCATCTCGGCCGCCACCACCAGCACGGCGCCGATTTCGCAAAGGCGGCGCAGGATACGGCGCGCCTCGCGGTCCAAGGTCTGCTCGTCTGTGATCGGCATCTGGGTCGAACGGATCGGTGCGCTCATACGGTTATTTCCTTCCTGTCCTGTTGTCTGTTGCGAGGTTGTGAGTGTTCCGGCGGGATCGGTGACGGCCACATGCAGGTGCCCGAGATGGTTCATCGCTTCGTCGATCAGTGGATCGTCCCGTCGGTTTTCGAACGCGCGGACCTTGCGGAGGACGGTCGAGGGGTGACAACCTTCTGTCCGGGCGAGTGCGCGCAGCGACAGCCCCTCCTCGACGTGACGCAGATAAAGGCGTGCGTTCTCTGGCAGCCAGCCGGGCAGAGCCGCTGGCAATCGGGCCGTAACCGTCATTGCTTCCCCCGAATTTCTACGGCGGCCGCAACCGCCAGAATTGCATTTCACTCAACCGTCAGTTGCATTGGTTACCTGATCGTTAACCGGCGACCCGTTCGAGAGATTTGTTGATAATTCATAAATTTTTCTGAAACTTACGGACGCTGCCCCGAAACAATCGGCAACGGCGCCCCGTCTTGTTTCATCCTCTGGTAGAGTTCAATCAGGAGGATGACGATGTCCGATCTGCTGTCGACCGTTGGTGCCCTGCGCCGCCCCCGCCTTCTCATTCGTGCCGCGCGCGCCGGGCTGGCGGAATATAACCGCAGCCGGGACCTGAAACGGGTGATGCGTGTCTCGGATGCGCCGGACCCCGAGCGTGCGCTGAATGCGCTGATCTCCGAGGAGGCGCGCATCGAGGCGACGCGGCAGGCCGGCGACGCAAGCTACAGCTTCGGTCGCCATATCGAGGTCCTGATCGCGATGATGGCGGAATGCCGGCTGCTCCCGGCGGCGCGTCAGGCCTGAATCAATCGGGCCGCTCTGTTCGGAGCGGCCCGTCTTTTACCTTCCAAGCCGTGAGGCATTACATGAACGCATCCGGCATCGACGCCTTCTTCCGGGCGACATAGTCGTTCAGCGCCTCTTCGACGCCCGCGTCGATCGCCGGCTTCTGATAATCGTTCAGAAGCTTCGTGACACGCTCGCGTGCAAGCGCCACGGTATCGCGGGCGCCTTCCTCTTCCCAGGTCTCGAAAGGCTTGTAGTCAAGCAGTTGAGTCCGCCAGAAGGCCTGCTTGAAGTTCGCCTGGGTGTGGGCGCAGCCAAGGTAGTGGCCGCCCGGGCCGACCTCGCGGATCGCGTCCATCGCCTGACCGGTTTCCGACATGTCGATGCCCTGCGCCAGATGATGAAGCACGCCAAGCTGGTCTGCATCCATCACGAACTTCTCGAATGACGAGACCAGCCCGCCCTCAAGCCAGCCGCAGGAATGCAGCATGAAGTTCACGCCAGCCAGCAGACCCATGTTCAGCGAGTTCGAGGTCTCGTAGGCGGCCTGCGCATCCGGCAGCTTCGATCCGCAGAACGACCCGGCTGAGCGGTAGGGCAGCCCCATGCGGCGGGCAAGCTGGCCCGCTCCGTAGGTGATGTGCGCCGCTTCCGGCGTGCCGAAGGTCGGCGCGCCTGAGTTCATGTCGATCGAGGTCACGAAGGCGCCGAAGATCACCGGCGCGCCCTGACGGACAAGCTGGCTGTAGGCGACGCCGGCCAGAACCTCGGCCAGAACCTGCGTCAGCGTGCCCGCGACCGTCACCGGCGCCATCGCGCCGCCGACGATGAAGGGCGAGATGATCGCGGCCTGGTTGGCCTTCGCGTAGACTTCAAGCGCGCCCATCATGATCCCGTCGAAGGTCATCGGCGAGTTGATGTTGATCAGCGAGGTCATGACCGTGTTCTGGTCGACGAAGTCCGACCCGAAAAGGATCTTCGACATCTCGACCGAGTCCTCGGCCCGCACCGGCTCAGTCACCGAGCCCATATAGGGCTTGTCGGAAAGCGTCATGTGGGCGAGCAACATGTCGAGGTGACGTTTGTTCACCGGAATATCGGTCGGCTCGCAGACCGTGCCGCCCGAGTGGTGAAGCCATTTCGACATGTAGCCGAGCTTCACGAACTTATGGAAATCGTCGAGCGTTGCGTAGCGCCGGCCGCCATCCGCGTCGCGTACGAAGGGGGGGCCGTATACCGGCGCGAGGACAAGGCCCTTGCCCCCCACGGTCACGTTGCGCTCGGGGTTGCGGGCGTGCTGGACATAGGAGGATGGCGCGGTCTGGCAAAGCTGACGGGCGAGCCCCTTCGGAATCCGCACACGCTCGCCATCGACATCGGCGCCGGCGTCTTTCCAGCGCTTCAGAGCCTCGGGGTTTTCGACGAAATTGACGCCGACCTCTTGGAGGATCGTCTCGGCATTGGCCTCGATGATCTCCAGCGCCTCTTCATGCAGGATTTCGAGATTGGGAATGTTGCGCTCGATGAACTTCGCGCATTCGATGCGCACGGCCGTCCGTTCCGCCCGCCGTGCGGCACCGCCACCACCCCGCGCCCGCCGGCCTTCCGCAACTTCACTCATCGCCAGAGTCTCCTGAAAAATCGGTTGGCCATCTTGTACTCGCATCGGCAGCTTTCCGATTGCGGGATGCGTCACTTCGTGAGCGAAAACGACATTTCACCCGCCGTCAGGCGACGCGCGCGAGGGCCTCGGGGACAAAGGACTCGATCATCACATCTGCCCCGTCGAAGATGCAGAAGCTGCCCGGCGGCACCTGTTCCCAACACTGGCCGGTTTCCAGCGGCTCGGAAACGACCGCGCGTCCGCCGCGGGTCTCGGACCAGCGGTGATAGAGTGTGGGGGCGTTGGCATCGGTGGCATAGCGCGCGGCGTAAAGCCGCCGTCCGTCGGAAAAGGCCACGGTCATGCGCACATACGGTGCGCTGCCCTTCTGTCGGGACAGTGCTTCAAGCCGCGCGGTCGCGCGTTCGAGCGCGCCCTTCGGGTCCTCCGCCAGCCCTTCGCCAAGTGCCACCAGGAACAGCGCCTCGCTGTCGGTTGCGCCCTTGCGATGGGGGTAGAGATGGTCGGGGATCAGCATCTCCGCATCGCGGCGGAACGTCTCGTACCCGCCGATCTGGCCGTTATGCATGAACGACCATTCGCCAACGGCAAAGGGATGGCAGTTGTTGCGGCTGGTCGCGGTTCCGGTGGAGGCCCGGACATGGGCAAGAAACAGCGGTGATTTCACCTGTTCGGTCAGCGATCTGAGGTTCGGATCGGACCAGGCGGGAAGGATGTCGCGAAACAGGCCCGGCTCGCGCCGCTCGCCGTACCAGGCAACCCCGAAACCATCGGCATTGATCGCCGATTTGCATTCCGATGCGCACTGGCTCTGATGCAGAAGCGAATGGCCCGGACGGCTGAAAATATCCTCGATGAAGATCGGATTGCCGAGATAGGCGGCCCAGCGGCACATCGTCAGCCGCGCCCCGAAGGATAGACAATCTGCATGCTCGCTCCGCCTCGCAGCCTCCACGGACTCAGGTGCCGTGGTTCGTGCCTAATCTACCCTTCGGGCATTTTCACGTCAAAGGGGTAGCGTAAGCGCGGCAGAGCAGAAACGCGTCAGGCTTCCTCGACCACCATCAGGTCGCGTTCCGACGCGCCCTTCGCATGTGCCAGGGCGGCCTGATACTCGGCGCTGTTGTAGCAGGCGACGGCAGCGTCGAGCGACGGGAACCGCGCCACGACGTTGCGCGGCCGGTCGTTGCCCTCAAGCTGAACATAGCGTCCGCCGCGGGCAAGGAAGGCACCGCCATGCTTGGCGATCGCCGGGCCGGCGAGTTCGGCGTATTTGCCGTAGGCCTCGGCATCCGTGACCTTCACATGGGCGATCCAGAGTGCGGATTTCGTTTCGGTCATGTCATTCCTCCGATGATCGCTTCGGCGGCCTTGACCGCCTCTTCCGCCTTCGACGCGTCCGCGCCGCCGGCCTGCGCCATGTCTGGCCTGCCGCCGCCGCCCTTGCCGCCAAGCGCCGCCGCCGCAGCCTTCACCAGGTCGACAGCCGACAGCCGCGCGGTCAGGTCATTCGTGACGCCGGCCGCAACGGCCGCCTTGCCGCCGGTATCGGCGACAACCAGCACCGCGCCCGATCCGACTCTCGACTTCAGTTCATCGACCAGCGCCGGCAGGTCCTTGCCCGACACGCCGGAGACGATCTGCGGCAGGAAGCGGATGCCGTTGACCTCACGGTCCTGAGCAGCACCCTGCCCGCCGCCGCCCATCGCCAGTTCACGACGCAGTTGCGCGACCTCATTGGCAAGCGCCTTGCGCTCGTCGAGCAGCGCCCGGACCCGCTCCGGTACATCCGTCGCCTGCGCTTTCAGCGCCAACGCCACCTCGGCCAGCCGGTAGTCCTGCCCGCGCAGGTAGTCCATCGCCGCCTGACCGGTCAGCGCCTCGATCCGCCGCACGCCGGCGGAGGACGCGCTGTCGCCCAGCGTCACGAAGGCGCCGATATCGCCGGTGCGCCGCACATGGGTACCGCCGCAGAGTTCGAGCGAATAGGTATCCCCATCGCTGCCTTTGCCCGACCCGGCAAGACTACCCATCGAGACGACGCGCACCTCGTCCCCGTATTTCTCGCCGAAAAGCGCCTGTGCACCAAGCGCGCGTGCATCGTCTGGCGTCATGATCCGGGTTTCGACCGGGCTGTTCTGGCGGATGAATTCGTTCACCTCGACTTCGACGCCGGCCAGTTCCTCGCCCGTCAGCGCCTTGGAATGGCTGAAATCGAACCGCAGACGGTCTTCGGCGTTGAGAGAGCCGCGCTGCGCGACATGATCGCCAAGCGCACGGCGCAGCGCCTCGTGCAGGAGGTGCGTCGCCGAATGGTTGGCGCGGATCGCTGTGCGGCGGCCATGCGACACTTCAAGCTTCGCCGGCTGACCGCGGGCGATTTCGCCCTCGGTGACTTCCGCCATATGGATGAAGACGCCCGCAGATTTCTTCGTGTTGGTAATGCGCGCCATGCCGGTATCGGTGCGGATCAGTCCGGTATCGCCGACCTGACCGCCGGATTCGGCATAGAACGGCGTCTGGTTCACGACGATCTGCACCGCCGCGCCGGTCGGGGCAGAGCCGGTTTCCTTCCCGTCCGCGACGATGGCGACGATCTGCCCCTCGGCGGTCTCGGTATCGTAGCCGAGGAATTCGCTCGGCCCGTGTTTCTCGGCGAGGTCGTACCAGATCGCAGCATCCTTGGTCTCGCCCGAGCCGGCCCAGGCGGCGCGCGCCTTTGCCTTCTGTTCCTGCATGGCGTGGTCGAAGCCCGCGACATCAACCTCCCGTCCCATCTCTCGCAGCGCATCCTGCGTAAGATCGAGCGGGAACCCGTAGGTGTCATAAAGCTTGAACGCCGCGGCGCCGGGCAGTGGCTGCCCCTCGCCCAGCTTGTCAAGTTCGTCGTCAAGCAGCCGCAGGCCGCGATCCAGCGTCTGCTTGAAGCGCGTCTCCTCCAGCTTCAGCGTTTCCTCGATCAGCGGCTGCGCGCGGGTCAGTTCCGGATAGGCCGCGCCCATCTGGCGCACGAGTGCCGGGACGAGCCGGAACATCAGCGGGTCGTCCGCGCCCAGAAGATGCGCATGCCGCATCGCGCGCCGCATGATCCGGCGCAGGACATAGCCGCGCCCCTCGTTCGACGGCATGACCCCGTCGGCGATCAGGAACGAGGTGGAGCGCAGATGGTCCGCGATCACCCGGTGATGGATCTTGCCCGGACCGTCGGGATCGGTGGAGGTTCCGTGAGCGGATGCCTCGATCAGCGACCGCATGAGGTCGGTGTCGTAGTTGTCGTGCTTTCCCTGCAGAAGCGCGCCGATCCGCTCCAGCCCCATCCCGGTGTCGATCGACTGGTTCGGCAGTTCCTTCTGGGTGCCGTCCTCGAACTGTTCGAACTGCATGAAGACGAGGTTCCAGATCTCGATGAACCGGTCGCCGTCCTCCTCGGCCGAACCCGGAGGGCCACCCCAGATGTGGTCGCCGTGATCGTAGAAGATCTCGGTGCAGGGGCCGCAGGGGCCGGTCGGCCCCATGCGCCAGAAATTGTCGTCGGTCGCGATGCGGATGATCCGATCGTCAGGCAGGCCCGCGACCTTCTTCCAGATCGCCGCGGCCTCGTCGTCGGTATGATAGACGGTGACCAGAAGCCGGTCCTTGTTCAGCCCGAAATCCTTGGTGAGCAGGTCCCACGCATAGGGGATCGCCGCGCTCTTGAAATAGTCGCCGAAGGAGAAATTCCCCAGCATTTCAAAGAAGGTATGGTGACGCGCCGTATAGCCGACATTGTCGAGGTCATTGTGCTTTCCGCCTGCGCGCACGCATTTCTGGCTTGTCGAGGCGCGCTTGTAGTCGCGTGTCTCGACGCCGGTGAAAAGGTTCTTGAACTGCACCATGCCCGAATTGGCGAACATCAGCGTCGGATCGTTCCGCGGCACCAGCGGAGAACTCGCGACGATCTCGTGGTCGTTGCGCCGAAAGAAATCGAGGAAGGTGGAACGGATGTCGTTCAGGCTGGGCATCGGCGGGGCCTTTCGCGGGCGGAAGGGATCAGCCTTGGCGTGTTAGCCCTTGTCTCGCGCCATGTCCATATTCCTGCGGTGCAGCATCATCCACGCCGTGATATCCGGAAAGGGTCGGCGCGCGCGCCCCTGACCGGCCGCGCGCGCCAAATTCGGCTTGCCCCGCCCTATCAGGCTTCGACCACCTCGTCGTCGCCCGGCAGGTCATCCTCCGACGCCCCGAAGTCGAGTCCATGGCTCGCGCGGATCTTGTCCTCGATCTCGTATGCCACGCCGGCATTGTCCTTCAGGAACTGCTTGGCGTTCTCGCGGCCCTGACCGATGCGCTCGTCGCCGTAGGAATACCAGGCGCCTGATTTCGCAACCACGCCTGCCTTCACGCCAAGGTCGATCAACTCGCCGGTCTTGGATATCCCTTCGCCATACATGATGTCGAATTCGACTTCCTTGAACGGCGGGGCAACCTTGTTCTTGACGACCTTGACGCGCGTGGCGTTGCCGACAACCTCGTCACGGTCCTTGATCGCGCCGATACGGCGGATATCAAGGCGGACCGAAGCGTAGAACTTCAGCGCGTTGCCGCCCGTCGTCGTCTCCGGGCTGCCGAACATGACACCGATCTTCATCCGGATCTGGTTGATGAAGATAACCATGCAGTTGGACCGGCTGATCGACGAGGTCAGCTTGCGCATCGCCTGGCTCATCAGTCGCGCGTGAACGCCGACGCTCGAATCGCCCATGTCGCCCTCGAGTTCGGATTTCGGCGTCAGCGCCGCGACCGAGTCGACGACGACCAGGCTGACCGCCCCCGACCTGACCAGCGTATCGACGATTTCGAGCGCCTGTTCGCCGGTATCGGGCTGGCTGATAAGCAGTTCATCGAGGTTCACGCCCAGCTTCTTGGCATATTGCGGATCGAGCGCGTGTTCGGCGTCAACGAAGGCGCAGACGCCGCCCTTTTTCTGCTCTTCCGCCACCACATGCAGCGTCAGCGTCGTCTTGCCGGAGCTTTCGGGCCCGTAGATCTCCACGATCCGGCCCTTCGGAAGCCCGCCGATCCCGAGCGCGATGTCGAGGCCGAGCGACCCGGTCGAGGTCGACTCGATCTCCATCACCGGGCTGTCGACGCCGAGCTTCATGATGGAGCCCTTGCCGAACTGCCGTTCGATCTGGGCCAGCGCCGAATCCAGCGCCTTCTGTTTGTCCGTGGAGCGCTTGTCGTTCATGTCGAGAAGGTTCGTCACTGCCATTGTTCGGTTCCTTATTTCACACCCTGCCGGGCGCGGCAATCTTCGCCTGCGTTCGCCTCTTGTTCTCATTCTTATGAGATCAAAAGAAGAACATTTCAACCGTAATTTCTGAAAATCGACTTTTTCTCCATCCGGTAAATCTTTAGTTAACGGCGATGTGGATTCCGTTACGGGCGGCAAGGAAAGGCGCGGCATGCTGGTTTTCTGGAAGCAAAGGCTGGTCTATCTGGCGACACCCAAGACAGGCTCGACCGCCATCGAGGCCGCGTTGGAGCCGCTGGCGAGCGTCGTGATTCAACGTCCGCCGGAACTCAAGCACACGTCGGCCTTCCGATACTGGCGCTATCTCGCGCCCTATCTCGAGAAGGCCGCGGACGAGGACTTTCTTGTCGTCGCGGTGATGCGCGAGCCGCTCGACTGGCTCGGAAGCTGGTATCGATACCGCCAGCGCGTGAATGGCAGCCGGCCGGAGCGCAGCACGGTCGGGATTACGTTCAACAGCTTCGTCGAGGGCTATCTGTCCGAACCGCAGCCCGAATTCGCCAATGTCGGGCGGCAAAGCCGCTTTCTTGTCCCGGACAAGGGACCCGGGGTGGACCGGCTGTTCCGCTACGACGACATGGGTAGTTTCGTGGCCTTTCTCGAAGACCGCCTCGATTGCGAAATCTCGCTGCCAAGGCTCAATGTCTCGCCCGAGGGGCAGCTAGACCTCGCGCCGGATCTTGAGGCGCGGCTCCGGGCGGATTACTGGCGTGACTTCGCGCTTTACGAGACGCTGAAGGCTGACGCCGCCGGCTGAGCCGCCTCTCAGTGCAACTGCCCCCGCACGGTCGCGGTAAGTTCGCTGAGCGAGAACGGCTTTGGCAGGAACACCGAATTGGGGATCCTCTCGCGGTTCTGCGTCAGGCTTTCCTCGGAATAGCCGGATACGAAGACGACACGGGTGTCGGGCCGTTCCTTCAGCGCCTCGCGCACCCAGGACGGGCCGTCCATACCCGGCATGATGACGTCCGTCACGAATACGTCCACCGCAAGACGATCGTCCTCCAGCATCGCCAGCGCCTCTTCCGCGCTTTCGGCCTCGATGACGGTATAGCCTCGCATTCGCAGCGCCCGGCTGGCGAACGCACGCACCGGCGCCTCGTCCTCGACCAGAAGGACGACGCCTTCGCCGTTTTGCGATGTCCTGCGCGGGGCCGGAACCGGCGCGGGTTCCGCCACGGCCTCGTCGGGTTGGTCGTAGGCAGGGAAGAATAGCGTGAAGGTCGATCCCCGGCCCTGCACGCTGTCGCAAAAGATGAACCCTCCAGTCTGTTTTACGATACCATAGGCGGTCGACAAGCCGAGGCCGGTCCCCTCGCCCTGTCGCTTGGTCGTGAAGAACGGCTCGAATATCTTCGGCAGCTGTTTCGGCGCAATGCCGGTCCCCTCGTCGCTGACCCGCACGACGACATAGTCGCCCGGGGCAAGCGTCGCCCGATCACGGCGCATCTCCTCCGAAAGGGTCACCGTTTCGGTCTCGATCCGGATCTCGCCGCCTTCGGGCATCGCATCGCGGGCGTTGACGACAAGGTTCATGATGACCTGTTCCAGTTGCCGCTTGTCGGCGCGGATCGGGGAAAGGTCCGGGTCATGCGACAGGGTCAGCCGGACCCGCTCCCCCACAAGTCGGTTGAGCAGATGGGCAAGGTCAGACAGGGTGTCGCGCAAATCGAGGACAGTCGGCGTCAGCGTCTGCTTGCGCGAGAACGCAAGGAGCTGGCCGACAAGGCTCGCCGCGCGGTTGGCGTTCTGATTGATCTGAACGAGGTCGCCATAGTCCGGATCGCCCTTGTCATGGCGCAGCAGCAGCAGGTCGCAATGGCCCGAGATCGCGGTCAGGAGATTGTTGAAATCATGTGCGACACCACCGGCGAGCTGCCCGATCGCCTGCATCTTCTGGCTCTGGACGAACTGCGCCTCGAGCGTCTTGAACTGGGTTGCATCCGACAAAACCGCGACCAGCGCCGGCTGACCGTCCTGAATGACCCGGGTCAGCGTGACCTGAAGATAGGTGTCGGCATCCGTACGCCGCACCCGAAGAACCTCGGGCCGACGATTGCCGCGGCCGGCGATCGTGTCGGCCAGCCAGTCGCCGACCGGCCGGCCGAGCCCTTCGAGAAGGTTCGCGAGTTCGGTGCCGGGCCGCGCCTCCCCGAGAAGGGTGCGCGCGGCGCGGTTTGCCTCGCAAAGCCGACCCTCGGCATCGAGGCGCAGAAGCGCGACGGGCAACGTCTCGAACGCGGTCGGATCGGCTGAATGGCCAGCGGTTTCGGCCGCAGGAAGAAAGTAGAGCTCACGCCGGCCGCCGGCGCTTTCGACCGAAGCGACGAGCGCGCGCACCGGCCCTTTCGCCCCCGAAATCTCATGCTCTTCCCCGGGCCGTACGGGAAGGTCGGCGAAGATCCGGTCGAGTGTCCGAACCCGCGCTCCGACCAGCCTGCGCAATGCCTCGTTCATGAACAGGATCGTGCCGGTCTTGGACACGGTCAGCATCGGAATACTGATCGTCTCTGCCCCGCGCCCGCCCGCCGCGCGTTCGGCCATGTCCTCAAGCCGCCAGAGAAATCCTGCCTCGCCAACGCGGTGGACGGCAAGCCGGACATGACCGCGGCGGGTCACGAGATCCTCATGCGCGGCGCCGGTCGCCTCAGCCCGGTTCTGAAGCCGGAACAGAATGGCAGCGGGGTTGGCAAAGACCTCGGTCAGCGTCGCCGCGAGCGTCTGACCGGCGCAGGCGCCGAAACGCCCTTCCGCCGCGTGGTTGCAGGTGCCGATCTCTCCCTCCGCATCGGTCGTGAAGCTTGGGGAGGCGTCATGGGCGATGAATTCCGCGATCTGGCCCTGAAGATCCCGGTAGGACCGGCCATGGCTGGCCGAAAGGCCGAAGATGAGGACCGCGAGCATCGCGAATGTCCCGGCCGCCGACAGCCCCGCCAAACCGATGATGCCGCCCGCGAATCCGAGCGCAAGTGCCGCACTGCCTGCCGCCGCGGCGAGGAGATAGCGAATCCGCGGCGCAAACGTCATTGCGGTGCGGATCAAAGGGTGCGGAGAAAGCGCCGGATGTGACACCCACGTGCCTCCTTCAAGATTCGGTTCCCCGTGCATTCGGACCCGAAATGCTTAAACGGCAATTAACCGGTGTCGAAACACAACTAAAAATTGAGTATTATGGTCCTGTGGCACGCGTCAAGTGAGCGCTGTAGAATCCGTCACCGCCATCCAGAGGCGTGAACCGCCGTTCATGCAGAAGCCGCCAGCCGGGCGAGCGCCGGAGGAAGTCCGCGACCTGGTCGCCGTTCTCCGCATTCAGGAGAGAACAGGTCATGTAGGCGAGCGTCCCGCCGGGTGCCACGAAGCCGTGGGCGCGGTCGAGTATCGCTGCCTGAAGGGTGACGAGACCGGCCAGCCGCTCCGAGGTCAGCGTCCAGCGCGCATCCGGCGCGCGGCGCCATGTTCCTGTCCCCGAACAGGGCACGTCCAGCAGAACGAGGTCATAGCCGCCGGGTGCAAGCTCCGCATCCCGGCGAAGCGAGACATCGACCCCGGCGCGGCGGGCACGGACCGGCAGATCGCGCATCCGCGACGGATCGGTGTCATGCGCGTCATACGTGCCGGGGCAGCGGGCGGCCATCGCCAGCGTCTTTCCGCCGCCGCCCGCGCAATAGTCGAGAACGCGGTGGCCCGCGCGGAGCGGAAGGGCCTCCACAGCAGCCTGCGGGCTCACATCCTGAAGTTCGACGAGCCCGTCGCGATAGACGCTAGATCCACTGACTTTCCGTGCATTTACAGTCGCTTCAAGTGCGAGGCTCGCTAGCGGATGAGGCGTGGTCGCGATGCCCTCGGCGGCAAGCGCTTCGGCGGCCTGCTCGCGCGCGGCCCGCGCGGCATTGACGCGGAGAAAGGCCGGCGCCCGCCGCTGCATCGCCACCATCACGGATGCAAAATCGGGTCCGAGCGACCCGCGTAGCGCGGGGACCAGCCAGTCGGGGCAATCGAGCGCGACCGCCTCGGGCCAGGTCCCCACTCCCGGCGCTGCGGCAAGGGCGTCGCGTTCGGCCTGCGTCATTGGTGCCGGCCCGTAGCCGTCGCCGGTAAAAACCGTGTCCGGATCGCCGCCGGCGGCGGCGATGCCGCCAATCATCAGCGCCCGGCCCGATGGCGATGCCGCACCGGCATGCGCGGTGTGGGACCGTAGGCAGCGCAGCGCGTCGAACACATGATCGCGGATCGCATTGCGGTCGCCCGAGCCGGCGAAACGGTTACCGCGCGCCCAGTTGGTCAGCGCCCGCTCGGCCGGCGCACCGGCGAGGATGTCGTCGAGAATTCCCGCCGCAGCCGCGACCCGCGCCGAGGGGGTCATGCGACCGCCCCCTCAACCTCGCGAGGAACGCCGTGCAACATCTTGAATCCCTGCGTGTTCACATCACCCGGTAGTTCGGCGACTCGCGTGTGATCTGCACGTCGTGGACATGGCTTTCCTTCAGTCCTGCCCCGGTGATCCGCACGAACCGGCAATTCTTGCGCATCTCGGCCACCGTACGATTGCCAGTATAGCCCATCGCCGCGCGAAGACCGCCGACCAGCTGGTGAACGACAGCCGATGCGGTGCCCTTGTAAGGCACCTGCCCCTCGATTCCTTCCGGCACCAGCTTGTCGGACGCGGCGTCTTTCTGGAAATACCGGTCCGCCGAGCCGCGCGCCATGGCGCCGAGACTGCCCATGCCACGATAGCTCTTGAAGCTACGGCCTTGATAGAGAATGACTTCTCCGGGGCTTTCATCCGTGCCGGCAATTGCCGAGCCAACCATGGCGCAGGACGCGCCGGCTGCGATCGCCTTGGCGAAATCGCCGGAATACTTGATGCCGCCATCAGCGATGACCGGAACGTCGCCCGCCGCGCCCGCCGCATCCATGATCGCGGTCAGTTGCGGCACGCCGACACCGGCGACGATCCGCGTCGTGCAGATCGAACCCGGCCCGATCCCGACCTTCACCGCATCCGCACCGGCGGCGATCAGGGCGCGCGTCGCCTCGGCGGTCGCGACGTTGCCGGCCACGACCTGAACGGAGTTCGACAGCGCCTTGATCCGCTCTACCGCTTTGGCCACGCCCTCTGAATGGCCATGCGCGGTGTCGATCACCACCATGTCCGCGCCTGCTTCGATCAGCGCCTGGCTGCGGGCGAAGCCGGCATCCCCGACGGTGGAGGCAGCCGCGACCCGGAGCCGGCCCAGTTCGTCCTTGCAGGCATGCGGGTTGAGGACCGCCTTCTCGGTATCCTTCAGCGTCAGAAGGCCGGTGAGTTTGCCCTGCCCGTCCGTCACGAGAAGCTTCTCGATCCGCCGCGCCTTCATCAGCGATTTCGCCTCGTCCAGGTCGGCGGGCTCCGTCAGCAGCGCGAGGTTGTCGGCGGTCATCATCACCCGGACCGGCGTTTTATCATCGGAAGCGAAACGCATGTCGCGGTTGGTGACAATCCCTACGACGCGGCCGGTATCGTCCACAACTGGGAAACCGGTGACGTTGTAACGCTCCTGCAATGCCTTGGCATCCGCCAGCGTCTGGTCCGGGGTCAGCGTGATCGGGTTGTAGACGACGCCGCTCTCGAACCGCTTCACGCGGCTGACCTCGGCTGCCTGCTGCTCGATATCGAGATTGCGGTGGATGACGCCGATCCCGCCGGCCTGCGCCATCGCGATGGCCATCCGCGCCTCTGTCACCGTGTCCATCGCTGAGGACAGGAGCGGGATGTTCAGACGGATCGACTGCGTTACCCAGGTCGAGGTGTCGGCATCAGCCGGCAGGACGCTGGATGCGGCCGGCACCAGAAGCACGTCGTCGAAAGTGAGGGCCTCGCGAATCTCCATGGGGACCTCCAATGGGGGAGCTTTCGTTTGGCGCTTCCCTGTTTCACATGGGCGGCGGGATGGCAAGCCCTAGTTCCGGCCGCAGCCGGGGCGTTGCACAATGCCCAGCGGCATGGTCAATCACCCGGAGGGTTTGGAAGGAGACGCAGATGCGAGTCGCGATCGTCGAGAACATGGCGGGCACGCATTTCGGCCAGGTCGGCGTGGCGCTTGACGAAGCCGGGGCCAAAACCCGCGTGTTCCGTCCGCATGCGGGCGAAGCACTGCCGGACGGACCCGCGGATTTCGACGCGCTGGTCGTCTTCGGCGGAGAGCAATCGGCGCGGGCCGATGATAGCCACCCCTATCTCGGCGCGCTCGCGACCCTGATGCGCGACTTCGGTGCGGCGGACCGTGCCGTCCTTGGCATTTGCCTGGGTTCGCAGATCCTCGCGCGCGGCTACGGTGCGCGGAACATCCTTGGCACCGCGCCGGAATTTGGCTGGCAGAATGTGAGCGTGACGGAAGCCGGGCGCGACGATCCCGTCCTTGCCGCAGCCGGGGCCGAGTTCCGAACCTTTCAATGGCACAGCGACACGTTCACCCTGCCCGAAACGGCGTGCCATCTGGCACGGTCCGGTGCGGTCGCGCATCAGGCCTTCCGCATCGGGCGCGCGACTTACGGAACCCAGTTCCATTTCGAGGCGAGCCGCGACGTCGTCGCCCAATGGTCGCGGGAAGCCGCGGCTGCTGCCGAGGCGATGCATCCCGGCTGGGCCGCCGCCCATCCGGAGATGGCGGCGGTACTTGGCCCCGCCGCGGATGATGCCGGGCTTGCCATCGCGAGGGCCTGGGTCGCGTTGATCTAAGGTGTTTTTGTTTGCACCGGATCAGCATTCGAACCTCTTTCGTTCGAATGCTGAACGTTGCTGTTTCAATGGAAGCCCGAAACGCCTCAGGCGATGGCGGCGTTGGTCTTGATGGCCAGTTGCCCCCGCGCCCAAAGTCGGAGCACCCGGAACGTGATTGCGGGGATCATCAGCGTGGCCGCGACCAGCGCGCCAATGCCCGGCCAAAGCCATACGCCTCCGAGCGTGAGCCAGAGTGAGGCCGCGGCTGCAAGCGGAAAGGTGAACGCGCCCCAAAGCGGCGAGAACCCGGCCGCGGTCAGCCAGCGGGCCCGGATCACCAGCCACAGAAGAATGGCCGCGGCGATTGCCGCGAAGAACTGCGCGGCGGTTGTCAATCCCATTGCGCCGGCGACAAGGCCGAGCAGCGCGGCCGGCGCGAGGTGGATGGCAAGCAACGGCCTGAGTGGCGCCGGCACGGTTTCCCGGAGGCCCTGGTCCGCGCTTGCTGCCCAGATAAAGGCCGCGATGAACAGCGTTATGGTGAAGAGCGAGAGGCAAAGCAGATAATAGCCGAACTGAATCGCGGCCAGCGCGCCGATGATGAAGCCCACGAAATTCAGATGCCAGACCGGGGTGACCCGCCGCTGTTCGGCGGGCCCGGTGGCGAGCCGATAAATGAGGACAAGAACCAATAGCGTGTGCAGGCCCAGCCCCCCGAAGAAGATCGCGCGGGCGACGGCCGTCCCGTAGGGCTCAAGCGCTATGGACATCAGATAGAAGCACAGAACCATGGCCCCGATCCCGGCGCGCCCCGGAAGGATGCGCAGATCTTCGAGCACGACCGCCGGCCGGCGCGCGGTCTTCACGAGATAGGCAAGAAAGGCGAAGAGAAACAGCAGCGTGACCGCGCCGATAATCGCCTCTGCCGGACCGTAGGTGACGGCGAGCGTGTCTGCCGCACGCCGCCAGGCAAGGCCCAGACCGAACAATCCCATGATCGGCGGAAAGATCGCCGGTGGTGTGCGCCGCCACAACCCGGCGGGCGTGGGCGCCGGAGGCTTGAACGTCATGGTCCGTATCCCCTTCTTCCTTCTGCCGCCAAGATGGCGCTCGCGCAGCCCTCAGGCGAGGGGCGAGGAGTTGCGATTGGCCATTTTCCCGCGGCCTGCGGCTTTTCGGTCGCGGTCCGCCGGTGGCCTGCTGCACCAATGATCCAGCGGCCTTTCATGCCTGCGCCGTTCGCGCTACCCGGAGCATGGACGCAACTTCCGGCGCGTGGGGCGAGGCGGAGCCGACATGAGCGAACAGCAGAACCGGCCCCTTGCAGGGGCCTTGTGGATGACCGGCTCCATCATCGGGTTTTCGTTCCTGGCGATTTCGGGCCGCGAAATCGGCGGGGCGCTCGACACGTTCGAGATGATGTTCTACCGCTCACTGATCGGCGTTATCGTCGTCGTCGTGGTCGCCGCCGCAACGGGCCGCTGGCGCGAGATCGGCACCGCCGACCTCAAGCTCCACGCGCTTCGCAATGTGATCCATTTCGCCGCGCAGAATCTCTGGCTCTATGCGCTGGCGCTAATCCCGCTCGCCCAACTTTTCGCGGTTGAGTTCTCGAATCCACTCATCCTCGCGCTGTCCGCGCCATTCTTCCTGTCCGAGCAACTCACCCGGAAAAAATTGCTTGCCGTTGCGATTGGCTTCACCGGCATCCTGATCGTGGCGCAGCCATTCGGGTCGGGCGGGCTGTCCGTCGGCCTGCTTGCCGCCCTGCTCTGCGCGGTGGGTTTCGCCGGCACCTCGATCGTCACCAAGCGGCTTACGCGGGTGACGACAATCATCTGCATCCTGTTCTGGCTCGCCACCATGCAGACCCTCTTCGGCCTGATCTGCGCGGGATATGACGGACAAGTCGCACTGCCGTCGCGCGCGGTTCTGCCGTGGGTGATCGTCATGGGCCTTGCCGGCCTGATCGCGCATTTCAGCCTGACGAAGGCCCTGAGCCTCGCGCCGGCATCGGTCGTGGCACCGGTGGACTTCCTGCGCCTGCCGGTCATCGCGCTCGTCGGGACGGCGTTCTACTCGGAGCCGCTCGACCTTTGGGTTCTTGTCGGCGGCGCCATCATCATCGCGGCGAACTGGATCAATATCCGCGCCGGATCGGAGTTCCGTAACGTAAAATCCACATGACGGGATTATCGAACGTTACGTCATTGATTGACGGGCGGGAAACACGGCGCCTAGGCTAAAATAAAAAAAACTGTCGCAATCACTACCGTTAGGGATGAAAAAAATGAACCGTTTACTAGTGGCGGCGGGGGGACTCGCCCTCAGCGCGACGTCGGCTGTGGCCGGCGGCATGGAGCGCTCCGCGCAATCCGTGGCAATCCTGTTCGAGCAGGGCGAATATGCCGAGTTCACGCTCGGTTCATTCAGCCCGACCGTGAGTGGCGTCTTCGGCGGCGCCCTGCCGAGCGGCGACATGGCCACGTCCTATCTGACCTATTCGCTCGGCTACAAGCGGGCGCTCAGCGACAAGCTCGACGTTGCGCTAATCATCGACCAGCCGATCGGAGCCGATGTCGACTATCCGGCAAGTGCCGCGCCCTACCCGTTCGCGGGTTCGAACGCCAAGGTTCGTTCCACGGCTGTAACCGGCCTTCTGCGTTACAAGATGCCGTCGAACTTCTCGGTCTATGGCGGTCTGCGCGCTCAGGCCGTCAAGGGTGACCTTCAGATCATCGCGCCGGCGGTATCGGCCGCGTTCACCAACTACAACCTCGCCGCCGACACCGATCTCCAGCTCGGCTATGTGGTTGGTGTGGCTTGGGAAAAGCCGGAAATCGCTGCCCGTGTCGCGCTGACCTACAACTCCAAGATGGAGCACAGTTTCGACACAACCGAAACGGGCCTCGCGGCGATCCCGCTGACCGGCACGATGGACGTGGAACTGCCGCAGTCCTTGAACCTCGAGTTCCAGACGGGCATTGCCGCCAATACGCTGCTTTTCGGCTCGATCCGCTGGGTTGACTGGACCGCGACCGACATCACGCCGCCGTTCCTGGGCGCGCCGATCGTGTCCTATTCGACCGACACCATCACCTACAACCTCGGTGTCGGCCGCAAGTTCAACGAACAATGGTCCGGCGCGCTGCTCTTCGGGTATGAGAAGACGGACGGCTCGCCCGTCGGGAACCTCGGCCCGACCGACGGCTACAAGAGCATCGGCGCGGCGGCGACCTATACGATCGACAACGTCAAGATCACCGGCGGTATCCGCTATGTCGATATCGGCGATGCGACGACAACCACGATCGGTTCGAACTTCGCCGACAACGAGGGTTTCGGCGCCGGTATCCGGGTCGGTTATTCGTTCTAAAGTCCTTCACCGGGCGTTGCACGGCCCCGCCACAGGCGGGGCCGTTTGCGTTTGTGGCGCAGAATTCGCGTGAAATTCCGTCGGCTTGCCGTTAGGAGCGGTCACGACAATGCGGGATGGCGACGATGATCTACGAAACGGCACGGCAATGGCGGGATGCGGCGCGTAAGCGTGTGCTGGTTTTCGGGATGTCCGGACTCGGCAAGACCCATGTCTCGAACCTGCTGCGCGCGGACGGGAACTGGTTCCACTACTCGATCGACTACCGCATCGGCACCCGCTACATGGGCGAGCACATCGCTGACAACTTCAAGCGCGAGGCGATGAAAGTGCCGCTTCTGCGCGAATTGCTGATGACGGACAGTGTCCACATCACGTCCAACATCACCTTCAACAACCTCGCGCCGCTTTCCACCTATCTTGGAAAGCCCGGCGATCCGGCGAAGGGCGGCCTGCCCTTCGATGAATACATGCGGCGGCAGGATCAGCACCGGACGGCGGAGGTCGCCGCGCTTCTCGACACCGCGCATTTCGCCGACCGGGCGCAGTCGCTTTACGGCTACGACCATTTCATCTGCGATTCCGGCGGTTCGATCTGCGAGGTCGTCGACCCGGCCGATCCTGCCGATCCGGTCCTCGGCACGCTCTCCAACGCGGTGCTGATGGTCTGGATCGCCGGGAATGAGGCCCATACCGCCGAACTCATCCGGCGCGCCCGAACCTCGCCCAAGCCGATGTACTACCAGCCCGATTTCCTGCGCGCGGGCTGGGCAGAGCACCTGTCGGAAACCGGACAGGACGAGGCAGAGGTCGATCCCGACGGCTTCCTGCGCTGGATGTTCGAACGCGCGCTGCGCCACCGCCAGCCGCTCTACGAAGCGATGGCGCAGAACTGGGGCGTCAGCGTGACGGCCGAGGATGTGGCCACCATCCGCTCGCCGGGTGATTTCGAAGACCTCGTCGCGCGCGCCCTTGAGGCGCGCGGCTGATCGTCCTATCTCGGCTGTTCGATGAGGAGTATCCCGATGCCCATTACGCTGCCCAGCACCCTGCCGGCCTTCGACACGCTTTCGAAGGAAGGCGTGATGGTGATGACGCCGGACCGCGCGGCGCATCAGGATATCAGGCCGCTGCGCATCGGGCTTCTCAACCTGATGCCGAAGAAGATCCAGACCGAGAACCAGTTCGCCCGGCTGATCGGCGCGACACCGCTCCAGATCGACTTCCAGCTGATCCGGATGAGCGAGCATCAGACGAAGACGACCGCCGCCGAGCACATGGAAGAATTCTACCGCCCCTTCCAGGAGGTGAAGGACGAGAAGTTCGACGGCCTGATCATCACCGGCGCCCCGATCGAACATCTGCCGTTCGAGGAAGTGACCTATTGGGACGAGCTTTGCGAGGTCATGGACTGGACCCAGACCAACGTTCATTCGACCTTCGGCGTCTGCTGGGGCGGCATGGCGATGATCCATCACTTCCACGGCGTGAACAAACACATGCTGGACCACAAGGCCTTCGGCTGCTTCCGGCACCGCAATCTTGCGGCCGCATCGCCATATCTGCGGGGCTTTTCCGACGATTTCGTCATCCCGGTCAGCCGCTGGACCGAGATGCGGCAGGATGAAATTGACGCCGCGCCGGGTCTGCGCACGCTGCTCGGCTCGGACGAGGTTGGCCCTTGCCTTGTCGAGGACCCGGGCCGGCGGTCGCTCTACATCTTCAACCATTTCGAATATGACAGCGGCACGCTGAAGGAAGAATACGACCGCGACATCGCCAGCGGAACGTCGATCAATGTGCCGATGAACTACTATCCCGATGACGATCCGGGCCGCCAGCCGCTCAACCGCTGGCGCAGCCATGCGCATCTGCTCTACGGCAACTGGATCAGCGAAATCTACCTCACGACTCCGTTCGAGATGGAGCGGATCGGCAAGGAAACCACCGATCTGAGGGGATAGCAGACCGGGTGGCCGAGGCGGTGCTGCGCGATTGAACGCGCCCGCGCAATCGCCATACTGAGACACGTATCAGTGGAGGCATTCCGATGGCAAAATCAAAGGCGTCCGCGCCGCAGGCGATCCCCTTCGTGGGCGACATCACCAAGTACCTTGAAACCGGCGCGCCGGCGGCGATCCGAAAGGCCATCGAGACGGGTGGGAAGGACGACATCCTGTCGGAAACCTATCCCTACGACGCCGAGATGAAGGGCAAGGACTACGACAAACAGATGGAGAAGCTGCAGGTCGAGCTGGTGAAGATGCTCCACGACCTGCGCGGCGGCGGCAAGCGGCTTTGCGTTGTCTTCGAGGGCCGCGACGCCGCCGGAAAGGGCGGCGCGATCGAGCGGATGCGCGAGAACCTCAATCCCCGCAATGCCTATATCGTTGCCCTCCCGAAGCCGACCGAGCGCGAAGCGACGCAGTGGTACTTCCAGCGCTACATCGACTGGCTGCCGGCGGCGGGCGAAATCGCGCTTTTCGACCGGTCCTGGTACAACCGGGGCGTCGTCGAACATGTCTTCGGTTTCTGCACGCCCGAGCAGCGCAAGCTGTTCTTCCGCCAGTTGCCGGAATTCGAGAAGATGATCGTCGACGAGGGCATCACGCTGGTGAAACTCTGGCTCAATGTCGGCCGCGCCGAACAGCTGCGCCGGTTCCTTGCGCGGGAGAAAGACCCCCTGAAGCAATGGAAACTCAGCTGGATCGACGTCGAGGGCCTGAAGAAATGGGACGAATATACCGCGGCGATCCGCGAGACGCTTGAAGCGAGTCATTCCGATCACGCGCCGTGGACGGTGATCCGCGCCGACGACAAGAAGCGCGCGCGCATCGCGGCGATCCAGACGGTTTTGAACGCCGTGGACTACGCGGGCAAGGACCGCGAAGCGATCGGCAAGGCAGACGACAGGATGTGCGGCGGGCCGGGCCTTCTGGATGGCTAAACGCGGCTACCATCATGGCAATCTTCGTCAGGCGCTTGTCGAGGCGACGCTTGACCTGATCGCGGAGAAAAGCCCTCAGGGCTTCACGCTCTCGGACGCGGCGAAAGCGGCCGGCGTCACGCCGGCGGCTGTCTATCGCCACTTTGCCGGGCGCGAGGACCTGATCGCGGAATGCGCGCGGCAGGGCTTCGAGATATTCGCGGACCTGATGGAACATGCCTATGACGGCGGCCGGCCGACCGCTCTGGCGGCGTTCGAGTCGACGGGGCGTGCCTATCTGGCGTTCGCACGCAAATTCCCCGGCCACTACATGGCAATGTTCGAAAGCGGCATATCGCTCAATACCGGGCCGGAACTGGCGCGAGCATCGGAGCGTGCGCGGCAGGTCTTCACCCGCGCCGCAGAGGCGCTGTCGAAGCATATTCCGGCGGATCGCCGACCGCCGGCCGCAATGTTCTCCGCCCATGTCTGGGCCATGAGCCACGGCGTGGTGGAGCTGTTCTCGCGCGGGACGCCGGGCGCGCGGGCGCCCTTCCCGCCCGAGGAGTTGCTGGAGGCGGGGATCGGCATCTACCTCCGCGGTCTCGGCCTTGTTCCGCCCGACGCATGAGCGGCGCGCCACGGCAATTGTACCTGTGACAACGAAGCGCTTGCCGAAGCGCGCCGGGCCGGACTAGGCAGGCGGAATGGAAGTTACCGCCCCCCTGCCCGACTATTCCCATCGTGCGCGGCGCAATGTCGTCGTGCTGATCCTCGCCCAGGCGATCCTCGGCGCGCAGATGCCGATGATCTTCACCGTGGGCGGGCTGGCGGGCCAGATGCTCTCGCCAAACCCGTGCTGGGCGACGCTGCCGATCTCGATGATCGTGCTCGGCTCGATGCTCACCGCGACGCCGCTTTCCTCGCTGATGGGCCGGTTCGGCCGCCGCGCCGGGTTCTGGATCGGGACGAGCGGCGGCGCGGCGGGCGGGGCAGTTGGGGCGCTCGGGCTGTGGTACGGGTCGTTTCCGCTCTTTCTGCTCGGCTCGCTCCTGACCGGCATCTACATGTCGGCGCAGGGCTTCTACCGCTTCGCGGCCGCCGATACAGCGACCGAAGCGTTCCGCCCGAAGGCGATTTCCTGGGTCATGGCAGGCGGGCTTGCCTCGGCCATCATCGGACCGCAGCTGGTCAAGGTCACGGCCGAAGCGATGCCGGTCGCGTTTCTGGGGACCTATCTTGGGGTGATCGTGATAAACTTCGTCGGGGCGGGTCTGTTTCTTTTCCTGGACATCCCGCGCCCGCCACGCCCGGCAGAAGGGTCGAGTTCCGGGCGGAGTCGCGCTGAAATGCTGCGCGATCCGACCATCGTCGTGGCGATGATCTGCGCCATGGTCAGCTATGCACTGATGAACCTCGTGATGACATCGACGCCGCTTGCCGTCGTCGGCTGCGGCTTCGACAAGGGCGACGCGGCAGATATCGTGTCGGCCCATGTGCTCGCGATGTTCATCCCGTCATTCTTCACCGGCCACCTCATCGCCCGATTCGGCGCGCCGAAGATCGTCGGGATCGGCCTCGTGATCCTTGCCGGAGCCGGGGCCGTCGCGCTGTCGGGCGTGGCGCTGGAGCAATTCTTCGTTGCCCTCATCCTCCTCGGCGTCGGATGGAACTTCGGCTTCATCGGCGCAACGACGCTGCTGTCCTCGGCCCATGCGCCGGAGGAGCGGGGCCGCATTCAGGGGATCAACGATCTTGTGGTCTTCGGTGGCGTGACCATGGCCTCGCTCGCCTCGGGCGGCCTGATGAACTGTTCGGGAACCAGTGTCGTTGCCGGATGGCAGGCAGTGAATATTGCCATGCTACCCTTCCTGGTCCTCGCCGGCGGGTCGCTCATCTGGCTGGTGCTGCGGCCCCGCGACTGAGCGCGCAGGGGGCGCAGCCCCCGTCCCCGCCGTCGCGGGGACTCCCCCGAGGTATTTCCGGCACGATGAAGCTGCGGTCAGATCCGGCCGGTGAGCACGCGCGAGAGCAGCGCCCATTTCCGCCGGAAGTCAGACAGGGTGAGCGTTCCTTCCATGATCCGGACGGGATCGCGTTCGGCAAGGGCGAGGAGCGCAGGGGCCGTCGCGCCCGTCCAGAGCGCCGGGCGGGCCGCAGGGGGGATGGCGGCGTGCCGCGCGCGGGCGATGCGGGCGCGACCTTCGGCCGCGAGCGTGCGGAGTGCTTTGGGGCCAGCGTCGAGGAAGGGCGCGCGGCCCCGGGCCGCGAGTTCGGGCGCGGCACGGAGGAAGGTGGCGAGGCCGGCACCCCAGGCGAAGTCGCGGATCAGGGGTTCGATCGCGGCCTCCGCGCCGAGCGCGCGGGCGGCCGCCCACATCAGGTTGCCGGCGGTCGCATCGAGATAGGCGTCGAATTCCGCGCGGTCGGCGAAGGGTTCGTGCCAGCAATCCCAGCGCCGCGCCTCGGCGATACCGGTCAGGAGGGGCGCAAGGCCGGGGTCCGAGGCGAGCATCGGTGCCAGCGCCTCGGTCACAGCGTGACCGAGGCGCTCGCCACCCTCCGCAAGCGCGCCGATCGTGTCGATCCACCATTGCAGCCGCATCTCGGCCACCATGGGTTCGGTCGAGGCCCAGGGCGCGCGCGCGATCTCCAGATTGGCAGCATAGAGCGGCCAGAGCCGGTCCCGCGCCGCGACCGGCGTTGCCATGGCGGCGGCGAAGCGATCCGGGTCGCCCGCGTGAACCAGATCGGCGCAGGCGGCGAGGCTCATGCCGGTGCGGCCCCGTCGCGGACCAGCTTCCACGTGATCGCGTCGAGAAGCGCCTCGAAGGAGGCATCGACAATGTTCGGGCTGACGCCGACCGTCGACCAGCGATGACCTTCGCTGTCCTCGCTGTCGATGATGACGCGGGTCACCGCCTCGGTGCCGCCTTGCGTGATCCGCACCTTGAAATCGACGAGTTTCATGTCGTCGATATGCGACTGATACGGCCCAAGGTCCTTGGCGAGCGCCTTCGACAACGCATTGACCGGGCCACGGTCGGAGCCGGTTTCATCCATCGATTCCGAGACAGAAAGCTTCTTCTCGCCGCCGATCTTCACGACGACGACGGCCTCGGACAAGGTCACCATCCGGTCGCGCTTGTTCTTCCGCCGCTCGACTGTCACCCGGTAGCGCTTGACCTCGAAGAACGCCGGCAGCAGTCCGAGTTCGCGGCGCGCGACCAGTTCGAACGAGGCCTGTGCGCCATCATAGGCATAGCCCATATCCTCGCGTTCCTTGATCACTTCCAGGATGCGCGCAAGGGCCGGGTCCTTCGCGCCGACCTCGATCCCGGCGGCGGCAAGGCGCATGCGCAAGTTCGACTGCCCGGCCTGGTTCGACATCGGAATGATGCGGCTGTTGCCGACCAGCGCGGGTTCGATATGTTCGTAGGTCGCGGGATCCTTCAGGATCGCACTCGCATGAAGCCCCGCCTTGTGCGCGAAGGCGGATGCTCCGACATAGGCCGCCGATCGCAGCGGCACGCGGTTGAGGATATCATCCAGCATCCGGCTGGCCCGCGTCAGGCCCTTCAGTGCCTCTTTCGTCACGCCGGTCTCATAGCGGCTCACATAGGGTTCCTTCAGGAGGAGCGTCGGGATGAGCGAGGTGAGGTTGGCATTGCCGCAGCGCTCGCCTAACCCGTTCAACGTGCCCTGAATCTGGCGCGCACCGGCATCGACGGCGGCAAGGCTTGCCGCGACCGCGTTGCCGGTGTCGTCATGGGTGTGGATTGCGACATGGTCGCCGGGGATGCCGGCGGCGATAACCTCGGCGGTGATGCGGCCGACCTCTGCCGGCAATGTGCCGCCATTGGTGTCGCAGAGGACGATCCAGCGGGCACCGGCCTTGTAGGCGGCCATGACGCATTCCAGCGCGTAGTCCGGGTTGGCCTTGTAGCCGTCGAAGAAATGCTCCGCGTCGAAAAGCGCCTCGCGGCCCTGCGCGACTAGGTGGGCGAAGGAGGTGCGGATGTTCTCGACGTTCTCCTCCAGCGTGATGCCAAGCGCGGTGGTGACGTGGAAATCGTGGGTCTTTCCGACGAGGCAGACGGACGGCGTGTTCGCGTTCAGGACCGCGGCAAGGACATCGTCGTTTTCGGCCGAGCGGCCGGATCGCTTGGTCATGCCGAAGGCTGTTAAGGTGGCGCGGGTCGCGGGGCGGCTCTCGAAGAACTCGCTGTCGGTCGGGTTGGCGCCGGGCCAGCCGCCCTCGATATGGTCGATCCCGAGCGCGTCGAGCGCCTCCGCGATCTGGCGCTTTTCGGGGACGGAGAACTGGACGCCCTGCGTCTGCTGACCGTCGCGGAGGGTCGTGTCGTAGAGGTATAGGCGTTCCTTCATCACAGGCCTCCAAACCGGTGCGCGGTGGCCAGAGCTTTATCGCCCGGGCCGCCTGCGGCCCGGTTCGCCCCCGACCCGCCCCCCAGGGCGGGGGCGAAATCGCCCCCCCCCTCGGGCCGGGGGCGAACCTCTGTCGTGCTGTGGGACGAATGGAGGCTCATTTCAGGGCCTCCAGTTTGGCGGGGTCGAAGTCCACTTCCGGACGCAAGTGAACTTCGGTCTTGGTCATTCGGACGCTGACATTTGCGCGCGAGAGCATCTCCTTGAATGCATCGACGCGTGAGAAGTCCTTCGTCGACATTGCAATTTCCCTCAAGGCTTGCAGTTCAAGCGCCTTTTCGTGGAGCGCAGCCAAACCGGCGCTGTAATCCGAGACACGTTGGGCCAGTTCCTCTTCGGAGAACAGGCCAAGGAAGACCAGATTGCGCGCCAAGCGGTTCGCGGTTGCGGAGTCGTCCATCTTGCCAAGAACTTCGAGCGCAGCATGTGTGTTGAGGTCATCGGAAAGCGCGTCGATGATTGCTGGCTCCGGCGACAATCCCCACGCCGTTTCCAGATCGCCATACATTCCGATCAGCTCGACAAACCCGTGAAGTCGAAACTCAGCGTTGACCGCCTTCTCCTCCGTCCAGTCCATCGGCTTGGAGTAATGCGTCGAGAGGAACACAAACCGGATCACCTCGCCCGGTATGCCCTTGTCCAACAAATCGCGCACAGTGAAGAAGTTGCCGAGCGATTTCGACATCTTCTTGCCCTCGACCTGAAGCATCTCGTTATGCATCCAGACCTTGGCGAAGCCGCCATGCGGGTGGGCGCACATCGACTGGGCGATTTCGTTCTCGTGGTGGGGGAATTGCAGGTCGATGCCGCCGCCGTGGATGTCGAAGGTCTCGCCCAGAAGCTCGTGGCTCATGGCGGAGCACTCGATATGCCAGCCGGGGCGCCCCCGGCCCCAAGGCGACTCCCAGCCCGGCAGATCGTCGGTTGAGGGCTTCCACAGGACGAAGTCCATCGGGTCTTCCTTGAAGGGCGCGACCTCGACCCGTGCGCCCGCGATCATGTCGTCGACCGAGCGGCCAGAAAGCTTGCCATAGTCCTTGTACGACCGGACGCGGAAAAGGACGTGGCCCTCCTTCTCGTAGGCATGGCCCCGGGCAATCAGGTCGGTGATCATGGCGATCATCTGGGCGATATACTCGGTGGCCCTCGGCTCCGCCGACGGCGTCAGATTGCCAAGCGCGCCCATGTCGTCGTGGTACCAGCGGATCGTCTCATCCGTGCGCTCGCGGATCAGTTCCTCCAGCGTGCGGGGATCGCCCGCATCCTTGCGGCGCTGCGCCTCGGCGTTGATCTTGTCGTCGACGTCGGTGAAGTTTCGCACATAGGTGACGTGGTCTTCCCCGTAGACATGGCGAAGAAGGCGGAAGAGCACGTCGAAGACGATCACGGGGCGTGCGTTGCCGATATGGGCGCGGTCATAGACCGTCGGCCCGCAGACATACATCCGCACGTTTTCGGGGTCGATGGGAGTGAAGACCTCTTTCTTCCGGGTCTTCGTATTCGTCAGCCTGATCTCGGTCATGCCAATATCCCTCGCGCACGTATTCCGCGGCGGGCTTACCAGTGTCTTTCCATGTTGAAAACAGAAGAACGGCCCGCCTGATCAAGCGTTTCGTACCCGAAACGCTTCCGTCAGCCGGTAATGCAGATGATGCCGATGTTGCCGTTCGATTTCATGGCCGCAGGGCTAGCACGAAGCCGGCCCCGCGGCAAGGAATTCGTCAGGCGTAGCTGACGACCTCATATTCGATACCGTCGGCATCGTGGAAGTAGAAACGCCGTCCCGGCTCGTAATCGGCATGGTTGATCGGGGTTAGCCCCTCGGCCTGCACGGCCTTCTCAGCCGCGCCGATGTCCTCGACGACAACCGCGACATGGTTCAGGCCGCCGATCCGCGAATAGCTGTTGTCGGCCTTCTTCTTATCCGTGCCGCCGGGCCCGGTATAGAGCGCGACATAGTGGTCGGTGCCACCGACATGGATCGTGTGCCCGCCGTTGATGGCGCTGCCTTCCCAGCGGCGGTGCCAGCCGAAGAGGCGGCAGAGGAGGTCGGCGGTCCGCCCCGGATCGGAGACGGTGATATTCACATGTTCGAGCATGGCGGGCATGACTGCGTCCTTTCGTCTGGTTATCAACTGTCCCCCGTGGTAATTTCTCAAGTGCACTTGAGATCAAGCGAAAAGGGACCGGCATGGCGACGCGGCGCGGCGGGCTTGCAATCGGCGAACTGGCGGACCGGACAGGGCTCGCCGTGTCGGCGATCCGGCACTACGAAACGCTTGGCCTGCTCGCCCCCCTGCGCAACGCGGGCGGGCATCGCCGCTATGACCGGTCGGATATCCGGCGGCTTTCGTTCATCCTGATCGCCCAGCAGCTCGGCTTCCCGCTCGCCAGGATCGGCGAGGCTCTGAAGGATCTGCCCGAGGGGCGGCCGCCCGCGCGTGCGGACTGGAACCGGATCGCGACGGGCTTCCGCGCAGATATCGAAACGCGAATCGCGGCGCTCACCGCGCTGCGCGACAAGCTCGACGGTTGCATCGGCTGCGGCTGCCTGTCGCTCGATACCTGCGCGCTCTATAATCCTGAGGACCGGGCCGCCGGGTTCGGGTGCGGGCCACGCTACCTCATGGGCGACCGGCCGGCCGAACCCGGCGGCGAAACGCCGGGCTGAACCGGAGGGGCATCGAATGGACGAGGCTGGCCGGCAGGCCGTGAACGCAATCTGTGCCGGTTTCCCCGGGGCCGAGTGCTCTGACCCGTGGGGCGGCGGTCACGACGCGTGGAAGGTCGGGGGCAAGATGTTCGCCTGCATCGGCGCCGTGGTACCCGGCGTGTCCGTGAAGACAGACAGTGTCGAGACGGCGGAGATGCTGATCGCGGCGGGGATCGCGCGGCGCGCGGCCTATTTCCACCGTTCCTGGGTGAACCTTCCCTTCGATGCCGACAACGAGGAGCTTCGGCACCGGATCAGCCGATCATACGAGATTGTGCGTGCCGGTCTGCCGAAACGCATCAGGGGCCGTCTTGATCCGCCGTCGTGAAAGGACGGGGCCGCCGGGCGCGGCCCCGCTTGACTGCAGAACCGTCAGCCGCCGACGCTGGAGAAGGTCCGGCGCGGGTCCGGGGCCGCGCCGAGCCAGCCGGCGATCGTTCTTGCGACGTGCTGGGTGATCTGGCTCTTCTGGGTTTCGCCCTGCGCCCGCGCCTGCGCCATCGCCGCACCGGTCATCGCGGGGAAGGACGCTTCGATATGTTCGGGACCGTAGATCCGTGCGCCGCTGCGTGCATCATAGGCCGAAAGGTCGAATTCGATGTCGTGGACGCCGGCCGGAGCCCGCGTTTCGGCCTTGAAGGTCATAGCATGGAAACGGGTCATCGTCAGCTCGAGGCGGACGGGCCGCGATCCCTTCGCCGCCGCCGCGCCCTGCCGGACGGCATCGGTCATGATTTTCTCGACCTGTGCGTAACGATCACCCGGCGGGTCCTCGCGCCAGACGATGTCGGCTCTCGGAATGAATGTCTCTGCCTCACTGATGCTCAGCGTGCGCGGCGTGCTCACCGTCACGCCGGTGACGACCCAGTCCTTGGATGCGGGCGTATCATAATAGGTGCGGAACTTGCCCCCGCAGGCCGCGAGGCCGAACACAAGCAGCAGTGCTGCAGTCTTTGGAAGAAAATTACGCAATCGCATCACACACTCCATTGTACTTTCCGGACGACTCATCCCCAATCGCCGCAGAGCGGCTACGACAACAACATGGCGCGAATGGGATGAAATTGGGTAAATTTCCTGAGAGTCAGCGCCGATCCGCGTCATCGCGTGACGGTTTTATCACCGATTTTTTATCACAGGGGGAAATCTGATGTACGCACTCGCCCGGCACGATCCCGGCCGGCAATTCCGGACGTTGCACCGGCCGGGCGACCCATTCATCCTCGCGAACGCCTGGGATGCAGGCAGCGCGCGGCTTCTCGCGGCACTGGGCGCGCGGGCGATTGGGACCTCATCGGCGGCGCAGGCCTTCACGTTGGGGAGGACGGACGGCGGCACGATCAGCCGGGACGAGGCCCTGGCCCATGCCGAGGCGATGGTCGCGGCGACGCCGCTTCCCGTATCGGGCGATTTCGAGAACGGTTTCGGCGATGCGCCAGAAACCTGCGCCGAGACAGTGCGGCTCGCGGCCGAGGCCGGTCTTGCAGGCATTTCCATCGAAGATACCGACCTGCCCGGTGGCGGTGCCTATGACCGTGACCTCGCGGTCGAACGCATCCGCGCCGCGTCCTCTGCCGCACGGGCGCTGGGGCGCGATTTCGTGTTGGTCGCCCGCGCTGACGGCGTCATGACCGGGACCTATGGCATGGCCGAGGCGCTGGCGCGGATAAGGGCCTTCGATGCCGCCGGAGCAGATTGCCTCTATGTGCCGATGCCCCCCACGATTGCCGAACTTGCGGCGGTCTGCGGGGCGACGGCCAAGCCGGTCAACGCACTTGCCGCAGGCCCGTTCACGACGATGAGCCGGGCGGGATTCGGACGGATCGGCGTTGCGCGCATCTCGCTTGGCTCCGTCCTCGCGCGCGCGGCGATCCGTACCGTCCACGAAGCCGGGCGGGCGATGTTCCGCGCCGGCGACTTCTCGATGCTGGATCACGCGCTTCCGGGTGACGAAGTCGACCGGCTTCTTGCTATGGCCGGCGAAGCGGCCGACCGCCGGATGGACTAATCCGGCAGGAATGGCATGATGCCCCTGCCGCAACGACCATAAGGGAGGCATCCATGCGCCTTGCCGCCATTTTTGGGCTGATCGCACTCTGGCTTGCCGTTCCCGTCGGGGCAGAGCCTTTTCCCGAACGCGTCGCGCGCCATGTTGACGACCGTGCCGGCCTGATCGCGACCGACGCGGCCGGACGGATCGACAGCGCGCTTGCGACGCTCGAACGCGAAACCGGGATTGAGATGTCGGTCGTCACGCTCGCCTCGCGCGACGACTATGACCCCTCGCCCACAATCGAGGCCTTCGCGGCACGGCTTTTCAACGGCTGGCAGATCGGTGACGCGGCGCGCAATGACGGTATCCTGATTCTCGTCGTCCCCGCCGACAGGGCGGCGCGGATCCAGCTCGGCTCGGCCTACGATCAGGGCTACGACGTGACTGCGCAGGATATAGTCAGCCGCTGGATGGCACCGCGCTTCCGCGACGGGCGCTATTCGCAGGGAATCGAAGACGGAACGATGGAGACCATCGAGCGCGTCGCTCTCGTCCTTGCCGAAGAGATGCCGCGCGGGACGGCCACGCCAGGAAACAGTGCGCCAGGGCTCTTTGAACGGATTGACGGCTGGTTGTTCGGCGGTCTGTTCGCCGGGATCGTCGGATACGGGCTTTTCGGCCGGCGCATCCGCCGCCATCTGCTCCGGTTCCGGCGCTGTCCCGGCTGTGGCGGCCGGACATTGCGTACCGAGGACGAAATCGTGGTGGATGTCGATGGAAACATGTTCCCGAGCGGCCGGACCGTGGTTGCCTGCAACACCTGCGCCTATCGCGAACTGCCTGAGGAGCGTGGCGGACGAGCGGGACCGAGGCGCATGGGTCGCGAGGAGCGGGACCGCGATCGGGACCGAGATCGCGATCGGGACCGGCCGCAGGGCGGTTCCGGCGGCCGGTCCGGCGGCAACCGGTCCGGCGGAGGTGGGCGCACCTCGGGCGGCGGCGCTACGGGGCGCTGGTAGGGAATCCGGGGGGATGGCAATGAACCTGTCGAACACGGCCGCGATCGTTACCGGTGGGGCCTCCGGCCTCGGGGCGGCGACCGCCCGCGCCTTCCGCACCGCAGGCGCGCAGGTCACGATCCTCGACCGCGATCCCGCCGGCGCGGCGTTTGCCCGGGAGATCGGCGCGGGCTTCGCCGAGGTGGACGTCACCGATGAGACATCCGCGGCGTCGGGTATCGCGGTGGCGCTTGACGCGATGGGACGGATCGACGCTCTGGTGAACTGCGCCGGCATCGCGACCGGAGAGCGGACTGTCGGGCGCGAGGGGCCACACCGGCTGGACAGTTTTCGCCGCACGGTCGACATCAACCTTGTCGGAACCTTCAACATGTTGCGGCTCGCCGCTGCCGAGATGGCGCGCAATCCCGGGCCGGAACGCGGTGTGATCATCAATACGGCCTCGGTCGCCGCCTTCGACGGCCAGAAAGGTCAGTCGGCCTATGCAGCCTCGAAAGCGGGGATTGCGGGCATGACCCTGCCGGTGGCGCGCGACCTCGCGGCGCAAGGAATCCGGGTCTGCGCCATCGCGCCCGGCATCTTCGCGACCCCGATGCTGCGCGGCCTGCCGCAGGAGGTGCAGGACAGCCTCTCCGCCGAAGTGATTTTTCCGAAACGCCTCGGCGACCCGGCGGAATTCGCGGCCCTTGCGGGCTTCATCGTCGAATGCGGCTACCTCAACGGCGAGGTCATCCGCCTCGACGGCGCATTGCGGATGCGCTGATGCTGCGAGAGAACCGCGTCACACCTGAGGGCGCGATCCGCGCCGCTGCCGGGCGCGGCCTGCTGACTGGAAATCGCGGCATCCTCTGCGACGACACTGGCCAGCGGCGCTGGAACCACCGACACAAGGCGTGGATATCCTGCGTCCTCGACTATCGCGGCCATCGCCAACCACTCGCATCCGCGCGAAGCTGGACGCCGCTGTTCTTTCTGGACGAGGCCGTGGCCCTTGCCGCCGGGCACCGACCCTGCGCCCGCTGCCGGAGAGTCGCCTACCACAGCTTCCGGGCGGCATGGGCGGCGGGCCTTGGCACCGCTCCGCGCGCGGCAGAGATGGATAACCGCCTGCACCATGCGCGGCTCGAACCGGGAAGCCGCAGGAAACGGCTCTGGCAGGCCGACCTCGCAGACCTGCCCGATGGGAGCTTCGTAGCTTTGCCGAGTGGCGCCCACCTGCTGTTGTGCGGAGCGTTGCGCCCATGGTCGCCCGCGGGCTATGGCCCCGCCCTGCCCCGCACCGCGCGCCCTACCGGCCCCGCCGCCGTCCTGACTCCGGAGCCGGTCGTCGCACTGCTGCGCGCGGGCTACCTGCCGCTGATCCACCCAAGCGGCCTGGCTTGACGAGCGATCCGGTCCACCGGAAAGTGTCCCGACGCGCCCGAACCGCCGAGGAGGCGATGACCGCAGCCCCGAAACCGGACCCCGACTACGCCGAGATCATCGACGCCGAGATATGGGCGTTCATCCGCGCGTGCGAAAGCCACTACCCGCCCGATGCCGCGACGATGCCCATTGCCGCGCAGCGCGCCGTCTACGACGCGCTCTGCCGGGCCTTCGATCCCGGCCGCCCGGAAAGCGTCAGCACCACAGACCGCCCGTTCGGCGGCGTTTCCTGCCGCCTCTACGAACCCGAAGCCGCTGCCGGCCCGGTCGTGGTCTATCTGCACGGCGGCGGCTGGGTTGTCGGCGGACTTGCCAGCCATGACGCCATCTGCGCCGAAATCGCAGCGGCAACGGGGTTCCCGCTGGTCGCCGTCGATTACCGGCTTGCGCCCGAACACCGTCATCCGGCGCAGTTCGACGATGCACTGGCGGCAATCCGCGCCATAGCGGATGTGTTCGGGCGACCGCTGATCCTTTGCGGTGACAGCGCGGGCGGAACACTGGCGGCCTCGCTCGCCCACCACCTGCGCGGCGACAGGGTTGCCGTTCTGGGTCAGGTCCTGATCTATCCCGCCCTCGATCGCTTGATGTCCGGGAACAGCTATTACCACCATCGCGACGCACCCCTTCTCGCGCGGACGGACATGGAGTTCTACCTCGCCGAACGGCTCGGACCGGGGACGCCCGCGGAACGCGACGTGACAGCATGGCCGCTCGACGACGACACCTATCATGGCCTGCCACCCACGATCGTCTTCGCCGCCGAATGCGATCCGCTGGCCGATGACGGCGCCCTCTATGCCGACCGCATCCGTGCGGCTGGCGGCCAGGCCCGCTTCGTGGTGGAGGCCGGGCTTGTCCATGGCTATCTCCGCGCCAGGATGTCCTCCGCCCGCGCGGCTGCCGCCTTCGGACGGATCACCGCCGCCATCGCGGAACTCGGCCGGAAGGCCTGAACCGTTTGCGACGCCAAAGGTCGGAACCGGGCCAGCCTACCGTGACGCCTTCGCGAACACTGTGGCCAAGGGCGACACATGGCAGGGAGGATCGGACATGAACCGTGAACTGCGCAGCAATCTCGGCTATGTCGAGGAACGCAGCGACCTTGCGGCCGCGTTCCGCTGGGCGGCGCGTCTGAACCTGCATGAAGCCGTCGCCAATCATTTCAGCCTTGCCGTGAACAACGCGGGCACGCAGTTCCTCATCAATCCCAACGGCCGGCATTTCGCCCGCATCCGTGCGAGCGAACTCCTCCTGCTTGACGCCGACGACGCCACGACGCTTGACCGGCCCGACGCTCCGGACCCGACGGCATGGGGACTTCACGGCGCGATCCACCGCGCCTGCCCGCATGCGCGCTGCGTCATGCATGTCCATTCCATCCATGCCACCGTGCTCGCGAGCCTTGCCGACAGCACATTGCCGCCGATCGACCAGAACAGCGCGATGTTCTTCAACCGCCATGTCGTCGACGACCATTTCGGCGGCATGGCCTTCGGCGACGAAGGCGCGCGCTGCGCGGCCCTGCTGGGCGATCCGAAAGTGAAGACCATGGTCATGGGCAATCACGGTGTGCTGGTGATCGGCGACACCGTCGCCGAAACCTTCAACCGGCTCTATTATTTCGAGCGGGCGGCCGAGACCTATATCCGCGCGCTCCAGACCGGGCGGCCTCTGCGCGTCCTCCCGGATTCCGTGGCCGAGAAGACGGCTCGCGAATGGGAAGGCTACCCCGGCTTCGCCCGCAACTTCCTGTCCGAGATACGCGCGATGTTAGACGATGAGGGCGCGGATTACCGCGCCTGAAAGGCCGTCCCGCCGCCCCTGCCTCGATCATGTCGCAAACAGAGCGGCGCGACTTGCGTCCCTCGGCCAGTTTGTCGCGCAGAAGCAAGCCATGGAGATGCGCGATGCCGGCCAAACCGAACATTCTGATCCTGATGGTCGACCAGCTGAACGGCACGCTTTTTCCCGACGGCCCGGCCGACTGGCTTCACGCTCCGAACCTGAAGCGCCTCGCCGAACGCTCCGTCCGGTTCCGCAACACCTATACCGGCTCGCCGCTCTGTGCGCCGGGCCGCGCTTCCTTCATGTCGGGACAACTGCCCTCGCGCACGGGGGTCTACGACAACGCCGCTGAGTTTGCCTCCGACATCCCGACCTATGCCCATCACCTGCGCCGCGCGGGCTATCAGACCTGCCTTTCGGGCAAGATGCATTTCGTCGGCCCCGACCAGTTGCACGGCTTCGAGGAACGGCTGACGACCGACATCTACCCCGCCGATTTTGGCTGGACACCCGATTACCGCAAGCCCGGCGAGCGGATCGACTGGTGGTACCACAACATGGGGAGCGTAACCGGCGCGGGCGTGGCCGAGATCTCCAACCAGATGGAATACGACGACGAAGTTGCCTTCAACGCGACCGCCAAGGTCTACGACCTCGCGCGAGGGAACGACGCGCGGCCCTGGTGCCTGACGGTCAGCTTCACCCACCCGCACGACCCCTATGTCGCGCGGAAGAAATACTGGGACCTCTACGAGGAGTGCGAGTATCTCCTGCCGGAAGTGCCCGCGATGGCGTACGACGATCACGATCCCCATTCGAAACGCATCTTCGACGCGAACGATTGGCGGAACTTCAACATCACCGAGGAGGATATCCGCCGCTCCCGCCGCGCCTATTTCGCCAATATCTCCTATCTCGACGACAAGATCGGCGGCATCCTCGAAGCCCTTGAGGCGACACGGCAGGAGGCGGTGATCCTCTTCGTCTCCGACCACGGCGACATGCTGGGCGAGCGGGGCCTCTGGTTCAAGATGAACTTCTACGACGGTTCGGCCCGCGTCCCTCTGATGATCGCGGCGCCCGGCCTCGTCCAGCAGCGGATCGACACGCCCGTCTCGACCATCGACGTGACGCCAACGCTTTGCGACCTTGCCGGCGTGTCGATGGACGAAGTCATGCCCTGGACCGACGGCGAGAGCCTCGTCCCCTTGGCCGCGGGCACCGAACGCACCGCACCGGTAATGATGGAATACGCGGCCGAGGCCTCCTGCGCGCCCCTGGTCTCGCTCCGCTACGGCAAGTGGAAATACAACCGCTGCGCGCTCGATCCCGACCAGCTCTTCGATCTGGAGGCCGATCCGCACGAGCTGACCAACCTCGCCCCCGACCCCGCCCATGCCGGCACGCTCGCGAGCCTGCGCGCGAAGTCCGAGGCGCGCTGGGACCTCGCCCGCTTCGACGCTGATGTGCGGCAAAGCCAGGCAAGGCGCTGGGTCGTCTATGAAGCCTTGCGGAACGGCGAGTACTTCCCCTGGGACTATCAACCGCTCCAGAAGGCCTCGGAACGCTACATGCGCAACCACATGGATCTGAACGTCCTCGAAACCTCCAAACGCTTCCCGCGCGGAGAGTGAGGGAGCGCTCCGCGCGGGAGTATTTCAGAACAGAAGAAATGCAGCTTCTCCTGTTTCGAAATACTCTCAGGGGGTGAATTGGCCAACAGGCCAAGAGGGGGCAGACTGCCCCCTTACCGCCCCTTCCACACAGGATCGCGCTTCTCGGCGAAGGCGCGGGCACCCTCCAGCTGGTCTTCCGACGAATAGAGCCGATCCACCGTCGTCATCTGCCGCTTGGTGATCCGGTTCAGCGCGTCCTGAAACCGCATGTTCTCGGCCTCGCGCACCACTTCCTTGATCGCGGCATAGACGAGCGGCGGGCCGCTTTCGAGAAGCCGGGCGAGCTCCCACGCCTTCGGCAGAAGATCGGCTTGCGAGGTGACCTCCTTCAGGAGCCCCCAGCGAAACGCCTCTTCCGCGTCGAACCAGCGCCCCGTCAGCAGAAGGTCCATCGCGACATGATAGGGAATGCGCTTCGGCAGTTTGATCGAGGCGGCGTCTGCCACGGTGCCCGAGCGGATTTCCGGCAGCGCGAAGGTTGCATTATCAGAGGCGAGGATCAGGTCGGCCGACAGCGCCAGTTCCAGCCCCCCGCCGCAGCAGATGCCGTTCACCGCGGCAATGACCGGCTTGTTGAGGTTCGGCAGTTCCTGCAACCCGCCGAAGCCCCCCACTCCGTAGTCGCCGTCGACCGCGTCGCCATCGGCCGCCGCCTTCAGGTCCCAGCCCGGGCAAAAGAATTTCTCGCCCTCCGCCCGCAGGATGCAGACCATGAGGCTGTCATCGTCGCGGAAGTCACGGAAGGTCAGGCCCATGATCCGGCTCGTCTTCAGGTCGATCGCATTGGCCTTGGGCCGGTCGAGCGTGACCTCCAGAATGCCGCCTTCGCGGCGGGTCCGGATCGGTCCCTCTGTCCGCATCTCCATCATCACTCAGCCTCCCGTATCAGCGCATCCACCGCCACCGCGCCCGCTTCGCGGACTAGGATCGGGTTGATCTCGATCTCTTCCAGTTCCGGCCGGTCGAGCATCGCCTGCCCGAGCCCGACCGCGATCCTCGCCACCGCCGCCATGTCCGCGCGCGGCCGGCCGCGATAGCCGTCAAGCAGTGGCCAGAGCCGGAGGCGGCGCAGCGCGTCCAGCACCTCGGCTTCCGTCACCGGCAGGACCAGCGTCACCGTATCGGCCAGAACCTCCGCCGTCACGCCCCCGAGGCCGAGCGTCAGCGTGATGCCATAAACCGGATCGCGGCGCAGGCCGAGCAGGATTTCGGCAACGGCACTGGCGACCATTTCCTCGACGAGGTATCCGGTGGCACCCGGCATCTCGGACTGTCCGTCAAGCGTGGCAAGACCGAGCCGCACGGCACCGGCTTCCGTCTTGTGGGCAAAGCCCAGCCCCTTAAGGACAAGTGGTGGCGTCAGCCCTTTTGCCTTGACCGCCGCCTCCGCGAGCGTGGTCCCGATGACACCGTGCGGGATCGGAACGGAGGCGGCGTCGAGAAGCCGCTTGCCCTCCGCCTCGTCGAGAAGCCGGGTCTCACGCGGCGCGAGCGCCGCCGCCGGTCGCCAGCCGGTCCTCCCCGGCCCCGTCTGCGCCGCCTTCAGCGCGCCGAGCGCCGTCTCCAGCCCCATCAGCGGTGCAACGCCCTCCGCCATCATCGCAATCGCGCGCTCTTCGTCGAAGTTCTCCGGCAGCGAGGCGACGGGAAAGGCGGGCTTCCCGGTCGCCGCCTGCGCCGCGACGATGGCGTCGAGCGCGGGCTGGAACGAGGACGGGTCGCAGCGGTCGGGGCGCGGCGGGTCGATCACGAAGAGGCCGGCGTCATAGCCCTCCAGCATCGTCGTGAAGACATCCGTCGTGCGCGGGCCGTCGCCCCAGATGAAGGTGTGGTAGTCCAAGGGATTGGCGATGGTGACGATGGGCCCGAGGATGTCGCCCAGCTTACGCCGCTGCGCCTCCGTCGGCGGCGGGAAGTCGATGGCAAGCGGCGCGGCGAGGTCCGAAACCAGCCCCGCCTCGCCACCCGAACAGGAGAGCGAGCAAAGGCGTCCGCCTATCTGCGGACCATGAACATGAAAGATCTTCAGCGTTTCAAGAAGTTCGGGAAGTGTACTGACCTCGGCCACGCCCGCCTGCCGGAGGAAGGCCGACGAGGCCGCGCCGCCACCAGCGAGAGAGGCGGTATGCGAGGCAGCTGCGGTCCGCGATGCTTCGGTCTTGCCCGACTTGACGCAGACGATCCCTTTTCTTGCCGCCCGTGCAGCCTCGGCCAACGCCGCGAATGCGGGCGCGTCGTCGATGCCTTCGACATACATCCCGATTGCCGTCACCCTCTCGTCGGCCAGGAGAGCGCCGGCAAGTTCGGCAAGGCCGATCTGCGCGGCATTGCCGAGGCAGGCGACATAGGCGATGGGCAGACCACGCGCCTGCATCGTGAGGTTGATGACGATGTTGGAGGACTGGGAAAGAAGCGCCACGCCCTTCTCCACCCGCCGTCCGCCATGCTGGTCGGGCCAGAGGAGCGCGCCATCGAGATAGTTGATGACGCCGTAGCAGTTCGGCCCGAGGATCGGCATGTCGCCTGCAGCCGCGACGAGCCGGTCTTGCAATTCGGCCTCGCCCGCCTCGGTCCAACCCGAGGCGAAGCATATTGCCCCGCCCGCCCCCATGCCGGCAAGCTCCCCCACGACATCGACCGTGGCGTGGCGGTTCACACCGATGAAGGTCGCATCCGGCGCGCCGGGAAGTGCGGTGAGCGAAGGATAGGCTGTCATCCCACCGATCTCGGGCTTTGTCGGGTGAACCGGCCAGACCGGCCCGGCGAACCCCATCTTGCGGCACTGGGCGATGACGTTTTCGGCCCAGACCGAGCCCATCACGGCGATGGAACGGGGGCGCAAAAGGCGGGAGAGGTCGCGCCTCATGCGCAGCCTCCGGTCCTCTGGAGACCGCCGGGGGCTGTCTGCCCCCGGCCCCCCGAGAGTATTTCCGAACAGAAGAAGGAGAGACCGGCACCCCGCCCCGACGCCGGCGACGGGGTGCCTTCTCCTGTTGCGGTCATTGGCGCTCCCGCCTGTACCGCTCTGTCAGACTGGCCGAACATGATTAACCGACCGTTACTTCTTCTGTTCATAAATACTCCCGCCGGAGGCAAGATAGTTCAGGCGCCGAACGGCCGCAGAAGCTCGCGGCTGATGATGTGGCGCTGAATCTCGCTCGTCCCCTCCCAGATGCGTTCGACGCGGGCGTCGCGCCAGATGCGTTCGAGGGGAAGTTCGTCCATCAGCCCCATACCGCCGTGGATCTGGATCGCCTCGTCGGCGATCATCGCCAGAACCTCGGTCGCCTTGAGCTTGGCCATCGACATGTCGGCCTCGGTTACCGTGCCCTGATCGAACTTCCACGCAGCCTCGCGCGTCAGAAGTTCGGCCGCCTTAAGTTCCATCGCCATGTCCGCGAGTTTGAAAGAAATCCCCTGAAACTTGCCGATCTTCTGGCCGAACTGCTCGCGCTCCGCCGCATAGGCAATCGCATGGCCGAGCGCGCGTTCGGCGCGGCCGAGGCAGGTCGAGGCGACCTGGAGACGGGTGGCGCCGAGCCAGGTGTTGGCGACGTCGAAACCCTTGTGGACCTCACCCAGCACCGCCGATTTCGGCAGCCGGCAATCATCGAATTCGAGGACCGCGTTGGTGTAGCCGCGATGGGAGACGTTGCGGTAGCCGTCTCGGACCGAGAAGCCCTGCGTGCCCTTGTCGACGAAGAAGGCGGTGATCTTCTTCTTCACCCCGCGCGGGGTCTGTTCCTCACCCGTCGCCATGAAGACGATCGCAAAATCGGCGATGTCGGCATGGGAGATGAAGTGCTTCGTGCCATTCAGGACGAAATCGCCGCCTTCCTCGCGCGCAGTGGCCTTCATGCCGCGCAGGTCGGACCCCGCGCCGGGTTCCGTCATTGCGAGACAATCCCACTTTTCGCCGCGAATACAGGGATATAGATAGCGTTCCTTCTGTTCTTCGGTTCCCGCCAGCAGGATGTTTGACGGGCGCGCGACGCAGGTCCAGTGGAGTGCATAGTTGGCGCGGCCCAGTTCCTTCTCGTAGAGAAGCCAGGTCAGCGTATCGAGGCCCGCGCCGCCGACCTCCTCGGGCATGTTCGCCGCATAAAGACCTGCCTCTATCGCCTTTGCCTGCAACTCTTTTATCAGATCCATACGGAGGTGGCCGCTGCGCTCCACCTCGGCTTCGTGCGGATAAAGCTCGTTCTCGACGAAGGCGCGTGTCGTCTCGACGATCATCCGCTGTTCTTCAGACAGTCCGAAATCCATGACTCACACCTTCGGGTCGGGGTTGATGGTAAAGCCGTCCACCGTCATGACCTGACCGGAGATCATGCGGGCGGCATCGGAGGCGAGGAAGACGGCCATGTTGGCGATGTCCTCCGGGTCCGAGAGGCGGCCGAGTGCGGTGCCGGCGGCATAGCCGTCGCGAACCTGTTCATAGCTCATGCCCTTCGCGGCGGCCTCCGCCTCGAACACCCGGTCGATCCGGGGGCCGGTGACGGAGCCGGGGGCGATGGCGTTGGCACGGATGCCGTGGGGGCCAAGTTCCATCGCGACAGTCTTCATCAGTCCGATCACCGCCCATTTCGCCGCCGCGTAGGGTGCGCGGTAGGGAAAACCGTAAAGCCCAGCGGTAGAGGAGGTGAAGGTGATGACGCCCTTGCCCGCTTCCTTCATGATCGGGGCGACATGTTTTGCCGCCAGGAACGCGCCATCGAGATTGACTGCGAGACAGTCGCGCCAGTCGGTCAGGGACACATCCTCGATCGCCGCCGTCGGGCCCTTTATGCCGGCATTGGCGCAAAGAACATCAACGCCGCCCCATATATCCTTAACGTTGTTCAGGAATGTAGCGATCTCCGTCTCACTTTCGACGTCAACATGGCTCGCGCGGACGCCATCCGGAACCGCCCCGAGTGCCGCCTCATCGACATCGCAGACCCAGACCTGCGCACCGGTGGCGGCGAAGGCTTCGGCCATCGCGCGTCCGATACCGGCGGCACCGGCGGTGATGACGACCCGGGGGGTCATGCGCGGCGCTGGCCGACATGGCGGCCGGCGGCGTCAGGACGCGCCAACCTCTTATGCGCCTCGGCGAGAGGGGCCAGGCGCGCGAGCACCTCGGGCGCTGCGGCGCAGGCGCGGCCGGCCTTCATGTCGACATGGAGGAACATCTGTTCGAGGCTCGCCACCACGTCCTCGCCGCGCTGGATACGGATGAACGCATGGATGCGCTTTTCGTCGCTGCCGAGGATCTGCAACGTGCCGGTCAGCCGGTCGCCGAGTTTGGCCTCGCCCAGATGCATGATATGGGTCTCGGCGGTATAGTAGCTGTGACCGCCTGCGACATAGTCCATATCCGCGCCGATCAACCTGAGGAACGCGTCCGAAGTATCTGATGCAGCGAAAAGATACCGGCTTTCGGTCATGTGGCCGTTATAGTCGATCCAGCCCGGAAGCACCTGCATCTGCGCCATGACGAGCGGCGCGCCTTCACCGGTCGCGGCGCCATCGTGGAATGCGGCGCGGCGGCGCTTGTCATGGTCCAGCAGAACCTTGCCGGCGCCCCAGTTGCGGTCCTTCAGGGCGCGCATGAAGCCGATGAGGTTGCTGTCGCGGATCCGCTCAAGCTCGCGGATCGAGTAGTGGCCCGACTGGGCGTCGGACTGGCCAGCGATCAGGTCAACCAGTTCGTCGGTGAATTCCGGCACATCCATGAGTTTCGTCCAGGGCCAGGACAGGCAGGGGCCGAACTGGGCCATGAAGTGCTTCATGCCGGCCTCGCCGCCCGCGACGCGGTAGGTTTCGAAGAGGCCCATCTGACCCCAGCGGAGGCCGAAGCCCATGCGGATCGCCTCGTCGATCTCCTCGGTCGTGGCGATGCCGTCTTTGACGAGCCAGAGCGCCTCGCGCCAGACGGCCTCTAGGAACCGGTCGGCGATATGGGCGTCGATCTCTTTCCTGACATGGAGCGGAAACATCCCGATCTCGCGCAGGATTTCCTTTGCGCTCTCAATGAGTTTCGCGTCGGACTTCGCGCTTGGTACGACCTCTGCAAGGGGCAGGAGGTAGACCGGGTTGAAGGGATGGGCGACGAAGATGACGGACGGGTCGGCGGCACCCTCCTGCAACTCCGAGGGTTTGAAACCGGAGGTCGAGGAGCCGATGGGGACGCCGTGGCTGGCCTGCTGGATCTGGGCGAAGACGCGGTGCTTCAGCTCCAGCCGCTCGGAGACGGATTCCTGAATGTAATCAGCGCCTTCCACCGCCTCGGTGATCGTCCCGGCGAAGCTGAGCCTGCCTTCGGCGGGCATCGGCACGTCCGACAAGGCGGGCAGCGACCGGCGGGCATTGGCCAGCACTTCACTGATCTTGCGCTCGGCCTCCGGGTCGGGGTCGAAGACCGCGACGTCCCAGCCGTTGAGAAGGAACCGGGCCGCCCAGCCGCCGCCGATCACGCCGCCACCGATGATACATGCCTTGCGCGCCATGCGCCCGTCCTTTCCGCGTTCAGCCCTTCATGTGGGCGTATGTCGTCCGTATCTCATCCGTAGCAATAGCGTAGTTACGCCGTCGCTACGCTCAACGTCCCTTCGGCGCCCGCTTGGTCAGTCCAAGCTTCGCCCGTACCTCGTCTGGCCCGATGACGCGCGCGCCCATATTCTCGATGATCCTGACGGCGCGTTCGACAAGCTGGGCGTTGGTGGCAAGCTGGCCCTTGCCGAGCCAGAGGTTGTCCTCCAGCCCCACCCGCACATTGCCGCCCGCGAGGACCGACGCCGCGACATAGGCCATCTGGTCGCGGCCGAGCGAGAAGGCGGACCAGTTCCAGTCCGACGGCACGTTGTTAACCATCGCCATGAAGGTGTTGAGGTCGTTCGGCGCGCCCCAGGGCACGCCCATGCAGAGCTGGACGAGCGCGGGCGATTTCAGCACGCCCTCTTCCACCAATTGCTTGGCGAACCAGAGATGGCCGGTGTCGAAGGCCTCGATCTCCGGACACACCCCCAGATCGGTCATCATCCGACCCATCGCGCGGAGCATGCCGGGCGTGTTGGTCATCACATAGTCGGCCTCGGCGAAGTTCATCGTGCCGCAGTCGAGCGTGCAGATCTCGGGCAGGCAGTCGGCGACATGTTCCATGCGTTCGGTCGCGCCGACCATGTCGGTGCCCCTGACCGGCGGCAGGGGCGATTCCACGCCGCCGAAGACGATGTCGCCGCCCATCCCGGCAGTCAGGTTCAGGACCACGTCGACCTCTGCATCGCGGATGCGTTCGGTCACCTCGCGGTAGTATTTCGGATCGCGCGAGGGCTTGCCGGTCTCCGGATCACGGACATGGCAGTGGACGATGGCGGCGCCGGCCTTGGCGGCATCAATCGCGGAATTGGCGATCTGTTCGGGCGAGCGCGGCACATGCGGGCTGCGGTCCTGCGTGCCGCCCGATCCGGTCACGGCGCAGGTGATGAAGACTTCGCGATTCATGGTGAGTGGCATTGGGGTCCTCCTCGGCTGGAACAACTATAGCGGCCGCCGCCGCCGCCATTTCGCGGAATGCGAAAGAAACTGAACGATTCACGAAATCCGGCATCGCGGCCTGCATCGGGATTGTTTCGCATCCGGCATCATTTCGAACCGAACCGCGTCATTCACCGGCGATCACCGCGACGACAGGTCGCCAGATGCCGGGTTTTCGCCGATATATCCGGCGGATAGGGTAGACTGCACGCGCGTCGAGTCGGAGGGCTGCCGGACGGACGCGCTCTGAGCAGTTCATTTCGGCCCCGGAAAGTGGTTCCTTTTCCATGAAGAAGATCAGCGTCGTTTCGCCCTGCTTCAACGAAGAAGACAATGTCGAGACCTGCTACGAGGCGGTGAAGGCGATCTTCGACCGCGACCTGCCGAACTACGAGCGCGAGCATATCTTCGTCGACAATGCCTCGTCCGACCGCACAGTCGAGATCCTGCGCACGATCGCGGCGCGTGATCCCTCGGTACGAATCGTCGTGAACGCGCGCAACTTCGGGGTCTACCGCTCTACCTTCAACGGGTTGAGATATGCGACGGGAGACGCCACGCTCTGCATGCTGCCTGTCGATCTTCAGGACCCGCCCGAGCATCTGCCGGAATTCGTCCGGCTGTGGGAAAGCGGCTATGAGGTCGTGGCCGGGGCGCGGTCGACGCGCGAGGAAGGATTTGTCCTGCGCTCAGCGCGCAAGATCTTCTACCGGATTGTTAACGCGCTGTCGGATTTCGAACTGTCACCCGATGTGGGCGAGTTCCAGCTGGTCGATCGCAAGGTTCTGGACGCGGTTCTCAGCCATAACGACCACTATCCCTATATCCGAGGCATCATCGCTTCGGTCGGGTTCAGGAAGGTCATCATCCCCTATACGTGGAAAGCGCGGAAGCGCGGGGTCAGCAAGCACAACCTGATGATGCTGATCGACCAGGCGCTGAACGCGATCTTCGCCTTCACCAAGGCGCCGATGCGGTTCTGCACCTTCGTCGGCTTCGGTATCGCCGTGATGTCGATTCTGTTCTCGGTCTTCTCGGTCTTCGCGTGGTTCCTCGGGATCGGCGATGCGCCAAGGGGCACGACGACGATCATCGTGGCGCTGTTCTTTCTGTCGGGGATCCAGCTTCTCTTCATAGGGATGTTGGGCGAATACATCACCTCGATCCACAACCAGGTCCGGGGCGGGCCGATGGTGATCGAGAAGGAACTGATCAATATCGGTCACGAGGAAAGCGGCGAGGATGACGCCGAGGGCGGTCGCAAGCGTCGCAGCCGGCCGGTCGCCGCAGCCGCGGGCCGGCACGCATGATGGCGGCCATGACCCGTTCGCATAACCCCTTTGGAACACTTTCCGTTCTCGCCGCGCCGCTTTTGGTTGCGGCGGCGCTTTTCGCGCCTTCCTGGCCCGGCGGCGTACCCATCGCGCCACTGGAACGCTGGATGATCGGGGTATTCGCCGCGGCCTTCCTCGTCCTCGGTTATTCGATCCGCCGCGATGCGGCCGGTTTCGGCGCACTTGCCTTCGCCTTCCTGACCGGGGCCGCCGCCCAGCTTTACATGACCGAGCCGCTGTGGTTCCCGACGCTGCGGCTGAAGCCCCAGACGCTCACCGACTGGGTGATGGTCGCGATCCTTGTCACCGAGGCCGTGGTGGTCGCAAGCGCGCTGGTCCGGGCGGGCTGGCGCCCGCTCCTGGCCGCGGCGGCGCAGCGGCTTGGCGCGGGGCGGGTTGTCCTGTTTCTCGCCTTCACCTTCGCCTTCGTGGTGCCGGTCCTGCACTATGTCGGGCGCGACGCGGCGGGGGCATACGTTGCCCATGTCCTGGCGGGGGCTGCCCTGATCCTGCTCCACATCGCGGCGCTGGTGTCGATGACCCGGACGCGAAGCCCGATTTCGGCCGCACACCGGCTGACGCCGATCGCGCCCGCGACGATCGCGGTGGTGGCGAGCCTTCTGCTTGGCGTCTTCGCCTTCGAGGGGATTCCGCATGTCGAGGACGAGGTCGGCTATCTCTTCCAGGCGCAGACCTTTGCCGGCGGCGCGCTGACCGCGCCGGCACCGCCGGAAGCGGCGCAGCCGGCGCTTGACTACTACCTGATCGAGGTGCGGGACGGGCACTGGTATTCGGCCACCCTGCCCGGCTGGCCCGCCGCGCTGGCACTGGGCATTGCCACCGGCCTTGGCTGGCTGCTCAATCCGCTTCTGGCCGGAGTCTCGGTCATGTTGGCCTATGCGATCACCCTGCGCAAGGCGGGGCAGGACACGGCCGATGTCGTCGCGCTGATGATGGCCGCCTCACCCTGGCTGCTGGCGGCGGCCGGGTCGATGATGCCGCATACGCTGACGCTCACGCTGTCGCTTTTCGCATGGTGGATGATCCTTGTCGCCGACGAGCGCGGCGGCGGACGCTGGCACTGGCGGCTGGTGGCTGGGGGGCTGGCGATGGGCTGGATCTTTGCCGCGCGGCCGCTCGACGGGGTGCTGGTTGGAGCCCTGACGGGGTTGTGGCTGCTGTTCGCCCGCGCAGGCGGGCTGTGGCGCGCCCTGCCCTATGCGGCGGGCTGTGTCGCGGCGGGCGGGCTGCTGCTTGTCTACAATGCCGCGATCACCGGCTCTGCCCTGACGCTGCCGCTCAGCGACTATCTCGACCGGCACTGGCTTCCGGGCGCGAACGACTTCGGTTTCGGCCCCGACATCGGCCCGCCGGAGGGCTGGGGCGCGCTGGACCTGTGGCCGGGCCATTCGGCGGGCGAGGCCCTGCTGAACACGATCAACCTCGTCAGCAGCCTGCAGTTCGAGATGATGGGTTGGCCCGTCGGATCGCTGGCGCTTTTCCTCGCCTTCCTTCTCTGGGGCCGCAGGTTGACGGGATTCGACATGGCGATGATGGCGATGATCTCGGTCGTCGTGGTGACGATGGCGTTCTACTGGTTCGCGGAAAGCTACTATTTCGGGCCGCGCTACTGGTTCCTCGCGGCGTTCCCCTTCTTCTACTTGTCCGCGCGCGGCTGCCTTGCCTTGCGCGAATTGTTGCCCGAGAGCGGCCCGGGCCATGTGCGGAACGAGGCGATCCTTTGGATTCTCTGCCTGTTCGGGCTTCTCGTCTTCACACCGTGGCGCGGACTGGCGAAGTATCATGAATACGGCAACTACTACGATGACATCCGCGATGCCGCCGCGACGGGACAGTTCGGGGACGATATTGTCCTCATGACCAAGTCGGGTAACGAAGGGTCGGGCTTCATACTCAACGATCCGTGGCTTCGCTCCGGCCGGCCGGTCTTCCTGCTCGATACCGGCGCGCTCGACCTCGATGCGCTTCGCGCGGCGTTTCCGGGGCGTGAAATCCGCAGTTACGATCCGGGCTGGGAGCCGCGCGTCCCGCGCGAGCGCCGCTCGGGCGAGAGTATCAGCCGCACGTCCAATCCGTGACGCGGAAGAAGGCGGGGTCGAAGACCTCGGCGTCGTGCAGCCATGTCACGCGCGCGTCGTCGTAGCGGTTGACGTATTCCCAGACGATCTTTCCGCCCGGCGTCACCTCGAACGACCGGCCTTCCTGCGCGGCGGTGATCATGAGGTTGCCATCCGGTTGCAACTGGTGGGTGGAGCGTTCGGGCGAATAGAACCGCTGCCCGTCACGCCCGCCATAAAGCGTTACCGCGGTTTCCGTGACCGGGTCGATCCGCCAGACCCGGCTGCCGCCGCCCCGGTTGCCGTCAAGGCTTTCGTCACTGTGGTTGTCGAAGACGGTGATCGTGCCACCCTTCTGGAAATCCGGGTCGTGCTGGCGGATGAAGGGGCCGATCTTGAGCCATTTGATGGTTTTCACCTCCGGGTCCGTCACCACGATCATGTTGCGGTTGCGAAGCGACAGCATCAGGTCGCCCGCCTCGAACATCGGGAAGTCCGGTGCGAGTTCGGCGGACAGTTCCTCCACCTCGTTAAGGTGGAATTCGCCCCCCGTGCGGGTGCCGAAGAAGCCCGTTGAGGTGATCAGCGCCTGCTGCCCGTTCTCGTTGAAAAGATCGGTCAGTGCCTTCTCGAACACCTTGTTGCCGTCGGCGTCGTATTTGAAGACGAGGTCTTCCCAGTACGGACCGGCAAAGGGCCAGGTGATCTCGGAATTCGGCTTGTCGATATGGCGGCCGCCGGAGACGACGACGCCTCCATCCTCCATCCAGTTCGGCGAGTGGTGGTTGACGATACCGGGTGTCGTCCAGACCGGCTTGCCGCAGCGGTCGAGCCGCGCCATGCCGCCGCTTTCGAAGCTGAAGACGATATCGCCTTCGGGCGTGATGATCGTGCCGTGGGTGATCGCGTTCCAGTCGGTCGCCGGGTTGTCGCGGAAGAAGGACGCGTCCGGGAAGATCGCCGACGCGCTGAGTTTCCAGTCGTTGATCACGGTGCCGTCGCGGCGGATCAGCCGCGCCCGATTGTTGCCCTCGATGAAGCCCGAGAGAAGGATGAGGTCGTCCTGCGGCAGGGAGGCGTCGTTCACCGTCACGCCGCTACCGTCGTGTTTCGCAGGCCGCAGGAAATGAACCGGCTCGGTTCCGCGCAGGTTCGGCAGTTCCTCGTACAGCGTCTTCGCCTTGTCGAGCGTGCCCCAGACCACGCGGAAGCCGGCATTGTCCTTCACGGCCGAATAGAGCCCCGCTGTGTAGCTGCCGCCGACGACGAGCGCCGTGCCGGCGATCAGAGAGATGAGTTTCGACCGTTCCATGAAAAGTGCCTGTCCTGCCTAGTTCCTGGGTCCGACGCCCAGCAACGACTTGGCAATCGTCACAAGGTCGTAGACGCGCCGGTCGCCCTTCAGGCGGCGGCCGCTTCCGTAGATCACGCTGCGGGGCGTTTCGTAGATCGCCGCGCCGGTATCGACCGGCGGCGGGTTCATGAGGATCGCTTCGTAGGCTGCGCGGTCGCGAATGAAAAGACCGTATTCGCCGAAGCTTTCGAACAGCTCGCCGTCCTCGGCCTCCGCCTCACTCAGCGGTTTCAGGACGTAGTTGATGGCCTGCCCCTCGGCCTTGGGGAATTCCGAATAGAACCACCACACGAGCGGCGCGCCGTAGAACTGCTCTTTCGGGTCGTCCTCGCCATAGGAGATCGGGAACAGCTTGCCGAGCAGGATATGCGCGATATCGAGCGATTCCTCGGAGAAGCCGCGGAACTTGTCGCCCTCGGCTCGGGCCGCGGTTTCGAAGGCGGGACCTTCGGTCACGATCTGCTGGCCTATTTCCCTCTCGAAGCCGTGCAACGCCATCTCTTTCGGCCATGAGAGCCAGAGCGCGGCGACGAGGAATCCTGCCGCCACAAGGCGCAGCGGCCCGGCAAGCGTCGGGCTGGACATCAGCGGCGAGCGCCACATGACCACGAGCGGTGGGATCATCGCGGGAATGAAGTGGTGCAGAAGGACGCGCCACGCCTGGAAATAGAAGAAGAAGAAAAAGACCAGCGTGGCGAGTGTCATTGCCCGCGCGATGTGGTCCTGCTTCGGCCATGTCAGAAGGAACAGGGCCGGAAGGATACCCGTCGGAACCACCCAGAACGCGAAGCGGCCCCAATCGACCCAGGTGACGTAGCGCAGCCGTGTGACGATGTTGTCGGCCCCGAACTCATCGCCCGGGAACGGCAGGCCCAGCGAACCGATCAGACGCGGCACGATGACCGAGATCGCGGCCGCCACGACCAGCACGCCCGCTGCCGCGAAGAGCCGCGCCCAAGGGATCGGGCGCCAAGTCAGGAAGACCGCCGCCGGCCAGATCAGCAGCCAGAGCCCGCCGGTCGGAATCACCAGATGCGTCATGATCCCGGCACCGAGCATCAGCCAGCGTCGGTCCTCGATGAAGGCCAACGAATAGCCGAGGAAGACGACAAGCGCGAGCGTCTCGCGCGCGGCAGGCATCGGGCTGTCGCCGAAATAGACGTGGTAGCCGCCGGAATAGACGGTCGAGAGGACATAGACGAGAAGCGCCGCGACGATCAGCGCGTGATCGACGGGCTTCAGTACGGCTCTGTCGCGGCCAGTGCGGATAAGCTGTGTCAGCACCGGGTAAAGCAGTGCCAGATACATCAGGAGCGGCGCGCGGACCGAGAACTCCCATTCGCCCCAAAGCCGGACGAGCCAGCTTTCGGGGATCACGAACAGCACCATGGTCAGTCCGGGCGCGTTCTGGATCGGCCCGGCGGCGGGCGACCAGAAGGGCCACGCCTCGGCCACGTAAAGCCGCGCGAACTGGAGCGAGCCGGAGCCGTCGCCGGTGAAGTTCTCCCAGTAGAATTTCGGCGCGAACAGGACGAGGGCCAGCCAGAAGAGGCCCGCAGCGACCGCGAGGTCAACCCCCTGCCCCGCAAGACGCAGCCGCCCCGTCCCGCCAGAGGCGAGGCGCAGGCCGGCGACAAGCAGGCAGGCGACGTTCATCGCGAGGACGAGGACGAAATAACTCGTCCCCTTGGCGACGATCCCGGTCCAGAGCTGGAAGACCGTCGTGACCGCGATATGGACGAGAAGCGCCACGCCGAAGCCCGAGACCAGCCAGGCGGCCGCGTGCTTCTCGCGTCCGAATGCGGCGGCGAGTGTGAGGCCCGGCCCGAGAAGGAGCAGCGCCGACGCAAAGGTCACCGCCGGCGTGACGATATAAAGACGAAGCGCATGGGCCGGCAGGAAATACGGGCTTGCGCCAAGGCCGAGGTCCCACCGCGACAACGTTTCGCGAAGCGGATCCAGCCCCGCAACGGTCACCACGGCGGCGATGGCGAGGACAAGCGCCAGCACCGCGACCGTATTCGGCGCGCCGCGCTCGTCCGCGCCCATCGTTGCGGAATAATGCCTCATTTGTCGCCTTTCGGGCCGGCGAAGGGCAACCGTCCGGTCAGCACGACCGAGACGAGCACGAAGGCCAGCATCGCCATCGGCAGGACCAGAAGCGCCTGCGCCCAAAGGTCGGACAGGCCCGCCGCGATGGCGCTGCCGAGCGCCCATTTGTTGATGAAGAAAAGAACCACATAGGCCAGCACATAGGCCGGAAGCCTTCCGAAGCCCTTCGCGCCGAAGACCAGCCGCCCGTGGGTTCCGAAGTTCCACAGGACGCCGAGAACGTAGGACAGGCCAAGCGCCCATTGCCAGGGCAGCCCGACGAAGCGCAGCAGCACGGCATAGGCAGCCCAGCCGAACGCGGTGTTGAGGACGCCGACGAAAAGGAACTTGATGAAGCGCCAGAGGTCCGGGCGCGATTGCAGCGCAAGGATCATGCCGTCACCCCTTCGGTTGCCAAAACCGCCTTGACCCCCGCCGCAAGGCCGTAGCGCGGGCGGAACCCCACCTCTCGCATCAGCCGTGTAGCATTCGCCTCGATCAGCGGCGGGTCGTTCTCAGGCCGCGTCCGCGCACCGAGGCGGATCAGGTCTTCCCGCCCCATCGCGCGCGCCAGCGTGGAAATGAGATCACGCACCGCGATCGCCGCGCCCGAGCCGATATTGACCGCGCCGTCCACGCCGCTGTCCAGCAGTGCGCCGAGCGCCTCACCGATATCGGCGGTGTGCAGGAAGTCGCGCCGTTGAACGCCGTCGGTACAGGCGACCTCCTGCCCGGCCGCAAGCCCCTTGATGATGTCGCCGAACAGGCGGCCTTCCGGCTCACCCGGGCCGTAGCAGAAGAAAACCCGCGCCCAGGCGAGAGAAAGCCCCAGCTCCCGCGCACCGGCAAGGGCGGCGATCCCGGTCGCGGCCTTGGCCGCACCGTAAAGCGTGGCAGGACGCAGTGGCGCGGCTTCGTCCAGCCGCCCCTGCCCCGTCCAGTCGTATTCGGCGCAGCTTCCCACCATCACCGCGCGCTTGCCGCCGGCCTCGGCGAAGGCGCGCATCAGGGCGACGCTTGCCCCCACCCAGTCGAGATTGGCCGGCGCGCGCCAGCGGTCGGGCCCGTCATGCCATGCGAGGTGGATCAGGTGATCGGCCCGCGCGGCGCGCACGATCCCGGCCGGATCGGCCAGAAGATCGCCCGAAAGCGTCCCTTCCCTACGTGACAGGGCCACGACCTCGTAGCCGCGCGCCCGAAGCGGCGCGGCCACGTGCCGTCCGATGAGGCCCGTCGCCCCGGTCAGAAGGACGCGCCCCCCGCTCATGCCGTCACGGACAACACCGGAACGGCGGTCACGAAGCGGGTGCCGCCCGCGCGCAGGTGCTTCAGTTGCGCCATGATCTCGGCCTTGAGGTTCCACGGTAGGATAAGGACGAAATCAGGCGGCGCCTCATCCAGTTTGGTGACATCGAAGACCGGGACCCTGCTTCCGGGCAGAAGCGTGTCCTGCTTGGCCGGGTTCCGGTCGACGCAATAGGCGATCAGGTCCGGGCCGATCCCGCAATAGTTCAGGAGCGTGTTGCCCTTGGCCGCCGCGCCATAGGCCGCAACGACCTTGCCCTGCGCCCGCGCGCGGTCGAGGAACTCCACCAGTCCCGTGCGCACCGCTTCCACCCGTTCAGAGAAGCCGCTGTAGCCGTCGGCATGATCGAAGCGTGCCGCGGCCTCGTCGGCGCGGACCTTGGCGACGCCCGGACGCTCCTCGTGCCGAGCCTCCTTGCGGCAGGCGTGGACGCGCAGCGACCCGCCATGGGTGCCAAGCTCCTCCACATCGAAGACCCGCAGTCCGTGATTGGCAAAGATGCCCTCGACAGCAAGGAGAGACAGGTAGGAGTAATGCTCGTGATAGATCGTGTCGAACTGAACCTCTTCGATCAGGCGCAGCAGATGCGGAAACTCAACCGTATAGACGGCGTCCCCGGTCAGCAGCGCGGCGATGCCAGCCACGAAATCGGCGATGTCGGGCACATGGGCCAGCACATTGGCCGAACAGATCAGATCGGGACGCCTGCCCTCGTCGTGCAGCCGTTTCGCGAGCTTTTCGCCGAAGAACTCCACCAGTGTCGGTACGCCGATCTTTTCGGCGGCCGCCGCGACCGAACCCGACGGCTCGATCCCCAGCACGGGAACGCCCGAGGCCACGAAGTTCTTCAGCAGATACCCGTCGTTCGACGCGATCTCGATCACGAAACTGTCGGGACCAAGGCCGAGCCGCCGCGTCATCATGTCAGCATAAGCCTTTGCGTGAGCGAGCCAACTGTCCGAAAACGAAGAGAAATAGGCGTAGTCGGCGGTAAATATCTTTTCCGGCGGCACGTCATCATCAAGCTGGACAAGCCAGCAGTTCTCGCAGACGCGGACATGGAGGGGGTAGCGCGGCTCAGGTTCATCGGCGCGCGCCAACGGCACGTAGGAGTTCGCCACGGCCGAAAGACCGAGGTCGACGAAACTTAACGGCATGTCCGAGCCGCAGTTGCGGCAGGTAGGGATACTGGTCAAATACTCATCTCCGGATGCACTCATATAACCGGCCCCGCGATTCACCACGTCTTCCATGGTGCGTCTCCCGTGGCCCAATGCGCCTCAAGTTCCTGGCGTTCACGGATCGTGTCCATCGGCTGCCAGAAGCCGCGATGCTCATAGGCCATCAACTCGCCGTCGCTTGCAAGCGAGGCCAGCGGGGCCCGTTCCCAGATGGTCGCGTCATCTTCGAGATACCGCTCCACCTTCGGTGACAGAACGAAAAACCCGCCATTGATGACGCCGCCGTCGCCGGCGGGCTTTTCGGAGAACTCCGTGACCTGCCCCGCGTCGATATCGAGCCGCCCGAAACGGGCCGCCGGCGGGACCGCCGTCACCGTGGCCATACGCCCATGCGCCTTGTGGAAGGCGACAAGGCTGGTCACGTCGATATTGCCCACGCCGTCGCCATAGGTCATGCAGAACGCTTCCTCATCGCGCAGATAAGGCATCACGCGGCGCAGACGACCGCCCGTCATGCTGTCCTGGCCGGTGTCGATCAGGGTTACCCGCCACGGCTCGGTCTGGTTGTTGACGATCTCGGCCGCGCCTTTCCTGAGGTCGAAGGTCACGTCCGAGCCATGCAGGTAGTAGTTCGCGAAATACTCCTTGATGACGTAGCCCTTGTAGCCGCAGCAGATGATGAAGTCGGTGATGCCGTGGGCGGCATAGATCTTCATGATGTGCCAAAGGATCGGCCGGCCACCGATTTCGACCATCGGCTTGGGAATTCGCACGGTTTCCTCGGCCAGCCGGGTGCCAAGGCCCCCGGCGAGGATGACACACTTCATATCCCGATCTCCTTCCCACCTTCGGGACCGGTGTGTCCTGCGGATCGTGCAGGCGCCTCCGCATCCCTCGCGGCCCGGATCCACCAAACCCGGCCGTCACCACGATTTTCTACCCATCTGCGGGGTAGCACAACGGTCTCCGCTTCGCTACAGCTATGGCGGAAAGCGGCCGCGCGCCCCGCAACGGGGCGGCCGCACAAAGCCCCGGCGGGAAGGAACGCATAGCCATGAAGATCATGCTCATCGGACATCGCGGCTATATCGGCCCCGTCGTGGCAGGCCATTTCGCCCGCGTTCTGCCCTCGGTGGAGGTGCATGGCATCGACGCCAACTGGTTCGCCGGATCGGAGGCCGTGGCCTTCCCCGACGCCGCCTTCACGAGCCAGCGCAGCGCCGATGTGCGCGACCTCTCGGCCGCTGATTTCGCCGGGATGGACGCCGTCGTGGCACTTGCCGCCGTATCCAACGACCCGATCGGCAAGGAGTTCGAGACCGCGACCGCCGATATCAACTCCGCCGCCGTTCTGTCCGCAGCCCGGGTCGCGCGCGAAGCCGGTGTGCGGCGCTTCGTCTTCGCAAGCTCGTGTTCGATGTACGGTGCGGGCTCCGACAGCCTGCGCAAGGAAACCGATACGCTCAACCCGCTGACGGCCTATGCCCGCTCCAAGGTCGCGACCGAAGTGGGGCTGCGCGACATCGCCGGGGACGGTTTCATGGTGACGAGCCTGCGCTTCGCCACGGCCTGCGGCGCAAGCCCGATGCTCCGCCTCGACCTCGTGCTGAACGATTTCGTCGCGACCGCGCTCCGCACCGGCCGGATCGAGGTCCTTTCCGACGGCAGCCCCTGGCGCCCGTTGATCCACGTCGAGGATATGGCTCGCGCGATCGAATGGGCGGCGAGGCGCGACGGCGACGATCTGGTCGAGGTCAATGTCGGCTCCGCCGACTGGACGTGGCAGATCGGGCAACTCGCCAAGGATGTAGGCGCCGTGCTCGGCGGCATCGCGGTCGACATCAACACCAATGCCGCGCCGGACAACCGCTCCTACCGCGTCGACTTCTCGCGCTTCGCCGCGCTCGCTCCCGATCATCAGCCGCGGAAGGATTTCACCGAGGCGGTGAACGAACTGGCCGATCAGGTGCGCCGCATCGACTTCGGCGAGGCGGCGGTGCGCGATTCCCGCTTCATCCGGCTGAACGTCCTGCGCGGGCATGTCCGTGACGGTCGGCTTGACGGTGATCTGCGCTGGACCACGACGGACTGAATCCGGCAGACCCGACGGCGCAAGTGCGCTCACGCCCGGCATGGCTGCTGTCGGCCAATCTCCTGCCGTCATGCTCAAATACCCTTCCTCACACCGGCCACCACGGCCGCTGCGGCGCGCAAATGGCGCGTCCGCGAAAAACTAGCACGCCGGAAGTGCAGCAAAAACGCAGGAATTCCCGCATTACGCGAATCGCGCCTACCGGTCACAGTTTCTAACACAGGCCTCGCAAAGCCGCCCGGATTGCGTCTTTGCAGGCTGCGACGGCACTGCTACTGTCGAAGCTGCGCGCAAAATGGTCCGAATTCCGGTGTTTTGATGCAAAAGCTGTTGTTTGCAAAAGTGGAATTCTGGGTCGTCCTGCTCGTTTTCCTGGTCGGCCTGCTCGGCATGATCGGATTCGGCGCCGCAGTTTTGGATGCCGAACGCGGCACCAGGCTATTCGGTCCGATATCCGGGGCGGCGCGCAGTATTGCCGAGATTCCCTCAACCGTCAAAGACCTGTTCCACGACACAAACGCGATGGTGGCGATTGCTCCGAAACGGTTTTCGGGCCGGCCAGCGGGATGGCGTTTCACTGGCGACAAGCCGCTTGCCGGATACTTGCTTCTCAGCCGCTACGACGGCGATCGGCTGCGCCATGTCATCGAACTTGTTTCGCTGTCAGACGGCGTAGTTCGCCATGAATGGGCACCGGACGCCGACAGCCTCTTGCCGCCGCCGCCCGGCGGGAAGGAACTGACGGGCGCGACCAACTGGAAAACGAGCCGCTACAGGGCAATCCATCCGATCCTGAACGACGATGGAGAAATCCTGATCAAGGATCATTACTCGGTCCTTATGGGCATTGATGCCTGTGGCAACAGGAACTGGGTGCAGAAATCCGTGTACTTCCACCATTCGACGGAGCGTGATGGCAATGGCGGCTTCTGGGTTCCGTCACTGGAATTCCCCCAGACCATCGACCGCGTCCAGACCAATTTCTTCGAGGACGCATTGACCCGGATCGACGCCAAGGGCCATGTTCTTTCTAAGCGCTCTCTCACCGCCCTGTTCATCGACAACGGGCTGGAACATCTGGTGTTCCCACAAGGGCATTCGCTCGAGGATCCGCTCCATCTCAACGACATTCAGCCGGTGTTGGCGGATGGGCCCTACTGGAAGAAGGGCGACCTTTTCCTGAGCATCCGCCGGTTGTCGATGATCATGCTCTACCGACCTTCGACCGACGAGATCGTCTGGAAAAAACAGGGCCCTTGGATGTCGCAGCACGATGTCGATATCCTCGACGATCACCGCATCGCCGTCTTCGACAACAACGCATACAACCGCGGCACCGGCGGGCGGGTCGACGGAACGAACCAGATCGCGGTCTACGATTTCGCCACCGGCGAAGTATCCTGGCCCTGGGCCGATTCGATGGAAGCGGCGGACGTGAAGACACCCCTCGAAGGACTGATGACAATACTGCCGGACGGCGGATTGTTCGTGGAAGAGGAGGGTTTTGGGCGGATAGTGTTCTTCGCACCGGACGGATCGCTCCGTGCAGAGTATATCAACAAGGCCTCTGACGGGCGGCCCTACCGCCTTGGCTGGAGTCGTTATCTTTCCCAAGCAGCCGGCGATGACGCGCTGGCCAAGCTGTCTGGAATCACGTGCAACGACCCAACCTGACGGCGACATCCGCCCGCAATCGTCGTATGTTAACACATAGTGGAACAGGGTAATCAGTCGAGAAGATGAAACGCTTTCTTTTCAAACGCATCGAACTCTGGGTGGTGTTGCTGCTGATGCCGATCGGCCTTCTCGTGTTGGTCGCCTTCGGCGCGGCGGTTCTGGACGGCACGCGAAATGGAAACCGCTTCGGCCCGCTATCCGAAGTCGCGTTGAACGTTGCCAAGATTCCGGACACGGTGAAGGACCTCTTCAAGGGGAACAGGGCAATGATGGCCTTCGTGCCCGATCGGTTTGACAACCGCCCTGCTGGCTGGACATTTCCGGGAGCCACGCGAGCCGAAGGCTACCTGCTCCTCTCGCGTTATGACGGGAACGCGTCGCGGCACGTCGTCGAACTGGTCGACCTGTCGGACGGAACGGTTCGCCATGAATGGCGGCCCGATGCCGAGGCGCTGCTGGCCGAAGTGACGAACCGCGACTCCAGGATCGTCGAGTACACAAACTGGAACAACAAACGCTACCGCGTCATTCACCCATACCTGACATCCGGTGGCGAGCTGATCATCAAGGACCATGACACCTTCCTGTTCTCGGTCGATGCCTGCGGCGGTGAGCTTTGGGGGCAGACCGAGGAAGTGGTCCACCATTCTACCGAACCCGACGGCGCCGGCGGCTTCTGGCTGCCGGGCTATTTCGAACCGTCCGAGATCATGCGCGCAGGACCGAATTTCCTCGACAACGCGATCGTGCATGTCGATGCCAAGGGCAACGTGATCTCCAAGAAGTCGGCCACCCGGATCCTGCTGCGACACGGTATGGAATATGCGCTCTTCACCGCCGGTGGTTACCAGAACGACCCGATCCACCTTAACGACGTTCAGCCGGTGCTTGAGGACGGCCCCCATTGGAAGAAGGGTGACCTGTTCCTCAGCTTCCGGCACATGTCCATGGTGATGCTCTATCGGCCCGCGACGGACGAAATCGTCTGGATGCGGCAGGGGCCATGGCTTGCGCAGCACGATGTCGACATTCTCGACGACCACCGGATCGCGATCTTCAACAACAAGGCCTATGACCGCGGCACCAAGCCGCGTGTTCATAACACCAACCAGATCACGGTCTACGATTTCGCGACGGACGAGATTTCGAACCCCTGGGCGCGCGCGATGGAGAGCAATGACGTCAAGACCCTGTTTGAGGGGCTGTTCACCGTCCTGCCCGGCGACCTGCTCATGGCGGAAGAGGAGAATTCCGGACGGTTGCTCATCGTCACCCGCGACGGCGACACGGTCGCCGAGTTCATCAACAAGGCGTCGGATGGGCTCGCTTACCGGATGGGATGGAGCCGCTACATGACAGTGGATGAGGGCGATGCTGCGCTTTCCGCACTCGCCAAGACCCCCTGCAGCGGTTGAGGCCGGGCGTTACCCGAGCGTGGCCAGCGCCGGGAAGGTCTCCAGCAGCCAGTAGGAGAACTGGCTGAACCCGCCGGTGAGCATCAAGAGGCCGATCGTCCATAGCAGCAGGCCCATGATGCGTTCGATCCGCTCCATGTGGCGCTTTAGGAAGGCCATGGCCCCGGTCAGCCGGGGGAAGAAGGCCGCTACCAGCAGGAAGGGGATGCCAAGGCCGATCGCATAGACGGCGAGCAATCCCGTTCCCCTTGCGATCGACGCATCCTGTGCCGCGAGCGACAGGATCATGCCGAGTTGCGGACCGATGCACGGCGTCCAGCCAAAAGCGAAAGCCAGCCCGAGCACGTAGGCGCCAAGCGCCGATCCGCCGCGGTCGCCCGCATCCATCCGCGCCTCACGGTCGAGAAAGGCGATCCGGTAGATACCAAGGAAATGCGCGCCGAAGATCATCACGACGACCCCGGCGGCGGTGGCGAACCAGTCCTGATTCTGCAGGAAGAACCGCCCGAAGGCCGAGGCCGTGAATCCAAGGAACAGGAAAACGGTCGACAGGCCCAGAACGAAGAACGCGGCGGCGGTGAGTGTCCGGCGCCGCCCCGCAGCCGGGCTTTGCATCTCGCCCATGCTGATCCCGCCCATATAGGCAAGGTAGGGCGGCACGATCGGCAGAACGCAGGGGCTCAGGAACGACAGCACGCCGGCGAGAAGCGCGATGAGCGCCGCCAGTGCGAAACCTCCGTCCATGATGCCTGTCTCGAACATTGTTCTCCCTTACCGCAAGCCCGGGGCGGCGTCACGGGGGCGTCGTGTCACGCGGCGTCACAAGATGGTGGCCACGGCTTCCCAAAGAAAAACGGCCGGCCACTGCTGGCCGGCCGTCGGTTGTCCTTCGATCCGGCCTAGCGGCCGAGCGACCACCAGCCCCGACGCTTGGGGCGGTTGTCCGCTTCCTCCGCCGGTGCCGGTTCGGCCGCGACGGCCGGTGTTTCAGGATCAGCGTCGAAGCTGGCGCCGGCTGCCGCGGGGGCCGGGTCCGGCATCGGAACAGGGGCGGCGGCTACTGGCGCAGGCGCCGGTTCGGGGGCGGCTTCCGTCACCGCCGGTTCAGCATTGTCGGCGGCGGGTTCGGCCTTCTTGCGGCTCCGTGTCCGTTTCGGCTTTGGCGCTTCCGCTTCTGCTTCCGCATCTGCGGCGTCAGTCTTGGGTGCCGCCTTCGCACGCGACGCCCGGCGCTTCGGCGCAGGCTTCTCCTCCGGCGCGGCTTCCTCTGGCGGGGCGCTTTCTACCGCGGCTTCCGATTCCTTTTCAGTCACTTCCGCGTCGATCTTCACCTCGGCATCGGATTTCTTGCGGCCACGCGACCGGCTGCGGGACCGGGCGGGTTTCGGAGCATCGGCAGCGTCGACCTCAGCCGGTTCGGGTTGGCCACCCTCGGCCGTGCCGTCATTCGCCGCATCCTCAGTCGTTGCATCGGCGTCCCCGGCCTCGGCAGCCTGTGCCGCGTCAGCGCCGCTGCCGCCCTTGCGCCGCCGCCGGCGCCGGCGCTTCTTCTTGCGGTTCGGTTCGCCCTCACCCTCCGCCGATGCGGTGGTCGGGGCTTCGTCCTCCTCCGCCTCGGCGACGATGTCCTCTTCTTCCTCCTCGATCTCCGCGTCGGCCAGCCTGAGCGCATCCACGGAAACCACCGGCGAGGGTTCCGGCACGACCCGGGTGGCGGTCTTGAACTTGTCGATCGAGAAATCTGGGCTGATCATCGCCGGATCGGCCTCAAGCCGGATCGACATGCCGTAGCGCGCCTCGATCTGGGCAAGATGCTCGCGCTTGTTGTTTATCAGGAAGTTGATGACCGCGACCGGGGCGCGCAGGCAGACCTCGCGCGACCGCTTGCGTGTTCCTTCCTCCTCCATCTGCCGCAGTATCTGCAGGGCAAGGCTGTCATCGGAACGAATGATGCCGGTGCCGTGGCAGTGCGGACAAGGGGCCGTCGTGGCTTCGAGCATGCCGGGGCGCAGGCGCTGACGGCTCATCTCCAACAGACCGAAGCCCGAGATGCGGCCGACCTGAATGCGGGCGCGGTCGGTCTTGAGCTTGTCCTTCAGGCGCTTCTCGACGGCAGCGTTGTTCTTGCGCTCCTCCATGTCGATGAAGTCGATGACGATGAGACCCGCGAGGTCGCGCAGGCGCAGTTGCCGCGCCACTTCCTCGGCCGCCTCAAGGTTGGTCTTGAGCGCCGTGTCCTCGATCGAGCCTTCCTTGGTCGCCCGGCCGGAGTTCACGTCGATGGCCACCAGCGCCTCGGTCACGCCGATAACGATATAGCCGCCGGACTTGAGCTGCACCGTCGGGTTGAACATCGCCGCGAGGTAGCTTTCGACCTGATAGCGGGCGAACAGGGGCAGGCCTTCGTGGTAGTGCTTCACGTTCTTGGCGTGGGACGGCATGATCATCTTCATGAAGTCCTTGGCCGCACGGTAGCCGTCCGCGCCCTCGACCAGAACCTCGTCGATATCCTTGTTGTAAAGGTCGCGGATCGTCCGCTTGATCAGGTCGCCCTCTTCGTAGATCGGCGCGGGCGCGATCGACTTCATCGTCAGGTCGCGGATCTGTTCCCACAGCCGCATGAGGTATTCATAGTCGCGCTTGATCTCGGCCTTCGTGCGCTGGCTTCCGGCGGTGCGGATGATGAGGCCGGCGCCATCGGGGACCTCGATCTCGCCCGCGATTTCCTTCAGCTTCTTGCGGTCGGCAGCGTTGGTGATCTTGCGGCTGATGCCGCCGCCGCGCGCCGTGTTCGGCATCAGGACGCAGTAGCGGCCCGCGAGCGAGAGATAGGTGGTGAGCGCGGCGCCCTTGTTGCCGCGTTCTTCCTTGACCACCTGGACCAGCATGATCTGCCGGACCTTGATCACTTCCTGAATCTTGTACTTGCGCGGGCGCGGCTTCCTCGGCTGGCGGATTTCCTCGGTCACATCCTCTTCGGCGACGGATTCGATATCCTCGTCGGTGTCGGAGGCGTGGTCGGCCGCGACGTAGGGTTCCTCGGCCTCTGCCGTGGCCTCGGTTACGGCTTCGGCCGCGCCTTCTTCTTGCGGAGCCGCTTCCGAAGCGGCATCAGCGGTTTCTGCGGCGACGGTGGCTTCTTCCTCGTCGTCGAGATCGACAACGGACATTCCGGGAATGTCGTCGCTTGTCGTCACCGCGTCGTCGCGCCGCGCCCTTTCCGCCTTGGACCCACGGCCACGGCGACGCGACCGGCCGCCACCACCGTTGTCCTCGGCTTCAAGCGCCTCCGCATAGGCACGTTCTTCTTCAAGAAGCGCCTGACGGTCAGCGACCGGAATCTGGTAGTAGTCGGGATGAATTTCCGAGAACGCGAGGAACCCGTGGCGGTTTCCACCGTAATCGACGAAAGCGGCCTGAAGCGAGGGTTCGACCCGCGTGACCTTGGCTAGATAGATATTGCCGGCAAGCTGGCGTTTGTTGACGGTCTCGAAGTCGAATTCCTCGACCTTGTTTCCGTCGACCACCACGACGCGGGTCTCTTCCGCGTGGGTGGCATCGATGAGCATTTTCTTGGCCATACAAACTTTCCGAACGCGCAAGACGGCCAGCCCCTTGCGGGGCCGGTTGGTGTTGCGCGGTCAACAGATGAGGCGAATGACGGTGCGGGCAACAGCGCGGAGGCGGCCAAGGGCCTGCCTGATCTCCGCTGCTCTGTCCTCGCGCGTTTCATCGCGGTTAGTTCCCAGGCGCCCTGCAGGGCGCCGATTGATGGCCCCCGCCCGATCCGGGCCGAAGGGCAAATGTGCGGCCTTGCGGCCAGTCGGCCTGCCGATTCGGGTTTCTAGGCCATGAGGCCCGGCACGCGAACGGCAGCAAATCTGATGGGTCGCGGCGCTAAAATCAGTGCGCGGACGACGTCCGCAGACATTAGCGGTTATGGCGAGGAAAACACAATGGTCAAAATCGTCGCCGGGGAACCGCCCTGCCCGCCCGCTTTCCGGCGCAACGGTAACAAAGAGTTCGCAGTCCGGTCATATTCGCGTAATCGCCGCGCTGTCTACCGCTGGGCACTGTACTCATCCGGAGATTCCAATGTTCAGCAAGAAATCGATGCTACTCGCCTCCGCGCTCGCGCTGTCGTCCGCGGCTGTGCCGCTTGCCGCCGCCGAGCGGATCGAGGTCGGAGTCCGGCCCGCCTACCTCATCTCGCAGATGAAGGACGGGCCGCTGAAGGACCGTCTCGCCGCCTGCGCCGGGCAGGAACCTCGCCGCACGATGCTGTCGATTGCCCATCGCGGCGCACCGCTGATGTTTCCCGAACATACCGAAGAATCCTATAGCGCCGGCCTTCTGATGGGCGCGGGCGTGATGGAATGCGACGTGACCTTCACCGCCGACAAGGAACTGGTCTGCCGCCATGCGCAGAACGACCTGCACACGACGACCAATATCCTTGCGACCGAACTCGGCGCGAAATGCACGACGCCCTTCGCGCCGGCCACCGATGGCGGCAAGGCGGCGGTCGAATGCCGCACCTCCGACATCACGCTTGCCGAGTTCCAGACCCTGAACGGCAAGATGGACGCTGGCGACTCGAGCGCGACGACGATTGAGGGCTACATGAACGCCACCGCGAACTGGCGGACCGACCTATACGCCACGCGCGGTACGCTCATGACGCACAAGGACTCGATCGCGCTTTTCAAGGCGCATGGCGCGAAGTTCACGCCCGAGCTAAAATCGCCCTCGGTCGAGATGCCGTTCGACGGCTTCACGCAGGAAGACTACGCCCAGAAGATGATCGACGAATACAAGGGCGCCGGGGTTCCGGCCTCGGACGTCTTCGCGCAGTCGTTCAACCTTGACGATGTGCTCTACTGGATCAAGGCAGAGCCGGAATTCGGCGCGAACGCTGTCTTCCTTGTCGAGAGGGATGACAGCTTCGACGAGCAGAAGGCCGAGACCTGGAAAGAGAAGTTCGCCGATCTGAAGGCGCACGGCGTCAACTACCTCGCGCCGTCGATGAACATGCTCCTGACCGACGCCAACGGCGTGATCGAAGCGTCCGAATACGCCAAGGCTGCCAAAGCGGCGGGTCTGACGCTCATCACCTGGACGATCGAGCGTTCGGGTCCGCTCGCCTCCGGCGGCGGCTGGTACTTCCAGTCGGTGAAGGATGCGGGTCTGACCGACGGCGACTACTTCACTGCCATCGACGTGCTCGCGCGCGAAGTCGGTGTGGTCGGCATCTTCTCGGACTGGCCGGCGACCGTCACCTACTACGCGAGCTGCATGGACACGATGTAAGTCTATGAAAGACGACTGGGCGGGGCCGGAACATACCGGCCCCTTCCGTTCAGAGGTAGTCCGCGCGCTGCAGTGAATATTTCGCCATCTTCTCGTTCAACGTCCGGCGCGGCAGGCAAAGCTCTTCCATCACCGCCGTGATCGACCCCTTGTGCCGCCGCATCGTGTTGTCGATCAGCATCTTCTCGAAACTCTCGACATAGTCCTTGAGCGGCTTGCCCTCCGTCGTCATGACCGGTCCGGCCTCTTCGTTCTCGGCCATGAGAAGCGAGGCGATGGAGCCCGATCCACGCCGGTTTTGAAGCACGGCCCGTTCGGCCACGTTGATCAGCTGGCGCACGTTTCCGGGCCAGGGCGCCTGAAGAAGCTGGGCGGCCTCCTGCGCGGTGACCTGCGGCGCCTCGCAACCGTATTCCTCGGCGAACTGCTCGGCCAGCCGCGCGAAGAGCGACAGGATATCCTCGCCGCGCGACCTGAGCGGCGGCAGCGTGATCTTGAGCGCGGCAAGGCGGTAGTAGAGGTCCGGCCGCAGCGCGTCCTCGACCGTGCGGCCCTGTTCGTGATCGTTGCAGATGGCAATGATCCGGGTTTCCGCCGGCGTCCCCTGATCGTTGATGAAGGTCAGGAGCCGCGACTGAAGCGCGTGGCTCAGCGCCTCGACATCCTCAAGCACCAGCGTGCCACTGCGCGCCTCTTCGACAAGCGGGATCTGCCCACCCTCCTCGATCGGACCGAAAAGCCGCTGTGCCAGCATTTCTTCCGAGAAGGCGGCGCAGGAGATCACGGCGAACTTCTTGCCGGCACGCGGACCGACGGCATGGAGCGCGTGGGCCACAAGGGTCTTGCCGGTGCCGGTCTCGCCGTCGATCAGGACGTGGCCGTCGGCCTGGCCGAGGTCCAGAATATCCTCACGCAGCCGCTCCATCGCCGGGGACGCGCCGATCAGCTTCTTCATGATCGTGGAGCCGTCCGACAATTCCTTGCGCAGCGCCCGGTTGTCGAGCGTCATGCGGCGCGACTGGCTCGCGCGCTTGGCAAGTTCGGTCATGCGGTCGGGGTTGAACGGCTTTTCGAGGAAGTCATACGCACCGACGCGCATCGCCTCCACCGCCATCGGCACATCGCCGTGGCCGGTGATCATCACGACCGGCAATCCGCTGTCGACGCTCATCAGCCGCTTGAGGAACGCCATGCCGTCCATGCCCGGCATCTTGATGTCCGAGACGACGACACCGGGATAATCGGGGCCGATTGATTTCAGCGCCTCCTCGGCACTGGCAAAGGTCTCGGTATCGAAGCCCGACAGGGCAAGCCACTGGCTGATCGACTGCCGCATGTCCTGTTCGTCGTCGACGATCGCCACTTTCATCGCGCGCGCCATGGCACACCTCATTCCGCTGCTTGCGTCTTCCCGGCCAATATGGGGAGCTGAACCTCGAATACAGCCCCCCCGCCCGGTGTGTTTCGGGCCGTCAGCCGGCCACCAAGGTCTTTCACGATCCCCGAGGAAATGGCCAGCCCCAGCCCGACGCCTTCGCCGGGCTTCTTCGTCGTGTAGAACGGTTCGAACAGGCTATCGAGATCGTCGATCCCGTGACCGTTGTCGCGCACCGCGATGGTCACCGTCTCGCCTGCCGACAGGATGATCTCGATCTCAGGATTCTCGACCTGCTTGGTCGCATCGAGCGCGTTCCTGAGCAGGTTGATGATCACCTGTTCCAGCCGCACGCGGTCGGCCATGACCATGACGCTGGCGCGTGTCAGCATCCGCGTGATCCGAACGGAGCGCGTCCTGAGCGTCGGCTCCATCATCGAAAGAGCTGAGGAAATACAAGTTCTTACGTCAACCGGCTCGAACGCCTCCCCGCCTTTCCGGGCATAGGACTTCAGCTGACGCGTGATCGCGCCCATACGCTCGATCAGGTCGTCGATGCGCTGGAACGACGACAGCGCCTCTTCCGCGCGCTTGCGCTGGAGGAGCAGCCGGGCGCCTGCGAGATAGGTCTTCATCGCGGCGAGCGGCTGGTTGAGTTCGTGGCTCACCGCCGCCGACATCTCGCCGAGCGCGGCGAGCTTTGAGGACTGCGCGAGGGTCTGTTCGGCCACTTCGAGGTCCTTCCGCACCTTTTCCCGTTCGGCGATAACCTGCTGAAGACGGGCGTTGAGAAGGCGAAGCTCCGCCGATTCCCGCTTGGCAACTGCCGATTGCCGCCGGGCGCGCCGAGACAGGAAGTAGAAGATCAGCGCAAGGAGAACCGCGAAGCCCATGATCTCGAGCGCGAGAACGGCATTCACACGCTCGCGGATCGAATCGTAGGTCGTGAAGCTGATGAGCTTCCAGCCCCGGAAGGGAATCCGGGCCTCGTTCCGGATCACCGCCTCGCCGCCGACATAGGCGTCGGGCGGCTCGTTCGCCCAGTCCGCGGTGGCCTGGAACGCCCGCGCGATGGCCGATGTCGGCGGCCGCACGGCCAGCGCGTCGTTGATCGCAAGGCCGCGCCATCGTGGTTCGGTCGACAGGAGGACGCGGTTTTCGCTGTTCACGACCGCGACAGCGTCCGAAATCCCTGCCCAGACACGTTCGAACTTCGCAAGCTCTGCGCCCACAACGATCACGCCGACGATGCGGTTTTCCGAAAGCACCGCGCGGGAATAGGTGAACTCGAACCCGCCCGCCGGCCGTTCAGTGACGGTGAAGACAGTGTCGAAGTTGGTATCCTTTGAGCGCTGCGCATTGACGAAATAGGCCGCAGCCGCGTGGTTCGAGCCGATCTGCGCGCGGTCGGTGGCCGCCACGGTCCGGCCTGCCGCGTCGAGAAGCAGGATCGTCGCCGCGCCGATTTCGGACTGGGCCGAGATCAGGCGCTGCGAAGTCACGGAATACTCGCCCGAATTCAGCGAACTGATGAGCACGGGATCGCGGGCAAGCAACAGCGGAACGACGGAGGTGCGCTGCAACTCGCTCAGCACGTGGCCTGTATAGAGCGCGAGCCGGACAGCGGAGCGGTTCCGCGTGGTTTCCGAGAAGCGGTCGGTCAGAAGCGCGTTGGTGAACCAGATGACCGAAACAGCGGCGGCGATGAAAGCCGCCACGATCAGGCGCTGCCACCAGCGGTTACGGATCGACATGAAGGGAACCGGTTCGGCAGCAATGCCCGAGCCGCCGCGCCCTTCCGGTGCGGCCTCGGTCGCTGTGCTGGGGTCCCGGTTGGCCATGCGCCAGTCTATGCACGCACGACGCGCGCCTCAAGCGCCCCGCGTCAGCTGAGCGCCATCGCGTCCATCAGCGAGCGGAAAAGCACCGATCCGTCCGTGCCGCCATGGGCGCCTTCCGCCATCCGTTCGGGGTGCGGCATCATACCGAGAACCCTGCGGTTCGCGGACAGGACCCCTGCAATGTCGGCCGTCGCGCCGTTGGGATTTTCGACATAGGTGAAGGCGATGCGATCCTCGTCCTTCAGCCGCTTCAACCCGTCGGCGTCAATCGTGTAGTTGCCGTCATGATGGGCGATCGGGATGCGGACGCTGTCGCCCTTTGCCCAGCCGGAAGTGAAGGCGCTGTCGGCGGTCTCTACCCTGAGGTCCAGCGCCTTGCAGACATATTTCAGCGTCGCGTTCCGGAGCAGCGCACCGGGCAGGAGGCCGGTTTCGGTCAGGACCTGGAAGCCGTTGCAGATGCCGATGACATAGCCGCCCTTGCCGGCGAAGTCCCTGACCGCCGAGGCCACCGGCGATTGCGCCGCGATTGCGCCGCAGCGCAGGTAGTCGCCAAAGGAAAATCCGCCGGGGATGCCGACGATGTCGATGCCCTTCGGCAGATCGGCATCCTTGTGCCAGACCTTGATGACCTCGGCGCCCGCGCGTTCGAAGGCGACGGCAAGGTCGCGGTCGCAGTTCGATCCGGGGAAGGTAATGACGGCGGCTTTCATGATCGCACCTCGGGGTTGCGGGGTTGATGGGCTGTTACCTCAAACGCCGCGCCGGTTCCAGCGGCGGATTGGGGCGCTGCCCCAAACCCCGAGGTATTTTCGGCAAGATGAAGTGTCATCGGGTGAAATCGGTGATGACTGCGACACCTGGCGGGGTCGGCCCGTTGAAGGCAGCGAGTTCGGCGGAGGCCGCCGAGAGGGATACGCGGCGGGCGATGAGCGGCGTCAGATCGACCTGCCCCGCCTCGATAAGGCTCAGAAGACTCGGGTAGCGCCAGGCGGGCATGCCCCGCGTGCCGTAGAGCGCGAGCTGGCCGGAATAGACGGCGTCCATGGGCAGCGTCATCTGAGTGTGCTTTCCCGCGGGCATGCCGATCTGAACCATGCGGCCGAGTTTCCGTAGGCTTTTCAAAGCGCTTACGGTCGTTTCTTCAATCCCGAGCGCCTCGATGGCGACATGTGCACCGCCGCCGGTGATCTCGCGGACGGCCGCGGGCGCGTCCGTCGTGGCGGCGTCGACGATGGCGTCGGCGCCTTGCATCCTTGCATGGACGAGCTTGTCCGCGACCACGTCGACCATCACCACGCGCGCGCCGATGGCCTTGGCGAGGAGAAGCGCCGAGAGGCCGATGCCGCCGGTTCCAAAGACGGCGAGCCATTCGCCGGGACGCAGAGCGGCGCGCCCGGTCAGACCATGCCAGGCCGTCGTGACGCGGCAACCGAGCGCGGCGGCGAGCGCCGGATCCATTCCTTCCGGCAGGGCAGTCAGGTTGTGATCGGCGCGCGGCACCGCGATGCGTTCGGCGAAGGCGCCGGGGTCGGTGAAACCGGGAATGACTTGCGTCGGACAGGTCGTCTGGTTGCCTTCCGCGCAGGCGGGGCATTGGCCGCAGGCGAGGATGAAGGGCGCGATCACGCGGTCGCCCCGCTTCCAGCGGGTGACGCGCGGGCCGGTTTCCTCCACCACACCGCAGTATTCATGCCCGGGAATGTGCGGCAGAACCACGTCCGGATCGGAGCCGGCCCAGCTGTGCCAGTCCGACCGGCAGATGCCGCAGGCAAGGACCCTGAGGACGACTCCGTCCGCTGGGCAGCCGGGATCAGGAACGGTCTGAAGGTCGAGAGGGGCGCGGTATCCGGTCAGGACCGCAGCGCGCATCAGGCGATCTCGACCGTGTATTTCTCGATCACGGTATTGGCGAGCAGTTTCTCGCACATCGCCCTGACCTCGGCCTCTGCGGCGGCCTTGTCGGTCGCGGCGAGGTCAAGTTCGATCACCTTGCCCTGGCGCACGCCGTCAACCCCGGAAAAGCCGAGCGTGCCGAGCGCGTGTTTCACCGCCTCGCCCTGCGGGTCGAGGACGCCATCCTTGAGCATGACATGAACACGGGCTTTCATCGCGGCGGGGCCTTTCAGTTGATCAGGGTCGGTTTCGACATGTGGGTGGCCTGCGTCGGCAGGACGCCGAGGCGGCGGGCGACCTCGGAATAGGCATCGGTCAGGTTGCCCAGATCACGGCGGAACACGTCCTTGTCGAGCTTCTGGCCGGTCTTGATGTCCCAGAGCCGGCAACTGTCCGGGCTGATCTCGTCCGCGACGATGAGGCGCATGAAATCGCCGTCCCAGATGCGGCCGATCTCGATCTTGAAGTCGATCAGCTTGATGCCCGCGCAGTAGAACACACCCGAGAGGAAATCGTTCACCCGGAGCGCGATCTGCACGATATCGTCCAGGTCCTGCTGGTTGGCCCAGCCAAAGGCAACGATATATTCCTCGGACACCATAGGATCACCGAGCGCGTCGTTCTTGTAGCTGTATTCGACGATGGGACGCGGCAGGTGCGTCCCCTCCTCCATCCCGAGTCGCTTGGCGATGGAGCCGGCGGCAAAATTGCGCACGATCACTTCCAGCGGGATGATTTCCACCTGACGGATCAGCTGTTCGCGCATGTTGATGCGGCGGATGAAATGGTTCGGGATGCCGATATTCGTCAGCCCGGTCATGAAAAACTCGGACAGGCGGTTGTTGAGCACGCCCTTGCCCTCGATCGTCGCCTTCTTCTGGGCGTTGAAGGCGGTGGCGTCATCCTTGAAATACTGCACGAAGGTGCCGGGTTCCGGGCCTTCGTAGAGAATCTTCGCCTTGCCTTCGTAAATCTTCTTGCGACGTGCCATGAAAGCTCCGTTCGACCGGCCGGACCGCCCCGGCCTTTCCCTCGGGCCGCTATAGGCCAAGAGGGTCGGTGCCGCAAGCCAAAGGCGGAACGCCCGAACGGGGCTTGCAGCGATCCGGTCCGGCGGGCATATGGAATGGGACGCCAATACCAAAGGGGCCCTCCATGACCACCTTCGACGATCGCGAACAAGCATTCGAGGCCAAGTTCGCCCATGACGAGGAAATGAAGTTCAAGGCCGAAGCCCGCCGCAACAAGCTTCTCGGCCTGTGGGCGGCCGGCCTTATGGGCAAGTCCGGCGCGGAGGCGGACGGCTATGCCAAGGAGGTCATCGCCGCCGATTTCGAGGAGGCCGGCGACGAGGACGTGTTCCGCAAGCTTGCGGCTGACCTTGGCGACCGCGCGGACGAAGCGACCATCCGCGCCAAGATGGGCGAGTTGATGGTCGAGGCCAAGCGCCAGCTGATGACCGAGTCCTGAGCGGGCCGGCCGCGGCGGTCACGCACACGAGCGCGTCGCGCGGCATACAGCCGGGCGGCGATCATCCGCTTGACGGGCACGATGTTGCAGCGGCCTCACGATGATCATGACGAAGATCGGTTTGATTCATCGGCGCCGGCATGGCACATCCGGGCCAAGGGTGGCCGCCACGACCGCCCCTTGAGGCATTGATCGAAAGGCTTTCCGATGAGCGACCCGCTTTCCCGCCTGCTCCAGACGCGAGACTGGCTCATGGCCGACGGCGCGACCGGCACGAACCTGTTCAACATGGGGCTGACGGCGGGCGAAGCGCCCGAGCTTTGGAACACCGACCAGCCGGACAATATCCGCAGCCTGTATCGCAGCGCGGTCGAGGCCGGATCGGACATCTTCCTCACCAACACATTTGGCGGCAATGCGAGCCGTCTGAAGCTGCACAACGCCCAGGGCCGGGTGCATGAGTTGAACCGGATCGGCGCGGCACTCGGCCGCGAGATCGCGGATGCGTCCGGGCGGACGGTGATCGTCGCCGGTTCCATGGGGCCGACGGGCGAGATCATGGCGCCGATGGGATCGCTGACGCACGATATCGCCGTCGAGATGTTCCACGAGCAGGCCGAAGGACTGAAGGAGGGCGGCGCCGATGTCCTCTGGGTCGAGACGATCAGCGCGCAGGAGGAATACGCCGCCGCCGCCGAGGGATGTGCGCGGGCCGGCATGCCGTGGTGCGGCACGATGAGCTTCGATACCGCCGGGCGGACGATGATGGGCCTGACCTCGGCCGCGATGGTCGCGATGGTAGACCAGCTCGCCCACCCGCCCCTCGCCTTCGGCGCCAATTGCGGCGTCGGTGCTGCGGACCTGATGCGGACCGTACTCGGCTTCGTCGCGGCGGGGCCGGAGCGGCCGATCATCGCGAAGGGCAACGCGGGTATCCCGAAATACCATGACGGGCATATCCATTACGACGGCACGCCCGAACTGATGGCCGAATACGCCGTGCTGGCGCGCAATGCCGGTGCCACGATCATCGGCGGCTGCTGCGGCACGATGCCGGAGCATCTGAAGGCGATGCATCGTGCGCTGGAAGAGCGACCGAAAGGGCCGCGTCCGACGCTCGACGAGATCGCCGGTGCGCTTGGCGGGTTCTCCTCCGCCTCGGACGGGACCGGCGACGCGGCGGAAGGTGCCGCACGCGAACGGCGCGGACGCCGGCGCGGATAACATCCGCCGGCCGACGGGGTCGCGATCAGAACAGCGACAGTTGATCGCCCTGCCGGGGAGGCGGGGCGAAAGCGGTGCAGTCAAGCCCCGGCAATTTCAGCGCCAGCCCCAGACGCCGCATGGCAAGGTCGAAGCGGTGCGCAATCAGCTCTGCATGGACCCCTTCCCCGGACATCCGCACGCCGAAACCGGCATCGTAATCCTTGCCGCCGCGCATCTCGCGCAGGCGGTTCATGACATGACCCGCGCGCCCCGGTTCGTTGCGCGCGAGCCAGTCTCGGAAAAGATCTGCAACGTCATGCGGCAGACGGAGCAGGATCCAGCTTGCCGCGCTTGCGCCTGCGTCCCGCGCCGCCTCAAGGATACGTTCAAGGTCAGGCTCGGTCAGAACCGGGATCACGGGGGCCACCATAACCCGCACCGGGACGCCCGCCTTGGCGAGCGACCCGATCATCCGAAGCCTGCGCGCCGGTGCCGGTGCCCGCGGCTCCAGCCGCCGCGCAAGATCGGCGTCCAGCGTCGTCACCGATATTCCGACCTGGACCTGATTGCGCACAGCCATGTCGCCCAGAATGTCGATGTCGCGTTCGATCAGTGCCCCACGGGTTACGATGGTCAGTGGATGGTTCCAGTCGGACAGAACCCGAAGGATGCCGCGCATGATGCGATAGCGCGCCTCGACCGGCTGATACGGATCGGTATCCGTGCCGAGCGCAATCGGCGCGACGCGATATGACGGGCGGCAAATCTCACGCTCCAGCAGCGTTGGGGCCGATGGCTTGGCGATGATCTTCGTCTCGAAATCGAGGCCGGCGGACAGGCCGAGATAAGCGTGGCTTGGCCGGGCGTAGCAATAGGCGCAGCCATGTTCGCATCCGCGATAGGGGTTGATCGTCCTGTCGAAACCGAGATCGGGCGAGGAAACGCGGTTGATGATGCTGCGCGGCTGCTCCTCGCTCACTTCGGTCCGCGCAAGCCGTTCGTCCTCCGGCAGGTCCCATCCGTCGTTCTCGCGAACCCGGCTGTACGGTTCGAACCGCCCGTCCGGTGCCGTATTGGCGCCGCGCGCGCGAATGCGCAGGAAGGGATCGGGGGGCGGAAGCGGCATGAGGAATAGTAGAACAATTGGTGAACATCTGGCAAGCACCCGTTGCCGGACTGCCGTCCGCAAACTTCACACTGTCGCCAAGAGAGCGGGCGATGTCGCAATTCGCCAAGTGATCTGGTTACATTGGTCGCATTACGGCGAAAGAACCGCCAGGAGACATGCGATGGCCGACGAAGAAGACATCATCCTTTCCGAGCTCGACGACGAAGAGCTTGTGCTTCAGATGCACGACGACCTCTACGACGGTCTCAAGGAAGAGATCGAAGAGGGCGTTCGCATCCTTCTCGACCGTGGCTGGGCGCCCTACGACGTCCTGACCAAGGCGCTCGTGGCCGGCATGACCATCGTCGGCGCCGACTTCCGCGACGGTATCCTCTTCGTTCCGGAAGTGCTGCTGGCCGCCAACGCTATGAAGGCCGGCATGGCGATCCTGAAGCCGCTCCTGGCCGAAACCGGCGCGCCGAAGGTCGGCAAGATGGTGATCGGCACCGTCAAGGGCGACATCCACGACATCGGCAAGAACCTCGTCGGCATGATGATGGAAGGCGCTGGTTTCGAGGTCGTCGATATCGGCATCAACAACCCGGTCGAAAAATACATCGAAGCGCTTGAGCGCGAAGACGCAGACATCCTCGGCATGTCCGCCCTTCTCACCACCACGATGCCCTACATGAAAGTCGTGATCGACACGATGAAGGAAAAGGGCATGCGCGAGGACTTCATCGTTCTGGTCGGCGGCGCGCCGCTGAACGAGGAATTCGGCAAGGCGATCGGCGCGGACGCCTATTGCCGCGACGCCGCCGTCGCCGTGCAGACCGCCAAGGACTTCATGTCGCGCAAGCACAACAAGCTCGCCGCCGGCTGAGTTTCCGGGAATGCTCCCTGCCGGCCCCGCGGGCGATCTGCCATGCGGGGCCTTTTTCTTTCCGGGCGCTTCACATCGGGACCGACCACACCCAGATTGGAGCCAAGGAGATACCGATGCCCCTGCGCCGCTTCCTCTTCATTTTGGCTCTGGTCATGATCATGGCCGGCCTGACCGTGGCGGCGGCGTTCGCTGCCGATTTCCTCTTCGCTGAGTCCTTCCCGGTCATTCCGTCCTCCGGCCTTCTTGCGGCTGTCATGGGGCTGGCGCTGATTGCCCGATTCGGGACGGGCCGAAGATGATCCCGTCCGACGCGACACTGACCGAGAACGGGCTGGCCCCTGCCCGGAAGGGCCGCATCCTGCTGATCGCCTGCGGCGCGCTGGCGCGCGAGATCCTCGACCTCAAGGAAGCCAACGGCTGGGACCACCTTGACCTGACCTGCCTGCCCGCGAAGTATCATCTGTGGCCCGAGAGGATCACCGAAGCAGTGACCGAAGCGGTCGCCAAGCATCGGGATGACTACGACGACATCTTCGTCGTCTATGCCGATTGCGGGACGGGTGGCCTGCTTGAGGCGCGGTGCCGGGAACTCGGCGTCGAGATGGTCGCAGGGCCGCACTGCTATTCCTTCTTTGAAGGCAATGACGCCTTCGCGGCGCGCGAGGAATTCACCGCCTTCTACCTGACCGACTTTCTCGTCCGTCAGTTCGACGCCTTCGTCTGGAAGCCGATGGGCTTCGACCGGCATCCCGAACTGATCCCGATGATGTTCGGCAATTATGAAAAGCTGGTCTATCAGGCCCAGACCAACGACCCGGCGCTTGACCGAAAGGCGGAGGACTGCGCAAGGCGCCTTGGCCTTGCCTATGAGCGCCGCTTCACCGGCTACGGCGACCTGCAGACGGCGCTGACGAGGCTCTGACCGGCGTCAGCCGGCGGTTTCGGCCGCCTCGGCGGCGAATTTGCGGATCCGGCCGACCATTGCCCGCACCCCGTTGGAGCGTTGTGACGACAAGTGTTCGTCAAGGCCCAGCCGGGCGAGTTCGGCCGCGGCGTCGACGGTCTGAACCTCACGAACGGGCAACCCGGAATAAAGCGCGTGCAGCACCGCGATCAGGCCGCGCACGATCATCGCATCGCTGTCGCCCTGAAAGTCGAACCGCGCATCGGGCCCCTGCCCGTCGATCCGCGGCAGGAACCAGACCTGGCTGGCGCAGCCCTCGACCTTGGTCGCCGGCACGTGGAAGGCCGGGTCCAGCGCGTCCATCGCACGTCCAAGCTCGATGACGTGGCGGTAACGGTCCTCCCAGTCATCGAGAAACTCGAAGGTTTCGGCAATTTCCTCGAAAGCCTCGGTCGCCATGATCCTCTCCGTAGCTCTGCCATTCAGGTAGTGGCAAAGCCGCGCGAGGTCCAGCCATCCGGAACCCTTTTCAGAGCGCCGCGAATGGGCTAGGCAGAGCGGGAAGCTGGAAGGGAGCCGCCGCGCATGAGATTGCCTGTCATCGGAGTGCTTGTCCTCGCACTGACGCTCGGAGGTTGCGCGAAGGTCCGCGAAAGCCGGATCAATCCCTTCAACTGGTTCAAGCGTTCCGAATCCGTAACGGTGGTGCAGGAAGGGATCGTCCCCGGACGGCCCGACGACCCGCGCATCCTCGTCGCGCAGGTGACCGATCTGGAAGTCTCCCGCGAACCGGGGGGCGCCATCATCCGCGCGACTGGCCTGCCGCCGACGCAGGGCTGGTGGAACACCGATCTGGTTGCCGAAAACGGCGGTGAGCCGGTCGACGGCGTTCTGACCTACCGTTTCGTCATCGCAGAGCCGCTGACCCAGCAGCGGGTGTCGACCGAGTGGTCCCGCGAACTGACGGCGGCGACCCACATTTCCAACATCAAGCTTGCCGGCGTCCGCCAGATCGTCGTGCTTGGCGCGCAGAACAGCCGGGTAAGCCGGCGCTGAGCCGGATCAGACCGGAACGACCCGGACCGCCCCACCCTTCGCGGAAAGCGCGATCTCGCCCTTGCACAGCCTGAGGGCATCGCTGCCGAAGACCTCGCCGCGCCAGCCATTGAGGGCGGCGACAGCACGGTCGCCTGCGGCAAGCGCGTCGAGGTCGGAGGACGACGCAATCAGCTTTTGCGCCACGCCAGCGGATTCCGATTTCGCCTTCAGAAGCACCCGAAGCAGATCGGCTAGCGCCGTGTTGACCTGCAATTGTTCGCGCGAGGTATCCGGCTTCGGGTAATCCTCTGGCTTGACGGCAAGACCGGCCTTCACGGCGGCAAGGATGCCGTCCGCGATCTCGGGCTTGCGGCCATCGCGCAGGAGCAGCCGGCTGCGGCCGAGTTCCTCGGCAGTCGTGGGCTTGGTCGAGGCAAGCTCAAGCAGCGCATCGTCCTTGAAGACGCGGCTGCGTGGCACGTTGCGGGTCTGGGCGTAGTCTTCGCGGAAACGGGCAAGTTCGCGCACGACCGACAGGAAACGGCCGGAATTGGTGCGCGTCTTGACCCGCATCCATGCCTCTTCCGGGCGATTGGTATAGGTTTCCGGATCGAGAAGGACGGCCTCCTCCTCCTCCACCCATTTCTCTCGGCCGGTGCGCTTCAGCTCGGCAGCGAGGAATTCGTAGATAACGCGCAGATGTGTCACGTCGGCAAGCGCATAGATCTTCTGCGCCTCGCTGAGCGGACGCCGCGACCAGTCGGTGAAGCGCGAGGTCTTGTCGAGTGACTGCTTGGCGATCTTGCGCACCAGCGTCTCGTAGCCCACCTGATCGCCGAAACCGCAGACCATCGCGGCAATCTGGGTATCGAACAGCGGTTCGGGAAAGACCCTGCCATCGACAAAGAAGATCTCAAGATCCTGCCGCGCGGCATGGAAGACCTTCACGGTCTCCTTGTGGCGGAAGAGGTCGTAGAGCGGTTCCAGCGACAGGCCCTTTGCCAGCGGGTCAACCAGAACCGCCTCGCCGGTGTTGCCCGGAAGCGCAAGCTGAATCAGGCAGAGCTTGGAATAGTAGGTCCGCTCCCGAAGGAACTCGGTATCGACGGTGACATACGGGCCTGCCTTGGCGTTTTCGCAGAAACGGGCAAGGTCCTCGGTCGTGGTGATCGTGTGCATCAACAGTCCGTTCAGGTGCGGGGTCATCCCGCAGATGGTCCCTCTTAGGGCAGCGCCTTCGGATTGAAAAGGGCGGAGACGGCGGAAATTTTCGTCGCGACCAGCAAGGCCGGAGCTTGAATCAGAGAATGACCGGGCGTCGGTCGCCCTCGGCGAAACGGCGCAGCACCGCGGGGTAAAGGTGGTGCTCCTGTACAAGCACCCGTGCGGCCAGTGACGCCTCGGTATCGCCGGCAAGCACCGGAACCCGCGCCTGACCAAGGATCGGCCCGTCATCGAGAACCGGCGTCACTTCGTGCACGGTGCAGCCGGCCTCTGTGTCGCCCGCCTCAAGCGCGCGGCGATGCGTATGAAGACCGGGGTATTTCGGCAGAAGCGAGGGGTGGATATTCAGCATCCGACCTGCGAAACGCCCCACGAAACCGGGCGTCAGCACGCGCATGAAACCGGCAAGGCAAAGGATGTCCGGTTCGGCGGCGAGGATCGGGGTCAGCAGTTCTGCCTCGAACGCGGCGCGGTCGGTGCCGAAGGGGCGGTGATCGACGGAAGCGGTCGGAATGCCCATCGCCGCGGCCTTGGCCAGACCGCCCGCCGCCGCATCATTCGATGCGACAAGAACCGGGCGCGCCGGATGGTCGCCGACCATGCTTTCGCAAAGCGCCACCATATTGGAGCCGCCGCCCGAGATCAGGATCGCGACCCGTTTGGTCAAGAGAGCGTGCCGGTGTAGGAAACGCCCTGCCCCGCAACGACCGTTCCGATGCGCCGGACCGTCTCGCCCTCGGCTTCAAGCAGGCTTTGCACCGCGTCCGCCCGGTCAGGCGCCACGACAAGAACCATGCCGATGCCGCTGTTGAAGGTCTTGAGCATCTCGGCCGCTTCAAGTCCGCCGACCTTGGCGAGCCAGCCGAAGACCGGCGGCAGATCCCAGCTGTCGAGGTCGATCGTGGCGCCAAGCCCCTCGGGCAGGACGCGCGGCAGGTTCTCGGTCAGCCCGCCGCCGGTGATATGGGCCAGCGCGTGAACCCCGCCCGCCCGGATCGCCGCCAGCACCTGGCGCACGTAAAGCCGCGTCGGCGCCAGAAGCGCCTCGCCCAGCGTGCCGCCGCCCCACGGACAGGCATCGCCCCAGCCCAGGCCGGAGACTTCCACCAGCCGTCGGACCAGCGAATAACCGTTGGAATGGACCCCGCTGCTGGCGAGACCCAGCAGCACGTCGCCCGCCGCCACACCCGCCGGCAGATCCTGCCCGCGCTCCATCGCGCCGACCGCGAAACCGGCAAGGTCGAAGTCGCCCTTGTGATACATGCCGGGCATTTCCGCCGTCTCTCCGCCGATCAGCGCGCAGCCGGACTGGGCGCAGCCTTCGGCGATCCCCTCGATGATCCGCGCGGCCTCGTCCGCGTCGAGCTTTCCGGTCGCGAAATAGTCGAGGAAGAACAGGGGCTCTGCGCCCTGGCAGACAAGATCGTTCACGCACATCGCGACAAGGTCGATGCCGATCGTATCGACATTGCCGGTGTCGATCGCGATGCGCAGCTTGGTGCCGACACCGTCGGTCGCGGCGACCAGAACCGGGTCGGTGTAGCCCGCGCCTTTCAGATCGAAAAGCGCGCCGAAGCCACCCAGCCCGGACATCGTGCCCGCCCGCGCCGTGCGCTTCGCCGCCGGCTTGATCCTTTCGACCAGCGCGTTACCCGCGTCGATGTCGACGCCAGCCTCGGCATAGGTCATCCCGTTTTTCTTCGTCATGCCGATCCCCCGGAATCCGTTGCCGCTGCGATAGCTGAAAGTGCTGGCGGGGGCAACGCGCGATCAGGCGGCGCGGCCGGCACCCGCCCCGCGCCGCGCGCCCATCGGAAAGGCCATGCGTGAGACGATCAGGCACAGCCCCGCCACGGCAGCGACGATAACAACAAGGATGACCGCCCCGTCGGATTCTTCGCGCAGGAAGTCCTGCATCGCGAAGAGGAGCAGCCCGGCCAGAACCGCGCTTTGAAGAACGGTGAACCATCCGGCGTAGCGCCACGCCTCGTCCGGAAGGGCTGCCCGCCCGGCGTGCCGGCCGAAGGCCAGACCTGCCGCAAGAGCGGGCACGAGGAACGAGGCCAGGAACACACCAAGCATGAAAGCCACGCCGCCCGCCTGCCAGACGTGATCGCTCACGATCACCGTGAGGATCTCCATCAGGATGAGACCCACGACGTAGATCACCGTAACACGTCTGAAGCCCGGCACCGCACTCTCCCTGCCCTGTGTCCCCATCAAGCCCGGAAATAACCACCTCGTAAACCCGATTGACCCGCCCCGGCCCGCAGCTTAGTGACGGGGTCAGGCCGGGCCTGTAGCTCAATTGGTTAGAGCAGGGCGCTCATAACGCCTTGGTTGGGGGTTCGAGTCCCTCCGGGCCTACCACGCCACCGGCCGATCCGGCGGCGTGTCCCCGCCCCTATCGTGCCAGAACCAGCTCTGCCTTGAGCCCGCGAAGCCGCTCGCTTTCGCCAAGACGAAGCGCCCCTCCGTGGCTGCGGGCGATGTCGGCGGTTATCGCAAGGCCGAGACCGACCCCGCTTCCGCGATTCTGGTTACGGGCGTCATCAAGTCGGGTGAACGGGCGCAACGCCTCCTCCCGCCGTTCCTTGGCGATACCGGGGCCATCATCTTCCACACTGATCCGGATCGACCGGTCGAGAATGGCGAGCGACACTTCCGCCCGGCTGCCATAACGCACGGCATTGCCGATCAGGTTCTCCAGCGCCCGGCGAACCGCGCCCGCCCGCAGGGGCGCGCGGCCTGCGCCCTCGACCTCGTGAAGCGTCACTTTCTGACCCATGCGACGGCCATCCTCGATGATCGCGCGGACAAGCGGCACCGGGTCTGCCATCTCAGGCTCCTCCTCCTGCGCGTCGCCGCGGACGAAGGCGAGGAAGGCGTCGAGCAGACGTTCCATGTCGTTGACGTCCCGCATCATCGCTTCCGCCTCGGCGTCACCGCTCATCATCGACAGGCCGAGCTTCAGGCGCGTCAGCGGCGTGCGCAGGTCATGGCTGACCCCGGACAGAAGCAGTGTGCGCTGTTCGATCTGACGCTCGATCCGGGCCCGCATGTCGAGAAAGGCATTGCCGGCGGAGCGGACCTCAAGCGCGCCAGCCGGGCGATATGGCACGACGCGGCCCTTGCCGAACGCCTCGGCCGCGCGGGCAAGGCGGCGGATCGGGCGCAACTGGTTGCGCAGGAACAGGAATGCGATGATCGTCATCAGAAGGCCGGTCGCGACCATTAGCACGAGAAGCTGGTGTGGATTGCTTGCCGAAACCCGCCTGCGGTCGATCGTGATCTCGACCGGGCCATGCGGGCCTGCCAGAACGAGCCGCGCGACCCGCAGGTTCGACAGGTCGACCGCCAGCAATTCGGGAAACGCCGCCCGCAAGGTCGAGATCACCACGATCCCGGACAGATCGTAGAAACGCCGGGTATCGGCCTGCGCGGCATCCCCGGGCGCCGGCACTGACACCGTCATCGCCAGTTCTCCGCCAAGCGCCGCCGCTTCGGCCTGGGCCGCCGCGAGATCCGGCGCCGTATCGACCCGCCCCGCGACAAAGGAAACCTCATGCACGACATTGCGCGTCATCTGCCGTGTCACGTCCTCGAAATAGCGCTGGATGAACGCTATGGACACGACGAGCTGAATGATCACGATGGGCAGGATGAGGATAAGCGCGGCCCGGCCGTAAAGCCCGCGGGGAAGGACACGCTTTAACCATCCGAAGGTCATGCGCCGACCCTAACGGCGGCGCGAAGGGAGAGGAAGCGCAAGATGAGGCAGGGCAACGAAATCCCCGTCGCGTACGGCCGCGCGGAAGTGCTGGAGCCGGGCCTAAGGCGGGTGCTCGCGCCGAATCCGTCGCCGATGACACTCCACGGCACCAACAGCTACCTGCTTGGCGAGGGCGACGTCGCGGTAATTGATCCCGGCCCGTCCGATCCGACCCATCTCGCCGCGCTGCTCGCGGCCCTCGCGCCCGGTGAGCGGGTCAGCCATATCTTCGTGACCCATGCCCATCTCGACCACTCTCCGCTGGCCCGCCCTCTGGCCGAGGCGACGGGCGCACCCGTCCTTGCCTTCGGCGACGCGCGCGCGGGCCGGTCGGCCACGATGACCCGTCTCGCCGCGCAAGGTGCGCTGGCCGGCGGCGAAGGGGTCGATGCCGGCTTCGTCCCGGATATCGAACTTGCCGACGGCGAGGAAATCACCGGAAACGGCTGGACGCTACGCACGCTTCATACGCCCGGCCATTTCGGCAACCATCTGAGCTTCCTTTGGAACGGTGCCGCCTTCTGTGGCGATCACGTCATGGGCTGGGCCTCGTCATTGATCTCACCGCCCGACGGCGACATGGGCGCCTACATGGCGTCGCTCGAGCGGCTTGCGGCGAGCGGCGCGGAGCGCCTCCATTCCGGCCATGGCGACCCGATCCCTGATGCGCCCGCCCGCATCGCCGAGCTTGTCCGCCATCGTCGCGACCGCGAGGCCGCGATCCGAGCGGCACTGGAAGCCGGCCCGGCCGACGCCACGTCGCTCGCCAGCCGCATCTATACCGACACACCAGCAGCCCTTATCCCAGCGGCGACCCGAAATGTCTTCGCCCATCTCATTGACATGATGGAGAAAAGCATCGTCGAGCCGGACGCCCCCCTCGCCCCGGACGCCCGTTTTGCCTTGCGCTGAGACCGTGCGAAAAATCTGCCGAAACCCACTGGACGCCCCCGCGCACCCTTGCTATATCGCCCTCCGTGTTCCGGCGTAGCTCAGCGGTAGAGCAGTTGACTGTTAATCAATTGGTCGTAGGTTCGATCCCTACCGCCGGAGCCAATTCTTCCTCTCAGACCCCTTTTTTCCTTGCACTCAAGGGGGTTCTGGCGTTCTCCACGACACACACGAGAACACACAAGAGGACACACAGATGGCCGAATGCGAGATCATGATGTTCTGGCTGCGCGCCTTCGGAACATCGGCGATCTGCGGCGTCAGGACTCGGGCCGCGGGCGCGGACGGACGCCATTGAGGAAAATGTCGACTGCCCGGTCCCTGCGGGCGGCGTTTTCTTCTGGCAGTTGCAGCAGGCGGTCGGGATCGAGCAGACAGGGAATCGTGTTGCCAACCACCATGTCGAAGAGGAGCTCGGCTGCGGCCGGAATCTCGTCGGGGGCAAGGTCGATCTCGCCCGTCGCCGCCGCCTTGATCAGTTCCGCACAAAGGAGATCGCGGACCTGGCCGGGACCGGTCCGACCCAGGCTCCGGCCCATCTCGGGGTAGTTGCGCGCCTCGGCGATGACCACGCGCAGCATTTCAAGCGGAACCGAGGGATCTTCCAGCTTCGGGTCAAAGCTCAGCAGGATGCGGAGACGGTCTCCGAGGGAGGCATCCCGTTCGTCCGGATGAAGGGTCCGGAACAGCGTCTTGCCGATCCGCTTCAATCCGGCCCCAAGCAATTCCTCGCGGCTGCGATAGAGCGTGTAGAGGGTTCGCTTCGACATGCCGGCGCGCCTGGCGATATCGGCCATTGTCACATCGTCGGGGCCACGTTCAGACAGCAACTCAATCGCGCAGTCGAGCACAAGCGTCTCGCGCTCGGCGGGATCCATCTGCACCGGTCTGCCGCGCTTGCGCTGCGTGACGGCATCGCAACCCGACTGTTTATTGGGCATCAGTTCGCGCTCCTGTCATTTCTCTCCGGGCGACGCGGATCATGAGCGTATACGAACTTTACAAAACTATCCAGTTTCCTTATTGAACCTTCACCCGACCCGCCTGACCGGCGGGCGCATTCGCCGGAGCATGCCGTGCCGTTTTTCAACCATAACCTTCAGATCCTGATCGCGGCGCTGGCTGTTGCTGCATCGCTGCCCGCGAACGCGCAGCAGCAGGGCGGCCAGAACCCGCCAATGTCGGTCACGGTCGTGACGCTGGAGTCGAGCGACGTTATCCTCACGTCGACCCTTCCGGGTCGGGTCGCGGCATCCGGACTTGCCGAGGTTCGCCCGCAGGTAAGCGGGATCGTAACGGAACGGCTCTTTGAAGAAGGCCGGCCAGTGCAGAAGGGCGATCCGCTCTACCGGATCGACGCGGCAAGCTACGAGGCCGCGAAAGCCGCGGCCGAAGCCGGGCTCGCGCAGGCCGAGGCGCAGGTGCGTGCCGCGCAGCGGGAGGCGACGCGCCAGCAGGAGCTGCTCGACCGCAACGTCACGAGCCAGCAGTCTCTCGACAATGCCGTCGCCGCCCGCGACGTGGCGGAAGCTGCGGTCAAGGTGGCGGAGGCACAGGTGCTTGCCGCCACGATCGACCTCGACCGGACAACGATCAGCGCGCCCATTTCGGGGGTCGTGGGTCTCAGCCAGACAACGCAGGGCGCGCTTGTGACCGCCGGGCAGACATCCGCGCTGACGGTGATCCGCAAGCTCGACCCGGTCTATGTCGACGTTACGCAGTCGGCCTCTGAAATTCTCCAGTGGCGCCGTTCGGGACAGCAGGTTGCGAAAGAGGCGAATGCGACCGTTACCCTGCGCCTCGCCGATGGCGGCGAGTACGAACACAAGGGCATCCTGGCCGCCGCAGAGCCGCATGTGAACGAACAGACCGGCGTGATCGTTCTGCGCCTTGAATTTCCCAACCCGGACAGTTTTCTCCTGCCGGGCATGTATGTTCAGGTGGTCATGCCGCAGGGCGTAGTGGAGGATGCCATCCTCGCCCCGCAAGAAGGTGTGTCCCGCGACCGCAGGGGCAGACCGGTCGCGATGGTCGTGAACGCCGAGAACCAGGTCGAAAGCCGCGAACTGACGGTCGTGCGCGACCAGGGCAATCAGTGGGTCGTGACGGAAGGCCTCGTCCCCGGTGACCGGGTCATCGTCGCCGGTCTGCAAAAGGTCTCGGCCGGAATGACCGTCACGCCGGAAGAACGCGAAACTGCCGCCGCCGAACCGGCCGGAAACTGACCAGAACCCAGGGGGACCACCATGGCCCGCTTCTTCATCGACCGGCCCGTCTTCGCCTGGGTGATCTCGATCCTGATCATGGGCGTCGGCCTTCTGTCGATCCTGACCTTGCCAGTCGCGCAATACCCGCAGATCGCGCCGCCCGCGGTTCAGATCAGCGCGCAATATCCGGGCGCATCGGCCGACACCGTGGCCAATACCGTAACCCAGATCATCGAACAGCAAATGACCGGCCTCGACGGGATGCGGTACATGTCGTCGTCCTCGACCTCGGCGGGGACGGCAAGCATCACCCTTACTTTCGAGACGGGAACCGACCCTGACGTGGCGCAGGTTCAGGTGCAGAATAAGCTTGCGCAGGCAACGCCGCTTCTGCCGGAAACGGTTCAGCGGTTGGGTGTCCGGGTGCAGAAGGCTTCGTCTTCGTTCTTCATGGTGATCGCCCTGATCTCCGATGACGGTCAACTCGACCAGGCCGATCTATCCGACTATCTCAATTCGAATCTTGTCGATGAATTCAGCCGGATCGAAGGCGTCGGCGGCGCGCGCGTTTTTGGCGCGCAATACGCAATGCGCATCTGGCTCGACCCGTCCAAGCTCGCCGCCTTCGAGATGACGTCGTCCGACGTCGTGGGCGCCGTGTCGGCGCAGAACGCACAGATATCGGCGGGCGCTTTCGGGACGCTGCCGGCACCCGAAGGCCAGCAGCTGAACGCGACGATCACCGCACAGTCGCTGCTTTCGACGCCGGAGGATTTCCGCAACATCGTATTGCGCTCGGAAACCGATGGCGGCCTCGTCCTGCTGCAGGACGTGGCGCGGGTCGAGATCGGCGCAGAGAACTATTCCACCATCGCCCGGTTCAACGGCCAGCCCGCCTCGGGCATGGCGCTGAATCTCGCCTCGGGCGCAAATGCTCTCGACACCGCGGAACTCGTGAAAGAACGGATCGAGGCGGTGAAGGAGTTCTTTCCGGAAGGGGTGAGCTACGTCATCCCCTATGACACCACGCCCTTCATCGAGATTTCGATCCACGAGGTACAGAAAACGCTCTTCGAGGCGATCGGGCTCGTGTTCCTGGTGATGCTGCTGTTCCTCCAGAACCTTCGTGCGACGCTGATCCCGACCTTGGCGGTTCCCGTCGTCCTCCTCGGCACCTTTGCTATCCTGTCGCTGGCGGGCTTCACCATCAACACGCTGACGATGCTGGCGATGGTTCTGGCGATCGGCCTGCTGGTGGACGACGCGATCGTCGTGGTCGAGAATGTCGAGCGGATCATGGAGGAGGAAGGTCTTTCCCCGCGTGAGGCGACACGCAAGTCGATGGGGCAGATCACCGGCGCGCTGATCGGCATCGCGCTGGTTCTGTCGGCGGTATTCGTGCCGATGGCGTTCTTCGGTGGTTCGACGGGCGTGATCTACCGCCAGTTCTCAATCACCATCGTCTCGGCGATGGCGCTCTCGGTCCTCGTTGCACTGACGCTTACCCCGGCACTGTGCGCGACGATCCTGAAGGGCAAGGACGCGCATCACACCCGCCGGGGGCCGCTCGGCTGGTTCAACATCGGGTTCGACAAGTTGACCAGTGGATATGCCGGGACCATCGGCTATCTCATCCGCCGCCCGCTTCGGATGCTCGCCATCTACGCGGTCCTTGGCTACGGCATGGTGTTCCTGTTCCAGAACACTCCCACCGGGTTTCTGCCCGACGAGGATCAGGGCATCCTGATGACCCTGATCCAGGCGCCCACTGGCGCCACGGCCGAACGCACGCGTGACGTGGTCGAAAGTGTCGAGCGACACCTCAACGCGGCAGAGTCGGAGAACGTGGAATCCATGTTCGGCGTCGTCGGTTTCAGTTTCGCCGGACAAGGCCAGAACATGGGCCTTGCCTTCATCCGGTTGAAGGACTGGGATGAACGCCCCTCGCCTTCTCAATCGGTGCAGGCCGTCGCCGGACGCGCCTTCCCGGCCTTCATGGGCATCCGCGACGCGATGGTCTTTCCCATCGTTCCGCCGTCGGTCATCGAGCTCGGCAACGTCTCGGGCTTCGATTTCTACCTCCAGGCGCAGGGTGGCCAGACGCATGAACAACTGCTCAGCGCGCGCAACCAGCTGCTCGGCCTCGCGGCGCAAAGTCCGCTCATCGGTTCGGCCAGACCCTCGGGGTTGGAGGACGCGGCACAGTTCAAGCTCGACATCGACTGGCGCGCCGCCGGTGCCGTCGGCGTCACGCCGGCAAATGTCGGCACGACGCTCAACATTGCCTGGGCCGGTGCATATGTAAATGATTTCAACGACAACGGCCGCATCAAGCGCGTCTATGTGCAAGGTGAACCTGACAGCCGCGCCGCCCCGTCAGACCTACAAAAATGGCGGGTTCGCAACGCCAACGGCGATCTCGTTCCCTTCGCCAACTTCACCAGCGAGAGCTGGGAATACGGGCCACAGGGGCTCAACCGCTACAACGGCGTGCCTGCCATGCAGATACAGGGCTCGCCGGCTGCGGGCGTCTCCACCGGCGAGGCCATTGCCGAGATCGAGCGTCTGGCGACGCAACTACCCCCGGGCTACAGCATTGCATGGACCGGGCTTTCGCTTGAGGAGCAGGCCTCCGGCGGCTCGGCCCCTCTGCTTTATGCCCTGTCGCTTGCCGCGATCTTCCTGTGCCTAGCCGCGCTCTACGAAAGCTGGGCGATTCCCTTCTCGGTCATGCTGGCCATGCCGATCGGGGTATTGGGGACGATGGGGGCCGCCTATCTGTTCGGCTTCGAGAACGGCGTGTTCTTCCAGGTGGGTTTGCTGACCGTCATCGGTCTGACTGGCAAGAACGCGATCCTGATCGTGGAATTCGCGCGCGAACGTTTCGAAGCCGGCGAGGATCTCTATTTCGCCGTGAAAGAGGCGGCGCGCCAGCGTCTGCGACCCATCACGATGACCTCGCTTGCCTTCTGTCTGGGCGTCGTGCCGCTGGCTTTGTCGAGCGGCGCGGGCGCGGGTGGTCGCACGGCAGTCGGGTCCGCCGTCCTGGGCGGCACCATCACCGGCACCGTCCTAGGCGTGATCTTTGTGCCGTTCTTCTTCGTCCTCGTGGCGCGCATCTTCAGCCGCCGCCGGGTCGGCGATCAGGCCGGAAAGGCCGCCCCGGACGCGATGCAGGGCTGATACCGGGCGCATGCTTCGACCATGGTCGAATGTCCGGGAGGGTGCGTGCGCCCTAGTCTGGGATTATGCGCGTTCTGCTATCGTGCCTGACCATCGTGTTCCTGCTCGGCCTGCCTGTTCCGGGCGTGGCCGAACCGCTGGCGCGCGCCGATGTCGAACCCTTCGTGCTGCCGCCCTATGCACTGGGCGAGCCGGTCAATGACAAAGGCGTGTGGAGCCTGTTGAACTCCGGCGGGGCCGAGGCGGGGTATGTTTTCGAGACCGGTTTGATGGCCCCCCTGCCCGGCTTCTCGGGCGCGCCGATCAACATGCTGGTCCTGCTCGACCGGAATGGCCAGTTCATCGATGTGCGGCTGCTCTCGCATAACGAGCCGATCTTCGTCTCGGGGCTTGGCGAAGCGCCATTCCGCAAGTTCTTCGAACAGTATCGCGGCCATTCGATCAACACGCCGATGGTCGTCGGCACGCCCTATGGTGCGGGCGGCGCCGGATCGGATCTTGTCTATCTCGACGGTGTAACCAAGGCGACGGCGAGCGTTCGGATTGCGCATGAATCGATCCTTGCCGCCACGCTCCAGGTCGCGCGCGAGAAGATGCGGGGGATCGCCGCAGCGCCGCCCGCCGCGCCCGACCCCGATCACGACGAGGCGCTGACATGGGCAGACCTCGTGGCGAGCGGTCTGGCAGGGCATCTCACGGTCCTGAACCGCGATGTCGACGCGGCCTTTGCCGGTACCATCTGGGCCGCTGACGATCCGGAGGCAACCGCAAACCCCGATGGCCGCTACCTTGATCTCTGGCTGGTCGATATCGGCCCGCCGGCAATTGCCCGCGCGGTCCTGACCGCCGAGTCGCTGCGCGATCTCGACCGGTTCCGCGCGGTCTCGCCCACGGACGAACCGCTGCTGGTCATCGATGCGGGCCGGCACGGCCTGGTCTCCGATGCCTTTACGCGAAACACCGCGCCCGACCGGCTGGCGGCCGAACAGGACGGGTTGCCCGTCGCGCTGCGCGACGCCGACCTTCTGTTCGAAACGCGGCCCGGCGTGCCCGCCGGCACCGCGATGATCCTCAGGACGGACCGGCGGCTGGGCTTCGATCCGGTGCGGGACTGGGTGCTGAAGGTTCAGGCAACCCGCGAACACGGGATGTTCCGCCCGGAAACGGGCAGCGTCCATTTCGACCTGCCGCACCGGACCGACGAACGGTTCTTCGTCCGGCCGGAGGCAACAGCACCCCGCCCGCCTTGGCAAGAGGCGATCCGCGCACGTCAGGGCGATCTCGCCGCGCTAGCCGTGTTTCTTTCGGCGCTGTTCCTTCTGCTCGGCCCCGGAGCCCGCCGGTTCGCGGCACACCGGTCCCTCACGGCCACCCGGCTTGGCATCCTCGGTTTCATGACCGGGTTCATCGGCTGGTGGGGACAGGGGCAGCTTTCGGTCGTTACCGTCTTCGCGACAATACGGACGGCACTGGAGGGGACCAGTTTCGGCTATCTGCTTTACGACCCGTTTTCCCTCATCGTCTGGGCGGCGGCGGGGGCCGGCCTCATCCTCTGGGGGCGCGGCTTCTTTTGCGGCTGGCTCTGCCCGTTCGGCGCGCTTCAGGAATTCGCCCACCATGCAGGCCGGCTGCTCCGCCTGCCCCGGCTTGAACCGGGCGTGATCTTGGATGCGCGTCTGAAGCGGATCAAATACGTCGTTCTCGGCGGGATGGTCGCGACGGTTCTGCTTGTCCCCGACCGGGTCGATCAGGTGGCGGAGATTGAGCCATTCAAGACCGCAATCACCGTCTATTTCGTCCGCGAATGGTACTATGTCGCCTATGCGGGCTTCTGGCTCGCGCTCGGGATGGTCACGTTCAAGGGCTTCTGCCGCTATATCTGCCCGCTCGGCGCGGTGATGGCGATCGGCGGGCTCCTGCGCGGCCGCAACTGGATCGCCCGGCGGGCCGAATGCGGCAGCCCCTGCCAGCTCTGCCGCGTCCGGTGCAATTACGGGTCGATCGAAAAGTCTGGCAAGATCGACTATTCCGAATGTTTCCAGTGCCTTGATTGCGTAGCAATCCATGACGACCCGAAACGATGCGTGCCCCTGATCCTCGCGGCGCGGCGCACGAACCGGGAGGCGGCGGAATGAGACGGCGGCGATTTCTTCAGATCGCGGCGGCAGCGCTGGCCGTACCCGGGCGCGCCGGTGCAGAGACGCTGTGGCAGGGCCGCGCGCTCGGTGCGGATGTCTCTGTCAGCCTGCGCGGCGATGCGGCGGCGGCAAACGCGGTCCTGCCCCGCATCGAAAACCTTCTGCACGGGATCGAGGCGGAATTCAGCCTCCATGATCCCGTCTCTGCCCTTAGCCGCCTCAATCGCGATGGCTGGCTTGCACCCTCGCCAGATTTCCGCGCCCTTTTCGCTGCCTCGGACCGTGTCCACCGCCTGACCGGCGGACGGTTCGACCCGACCGTGCAGCCGCTCTGGCGCGCTCTTGCCGAAGGACGGCCCATTGGACCCGCCCGCGCCGCACTTGGCTGGAACCGTGTGCAGGTCTCGCCGCGCACGATCCGCCTTGCACCGGGACAGGCGCTGACTTTCAACGGCATCGCGCAGGGCTTCGCGACGGACCGCGTCCGCGACCTTCTCGCGGCGGTAGGATTCACGCATGCACTCGTCAATATCGGTGAATACGCGGCAATCGGCGGACCATTCCGGATCGGGGTGGAGGACCCAATCCACGGGCTGCTCGGCCAGCGGGCGCTTTCCGGCGGTTGCGTCGCGACGTCGAGTCCCGGCGCTCTGACACTCGGGCCTTCTTTCCATATCCTTGATCCGATGGGGCGCGCGCCGCTCTGGTCGACGGTGAGTGTCGAGGCAACGACCGCAACCCTGGCGGATGGCCTCTCGACCGCGCTTTGCTTTCTCGACCGCGAGGCGATTGCGCGCCTCAGCAGAACCGGGCACGATCTGCTGTCCGTTACGCTCGTGTCGCCGGACGGCGACCTTGTGACCCTCTGACAAAAAGGCCCCCGCCGAAGCGGGGGCCAGTCGACAGGGAGCTGTCAACGCCGTTCAGGCGGCGGCAACCGCGCGCTGCGTCATGACCTTGACGAGGTTGGCACGGTAGGCTGGCGTTCCGTGCAGATCGCCGATCAGGCCATCCTCCGGTGCCGCGAGGCCATTGAGAACGGCTGCCGAGAAATTACCCGAAAGCGCTGCCTCGGCATCGGTCCAGCGGAAGACGCCATCCTCGCCCGCACCGGTGATCGCGACGCGCACACCGGCGGATGTTTTCGCCACGAAAGCACCCGTCAGCGCAAAGCGCGAAGCCGGCTGCTGAAACTTGGCATAGGCCGCGCGCTCGGGGACCGGGAAGCGGACCGCCGTGATGATCTCACCCTCCTCCAGCGCCGTCGTAAAGAGGCCCTGGAAAAAGTCGTCGGCCGCAATCTCTCGCGCATTGGTCACGATCGTCGCGCCCGAGGCGAGCGCCGCCGCCGGGTAGTCGGCGGCCGGGTCGTTGTTGGCGAGGCTGCCGCCGATCGTTCCCCGGTTGCGGACGGCCGGATCACCGATATTGCCCGCAAGCGCGGTCAGGGCGGGATAGGCGCCGGCCCCCGCCGCGACTTCGGCGTGGGTGGTCGCGGCGCCGATCTCGACGACACCGCCCGATGCGCGGATGCCCTTCATCTCGGCGATGCCGGTCAGGCTGACCAGCACCGAGGGCGCGGCAAGCCGCTGCTTCATCGTCGGCATCAGCGTCTGCCCTCCGGACAGGGCCTGCGCGTCCTCCTGCCGAAGCGCTGCCACCGCGTCGGCGATTGAGGACGGTTTCACGAACTCGAAGTTATGCATGGCCGTTCCTCCCTCAGCCGTTGATCGCCGACCAGACCCGCGACGGCGAGACCGGCATGTCGATATGGGTGACGTGGGTGTGACCGCCACGGTGAAGCGCGTCGATCACGGCGTTGACGACCGCCGGGGGCGAACCGATTGCCCCCGCCTCGCCGCAGCCCTTCACGCCCAGCGGATTGTGGGTGCAGGGCGTCTGGCAGGAATAGTCGACGTTGTAGAACGGCACGTCGTCGGCACGCGGCATCGCGTAGTCCATGTAGGAGCCGGACAGAAGCTGGCCGCTTTCGTCATAGCTCGTGTTCTCGCAAAGCGCCTGGCCGATCCCCTGCCCGACCCCGCCATGCACCTGGCCCTCGACGATCATCGGGTTCATGACATTGCCGAAGTCGTCCGCGCAGTAGAACGCCGCGACGTCCACCTTTCCGGTGTCGGGATCGACCTCCACCTCGCAGATATAGGCGCCGGCCGGATAGGTGAAGTTGGCCGGGTCATAGAACGCCGTCTCCTCCAGCCCCGGTTCCAGCGTCTCCAGCGGGTAGTTGTGGGGCACATAGGCCGAGAACGCGATCTCGCCGAAGCTTTTCGCCTTGTCGGTGCCCGCGACGCTGAAATTGCCGTTCTCGAAGGTGATATCGTCTTCGGCGGCTTCCAGCATGTGTGCGGCGATCTTCTTTCCCTTCGCGATGATCTTGTCGACCGCCCGGTTCATCGCCGAACCGCAAACGGCGAGGCTGCGCGAACCGTAGGAGCCCATGCCGAACGGGATCTTCGACGTGTCGCCGTGGACGATCTCGACCGACGCCTCCGGCACGCCGAGCTTTTCCGCGACGATCTGCGCGAAGACCGTCTCATGCCCCTGACCGTGGCTGTGGGCACCGGTCATGACCGAGATGTTGCCGGTCGCGTTCACGCGAACGGTCGCCGCGTCGTAAAGACCGACGCGGGAACCGAGGACGCCCACGAGGTTCGACGGCGCAATGCCGCAGGCCTCGATCCAGGTGGACAGACCCATGCCGCGCAGCTTGCCTTTCTTCGCGCTCTCGGCGCGGCGCGCCTCGAAGCCCGCGACGTCCGCCATCGCCATCGCCTTGTCGAGCGTGGCGTGGTAATCGCCGGTGTCGTAGGCAAGGCCCACCGGAGTCGTGTAGGGAAACATGTCCTTGGTGAGCAGGTTCTTGCGCCGCACCTCGAACGGATCGAGCCCAAGTTCCCGGCACATCTTGTCGATCACCCGCTCAAGGCTGAAGGTCGCCTCGGGCCGGCCAGCGCCGCGATAGGCATCGACAGGTGCGGTATTGGTGAAGACCGTCTTCACGTTCACGTAGACATTCGGCACCTTGTAGGGACCGGCCATCAGAGTGCCGTGCAAGAAGGTCGGTGTCGCGGTCGAGAAGTTCGACAGATACGCGCCGACATTGGCCATCGTCTCGGTCCGGAAGGCAATGAAGGTACCGTCCTTCTCGCAGGCCAGTTCGATCTTTGTCACATGGTCGCGGCCATGAGCATCCGACAGAAAGCTTTCCGAGCGTTCCGCCGTCCAACGCACCGGGCGGGCGAGCTTTTTCGCCGCCGCCAGCACAACCGCCTCTTCGCCGTAGTGATAGATCTTCGAGCCGAAGCCACCGCCCACGTCGGGCGCGACGACGGTCAGCTTGTTCTCGGGCATGCCCATCACGAAGGCCGCTATCAGCAGGCGGTGGAGGTGCGGGTTCTGGCTGGTCGTCGTCAGCTTGTAGTCGCCGGTGCCCGGGAAGTATTCGCCGATAGAGGCGCGCGGTTCCATCGCATTCGGCACCAGCCGGTTGTTCACGAGTTCCAGCGTGGTGACATGCGGCGCGGCCTTGATCGCCGCATCGACGGCGGCGCGGTTGTCCTCGATCCAGCCCCAGTCGAAGCACTGGTTGTCGGGGATCTCGTCGTGAACCCGGTTGGAACTGTCGGCAAGCGCGGCGGCCATGTCGACGATCGCGGGCAATTCCTCGATATCGCTGTCATCGGCAAGCTGCTGGGCGGCGTCCTTTGCCTGCTGGAAGGTTTCGGCCACGACGGCGGCATAGGCGTCGCCGACATGGCGGACCTTGCCGTGGGCCAGAACCGGGCGCTTGGGTTCGCGCATCGGTTCGCCGTTGCGCGAATTGATGAGCCAGCCGGCCGGGTTACCACCCATGTCCTTGAAGTCTTCTCCGGTGAAGACCGCGAGGACGCCCGGCATTGCCGCAGCGGCGGCGGTGTCGATGGCTTTGATCCGGCCATGAGCCACGGTCGAACGGACAAAGACCGCATGGGTTTGTCCATGCAGGCTCAGGTCATCGGTGTAGACCCCGCGCCCGGTCAGGAAGCGGACGTCTTCGCGGCGCTTGGAACTCGCGCCAATTCCTTGATCCTTCGGCATCGTCCCCTCCCCTTATTCCGCAGCGATGCCCGACACGTCCTGACCGGACGCGGCAAGCACTGCCTTGATAATGTTGTGATAGCCGGTGCAGCGGCAGATATTGCCCTCAAGATAGTGCCGCACCTCGGCCTCGGTGGGTTTCGAATTTTCGGCCAGAAGCGCCGCCGCCGACATCACCATACCCGGCGTGCAGAAACCGCATTGCAGCCCGTGATGATCCTGAAACGCCTGCTGAACCACGCCGAGCGAGCCATCGGCGTTCGCCATGCCCTCGATCGTGGTGACCGACGCGCCGTCCAGATCGACGGCGAAAGCCGTGCAGCTTTTCACCGCCTTGCCATCAACATGCACCACGCAGGCGCCGCATTGCGACGTGTCGCAGCCGACATGCGTGCCGGTAAGCGCCAGCCCCTCGCGCAGGAAGGACGACAGCAGCGTCCGCCCCTCCACCTCACCGGAAACGGTCGCGCCGTTCACGGTCATCGTGACTTTCGTCATGTCTTCCTCCCTATCGATTCTTTTCGGCCTACCCGCCGAGCACCCTTTTGAACCAACCTTTCTTAGGCTGGTCGGACCCGTCAAGCTCCGTGCCATCCGGCTCGGGCGGGCCTTCTACCGCTTCCTGGAACCGGGCAAAGAACTGGTCCGCCATCTTCTTCGCGAATCCGTCGATGATCCGGCTCCCAAGCTGGGCAAGCTTGCCGCCCACCTTGGCATCGACATCGTAGGACAGGCGTGTTCCGTCGCCTTCCGGCGTGAGCGTGACCTTCGCCCCGCCCTTGGCAAAGCCGGCGGGGCCGCCCTTGCCCTCGCCCGTGATCGTCACTTCGCGGCCCTCGACGATGTCGGACAACGTGACAACACCGGTGAATTTCGCCTTCACCGGCCCGACCTTCTGTACAACGACCGCCTCGTAACCTTCCTCCGGCGAACCCGTCATGCTCTCGCAGCCCGGCACGCAGGCCTTCAGAACCTCCGGGTCGAGGATCGCCGCCCAGACAATCTCCGGGCTGGCATTGATGTCGCGCTGGTCCTTGAGTTCCATGTCGTCCCTCCATCTAACCCAAGGCTATGGGGAAGCCCGTCGTGAGGCTATCTTACCTTGGTCGTAGTTGTCATCGCTCTGGTTTCGTGAATGTCATTCCTTGCGCTGCGAAGATCGCGGCGATGCGGCCGTCGGCCAGACCCGCGGCGACCGCGTCGTCCACGGCATATGCAAGGTCCCGATGGCTGTGGTGGACCGCGACGCCGACGGTCCAGTTGCCGACCGCGAAGCCCGGCATCGGCGGGCGGTGGAGCGCGAGCGTATCGGTCAGACCGGCCTCAAGCGCGCCCTGCGGCCCCATCGCCGCCATGACCTCTCCCGCAGCAAGCGCGGCCATGGCGGCTTCGGTCGTGGGATAGCGGTGAACCTGTCCCTTCGCCGCCCCCACAAGTCCGGTGAGGTAGAAGTCCGAGATGGAGTCATTTTCGACGGCGACGGTATCGTAGCGGAAGTAGGCGGGCGTCGGGCCGCCATCGGGATACTTGTCCCGCACATAGGCGATAGCGATCGTCTCGGCCGCGTACTGGCCGGTGAACACGACCTGTTCCACCCGGCAGGCGTAGTCGCTGTTGTAGGGCACGCGCAGCATGACGTTCGACACGTGGCCACCGATGACTGCGCCCTTCCAGACATAGTTGCGAAGATCGGCGTCGAGCGTCTCGCCCGCCTCGACAAAGCGGAAACGGGCCTCAACACCCAGTTCCGCCGCGATCAGCCGGCCTACCTCGACATCGACACCGGCCGGATGGCCGCCCTCGTCCTGAGAATAGGGCGGATTGTCGGCGTAGACGGCGAATTCGATGTATCCCCGTTCGAGAATGGCATCGAAGGTCTGGCCGACATCCTGCCGCGCGGTGTTCTGCGGCCGGTCGCCCGGCACGACGCCCTCGCAGCGCGCCGCCACCTGCCCCGGCGCGAGGCCGAGGATCATGATCGCAACCGCCGCAAGCCATGCCCGCATCGGATCAATGTGCCGCCGAAAGACCGATCGTGAGGGTCTCGGCCGCGCTGCTCCAGCTTGCCGCATCCTCGCCGATCAACATGGCCGCGCGCAGCGCCACGCTATCGGCGACCGGCGCGCCCGAACCTGTCGCGACGGTTTCCGCAATGCCCAGCAGTTCCGTCCTGACCGCCGGCACGTCGACGCCCTCGCCCAAAGCGAGCTGGTCGCGGATTTCCTTGAGCCTCGGCGCGGCCTCGTCCAATGCGCCATCGTCGGGCCGCGTCTCGACATAGGTGCGGATCGCCCAGGCCGCCTTCTGGCCCAGAAGCTCGCCGAAGGCCGGCATCTTGGTGGTTCCGTCCTGGGTATAACCGTGGCGGAACCGCTCGATGAACCATTCGTCGCCGTATTCCTCTGCTTCCAGGAACCGAAGATCGGGCGCAAGGCCGCCCGATACCGCGCCAAGCCCGTGGCACCGCGCGCAGTTCTGGTTGAACCCGGACGCGCCGATGTCGACGGCGGCCCGCCAGACATCCTCGCCGGCGGCATCGGCGCGATAGGGGTTCTCGGTCAGCCACTCGTCGCCGACTTCGGGCAAGGCGTCGGTATTCACGGGCTGGGGGGCGACATCGCCATGCGCGTCTGCAAGAGCGGCAGTCATGAATAGGGCAAGGGCGGCGAGACCCGCCCGCGAAGCGTTGATGGACATGCGTTTCCTCCCGCGTTCCTGTCACCGACTGGATAGCGAAACCGCCACAGGCCGCCTATTCGACCTTGGTGCAAAACCCGCGGGCACGCCCGCCCGATGGCTCCGACCATGGTCGCATTCCGCCCGGACACGACCGGCCCTACCCTCGCGGCGGGAGGAGATCCATGCACCGCCTTATCCTCATTCTCATTCTGGCGCTGGCGATCCCCGCGGTGGCCGCACGGGCGGAAACCCGGCTTCACGCCACTTATCTGCGGACCGAACAGCCCCGACCGCCGGTCCTGTCCAACCTCGACCCGGTGCCCGAGGACGATGGCCCGGCGGGCGCGCGGCTTGGCCAGACCGACAACGCTACGACAGGGCGCTTTCTCGGCCACAGCTACACGCTCGACATCGTCAGCGTGCCGCCGGGTGACGACCCTCTCCAGGCCGCGCGCACGGCGCTCGCCGCCTCGCCCTACCTCGTGCTTGACGCGAATGCGGCAGACGTGACCGCCATAGCCGACCTGCCGGAGGCAGCGGGCGCCCTGCTCTTCTCTGTCGCCGCGCCCGACGAAAGCCTGCGCGACACCGGATGCCGGGCGAACCTGCTCCATACCGGCCTGTCGCGATCGATGCGGTCGGATGCCCTGATGCAGACCCTGCTGTCGAAGCGGTGGACGCGGGTCGCACTGATCGTCGGGCCACGCCCGGATGACGGCGACTGGGCCGAGGCCATGCGCCGCTCGGCCCAAAAATTCGGACTGAAGATCGTGGCAGTGAAGGAGTGGAGTGAAAGCGCCGACCTGCGCCGGTCGGCGGCGGCAGAGGTGGCCCTCTTCACGCAGGACCTGCCCGACCACGACGCCCTTCTCATCGCCGACGAAGCCGACGATTTCGCGCGCTACATCGCCTTCAACACCTGGCTGCCCCGCCCTGTCGCGGGGTCCGACGGCCTTGTCCCCACCGGCTGGTCGACGGTCGTCGAGCAATGGGGCGCCGCACAGCTTCAAAGCCGGTTCGAGGACCTCGCCGGCCGCCCCATGCGTCCGCGCGACTACGCCGCCTGGGCCGCCCTTCGAACGCTGGGAGAGGCGGTGACGCGCACCGGCAGCAATAATCCCGCCATGCTGCGCGCCTATATCCTGTCGGATGAATTCGAACTGGCTGGATTCAAGGGCCGGCCACTGTCCTTCCGGCGCTGGAACGGCCAGATGCGCCAGCCCGTGCCCGTCGTCCAACCCCGCGCTTTGGTCGCGGAAGCACCGCTTGACGGTTTCCTGCACCGGGAGAACGAACTCGACACGCTGGGCCTCGACCGGCCCGAAAGTGGCTGCACAGCCTTTGGAGAAAGCCCTTGAAACGCCTGTTTCCCGTGACAGCCCTGATCGCCCTGATTGCCGCGCAACTGGCGACCGCCGGCGAAATCTGGGTCACCAACGAAAAGGACGACACGATCAGCGTGATCGACGTCGCCACGCTGGAGGTGGTGCGCACCATCGCCACCGGCGAACGCCCGCGCGGCATCACGTTTTCACGCGACTACGCGCGCGCCTATGTCTGCGCCTCCGACAGCGACGCTGTTCAGGTGATCGACACGGAAACCGGGGAAATCCTTCACGACCTGCCCTCTGGCGAGGACCCGGAGCAGTTCGTCCTCCATCCCGACGACCGCCATCTGTGGATCGCGAACGAGGATGACGCGATCACGACCGTTGTGGATACCGAGACGCGCCGGGTTGTCGCCCAGATCGATGTCGGGATCGAGCCAGAGGGGATGGCCGTCAGCCCCGACGGCAAGATCGTCATCACCACGTCCGAGACGACGAACATGGCGCATTGGATCGACACCGCGACACATGGGATCATCGCCAATACTCTGGTTGATGCACGTCCCCGCGATGCGCAATTTTCACCCGACGGGGCCGAGTTGTGGGTATCCTCCGAGATCGGCGGAACAGTCACCGTCTTCGACACCGCGACACAGGCCGAGACGGCAAAGATCCGGTTTGCCATCACCGGCGTGCATGACGACCGCATCCAGCCGGTGGGTATCAAGTTTACGCCGGACGGCAAGACTGTCTTCGTCGCCCTCGGCCCGTCGAACCATGTCGCCGTGATTGACGCCGAAAGCAGAGAGGTGACCGACTACATCCTTGTCGGGAGGCGCGTCTGGCACATGGCATTTTCACCCGACAAGTCTTCGCTGTTCACGACGAACGGCGTTTCGGGCGACGTGACCGTGATCGACGTCGCCGCGCGCAAAGCGGTGCGCACGATCAAGGTCGGTCGCTTCCCCTGGGGTGCCGCGACGCGTCCATGAGCGCAGGGGCGGCCGTTCCATGCGCGGCGTGCCGTCGAACCGATGCTTTGGTCTAATTCCCTCGCCGCCCCGGAGGGGCTAGTCTGGAAACACTGCAACACGGGAGGACCTGAAATGAGCTGGACAAAGCCCAAGGCCGTCGAAATCCGCTGCGGCATGGAAATCAACATGTACGGACCGGCCGAGGACGACGACCGCGACCTGTTCTGAGTGACTGATGCTGGTCACCGTGCTTGGCGCCGGTGCCGGCGGCGGGCTTCCACAATGGAACTGCGCCTGCCGGAACTGCGTTGACGCGCGCGAAGGACGACTGCCACGGATGACGCAATCGTCCGTGGCAGTTTCCGTCGATGGCCGCGACTGGGTGGTGCTGAACGCCTCGCCCGACATCCGCGACCAGCTGGACCGTACGCCTGCCCTGCACCCGCCGGGTCTGAGGGGCAGTCCGGTGAAGGCGGTGGTGCTGACGAACGCCGATGTCGACCATATCGCCGGGCTTCTGACGCTGAGGGAGAAGACGGGTTTTGCCGTCCACGCCTCGGCCGAGATTCTGTCAGTCCTGTCGGCGAATCCGGTCTTCGGCGTTCTCGACCCCGAACTTGTCGCCCGGCATCCGATCATGCTCGACCAGCCGTTCAGCCCGGTTCCGGGGCTTCAGGTGACGCCCTTCGCCGTACCCGGCAAGGTCGCGCTCTTTCTTGAAGGCGAGACGGTCGAGACCGACGCGATGGGGGAACAGACGATTGGCCTGTGTCTGACGGCGAACGGCAAGCGGGCCTACTACGTGCCGGGTTGCGCCACCGTGCCGGACTGGCTGGCCGAACGGCTCGGGGATGCGGACCTACTGATGTTCGACGGCACGGTCTGGGAGAATGACGAGATGCAGGCGACGGGGACGGGAACCAAGACGGGCGCGCGGATGGGGCACATCGCGATGAGCGGGCCGGAGGGGTCGCTGGCCCGGCTGACAGGTGTCAGGGGCCGAAAGGTCTTCGTCCACATCAACAACACCAACCCCGCGCTTCAGCCCGAGGGGCCGGAGGCGGCGACGGTGAAGGCGGCGGGCTGGACCATCGCCCGCGACGGAATGGAGGTTCGGCTATGAACGAGATGACGACGCGCGCAGCCTTCGAGGCACGGCTTCGTCGGATCGGGGACGAGCGTTACCACGACCGCCATCCGTTCCACGCGCTTCTGCATTCCGGCGGCTGCACCATCGATCAGGTCCGCGCCTGGGTGGTGAACCGCTACTATTATCAAAGCCGCATCCCGATGAAGGACGCGGCTTTTCTGAGCCGCGTCGAGGACCCCGCGCTGCGCCGTGCCTGGCGGTCGCGGATCGAGGATCACGATGGCACCGACACCCGCGAGGGCGGCATCGCGCGCTGGCTGAAGCTCGCCTCGGCCGTGGGGCTCGACCCGGACTATGTCGCCTCGGCGAAAGGCGTCCTGCCCGCGACGCGCTTTGCGGTCGATGCCTATGTCCGCTATGTCCGCGACGAGCCGATGCTGAAGGCGGTGGCCTCGTCGCTGACCGAGCTGTTCGCGCCGAAGATCCATGCCGACCGGATCGCGGGACTTCTGGAGCACTACGATTTCGCCAGCCCCGAGGCGATCAGCTATTTCCGCCACAGGCTCGACGAAGCGCCGAAGGATGTGAAGTTCGGGCTTGGCTATGTGCTGGACCATGCCGTGACGCAAGCGGATCAGGACGCGGCGGCGGCGGCGCTGACCTTCAAGACCGATGTCCTCTGGGCACAGCTCGACGCGCTCTATTCGGCCTACGTGGCGCCGGGTCGCATTCCGCCGGGGGCATGGCAACCGGGCGAGGGGCTGGCGTGACCCCCGCCGCGATCCCTGTCCTGCCGCGCGGCGTGCGGCTTCACCGCGACAAGGTGCGCCGGGCCGAGGTGCTTCTCGGCCCGGAAACGGCGCTGATGCTCGACCAGATCGGCGCGGTGATCCTGAACGAGGTCGACGGCAAACGGTCGGTGGGTGAGATCGCGGGCGATCTGGCCGCGCGCTTCGGCGCGCCGGCGGATGAGGTCGGCGCGGATGTCGTCGAGTTCCTGAAGGGCCTCGCCGACAAGCGGCTGGTGGATGTGACCCATGGCTGAGCCCCGCGTCGATCCCCCGATTGCGATGCTGGCGGAACTGACGCATCGCTGCCCGCTCGCCTGCCCCTATTGCTCGAACCCGCTGGAGCTGGCGGCGAAGGAGACGGAGCTTTCGACCGGGACCTGGGCGCGGGTCTTCCGCGAGGCGGCAGAGCTGGGTGTCCTGCAACTGCATCTTTCGGGCGGCGAACCCGCCTCGCGCCGCGACCTTGAGGACCTGGTGCGCCACGCGCGCGATGCGGGGCTTTACACCAACCTCATCACTTCCGGGATCGGCCTGACCCGCGCCCGGCTTGAGGCGCTGGTGGCGGCGGGGCTCGACCACATCCAGCTGTCGGTGCAGGGCGTCAGGGCCGATATCTCCGACCGGATCGGCGGCTACAGGGGCGGGTTCGACCGCAAGATGGAGCTTGCGAGCCATATCGCCGACCTCGGCATCCCGCTGACCCTGAACGCGGTCATGCACCGCCATAACCTCGACGACCTGCCCGCGACGCTTGACCTCGCGCTCACGCTCGGTGCGCGGCGGATCGAGGTCGCCTGCGTGCAGTTCCAGGGCTGGGCTCTGAGGAACCGCGCCGCGCTCCAGCCTTCGCGCGATCAGGTGGATACGGCAAAACGGATCGTGGCAGAGGCACGGGACCGGCATCAGGGGCGGATGGTCATCGACTTCGTGCCGCCCGATTACTACGCCGATTTCCCCAAGGCCTGCATGGGCGGCTGGGGATCGACCGGCCTCAACGTCGCGCCGGACGGGACGGCGCTGCCCTGCCATGCGGCGCAGACGATCCCGGGGCTGGCGTTCCAGAACGTGGCGACCTCGGCGCTGGTGGACATCTGGTACAAGGGCCCCGCCTTCATGGCGTTTCGGGGCACGGACTGGATGCCGGAGCTTTGCCAGACGTGCGACCGCCGCGACATCGACTTCGGCGGCTGCCGCTGTCAGGCGATGGCGGTTCTCGGCGATCCCACGGCGACCGACCCGGTCTGCCGCAAGTCGCCCGGAAGGGCCACGCTGGACGCCTTGCTCGCCGCCGAGGGCGAAGGCGGCGCGGCGCCGGATTTCATCTATCGTCGCCCGAAGCCGCCGGTCCCGGCCTGATCCGGCACTGACCCAAAGGTCGTACGACCATTGGCCAATACCGTGCCTCCCGGCCCCGCCGAATAATGCACCGGCCCCGCCAGTGCCCTCCGGCACTCGCCGGGCCAGCGACGGACCATCCAGGGAGGACGCCGATGAACCGCTTTATCTTGGCCGTGACCGCTGCCCTTTGCGCGACCGGTGTCGCGCGGGCCGAGGTCACGCAGGACGATATCACCAACGACCAGACGAACACCGCGCAGATCGTGACCAACGGCATGGGCCAGCAGCTTCAACGCTTCAGCCCGCTCGACACGCTCAACAAGGACAACGTGAAGAACCTCGTGCCGGCATGGGCGTTCAGCCTTGGCGGCGAGAAGCAGCGCGGACAAGAAACCCAGCCGTTGATCCATGAAGGGATCATGTACATTACCGGTTCCTATTCCCGGCTCTACGCCATCGACGTGAATACCGGCAATGAGCTCTGGCAGTTCGACGCGCGTCTGCCCGAAGGCATCCTGCCGTGCTGCGACGTGATCAACCGGGGCGCCGCGCTCTACGGGGACAAGATCTATTTCGGCACGCTCGATGCGCGGATTGTGGCGTTGAACGCCAAGACCGGCGATGTGGTCTGGAACAAGAAGATCGCCGAATACAAGGAAGGCTATTCGTACACGGCAGCCCCGCTGATCGTGAACGGCCTGGTCGTCACCGGCAATTCGGGTGGCGAATTCGGCATCGTCGGCGAGGTTCAGGCGCGCGACGCCGAAACCGGCGATCTGGTCTGGACTCGACCCGTGATCGAGGGGCACATGGGCACCTACAAGGGCGAGGAGAGCACCATGACCGGGACGCTGAACGCGACCTGGCCGGGCGACCTCTGGAAGACCGGCGGCGGGGCCACATGGCTTGGCGGCTCTTATGACGCCGAAACCGACACGCTGGTCTTCGGGACAGGCAATCCGGCGCCTTGGAACTCGCACCTGCGCAACGCAGGGACGCCGGTCGACGGTAATACCGGCGACAACCTCTATGCCGCCTCGCGCCTTGGCATCAATCCTGAGAACGGCGAGATCAAATGGCATTTCCAGACCACACCGCGCGAAGGCTGGGACTATGACGGCGTGAACGAGGTGGTCGCCTTCACCGACGCCGAGGGCAAAAAGAAATTCGCCACCGCCGACCGCAACGGCTTTTTCTACGTCCTGAACCGCGAGGACGGGAAGTTCCTGAATGCCTGGCCCTTCGTGAAGGACATCTCCTGGGCCTCCGGAATCGACGAAAATGGCCGCCCGATCTACAACGAGGAAAACCGCCCCGGCGATCCGGCGAAGGCCGCGGATGGTGCGAAGGGCGAGGTTGTGTTCTCCTCGCCCTCGTTCCTCGGCGGCAAGAACTGGATGCCAATGGCCTACAGCCAGAAGACCGGCCTTTTCTACGTGCCGTCGAACGAATGGGGCATGGACATCTGGAACGAGCCGATCAGCTACAAGAAGGGCGCGGCCTATCTCGGCTCGGGCTTCACCATCAAGCCGAACTACGAGGATCACATCGGCTCGCTCAAGGCCATCGACCCGATGACCGGCGAATGGAAGTGGGAATACAAGAACGACGCGCCGCTCTGGGGTGGCGTGATGACCACCGCCGGCGGCCTCGTGTTCTTCGGCACGCCCGAGGGTGAGTTCAAGGCACTTGACGACGAGACGGGCGAGGAGCTCTGGTCGTTCCAGACCGGCTCCGGCATCGTTGGCCAGCCCGTGACCTGGGAGCAGGATGGCGAGCAATACGTCTCCATCGTCTCTGGCTGGGGCGGCGCGGTGCCGCTTTGGGGCGGAGAAGTCGCCAAGAAGGTCAACTACCTGAACCAGGGCGGCCTTGTCTGGACCTTCAAGCTGCCGAAACAGCTTGCGATGGCGAACTGAACCACCACCGCGCGATCGCCCGCCGCGCGCCCTTTCCGGGGCGCGCGGTTTCATATTCGACCTTTGGGCTAGTTACGGGCACGGCGTGCTTTGTTATCCTCCTTAAACACAGCAGCTCCGGCAGGTCCCGATGATGATGACACCCCCACCCCGCGGAACCGGCGTGACGATGCATTCGGCGCTTATCGTGGACGACCATCCGCTGTTTTGCGACGCGCTGTCCATGACGCTCAAGGCCTTCGTCGGCATCGCCGAAATCGACACCGCCGACCGGCTCGACACAGCGCTGGAGAAGATCGCGTCGGGCGCACGGCCAGATGTGATCGTCCTCGATCTCAACCTGCCCGATGTCAACGGGATGGACGGGCTTGTCCGTTTGCATCGCACGGCCGGCGCCACGCCGATCGTCGTCGTGTCGTCGCTTGCCGACGCGAAGGTCATCGGCGCCGCGCTGAAGGCCGGGGCATCCGGCTTCGTTCCGAAACACAGCCAGCGCGAGGTATTCCGCGCGGCGTTTGCCGCGCTCGGGCGGGGCGAGGTCTTCACGCCGGACGGATACGAGTCCGACCGGCCCGACCCACCGACCCCGCAGGAGGATGCGATATCACGGCTTGGCCTTCTGACGCCGCAGCAGGCGCGCATCCTGCAACTGATATGTGCCGGAAAGCTCAACAAGCAGATCGCCTTCGACCTGTCGATCGCAGAGACCACCGTGAAGGCGCATGTGACCGCGATCATGCGGAAGCTTGGCGTCTACAGCCGGACGCAGGCGGTTCTGATCGCGCAGGAGGCCAACTTCGCGAGCCTCTTGCCAGAGAACGGCGGACCCGCCTAGGCTCCCCGTCACGGGAGGACGCAATGGACGACAGGGCAGAGCCGCTGACAGCGGCGGTCATGCGCAGCACGCATTGGCGCGCAACCGACCCGGATGCCCTGACCCGGCTGTCAGAGGGGCTTGCGGGATCGCCACTCGCGCTGGTCATGCTGTTCGCCGCACCATCGTCCGACCCCGCGACGCTCCCGGCGCGTGCCGCCGCACATTTCCCGGGCGTTCCGGTGATCGGGTGCAGCACGGCCGGCGAGATTTCATCGGATGGCTATGCCGAGGACGAGATCATCGCCGTCGGGCTTCCCGCCGACCTGTTCGCGGTCGACCGGATCATGATCCCCGACCTCTCCGCACTCGCCGACGAGGACCTGATCGGGCGGCTGATCCGCAGCCGCCAGCGCCTTGCCCGCGAAAAGCCCGACTGGCCGGGAGAGTTTGCGTTCCTCCTCGTCGACGGGTTGTCGATCAAGGAGGACGAGGTCGCCGCGGCCCTCGCCTCCGGCCTCGGCCCGGTGCCGCTGTTCGGCGGATCGGCGGGCGACGGCACGCGGTTCGGCGAAACCTTCGTCTTCGGCGACGGGCGGGCGCACCGGAACGCCGCGGTCCTTACCTTCGTGCGCTCGCGCTGCCCGATACGGGTCTTCAACCTCGACCATCTCAGGCCGACCGACCGGCGCATGGTGGTGACCAAGGCCGACCCGGCGCACAGGATCGTCCATCAGATCAACGCCGAACCGGCAGCATTCGAATATGCCCGCATCCTGGGCAAGGACCCGGCGCAGCTGACCACCTTCACCTTCGCCGCCCATCCGGTCGTGGTCCGTTTCGGCGGCAAGCACCATGTCCGCTCGATCCAGCGGATGCTGCCCAATGGCGACCTCGTCTTCTTTTCGGCCATCGACGAGGGGCTGGTGCTGACGCTGGCGGAACCGGAAAACATGGTCGAGCATCTCGACCGCGAATTGACCAGGCTGGCAGAAGACGGGCCGCCGCAGGCGATCCTCGCCTGCGACTGTATCCTCCGGCGCATAGAGGCGCAGGAAAAGCAGATGTTCGGCCAAATCTCCAACCTCTTGCGCAAGCACAACGTGGTCGGCTTTTCGACCTACGGCGAACAGCTCGGCGCGGTGCATGTGAACCAGACGATGACCGGCATCGCGATCTATCCGCCGGCGCCGGACGCCACATGACCGACACGCTCGTCAATCCCGCCGACCCGCCGGAACGCCAGCATGAGAAGCTGTTGCAGATCGTCGACGTGCTCATGCGCAGGGTCGAACAGGCGACAGACGACAGCGGGGCGGCCTATTCCCAGTTCCAGCGCGCGGTCATGCTTGAGGATCAGGTCCGCCAGCGCACATCCGACCTTGAACACGCGCTCGACCTTCTCAACGAGTCGAACGCGCTGCTGGCCGAGGCCAAGCGCGAGGCGGAGGCGGCGCGCCAGAACCTCGCCGATGCGATCGAGACGGTGCAGGAGGGCTTCGCCCTGTTCGACGCAGCCGAAACGCTCGTCATGTGCAACGCACGGTTCGGGATGCATATGGGCGACATCCACGATGCGCTCAAACCCGGCCTGACCTTCGCGGACTATGTCGGCATGGTCAGTCGTTCCGCCGATCTTGCTCTGCCGCAGGGCGAGACGTCGGGCAGTTGGGCCGTCCGCAGGATGCGGCGCCATGCCGACAACCACGTCATGTTCAACGTCCGCATGACCGGCGACCGCTGGGTGCAGGTCTCGGAACACCGCACCCGCGACGGCGGCACGGTCGTGCTGCAAACCGATATCACCGACATCATCCGGCTTGAGCGCGAGGAGCGCGGCAAGCTGCTTGACGATCAGGCACAGATGATCCGCGCAACCCTCGACCATATCAACCAGGGCGTCTGTATCTTCGATCCCGCCGGGCGGCTCGTTGGCTGGAACCGGCGGCTGGGCGAGCTGTTGACCATGCCGGCAAGCCAGTTCCATATCGGCTCCTCCTTCGACACGCTCGTCACGCGTCTGGCCGAGCGGATGCACCTTGGCGGCGGCACGACCATTGCCGCGCTAGTGGACTGGGCGGCATCCGGCACGGCGCGCAGGCCGCTCGCCTTCGAACTCAGCCGCGGCGACACCCAGATCCTCGCGGTGTTCGCGCAGGAAATGCCCGATCGCGGCTTCGTGGTGAGTTTCGCCGACGTGACCGCAGAACGCGGCGCGATGCGGGCGATCCGCGAGGCGAACGAAACGCTGGAACAGCGTGTCAACGACCGGACCGTAGAGCTGGCCGAGGCGCTGAACCGGGCGGAGCGCGCGAACGCATCACGCTCGCGCTTCGTGGCGGCGGCAAGCCATGACCTCCTGCAGCCGCTTTCGGCAGCGAAACTCTACCTTGCCTCGATCTCTGACGAAGCGCTGGCGACGCCTGCGCGTGCCACGCTGGAAAAGGCGCAGAACGCGCTGGGCGGGGTCGAGGGTATCCTTGATGCGCTCCTGGATATCTCCAAACTCGAATCCGGTCACGCGGCCGTGGACGTGAAACCCGTCGATCTCGGCCCGATGCTTGCCCGCCTGAACGAGGATTTCGCGCCCGCCGCCGCGCGCAAGGGGCTGGACCTTGCCTGCGACGGCAGCACCGCAGTCGTTGACAGCGACCCGACCTATCTGCGGCGCATCCTGCAGAACCTTGTGTCGAACGCGATCCGCTACACGGATACCGGATCGGTGCGGATTGAGGTGGACCCGGCCGGCGCCGGCATCCGCGTCAGCGTCGTCGATACCGGGCCGGGCATTCCGCTGGCCGAACAACGCAACATCTTCCGGGAATTTCACCGCCTGAACGCACAGGCATCAGGCGCCGACGGCATGGGCCTTGGCCTTGCCATCGTCGAGCGGGCCTGTTCGCTGCTGGACCACCGCCTTGACCTCGTCTCCGCCCCCGGGGGCGGCACCCGGTTCACCATAACCTTACCCGAGGCGGCACGTCCGCCGCGCGCCGCCCTTGCGGGGTCGATACGCCCGGTCGCGCCGCTTGTGCCCGCGACAGCGCGTATCGTATGCCTTGTCGAGAACGACGCCAGCCTGCGCGGCGCGATGGGACAGCTTCTGGAGAAATGGGGCTTCGAAGTGATCGATATGCCCACTGGCGAAGACGCCTTGTCGCTGCTGGAGGAGATCGACATCGTGCCCGACCTCTTTCTGGTCGATCTGCAGCTTGGCGAAGGAATGAACGGGCTTGACCTGATCACGACATTGCGCCGGCGTTATGGCGCGATCGCCGTCCGGATCATCACCGCCAATCGCGACCCGGCCATCCGCACCGACTGCGAGAGAGCCGGGATAGACATACTCTACAAGCCGATCAAATCCGACGAGCTGTCGGATTTCCTGACCGCCCAGATCTGACCGCGAAACTCCTCCCCGACCCTGCGCAAATGCCGCACGGCGGCGAAAAAGCCGCTGACGCGCCGCCAATTCGCGCTATAGAAGGGGGGATTGGAAATACCGATCCTGTTCAATGGCTCAGCTGGGGAACCTCACATGACGGCCGCTGGTGTTTCAGACCGGAACGACACGACCGGCGGCGCCGTCGTGCCAGCGCCGGCGCCGGTTGCCGTTCCGACCCTCAGCATCGTCGTGGCCGCCTATAACGAGGAAGAGGTGCTGGACCTTTTCTTCGCCCGTCTCGAAGAGGTTCTGGGCGGCATCGGCGAGAGCTACGAAATCATCTGCGTCAACGATGGCAGCCGCGACCGCACGGCAGAGATACTCGCCGCCGCACGCGCCCGCGACCCGCGTATCAAGTTCATCAACCTCGCGCGGAACTTCGGCAAGGAGCTGGCGATGACCGCCGGACTCGACCATGCCAATGGCCGTGCCGTTGTCCCGCTCGACGCCGACCTTCAGGACCCACCGGAACTGATCGCGGACTTCGTCCGGCTCTGGCGTGAGGGTTACGACGTCGTCTATGCGGTCCGCAACGCCCGCAACACCGACAGCTGGATGAAGCGCCGCTCGGCAGCCGCCTTCTACTCGGTCATCAACTGGCTGTCCGATGTCGACATTCCGGCGAATGCGGGCGATTTCCGCCTGATGGACCGCAAGGTGGTCGACGCGCTTAAACAGGTGCGCGAACGCAACCGGTTCATGAAGGGCCTGTTCTCCTGGGTCGGCTTCCGCCAGACCAGCGTGTCATATGAACGCCCCCCCCGTGCGGCCGGCAAGACGAAGTTCAACTACTGGAAACTATGGAACTTCGCGCTGGACGGGATCACAGGCTATTCCACGGTCCCGTTGCGGATCGCCGGCTACTTCGGCCTGCTCTTCGCGCTCGTCGCGATGCTCTACGGCTTCTATCTTCTCATACGAACAATCGTCTTGGGCACCGATGTTCCAGGCTATGCCTCAACGATGGTCGCGGTGATCTTCATGGGCGGAATGCAACTCGTCGTACTCGGCATCATCGGCGAATATCTCGGCCGGCTCTACAGTGAGGCCAAGCAGCGCCCGCTTTATATCGTGGGAAGCGCCGACGGCTTCGACGACCCGGAGGAACGGTGAAGGATACGCCTGAGCGACCGAGCCCGGTGCCGACCCTGCTTCCGGACGCCCTGACACCGCGCGGCGCATTCCTGTTCGCGGCGCTGGCCTATATCCTCGTCACCGGCTTCGGCGTTGTGAACGACGGCTACCATTCCGACGACTGGCGTCACATCACCGGCGCCTCTCCGCTCTGGACGTCAGTCGAAGGGCGCTGGCTGCTCGAAGTGATCTTCCGCGACCTGCTCGGCGAACGCTTCCTTCAGCCGGTGCAACTGGCGCTCGCCTTTCCCTGCCTCTACTGGGTCGCCCTCTGTCTCGCCCGCCACGCGGCGCCTGCCACTCTCCGGCCCGCCGCGACGCTCGCGATCTTCCTGATCGGCACTCACCATCTTTACATGGCCGACGTGCTGAGCTTCGCCGCCAACATCTTCGCATACCCCTTTGCGCTGGCTCTTTCCGTTGCGGCCTTCGAGGTGATCGACCGGTCGGCAGCGAAGAGCCGGGGGCAGCAGGCCCTCGCCGTCATTCTCGCGGCACAGCTGCTGGCCTTCTCGATTGCGATCTACCAGACCTTCGCCATCGCCGGGCTCATCGTTCCAGTGCTCGTGCTGATCGGTGCCGACCGCCGACAGTTCGGTGACGCCGTGCGACTTGCCGTGATCGGGGCGCTGGCATCCGTCGCCGCGATCGGGCTCTACATATTCGAATGGCACCTCTATGCCGCCGCGACCGGGGTGGAGATCGAGACCCGTCGCTTCCAGGCCGCCGACGGCGCCGGCGTGCGGGCAAAGCTTACCGAACTGCCTTCGCTGATCCGCAGCCTGCATACCGGGACCCTGATGAAGCTGCCTTTCGGCCTGCGCGCAGCGATGGGTCTCTTCTCCCTCTTCGCGCTCGGCCTCCTCGTCCTTGCCACGGTCTTCTGGAACGGCACGGCACGGGTGCTTGCGGCGGCGCGCATGGCGATCGGCGCCGGCCTCGCCTTCTTCGTCTTCCCGATCGTCTTCTGGCTGGGCTATGAAGGCGACAGCGTGCCGGCGCGCGCCTTCGGCTATATCGGGTTCTGGACATCCGCAGTCTTCATCGCCGGACTGACCCTTGCTGCCGGCCAGCTGCCGCGGATTGCTCGAGGCATAGTCGCGGCTGGATCTACCGCGGTCGCGGCGCTTGCCATTGCCCTGTCCCTCGCATCATCCGCATTCTGGTCCGACAGCGCGCGGGTCGGTCAGCGGGACGAAGACCTTGCGCGCGCGATCTATGCGCGTCTGGTTACCCTACCCGGCTATCCCGGCCCGCCCTTCCGTATCGTCGGTGGGCTGGGTCCCAGCGATCTTTCGTGGGGCACGCTTGCGGGCTGGACCAGCTTTCACGCCGGAAATCCCACGATCGGGGTCTTCCGCGAACTGTATGGCCTGTCTGACTATACGGCCTCCCTTCCGGTCAGCCCCCGCGCCTGCACCGCCTTTCCGGCCGACGGATCGGCCTTCGTCCACGAAGGCATGGCCTATGTCTGCCTCGAACCGTTCGAACCCTTCGCGGACGACCTTTCCTGCGCGCCTCTGCCTGACGGGGCAGAGGGCCGCATCTGCCTCGGCCCGCGCACCTTCTTTCATGTCGCTCGCACCTGCCTTGAAACCGGTGACGAAAACCCCGAACTCTGGGTCGCGTTTCACCGCAGCGGACGGTCCCACGCCGCCGAACGCTCTTTCAGCGTGGCCAGCTTTGCCATTCCCCTGGGCGAAGAGTGCTACACCGCGGCCCTTCTGCCGCCCGTGGACGGGCTGGAGCGGCTTGGCCTGCGCCTCGTCGCACCTGACGGCGCCGTTCTGTGGCAGGGCGATGTTTCGGCCGAGGCCCTGCTCCCGCCCCTGCCGCGCTAGGCACTCTCCGCAGGGACGGCATTCGCTACCGGCAGCATGATCTCGAACCGGGTGCCGTCCCCGGGCGCGCTTTCCACCGTGATCGTGCCGCCGCCGCGTGTCACGAGGTTGCGGCTGATCGACAGGCCAAGCCCCGTCCCCTCGCTGCGCTTGGTCGTGAAGAAGGGATCGAAGATCCGCGCCACCACCGCCTCCGTCATGCCGCTGCCGGTATCGGCCACGGTGATGCGGACCATCGGCGGCTCGGCCCCTACCCGGCGGGTCGCGATATCAAGCCGCCCGCCTTCGGGCATCGCCTGAATCGCATTCACCATCAGGTTGATGAGAACCTGCTGCAACTCGGTCTGGTTCATCGCCACCACGGCGCCCGCATCAAGATCAACGCCGACCTCGATCCGTGCCTTGGCGAGAAGATGCTGAACGAGGGGCATCGTGTTGCGGATCACCTCATCGGGGTCGTTACCCGCCCCGCCTTCGGCATATTCCTCGGGCCGCGCGAAACGCAGAAGCTTCGAGACGAGGATATGGATCGCCTGAATCTGTTCCTGGATCAGGCTGAACTCCGTCTTCAGCGGTGCTGCACGGTCCCGCAGATCCTCGCGCACTACATCAAGATTGCCCTGTATCACTGCAAGCGGATTGTTGATTTCATGCGCGACGCCGGCCGTGATCTCACCAATGGCGGCAAGTTTTTCGGATACGATCAACTGGCGCGTCGTCGCCTCGATCTGGCGGTTTGCTTCCTCCAGATCACGGGTGCGGTCGGCCACGCGTTCCTCAAGCTCCTCGGCCCAGCCCCGCAGGCGGCGGTCGCGTTCCTCTATCTGGTCAAGAAGGTGGTCAAGCTGCGCCGCGACGCGACCGATCTCGTCCTCTGCGAACGGACCGCCCGACCGTGCGCCAAGATCGCCGTCCTCGACCGCACCGATCACCGCGTTCATCCGCTCCAGCGGCGCGAAGATGCCCCGCGCCCAACGCAGAAGGACCGGCACCGCGACAACGAGGACGAGGAAGAGGCCGGCGGCGATCTCGATCATCGTTCGGCGTTCTGCTGCGACGAAGGGTGCTTCGAGAAAGCCGACATAGAGCATCCCGACCCGCGTGCCGAAGCTGTCGACGATCGGCTCGTATGCCGAAACATACCAATCGTTGACGACGAAAGCCCGGTCGAGCCAGACCCGCCCTTCGTCCAGCACCCGGGCCCGCACCGCCGCCGACACTCGGGTGCCAAGTGCGCGGACATCCTCGAACAGGCGGACATTGGTGGATATGCGGACGTCTTCCAGAAAGATCGTCGCGGTACCCTGCCCGCCAGCCGTCAGCCGGCCCTCGGGATAGACGAGTGCGTTGATCTCGTCGATGAAGGCGAGGTTGCGATTCAGAAGCGTCCCACCCACAAGAGCACCGCCCTGCGCGGGCGCCGCGGCATGCACGACCATACCCCGGGTCTCCTCGCTCCGTTCGGTCGGAACGGCCGCCACGGTCTGGACCAGCGGCAGGCGCGCACGCTCGGCCATCGCGGGGGACAGGCGCGCCAGCTCGGCACCGTCGAAAATGTCGATTTCCGCCCCCGCGCGACCGGTCAGCGCGGCCGTGACGACCGGCCAGCGCGACGGCCCCGCAATACGGCTGCCATCGGGCGCAGAGGCGATGGCCCCCTGTTCGGACGCAAAATAAAGGAAATCGAGACCGAGCGCCTGCCGCCGCGCTTCAAGAAAGGCCGGCAGCGCAGCAGGATCGCCGACCGCGCGATCGAAATCCGCTGATTGCCCAAGCGCCTCGATACCCGCCTGTCGTGCGTATAGCAGCCCATCGAGATGTTGATGTGCGATCGTCAGTTCGCCCGCGACCTTGTCGATCAGGACGCCGTCGAAACGATCCATCCAGCTGCGGATCGTATAGGCAAGCAGCATCGGCAGCAGGATCAGCGCTGGCAGCAGCGCGATGACCAGCATCCGCACCCGGACGCTTTGCCAGAAACTCACGCGGCGGACAGGTGGTTCCGACATGGCACCGCCTCAGACATGCCATTGGGCGCATTTGCGGTCGATGGTCTTGCGCGAAACGCCAAGCCGGCGCGCGGCCTCGGCGCGATTGCCGCCGCAGGCCGCGAGGATGGCAAGGATGTGCCGGCGTTCCATCGCCTGAAGCGATTCCGCCGGTTCATCGGTTGCGGGCTCAGTGCCGCCGGCAAATTCCGGCGGAAACTCTCCGAGGATCAGAGACCGTTCGATAAGGTTGCGCAATTCGCGGACATTGCCGGGCCAACCGTAGCGCGCGAGGTTGCGCACGACGTCCTCGCTTATCGTCAGCGGCGTCACGCCGAGCTGGCGGGCGATGGAGCCGTTGAACAGCTCGGCCAGTTCCGCAATGTCCCCCACCCGGTCGCGCAAGGGCGGCATGTCGACGGTCAGGACATTGATGCGGTGATAGAGGTCCTTGCGGAACCGCCCCTCCGCCACGGCCTTTTCCAGATCCGCGTTCGTCGCGAAGAGGAACCGAAGGTTCAGCGGGATTTCCCGTTCCGATCCGTAGGGGCGGATGCGGTTGTCCTCGATCACCCTGAGGAGCGTGCCCTGCATCGCGGGCGGCGTCTCGTCGATCTCATCAAGGAAGAAGGTGCCGCCGCTCGCCTGGATCAGAAGCCCGTCGCGGCCGCCCGCGCCGACCTCGCCCATGAGTTCGCGCGCCAGAAGTTCCGGCGAGGCGACCGCGCAGTTGATTGGAACGAAGGGCCGGTCGGCCCGGTCCGAGAGGGCATGGAGGGTGCGGGCGGCAATTTCCTTGCCCGTGCCGCTTTCGCCCGAAAACAGGACCGGCGTCGTCTGCGGCGCGGCGCGTTCCAGCGTGCGGCGCACCGCCTCGATCCGGGGCGAGGTCCCGATGAGGCGACCACGCGCGGCGAAACTGTCGGCCCTGAGTTCATATTTCAGCAGGAAGTTCTCGCGCCTCAGATAGCGCTGATCCATGCAGCGGTTGACCGCGTTGATGATCTGGTTGGAGCGGAACGGTTTCAGCACGAAATCCGCCGCGCCGACACGCAGAGCGTGGATGGCGGTATCGAGGTCGGCATAGGCCGTCATCAGGATCGCCTCGGCAAAAAGGCCAACCCGGCGCTGCTCGGTCAGCCAGTCGAGACCGGACTGGCCGGGCATCACGTTGTCCAGCAGGACAAGGTCGAAATGCTGCGCATCCAGAAGCGCCGACGCCTCCTCCGCGCTTGCGGCTGCCTCGATCCGCTTGCAGCGCGGGCCGAAGGTGCGGATCAGGAAGTTTCGCATCCCCGGCTCGTCGTCGACGACGAGAATCGAGACATGCGAAAGCACCCGGTCGATCGCCGTCGGCTCCGGCTGCGCGGCATCCTCTGTCGGCGGCGTCCCGCCGGATCTCAGTTCCTTCAAGGACCTATCCAATGTCAGTCGAGGCGGACCGCGGGTCCGCTCGTTATGTCCTGGGACGAGAAGCCGGCGCGATGGAGCGCGAAATCCGCACCGACCGCGATCACCGCCGCCGTCAGGAACGCCAGGAGCATCACTTTCATTGCTTCTCCTCCTGCCGCTGTGTCATTCCGCCGGGGCCGCCGGCGCGTGGTCGGGCGCCTCGCCCGTCACTTCTTCGTACCAGAGCGAATGGTGTTCCTTCGCCCACTGAACGTCAACCTCGCCCGATGCGACCGCGTCGAACGCGCCCTCCATCCCGATCGAGCCGAGGTAGATATGCGCGATGATGATCGCGATGAACAGGAAGGCGACGATTGAATGCCAGAGCTGGGCGAGCTGCATTTCCTGATGCGGACCAAGAACGGTCGGAAGCTCTCCGAATCCCAGAAGCTGCGGCAATCCCGTTCCGTTGAGGATCGCGAAGGTCTTGGCGAACATCGGCAGTTCGAACGGGAACAGGAGCGAAAGGCCCGAGAGCGAGATCGAGAGGCCGAAGACCACGACGGACCAGAAGATGATCTTCTGGCCTGCGTTGAACTTCCGCGCGGGTGGATGGACGCCCTTCGAGAACAGTCCGCCGCCCTTGGCGAGCCAGACGAGATCATGCCGGTTGGGGAGATTGTGGGCGATCCAGACCACGATGACGATTGCGAGCCCTGCCATGAACGCCCAGGACAGGTTGTTGTGCGCCCATTTCCCGGCGGCGGCGAGCGGCGCGAAGGCATCCTTTCCGAAGAGCGGGATCAGGGCGATCCGTCCGAACAGCAACACAAGGCCGGTGATGGCCAGCACGACGAACGATCCCGCCATCAGCCAGTGGCCGAAACGCTCGACCGCGTTGAAACGCGTGATCGTCGCGCCGGAGCGCTCCCCTTCGATGCGGATGCGGCCGCGGATGAGGTAGAACAGGGCGATGGCGGCGATCACGCCAAGCAGCATGTAGCCGCCGTAATGCGCAAGCGGCCCTTCGCGGAAGGAAAGCCACGCCATGCCGCCATCCTGAATGATGACTCCGGCAGCCGGTGTGCGCGAGGTCACGCTGATATTGGCGTCGCCATAGCGGAGTGACCGCCATAGCTCGGGGTCTGACACACCGCCAAGCGTGCCAAGCTGATCGGCAATGCCCGCAGCCGAGGCCGGGTCTCCGATGGCGTCCCGCCGGAACGCGTCGTCCACGTCCTCTCCGCGTTGCCGCGCGAGAATGTCTTCGAGCGTCTGCGCGCCACCCGTCGCCGCGCGGGTATCATCACTCTGGCCCATAACGGGTGAAGCGAGGCACATGAGCGCGGCCAGAACGGCCAATAGGCTGCGAAGGGTCATCTGCTTCTCCTGCGACATGCAGTCGGGCGGTAGCGCCCGTGACGCCTGTCGCACCACGGGCCCAACCAAGTCACCGTTACGAACGCACGCTCAGTTCGCGGCCTTCTGGTCGTAGGCCGTTCCCCAACCCCAGGCGCCCGAACCGAAGCCCCGCGCCACCACGCGTTCGCGGTAGATGGCAGAGACCACGTCGCCGTCGCCCGCCAGAAGCGCCTTCGTCGAACACATCTCGGCGCAGAGCGGCAGCTTGCCCTCGGCGATCCGGTTGCGCCCGTACTTGGCGAATTCCGCGGTCGAATGGGTCTCTTCCGGGCCGCCGGCGCAGAAGGTGCATTTGTCCATCTTGCCGCGCGATCCGAAATTGCCCGCCTGCGGGTATTGCGGTGCGCCGAATGGGCAGGCGTAGAAGCAATAGCCGCAGCCGATGCAGAGGTCCTTGGAGTGCAGGACGATCCCGTCCTCGGTCTGGTAGAAGCAGTCGACCGGGCAGACCGCCATGCAGGGCGCGTCCGAGCAATGCATGCAGGCGACCGAGATCGAGCGTTCGCCCGGCGTGCCGTCATTGATCGTGACGACGCGCCGGCGGTTGATGCCCCAGGGGACTTCGTGCTCGTTCTTGCAGGCGGTGACGCAGGCGTTGCACTCGATGCAGCGTTCGGCGTCACAGAGGAACTTTACTCGTGCCATATCCGTTTCTCCTTAAGCTGCGCTGATCTTGCAGAGCGTGCACTTGGTCTCCTGCATCAGGGTGACCGAGTCGTAGCCGTAGGTCTGCGCCGTATTGGTCGCCTCGCCCAGCACATAGGGATCGGCCCCTTCGGGATACTTGTCGCGCAAATCCTGGCCCTGGAAGTGGCCGCCAAAATGGAACGGCATGAAGGCAACGCCTTCACCCACCCTTTCGGTGATCATCGCCATAACCCTGACCTTGGCGCCCTCTGCCCCCTCGACCCAGACCTGCGTCCGGTCGCGGATACCAAGGTTGTTGGCGTCGCGCGGGTTGATTTCCACGAACATGTCCTGCTGCAACTCGGCCAGCCAGGGGTTCGATCGCGTCTCGTCGCCGCCGCCTTCGTACTCGACGAGCCGGCCGGAGGTGAGGATGATCGGATAGTCGCCCGAGAAATCCTTCTCCTGGATCGACGCATACATCGTCGGCAGGCGGTAGAGCTTGCGATCCGAGTAGGTCGGATAGTCCGCCACGAGATCGCGCCGGTTGGTATAGAGCGGCTCGCGGTGGAGGGGCACCGGGTCGGGGAAGGTCCAGACCACGGCCCGGGCCTTGGCATTGCCGAAGGGCGCGCATTCATGCTTGATCGCCACGCGCTGGATGCCGCCCGAGAGGTCGACCTTCCAGTTCGCCTTCGGTCCGCCCACCGCCTCGATCGCGGCGCGCTCGTCGTCGGTCAGGTCGCCGTCCCAGCCCAGATCCATCAGCATCTGCATGGTGAATTCGGGATAGCCGTCCTGAATTTCCGAACCGACCGAATAGACGCCTTCGGCCAGCAGGTTCTCGCCATCCCGTTCCACGCCGAACCGGGCGCGGAAGGTCAGGCCGCCCCGGCTGACGGGCAGCGACATGTCATAGAGGTTGGCGGTGCCGGGATGCGCCATCTCGGGCGTGCCCCAGCACGGCCATGGCAAACCATAGAACTCGCCATCCGCCGGACCGCCATTGGCCCGGAGCGTGGTCTTGTCGAACGTGTGCTGGTTGGCCATGTGCAGCTTCAGCCGCTCGGGCGACTGGCCGGTATAACCGATCGTCCACATGCCGCGGTTGAACTCGCGGGTGATGTCCTCCACCACCGGCTCGCCGTCCTTGATCTCGATATTGCGGAACAGCCGGTCCGAGAACCCGAACTTGTCCGCGAACATGCGCATGATCGTGTGATCCGGCAGCGACTCAAAGACCGGGTCCACCACCTTCTCACGCCACTGGATCGACCGGTTTGACGCGGTGACCGAACCGCTCGTCTCGAACTGGGTGGAGGCCGGCAGCAGATAGACGCCGTCGGTCCGGTCGTGCATTACCGCCGAGACGGTCGGATAGGGATCGACGACGACCAGCAGGTCGAGCTTTTCCATCGCCGTCTTCATCTCGGTGCCGCGCGTCTGTGAGTTCGGCGCGTGCCCCCAGAGAACCATGGCCCGGACGTTGTCGTTCTGGTCCATATTGGCCTTGTCTTCCAGGACGCCATCGATCCACCGGCTGACCGGGATGCCGTTCTGGTTCATCAGGCTGATGTCATTGCCATCGGCATCCTTGGCGACATTGCCGTCGGCATCGAGCAGCATCGCGAACTGACCCTTGAGCCAGTCGAGATCCTCGCCCCAGACGCGGGCCCAGTGCGCCCAGGCGCCCGGCGCCAGGCCGTAGTAGCCCGGCAGGTCGTGCGACAGGACGCCAAGATCGGTCGCGCCCTGCACGTTGTCATGGCCGCGGAAGATGTTGGTGCCGCCACCCGACGTACCCATGTTGCCAAGCGCGAGCTGCAGCACGCAGTAGGCCCGGGTGTTGTTGTTGCCGTTGGTGTGCTGGGTACCGCCCATGCACCAGATCACGGTGCCGGGGCGGTTGTTCGCCAGCGTGTAGGCCACGCGGCGCAACTGCGATCCGGGCACGCCTGTCACGCGCTCGGTCTCTTCCGGCGTCCATTTCTTCACCTCGTCGCGGATCTGGTCCATGCCCCAGACCCGGGTGCGGATGAATTCCTTGTCCTCCCAGCCGTTCTCGAAGATGTGCCAGAGGATGCCCCATATCAGGCCGACGTCAGTACCGGGGCGGAACCGGACATATTCGTCCGAATGCGCCGCCGTGCGGGTGAAGCGCGGGTCGCAGACGATCAGCGGCGCGTTGTTTTCCTCTTTTGCCTTGAGGATGTGCATGAGGGAAACGGGATGCGCCTCGGCCGGGTTGCCGCCGATCAGGAAAATCGCCTTGGACCGGTGGATGTCGTTGTAGGAGTTGGTCATGGCGCCGTAGCCCCATGTGTTCGCAACGCCCGCAACCGTGGTCGAATGGCAGATCCGGGCCTGATGGTCGACGTTGTTCGACCCCCAGTAGGCCGCGAACTTGCGGAACAGATAGGCGCCTTCGTTCGAATGCTTGGCGCTGCCCAGCCAGTAAACCGAGTCCGGGCCGCTTTCTTCGCGGATGGACAGCATGCGGTCGCCGATCTCGTTGATCGCCTCCTCCCAGCTGATCCGCTTCCACTCGCCGCCTTCCTTCTTCATCGGGTATTTCAGCCGTCGCTCGCCATGAGCATGCTCGCGGACCGAGGCACCCTTGGCGCAATGGGCGCCGAGGTTGAAAGGGCTGTCCCAGCCGGGCTCCTGCCCGACCCAGACGCCATTGTCGACCTCGGCCACGACCGTACAGCCGACCGAGCAGTGGGTGCAGACCGATTTTACCGTCTGGATCGCGCCCGCGACCGCCTCCTGCGCCTCCGCGCGCCGCACCGTTCCGCCTGTCGCCCCGAGGGCCGCGAGGCCACCGATGGCGAGGCCCGATCCGCGCAGGAAGGCGCGCCGGTCAACGCGTGCTTCGCCGAGGCCCGAAGGGACCGCCGCGCGCCGGGCCTGAACTGCCGCTCCGCTGGTCTTTTTCCTTAACATGCTTCTCTCCCTTGCTGGTCCGGCGGGTGCCGGTGGCCGGGTTTGCATCGCAATTCGCTCGGACCCTGCCGATCCGTTGTTTCCGTCACCCGGTCAGAACCGGGTGCTGTCGTAGTAGGCCCGGGTATGGGCGGTGTCCTGAAGCCGGGTCTCGTCCGTCGCCGCTGCCGCCTCGGCCGTGTCGGTTCCCGCGACCGTCGCGACCGCTGCCGCGGGCGCCGTCGTCGCGGCCAGTTTGAGGAAATCGCGCCGGTTCGTGCCGTCCTTGACCTTCGCCATCGTGGTCTCTCCCTTCATGTCGTCACGCCCCGCCCATGCGGAACGCCTCGCGTTCGATTTCGGTGAAAAGCCGCCCGACAGTGCCGACGGGCGTATAGAGAACCGACCCTTTCGCGCCTTCCAGATCGGTGAAGAAATGTCCCGCCCAGGGCGCGATGTGGCGGTTGAAGAATTCCTGCTGCCGCGCAAGCGATGCCGGCGCGCCGAAGCGCCCGGTGATCAGTCCGGCCATCATCTCCATCAGGCTGGCGATGTTGTCCTCCGGTTCATACACGTTCGGGGCGCGTTTGATCTGCAGACCGGCCATGTCCCGGCGCAGCAACGCGAGCGGCTTTTCGTTGAGAAAGCCGGTCAGGTAATAGCTCGCATAGGGAAGCAGCTCACCCCGGCCAAGCCCGATGAACAGCCGCGTGAACTCGCGTTCGGCCGATACCGGGGTCGCGGCAGCAGCAAGCTTGGCCAATGTGGCGACGGCCCGGCCGAGCGGCGTGTCGTCGCCGGAAAGCGCAGCCGTCCGCGCCAGCAACCCGGCATCCGGTGGCGCGGCAAGAAGCGCGGCGAGAAAGTCGTAGAGATCGGCGCGCAGCCGGTCTTCCTCGGCGATGCGAATATCGACGGCGGCATCGCTCATGCGTGCGTCTCCTTGTCTTCGGCCGCCGCAAAGGCAAACCGCATATGTCTGCGCGCCACGGGCGTCGCGTCCTGCGTCACGGGCTGCGCTGCCGCATCCCCGCCCGCATCTTCTTCTTCAGCCGCACTCACGGGAACAGGCGCAGCGGCGACTTCAGTCTCGGCCGCGCCCTCGGCTTCCGTTTCGGCGGCAACCGCCGCATCGGCCAGCGCAAGGACATGGCTCAGCATCCCCCGACCGACCTGATAGGCCGTCTGCATGTCCGCCACCACCGTCGCGCGATCGGTGAAATCCTCGCCGTGATCGACAAGTCCGTCGAGATTGGCCAGCACCGGATTGGACCGCCAGAGCCGCCGCAAAGCGCGCCGCCGGATCCGCTCAGGCACGGTCTTCTCGAGGAAGCCGCGGAAATCGTCGCCCTGCCCCAGCGTATCCGGGTCCGGCAGGCCGAGTTCGGCGAGGATATCGTCATCGCTCCGTTCGGCCGCCGCCTCTTCCCGCTGACGCTCAAGTGCCTCCGCCTCCGCGGCGACAACAGCGGCAGTCTCCGCCTCTGTCTCGGCGCGGACGGCCGCGCGGCGGCGGCTCCAGAAATCCGTTGCGGGTGCAGAGCCGGTCATCACGCGTTCCCCCGCACGATCGGACGCGGCGCGCGATAAACGTCGGACGCCTGACGGATGCGGGAATCGCCCTTGCCGTCCTCGACCAGATCGACCCGCGCGCGGTCGCGGCGGCGTTTCACGAACGGTTCCTCGACATGATGCCGGCGCACAAAATCAGCAAGCCAGGCCACCATGCCCGGCGGCATCGTCACGCGTTCCACCAGTCCATCGCCGCTGTCGAGATAGTCCTGCCCCTCGTAGGGCGAAGCCGTAATGATCACCGGCTGCCACGGCATGTCGGAACCGGCTTCCTCCGTCTCACGCAGCACGACGATGACGCCGGGAGGATCGGAGGCGAGCGCCACCTGATACGCCTCCGTGTCGGACGACCAGAGGTCCAGCGTGAGTGTCGCTGCGTGGAAATCGGTCACGTCGCCCTCGCGCCGCAGTTCGCGCCAGCGCGCAGGTCCCGCGCCCGGCACGACGGCCACGACCTTCCATGCCCATTTCGCCCAGCGGGTCACACCCGGCGACCTGCGGACGACAATCCCGACAGGAAGTGATGCGCGGACAAGCGCCATTGCGATCAGTGTTCCTCCCCTTTGGGTCGGCCTTGTTCCGGCCATCCCTAAGACCAAGCCTGCAACCATCACCCCCTTCCGGCCAAGAAAAATCGCCGCGAATCGTCAAATTTCGCGCGGCGCGCAGCGTGGCGGGACAAAATGTCCGTCCGCCAGGAATGCGGCATCGGCGACGGTGGACGAAATGTCCGGAGCCGGATTTCCTCTGATTTCAGTCGGAAAAATCCAGGACCCGAGGCGTCGAATCGAGCAGCGAAACCCGACAAGGGGCTTTACGCGTGCCCGGTAAACGTGCCTAGCATCGCTACAAACGGCCACCACGAGAACAAGCGCCGACCGCCGCATCCGGGGAGCGACATGCCCAAACATCTGCTGCTGTGCGATTGCCTCGGCACACAGGCGATTGATGCCAAAGCCATTGCCGACGCGACCGGCCTGACCTGCCCGCGCGTTCATACCGCCCTCTGCACGCGGGAGATCGACGTGGTTGCCCGCGCGATGGAGGCCGGCGTGCCCGTCATCGCCTGCGCGCAGGAGGCGGCGCGTTTCACCGACCTCGCTGCCGACCTCGACCACCCGGCGCCTGAATGCGTCGACATACGCGATCGCGCGGGATGGAGCGCGGACGCCTCTGCCGCGCCCAAGATGGCCGCGCTCCTGGCCGAGGCGCTTCTGCCGTCCGCTCCAGCCAAGACCATCGACGTCATCTCGGACGGGGCCTGCCTTGTCATAGGCGCCGGCACGGTGGCGTTGCCCGCAGCCGAACGGCTTTCCGGCGCGCTCGCCGTCACGGTGCTGCTGACCGACGAGACAGACCCACAGGAAACACGCGACTACGAAGCGGTCCAAGGCCGCCTCGTCTCGGCGACCGGAACGCTCGGCGCCTTCGCGCTCAGGATCGACGCGCTGCGGCAGCTCGAACCCGGCGGGCGCGGGGCGTTCCGCTTCGGTGCGCCACGCGACGGGGCCGAGACGGCCTGCGACATCATCCTCGATCTCTCGGGCAAGCCGCCGCTCTTCCCGGCCCCGGCCAAGCGCGACGGCTACCTGCGCGCCGATCCCGGCGATCCGAACACGGTGACGGCCGCGGTATTCGAGGCCGCGCAGCATGTCGGCACGTTCGAGAAACCGCTTCACGTCTCGCTCGCTCCCGAGATCTGCGCCCATTCGCGCGCTGGCAAGACCGGCTGCACCCGTTGCCTTGACGCCTGTCCGACCGGAGCGATCCGGCCGGACGGCGATCACGTCACGGTCGACCCGCTTGTCTGCGCCGGTTGCGGCAGCTGCTCGGCGCTCTGCCCGTCGGGCGCGATCAGCTACGACGCGCCACCCGTCGCGCACCTTCTGCGCCGGCTCCGCACGCTTGCCACGACCTATGCGGCGGCAGGCGGGGCCGCGCCCCGGCTGCTGGTCCACGACGCCCCGCACGGCGCCGAGATGATCGCGCTTTCGGCGCGGTTCGGGCGCGGCCTGCCGGCGGATGTGCTGCCCCTCTCGGTCGAAGCGCTGGCCGGGTTCGGCCATGCCGAGATGCTTGCGACGCTGGCGCTTGGATTTGTCGCGGTCGATATCCTGCCCGCCCCGCGCACGGAACTCGCCACGCTCCAGCGCGAAACCGTGCTGGCCGAGGCTATGGGCGGCGCCGGGCGCATCCGGCTTGTCGATGTCTCGGACCCCGACGCGCTTTCCGACTTGCTCTACGGCACCAGGCCGGACGCGAGTGCGGTGGAGCCGATCCTGCCTCTCGGCAGCCGGCGACAAGTGGCGCGACTGGCGGCCAAGGCGCTTATGCCCGACGCAACCGCCACTGTCCCCCTGCCCGACGGCGCGCCCTACGGTGCCGTCGAGGTGGATAACGGGGCCTGCACACTCTGCCTTGCCTGCGCGTCGCTCTGCCCCTCTGGCGCGCTTCTCGACAATCCTGACAAGCCGCAACTGCGGTTTCAGGAGGATGCCTGCCTGCAATGCGGGCTTTGCGCCAACGTCTGTCCGGAAAACGCGATCACCCTCGTTCCGCGCTTCGACCCTTCGGATGCCGCCTTATCGAGCCGTGTGCTGAACGAGGAGGAGCCGTTCCCCTGCATCGAATGCGGCCGGCCCTTCGGCGTTCGCTCGACGATTGAGAAGATCATGGACACGCTCGCGGGCAAGCACGCGATGTTCGCGGATTCCAGCGCCGGACGGCTGATCCAGATGTGCGACGACTGCCGCGTCCGGGCGCAATATCACTCCGAATCCAATCCCCTATCGGGTGGCGATCGGCCACGGATACGGACGACGGAAGACTATCTCAGCAAGCGCCGGGACCACTGATGCCTGCTTCACCGGCTGAGAATATCCGCCCCGAGATCGGCCGGTCTGATGCCGGCGGCAAAGGCCGACAGCGCCTCGACCTCGTCGGCGGAAATCTCCACCGGAACGATGGGAGGCGGCAGCGCCGGATCGAAAGGCGGCGTTACACCGCTGACCTGAAGAAAGGCGGGGTGCGGGTTGAGCACATAGAAGGCGGCGAAGCGTTCGGCCCAATCCGGAAGCGTCCGCAGCGCGGCGAAGGACGGGGCCGAACCGATTCCCATCCCATCGGCATCGGTGCCGACCCGATGGCACCGCGCACAATGCATTTCGGCCATCTCGCGTCCGCGCACCGCGTCGCCGGTGATCTCGATCGTAACTGCCCGTTCTTCTGTCGGCGCGGGGCCGAATGGAAGGCCATCTGCGGGTGCAAAGGCGGCAAGCGTCGTCTGACCGATGTCAGAGAGAATCCAGTCGGCAAAGCGCCGCGCCGCTTCATTCTCGGAATCGAGCACGAGGACAAAGACCTGCCCGTCGCGCGCCATCACCGGGACGCCTTGCCCCTCTTGCGGGCCGAGCCGAAGGTCGCCGCCGGCGGCAACCACGCTGCCGCGCCGTCCGGTCTTGAGTGCGAACCGTGGCAGGATGTAGGACATGAGGCCGGAGGCCTCGATCTCGGAACTGACCGAGACGGAGAATTCGCGCGATTCCTCACCACCCGCCGGAAGCGGCAGAAGGGCGAGGACGAAGGCGAATATCCGGTTCCGCAATGCGCGGTCCTCCCTGATCCAAGGCTAGGCAGGCCGCACCGGATCGGTCAATACGGTAAGGAGACGAGACAGAATGGATGACGACTTCAACATGTCGATGCGCAAGTTCCTCAAGCAGGTCGGCGTAACCTCGCAACAGGCGATCGAGGCGGCGATGCGCGCCGCCGGACCGGCCGCGAGCGGCAAGAGCTTTTCGGCGAAGATGGTGCTTACCATCGACGGGCTCGACATGGAGCATGTCGTGACCGGGAAGATCACCGGACCCGCCGAATGACGACGCGCGAGGCGGTTCTCGACGTCCTGAAGGGCGTGGCCGACCCGGTTGGTGGCACCGATATCGTCAGTGCCGGCCTTGTCCGCGCGCTGACGGTCGAGGGCGGCGCGGTCCGCTTCGTGCTTGAAATCGATCCTGCCCGGGCGCAGCGGATGGAACCCGCCCGCGCCGAGGCAGAGGCGCGGATTCGCGCAATGCCGGGGGTGGATGCGGTCTCGGTCGTCATGACCGCGCATTCGGCGCCGACGCCGCCCGATCTCAAGACCGGCGCGCGTCCGAAGCCGCAGGGGCCGGAGAAAATCCCGGGCGTCGGCCGCATTCTCGCAATCGCCTCCGGCAAGGGCGGCGTCGGCAAATCGACCGTCGCGGCCAACCTCGCCGTCGCGCTGGCGGCAGAGGGGCGGCGCGTCGGGCTTCTTGACGCCGATGTCTACGGCCCGTCGCAACCGCGCATGCTGGGCGTCTCGGGGCGCCCGGCCTCGCCCGACGGCAAGACGATCCTGCCGCTCAGGAACCACGGTGTCACGCTGATGTCGCTCGGCCTTCTGACGCAGGAGGGCGAGGCTGTCGTCTGGCGCGGCCCGATGCTGATGGGCGCGCTGCAACAGATGCTGTTTCAGGTGCAATGGGGCGCGCTCGATGTGCTGATCGTCGATCTGCCGCCCGGCACGGGCGATGTGCAGATGACGCTGGCGCAGAAGGCGGAGATTGCCGGCGCGATCATCGTATCGACTCCGCAGGACATCGCGTTGCTCGATGCGCGCAAGGGCATCGACATGTTCCACAAGATGGGCACTCCGATCCTCGGTATGATCGAGAACATGGCGGTCCATGTCTGCTCCAATTGCGGGCACGAGGAACACATCTTCGGCCATGGCGGCGTTCGCGCCGAGGCCGAGAAACTGGGCGTACCACTGCTCGCGGAAATCCCGCTCCATCTCGACATTCGCACCGCCGCCGATGGCGGCGCACCGGTGGTGGTCTCCAAACCCGCCTCACCGCAGGCCCGCGCGTTCCGTGACCTTGCCCTGCGGCTGATCGAGAGCGGCCAGGCATGAGCCAGGTCCCGGTCTTCCCGCCCCTTATGACGGGGCTTGCCGCCGGACCGGCCAATCCCTTCGTGATCGCCTGCGACCAGGCCCGGCGCGGAACGGATTCGGGACTGATCGCGTGGTCGGTTCTCGACGACCGGCTGCGGGCGGCGCTTGTCCTTGCGCCGGAAATGCCACTGGAACCGGCCCTCGCGGCCTATATCGCCTGCGGCGTCGGCCTTCAGAACGCACTTGGCGCTCTGGCCCCGCCGGAGACGTCGGTCCATCTCGAATGGTCGGGCGGCGTACGCGTCAACGGTGCCCATGCCGGCAGCCTGAAGATCGCGTGCTCCGATCACACGCCTGCAGAGGAACCTGACTGGCTCGTCGTGGGGTTGGAACTCACACTGACGCTGCCGCCGGATTGTGAACCGGGTGAATTTCCCGACCGAACCGCTCTCGATCAGGAAGGGTGCGGCGGGCTTGAGCCTGTGCGCATCCTTGAAGCATGGTCGCGTCACGCGCTTGTCTGGCTGAACGCGCTGGAAGAGCCGCAGGGCCGTGCCGACCTGCACAGGGAATGGGCCGGGCTGGCGTGGAAGATCGGCGAGGAGGTCTCTGTCGCCACGGGCGGATCGCGCCGGGCTGGCATCTTCCTTGGTGTCGACGAAAATTTTGGAATGCTCCTGAAATCCGACGACTCAACGACGCTGATCCCACTTTCGGCGCTGCTGGAGGAGGTCTGACATGCATCTGGCGCGCGCGATCCATTTCGACGAAAGCGACATGAACGTGTTCCACAGCCCGGCGCGGACCGGCGAATGGGCGGTCTCGGGCGGGTTCGAATTCTCGAACTGGTCCGATGCCGACCTTGTCGGCAAGGCGCGGCAAGCCTTCGCCAACGGCTGGCTTGGCGTGGAGACCTTCGGCCGCGTCACCTTCGTTGCCGTGACCCGTATCGAAGAAGGCGAATACCGCGACCTTGCCCGGCGTCTGGCGGATCACTTCGTCACCGTCTATGGCGCCCCTTCGGTCGAGGCAGCCCTTCCCGTGGCCGAGGAGGAACTGGCGCAGATGGCCGAACTATGCGCCGACCACGCCCCGAATACGGTTCTGACGGTGCTGCGCGAGCTGACGGAGGCGGGCGTGCGTGAACAGTTCCGTTTTATCGAGGCGACCGAAGCCGGGCTGGAGCAGTTCGCGATTCATGGCGAGATCGAGGAGTAATTTACGCTCATTCTCTCACTCAATCAACATTTTACGCGTCATACTTCATGCATTACTTTAACGCATCATATGCCGCGACAACCTCAGACGCGCGTCGCGCCACAACATCCGCGCCGTCGCCCGGCCGGTACAGGGCCGTACCAAGGCCAAAGCCTGTAGCCCCAGCCGCGCGCCAGTCTGCGAAATTCTCCGGGCCGACGCCGCCCACCGCGTAGACCGCCGCCGCGGACGGCAGTACCGCGCGCATTGCGTGCAGGCCCGCCACACCGACTAGGAAGGCCGGAAACAGCTTCAACCCGTCCGCACCCGCCGCGAGCGCCGCAAAGCACTCGGTCGGCGTGAACACGCCCGGCCAGCTTTCCATCCCCGCGGCCTTGGTCGCGTGGATGACGGAGGGGTCGCAGTTCGGCGACACCACCAGCCTTCCGCCGGCTTCGGCAACCGCCGCGACTTCCGCAGGGCATAGCACGGTCCCCGCGCCGATCAACGCGTCGTCGCCGAAAGCCGCGGCCATCGCGCGGATGCTGTCGAGCGGCCGCGGAGAGTTCAGCGGCACCTCGATCCGGGTGATACCCGCGTCGATCAGCGCGCCGGTCGCCGCGAGTGCATCCTGCGGCGTGATGCCGCGCAGGATCGCGATCAGATGGCGGCTCATACCGTACTCCCCTTCAGAAACCCGGCAGCAACGATGGCAAGCCCCGCCAGAACCGCATCCCGGCCCGGAACGGTTCCGGCGGTCACGCCCTGCAGTGCCAGGGCCGCGCGGTACGCCCCGGATACCTCCTCGGCGCCGATCACGAGAACGTCCTGCCCCAGCCAGTAGGGCCGCGCCGCCGCCAGCTCCGCACCGATCAGAAGCCCGGAGAGCCGCGCCCGGGCAGTTTCGCCGTCAAGCCCGTGCAGCAGCCCGGCGGCACGCAGGCCGAACAGGTCGGCGGCCAGCCTCTCTGGTCGGGCCAGTGTTTCTGTCACAGCCGCAGCGAAGGCCTCTTCCTGCCAACCCGCCGAAGCGATCCCGTGCCGCAGGACGGAATGCGCCCCGAGCAGTGCGAAAAGCTCGCCGGTCATGAAAGTCCGGAACGACACGACCTCGCCCGCACTCACCTGCACCCATTTCGTGTGCGTACCGGGCAGGCACAGCACGCCGTCCCAATTCGGGCGGGCGGCAAGCAGGCCGGCGATCTGGGTCTCCTCTCCGCGCATCACGTCTGCGGGGGCCGTCTGGCTCAGCCCCGGAACGATATGCACCGTCAGACGCGGGTCCGTGACCGGCGCGGAGACCAGCGCCACCGGGTCGACCGGTGCGCAGGGAACGGAACGATACGGCGCCTCACGCCAGCCCTGCCGGCTGCCGACCATGCCACAGGCGATAACCGGAGTGGGCCGTTGGTGGTCACCAAGAAACGGTTCGATCAGCTGCAGCAACGCGGGTTCGAAGGTTTCGGGGGAAAGCTGGCCCATGCCGGCACCGGAGGACAGATCGGCCAGAACCTCGCCCTCCGCGCCGATAACGGCCGCTCGCAGATGCGTCGTACCCCAGTCTACACCGATCCAGCGCGCGACGCTCATCCCGTCACCACGACGCCGCCGTCGATGACGAGCGCCTGCCCCGTCATCATCCGCGAGGCGTCAGACGCGAGGAAAAGAACGCCGCCGACGATGTCGTCGGGCGCAAGCATGTCCTTCAGGCATTGCCGGTCGAGATGCGCGGCCAGCCCCTCGGGTGTCGCCCATTGCTGTTTCTGCTTGTCGGTCAGCACCCAGCCGGGTGCGATCGCATTGACGCGGACGCGGTCGGGGCCGAATTCGCGCGCCAGCGACCGGGTCAGGCCGTTGATGCCGGAATTGGCGGCTGTGTAGGACGGATAGCCGGAATTGCCCATCATGTAGCTGATCGACGAGAAATTGACGACCGATCCGCCGCCCGCATCGCGCATCCCCGGCAGCACCGCCTGCGCCGCGAAGAAATAGGCCTTGAGGTTGATCGCCTGATTGCGGTCCCAGAAATCCTCCGTCACGTCGAGCGTCGCGTGGCGCACATCATCGGCGGCGTTGTTGACGAGAACCGTCACCGGCCCGTTCGCACGCGATGCCGCCGCGACGGCCCCCTTGAGCGCAGAGATATCCGTGATGTCGCAGGGCAGGAACCGCGGGCGGTTTCCGGTCGCAGCCTCCATATCGTCGCAGAACGTCGTGGCGTCGCTGCGCTGGACAAGGGCCACTTTCGCGCCCTGCCGCAGGAAAGCCTCGGTCAATGCTGCACCGATGCCCGATCCGCCGCCGGTGATGAAGACGGAGGCGCCGCGAAGGTCGGGATAGATCGCCTCTGACATCGCCGCTCCTCACCTTGCCCGCGTCCCCAAATGGGTAAGTTCGCGGCACGGAAAGGGCAAGTCCCTCTGCGGACCCGTTCAGTCGCCGTTCTTGCCGCGCCACGCAGAGCTGAAGAAGTCATAGCCGATCAGCCCGACCGTCAGGGCGATGACAAGAACGAGATCGATCTCGGGGACGAACCAGCCGAGAATACCAAGGAACCCGGCGAGTGTCGCGAAGGCCAGCAGTGCCATCAACTTGTCCATTCCATTCCTCCCCGTGTCAGCTTCCCTTATGGTCAAGCCAGTTGAACAGCCAGTTCGCGGTCCTGAGAAGCCGCGCATCATTGCCCCGTGCACCGACAAGCTGCACGCCCATCGGCATTCCGTTCGACGCCGTGAGCACGGGAATCGTGACCGCGGGCGTGCCGGCGAAGGTCCAGAGCCCGTTGAACACCGGGTCTCCCGTCGTTGTCAGGTCGGCCGGTGCCGGCCCCGGCGCGGCCGGCGTCAGGATCGCATCGGCGTGAGAAAATATCCTCGACAGCCCGGCATGGAGGACGTCACGCCAGTCAAGCGCGGCAAGATAGTCCTTCGCAAGCGTCGCGCTGCCTTCCTGCAGCGCGTCCTGAAGCACCGGCGACAGATGCGCCGGACCGGCCTTGGCATAGGTGTAGTAGTTCCGCGCCATCTCGGCGAAGTTGATGCGGCGGCGCAATTCCCCGGCATCCGCGAAGGCGGTGGGCAACGGCACTTCGAAGCACTGCGCCTCTCCCAGTGCGGCTGCGAGTTCGTCGAACGCCGCGACCGTATCGGGATCGGCCTTCTCCCATCCCGGCGGCTTCACCAGCGCAAAGACCGGCGCCAGCGGTGGTGCCGAGGCGGCGGTTTCGAGCAGCCTTGGCGCGGGCATCGGTGCCGTCGCCGGATCGGCCGGGGCATGGCCGAAGAGCACATCCGCCAGCAGCGCCACGTCGAGCGGGCCGCGGCCGAATACCCCCACCGTGTCGAGGGTCTGCGACTGCCGCAGGATGCCGGTTCGCGGGATCGCCCCGAATGTGGGCTTGAAGCCGGTGACGCCGCAGAACGCGGCCGGACGGATTACCGAGCCGCCGGTCTGGGTGCCGACCGCGAGCGGCACCATCCCGGCCGCCACGGCCGCCGCAGAGCCGGAGGACGAACCGCCCGGCGTGTGGTCCGGATTGTGCGGGTTCCGGGTCTTCGCGGGGTTCATGTAGGCCAGTTCGGTCGTCGCCGTCTTGCCCATGATCACCGCACCGGCCGCCTTCAGCCGCGCCACGACGAATGCATCCGCGTCGGGCACCCTGCCCCGGTCGATTGCAGTGCCGTTCTCCGTCGGTATGCGCGCGGTGTCGATGATGTCCTTCAACCCCACCGGCAGCCCGTGCAGCGCCCCGAGCGGCCGGCCGGTGGCGCGGTACTGATCGAGTGCGACAACCTGACGGCGCACGAAGTCGGGATCGTGCCATGCCCATGCGCCGACGCGCTCCTCGTCGCTCCGGATACGGTCCAGACAGGCCTCGGCGACCGCTTCTGCCTTGATCGCGCCCGATGCCAGCCGGTCGCGCAGGTCGACAGCAGACGACGCCGTCAGCGCTTCGGTCGTGTTACTTGCCATAGAACATCTCGGGCAGGACGAACACGATGCCGGGGAAGATGTACATCAGCGCCATCGCGAGAACGACGCAGAGCAGGAACGGCATCACGCCGGAAAAGATCTGCGTCAGCTGCACTTCGGGCGGTGCGATGCCCTTGAGGTAGTAGGCAGACATCGCCATCGGCGGCGTCAGGAACGAGGTCTGAAGGTTCAGCGCCACGAGGATGCCGAAGAACAGCGGGTCGATCCCGAAATGCGGCAGGAGCGGCAGGAAGATCGGCACGAAGATGATGATGATCTCGGACCATTCCAGCGGCCAGCCCAAGAGGAAGATGATGATCTGCGCCATGATCAGGAACATCAGCGGCGACAGGTTCAGCCCCGTCACGAATTCCGAGATCACCTGCTCCCCGCCGAGATAGGAGAAGACCGACGAGAAGGTGTAGGAGCCGACGAAAAGCCAGCAGACCATCGCTGTCGTCCTGACAGTCAGGTAGACGCTTTCCCGCATCCGCTGCCAGGTCATCGCGCGATAGGCGAAGGCCAGGAGAATGCCACCGAGCGCACCGATCGACGCAGCCTCGGTCGGTGTCGCGAGACCGAAGAGGATGGAGCCGAGCACCGCGAGGATGAGGAAGGCGAGCGGGAAGAACGAGGTCATGACCATGACCATGACCCGGCCGAACGGCACGTCCGGCACCTCATCCGCCGTCGGGCGTGGCGCGGACGACGGTTGCAGGATCGACCGGCCGACCACGTATACGAGGTACAGCCCGACAAGCGTGAAGCCGGGCAGCAGCGCGCCGGCATAGAGTCGGACGATGGAGACACCCGAGGCTGCGGCATAGACGATCAGCATGATCGACGGCGGAATGAGAATGCCAAGCGTGCCGCCCGCGCAGATGATACCGGA
>JAUIFH010000020.1 GCA_030429495.1 Alphaproteobacteria bacterium | reverse complement strand
TTCAAGACCGACATTGAGATTGCGCGAGAGGCGAAGAAGCGTCCGATCCAGGAGATTGGTGAGCGTCTTGGGATTGCGGGGGAGCATTTGCTGCCCTACGGGCATGACAAGGCGAAGGTGAGCCAGGCGTTCATCCGTTCGCTGGAGGGTCGTGCTGACGGCAAGCTTGTTCTGGTGACGGCGATCAACCCGACGCCTGCGGGCGAGGGCAAGACGACGACGACGGTTGGTCTTGGCGACGGTCTGAACCGGATCGGCAAGAAGGCGGTGATCTGCATCCGCGAGGCCTCGCTCGGGCCGAACTTCGGGATGAAGGGCGGGGCGGCCGGTGGCGGCCATGCGCAGGTTGTGCCGATGGAGGAGATGAACCTCCATTTCACCGGGGATTTCCACGCGATCACGAGCGCGCACAACCTGCTGAGCGCGATGATCGACAACCACATCTACTGGGGCAACGCGCTTGAGATCGACGCGCGGCGGGTGAGCTGGCGGCGGGTCCTGGACATGAACGACCGGGCGCTCAGGGATATTGTGGTGAACCTCGGGGGCGTGTCGAACGGCTTCCCGCGGCAGACCGGTTTTGACATCACGGTGGCGTCCGAGGTGATGGCGATCCTGTGCCTTGCGAAGGACCTGGAGGACCTGCAGAAGCGTCTGGGCGACATTGTCGTGGCCTACCGCCGCGACAAGTCGCCGGTCTATGCCCGCGACATCAAGGCCGACGGGGCGATGACGGTGCTTCTGAAGGACGCGATGCAGCCGAACCTGGTGCAGACGCTGGAGAACAACCCGGCCTTCGTGCATGGCGGCCCGTTCGCCAACATCGCGCATGGCTGCAACTCGGTGATCGCGACGAAGACGGCCTTGAAGCTGGGCGAATATGTCGTGACCGAGGCCGGCTTCGGCGCCGATCTCGGGGCGGAGAAGTTCTTCAACATCAAGTGCCGCAAGGCGGGGCTGAAGCCTTCGGCGGCGGTGATCGTGGCGACCTGCCGGGCGATGAAGATGAACGGCGGCGTGGCGAAGGCCGATCTTGGGGCGGAGAATGTGGAGGCGATCCGCAAGGGCTGCCCGAACCTCGGGCGCCACATCGCCAACGTGAAGAGCTTCGGCGTGCCGGTGGTGGTTGCGATCAACCACTTCCATTCCGACACCGATGCGGAGATCGCGGCGGTGAAGGCCTATGTGGCCGAGCAGGGGGCGGAGGCGATCCTGTGCAAGCACTGGGCGCAGGGCTCGGCCGGGATCGAGGACCTGGCGCGGAAGGTGGTGAGCCTTGCCGAGGGCGGCACGGCGAACTTCGCGCCGATCTATCCCGACGAGATGGGGCTGTTCCAGAAGATCGAGACCATCGCCAAGCGGATCTACCATGCCGACGAGGTGATCGCCGACAAATCGGTGCGCGAGCAGCTGAAGGCCTGGGAGGCGGCGGGCTACGGCCATCTGCCGGTCTGCATGGCCAAGACGCAGTACTCGTTCACCACGGACCCGAACCTGCGCGGCGCGCCGACGGGCCATTCGGTGCCGGTGCGCGAGGTGCGGCTCAGCGCCGGGGCGGGCTTCATCGTGGTGATCTGCGGTGAGATCATGACGATGCCGGGCCTGCCGAAGGTGCCGTCGGCGGAGGTGATCCGGCTGAACGAGGCGGGGCAGGTCGAAGGGCTGTTCTGAGAAGTGGCGGGGATGGCGCCGGGGGCTTCGCGTCCCCCCGCCATCTCCATCGGCGAACCGGCGGGCGCGTGCGCCCCGCGGAGTATCTGGATCAGGAAGAAGCGAGGCAGGAATGACCGCGACGATCATCGACGGCAAGGCGTTTGCGGCGCAGGTGCGGGGGCAGGTGGCAGGCCATGTCGCCCGGCTGAAGGAGGAGCACGGGGTCACGCCGGGCCTGGCGGTGGTGCTTGTGGGCGAGGACCCGGCGAGCGAGGTCTATGTCCGCTCGAAGGGCAAGCAGACGGTCGAGGCGGGGATGAACTCCTACGAGCACAAGCTGCCGGCCGGGACCGCCGAGGCCGACCTTCTGGCGCTGATCGACCGGCTGAACGCCGATCCGGCGGTGCATGGCATCCTGGTGCAGCTGCCGCTGCCCGGGCATCTCGATTCCGAACTGGTGATCAACCGGATCGACCCGGCCAAGGATGTGGACGGGTTCCACATCTCCAATGTCGGGCTTCTGGGGACGGGGCAGAAGTCGATGGTGCCCTGCACGCCGCTCGGCTGCCTGATGATGCTGCGTACCCATCACGGATCGCTCTCGGGGCTCGACGCGGTGGTGGTCGGGCGCTCGAACATCGTCGGCAAGCCGATGGCGCAGCTGCTTCTCGGCGACAGCTGCACGGTGACGATCGCGCATAGCCGGACCAAGGACCTGGCCGCGGTCTGCCGCCGCGCCGACATCCTCGTCGCCGCCGTGGGCCGGGCGGAGATGATCCCCGGCGACTGGGTCAAGCCCGGCGCGACGGTGATCGATGTCGGCATCAACCGGATCGAGCGCGACGGCAAGACCAGGCTGGTCGGCGACGTCCACTACGAAAGCTGCGCCAAAACCGCCGGCGCCATAACCCCCGTCCCAGGCGGCGTCGGCCCCATGACCATCGCATGCCTCCTCGCAAACACACTCACCGCTTGCTGCCGCGCAAACAATATCCCCGAACCAGAGGGACTCACAGCTTGATGCGTTTCGAACCCGAGATGTCGTAGCCGCTTCCGCTCTGGGGTCAGGCCGCAGGCACGGGCACCATCGTGCCCTGCAGGACCGCGACAAGCCGGTGCTGGCCGTCGGTTTCGGCCGAAACTTCGGCCGTTACCACGGTCAGCCTGCGTCCCGCCTTCACCACCCGCCCGGTCGCGATCAGCCGGTCGCCGCGCGCTGGCGCGAGAAGGTTGATCTTCATCTCCGCCGTCATGACCTCCGCGCCGTCAGGCATGAGCGACAGCGCGGCGTAACCTGCTGCGGTATCGCCGAGCGCGAAGGTCAGCCCGGCATGGCCGGCGCCGTGCTGCTGGCGCGCGGTCGCCGGGATCGGCGCCGAAACCTCGCATTGTCCGGGCCCAAGAGCGGTCATCTCAGCGCTGAAACTGGTCATGAGGCTTTGGGACGCGAAGCTCTCGCGGATCGTCGTGGCGCGCCCGGGGTCGAGGCTGTCCGTCATGGGTTCTCCTTCCGGCGCGGCATCGGCACCGCGCGAAGCGTCCTGCCGGTCAGGATCGCGACCGCGCCGGGTGCCATCAGGTCACGGAGCACCCCGTCATCGCAATGCAACCCGCCGGTATAGGTTCCGTAGGCCGGCAGGATCGCACGTGCTTGATCGACAAGAAAGCACCGCCGCGCCTGACCGGCAAGCCGTGCCTTGGGGTGGTAGTGGCCCGACACTTCGCCCGTGGCGCCGGGATCGGCGATGTGGTGGAACCTGAGCGGGCCGAGCGCGACTTCGCCCCGGTGCTCGCCTCCAAGCGCGACCGGGCCGGGATCGTGGTTGCCCTCGATCCAGATCCAGCGCCGGCCCGCCATCAGACGCGCCAGCCAGAGCGCGAACCTTTCGCCAAGCTCGGCCGCGGCGAGATCGTCGAAACTGTCGCCGAGACAGATCACCGTTCGCGGTGCGCAGGCGGCGATATCGGCGTCAAGCCGGGCGAGCGTTTCCTCGACTTCGTAGGGTGGGAGCAGCGCCCCGCCGCGCCGGGCATACCGGCCGGACCGGCCAAGATGCAGATCCGAAACGGTCAGGCAGGCTTCCTGCGCCCAGAAGAGCGCGCCCGAGGGCAGCGCGGTCAGCGTTGCGCCGGCGAGCGTGAACTCATGACCGCTCATGCCGGCCATCCGACCGCTATGGCGCTGCCCGATGCGGCGCTCATCCCAGACCCGCCTCGGCCATCAGGCGCGTTGCAGCCTCGTCCATCAGCCGCTCACGGCCGGCGCCCTCGACCGGGATCTTGCCGACTTCGAGGAACAGCGGCGCGGCGAAAGGGGTGACGCGGTCGAGTACGTGGTGGTCGATCTGTCCGCCCGCGCGGTCGAGCATCGCCTCGATCCGGCCAAAGCTGACCAGGCCGCGCATCGCCTCCTCGCGCGTGACCTTAAGGAGGAGGTGATCGGGGTCGTAGCGCCGCAGCGTGTCGTAGAGGATGTCGGAGGAGAAGGTGGCCTGCCGCCCCGATTTCCTCTGCCCCGGATGGTTGCGCGCGATCAGGCCGGCCACGAGTGCCACGTTGCGGAAGGTCCGCTTCATCACCGCGTTGCCGGCCAGCCAGGTCTCCAGTCCCGCACGCAACGCGTCCCGGTCGAGAAGCGGGATCGGATCGGCGACCGTCTCCAGCCCCCAGATCAACGTGGCGTAGTCAGTGGCGACAAAGCCGAGGGGGGCCATGCCCTCTTCCTCCATCCGCTTGGTCAGCAGAAGGCCGAGGGTCTGCTGTGCGGCCTTGCCGGCGAAGCCGTAGATGCACAGATGCGCGCGTCCCTCTGCCGGGAAGGTTTCTACCAGGATCCGGCCGGGCGCGGGCAGGCGTGACACGCTGCGCTGGAGCACGAGCCATTCGGCGGTGTGGGGCGGCAGGTCGGGCCAGGCTTCGGCCTGCAGCATGTGCAGGATACGCTCCGACAACTGGGTGGAGGTGGAGAACTTGGTGCCGGAGAAGACGGCGATCTTCGGCTTTCTGCCCGGCGCGGGCGAAACTTCCAGGGCCATTTCGCGCAGGCCCACGTAACGCACGACATGGCCGCCGATGAGGAAGGTGTCCCCCGGCGTGAGCGTCGAGGCGAAGGCCTCCTCAACCTCGCCCAGTGGCTGGCCGCCATGGCGGTTCTGCCAGCGGACCTTCACCATCTCGCTGTCGGTGATCGTGCCGATATTCATGCGGATATCGCGCGCGGCACGCGGATCACGCAGCCCCCAGCGCCCCTCACGCAGCATCAACCGTTGCCAGCGGTCATAGGCCCGGAGCGCGTAACCGCCGGTCGCGCAGAAATCGAGGCAGGCATCGAATTCCGTGCGTGTGAGTGTGGCGTAGGGGCCGGCCCTCGTCACTTCGGCGAACAAGGCGTCAGCGTCGAACGGTGCGGAGCAAGCATTGATGAGGATGTGCTGGCACAGGACATCGCGCGGCCCCGACCCGCGCGGATCGCCGTCGAGATCGCGCGCCTTCACGGCCTGAAGCGCGGCCTGGCATTCCACGACCTCCCAGCGGTTCGCGGGCACCAGCAGCGCCTTCGACGGTGCGTTGTAGCGGTGGTTCGCACGACCAATCCGCTGCACCAGCCGCTTGACGTTCTTCGGCGCACCGACCTGTATCACGAGGTCGACATCGCCCCAGTCGATACCAAGGTCGAGCGATCCCGTGCAGACCACCGCGCGCAGCTCGCCGGCCACCATGGCGGTTTCGACCTTCTCACGAGCCGCGCGGGCGAGGGAGCCGTGGTGGATACCGATTGGCAGGCCGTCCTCGTTTGCAAGCCAGAGGTCGCGGAAGAACAGCTCTGCCTGCGCGCGGGTGTTGTGGAAGATGAGCGTGGTGCGGTGGCGCTTGATTTCGGCCAGAACCTCGGGGATCGCATAACGCCCGCCGCCGCCGGCCCATGGCGGCGGCGTGTCGGTCGCAAGCATGGCGATATCGGGATCGGGGCCGGGATCGGCGTCGACGATCCCGCAGGGATCCGGATGGCGCGCGAGAAAGCGGGCGATGGCGCCCGGATCCTCAACGGTCGCCGACAGTCCGACGCGGCGGAGACCGGGGGCGAGCCGGGTGAGGCGGGCGAGGCACAGCATCAGCTGATCGCCGCGCTTCGATTCCGCGAGTGCGTGAACCTCATCGACGATCACCCGGGAAAGGCCCGCGAAGATGTGCGGCGCGTCCTCGTAACTGAGCAGGAGCGCAAGGCTTTCCGGTGTCGTCAGGAGGATGTGCGGTGGGTCGGCACGCTGCCGCCGGCGCGCCGTGTAGGAGGTATCGCCGGTGCGATCCTCGATACGGATCGGAAGTGCCATCTCCATCACCGGTATCGTGAGGTTGCGGCGGATATCCGCGGCCAGTGCTTTCAGCGGCGAGATGTAGAGGGTGTGCAGCCCCCGATGCGCACCGCCGGCAAGCTCCGCGAGGCTTGGCAGGAAACCTGCGAGCGTCTTGCCGCCGCCGGTCGGCGCGACAAGGAGAAGCGCGCTCTCATCCGCGCGGTCGAGAAGGGCCTGCTGGTGCGGGTGAATCTGCCAGCCGCGCTTGGCGAACCAGTCTGTGAACGGGGCAGGCAGGGGGCGCATGCCGGCAGTCTAGGCCGCAGCGCGCCTTGCGCAAGCCGTCAGTGCAGCGACCGCGACTTCATGCTGCGGATCGCGGTTCCGGTCGCTTGTGGCGGTGTCAGATGCGCCCCGGAAAGCGCGGATTCGAAAGCCGCCTCCACGTTGCGGGCAAGGGCCGTGACGCAATCGTCGCCACCGAAATCTGCCGCGCAACGCCCCGTCAGGTCGTAGCCGGGCATCAGAAGCCGATCGAGCGACACACCAGCGATGTCTAGAAGCCTTTCCTCGTCAATGCCTTGCGCGCCGGCCCAGTCGAGAGCGATGCGCGTCAGCGTCGAGGAGGAGGCGGCGAGGAAGTCGTTCATGACCTTCGCCGCGCTGGCCGCGCCGAACGCGCCCATCCTCAGCGTTTGCTGGCCAAGGCAGCGGAATATCGGCGCGAGCGCCGCGATCTCTTCCGGCGCGCCACCAAGGAAGAAGGTCAGCCGGCCGTCCCCGGCAGCCCGCAGGGAGCCGTTGAACGGCGCGTCGACCAGCGCGATCCGGCTGGGGATGCGCGCCCTCAGCGCGCGCACATACCGGGGCGAGAGCGTCGCGGCGATAACGATCATGTGCAGCGTCGTCCCGTTGCGGGCAAGGGCCGGGCCGTCGAACAGCAGTTCCTCCGTTTCCGCGATGTCGCGGGGCGTGAGGATCAGACAATCTATCGCCTGTGCGAAGGTTGCGGCGTCAGTGACCTCCCGTTCCGGCCCGGCATCGTCGAGCGGGGAGAGCGCGAACCCGCGGGCGGAGAGGCCCGCATCACGCATCCGCAAGAGGAACGGCCTGCCGACGCGGCCCGATCCGGCAATTCCGACCCGCTGCATCAATGAATGATCTTTTCTTCCCGGACAAACATGTTGGCCCAGGCCCGGTCAATGAGTTCGGGCGTCATCTGGTAGGGGATGCCCTCAAAATCGCAGATGGCCCGCATCTGGTCGATCAGGAAGACCGGCTGGTAGTTCGCGTAGACATTGTCGATGGTCGGGTATTTGACCTTCAGAAGATGCAGAAGCGCCTGCTCATCAAGCGGCATCTTCTTCTTCTTCGCCACCATCGCAAAGATCTTGAGGAACATTTCCTGGTTCGGCCCGTCGATCTTGATCTTGAAGAAGATCCGGCGAAGGGCCGCCTTGTCGAAGATCTCGTTCGGGTGGAAGTTGGTCGAGAAGATCACCAGCGTGTCGAACGGCACCTCGAATTTCTCGCCCGATTGCAGGGCGAGGATGTCGCGGTTTTCCTCAAGGGGAACGATCCAGCGGTTGACGATCTTCTGCGGCGGTTCGGCCTGACGGCCAAGGTCGTCGATGATGAACACGCCGCCGGTCGCCTTCATCTGAAGGGAGGCCGTATAGGTCCGTGCCGTCGGGTTGTAGGTCAAGTCGAGCATGTCGAGCGAAAGTTCACCGCCGGTGATCACGGTCGGGCGTTCGCACAGCACATAGCGGTTGTCGAACCGGTTCGACGAGCGGCGCAGAGATGTCGGATCGTCCTCAGACTGTTCGGCGGCGGAGTGGACGATCGGGTCGTAGACCGTGATGACCTGTCCGGCATATTCGATCGCCTTCGGAATGAAGATCTTGTCGCCGATCGCGTCGCGGATACCATTGGAGATCGAGGATTTACCGTTACCCGGCGGGCCATACATCAGGATCGAGCGGCCGGCGCCGACTGCCGGCCCGAGATGGTCCAGCAACTCGTCGGGCAGGATCAGGTGGCCCATCGCGCCCGTCAGCTGCTGGCGCGTCATCTGGACGTTGCGGATCGACTGCTTCTTGACCTGTTCGCGATAGACTTCGAGCGGCACCGGCATCGCGCCGTAATATTCCGACTGCGACAGTGCATCGAGCGCGCGCGCCTTGCCGGAATCGGTCAGCTGGTAACCCATTTCGCTACCGGAGGTCGCATGGAGTGTGCCGGTTGCCTGAACGAGCTTCTGGGTGCGCGACAGGTCGATAAGTTCCTGCGTCACCGGGATCGGAAGTGCGATCTGGCGCGAGATGTCGGTGACATATTCGAGGTTCATGCGGAACATCGTCTTGAGAAGAAGATCGCGCATCATCACCGTCGACAGCCCGGTATCCGCCAGTGATTTCGGCGGCGTCGGAGCAATGACGTTGGGCACCTGCATGTTCATCGGTTGGGACCTTCCTCGACCGTCATTCGGGCGCGAACCGGGATTGCGCGCCACAATGGCGCGGCCAGCGTCCGCGATGGGATTCACAGGGGCACTCTGCCGCGCTAATGTGGCTAAAAAATGGAAACAATTTACGCATAGAGGCGCAAATGAGCAGACCCCGGATCGTTCCGTTGCTGGCCTTTCTGGTCGCCGTCGTCGTCGTCCTTGGCGCCGCGCCGATCCTCAAGGGCGGCTTCTACCTTGGCAAGCACGAAGGCGACACGATGCATCTGGCGGAGCTGGTCCTCCGGATGGCAGGGGGGCAATGGCCGCATCTCGACTTCATGACACCGATCGGGGTTCTGGCCCTGGCGCCGATCGCCTGGTTCATCCAGGCTGGCGCAGGGCTGGGGCACGCAATCTTCTACGCGCAAATTCTGGTCGCTGCCGTGCTTTTGCTGCCGGTGCTGCGCGTTGCCGTTAGCCGGCTGACGGGCATATGGCCCTACGCCTATGGCGGTTTCGTCATGCTGCTTTGCCTCGCGCTGGTTCACGGCGAGGCGCATGACGGCATTTCGATCTCGATGCACTACAACCGCTGGGCCTGGGCGGTGAGCTATGTCGTCATTCCGCTTGCCGTGCTCGCACCGCTCAACCGGCCGCGCCCGTGGCTCGACGGGGCGCTGATCGGCCTTGGTCTCGCCGCACTTGTGCTGACCAAGGTCACGTATTTTGCGGCGTTTGCGCCGGGAATATTCGTGGCGCTTCTCGCGCGGCGCCAGTTCAAGGAACTCCTTTCCGCTGTGATTGCAGGGCTCGCCGTGGCGGTGGCGGTGACGCTTGCGGCAGGTACGCAATTTTGGTTCGCATATCTGGGCGACCTGCTGACGGTCGCGACCGGCGACGCGCGTCAGGCGCCCGGCGAAAGTTTCATCTCGGTCATCGTCGCGCCGCTCTACATGGGCGGCAGCCTCGTGCTGATCATGTCGGTCATCCTGCTGCGGCAGTCCGGGCGCGCGGTCGAGGGGCTTGCGCTTCTCGTGCTGATGCCGGGCTTCTTCTACGTTGCCTACCAGAACTTCGGGAACGATCCGCAATGGCTCTATCTGCTGGCGCTTCTGATCTTTATGCTGCGTCCGGCCGAGCCTGTGACCAACGGCCTTGGCTGGGACATGCGGACCGCGCTGACCTATGTCGGTGCGCTGGTGCTCGCCTTCGGGGCACCCTCGGCGATCAACCTTGCCTTCAGCCCCTGGCGCCACCTTGCGGCCGATACCGCGGACACGGTGCCGCTTCTGCCCCGGCTTGAGCGCCACGGCGATGTGCTGACGCCACAGGCGCGGCTTTACACGATCAACCTCAAGCAGCCCTACGATCGCCCCGGCGACCCCTTTGCCGCATACCGCGACTACGCCAAGCGGGAGGATGTGGTCGCCCTTAACGGTGAAGATCTACCGGAATGCCAGCTTGAGGGCGGGATTTCGGCCTGGTTCGAACTTGTCGCCGACGACTTGGCACAAGCCGGCTATGGCGGTTCCGCGCTGATTGGGACCGATCTTTATTCGGCCTACTGGCTCTATGGCGATTTCCGCAACGTGAAGGGCGCGGCGCCCTGGTACTATGGCGGCCTGCCGGGGATCGAGAATGCCGACTACCTCGTCGTGCCGATCTGCCCGATGGCCTACACGCTTCGATCCTCGATGCTGAAATCGCTGGAGGAGGAGGGCTGGACCCTGCGCGAGATGCACAGGGGCGAGCTTTATATTCTGGTGGAGCCGGTCGCGCCCTGATGCGACCGGCTCGATATCGACCGGAAACGCGTCAGGCCGCCGAGAACAGTCCGGGGAAGGCCATGTAGGCGAGATAGGCGAGAAGGACACCGACGAGGGCGATGCCCATCGGGAAGTCCTTGCGCGTCCAGCTGACCCAGTCCGGTGTTGCGGCGCGTACCGCCGGTATCGCGCGCAGCAGCCGGTGCGCCGCGAAGGCGCCCAGAAGGAACGCCGCCAGCAGGATCAGGACAATTTGCAGATGCTCCAGCCGCTGGACGACGAAGGGCGCGGCGGCGGCGGCGAATTTCACGTCGCCGGCGCCGACATGCGCGATCGCGTTCAGGACGAAGCCGATCGCCAGGACGACCGCGAAGCTCGCCCAACGCCAGACCCAGAAATCGAACGGGATCAGAAGGATGCCCGCCACAGCGAAGATCGCGAGGATGGCGAGCACGGCCTTGTTGGGGATCTTCATCGTCTTCAGGTCGGACCACGCCACCCAAGCGCAGACGGGAAGGCATAGAAGCAGAAAGATACGGTAGGCGAAGGTGACCGCCTCCGGGCCCTCGAACGGATTGAGCATCGCCTCAGCCCTTGGTCACGCTGGCATTCAGCGTCTCGAGCGCGCGGGCTGCCTGCTCGAAATGTCGCGGGCTGGTCTCGACCGCGTCTTCAAGAAGCGAGCGCCCGGTTGTGACATCGCCCTGCTTGATCGCGGTAAGCCCGGCCGTATAGAGCAGTTCGGCCCGTTCCTGCTGGGTCATCTGCACGATCGGCATGTCGTATTTGCGCTGTGCCGCACGCGCCAGGACAAGGTTGTTCTTGGTGGTGAAGTTCTTGCTGTCGTAGGTCAGCGCCTCGCCGAACAGGCGTTCGGCGTCGGCATAGTCGCCGCGCGTCAGCTTGGAATAGCCCCAGTTGTTCAGCACGCCAGCCGGTTTGGTCGTCAGGCCGAAGGCGGTTTCATAGAAGCTGTCAGCCTTGGACCATTTCTTGTTGGCATCCGCAACCATCGCTTCCAGCCGGTAGCGATCGAAGGTCTCGTATGTTGGCGGGATCGCATTCAGCGCCGTCTCGGCGCTTTTCCAATCGTTCGAACGGATGAGCGCGTCGGCATGAGAGACGCGGTCTTCGTTCGTGCCTTCGGGGCTGTCGATAATGACTTTCCAGACCAGCGCCGCCTCACGCGGCTTCTTCGCCCGGATCAGCGACTTTGCCAGACCGCGCTTCAGGTCGATGCGCTCAGGGTGCTGGTTCGACGCGCGCATGAAGTAGGCGACCCCTTCGTTGGGATCGGCCACGGTCAGCATGACGTCGTTAAGGTTGGTTTCGTCGATGACGTTGACGTCCTCGAGCGCGCGCTTCACATCGGCATCCGATGAGTTGCCGCAAGCGGACAGGGCCGTAACCCCTGCGATGCAGAGCGATGTCAGAATAGGGTGGCGCATTTCATGCGTCCTTTGCTGCTTATGCCTCAATGTTTGGTGAGAAGCAGGTATTGCCCGTGCCCGCGCCTCACCAGAGAGAATTCGCCTGTATTCCCGCCATCATAGGACGATTTCTCAAGCTTTGCGAGGGAAAGCCGCAGATTGTCCCTGATGGCGTCCGATTGGCCACTATCAAGCGCATAGGCAGTGCGGAAAACACGGCTCGCCTCGCCGATCTCACCGGTTTCCATCAGCACGACGCCAAGGTTGTTCCAGGCCGGAACGAAGGTTTCGTCCTGCTTGATTGCAAGGCGAAGCTGACGTTCCGCCTGACCAAGCCGGCCGAGCCGGAGACTGGCTGATCCGATCGCCGAAAGCGTGTCCACCGTCAGGCCGTGTTCTGCCGCGGCGCGGTGATAGGCCTTCAGCGCAAGTTCATATTCTCCGGCTTCCATCAGCCGGTGGCCGACAATCAGGCCGTCAACGGCCTCTTCGCCCCGCACCGGGCCGGTAGGCGCGAAGGGGGAGGGATCATCGTCGGAAAAGCCGCCCGTCGGTTGACAGGCGGCCAGAAGGCCGATCCCGGCCAGTAGTCCCAGTAATCTTGCTGCCATGGCCTCAGGGCGAGAAATTCTTGAACAGCTGCAGCATATCGTAAACCGAGGGACCCACAAGGATCATGAGAAGCGGCGGAACGGTGAACATCATCGTGCCGAGCGTCATCTTGGTCGGCAGCTTGTTCGCGGCCTCTTCCGCGCGCATCACGCGCTTGTCGCGCATCTCGGACGCATAGACCCGAAGCGCTTCTGCGATCGAGGTGCCGAAGGTCTGCGACTGGATCATCACCGTCACGAACGAGGCGACATCGGGAACACCGGAGCGTTCCGAAAAGGCGCGCAGCACGCTGGTCTTGTCCTTGCCGGCCTTGATCTCCTGAGAGACGATCTCGAATTCCTCGGCAAGCGCAGGGTAGCCCGTCTTCAGCTCCTTCGAGACCCGGATGATGCCCTGGTCGAGAGACTGGCCGGCCTCGACGCAGACCAGAAGCATGTCGAGCGCGTCCGGGAAGCCGTTCTGGATTTCCTGCTGGCGGGACTGGATGCGCCGCTCGATCCAGTATTTCGGCAGGTAGTAGCCGATTGCACCCGGCATGATGACGGCAAGAACCAGCGTCGTCGTCGAAATCTCGCCCGTCGCAGAGGCGACGATCGCGTAGATGACGCCGAGAACCAGGAAGAGGATGCCCAGCATGAACTGGATCGCGTGGAACTTGCGCACCGCATCGCGCCCGCGGTAGCCCGCCCGCGTCATCTTGAGGCGCGAGGTGCTCATCTCCTCCTCGGTCTTGGGTTCGAGGAAGGTCGCGAACTTGTCGAGCTTGTCCGAGCCGCGGCTGGCGCGCAGCGTCTTCTTTTCCTGCCCCAGACCGCCGCGCTTCGTGGTGCCGGCCGGTTTCGTCGTCTCACGCAGTTTCGAGAACGGATCGGCGCGCTTCTTCAGCATCGTCGGCAGGGTGATCGCGATCAGAAGGATACCCAGGACGGCGACCGCGAGGAGTGGGCCGAGGGGGCCAAAATTCTGAATCAGGAGGTCGTTGATCGCGGCAAGCATTGGTCAGGCCTCCTCAGACCTTGATGTTCACCATCATCTTCATGAAGATGACGTTGATGGCGAGGAACGTGAAGACGATGAGTGCCGCCGGAACGAAGGCCGGCGTGTCTTTCACCGTATCGAAGTAGTCCGGCTTCAGGATCTGGATGACGGCCAGCACGACGAGCGGGAAGGAAGACAGGAACATACCCGACCACTTCGCTTCGGCCGTGATCGCGCGCACCCGGCGGAACAGCCGGAAGCGGGCGCGAATAACCTTGGCCAGCCCGTCGAGAATCTCGGCCAGGTTGCCGCCCGATTGCTGCTGGATCGTCACCGCGACGGCGAGGAACCGCAAGTCCTGCATGTCCATGCGTTCGGCCAGATCCTTCAGCGATTCCGAGATTTCGCGGCCGTAGGCGCTTTCGTCGGCGATCATGCCGAACTCGGTGCCGAGCGGGTCGGGAACCTCTTTCGCGACGATCTGGATCGCGGACGAAAACGGATGGCCGACGCGCAGGCTGCGAACCATGAGTTCGACCGCGTCGGGAAGCTGTTCTTCCACAAGATCCATGCGCTTTTTCGCTTTGCGGTGGATCCAGAAATAGACCGCGCCGACACCCATGACGATCGCCACCGCGATCTGGACCGGCGTCGAGGCGGCGGTGCCGACCTTGAGGCCCAGGAACGCCACGCCCGCAAGAAGGAACATGATCGCGACCAGAGCGCGGGGCGAGAATGCGATATTCGCCTTCTGCGCCTTCGTGGCGAGGATCGAGTAGAGCGGGATGCCCTTGGCCTTGAGGTGCTGGCTGGCCTCTTTCCTGAGTTGTTCGAGGACCTGCTCGCGCTGGCCGCCCTTTTCCAGGAGGTCGAGGCGGCGGTTGACCTTGCTGTTGAGCGAGATCGACTTGCCGAACACGACAAGATAGATGCCCTCCACCAGAAGGAGCACGGCCAGGAAGATCAGGCCGTAGATAATCGGGGTCGGGCTGATAATCATGCGCGTTACTCCGCAGCGACGGGTTCGTAGATCGACGCCGGCAGGTCATAGCCCCAGGCGCGGAAGCGTTCGGCATAGGCGGAACGGACGCCGGTCGCGGTGAAGCGGCCGATGATCTTGCCGTCCGGCGCGAGGCCGAGGCGTTCGTAGCGGAAGATCTCCTGCATCGAGATGACGTCGCCTTCCATCCCGGTGATCTCGGTGATCGAGGTCATGCGGCGCGAACCGTCCTGAAGGCGCGAGGCCTGCACGATGAGGTTCACGGCGCTCGCGATCTGCGAGCGGACCGCCTTGATCGGCATTTCGATACCGGCCATCGAAATCATGTTCTCCAGACGGCTGATACCGTCGCGGGCGGAGTTGGCGTGGATCGTGGTCATCGACCCGTCGTGGCCGGTGTTCATGGCCTGAAGCATGTCGATGACTTCCTCGCCGCGCGTTTCGCCGACGATGATGCGGTCAGGACGCATCCGGAGGGCGTTTCTCAGACAGTCGCGTTGGGTAACTGCGCCCTTGCCTTCGACGTTGGCGGGGCGGCTTTCCATCCGGCCCACATGGGTCTGCTGAAGCTGAAGTTCCGCGGTGTCCTCGATCGTCAGGATGCGCTCGGAGTTGTCGATGAAGGACGATAGCGCGTTGAGCGTGGTCGTCTTACCCGAACCGGTACCGCCCGAGACGATGATGTTGAGACGCGTCGCCACGGCCGCTTGCAGATAGGCCGCCATCTCCTCGGTGAAGGCGCCAAAGCGGACGAGGTCGTCGATCGCCAGCTTTTCCTTCTTGAACTTACGGATGGAGACGAGCGAGCCGTCCACGGCGATCGGAGGAACCATCGCGTTGAAACGCGAACCGTCGGCAAGGCGGGCGTCGACATAGGGGTTCGATTCATCGACGCGCCGGCCCACGGCCGACACGATCTTGTCGATGATGCGCAGAAGATGGCGTTCGTCCTTGAACGTCGTGTCGGTCAGTTCCAGCTTGCCCGCGCGTTCGACGAAGACCTGTTGCGGACCGTTGACGAGAATATCGTTGACCGTGTCGTCCTGCAGCAGCGGCTCCAGCGGCCCGAGGCCCATGACCTCGTGGTAGAGTTCCTGGAAGAGGGTGGAGCGTTCGTCCTTGTTCAGGACGATGTTCATACCTTCCAGCGCCTCGGTGGAGATCGCGACGATTTCCTGACGGAGTTCGGATTCGGACGCGTGTTCAAGCGCGCCGAGGTTGAGGTTGTCGAGAAGGCTCTTGTGAAGCTCGACCTTCAGCTCGCCCATCCGCTCCTTGCGCTTCTTTTCCTTGTCGAGCGTGGCGGCCTGGGCAGAAGGAACCTGTGCGGTGCCGACCTGCCGGCGCGCCACGACCGGATTGCCGGCGGTGGACGCGGGTGCGGTCTGTGCCTTTTCGGCGACGGCGGGCGCCGATCCCGGATTTGCAGGCTTCTTGTAGCGAGAGAACATTGCAGGCTCCCCGTATTAGGCTCAGACCGCTTCCGCGGCCTTGTTGAGTTCATGGATCGACTGTGCAAGTTTCGCGATCTCGCGCCGCAGCGGGTTTTTCGCCGCAGTCTCGGCAAGCGGCAGGCCATGATCGTTGGACTGCGTGACTTGCTTCGATCCGTCCGGAAGGTTCAGTTCGATCGTGATATCAAGGCTCTCGGCCAGCCGCTTGACACGGCCCTTGCCGGAAAGGTCGGTGAATTTCGGCGCCCGGTTGAGCACATAGCGCAGCTTCTCGAACGGCAGTTCCTCGGCCTTGAGCGCGCGGATCATCCGCAGGGCGTTCTGGGCGCAGCGCATGTCGAGTTCCATCATCGCGAAGTAGACATGCGACTGGTTCAGGACGGCTTCGGTCCACTGGACGACGGTGCGGGGCATGTCGACAACGACGAAATCGAAGTTCGCGCGCGCCACATCGAGGACCCGGTTGATGTCTTCCGACGTCACGATGTCGAGTGGCAGCATCTCGGACGGCGCCGTCATCACATGCATCTTGTCGTTGAAGGTCAGCAGCGCCTGAAGAAAGCTCACATTGTCTACCGAGGCGGTGTCTGACAGCATCTCGTACACGGCTTCGCGGCGGGGCAGGTCAAGATAGGTGGAAACCGAACCGCCCTGGAAGTCGAAGTCCAACAGACAGACGCGCGGCGCGTTGTCCTTGCTGATGGTCGCGAGTTCCCAGGCGAGGTTCACTGCCATCGTGGTTGCGCCGGTGCCGCCGGCAAGACCGTGCACGGCAAGGACCACGCCGTCGCGGTCGCCCTTGGGCTTGAAGCTGGGTGCCGCGTGCGTTCCTTCTATGAGCTGGTCGGCAGCCGGTGCCCGCTTCATCCGCTCGATTGCATCGTGCAGGGCGTTTTCGGGAAGCGGGTAGGGAACGAAATCGTCCGCGCCGAGCTTCAGAAGCTGGTGCAACGCGATCGGGCTGACCTCCTCGGCGATGAGGATGACCTTCAGATTCTTGCCCTTCGCGGTCGTGATGATTCCCGAGATTCTCGCGAGGTCGTTCTCATCCTGAGCGTCAACCGCGATTGCCACGAATTCGAGTGAATCCGCATCCGGCTGGTTCAGGAAGACGACCGCGTCCTCGAAGGTGAGATCGCCCCAGCTTTCGCCGAGCTCCGCCTCCATATCCTCGATCAGAAGGTCGAAGTTACTGACATCACGCGAAATTGTGCACGCGACGATCGGTGCCGGCTCCGGCTGCAAGGCTGCTACGCTGCTCATTCCCACACGTCCTTTTCAACGGGGCATCCGGGTCCGCGACCGCCTGACAAATCCGGCGATGGCCGAACCGCAAACCGTCCAAACTCGTCCACCCGGCCCGACTACGCGGTCGCGCCAATACTCCCAATTGCCGAAACTCCCCGATAATGTTGGCAAGATTTGGGCTAAAAGATCGTAATTATGCGTTCCTCGGACACGATCGACGAAAACGGGCGGCCTTTGTTGCCAAAGACCGCCCGCCATGGAACGCAACATCGGAGAGGGGTCAGCCGGAGCCGGCAGGACCGCCGCCTGCGGTCACTTCCGCCTGCGGATGCGTCGGTTCGGCACTGTTGACGTATTCGCGCCAGATGATGTCGGCATACTTGCCGTTGAGAAGGGCGGCGTGCTTCGCGACGAGGCCGGAAACCTCTGTCACCGTGCGGCGGTTGCGCCGTTCGGGCGACTGGACGAAGACCAGCGGCTGGGTTTCACCGAAGGACGCCACCGCCTCAAGCCGCGAACGGCTGATGCCGAGGCTTACGAGGTAGTTGACGGCCGCCCGGGCGCGGCGCAGGCCGAGTCCCTTGTTGTAGGCCGCCGAGCCGACGAGGTCGGTATGGCCGTAGACGCGGAACCGCACTTCGGGGAACTGGCGGATCCAGTCCGCCTGCTGCCGCAACGCTGCTTGCGCCTCTCCGTCGAGCTGGGCGCTGTCGAAGGCGAAGTTGACCGTGTTCGGCACCTCGGCGCCGAAGCGCCGGGTCATGTCCATGACGAACGACCGATCACCGGACTGGACCATCGTGTTGTTCATCGTGGCATTGCCGAAGTCACCGGTTTCGATCTCGGAGCCGGCCTCGGAATAGAAGGCGCGGGCGATGTTCGTCTCCTTCGAGCAGCCCGCCAGACCGGCGAGACCCGCGGATACAAGGAGAAGGCTCAGGTGCTTTTGCATCTTCTTACTCCATCACATAGCCGTAGGAACCGGTATAGTCCTGCTTGGCGACTTCACCGATCGCCCCGCGGGATTTGCCGTTCGAAGCGGTCTTGCCGAACAGGAACAGCTCGGCCTCGCTGGGCGGACGCACCCGATCGGTCGGCAGCGCCAGCGCCTCACCGCGGGTCGGGGAGACCAGGTGCGGCGTGACGATGATCACCAGTTCCGACTGATCGCGGCGGAAATCCGCGCTGCGGAAGAGGGCGCCGAGAACCGGCACGTCGCCAATCCACGGAACCTGCGAGTTTAGATCCTGGAAGTCGTCCTGCAGAAGACCCGCGATGGCGAAGCTTTCCCCGTCGCGCATCTCGATGGTGGTTTCCGCCTCGCGACGCTTGAAACCGACCAGATCGATCCCGTCTGCCGTGATGCTGACCGTCGGGTCGAGCGCTGACACAGCGGTGTTGAGCGCGAGGTTGATCACATCGCCGTCGACGACGCGCGGTGTGAAGGCGAGTTCGACGCCGAAGGGCTTGAATTCCACAGTGATCGAATTCTCGTCACCCCGGACCGGGATCGGAATTTCGCCACCGGCGAGGAATTTCGCTTCCTGGCCCGAAAGGGCGGTCAGGTTCGGCTCTGCAAGCGTCCGGACAAGCCCTTTGCTTTCAAGAGCTTCCAGAAGGACGTCAAACTCGAAAGCGCCGGCCGAGAAGCCGAGGATGATCTGGCCGTTGTTCTCGCCGTTCGGGATGACGCCCGGGTTGAGCGGCGCAAGGCCGGTCACCGGGCTCGGCGCGCCGGTCGCGAGACCGGCGGAGCCGAGCGCGAAGCCCCCGGTCAGGTTCGACGTCGAGAGCGCGGCGGCCACGCCGTTCTGCATCTGCTTGCGTACGGAACGCTGCATCTCGGCGATGCGGACCTTCAGCATCACCTGCTGGACGCCGCCGACCATCATCAGGTTCGACACCCGGTCAGGCGCATAGCGATTGGCGAGGTCAAGCGCCCGGTCGAGCTTCATGCTCGACGAAACGACGCCTGAAAGCACGATGCCGTCATTGGCGGTACGCACCTCGATCTGCTCACCGGGAAGGATCTGTTGCAACCTTTCCTTGAATTCGGCGATGTCGAGCGAGACCTGCACATCGACATTGGTGATCAGCGTGCCGTCCGGCGCAAGCAGCGTGAGCGTCGTGCGCCCCGGTGCCTTGCCGAGCACGTAGATCGACCGGTCCGAAAGAGAAGAGATGTCGGCGATGCCGGGATTGGCGATCGACACCTGTGCGAACGGTTGGTCAGCTTCCACAACAACGGCGCGGTTCATCGGCACGTTCAACGCGCTCGAAACCGATCCGGTGACAATCTTGAGAGTCTCCGCGTGTGCGGAGGGGATAGCGGTCATGCAAAGCGATGCGCCCAGCATACCCGCTGCAAACGTAGTTCTGATGCTCATTGTGACCTGCCTCTCCGATCACGGTTCTGGAATGGGTATTTTTACCCGTATTGGCGCAACAATGCGGGACAAGCGCTTTTTTTGCAATAAACAACCGCTTGGGCGATGGTCTTTATGTGGGTAACTGGCAACAGTCGGGAAGTGGTAGCGCAAAAGCAAAGCGCCGGCCACCATATGAAGTGGCCGGCACCGGCATCGGAACTGTTCGATATTTCTAGTTCGTGCAGGGAATTTCGGTCACGACGATCTCGCCGCCCTTGTTGGTGCGGATCGTGCAGACCTTTTCCTGTTGCACCTCTTCGACCGGTGCGGCCTCCTCGATGCCGAGAAGGGCGTTGCGGTCGATCTCGATCGCACCAATCTGCTCCTTGTCGCTGGTTCCCACGAGCGAAAGGGTGAGCTGACCGGTCCGCTGCGCCAGCGCGAGGGCTGCCACCTGCTGCGGCGACGCCTCGACGGTGACGGTGCGGGCGATCATGGTTTCCTCGCTACGGTCGGCATCCGCGCTCTGGTTGATCGCGATGAGGCGGACCGCGCTGTCGATCAGCTTGGCGACGTCCTGTCCGTTGATAACGCCGCTCCAGTACACATCGACCCGGTCGCCCGGCCGGAGAAAGCCCGAGACGCCCGAGGTCACGTCGACATTGATGGCGAAGGCGCGCATTCCGGGGGTCAGGTTGGCGTTGATGCCGGCATCAACGCCCGGCTCGGTGATCTTCGCGCCAAGGATCGGTTCGAACGGCTCATAGCTGCGCAGCGCGGCGCGCGGCCGGGTCTCGCCCTCCCAGAATACGGGATTGACGGCCTTGTTGCCGTCCTGCGGCGCGACGATAGCGTTGAATGCGCTGGCCGGAACCTTGCCTTCCTGCCACTTGACCACTTCGAGATCCGCGCGGGTCAGGCGGTCGCCGTACTTCATCGGCTTGTTTGCCACGACCACGTCCACCAGCCGCGGTGCCTGCGCCGCCTCGCGGGCGAGGCGGTCGCGGTCGGCCTGGGTCTCCTCGATGAACCCCTGTGCCATATAGACGGCAAAGCTGGCCAGGGCGATCCCGACTACCAACACCAAGCCAAATACCAACCGCATTGCGATTCCTTTCGTCGATCAAGCAGCAAGGGGTAGTCCGGTGCGCTCGATAGGTCTACCCACTTAGCGCGGAATATCCCTAGGGAATACGGCGAAATGGTGGTCAAAGCGAGCCTTTGGGGTGGATTTTTCTCAACCTGGGAAACATTCAGAGCGATTTCGCCTTGCCGGAAAAGCGAAACGCCCCGCGAACGGGGCGTTTCGAGCAAGCACTTTTTTCTACACCGGCACCGGCTGACCCGAGCCCGGGCTCAGAACGTCGTGTTGATCGACGCGCTGGAGAGGTGATCTTCGACTTTCTGACCAATGCTGGTCATGTTGCCCTTGAGCCCGGCCATCGCGATCGCGACGAGCGAGCAGACGGCGGCAGTCAGAACGACCCAGTCCACCGTGACAGCGCCGGTTTCGTCGGCGCGAAAGCGTGAGAACATTCTCAAGACCTTCATCTCTTTCTCCGTCCACTGGAGGGTTGGCGCCTTTCCGGCTGGAACCCACATGTGCCCTTGACCCTTGAGATCACTTAACCCCGTCAAAGTGGCGCGATTGCGGCGGCTCTCGTACATTTTCGCGTGAGATCGCGCAATACAGGAAACGCTCAATTGACTGGGCGGAAACGAAAGAGCCGCGCCAGTGGCGCGGCTCTTTGCAATGTCCATCCGATCCAGGATCAGAAGGTCGAGTTGATCGACTGGCTGGACAGGTAGTCGTTGATCTTCGTGGTCAGCGAGCCGGTGCCCTTCTTGACGGCGGCAAGCGCCGCAACGCCGAGACCGACAACAGCGGCGGTCAGCACGACCCAGTCAACCGTGACGGCGCCGTCTTCTTCGTTGTTGAACTTCTTAGCAAGCTTGAACAGTTTCATGTCTATCTCCGTTAGGTTCGC
>JAUIFH010000025.1 GCA_030429495.1 Alphaproteobacteria bacterium | reverse complement strand
GCGCAATCGCCCTGTGGCACATGGGGCTGTACGTCGATCTTGTTCCCGAACGCGTCCAGCCCTGCACGGCCACCGGCCCCTCTTGCACCGATGACAACCAACTGGTCTTCGGCATCCCTATCCCGCTGATGGCGCTCGCCGCCTTCGCGCTGATCGGGGCGCTGTCGGCCCTTTCATTAAAGGACACACGAACATGAATCGACGCGGCCTGATCCTGTCCGTTCTTGCCCTCGGCGCCGCCGGTTTCGGCGGAGCCACCTGGTTTGCAAACCGCCCCGGCCCAGTGGCCGAAGCGGAGCCCGTTGCTCCGGAACTTGCGGAGGCGATGATCCGCCCCTACTCGCCCATCCTCGGGCCTGCGGATGCGCCCGTCACGATCGTCGAATTCTTCGATCCGGCCTGCGAGGCCTGTCGCGCCTTTCATCCCATCGTGAAGGACATCATGGCCGAGCATGGGGAAGCTGTCCGCGTCGTGATCCGCTACACGCCCTTCCACGGCGCGGCATCCGAGGAAGCCATACGCGTGCTCGAGGCGGCGCGCATGCAGGACGTTTACGTGCCGGTGCTCGAGGCCGTTCTGCGGGAACAGCCGAGATGGGCGTCACACGGTGCCCCGGCGCCCGGCCTGATCCTACAGGTCGCCGCCACGGCCGGACTCGATGCCGAGGCCGCACGCACGCAAATGCTGGCACCGGGTGTAGTGGCGATCCTGAATCAGGATCGTGCCGATGTAGAGACCGTGGGAATTCGCCAGACGCCCACATTCTTCGTGAACGGCAAGCCGCTCGATCCGTTCGGGGAGGCAGAACTGCGGCGATTGGTGGCTGCCGAAGTCGCTTCCGCGCAAAAATGAATGGAAAGGGCAGGATCAAAACGATGAAAAAGTATATTTTAACCAGCACACTGGCGGCGCTTTTGACCCTTGGAGGGCTCTCGGTGCCCGCGCTGGCCGGACCCGAGGATGTCGTCGTCGAGAACGCGTGGTCCCGCGCCTCCATCGGGATGAACCGTCCCGGGGCGGCCTACATGACGATCCGCAACGCTGGCGACGAGCCGGTAACGCTGATCGGCCTTAAGACACCGCTCGCGATGATGCCCGAGATCCACGAGACGAAGACCAATGCCGAAGGTGTGAGTTCGATGAGCCCGGCGGGCGAGATCACAATCGCCCCGGGCGAGAGCGTCGCGCTCGAGCCGGGGGGCCTGCACGCAATGCTGATGCGGCTGCAAGAACCGATGACGGAAGGGGAAACCTTTCCGCTGACCCTGCTCTTCGACGGCGGAGGCGAAGTGACGGTCGACGTGCCGATCCTCGGCATCGCCGCGAGGGGGCCGCAGGACTGATGCGGCGACGGGCGATCCTGGGGTATGGTGCGGCTGGTGTCGGGGCGGTCGCCCTGATGCTCTTCGTCGGTTGGTGGCGGGTCGACGGACCCGGTGCACCCGCACCTGTCGGGCAGCTGCCTGTGGCCCTGACCGAGATGGACTTCCGTCTGACGGATCATGAGGGCAACGCGGTCGGGCCGGAAACCCTCATCGGGCGACCGACGATGGCGTTCTTCGGCTTCACCTACTGTCCCGATGTCTGCCCGACCACACTCTCTGACATTTCGGGATGGCTCGACGATCTGGGAGACGAGGCCGACGAGATGAACGTGGTTTTCATCACGGTCGATCCCGAGCGCGACACTGTCGAAACGATGGCCGAATATGTCGGCTACTTCCATCCTGCGATCCGTGGCTGGACGGGGCCGGAGGAGCAGATAGCGCGCGTCGCGGACGGCTTCCGCGCCACCTACGAAAGGGTGCCGACGGAGAGCGGCGATTACACGATGAACCACACCGCGAGCGTCTTCCTGTTCGCAGCCTCCGGGCGGTTCGTCACCATGATCGACTATCACGAAGCCAGAGAATTCGCGGTGCCGAAGATCCATCGCGCGCTGGCAGAAGAAATGGAGGGGGCGACATGAGGCTCAGAACTCTGGCGGCTTGTGTTGCAATTGCGGGGACGGTTTCGGGTGCGGCTATCGCCATCTCCGATCTTTTGTCGAAAGAACCCGTGCCGCCGGAACTTGCCCAGGCAGGTAGCTGGATGCCCCAACGTCTTGAAGCCCCCCTGAACGTTGACATTCCCGTGACGCTGCCCGCGACGGCATGGGCAGAAGATGCATCCGACCTCGGCCCGCTGCCCCTTCTGCAGGTCGCTGTTGCCGACGTGCCGGTACGGGCGATCGAGCCACCGCTGTCGACGTGGTCGCGCGACATTGCACCCGGCGAGACGCTCGATTTCTTGCTGTCCGAAGCCGGTCTTGCGGCACCTGACAGAGCGGAAGTTGCCCTCGCGCTCGGTGCCGAATACGATCTGCGACGGCTGCGGCCGGGGCACTCGGTCACTGTTGCTTCGACCATGGACGGCAGCCCCCGCACCGTCGCACTTGCCGTCGAGGACGGGGTTCGGATTGAGGTGGTTTTCGGCGAGCAGTTGTCCACACAGGTCGTGGCTCCGGATCCGGAGATCGTAACCCTCGCCGGCGAAGCCGTGATCGACAGCTCCATCTTCGCGGCACTCGACGAAGCCGGCATACCCGCCCGTTTTTCCGTGGACCTTGCGCAGATGCTGGGTGGGACCGTGGATTTCCGCCGCGAGATGGCCGGTGGCGAAACACTAAGGCTTCTCTGGCGTGAGGCGCGGGTCGGCGAGGACAGGATAGGACAGCCCGAACTCGCCTTCGCCGCACTGGAGATCGGCGGTTCGCTCTACGAGATCGTATGGCCTGACGACGGCAGCGGTCAGGCGACGATCTACGTCGATGGCGAGGTGCTGCGCGTCTTCGCACAGCCGGTCGAGGGTGCGCGCCTCAGCTCGGTGTTCGGGCGCCGCACGCATCCGGTCTTTGGCAACGTTCGGATGCACACCGGCGTCGATTTCGCAGCGGCACGTGGGACACCGGTTCAAGCGACGGCACCGGGGCGGGTCAATTTCATCGGCTGGCGCGGCGGATATGGTCGCGTGGTCGAAATCTCGCACGGCTCCGACACCATGACGCGCTACGCGCATCTGAGCGCCGTGCCGGAAGACCTGGCACAAGGCCAACGCGTTGCGGCGGGAGACGTGATCGGCCGCGTCGGCGCGACTGGCACGGCGACAGGTCCGAACCTGCACTATGAGGTGCTCGTGGATGGGCGCCCGACTGACCCCCTCTCTGACGACCGGCTCGCCGAAGCGGCCGAGAGCGATGCGGATGATACCGCCGCGCTCTCGAGTCTGGCCGAGGCGCGGACGCTTCTGAATGAAAACCTCGGCAGCGAGATTGCCGAAACGACAACCGAAAGGCTCTGACCCATGAAACGCATGACCCAAGCTCTTGCCATCACGCTCGCCCTTTTCCCGGCGGCCCAGG
>JAUIFH010000019.1 GCA_030429495.1 Alphaproteobacteria bacterium | reverse complement strand
GTTCAGGGCCATCCACGAAATCAAGGAAATCATCGGTGCGAGTGTCGACGGAGCGGACAGAGCCGTGATCTGCCGCGCGACAAACAAGGTGAGAATCCAGCGTCAATCAGGATGAGAACGCGGGGGTGTTGTCTCGCAGGGAGGGCGTAGCCCGACTGGAGAGATACCACCCCCGCGTTTCGCCTCAATTAGGTGGGTCTGACGGTCGTGACCGGCTCGGATAGGGAGGATCTTCCATAATAGGGAGATCGTTCATGCCGGGCCGTCATGTCACTGATCAACAAATGAGGCTCTTCATGACGCTCAGACAAACCCATACCGTCCCTGTTGCGGCCGCCAAGGCTGGTATCAGCCAGGCCACGGGCTATCGGATCCAATCCGACCCAACCTTGCCATCACAGAAGAAGCGCCGCGGCCGCCGCCGCCCTGATCCGCTGGCTGATATTTTCGACACCGTTGTTGTGCCGATATTACAGTCTTCACCGGGCATCCGGCCAATTGCGGTTTACGAGGAGCTTCTTCGCCGTCACCCCGAGCTTGGCACCGGCATCCGCCGTACTCTGGAACGGCGGATACGGGCCTGGAAGGCCGAGCATGGCCCTGAGCAAGAGGTGATGTTCCGGCAAATCCATGAACCGGGCAAGATGGGCCTGTCGGATTTCACCGCCATGGGCAAATTGGGTGTAACCATTGGTGGCGAGCCGTTGGATCATCGTCTGTATCACTTCCGGCTCGCCTATAGCGGCTTCCAGCACGCCCATGTGGTTCTGGGCGGTGAGAGCTATGTCGCATTGGCCGAGGGATTGCAGAATGCGCTCTGGACGCTCGGTGGCGCTCCCCAAGACCACCGCACCGACAGCCTGTCGGCCGCCTTCAAGAACCTGGACAAGGCGGCAAAAGACGACCTGACCAACCGCTTTGATACCCTGTGTCAGCACTACGGCATGACGCCGACGCGCAACAACAAGGGCGTCGCACATGAGAACGGCTCCATCGAGAGCCCCAATGGACATCTCAAGCGCGCCATTGAGGACGCATTGATCATGCGTGGGTCGCGCGATTTCGAAGACCTGCCCGGATACCGGCGCTTCATCGATGAGATCGTCGGCCGGATCAACGCGCGCAATGCCAAGCGGATCGACGCCGAACGCGGCAGTCTCAGACCCTTACCGGCACGGCGGACCACGGATTACGAAGAGGTCACGCTGCGCGTCACCTCTTCTGGGGGCTTCACCTTGCGCAAGGTGTTCTACACCGTACCGTCCCGGTTGATTGGTCATCAACTTCGGATCCGGCTCTACGACGATCGGCTGGAGCTGTTTCTAGGGGGCACACGTCTAATGACGCTGCCGCGCGGTCGTGCCTTTCGTGACGGCAGCCATGGCCATGTGGTCAACTACCACCACGTGATCCACTCACTGCGCAAAAAGCCCATGGCGCTGATGGGATTGGTCTATCGCAATCATCTGTTTCCACGCCGGGCATTCCGCGACATGTTTACATCCCTTTTGGAACAAGTCGGCGAGAGGGCTGCGTGCCGCATGACGGTCGACCTCCTGGCACTGGCCCATGACCGAGGGTGTGAAGCCGAGTTGGCCCGGCACCTCGAAGAGGATCTTCGTCAGAACCGCACACCAGACATCCCCGCTCTACGGGCCCTATTCGGCCCATCCGAAGATGCTCTTCCAGAGGTCAAGGTGCAGTTGGCCGATCTGACGTCTTACAACCAGTTGGTCAGTAACGCCGCATCCACTCTGGAGGTGACAACATGACATCTCCCCAGACAGATGCCACCCGCCTGAACCTGGCCCTGACCGAGTTGCGCTTGCCGGCCATCAAAGCCCTCTGGTCGCGCTTCGCACAACAGGCCGATAAAGAAGGGTGGCCCGCCGCACGCTTGCTCAGCACCTTGGTGGAACATGAACTGGCCGAACGGGATCGTCGCCGGATCGAGCGACACTTGGCGCAAGCCAGACTGCTGCCCGGAAAGACACTTGAGACCTTCGACTTCACAGCCGTTCCTATGCTGTCCAAAGCGCACGTCAGCGCCATCACCGCCGGCGATAGCTGGATCGGAAAGGGCAGCAACATTCTGCTGTTCGGCCCGCCCGGCGTGGGCAAGTCGCATCTCGGCTCGGCCATCGGCCTGTCCCTTGTCGAGAAAGGCTACCGCGTGCTCTTCACACGAACCACCGACCTGGTTCAGAAGCTGCAACAAGCCCGACGTGATCTCGTGCTCGAAAGTGCCATTGCGAAGCTGGACAAATTCCACCTTCTGATCCTCGATGACATCACCTATGTCACCAAGGATCAGGCCGAAACGAGCGTCCTCTTCGAACTCATCAGCGCACGATACGAACGTCGGTCCGTGTTGATCACGGCCAACCAGCCCTTCGGGGAATGGAATACAATCTTCCCCGATCCGGCCATGACACTGGCCGCCGTAGACAGGCTCGTTCATCATGCAACGATCTTTGAGATGAACGTGGAAAGCTATCGGCGCCGCGCTGCCGAACAGGCAAAAGGTCGTGGACGCCCAGCCCAAAGAGCAACGCCAGCAAATACCAAACCTGATTGACGCGCAGCGACAATCAGATCCAACAAAAACCTTGAGGCTGGCGGAAAAGCCCGCCATCATCACCAATGTCGCGGTCAAGGACTCTCATCCTGATTGACGCGCTCCTCTCACCAAGATTGTCGCGCTACACTTCGTCGCTGAAAACGAGCCTGGTCTCGACACCGCGTTTCCGGTGTCGGAACTCTGAACTGATCTCGAGGAGATCGTTGGCCAGACGATCCGGCTCGAGCTCCAGCAATCGAGTAAGCGCGTCGGCCGAGACCCTGATGCGTATCTTTCCGGGGGCGATGTCGATGCGCTCCGCGAACTCCAGGAGCGGGAGTTCTTCGGCATTGGTTTCGGTGCCGTTGCTTGTGCAAATCGTCTCCAGCCGGGCTCCGATCCAGGCGATCTCGTCGACGCCGGCATCGGGGACCATCTGCGCGCGGGTTTCAGGCCGCATGAGATGCTGACCGATCAGCCGCGCGACCAGGTCTTCGAGATCCGGCGCCGGAAGACGCCAGCCCGAGGGATCGCGCAGCGCGGTTCCCCGAACGAGGCGGTGCGAGACATAGTAGCGGAGCCGCCGGCCCTTCGCGGTCTTCGAATGGCTCGGCGTGAGGCGGTCACCTGTCTGGTCGAACAGTTTGCCCGCGAGCGGCGAAACGGATGTTCGGGCAGGACCCCGGTTGCGCATGCTGAAGGTCCGGGCCTTCGGCGCGTCCGCCTTCAGCCGATCCTGGATGGCGTCCCAGACCTCCGGCCGGATCAGGGGGGCGTGCTGGCCAGGGTAGACCGTCGCGTGATGCCGGATCCGCCCGGCATAGACCGGGTTGGTCAGGATGTAGTGGAGGTGGCCGTAGCTGAAGGCCGATCCCCCCTTGATCTTTCCGTTCATGAGGGTCCGGACCGGTGTCCTGAGGGCTCTCCCGTCCACCTCTTCTTTTACGAGACGGATGTTCCCGTGACGGAGATAGAGATCGTAGATCGTCCGGATGACCGCGGCATCGGGTTCGGCGATCTTCAGGGACCGGCCATCGGCAGCGTAGCCCAGGGGCACGCTGGCTCCCATCCAGAGCCCCTTCTTCTTCGAGGCGGCGATCTTGTCGCGGATCCGCTCGGCGGTGACCTCGCGTTCGAACTGCGCGAAGCTCAGGAGCATGTTGAGCGTGAGCCGTCCCATGCTGGTAGCAGTGTTAAAGGACTGCGTGACCGAGACGAAGGAGGCCTCTGCGGCATCGAGCCGCTCGACGATCTTGGCGAAGTCCGCGAGCGACCGCGTCAGACGGTCGATCTTGTAGACGAGGATCTGATCTACCGTGCCGCGGTCGATGTCCGCCATCAGGCGCTGCAGGGCAGGGCGGTCCATCGTGCCGCCCGACAGACCGCCGTCGTCGTAGCGTTCGGACACCAGGACCCAGCCCTCGGCCTTCTGGCTGGTGATGAAGGCGGCACAGGCTTCGTACTGCGCGTCGAGCGAGTTGAAGTCCTGCTCAAGCCCGTCCTCGGAGCTTTTGCGGGTGTAGATCGCACAGCGCACCCTGTTCATCCGGGACCTCCGGACCGGCCCGTGAGACCAAAGAAGCGCGGCCCGGACCAGCTGGTCCCGGTGATGTGCAACGCGACAGCGGAGAGGGAGGCGAAGCGTTGTCCATTCATGACGTAGCCGTCTCCTGCGACCTCCACGAGATACCGCCGGCCATTCCATTCCCGGATCAGCTGGGTTCCGGGTCTCGGGGCCGTCGACGCCGCCTCCCGCGGCAGCTGTTTGCCGGCGGCAGCGGCCTTGAGGGCGCGCCGGAGGTCCGGTTGCAGGCCCCCGAACCGCGCGCATTGCTCACTCCAGATCAGGGCTTTCCGCATGAAGAGCATCGACAGGAAGTGCGGCGGGGCCTCACCGAAGGCCCTGGTCCAGGCGACCCGGAGGGCGGACCGGTCCATCCGGCCGAGCTCCACCCACCGCGCCGCAATGGCGTCGTTCTGCGCCATCAGCCCGCCTTGGCCGGTTCTGCCGCGATCCTGTAGCGTGACGGATCTCCGTTGCCTGACCTTGCAGAGACGATCTCGTATCCGGCCTTGCGCAGTCCGGTGAGCGCCGCCCGGGTCGTGTGAGGCTGCCAGCCGAGTTTCTTGCTGATTGCAGTGACGTCAGCACCGTCCTTGCGTTGCAGCAGCCGGATCAGCTGCGCTTTCTTGGTCATCCGGGTGACGGACGTGCGCGGGTTTGAAACCCTCGTTTGGCGCGCCTTCCTGGTGTTCCTCGCTTCGTCGCTTGAGAGTTGCGTCGTCATGATCTTCTCCTTCGGATCGCGCGGTGCTGGCATGGCCCCGCTACTGACCCGAGCCCGGAGGTCCGGGCGGAGAAGGCGACGCAGTCATGAACCTGTGTCGGTTATGGGTTCCACTACCGCTCTGTCTGCCCGCGAAGTCCAGTGGATTTTGGGCTGAAGGCTCTGATTTTAATATGGAAAAATTGCCATCAAACGATGTAGTGCAGGTTCGAATCTTACCCGCTCAGCCAGCCACTCCCGCTTGTGGAGACCGATACGCGGTGTCGCGGGATAGCTGCGTGCAATCAAAGCCTTGCCGCCGTTGGTTTTGTCGTGAGACCGTATCCGGCGCCGGAACAGGCCCTATTCTAGGCCCAAGTCTCAGGTCGGCCATTTCGCGATACGAGGTGTGGTAAGGGGCGATCAGAGAGTCGCGAGCAGGCGGCGCTGTTCCGCCCAGTCAGATGGCAGATCGTGGCGCAGGGCCCAGTCGGAGGTGAAGCCCACGGGCTGCCGACCCGCCATGACGTCCCGGACAATGTCTGGCGCCAGGAAGGCCAGGTCAACAACCTGCTGAACCCGGCGTTTCGATGTGCCCGCGGTTTCTGCAATCTCCACATAACTCTGACCAGCCGTGATCATCTCGAACCAGGCATAGGCCTGGGCGATGTTGCGGAGCAGGGTTTCATCGACCGGGCGGGCAGCGCCACTCACGACCAGCTTCGTTTCGACGCCGCGCTTCCGGAGCCGGAACGGTGCTTGGATCGTCGGGAGGTCTGCGCCGATGCGACCGGCCTCGATCTCCAGCATCTCCGCAAGGCGCGCGGCGTTCATCGTGATCTGGATTGAACCGGGTGCCAGGTCGACGCGCGATGCCAGTTGGAGAAGGGGATCAGAGGACGCTGCGGAAAGCCTCTCTCGCAGCCTGTCCTGCAGTACTCCAACCTCGCCCGCCGTGCAGTCGGGCACGATCTTGAGAAGCGCCCCGGGCCTATCGAGATGTGCCCGGATCAGATCGGCGATGACGCTCTCGAGTTCGGAAGCCGGCAGCCGCCAGCCATCCGTCACGCCCTCACCGCTCTTCGCGATCAGCCGATGCGAGATATAGTAGCGAAGCCGCGTTCCGGTCTTCGACTTCGAGTGCGACGGGGTGAGCCGGTCGCCGGTCTCATCGAAGAGCTTTCCGATCAGTCCCGATCTCTGCACCTTGCCTGACCCTCGCGGACGCCCTCTTCGCTTTCGGGCGGCCTCGCCCTGCATCCGCGCCTGTAAGGCATCCCACGCCTCTTCCGGAATGATCGCCTCATGGCGCCCGTCGAACACCTTGCCCTTGTGACGGATGCGCCCGGCATAGATCGGGTTGGTCAGGATCTGGTAGATATGCCCCCGGTCAAAGGACTGGCCGCCGGAGTGTGTGCCGTCAGGTGCAACGCGTTGTTTGGTCCTCAGGCCCAGTGCGAGCGCCTTCTCCTTCACCTCCCGGATGGTGCCCGTCTCCTGATAGAGATCAAAGAGCTTCCGGACCGTCCTTGCCTCGGCTTCGTTGATCCTCAGCGTCCGGCCATCGGCGTCGTAGCCAAGGGGGACGTTGCCGCCCATCCAGAGGCCCTTTCTCTTCGAGGCAGCGATCTTGTCCCGGATGCGCTCCGCCGTCACCTCGCGCTCGAACTGCGCGAAGCTCAGGAGCATGTTTAGGGTCAGCCGCCCCATGCTGGTGGCGGTGTTGAAGGACTGGGTGACGGAGACGAAGGAGGCCTCCGACGCATCGAGGATGTCGACGATCTTCGCGAAGTCCGCGAGCGACCGGGTCAGCCGGTCGATCTTGTACACGACGATCCGGTCGACCAGGCCGCTGCCGATGTCGCTGAGCAGGCGCCTGAGGGCAGGGCGCTCCATGGTGCCACCCGAGAGGCCGCCATCATCATAGACCCCGGGGAGCAGAACCCAGCCTTCGGCCTTCTGGCTCTGGACATAAGCGGCACAGGCCTCGCGCTGCGCGTCGAGAGAGTTGAAGTCCTGCTCCAGGCCCTCTTCGGAGCTCTTGCGGGTATAGATGGCACAACGGACCCGTATCATGGGTCAGGCCTTCCTCTTGCCCGTCAGCCCGAAGAAGCGCGGGCCCGACCAGTTGGTCCCGGTGATGTGCCGCGCGATCGCTGACAGGGAGGTCCAGGTCCGGCCGTCGAGGCGATAGCCTTCGGACAGCACTTCCACCTGGTAGGTGCGGCCATTCCACTCCCGGACGAGGTGAGACCCGGCCAAAAGCGCGGGGACGGCTGCGTCTCCAACGGATCGGCCATCTCCTTCGGCAATCCGGCGAAGCTGTCGACGTGCCTGGGCCGGCAGTCCGCCCATAGCGCGGCATTGCGCGTCGTGGGCCAGGGCCTTCGTCATGAAGCGCACTGACAGGAAGGGCGGCGGGGGCGACCCGAAGGCCGCCTCCCAGTCCTTGATCAGAGGCCCGCGTGCCGGGTTGGGCTTACCCGGCATTGATGACGGTCTCCGAAGCAGGGGCCGCCGTCCTAAGATGATCAAGCGTCGCGACGACGCGGTATCGGGCAGGTTTCCCGTTGGTGGCGGGGTCGCGGACCACGTCGTGACCGGCCTTCCGTAGCATGCTCAGCGCCGCGCGGGCGGTGTGCGGCTGCCAGCCGAAGGTCTTGCACAGGGTCGGCACGTCGGTCCCGGTCTTGCGACGCAGCTGCCGGAGCAGTTGGTCTTGCCTGGTAGAGCCCTGGCGATTGCTACTGTGTGACTGCTGCCGGATGGATTGAGGCTTTGGCGTCTTTGCCTCGGCGGCATCGGTTGTGTCGGTGGACATTGTCATCTCTCCTCGGGTTCCGCGAGATCATGGCAATCCCGCTACCCGGCAGAGCCCGACAGGGCGGGCGGAGATGGTGGAGGGTGCCGGCCAGGCGGCGGTGTCACTACCGCTCTGCGGCGCGGCAAAGTCCAGTTGTTTTGTGGGAAAGGGCGGGAAGCAGACCTTCGCTGCGTTTGAAAGTTTATCAACGACCAGCTGACCTGCTCCCCTTGGAGTCCGCGTTTATAGGTTAGCTCTGTTCAGGGTTTGGTCCTCTTCTGACCGTTGGTGATACTCCCGCGGGGTGAGCCCGTCGAGGCTCGAGTGCGGGCGGTGATGGTTGTAGTCGTTGCGCCATGCCGCAATCAAATGCCGGGCATGGCGCAGGCTCGGGAACAGGTGCTCGTTGAGGCATTCGTCCCGCAAGCGGCCGTTGAAGCTTTCCACGAAGCCGTTCTGCATGGGTTTGCCGGGTGCGATGTAGTGCCATTCCACGCGGCGATCCTCCTGCCATGTGAGCATGGCGTTCGACGTCAGCTCGGTGCCGTTGTCGCTGACCACCATGCACGGGAAGCCGCGCATCTCGGCGATCCGGTCCAGTTCCCGGGCGACACGGATGCCCGAGATCGAAGTGTCGACGACTGTCGCCAGACATTCCCGGCTGAAGTCATCGATCACGCAAAGGATGCGGAACCGTCGGCCATCCGACATTGCGTCAGAGACGAAGTCCAGCGACCAGCGCTGGTTCGGACCCTGCGGGATCGCCATTGGGGCTCTCGTGCCGATGGCGCGCTTGCGTCCACCCCGTTTGCGGACCGTTAACCCTTCCTCCCTGTAGAGCCGGTAGAGCTTCTTCCAGTTCACTTCCCAACCCTCGCGCTTCAGCAGAATGTGCAGCCGCCGATAGCCGAAGCGGCGCCGCTCCGATGCCAGCTCCTTCATCCTGGCCCGCAGCTCCGTGTCAGCCGGACGCTTCGATCTGCGCCGATAGACACGCGGGTCGATCCCTGCGAGCGCGCAGGCCCGCCGCTGCGAGTAGTTCCTCTCTGTCATGGCCCAGTCCACGGCCTTCCTCCTCGAACCGGGCCTCAGAAGTTTTTTCCGAGCATCTCTTTCAGCGTGGCCACATCCATCATCTGTTCGGCCAACATCTTCTTCAGCTTCGTGTTCTCGGCCTCAAGCGCCTTCAGCCGCTTGGCATCGGCGACTTCCATGCCGCCATACTTGCGGCGCCAGTTGTAGAACGTCGCATCGCTGATCCCGTGCTTGCGGCACAGATCCGGCGCGCTCATGCCCGCCTGGTGATCCTTCAGGATGCCAATGATCTGCGCTTCACTGAAACGGCTTCTCTTCATCGTCTGTCTCCTCGTTTGGAGAACAGGCTAACCTCAAAGCGGGGACGTTTCAGGGGAGCAGGTCACGGACAGGATTCCGGATCTTATCATCCTAAATGCCCACAGGACCAAAGCGCCGCCGCCCAGAAGGTCGATTGGCTGGAACGTCGATGTCATTTTTGATTTCACCTGGCATGGAAGCGTTCGAGCCCGTCCCAGCTTCTTCTTGAGCCGCCAAGGTAGAGTCTCTACTTCTATTAGTGAACATTGTTGCAACAAATTGAGGGCCTTGCGCATGACCGGAACTTCGACGCTTCGCGGCGAGAGAGCTTCCTACGTCAGTGCCAATGAGGTGGCCGAGCGCGCGGGGGTCTCCCGGTCGGCGGTTTCTCGGACATTCTCGGGTGCGGGAAGTGTTTCGCCTGCGACACGGCGGAAGGTTATGAAGGCCGCGGAGGAGCTGGGGTATCATGCCAATCTTCTGGCCCGTGGCTTGGTCGGCGAGCCCTCGAAGATCGTTTGCCTGATCGCGGCCGATGTGGGGCAGCCCTATCACAGCGCGATGATCGACAAGATGACGCAGCAGCTGCAGTTGCATGGCAAGGTGGCGTTAATCATCAACACCAAGGGCGACGACGAAAGTGTCAGCCAGGCGTTGCGGCAGAGCATGCAATACCGGGCCGAGGCCTCGGTGGTGCTGAGCGGGTCGCCCTCGTCAAAGCTGGTTCAAAGTTGCCTGTCGAATGGTCAACGGGTGGTGCTGGTCAACCGCGACGACGACGCCAAGGGGGTCGAGCGCATAAGGATCGACAACCGCAGCGCCTGTCGCGAGGCGCTGGCGCTGTTGCGGCGCGCGGGCTGCACGCGGCTGGCCTGCGTGTCGTCGCAGGCGCGCACATCGTCGATGACCACCCGCGAAGGCGCCTTTGCGCAGGCCGCGGCCGAGGTCGGGATCGAGATCGATGTGACCCGCATCGGGCCGACGAGCTATGACACCGGTGTGGAGTCGGCGCGAGTCCTGCTGGGGCGGTCCGACCCGCCGGACGGGGTATTCTGCGTGACCGATCTTCTGGCCTTCGGTTTCATGGATGCGGCGCGCGACATTTTCGGCGTCGAGATCCCGCGCGATCTCTGCGTGATCGGGTTCGACGACGTGCCCCAAGCGCGCTGGTCGGCCTACGAACTGACCACCTTCCGGCAGCCGATGGACGACATGGTGGCCCGCATTGCCGAGATCCTGACCTCGGACGAGAGAAGGGGCGAATCCGTGTTTGACGTGCTTCCGGTCTGGCGCAAGACGGTGCGGATCGGCTAAGAGGCGAGGGAAGCCACCTTCAGCCGGGCGAGAGCATCCCGTTTCTTTGCTTCTCCGACAAGCAGAAGGCCCAGCGTTTTCAGGAAGATGGCAATGCAGGCGGCCTCCGACCCCGGAGGGAAGGCCTTGTCGCCGTAGCGGCGGGCGAGGGCGGCATAGGCCGTGCGGCGCTCGGGTGAAGTGGCCCCGGCGCCGCCGCCGGATTCGCGCAGGCGGTACCAGTCCACCAAGACCTCGGCGAAGGCGATGTCGGGCACATGGGTGTCGGTCGGGTCTAGCCTGGCGACGATCTCGGGCAGGCGAGCCTCGCGGAACATGGGCTGCATCAAATGCGGCCAGTCCTCGGCCAGGCGACGGTCGAGGACGACGTCGCGAAAATGGCTGTCGAGGTAGGCGGCATAGCCGTTTGCCTTCAGGGCCGGGTGGTTCTGGCCGGTGCGGGTGCATTCGGCGGCATATCGGGGAAACCACCTGTCGAAGCCGGGCGCATCGGACAGGGGGCGGTCCGCAAGATGCGGCCCCCCGGCGTCGAGGTCGAGGCGAAGCCAGCCGGCGGGGAAGGCCACGGTGGAGGGCAGGGCGACGTTCACCAGCCGATTGTTTTCAGAAGCGGCCGTGGCGGCGACGTGCCAATGGCCGCTGAAGTGCAACCCGATGCCGGTTTCGGCAAGCGCCGCCGAGACATCGGGCGCGGGCATGCGCCGTGCCCCGGCGGGTGAGGCGAGCAGGGTTTCGAGTACTTCGGTGCAGCCTTGGAAGACATCGGTCATCGGGTAGTGCGAAAAGGCGATGAGGCGCTTGTCCGCGGCTTCGGCGCGGCGGGCGACATCGCGCATCCACGGCAGGAGATGGGGCTTGTGGCGCACGGTGGCGTTCCAGCCGTCCTTGCTGCCATCGGCAAAGCCGCCGCTGCCGTCCGGCAAGTAAATGTTGGCATCGATCGAGAGAAGCCAGAGGTCCTTCACCGGTTCGACCAGGTAGGAGAGATCGACGACATAGGCATTATCGCCGCGTCGCGAGCCGACCGGCGCTTCGCGGCTGGCCATGTCGGAGTCAGTGCCGAATGGGGTTTCCCAGTGCAGATCGGTGGCCTGGGGCAGGTAGCCGAACTGGCCGGCGTAGAGCATGGCCTCGTCGTAGCCGACCATGCGCATTCCGGCGCAGGCGCGCGCGTCATGGTGCGGCGGCACGCTGAGACCTGCGCGCGTTTCGACCTGACCGTCGGGAGAGACGAATTCCTTCGCGAGCGGCTTGCCGGTCAGCGACCACTGGTCGTGGTTGCCGGGGGTGGCGAAGAAGCGGAGGCCGTGCTGCCGGGTGTAGTGCCCCAGTAGGTCCGAGACCGCCTGCCAGTTGGCAGGCTGGCCGTCGTCGGTCAGGTCGCCCGCGATGATGCACAGCGTGATGCCCTCGGCCACTACGGCGTCGAGCGTCGAGCGCAGGGCGGCTTCGCTTTCGTTGAAGACGCGGGTAGATTGCATGCTGGCGGCGAGCGAGCGGACGAAACCCGGCTGGGTTTCGGCGTCAGTGTCGGTCTCGCCGAAGCTGACGTCGTGCAGATGCGGGTCGGACAGGAGTGCGATAGCGGTCATCTGGCGGGGGTGCCGTCCTTGTGCTCGGGATCGACATGGGTGATCCGGTCGATCCAGTCCGAGGCGGTCTGGGCGGCGGCGACCAGCATGGGTTTGGGGGCCTCGAACCATTCGTCGGGGCGCAGTTCGCGCCGGGTGCGGACGTGATTCAGCGCGGCGTCGAGCGTGGGATAGCGGTGGGGCATCTGCTTGTGAAGGAGAAGGCCAACCAGCGCGACCGAGCGGCTGCGCCCGCCGCGGCAGTTGATCAGCACGTTGCCGCGCTGGCGCAGCGGGTAGGAGGCGCGGTCGGGCAGGATCTGCGACAGCGCGCCGATGACTTGGTAGTAGCCGGCGAGCATCATGGTTTCGGCGTTGCCGTGGCCGTCGACGAGGCCGAGCTTGTAGTAGCGGTAGGCGCCGTGTCCGTAGGTCAGGTGGCCTTCGCCAACCGAGGGGTCAGGGGTGTCGACGATATCGATGTCGAGGTTGACGGCGCAGTTGATGACCGTGGTGATGCCGTGCGCGCGCAAGAGCGGCAGGTTCGACATGCCCTCGCGGCCGCCGACGTAGACCGCGACGCCGTAGGGATCGAGACTTTCCTCGATCAGGCTGATTTCGGGGCGGTCGTAGCGGGGGGCCTCGGGCATGGGTTTGCTCTGGTTCATGCGATCATCCTTGCCCGGTCCTGGGCGTTCGAGAGCGGGGCCAGCGGGATGCCGGTGGCCGCGCTTGTTTCGGTGGCGAGGGCCGGGACGACGGCGAGCACCGCGCCGCCCCGGCCGAGGCCGTCCTCGGGCAGGGCGCTGACGCGGCCGCCCGCTTCCTCGACGAGGAGAAGGCCGGCGAGGCAGTCCCAGGCGTTCATGTGCAGTTCGGCGTAGCCGTCGGAGCGGCCGTCGGCGACGAAGGCCAGCCCGAGCGCGCCGGAGGCCGCGCGGCGCACGTTCGCGCCGTGATCCAGGAGGCGGTTCATCATGGTGATATAGTCGCTCTGCGGGCGGCGGCGGCTCCAGCCGAGTTCCATGCAGGCGGCGGAGAAATCGCGGGTCCCGGCGACGCTGATGGGGGAACCGTTGCAGGTCGCGCCGGCGCCGCGGCGGGCGAACCAGAGTTCGTCGGTCGCGGGGGCAAAGATCGCGCCGATCTCGGTGATGCCGTCGCGGACATAGGCGATGGAGATGCAGAAATGCGGGATGCTGCGGGCGAAATTCGCGGTGCCGTCGATCGGATCGACCACCCAGACCGAGCGGCCTGAGGCGGAGCCGCCGGTTTCCTCGCCGAGGAAATCGTCGTCGGGCAAGGCCTCGGTCAGGCGGTTCTTGAGGTGCCTTTCCACGGCGGCGTCGGTCTCGGTCAGGAAGTCCTGAGCGCCCTTCATCGCGATCTCGTCGCTGGCGCGGCGGCGGAAGCCGTCGAGCGCGATCTGCCCGGCGCTGCGGGCGATGGACAGGCACAGATCGGCGCGCTGGGCGATTTCCCGATCCCTGGTGTTCAAGGTGTCACTCATGAAGGAGAGGCTCCGTTCGAAGTAGGCGTCAGAGGGCGGGGGTCGCAGCGACCGCCCGCCGGCGGGCGTCGATGCCTGCGGCCACGCGGTCGAGCGTCGGGAAGTCCGCCCCTCGTCCCTTCGCGACATAGGCGGGGCAATGGTGGGCCGGCGTGCCGTCCGGACGCAAGCCGAGAGTGAGCGGCGTATAGCTGCCGCCTGCGCGTTCGAGGATCAGGATGGCAGCGGTGACGTCCCAGGCGTTCACCCCGAAGCCGGCGGCCGCGTCCACCCAGCCGGCGGCCACGTGGCAGAGGCTGAGGGCGGCGCTGCCGGGTCGGCGCAGGGTCGAGAAGGCCGAGACCAGGTCGCCGAGGCCGGCGAGCGCCGCGTCGCGGCCTTCGAGACGGAAGTCGCGCTGCACCGGGTAGCCGGTGATCAGGGCGGCGCGGGACTCGTCGCGGGCGACCGGGCATTCCAGCGGTTCGCCGTTCAGCCAGGCGCCGTCGGTGTCGGCGGAGAACATGGTGTCGGCCACGGGATCGAACACCGCCCCGGCGACGATCCTGCCGTCGACGACGGCGCCGATCGAGACGCACCAGAAGGCGAGCCCGGCTGCGAAGTTCGCGGTTCCGTCGATGGGATCGACGAACCAGTTCACCGGCCCGTCGCCGGTCCGGCCGGCTTCCTCTCCGACGATGACCGAGGCGGGCACGCGGGCCAGGAGATGATCGCGGATCACGGCCTCGGTCCGCTTGTCGTGCACCGTGACCGGGTCGTGCAGGTCTGTCTTGTAGCCGATGCTGATCTCGCCGCGGAACACCCGGGTCAGGGGGGTACCGGCCTGCCGCGCGACGTCTTCCGCAACGACGCGGAGTTGCGCGGGGTCGGGGATCGCGGGGGTCGGGGTCGCTGTCATGCTCGTCGGTCCTTGAAAATTGCCGCCCCGGCGCATTGAGGCCCCGGGGCGGTGCCGCATGGGAGGTTAGCGGCTGTAGTGGATGCGCCAGAAGTCCTGCCAGTCCTGGCGGGTATCCCAGTCGTCGATGCCGGTCGAGCTGTCATAACCCTGAAGCCTGTCCCAGAGCGCGACGATGCCGGAGGGCTCGTCGTCGGGCATCGTGACGGTGGTGTTGGTCGGCACCTTGCCGTCGTCCATCTGCGGCGCGATACCTTCCTCGGTCAGCACGTAGCGGACGAAGAGTTTGGCCGCGTTCGGGCTGTCGGTGCCCGAGGCGATCAGCGCCAGCTTGGAGTAGGTCCAGCCGACCCAGGGCGTGAGCGTGTCGCAGATCGCCATGGTATAGCCCTTGTCCGCGATGTCGCGGAACTTGGCCGAGGACATCAGGCCGAAGAAGGGTTCGGCCTGTCCGGGCGCGCCGACGGCGGCCGAGGTGTTGTCGTCGCTTTCGGTTAGCAGCGGGGCGTTGCCCGCAAGTGCTGCGACCCAGGCCTTGGTGGCGCTGTCGAACTCGGTTTCCAGCGGCTTGCCGTAATGCGCCTCGTAGGCGGCGCGCACGGCGTCGTCGTCGTGGCTTTCCATCTGGTTGAACCAGTCGGTGTAGCTGGACTTGGACAGGGGGTCGATCATGACGAACTTCTTCGACCATTCAGGGTCGGTGAGCGCCCAGATGTTCGTGACCGGGCAGCTGTCGTGGACCTCGGTGTTATAGGCGAAGACGTTGGCGTTGGTCGTGACGGTCAGTGGGTCGTGGTAGGTCGCGGGGATGGCGTCGGCCATGTCCGGCGGCAGCCAGCTCTGGACGAAGCCCTCGGGCATCAGCTGGGCCATGCCTGCAGGGGTGTCGGTGATCATCAGGACGTCGCCCTGGACGTTGCCGGCCTGGAATTCGCGGATCACCATTTCCAGCTGCGCGGTGGCGCTGACCTTCTGGCCGACGGCCTGGACGCCGTACTTGGCAGCGAAGTTCTCGGCCATCGAGACGATCTTGCCGGTGCTGTCGTAGACGGTCAGGGGCGGTTCGGCCCGGGCCGCTTCGATCAGCTTGTCGAGGTCGAAATCCCCGGCGAGGGCCGGGGCCGACAGCAGGGCGGCGAGAGCGAGGGCCGCCGCGCCCGTCTTGTTGTACGTCGTTGTCATGGTGTCGTTCTCCTCCTTGGATCGACGTGCGGGGACCGGGCGGCGGGGCCGCCCGGCCTGTCGGCTCAGCGGGTGTAGTTGAGGCGCCAGTAGTCCTGCCAGTCCTGCCGGGTGTCGAAATCCTCGATGGCGCTCGACATGTCGTAGGTCAGAAGCTGGTCCCAGGCCGCGCCGATGCCGGAGGGTTCGTCGGCGGGCAGGCCGACCTCCTTGTTGGCCGAGACCTTGCCGTCTTCCGCCTGGGGCGCGATGCCCTCGGCGGTCATGGCGTAGTGGATGAAGAGTTTCGCGGCGTTCGGGCTGTCGGTTCCCGCGGTGATCAGGCCGACGCCGACGTTGGTGAAGCCCAGCCAGGGCTCGATGCCGCTGCACAGGCCCAGCTTGAAGTCGGCGGATGCGTTGTCGCGGTATTTGGCCGAGCTCATCAGGCCCATGAAGCCTTCGGTCTGGCCGGGCGCGCCGACGGCCTCGGCCGCCTCGCTGTCCGAGCCGCCCAGGAGCGGCGCGTTCGCGGCCAGCATACCGATCCACTGCTTGGTCGCCGACATCTGCGAGCGGTCGATCGGCTTGCCGAAGAAAGCCTCGTAGGCCGCCGCCAGCTCGTCGTCGCCATGCTGCTCCATCTGGTTGAACCAGTCGGTGTAGACCGACTTGTTCAGGGGGTCCTGCATGGCCACCTTCCGGCTCCATTCGGGCTGGGTGAGTTGCCAGACGTTGGTGACGGGGCAGGTGTCGTAAAGCTCGGTGTTGTAGGTCCAGACGTTGGCCATGGTGACCACGACGAGCGGGTCCTGGTAGCCGGGGTCGATGTTCGGGGCGAGGTCGGGCGGCACCCAGCTGATGCCGAAGCCGTTCGGCAGGAGCTGGGCGATGGCCGCGGGTCCGTCGGAGATGATCGAGACGTCGCCCTGCACGTTCCCGGCCATCGCCTCGCGCGCCATCATTTCGAGCTGGGTGTGGGCCTTCACCTTCTGGCCGACCGCGTCGACGCCGTACTTGGCGGCGAAGTTCTCGGCCATGGTGACGATCTTGCCGGTGCTGTCGAAGACCGCGAGTTGCGGCTCGCCCTGCGCGGCCTTGATCAGGGCGTCGAGGTCGAAGTCCTCGGCCTGTGCGCCCAGGGCGGTCAGGCCGAGGGCAATGGCGGTCGTGGCTATCGTGCGTTTCATCGTTCTAGTCCTCCCAATGTGGTCTTGGGTCCGGCGCGCTCCTCCAGCGGGCCGAGGCCCGGGGGTCAGCGGCGGTAATGGATGCGCCAGAAATCCTGCCAGTCCTGCCGCTTGTCGAAATCCTCGGCGGCGGTGGCGGTGTCGTAGACCATCAGCTGGTCCATGAAGTCGGCGACGCCGGAAACCTCCTCAGGGTTGGCGGGCAGGGCGGTGTTGGACGAAACCTTGCCGTCGACGGACATCGGCGCGATGCCCTCTTCGGTCAGCAGGTACCGGACGAAGAGCTTTGCCGCATTGGGGCTGTCGGTGCCCGCGGCCATGACGGCGAGGCCCGGGTAGAGCCAGCCGGTGAAGGGGGCGAGGCCGCCGCAAATGCCGAGCGCGGTCTCGCCGTCGAGGTTCGAGCGGAACTTCGCGGTGGACATGATGCCGAAGAAGGGATCCTTCTGGCCGACCGCGCCGACGGCTTCGGCCACCGCGGTGCTGTCGCCCAGAAGCGGGCCGTTGGCAGCGTAGAGCCGGACCCATTGCCGGGTCGCGCTTTCGGCGGACCGGTCGATGGGCTTGCCGAAATGCGCCTCGTAGGCCGCCGCCATGGCGTCATCGTGGTGGGTTTCGAGCTGGTTGAACCAGTCGGCGTAGTTCGGCTTGACCAGCGGGTCGAGCATGGCGAGCCTGCCCTTCCACTCCGGTTCCGTGAGCTGCCAGACGTTGGAGACCGGGCAGGTCTCGAACGCCTCGGTGGAATAGGCCCAGACGTGGGGGTCCGAGGCCACCACCAGCGGGTCCTGCTGGCCGGCGGCGATGCTGCCCGCGACGTCGGGCGGCACCCAGCTTGCGGCGATCCCCTCGGGCAGGAGCTGGGCCATGATCGAGGCGACGTCGGCCGCGACGCTGAGGTCGCCCTGGATGTTGCCGGCCTGGAATTCGCGGATCATCAGGTCGACCTGGTCGGCCTCGTTCACCTTCTTGCCGCTGGCCTGGACGCCATAGAGGGCGGTGAAGTCCTCGGCGGTGCCGACGATCTTGCCGGTGACGGCGTAGACGGTGATCGGCGGCTCGGCGCGGGCGGCCTCGATCAGCTTGTCGAGGTCGAAGTCCTGGGCCTGCGCGGCGGAGGCGGCGAGGCCGAGGGCAATCACGGCGGTCTTTGCGAGTAGTCGGGTCATGGGTTCTCCTTCGGGAAGAAACGTGGGCGTCATGCGGCGGCCGCCGCCAGGACCTGGTCCGCGGCGTAGATGCGGTTGCCTTTCGCGTCGAAGACGTTCAGCGCGCGGGTGGGAACCCGGAACCACATCTGGTCGCCTTCGCGCATGGCCGGGGCGACGTGGGTGTTCATGAATATCACCTCGCCGCCCGTTTCGAGTTCGATGATCCAGCTGCCGCCCGTGGGCAGGATCGCGGCCACGCGGGCGGGCGCCCCGAACTCGCCTTCGCTGAGACCGTCCTGGCCCGCGACGAGCGAGATGGATTCGGGGCGGATGCCGACCGAGCCGACGCCGGAGATCTCGGAATGGCGGCGGGCGAGAAATTTCTTCGCGCCCTGCACCAGATCGCCCGTGTTCTCGAAATCGAGGATGTTGATCGGGGGCGAGCCGACGAATTCGGCGACGAAGCGGTTCGCGGGCCGGTCGTAGATGTCGTCGGGCGTGCCCAGTTGCTGAAGCGTGCCCTCGTTCATCACAGCGATGGTATCGGCGAGCGTCATCGCCTCCCACTGGTCGTGGGTGACGAAGACGATCGTGGTTGAGAACTGGGTGTGGATGCGTTTCAGCTCGGCGCGCATTTCGAGACGCAGGCGGGCGTCGAGGTTCGAGAGCGGCTCGTCGAGCAGGAGAACGTCGGGGTTCACCGCGAGCATGCGGGCGAGCGCCACGCGTTGTTGCTGGCCGCCGGAGAGTTGCGAGGGAAGGCGCTTGCTGTAGGCGCCGATGCCGAGCGCCTCCATCACCTCGGTGGTACGCTGTTGACGGGCCGCCTTGGCGAACTTGCGCAGCTTCAGGCCGAACTCGACGTTCTGCTCTACCGTGAGATGCGGCCAGAGGGCGTAGCTTTGGAAGACCAGGCCCATGCCGCGCTTTTCGGGGGCGATGAAGGTCGCGGTTTCGGGGCAGTCGACGATGCGCTCGCCCACGGCCAGTTCACCGCTCGAGAGATTTTCGAGCCCCGCGATCATCCGCAGCGTCGTGGTCTTGCCGCAGCCCGAGGGGCCGAGGAGACAGAGGAACTCGCCATCGGCGACGTCGAGATCGAGTTGGTGGATCGCCTCGTAGGAGCCGTAGCTTTTCTTGACATTCTTCAGCTTGATACCGGGCATCGTTTATCCTCCCAGGCCTTCGGCAAGGTTCGTTTTCGTGAGTTTCTGCGCGGTGAGCGTGCCGAAGTACGCCAGCCCGGCGACGATCAGGACCACGGCGTTCGCGGCCTGGGTGTAGTTGTAGTCGACCAGCCGCAGCGAATAGGTGGTCAGCACGTCGGTGGAGGGCACGGCCAGCACCACGAAGAGGCTGAGGCCCTTGATCCCAGAGATGAAGGGCAGGAGCACGCCGGTGACAAGCGAGCCCTTCTGGATCGGCACCACGATTCGGGTCATGCGGTGGAACCAGCCCGAGCCCGCGACCTGGGCCGCTTCCTCGGGTTCCTTGCCGAGCTGCATCATGGCCGAGATGCCGGCGCGCGAGGCATAGGGCATCTGGTCGGCGATGAGCGCGAGGATCAGGATCGCCATCGTGCCGTAAAGCGCCGGGATCGGCCCGCGGGGCACCGCGAAGAGCGAGAGGTAGGCCGCGGCGAAGGCGATGCCGGGCACGAGGTAGGGGAAGAAGGTGACCTGCCTGAGGAAGGTGCCGAGGAAGCGCAGCGGCGTGCGGACGACCGCGTAGCCGACGAGGAGGCCCAGGAGACCCGACACGATGGAGGCCGAGCCGACGATCCAGAGCGTGTTCCAGGCGGCTTTCCACAGTTCGGGCGTGAGAAGGATGCCGTTCTTGAGCGCGACCGTGTCGAGGTCGGTGCCGATCCAGTAGTCGAGCGTGAAGTTCTCCCAGGTGAACCGGGCGGGCACGTGCATGACGGTCGAGAGGAACAGGGTCATGACGGGCAGGCCGACGCTGATGAAGAAGATGAAGGCGGCGAAGAGCGTCGCGGGCAGGCGCAGGCCGCGCAGGTTCGTCAGCCGGTTCATCGAGCCCTTGGAACCCACGGTGACGAACTTGCGCGCCTCGCGTACGAGATAGGCGTCGATGAGAAGCGTCATGATCCCGAGGATCATTATCGAGGCCGCCAGCACGCCCGCGACGCCGGTCTGGCGCGAGCCGAGGTTGCGGTAGAGCGAGGTGGCGAGCACGTCGAACTTAACCGGCAGCCCCAGCACGTAGGCGACGCCGAACTCGCCGAGGCACTTGGCGAAGATCAGCACGATGGCCGAGATCAGCGCGGGTTTCATCAGTGGCAGGATGATCGACCAGGAGATCCGGGCGCGGCTGGCGCCGAGCATCCGGGCGCTGTCCTCAAGCTGGCTGTCGAAGCGGCGCAGCGCGCTGCCGAAGAGAAGGATGATGAAGGGCGTGTAGTGCAGAGCCAGGATGATCGTGATCGGCACCTGCCCGTAGGCCAGCCAGTCCGGCGGGGTGAAGCCCATCGCCTCGATCCAGCCCTGCTGGCCGCCGACCGTGCGGTTCTTGAACAGAGTCGTCCAGGCCAGGGCGAAGGTCCAGGCCGGCAGCATGTAGGGCACGATCAGCGCGGTGGCGAACCAGCGCCTGGCCAGCATGTCGGTCCGGCTCACCAGCCAGGCCAGGATGCCGCCCACGATCACCGAGATGGCGATGGCGCCGAAGGCCACGCTGAGCGTATTCCTGAGCGGCTGCCAGAACATGTCCTGCGCGATGGGCGAGAGGAAGGTGCGGTGGATGTAGTAGCCGGTCCAGCCGCCGACTTCGGTTCCCGTGCGGCGGGCGTCGCCGAACTGGGTCTGAACGGCGTCGAGCAGAATCGAGACGATCGGCACCACGACGAGGTAGCTGAAGAGCGCTGCCATCAGGATGCCGATCAGCGTCGTCGGCTCACGCATGGCGATGCGGGTCCGGTACTTCAGCCGCGTCACCCACCGGTTTCCGGCCCGACGGTCCACGGACTGCGCAGTCTCGCTCATTGTGCGTCCGCTGGCCGCGCAAACGTTTGCAAGCACGTGTGCCGCATCGTGTGGTTCCTCCCTCGTCCGCCGTCGATTTTGCCTGGATCGCCGTTTTTGAACGGATGCACCCGGGTGCATCGATGTGTGTCGGCGCGCCTGTTCGCGGCGGGATTGGTCCGAGATTTCCGAAGAAATTTCGGTGAGTCAATCGATAATCGGATAATAGTGCACCTGCGTGCTGTCAGTTTACTGTATAAAAAATATTAAAATCAGTTGTTTGGATGACTAAGATAGTAAAAAATAGAAAATCATTGCACATATGTGCAATAATGTTTGCTCGGAGGTAGGCGAGTGCGCGCCAAATCGGTTCCGAGCCTGTGCAGGGGTCGGGCAGAGGGCGGCGGGCGCGGGGTTGGCTGGAGTGCGGCGGCGTCTGAAAACGCTGTGATATCATCAGCTTTCGGGTGAGCGGACAGGCCTCAGCCGCGCAGGTGCCGGATCAGACGGTGGAGCTGTAATAGGTTCCGCCGCGCACGACGCCGTGCGGCTTCAGGGTCTGACCGCAGCGCCGCGTCTCGCCCCTGACATCGGCAAGCACGACCTCTTGGTCGAGAATCTCGAGGATCGTCGCGTCGGGGATTCCGCCGATCTCCAGCCTGCCCAGCGCCTCGCGCCGGATGGCGCGGGCCGGGTTGATCGTGGCCGCCGCCACGAGGTCGTTCAGCGGCATGCCGATGGCAAAGAGCTTGTTCATCGAGTGCAGGAGGTGTTTCGCCGGTCCTGCGACGCAGAGGACGTGAACGTCCGAAGAGACGGTGTCGGGCGGAAAGCCCGCGGCCAGCATCCGTTCCGCCGAACGCCAGGAGAAGGCGCCCATGCCGTGGCCAATGTCGAAGAGGACGCCGCGCGCGCGGGCATTCAGGATGGCCTCGCGGACCTTGCCGTCCTCGGTGACGGGCGCGTTGGGCGCGGGACGGAAGCAATGGGTCAGGACGTCGCCGGGGCGAAGCGCGTCGGCCACTTGGTCATAGGTCGGGTCGGGTTCGTCGATATGGGCCATGACCGGCAGGCCGCAGGCTTCGGCCGCTTCCAGCGCCGCCATCAACGGCCGGATGCCGTTCTCGCCGGAGGTGTTTTTGCCGACCCTGACCTTGATGCCGATGATCTGCTCGGGGAAGTGCCCGGCGACCTCGGCAGCCTCGCGCACGGCCATCAGGCGCATGTCCTGGCTTTCGCCGACGTTGATCGTTGGCGAGAAGGCGAAGATCCCGGCGAAGGAAATATGCAGATAGGCGAGGATGCGCGGGGTCGACCGGTCGATGACATGGGCCTTGAAGCCCTCGAAGTTGCCTGGGCCGGCGCTGCCGGTGTCAACGAGCGTGGTCGCGCCGCTGGCGCGCATGTAAGCTTCGGGATCGACGCTGAGCGATGAGCCGCCCCAATAGACATGCGTGTGCATGTCAATCATTCCCGGGGTTACGATGCATCCGGTGACGTCCCGCACCTCGGCCCCGGACAGGCCGTTGCCGATGGCGGCGAGTGTTTTGCCGGAAAAGGCGAGGTCGGTGACCCTGTCGAGCCCGCTTGCCGGGTCGAGGACACGTCCGCCCTTCAAGATCAGATCGTGGGCCAAATTCGCTACTCCTTCGCGCCGCGGTCAGGCGCAGGCTAGTACTACAGTTGCGTATTTTGGCGTGTTTTTCGATGCGCGATGGCGGCGGCGACTTGATGCTCGCGTCGCCATCGCGACCAGTTCCATATGAAGGCGGCGGTGAGTATGGGGCGCGGCAGAAGG